>CAWGNM010000001.1:0-23491 GCA_963823935.1 uncultured Acidobacteriota bacterium
CGGCGACGAACGCGGATAGATGGTGCGGTCTCCCACGCGCTGCGGAAAGCCCACGTTGGGCATGGCGGAAAGCGCGCGGGTCCCTCCCGCGAATCCCTCCAGCACGGAGAGCAGCGACTGCGGCCCCAGCGTGCAATTCACGCCGATCACCTGCACGTTTTTCTGCGCCAGGCGCGCCGCGGCGTCGGATGGGCGCGTGCCCTCCAGCGTGGTGCCCTCTTCGGAAAACGTCAGCTGCGCGACGATGGGCAGCGCGGAAAACGAGCGCACCGCGTCAATCGCGGCAAGCATCATCTCCATATTGGAAAAAGTCTCCAATACGAAGAGATCCACGCCGCGCTCCTCCAGCGCCTGAGCCTGTTCGCGGTAGATTTCCAGCATCTCCTCGCGAGGCGTCTCGCGCATCTCCGGAGCAATGGCCAGCGGCCCGATCGAACCGGCGATCAACACCTCATGAGGCGCGGCTTCCCGCGCTTCGCGGGCAATCTTTACGCCGCGATGGTTGATCTTGGTGACTTGATCGGCGAGGCCCAGCGCCGCGAGCTTGGAGCGGTTGGCGCCGAAGGTATTCGTCTCAATGATCTGCGCGCCGGCCTGAATGTACGCTTGATGAACGCGCAAACACCGCCTCGGGCTGGGTGGCGTTCAGTTCCTCGAAGCTGCGCTGCGGCCCGACGGCCTCGAACAGCATGGAGCCCATGGCGCCGTCGGCAACGAGTACAGCCGCTTCGATGCGCTGCTCGAAATCTGCAATTTTCATAGCGTGGGCAGTCCTTGCCCGAGTGCCTTGGGCATAAGATTTGTGCTTGCGGACCTAGCATACGTTCCTCATTGGTTTCCGGGCCGAGGCGAATACCGGAAGGATGGCGAAAGGAGACGAATGGCCCGACAAGTGCGCCACACCCCCCCTCCCCCCACCTTTTTTTACAAGAGTATCATTCCACAGGAGTTGCTGGCCGCAATTTACAAGAGTGTAATTCCAAAGGAGTTGTTTGTTGACGCTATGCAAGAGTATCATTTCATGAGGTTTAACTTTGAGCCCATGCAGGGACTTACTTCGAGCTGGCGGCGTGACTGATTGCCGGACGTCGATATTCGGCTCCGCCTGGCGACGAGGCGAACAGCGGGTCCAGTCTTCAGGGGCTTCTGAGCGCACACAACGCCCCGCTATATGATTCGAGCATCCTTCTATTTTACCGCACGAGTAAAGGGCGGAATAGCTTCCCGCTCTCCGAGGGGCCGTTTCTCAGGATCTGGCTGATGCCGATTCGCAAACTCACAATGAGCTGCATGAAGACCCCTGCCATAAGAAAAGGCCGAACCCACATGGTTTCGGCCTTAGTTGACCGCGTCAGTTATCGATTCCGATCAGGTTCAGACAGCTAAACCCTTAGGTCGTAGAGACTGTTTCCGCAAAGTTGCCAAACCAAGGCAAAATAGTCCAACGCCAAGCAGGAGCAGAGTCGACGGCTCAGGGGCGTTCACGACGAGGAATTCCTGACTGGCATTCAGGTTCGGAGAGGGAGTATAGACGGATACGTCGCTTCCGACATATCCCTTCGTCACAACGTTATAGAAGGCGTTCGCAATGAGGCCTTGTGCGCCCCCATCGGGATCGGTGGTTTGACCATCCATGATGTCCCAGATGGCGAAGGAATAGTTCGTCTGGGCAGTCGAATTTGTGACGTTCCCGGGCAAAAGGAGCATATTGGCCAGCCAAGCGACGGCGTCGTAATTCTGCTGAACGGTGTAGCCTGACAGCGAGATTTGGAACTTTTCATTTCCGTTCAACGCGCCCGCATTCGTGACCACCGCGGTCCAGGGATCGTTCAAATAAGACTCCGTATTGAAATCGTCGCAAATCACGAACCCGTTGAAAATCTGGGTGTGGGTAACATTGTCCGTGATGTTCCCTGATATGGGCTGACGTAGACGCCGGCCTCATTGGCACCGTCGCCAACGCCAGTGAGTTCCATGGTGAACGTATCCGCGTGAGCGGGGGGCGCAGCCTGTAGCAGGCAGAACAGGCCCAATAATCCAATCATCAAGACGTATCGCGGTTTAAGAGTCATAGCGCCTTCAGTCGGATTCCGGCGGGGACACGTCGGAAGGTGATTTGAGAGACATAAGGAAAAGAGCACTTCCAGGACCTTCGCACAGAGCCGCTCCCTCAAGAAATTAAGTCCTGATGTTGCAGGAAGTTCTGCGGGGTACTGCGAGTTTGTCCCTTTGGCAAAAGTACCTGTAGGACTCCAAGAGTCTTCCCGAAATTGGCAATTGAGGTTTTTCCTGCCATGAGCCAAAGCCGAACGAAGGCACAGATAAATCGGCTTGGCAGTGGGGCGACTTTGAATTTTCTATCGTGCCGAGACTCTGCGTTGAAAAAACAGAAAGGGCATGGAGTGCCGAAGGTTGGTGGCGCGATACGCTTGACAAGACCTCGGGCAGTGTCGCAGCATCGCAGCCGACCCTGAGAGGAGTTACCTACCGTGTTACTCCATTCTCCTTGACCATCCTTTCACCGTTGCAGGCGTCTTGCTGGTCGCCTTTTACTTGTGGATGTCGGTCCGCGTCGTTGGACCGACGGAAGTAGGCTTGGTCCTGAAGCGCTTCTGGCTGCGAAAGCTGAAAGACGACAACCCGATCGCATTCCACGGCGAAGCGGGATACCAGGCCGATCTCCTGATGCCGGGGCGCCGCTGGAAGCCATGGCTGCTCTACGAGGTTGAAAAGTTTCCGTGGGTGCAGGTTCCGGCCGGTGAAATCGGAGTGGTCATCGCGCAGGTGGGCGCGCCGCTGCCGATCGGCGCGAAGTCGGCAGTGTACAAGAAAGCATTCGGAAATTTCTCCGATCTGCGTTCCTTTGTCACCAGCGGAGGGCAGAAAGGCGTCCAGCGTCCGGTATTTCCTCCGGGCACGCTGGCGCCCGATTCATCCCGTCGGCTTTCTGGTAATCACCAAGAGCCAGGTGTACGGGCTGCCGGTTTCGCCGGAACTTCGCTCGCGGGCCGGCAGAAATGAAACGCTGACGCCGGAGGCGTTCGGTTTGCGCCCGGAGCAACTCGATCTGGTGCGCATCGAGCCGAAGGCCGAGCGGGAAAGACGGCGCGCTGCTGGATATGGTCGGCATCGTGACGACGTTCGAAGGCGACCCGCTTCCTTCCGGCGACATCGCCAGCCGTCTCGGCGGTTTTGCCGATGTCGACAAAATGGAGAAGCGCGAACGCGACCGACGGCGACATCATCGAGATGCTGCTCGGCAACAAGAACAATCTGCACAACAACTATCAGGATTTTCAGGCGTTCCTCGACAACGGCGGGCGCATCGGCCTGCAGCACGATCCGCTGCTTTACGGCGCGTACGCGCTGAATCCGTTTCTGGTCAGCGTCGAACTGGTCTGGATGCTGGTCGTGCAGCAAGGGCAGGTCGCCGTCGATCAAGGCGTACGTGGGATTGCCGACGCAAGACACGTCCGGCGCGGATTTCAAGTTCGGCACGCTGGTGCGACCGGGGCATCGCGGCATCTGGCAGGAGGCGCTGCGAACCGGAAAATATCCGCTCAATCCGCGCTGCTACCAGGCGGAAATCGTTCCGACTTCGATCCTGACTCTGAATTGGGCCGACGAGGTATCGCAGGCGCACAATCTGGACGCGCAACTGAAGCAGATTGTCGCGAAGAGCAGCGAAGGATTCGTTTTCGCAATCGATCTGCAGGTGCAGATCCACGTGCCGGATACGAACGCGCCGCGCGTGATTTCCATGGTCGGGACCATGATGAATCTGGTGAACGAAGTTTTGCAGGCCGCCGTGGGCAATCATTTCCGCGACAAATTGCAGAGCATGCCGGCGATTCGCTTCATCGAAACGCGCCAGCAAGTGCAGGAGGAGGCGTTCAAGCACATCAAGGAACAGCTGGACCAATACCGGGTCGAGACGCGAGGCGTCTATATCCAGGACGTCGTGCTGCCCGCAGGATCTGGTCAAGGTGCTGACGCAGCGCGAAATCGCCAACCAGGAAATCGAAACGTACCGCAAGCAGCGCGCCGCGCAGGAAGAGCGCATCGCCATGGAAAACGCCAAGGGCACGGCGGAAATGCAGGCCGACCTCGCGAAATCGAAAGTCGGCGTGGACATCAAGACGAACAACGCGAATGCGCGCAACGGAAGAAGCGCGAGGCGAGGCGGAATTTATTCGCCAGACCGGCACGGCGAAGGGAGCGGAGGTGGAGGCGGTCGGCTTGGCGCGCGCTCGCGGCTACGAGGCGCAAGTGCGCGCGCTCGGCTCAAACGCAACGGCGCTAGTGAACGTCATCACGGCGCTTGCCGATGG
Organism: uncultured Acidobacteriota bacterium; assembly: GCA_963823935.1. Taxonomy (GTDB): domain Bacteria; phylum Acidobacteriota; class Terriglobia; order Acidiferrales; family UBA7541; genus Palsa-189. The sequence goes on from CAWGNM010000001.1 coordinate 4,332, forward strand.
TAGCTCGAAGTTTGTCCCGGACATCCTGGTCACGAGCGGGTCAAATGGCGGTGGCGCGCTCGATGGCCTTGCGGCCACCGCGATGCGCTATCTCGGTGGAAACGGTGGAAAAGGAGTCGGCGATAGCAAATCCACCGAACCGACGAGTGGTGCTCTACCAACCACGCCAACCGCAAAACCAGGCTAAGATGGTCTGTCGGCGTGAAACCCGGAGTTCGTGGCTCACGCCTCTAATGATTCCAGTGACGCTGGTTTCGTCACCTTCTCTCTCTCTTGCTGTGACGGCTTGTCAATTATGAGGGTCAACTTCGGTGCCGGATTGTGGACTCAAACAACAAAGATTCTTCTGACACAAGACCAATAGTCCATTTAGAGTCCCTCTTTCGCTGGGACAGGCGGTGCGCGGCTGAGCGCCGCTTGGTGCGGGATAGTGGAGGGTGGGCCTTGAGAAATAAGTTGGCAATCATTTCCCTCGCGGTGGTTGTTTTGGCGGCGGTTTGCGTTCCGCTGTTGGCACACCACGGGAACGCGGCGTACGACACAACGAAAACGGTCACGTTGAAGGGAACGGTGACGGAATATACCTGGGCCAATCCGCATGTTTTCCTGAAGGTTGACGCAAAGGACGACAGCGGCAACACGTCGCATTGGGTGATCGAAGCGCAAAGCACGGTGACTCAGAACGCCGCGGGATGGAGCAGGACTACATTCAAAGCCGGGGATGAAGTGACTCTCGACGTCATACCGATCAAGAACGGCTCGCCTATCGGACGTTTCAAAGGCCGGATCGTGATCAATGGCACGGTGTTCAAGGCGGGCGCCCAGCCAGCCCCTGGACAATGAGCGGCGAAGCTGCAGGAGGGAGTTCAATGATGCCCAGGCGCCTCGCGCTCTTGGCCATGGCACTGTTTGCGGGATGGGCGCTCTCACCCATTCTGCGCGCTCAAACCGCTCCGGCTCAGGCGGCAGGAGTCCAGGCGGAACAGGAGAAGTGGAACAACGTTCCGCCGCGCAAATCCACGTACGCCGGGAAAAAGTCCGACCCCGCTCCGCGGCGGGACCTCTCTGGGATCTGGGACGGCGCAACATCCGCTGGAAACGGGCTCGAGGACCAGGGCGCGCCGGCAATGCCGGAAGACGGCAAGTCGGAACATCAGATACCCTTTACTCCTTTAGGGCTGGAAAAATTCAAGCTCACCAAGCCGAGCAATGGGCCCAGGCAATCCGAACTGGGAGAGATCAACGATCCCTTATACATGTGCGATCCGATGGGTTTCCCGCGCCTCGAGCTCTTTGAACTCAGGACGATCGAGATCGCTCAGACGGCCAAGCAGGTGATTTACTTGAACGAATATTACGGCCAGTGGCGCATCATCTGGACGGATGGGCGAGAACTCCCCAAGGACCCGGACCCGCGGTGGAACGGGTACTCGGTTGGCAAATGGGTGGACGATTACACGTTCGTGGTCCAGACGGTGGGGATGAAGGAAGCGACCTGGCTCGATAATGTGGGCCGTCCGCACAGCGACAGTTTGCGGGTGGAAGAACGGTTTCACCGAGTGGACCATGACAACATGGAGCTCTCGATGACGATCGATGACCCGAAGATGTATACGAAACCCTGGCTGGCCCTGGATCAAGTACCCGCTGCGCTTGCAATCCGACGATTTCGACATGCCGGAGTATCTCTGCGCGCCATCGGAGATGGGGGACTACAACAGCCAGATCGGTAATCGTGGCGGCGTTCCCGCATCCCCAAAATAACAAGTAGTTAGGCACAGCCGCACAGCCAAGAGTGGCTGGGCTGTGCCACCGAGCCGCGACCCACAAAGACGAGGTTGCAGCCGATTGCGGCATGATGGCTGTGCCACCAAGTGCAAGCCGCGAACGATCGACGCGGCACCAGCGGCTCGAACGGGCTTCTTCCCCTTTCCTCCCGAATCGCCGGATTCATTGACAAAACGCATTGACGGCGCGCAGCGGTGCGCGTATGGTGGGCACAAGGTTCGGGTGTGGAGGGGGTGTTCACGTGACCAACCAAGAGACGCGCAGGCGTCTGCTCATCAATCGACATATTGCCAAAATGAGTCCGGAAGAGATCGCGCGCCGGTTCACGGTTTCCTATATCGCGCCAATCGGCACGGTGAAGCAGCCACGAGCGCCGCGAACTCGGGCGATGCAGCGATTGAAAGCGCCAGACTGATCGTTTCATCCGGAAGCTGAAGGAGACGCTCCCGATCTTCGTTGGTTCCGAGGACAGCCAAGATGGCTGTGCCACCGTTCCGGATGGACGGAGTTGGTTCCAAGCACCGGCCTGTTCCGAGGACGCTTCCTTATTTCAGCGCGAAATCTTAGCGGCCCGGGAGCATCTTGTCCGCTGTATAGGCCTGATCGGCTTCGCTCGAGGCCAGATACATGAGGAACTCTTTGGCGGCCGCGGGGTCCTTGGCGTGCGCGGAGACGAACCCCACCACAACCGTCGGCGGAGAGATTTCAGCCGGCAGAGTGCCGACAATGTCGATGCCCGGGTTGGTCATGCCGGGAAGAAACGTGAAGCCAATTTCAACCTCGCCATTGGCCACCATGGCCATCGAACCGGGGCCGCCGCGTCCGAACTTCGTTTTCGGCTGCATCTGATCGAGAATGCCGAGCTTCTTGATCGTGTCGTTCACGGCGATTCCCGAAGCGGGGAGAGCGGCCAGGTCCGGATAGGCAATGGACTTGGCATTGAGGAACATTTGTTTCACGGCCTCGGGCGTGGAGATGTCCGGTTTGGGCGCGCCCTTGCGCACGGCGACGCCAACCGGAATCTTGGCGATGGGCGTGGCGCTGTCGGCCAGCACGTTGCCCGAAGCGATGACGTCAGCCAAAGGCGTTTTCCCGGTGGATTCCAGCGCCGGCACATCGAAAGCCTCGCCTTTGATGATCTGCTGCTTGGTGGAATCCTCGCCGCCGAACGTGGCTTTGACCTTGTGACCGGTCTTGGCTTCGAATGACTTGATGAGCTGCTCGATGGGCTCCTGCATGATGCCAGGCGCGAGGAAGGTGATCTCGTCCTGGGCGCGAGCACTGGCGGCATTCACGGCCAAAAGGGCCAGAACGGCGATTACGGGAAACCAATGTCTCATGACGGCTTCTCTCCTTATCGACGAGGAAGGCAGGCTTGTTCGTCTGGGCTGCCAGATTTCCGTGCAAAGTTTATCTTGTTTTCTGCTGAGCCGCGCCAGTTGTTTTTGAGTGGAAGGAAGCCCCGGCGGTCTTCGATCGTTTGCTTCAGGGCACATCCTCAGTATTCCTTCAACGACACGGCCGGAATCTGTTACTATGTATGCAGCCATCGATGTGACGGTTGTCTCGTGCGGTTGGTTAAAGAGTCGATCTGACGATACCCACCTCCGGTTCTTTCCGTAAATCTTCGGCTTAACTTAAATTCAATTGAAACTGGCCATAGCCGTTTCGTTGCGCGCCTGCGAACCTATGTGCGCGCTGCAATCGTTGGGGCCAGAGAAAAGACAATAGAGTGCAGAGTTTTTCAGAATCACAGATTTCTTCGTATGTTAAAGGGCGATTGTCGGCCGCCAATTTCGTGACGCCGACGCCGGTGCAAGCGGCGGCGATCCCGCACGCGATCGCGGGCGAGGACGTATTGGCCACGGCGCAGACGGGAACCGGCAAGACGCTGGCTTTCCTGATTCCCGTGATGGAACAGCTGCTGCGGGACAAGACGCCCGGAGTGGCGGCGCTGGTGCTGGTGCCTACGCGCGAACTGGCGATGCAGGTGGCCCAGCAGTATGAGGTGTTGCGCGGGCGGCAACTTTCGCCGGCGGCCGTGGTGGTCGGAGGCTTGTCGGAAGGCCCGCAACTTGCGGCGCTGCGGCGGGGAGCTCGTCTGGTGGTGGCGACGCCAGGGCGGATGGAGGACTTTCTCGATCGCAAGGCCATCGATTTCCGCTCGCTGCGGATTCTGGTGCTGGACGAAGCCGACCGCATGCTGGACATGGGATTTCTTCCCGCTATTCGCCGCATTGCGGCGGTTCTGCCCAAACAGCGGCAGACCATGTGTTTTTCGGCGACGCTGGAAGGCGAGATCGTACGCCTAGTGGCGGATTACATGAAGAACCCGGTGCGGGTGGCGTTCGGGTCCACAACCAAGCCCACAGAGAATGTGCGGCTGCAGGCCTTCGAGGTGATCCCGGAACATAAACTGGAGGTGCTTCGCCGCCTGCTGATCAAGGAAACGGGGCGCTGCCTGGTCTTCGTGCGCACCAAGCGCGGAGCGGACAAGCTGGCCAAGGCGTTAAGCCATGACGGCTTGGCGGCGGCCGTGATCCACGGCAACCGCTCCCAGTCGCAACGGAACACGGCACTGGCCGGATTCCAGCAAGGGCGCTATCGCGTGCTGGTCGCAACCGACGTGGCTTCCCGAGGCATTCACGTCGAAGACATCGCTCACGTCATCAACTACGATCTGCCGGAGGCGGCCGAGAGCTTCATCCATCGCGTGGGACGGACGGGGCGATTGGGCAAGCGCGGCTGCGCTTCTACGCTCTTCACGCGAAACGAGCGAGCGGACTTGCAGCAATTGGAACGAACGCTCGGCGTGCGCATCGAGAACCCGCGTTCCGGACCCGTTCAACCCGAAGACGCCCAGCCAGAGGACGTCCGGCCCGAAAGGGAGACTCGCTTTCAACGGAGCATCGAGCAACGGAGCGCCGAGCAACGCCCAGCCGCGGCGCGGTTCACGATGATTCCGCTGCGGGGCGAGGTTCTTCAGGGACAACTCAAGGGTTAGTTTTTCTAGTCTCGAGACGCCTGCTCTATCGGAACTGAGGCGCTACCGTGCGTTTAAGCAAGCCGCCCCGGCGGCTTGCGCGGCGGCGCCCTGGTTCCACGCCGCCACATTTGTAAACCGCTTGGAATATGCAATAGTCGAAGGCGATGGACCGCACTCCCGACCCCAACCCCGAAAAGCAAGAAAGTTCGCACGAGAGGGTGAGCGTAACCGCGTGGCGCGTGGCTTATCGCCGCACCCTCTCGGACATTCCTTTTTCCTCGAAATTTTCGACGAGCTGCAGAAAATCATGCGGCGCACCAGGTCCGCGGCGGAGCTTCAAGAGCTGGACCAAATGGTCCAGCCGGACATCACGCCCATTTTCGAGGCGCGCTTCAAGCTGGTGAACCGTCTTCTGAAGGAACAGAACGCCCGGCAGATTCTGGAGATCGCCGCGGGATTTTCTCCGCGCAGCCTGGCCATGGCGCGGGACCCTTCGGTGGAGTACTCGGAGATGGATTTGCCGGGCCTCGTGAGCGAAAAGCGTTCCATATTCGAGGAGCTCATCAAGCAGGCGAAAATTCCGCGTTACCCCAACGTGCATTTGAACGCCGGGAACGCGCTGGTGATGGGGGACCTGCTGGCGGCGGTGAAGCCGTTTCGCAAAGAGCCCATCGCGGTGGTGAACGAAGGATTGCTGCGCTATCTGACGTTTGAAGAAAAAACGATCATGGCCAGGAATGTTCAGGAATTGCTGCGCCTTTTCGGAGGCACGTGGATAACGCCGGATCTCTCCCTTCGGCCCCAGAGCGCTTTTGGATTATCGGGAGAAAGAAGGCGGGAGCAATTCGCGCGCATCGAGCGCATTACGGGAATCGACGTGGCCAAGAACTATTTTGAAAACGAGGATGCCGCGCGGGCATTCTTCGAGGATCTCGGCTTCCGTATCGAACGCCACGGCTTCATGGAAATCGCGGACGAGCTAGTCTCGCCGCAAAGACTCCACCTTCGAGCGAGCAAGTAGCAAAAGAGATCGGCCGGCTGGCCGTGTTCGTGATGAAGCTGCGCTGAGGCGACTGTGCTCCGCCATTTTCCAGCCACTTTCGAAACGCTTTCCATTAATCGCCTGGGCAAACGCCCAAATACGGAAGCGAAATTAGGGTTTTAGCTACCTCATAATTGGTGAGGATGAATCTAGGGCCCACGATGAACCTCTCCCTTCGCCGTATCTCGTGTATGACGGGCAATGGACGCAGGACGGTCACTGCCCAGTGTCTTTTTTTGCTATTTGTCGTGGCGCTAGCCTTCGTGCAAGGTTCGCTACGAAGTTGGGCACAGTCGAGCGGCGGCGCTACGGATTTAGTTGAACTTACAAAAACCGATCTGTTTAGCTTGTCGAACTGGGGAAAGAAGACGATAGCAGTGCATGGTTTCACACTAGGGATCAGCGGAAGCGACGCTTCTCGTATAGCGGGCGCTGCAAGTCTGACCCTCGTGCCTCATAGGCCTGGGGTTGTCGAGAAATCGTCCAGTCCATGTTTCCAAGAGACATGCGATATATATGGCAAAAACTCACCCTGGGTTGGTGTTAGCCTCTCCTTCGACGCTATGCAGCGTGTGAAGAAGATAGCGGTTGGAACGTCTGTTGATGAAATTGCCGAGGTGAAGAGGTCCAGTGTGATCCAATTCTTCAAGGGTCGCACCGCCCAGTTTTTCAACGACTATACCGATGCTTTTAGGGAGCAACTGCTGGGTCACGTCGAAGGTAAGATTACACACGATATTATATCTGGGAAGGAAGATACCCACTTCTCGTATATCGAGTACGACTATCCGGAGTCCGGTTTGATCGTCCACGTCACAGTCGCTGCAGACGATCCAAAACCACTCGATATCGAGCTTGACTTCATCGCGCGCCAATAGAATCGGGACTGCCCGACAGCGTATCCGAATGGCTCGCATTCCACATATTCAAGTGAACGAGTTCCATTTCGATCCGGCATAAACGATCAGCGCGAGCGCGATACGTGCCGATTCGTCCTAGTTTCCGTGCTTCAGCTTGATCTCCGCCGTATCGCCTTTGATCGCTACCGTCGTGCCGAAGGGCCGTGAGACGTCCGCCAGGCGCTCGAGGATATAGCGGGCTTGATCGCCGGTGGCCGGCTTTGGCAGGCCGCGCGTTTGCAGGAAGAGATTATTGGTGTGCTCGTCCTGGGTATCGGGCTGGCCCTGGCCAATCTTATTCAGCGCGATGGGCTGGAACGAGATCGATTGCAGATTTTTCCCCTGGAACTGCGACATGGGCGACCACGCTTTCCCAGATGATGGGTTCGTCGAGCTGAATATCCGTCGGGGGCGCGTTAAAAATGAAGTTGCCCAGATCGTAAAAGATCGGCCGGCCGCGATAGATCTCCACGCCATGCAGCAGAGGCATGCCATGCATCACGATGATATCCGCGCCGGCATCGATCTCTTCGTGCGTCCATTTTTTGAGCCAATCCGCGCGGCGCCAGCCGTTCCGGCAGCTCTTCGAGGAGAAGCGCCCCGAACGGGCGGTTCAGAAAGACGTGATTGTGCTCGTACACGATCACCAGGTCGGCATGCTGGCGCGCGTCGCGGATGCTCTGAAGAATGCGCTGCTTGTCCTCGGCGTTGGGCTCGTTCCCCGGTTCGGGAGGGAGCAGCGTCGTGGATTCGTTGGGCTTGCCGCCGGCTTCGATGCGCAGCTCATTCACGCCGGGGCGAGTCGCGGTGGCCGATCCTCCCTCCGCAATCAGGCCCGAAGCCATGGCCACCAGCGCAACCGTGCCCTTGGGCGTGTGCAGATAACCGGGCGCGGCGGCTTCCTCGACGTTGTTGCCGATCCCGGCATGAGCGATGTTGCGGCTTTTTACTTCGCGCAGCGTGTTCTGAATGCCCGGAACCTTCAGATCGAACGAATGATTATCGGAAAGCGCGAGCAGATTGAAGCCCAGGGCCTTCAGCGCGTCGAGCGCTTCGGGCGGGGAGAGGAACCTGCCGTCGTGGAGCGACTGGCCTTTTTCCACCACCGTGGCTTCGAAATTGGTGAAGATCACGTCGCCGGTGAGCAATGGCGATATCGTGGCAAGCTCGGCGGGCGTGTGAACGCGGAAATCGGAGCGAATCATCGACTGTCCGGCCAGGGTGATGTTGAACGCGGGTGCGGGCGACTGCGGCCATACGGCGATGCCCGCGGCGAAAAGAAGGGCGAGGCAGGTTGCGGGCAGCAGGAGCCGGCCACGCTTCAGGCCAAATTTCAGGCCGACTTCAGAATTTTTGCCATGTGCACTTCCCTCTCCAAGTCGCCAGCCCTGAGAAAAACTCCGGTATTTGAGAGGCAAATTCCCGGCGGGCCAGGAAGTTACTCCAAGCGAAACGCAAACACAAGGTGCTGCTAGAACCGCTCGGGACTGTTATATATCGCCTAATCGTGGAAGTGACGTGCTCGCGGTGCGGCGTGGTTTTTATCCCAGAGACCTCCGCAGGTCGGTGCCCCGACTGTGGCGTATAACGCTCGGACAGCTCTAGCCAGAATCCGCCTAGAGGTGCCGCCTCCCATTTCGCAAAGCATAAACAAGCTCCGAGGCACATCATTAAGTTGATCGTTATCGGAGCTGTAAGCTTCTGGGTGCCAGACAATTCTGTGGCACGCAATTAGAGGATCACAGTTTGAAGGAAGGGACGTAATAGCCATCACGGTATTTACTGCCATTATCGTTTTCTCAAAAAGCGACTTACATCCTCGTAAAGGAAGACTTCAAGGGGACAAGAGCGTGAGCAATAGGGATATTGCGATGAAGATCGCTATTAGATGTAAGGATTCTAGGGGTCGATTCTTTATGGGGTCGCAGCCAGTTGCTCAGGAGGTAGCTTAGCGGCAAACGAATGATGTATCCGATTTGTTGCAATCTCACGAAGTCCATAGTCTCAGATTCCGGGGATAGTCGTATCAGTGAATGGCTGAACGTCATATCGATAGGCGGTTTGGGGGCTCTTTTCATCGTAAGCATTGTGCCGCTAATTATGTGGATTGTCTGGTTGTGCACACATTAGCCACGTAACAGCGCGTTGACGACAACCGTGCCCACCTCGCCGGGCGCGTAAGTTCCCCGGCTTGCTTCTTTGCATGTACAATGCGGCGCGACTACACGTTGTATGGAGGAGGCTAGGGAGATGAAGGGTTATGTGGCGATGGCAATCGCGCTGTGTGCTGTAACCGCGGGCCTGGCGGCCGCGCAAGCAACGAAGCCCGCCGGCGGCGACGATCCGGTGCTCAAGGCCGACCGCGCATTGGTCGCGGCGCTCGACAAGGGCGATCGCCACGCCCTGGACAAGATGCTGGATCCCGAGCTGATGTGGATCGATAAGGAAGGCATCATGTGGTTCCGCGAGGATGCCTACCAGGCGGGGCTCAAGTCGCTGGTGCCCAACGCCAGCGACGTCAAAGTGACCGAGCACAAGTACGGCAAGGTGGTGTGGATTCAGAATAATCAGGGCAACAAATACGCCGCGCACTTCTGGGTGCAGCGTCCCGCGGGATGGCGGCTGCTGCACATTGCCGAGATCGAGCAGCGCCCCGCCGAGCCCGGCGACGTGCGCCCGAACTATCCTGTGGCCTGCGACAACCCGTGCAACGAGATTCCCTACAAGGCCTTAACCCAAAACGAGAAAGACGCGATCCGAGCCTGGGAGCTGATGGACTCCGGCGATCCGGCGCTGCGCGCCAAGTACCTAGGCAGCGGCGTCACCGTCACTTCCACGCTTCGGCGGGCCGGTGGCGGCGGGCAAGGCAATGCGGGCGGCCGAGGGCCCGGCGCGGGCGCCAGAGGACCAGCGGCGCCACGGATGGTAGGCGCGCCGCCAGCTCTCTTTTCGCGCGTGTGGGACTTTGGCGACGCGCAGGTATCGGTGATGCTCCACGCCGATTACGGCGCCAGGCCATACTGGGCCAGCCGTGTGCATTTTCTGCGGGACGGCGTGTGGAGGATGGAGGAGAGCTACCACACTACGGTGTGGGCCGCTCCTCGCCTGACTGCGATACCGCCGCAGCCACAGCAGCAAAGTTCAAACACGAATTAGCTTAGCGCCGCAGCAGACTTAGAAACGAAACGGCGGCAGGGATTGTTCCCTGCCGCCGCTCCTGCCAAAATTGGCGCTCCCTCAGCGCTAGAACGCCAGCTTCAAACCGAACTGGATGTGCCGCGGACCGCCCGATCCAAGTACTGGATTGGCCGAATCCGGGGTGCTGGTTGCATGACCAAACGTGGAGGGTTTTGTCGGATCGGTGGTTGGAGCAGCGAAGTCGGCGCGGTTGAACAGATTAAAGAACTCCACGCGGAACTGGGCGCTATACCGTTCCTTGAACTTCCACAACTTGGCGACCGAGAAATCAACGTTGTAGTACCTGGGGCCGGTGAAAAGGCCCCTGCTTGCATTCCCCAGGGTTCCATAGGCCGGGGGCGTCAGATAACCACCGCCCTGCGTGTAGCAAGCCGCATTCGCCAGCGCGGCATCGGCCAACTGCTTGAGCTGGGCATTTCCAGAATACGGAGCCTCTGCCGCAGTCAGGCAGGCCGCCTGGATGTCGGCGGGGGCCGATGCAAAGACGGTACACCCCGCGAGCTTGCCGTAGCAGGGGATCGGGTTCGGGCCGGTATTACTGAAAGCGGAGGTAGGCCCGCTGTAATTCCAGAACTGCGTCGTGCCCGCTCCGATGCCGCTGTTGGTGTTTTCGCCGGTTCCCAGCCAGTCGTTCACGGTTGCATCGTTGGGGCTCCAGGCCAAACCGCTCTGCAGGGTGAGGATGCCGTTCAGAGTCCAGCCTTCCAACATTTGCGCGGGAGCCTTCATCCCAGGTATCTGGTACGTAGGCGAGAGCGTGAAGCGATGGCGCTGATCGTTGGTGTTGTTTCCGTAGTTGAGGCCGGGGTTATTTCTATCCGCGAGCAAAGCCGAGCCGTTGTTCGTGGAGTTTCCGTCCGTAACGGAAAGCGCGTGAGAGTAAGTGTAACCGGTGAGAAACGACAGTCCGTGATAGTTGCGCGCCTGCAGGGTAACTTGCAGGCCGTCGTAGTTGGACCAAAGCCCGCCGCCCTGGGTTCCGGCGATATCGATGTTGCTGAGGTACGGGAATTGAGCCGCGTACTGCCCGGCGGCGCGTTCAGCGGCAGTGTTGGGCTTGCAGTTGTTGTAATTAGCGGCCTTGCTCGCAGCGCCAAGACAGGTGTTAATTGTTCCCTGGTCCCAGCCTGTGCCAATGGGCGGCTGGTTGAGATCGCTCAAATATTCCTGTTGAGCGCCGTGGTTGCCGACATAGGCGACATCTAGAGTCAAGTTATTGGTGATGGCCCGCTGAATATCCACATTCCATTGAGCTGAGTAAGCCTGTTTGAAGTTAGGATCGATGCCTCCGGTCTGACACAGGGGCACGCCACTGATCAGTCCCGTTGGGGCGCAAGAAACGCCGCTGTAATTCTTGCCACCAAACGCAAACGATGTGTTGCTGGTGGGAAATACGGGTCCCGTCAGGTTCCAGTTCCACTGACCAGGACAAACAGAAGTTGCGCAGGCGCTTAAAGCGATCCGAGCGGCGGTAAACTGGTTTGCTTCAGTGCCGCTGTTGTTGACGCCAAGACTGGGGAAGTTCGCTCCCCAGGGAGCCGTTGGAATCATCGTTCCCATGAAAAGACCATTCCGCAGCGCTCCCCCTCCTGCCCGAACGACCGTCTTGCCGTTGCCCTGCACGTCCCAGGCAAAACCCAATCGGGGCGAAAAATAGCCCCAGCCGGGGTCATAGGATTGAGAAATGGGCAAGCCCGGGCCAAACTGCTGAACCGCGGGAGTATTCCCGGTTACGTTGGGGTCAAACGTGCCGATGTGGTTGCTGACTTCGATTGGAGGTGTGTAGAACTCGTAGCGCAGACCTGCGTTCAAAGTAATTCTGGGCGTTATGCGCCAGTCGTCTTGCGCAAATCCCGAGTACCAGTGCGACCGGTTGGTGGCCAGCGGATTACCAAGATAGATCGACCCGCTGTTGGGTATCCCTTGCAGGAAACTTTGCGTCGTCGAGAATACAGCCGTGCCCTCCGCCGCCGGATAGACGTCGAGGTCGAAAACCATATCCAGGAACTCAAAGCCGTACTTGAAAGCGTGCTTGCCACGCAAGTACGAGAGGGTTTCCACCAGGTTGACGTCGCCTTGCGCACCGCCGTGGCTGGGGCGGCCATTCAAGAATCCCAACGGGCTAAAGCTGCCAATGGTGATCAGCGGAAGCCCCGAATAGAGTGGATTGGTTACCCCGGTGGGCATGCCATAGCCTTGCGGCCATGGATCCGAGGGAATGGCCGTGTCCGGATCGATGGTGTTGTTGACCACGTAGATGTAGCCCAGTCTGAAGTCGTTCACCATCGAGGAACCCAGAGTCCAGGTCCAGTCTCCCGAGATTTGCTTGGCTAGCTGGGTAGCGATCGTTCCGGAATTGAACACGACCGCGCTGCCGGCGCTGTATTGGTCGGACTTCGACTCATAGAACGTGCCGCTTATGTGATGGTGAGTGCCGAGAACGTAATCGCCCTTGAACAATCCGTTATTGAGAGGCAGGTTGCTGTCGATGCCCGGGGCATAGGTGTTGCAAGCCGTACTCGAACCGCAGGAGTTGAATGGAAATATGTTCTCAAAGGTGGAGGAAGAGGGCGATACCGTGCAAGTCGCGGGATTCAGCCCCACCAACCGAGCACTCAGCGGGTTGATTTTTGCAGCCCCCAGAAAATTACAGGCATTCACGAAGCTCAAATTATTGTTTGGGTCGACTGCCGCGGACATCGCGACGTCCGAAGGGATAACCGTGGTCGCGGTTTGGCCTACGGTCGAGCGCAAACCTTCGAAAGAGGCGAACCAAAACAATTTATCCTTGAGAATGGGTCCACCCACTGTCGCGCCAAACTGCTCCAGACTCGCCGGGGTAACGCTATTGGTGGAGTAATTGGCTGCATCGGTCGCGCTGGCATCGCGCCCAAAGGCGTAGGCCGTGCCGTGAATGCTGTTCGTCCCGGACTTGATGCCCACGTTCACCACCGAGCCGTCCTTCCACCCATACTCCGCCTTGGGGTTCTGCTCGGAGCTGAACTCCTGGATGGCGTCAATGGGCACAAGAGAACTCGTATCGCCGCCGCGGTAAGCGTTATTCAAAAGGCTGGAACCCACGGTATGGGCGATGCCGGCGATGCCTTCCATGCGGAACATGTTCGCCGTTCCGCGTAAGCCATTGGTTACCGCGGTGCCTGTGCCAGCTCCGACAGCCGTAACCACTCCCGGGCGCAACTGGATCAAGCGCTCGAAGTTGCGGCCATTGAGCGGCAGCGCATTGATCGACTGGTTGCTCACGGTTCCGCCTAAAGTGGCGTCGGCAGTATCGATGGCGGGAACTTCACCCGTGACGGTAACCGTCTGGGTCTGTTCGCCTGGCTGGACCACCAGGTCCACGCGAACGGTTTGCCCAACTTCGACCAGCACGCCGCTGTGCTCCAGGGCCTGAAAGCCCTTGGCCTCGGCCCGCACTGTGAACGTGCCCGGGATTCAAATCGTTGGCGATGTACTGCCCGGCGCCATCGGTAGTCAAGGCGCGCGAGATACCGCGAGCCACGTCGGTTACGGTTACCGTGGCGCCTGCAATGGCTCCGCCGCTCTGGTCGAGCACCGCGCCTTGAATGGAGCCTTGATTCGTTTGCGAAAAGAGATTGGCGCAAACGAAAAGCAAAGCGATAGCGATGCCCGGCAGCGCAAGGGCTCGCCCCACACTTCTCCGTCTACCTGTGTAGCAGATCAAAAGAACACCCCCGTCAGTCTTCAAACTTAAGCGCTAAATGCTGTAAGAGACCCCAAAACTACCGATGAGACCCCAAAAACTTCCAAAGCGTTTATCCCAGGGCCTTGGGGGCTGTCAAGGAAAAAAAGGAAGGCGCTGCCGGCAGCGGATCAAGCGTCTGGTGGAATTGGCACACCCAATATGGGCGGGACCTCGCAAGATTCAGTCGGGGGCCAAATTCATCTTCTAGCCATGTAGTCGCGGGCGTAACCCCAGGCCGCGCGAATGAGCGTCCACGCCACATGGGCACATCGCTCACATCGCTCTGGTCACATGCTGGCCGATTCCACTACTCGAGGGGTTCGAGCTTAACGATCGACGCTCCGAGGTTGTTGCCGACCCAGAAGGCCGGGGGGTTGGTTGTGTTGTCGACGTTCACGCGGCGCACGTTGGTCGCGCGGGGCAGGAGATAATCGGTCATTTCGCCGGTTTTGGTGTTCACGCGGACGATGCGGTCGTTGGTCATTCCGCCGGTCCAAGCGTAGCCCGCGTTGTCCAGGACGGCATCGTATGGGTTCGTCCACGGAGTAGGCATCGGATACTCTGTGAACTTTTCCGTCTTGGTGTCGAACATCCCGATTCTGTCGCCGCGATATTCGCCGAACCACAGCCGGTCTTGCGAATCCACGTGACCGCGGCGCGGAGCGGAATTGGGAGTGGGCGTCGCCCAGCGCGTGACCTTCATCGTCTTGGCATCCACGCGGGTGATGTAGGTGCCGCCAAAGTTCATCCCGTAGAAGTTGTTCCTGGAGTCCACGGCCACTCCGTAGGAGCCGAGGTTCAGCTTTGCCAGCGGCGAATCCGGCGGGAGACCTTGGGTGTAATCGACGGTGCTCCACTTGTCCGACGCCAGGTCCACCTGGTATTCGTCGTCGCCACCCACCCAAACCTTGCCATCCACGTTGACGCGCACCGGGGTCACCATCGCGGTCCGGGCCGCATCGCCCTTTCCGAACGTGGGGATCTTCCAGTTTTTGAACTCCTGCGTCTTGGGATCGAACCTGACGATCACGCCTTGATACATGGTGCCGAGCCAGACATAGCCGTTGGGGTCGATCTCCAAATCGAGCGCGCCCCGCGGCTCCTTGGGATCCATCAGCGGAACCGGGTATTCCACCACCTTGCCGCTCCTGGGATCCAGCTTGCCCACGAATTGCGAGCCGAAATCCGAATACCACACCATGCCTTGCGCATCCACCACGGCGTCGTGCGGCATGGCTTCCGGGCGCGGCAGATCGTACTCGGTGATGATCACCTTCGTGGCTTGGCCTTTGGGCCGCGCATTGGTCTTCAAGGAATATTCCCACTGGGAGTTGCCGCTGAGATTCACGCTGGCCATATATTCGGCCCGCTTTTGAACCACGGCGGATGGGGGCGGCGGCCCTCCACCCATGGGACCCTCCCCATCTCCGTTACCGGCCAGGCCGCTGGGCCGCACTTGCGGATGGGTGGGCATGCTGCCCTGGGCGTAGGTGGTCATGCGCCGCAGCACCTGCACAAATTCGCCGGCGTCATGCTGCGATCGCACGATTCGCTCCAGCGTGTGGCAACTGGTGCAGTTCAGAAACACCTGCTTCTGTTCCACCGTCCCGGGCATGCTGATCAGCCACTCCCCATTCGAGAGTTGGCGCGAGAGGTCTCGGGCCTTGTGCAGCTTCAGATCGAGCTGCGCCGCCTTCTCCGCGGTCACTTCGACCGGTCCTGGATTGTCCACCTCATATCCAACGGCCCTGATGCGCACGGAATATTCCCCCGGCTCCAGTCGGCTGCGAGGGAAGCTGTACCGCCCTTGAGCGTCGCTCACCACCGTGAGCGTGATTGTCGATCCGGCCCGCTTGGCGCTCACCAGGACGCCCTCCATGGGGCCTTCCTCCTGAGAAGTCACGCGGCCCCCCAGCGCCGAGGCGGACGAATTTTGCGCGTTCAGAAGTTCCCACCCGGCGCACAAGAACAGTGCGGACGCGATCCCCAGCAGGATCGCCGTGGCGCTGAACCTGCGCAGCGCTTTCCTCACCGTGAGAGACACGCGGTCGGAGAAGACTGTCGTCGAAATTCCCATGAGGTCCTCCTTCTTGGGCGGCAACTGCGTTAAGCGGAGAAACATAGATTACAGACGAAGTGAGCGGATTATCAGCCTGCCTCGTAAAATGTCAAGCTCAACGTGCTGCGTAGTCGTTCCGTCGCGCGGTCTCAACTTATGGCCTTATTTTTTGGTAATTGACTGCCTTTGCCCTAAGTGATATAGACACGAGCAATTTACCGCGGGCTCACTTAAAAACTGACTGCCACTGAGGCTAGGAGGGGCTATGTCGGCCACTTTCCCGGGCAGGAAATCGCAATGCAAAAAATCAGCAGGTTGGCTGCGTGTGTTCGGAGGCGCCATTCTGGTAACTCTCGTTTGCGCTCCGCTGCTGTTTTCGCAGGTCAATACCGGCCGTATCCTGGGCACGGTTACCGACCAAACGGGGGGCGTGATCGCCGGCGCCACGGTTACGGTGACAAACACCGGAACCGGAGTCGCGCGCACATTGACGACCAATCAGTCCGGCGAATACGCTGCGCCTGACTTAATTCCGGGCACCTATAGCGTGCGCGTGACCGACATGGGCTTTCAGACCTTCGAGCGGCAAAACATCGCCTTGGGAGTCGGACAGGCAGCCAGTATCGACGCGCAGTTGACCCCAGGCCAAGTGACTCAAACCGTCGAAGTCACGGCGTCGGCTCCGCTGATCAACACCACCAACGCCGTCGTCAGCAACACGCTCGAGGCGCAAACGATCGGCAATCTGCCTATGAACGGCCGCAACTTTAATAATTTGCTGACGCTTCAAACCGGCGTGGTCGCCTCGCCCGGCGGCGGAAGCCTGACGACCAGCACAAATGGCCTCCAGCCGCAGGATAACAACTACGTATATGAAGGACTCGATGGCAATGACCCGTACAGCGGGCAGAGCATCACCAACACAACCCTGCCTTTCGGGGACGCCGCCACCATCCTGCCCGCCGATGCCATCCAGGAACTCAACGTGCAAACCAATGCCCCGGCCGAATTCGGCCGCCGGCCCGGAGCCGTCATTAACATCGGCATCAAGTCGGGCACGAACTCCATCCATGGGTCGGCGTTCGCCTTTGGCCGCGATGGCGCCTGGGATGCCCGGGACTTTGTCAATCCGCCATCGGATACCCCGCCCGAGCCTCTTGAGTTGGAACAATATGGAGCTTCGGTAGGCGGGCCTATCCTCAAGAACAAGCTCTTCTACTTCGGTTCTTTCGAACGGCAAACCTACAACGTAGGCACTGCGTTCTCAGAAACCATACCGACTACCGCTCTAACGTCGGATCCGAGTGTGAGCATCCCTGCCGCCAAGGCAGCTTTGACGGCTGCGGGAATCCCGCTCAACCAACTTAGCGTGAATCTCTTGCCACAGTATGGGGACAATTCCGGACCTACCGGCGCCGTCTCCCGGGGATTCCCTTATGATTTCACCATCAATAACGGCGTGGGCAAACTCGATTACCACCTCAGCGATCACCATGCCCTCAGCGGCTCCTACTACCGCGGCGAGGGCACTGGCCTCGGCGAGGATGCAGTCCGCACTCAGCCCTACTTCCGATCGCTCGGAAGCATGACCTCCTCGTTTCTCACCACGAGCTGGACCTGGACTCCCAATTCCAATTGGGTAAACGATCTCCGCTTTGGCTGGAATCTTTTCGATCGCATCGACAACGCAGCCGACTATCTGACCCCCGTCACAAGTTATGGCATCAATACCGGGGTCACTGATTCCATGTTGCAGGGCTTTCCGCTGATCTCTGTCAAAGGGCTTACCGGAATGGGAGGCGACTCCAGGGCGCCCAAGGACAGTGGACCGGGGAATGATTATGACGTCGTCGATCACGTCTCCTTCTTGCACGGCAACCACGACTTCCAATTCGGCGGCGAAATTCTGACGTTCAGAGCTTTCTTTGACGAAATATCCCTGGGTAGAGGAAATTTTCAGTTCAATGGCGGCCAGACCGTAAACGGATTAAAGCTAAACGGACTAGAGGCTTACCTTGCCGGCATGCCCACGCAAGCTCAGATTCTGCAAGGTTCCCCGGCTCGCAACTTCCGCCAGTCGGGCTATTCCGGTTTCTTCGAGGATACCTGGCGCGTCCGGCCGCGGCTCACCGTGGACTTGGGGCTGCGCTACGAGTACTTCACTCCCCTGGGTGAGCAAAACAACCTGATCGGCACTTGGGATCCTACGGTCGGGTTTGAGCAGGTGGGCGTGAATGTGAACTCCCCGTACAATCCGGATAAAAGAGATTTCAGTCCGCGCGTCGGTCTCGCTTGGGACGTCAGCGGCAAGGGAACAACCGTCGTCCACGTCGGCGCCGGGATTTACTACACCAATATCATTATCGACCAGTTGGCGAACAGCAAGGGCGGAGTCGGAAGGGCCATCGGAATCAGCGCGATTCCCACCGCTTACTCCCTCGTTTTGGCGAATGGGTCGGTTCAGGCCCCGCTAAACCCAACGAACGGCATCGGCGCGGCCAGCGCAACAATTTCTGGCGGCTCGCTCAATTGGAATCTGCCGCCTGCACAGGTACTTCCCGCAAGCGGAACCAGCAGCTTTGTCTGCATGCCCAAGAGTCCGCCGACGTGCAGCATTTTGTTCACCCCGCCCAATTTGCCGTCTCCCCGCGTGTACGGCTGGAATCTCGGCATTGAGCATGCCTTCTCGTCCAACCTCTCCGTCAAAGCAAACTACGTGGGCAATCACGGCACCCGGCTGCCGGGATTGATAAACGTGAACCAACTCAATAACAACTCTCCCGCTGAAATTGCATGCGGGCACTGCGAGTCTCCTACGGACCTTCCGTATTTCTCGAAATTCCCGTATCTTTTTGGCATTACGGAACTCACGGATTCGGATATCTCCTATTACAACGGCCTCCAACTTTCGCTCTCAACACGCACCTTCCACAATCTGGCCTTCAACGCCGGTTATACCTATAGCCACGCCCTGTCCGACCTGCAGGGCGGGGACTTCCATTCGAGCGTCGCGCAGAACAGCCTGAATCCCCTGGGCGATTACGGCGCCGCGCAATTCGATATTCGTCATCACTTCGGCCTTACGCTGACTTATAACATCCCCGGCATGAAATCCCCGGGCCAAATGCTCGAGGGATGGACCTTAAGTTCAGCGATCGTGATTCAATCGGGGCTGCCCTGGGATGCCGTGGATACCGCCAACGATCCCAGCCGAACCAATCAGTTGGTGGACCGTTGGGACTTTTTTGGCAATCACAGCGACTTCAAGGCAGGTCCCAATCCGATTCCGTTCTATTCGCCCACGCAACCCGCACCGTTTAACGTTTTCCCGGCTGCTTGCACGCAGGCAGTTAACTCGTCCGGTGGGCTGGCCACCCTGGCCGATGGCTGCTACGCACAGGGGAATTCGGTCCTGATTGCGCCAGCGCCCGGGCAGTTCGGCACCCAGGCCAAGAACATGTTCT
>CAWGNM010000002.1:0-23812 GCA_963823935.1 uncultured Acidobacteriota bacterium
TCGCAAAACACCTTGTCGAGGCGCGCTTCCCGCGTGGCGTCAGGTGGAAGGCGTAGATTTGCGAGTGCGGAATGGGCAGCGCCTGGTCATCCGAATCGGGCGTCATCAAGCAGCCCGTTGGGTTCGATACGTCGATGCGATATTTCCATCGGGACTTGTGCACGGCATCGGCCGTCTGGTTCCCCTGCGGCGCCACTTGCGGCGCGGTTCGCTCCGATTTGACGGCACGCCGCCGTCTCTTCGGCCAAATCCAGCGGGCCATAAAATCCCATCTGAACATGATCGACATCGTCAGTTGGTGTTGTGAGGGCGTCGCCTTTAATCAGCGAGGATCCCGCCACCCCGAACGCTTCGCTGACGAGATCGGGAGAGAACGCCAGGCGTCCTCCCTCACAGGTGCGCGGCAGAAATCGGGTGACCTCGGAATAAGCCGTCATGGATTTCCAGGTGCGAATGCCTCGTGCGCCGTTCGCGGCAATTCCCAGGTAGGTCAGACCACGCTCGGCGGCCTGCAATCTCGTTCGGTCTCGAGGGAATCGGTGCCCCGACGCTGCGTACCGGTCGAGGCCGGAGCGGACGGCGGAAATCTCCGAGGTCAGGCTCGCCGCAGGCGCCCGCTCGAGTTCGGCATGGAGCTCTGCCAGCGATTGCTGCACATCACGCCAAGCCGACATATCGGACCGGTAACGCCGATAGCCGGTCACATCCACGGCGATGAGGGCGATCAGAGCGAATGCCAGATAAACGCGGGTAGAATGCACCGGCGCCTCCGCGGGCCGGGCGGAAGGTTCTTATCTGGTTGGATGACGGAGAAGCCCGCCAGGGGTTGGCAAATTCATGCCGGCGTGGTTGTGGGGTTCGGAACGCTCGGCTATGCTTTTCGGCTGATGGTGGATATCCATTGCCACATTCTTCCCGCGCTCGACGATGGCGCGAAGTCCCTCGACGAATCCGTGGAGATGGCCGAAATGGCTATCTCCGAAGGCATCACGCATGTGGTGGCCACGCCGCACGCCGATGGCAACTTCCACTTTGACTTCGATCTGGTCCAAAAACGGCGCGCTGAATTGCAGGCGCGGGTGGGCAACCGCCTCCAACTGGCCACGGGTTCACTTTCACCTCAACGTGGAGAACCTGCGGGATATTCGCCCCAATCCCTCGAAATACTCGCTCAATCAGAAGCGCTATCTGCTCGTTGAGTTTGCCGACTTCGCCATTCCCCCAACCGTGGAGGAGGCTTTACACCAGCTTCAGCTCCTGGGACTCCGTTTGATCGTCACTCACCCTGAACGCAATGCCCTCATTCGCTTGCAACCGCAGCGGCTGCTGCGCTGGATCGAGCAAGGCTGTTACGTTCAGGTCACCGCGCAATCGCTGCTTGGAAAATGGGGAGAAGGCGCGAAACAGAAAGCGGAGGAATGGCTAGACCAGCAGATGGTGCATTTTTTTGCCAGCGACGCGCACAACACAGACAGGCGCCCGCTGCGACTCAAGGAAGCCCGCGACATCGTCGCCGAACGCTGGGGAGAGAGTTTGGCGCAGTCGTTGTTCCAGGATAACCCGCTCGCGGCATTCGAGGGGCGTGATCTCCCTTACCAGCCACGGCCCCGCTCCGCCGACGGCGGGCTGGCGCAGACGCGCCCCCGCCGCAAGCGTTTCATCTTCTTCTAGCGCTCCCGTATCCGTTCGCCAAGCCAGCCCGCGCTTGGTGCTGCGAACTAGCGGTCTTAACGGCCGCCGGCCGCAGTCAGAGCCGAATCGGCCGAGAAGACCTTCACTTCTACTCGGCGGTTCTTGGCATGTGCGGCTGCCGTCTTGCCAGGATCCACCGGATTGTTTTCGCCCAGCCCGATGGTGCGAATCTGGTAGAAGGGCACGTTTTTCTGCGCCGACAGGTAAAGCACGACGGCGTCAGCCCGGCGCTTGCTCAATTGCAGGTTATAGTCGGCGGTCCCAATCGTATCCGTGTAACCCTCGACAGCGATGAAGTAGCGCTTCATCGAACCGGCATTGGAAGCCAGTTGATCGAGCTGCTGCTTATCGTCGTCTGAAAGCACGGCGCTGTTGAATTTGAAGAGCACAGTGGCCTGATTGGCGACTTTGTAATCGTCCAGATTGGAGATGACTCCGCGAAGCGCGGTGATGTCGCGATCCTCCTTCTGAGCCCCTGACTGCGCCGCGTCATTGGCTTGATTGGCGCGATTCATGGCATCACCCGCGCGCCGGTCGGCGGTGGTCGCCTTCTCATCGGTGGCGCTGATGGCCTGGGTGTTCTTTTGCACGTCCTGCTGGGTCTTCTGCAGGCTGGCGTCCGTCTTATTGGCCTGGTCGCTGACTTGGTTCAGTTTGTCCTGCACGGGTGTCACGTTTTGGCGAACATACCCTTTTGTGGCGCAGCCGGTGATGAGTGCGGTGGCGGCGACAATTACCAACAAAAACTTGTGCGTCATGAAAGTTCCTCCACAGGAGCGTTATAGAACGGGATCTGTGCTTCCACCTTAAGGAGAGCGCTAGGCTTTCACACTCTATCAGACTAGAGCTGAATTCACCATACGGCGGTAATCGGGGAAATCATGTAAAAAGCTCCAGGACTTCCTCGTATCTCTTGAAGGGAGGGATCAAATAGGCCCCGGCCAGCTCGGTGCGGGCCCAGGAGAGCATGCGCCGGGCCAAAGCAAAACCCCGGTCCCGTGCCCCGGTTCCCGCCGATTCCATCTCTTTCAATACCGGCTCGGGTATGAAGATTCCGGGAACCTCATTATTTAACCTCAGCGCCTGCTTATAGCTGGTGAGGGGCCAGATGCCGGCAATAATCGGGATGGGGGAACGGCCGCCGATACGCTTCAGGAAATTGTGCCAATGCTCGGGATCGAAGAGCGGCTGCGTCATGGCGAAATGCGCCCCTGCCTCCACCTTGGCGAAGAAGCGCTGGATTTCGTAGTCGAGGTCCTCGGCGGTGGGGTTCACGGCAACACCCACGGTGTAGTTCGTGGCGCCGCCCAGCGCCTTCCCCGCCCAGTCGGTTCCCTGATTCAAGCGCGAGGCCACTTTCACCAATCCTACGGAGTCGATTTCATAGACACCGCTCGTCTCGCCCGCCAAAGGCGGATCGCCGGTAATCGCCAGGAAGTTGCGCACTCCGCCAATGCTCCAGGCGCCGAGGAGCGCGGCCTGCAGACCGATGAGATTCTGGTCGCGCGTGGTGACGTGAGGAACCGTTTCCACTCCGCGCGCTTGCAAGGCTCCCGCCAGCATGAGCGCGTCCATGCCCACGCGAGCCAGCGTGCCGCTATTGACGTCGATGGTATCCACGCAGCCGCTGGCGACGATCTTATCCACCTGCTCGAAGATGCGCTCGAGCGAAATGCCCTTGGGCGGATCGATCTCCACCGAAACGCAAAATTCGCCCGCCTTGAGCTTGCGCCATAAACCGCTCTCGGGATCTCGCGTTACCACGCGCGCGCGCTCGGGCTGCGCGGCAACGGATACGGAAGCGGCTTGCACCGCCTGGGCCGGCTTCAAGCCGCGAACGGCTCCGGCCATGGCACGAACGTGCTCCGGCGTGGTGCCGCAGCAGCCGCCCACCACACGCGCGCCCAGGGCCGCCGCATCGCGCGCAAAAAGCGCGAAATATTCCGGCGACGAACGCGGATAGATGGTGCGGTCTCCCACGCGCTGCGGAAAGCCCACGTTGGGCATGGCGGAAAGGGCGCGGTTCCCTCCCGCGAATCCTTCCAGCACGGAGAGCAGCGACTGCGGCCCCAGCGTGCAATTCACGCCGATCACCTGCACGTTTTTCTGCGCGAGGCGCGCCGCGGCGTCGGAAGGGCGCGTGCCTTCCAGCGTGGTGCCCTCTTCGGAAAACGTCAGCTGGGCGACGATGGGCAGCGCGGAAAACGAGCGCACCGCGTCAATCGCGGCAAGCATCATCTCCATATTGGAAAAAGTCTCCAATACGAAGAGATCCACGCCGCGTTCCTCGAGCGCCTGGGCCTGCTCGCGATAGATTTCCAGCATCTCCTCGCGCGGCGTCTCCCGCATCTCCGGAGCGATGGCCAGCGGCCCGATCGAACCGGCGATCAACACCTCATGAGGCGCGGCTTCCCGCGCTTCGCGGGCAATCTTTACGCCGCGATGGTTGATCTTGGTGACTTGATCGGCGAGACCCAGCGCCGCGAGCTTGGAGCGGTTGGCGCCGAAGGTGTTCGTCTCAATGATCTGCGCGCCGGCCTGAATGTACGCTTGATGAACGCGAAAGACCGCTTCGGGTTGGGTGGCGTTCAGTTCCTCGAAGCTCCGCTGTGGCCCGACGGCCTCGAACAGCATGGAACCCATGGCGCCGTCGGCAACGAGTACAGCCGCTTCGATGCGCTGCTCGAAATCTGCAATTTTCATAGTGGGGGCAGTCCTTGCCCGAGTGCCTTGGGCATGAGATTTGTGCTTGCGGGACCTAGGGTGCGTTCTTCTGGCCTGGGGGCACCGCCGGAAGGATGGCGAAAGGAGACGAATGGCACGACAAGTGCGCCATACCCCCCCTCCCCCCATCTTTTTTTACAAGAGTATCATTCCACAGGAGTTGCTGGCCGCAATTTACAAGGATATCATTCCAAAGGAGTTGTTTTTTGACACTATGCAAGAGTATCATTTCATGAGGTTTAACTTTGACCCTATGCAGGGACTTACTTCGAGCTGGCGGCGTGACTGATTGCCGGACGTCGATATTCGGCTCCGCCTGGCGGCGAGGCGAACAGCGGATCCAGTCTTCAGGGGCTTTGAGCGCACACAACGCCCCGCTACATGATTCGAGCATCCTTCTATTTTACCGCACGAGTAAAGGGCGGAATAGCTTTCCGCTCTCCGAGGGGCCGTTTCTCAGGAGCCGGCTGATGCCGATTCGCAAACGCACAATAAACTGCATGGAGACCCTGCAACAAGAAAAGGCCGAACCCACTTGGTTTCGGCCTTAGTTGACCGCGTCAGTTATCGATTCTGATCAGGTTCAGACAGCTAAACCCTCAAGTCGCGGAGACTGTTTCCGCAAAGTTGCCAAACCAAGGCAAAATAGTCCAACGCCAAGCAGGAGCAGAGTCGACGGCTCAGGGGTGCTCACGACGAGGAACTCCTGACTGGCATTCAGGTTCGGAGAGGGAGTATAGACGGATACGTTGCTTCCGACATATCCGTTCGTCACAAGGTTATAGAAGGCGTCCGCAATGAGGCCTTGTGCGCCCCCATCGGGGTCGGTGGTTTGTCCATCCATGATGTCCCAAATGGCGAAGGAATAGTTCGTTTGGGTAGTCCAATCTGTGACGTTCCCGGGCAAAAGGAGCATATTGGCCAGCCAAGCGACGGCGTTGTAATTCTGCTGAACGGTGTAGCCTGACAGCGAGATTTGGAACTTTTCATTTCCGTTCAACGCGCCCGCATTCGTGGCCACCGCGGTCCACGGAACGTTCAAATAAGACTCCGTATTGAAATCGTCGCAAATCACGAACCCGTTAAAAATCTGGGCATGGGTAACATTGTCTGTGATGGTTCCCTGATATGGGCTGACGTAGACGCCAGCCGCATTGGCGCCATCGCCCACGCCGGTGAGTTCCATGGTGAACGTATCGGCGTGAGCGGGAGGCGCAGCCTGCATCAGGCAGAACAGGCTCAATAATCCAATCGTCAAGACGTATCGCGGTTTAAGATTCATAGCGCCTTCAATCCGATCCGGCGGGGACACGTCGGAAGATGATTTAAGAGACATAAGGAAAAGAGCACTTCCAGGACCTTCGCACAGAGCGGCTAGTCAAGAAATTAAGTCCTGATGTTGCAGGAACTTCTACGGGGTACTGCGAGTTTCTCCCTTTGACAAAAAGTACCTCTAGGACTCCAAAAGTCTTCCCGAAATTGGCAATTGAGGTTTTTCCTGTGGGGCACCCCGATTCCCAGGTGACTAGAATGCCGTTTCTCGGGAGTTATCCAGCATACCAGTCGAACCCGCTAATTCTTATACGGCGGTAATCTGTAGGCGTAAACCTTCTGGGTATTCACCGCTACAAGAAGCGAACCATCGGCGGATAAGGTGGCTTCCGGTCCGAAACCGTACCCGGACCAACGGAGCGGCGCACCGAAAATAAGTTCCTTTCCCAACTTCTGCCACACATAAATCGTTCGAGTGGGAGGTGTAGGAAATGCCCTCCTCTGATCTATGACTGCGCCGAAGCGCTGCCCATCGGCAGACACAAAGGGGATGTCCAACTCCGATTCCGCATCGGGCAAACCAGAATGGCCTACTCCAACCCGAAAGCCATCGAGTTGCTGACCATCATCACGGACCACGCTAACTGAGCCGTCGACGCTGCTGTTGATGATGGAGTCTTCGGTTAGGAAGTTTGGCCGACCAAGTAACAGGATCGTTTGCCAAGGTCCGTTAAATCGACCGATCAAGTAACGACGATCAGAGGTGGAGAACAGCACATCCTCATCTGAGATCGCCTCTACAAAGGCTTTCGTGGTTCCCGTGCTACTCCATGTAAACCGCAAATCCAATGTGTTCGCATCGAGGAGCTGGAACGAGTCAGGTGTTCCATGGTCCATGTGAGTCAAAAGGATGGATCGCCCAGATGGAGAAGCTAATGCCTCCCACCGTCCGCCCCTACCCTCGGATTGATGGAGCAAAATCCGTTTTTGCTCTTGGCCCGTTGGCGATAGAAGGTGAAGTATTGGGGGTGGCCCGTCTTCCTGCCCGCTCGTCAAAAGTACGAAATTTCCGCTCGATGTGGCGAATATCTCTCTCCGATGATCTAGGTCCCCAATCCACAATTCCTTTCCGACTATCGTCCCTGTTTTGCCGTCTAAGAAAAGCGCCCCAATTTGGGTAGTTCTGTCTCTTTGGCTATTGAAGATTACGGCAGCAGTACTCGTGGAGCATGCAACGTAGACAGGTGATCCGGGGTCATTAAGACTACCGAGGAGACTAAAACCTCGCTTGGGTGCTCGGATACCATGCTTCTTGAGATCGAGAGTCCAGATCGGCTGCGAATTTCCTACCGCACTGAGGGCGGAGACACAGAACCACATAAGCAGCACGAGAACGCCACAGAATGACCTGAGTTCGACTTCTCGCCTCGGGAGCAGCATGGGCAGGGCCGATTCTACCCTATGTTTGCGTCCAGCCAAGTCTCGTGAAGTCACTTCTCGCCATGTGGGGAAGCCACGATTCCCAGTTGACTAGAAGGCCGTTTCTCAGGACTTGAGTCCGGTCAAGACTCCGCGCTAGTTTGGGGCCATGCAGAGCCCGCCACTATTGGTGAGAGCGGAAGTAGAAATACATGATGTTCGTGAAAAGCCAGAGACCAAGATTAAATCCCAATAGAAGAATGAATTTCTTCCGGCTGGCCAAACGCCTCTTGTGGTGCGAGACCACAACACCATCAGACCCAGGGTAATCGCGACGACCACGACGGCATCGATGTTCAGCGCGAGCAGATTCTGGACGCCTTCTGTCATCGGTATAGTCTTGTAGCTACCGGAATCTGCTGCACAGTATGCAACAAATCCCACATTCAATAAGGCCGTTTATCAGGCTTTGGCGTTTAATACACGGTATATTTAGGGCCTGATAAGTCACCTTATCGTATCGTCATGTGGGAACCGAGATTCCCAACTGACGAGAAGGCGGACTCAAGCGTTGCCCTTTCTTGCCGTCGTCTCAGTTATGACGGCTCTTCAATTGTGAGGTCACCTTCGGTGCAGGACTCTGAACTCAAACGACAAAGATTCTTCTGACAGAAGAGCTTAGTCCATTTAGAATCGCTCTTCGCTGGGACGGCCGTACGCGGCTTCGCGCCGCTTGGTGCGGGATAGGGAGGGTGGGCCTTGAGAAATAAGTTGGCAATCATTTCCCTCGCGGTGGTTGTTTTGGCGGCGGTTTGCGTTCCGCTGTTTGCGCACCACGGGAACGCGGCGTACGACACAACGAAGACGGTCACGTTGAAGGGAACGGTGACGGAATATACCTGGGCCAACCCGCATGTTTTCCTGAAGGTTGACGCAAAGGACGACAGCGGCAACACAGCGCATTGGGTGATCGAAGCGCAAAGCACGGTCACACAAAACGCGGCGGGATGGAGCAGGACTACATTCAAAGCCGGGGATGAGGTGACTCTCGACGTCATACCCATCAAGAACGGCTCGCCCATCGGACGCTTCAAAGGCCGGATCGTGATCAATGGCACGGTGTTCAAGGCGGGCGCGCAGCCAGCCCCTGGACAATGAGCGGCGACGCTGCAGGAGGGATTTCAATGACGCCCAGGCGCCTCGCGCTCTTGGCCATGGTGCTGTTGGCGGGATGGATGCTCTCACCCATGCTGCGCGCTCAAAGCGCTCCGGCTCAGACGGCAGGAGGCCAGGCGGAACCGGAGAAGTGGAACAACGTTCCGCCGCGCAAATCCACGTACGTTGGGAAGAAGTCCGACCCCGCTCCGCGGCGGGACCTCTCTGGGATCTGGGACGGCGCAACGTCGGCTGGAAACGGGCTGGAGGACCAGGGCGCGCCGGCAATGCCGGAAGACGGCAAGCCGGAACATCAGATACCCTTCACTCCGCTGGGGCTGGAAAAATTCAAGCTCACCAAGCCGAGCAATGGGCCCAGGCAATCCGAGCTGGGGGAGATCAACGATCCCTTATACATGTGCGATCCGATGGGTTTCCCGCGCCTCGAGCTCTTTGAACTCCGGACGATCGAGATCGCTCAGACGGCCAAGCAGGTGATCTACTTGAATGAATATTACGGCCAGTGGCGCATCATCTGGACGGATGGGCGAGAACTCCCCAAGGACCCGGACCCGCGGTGGAACGGGTACTCCGTTGGCAAATGGGTGGACGATTACACCTTCGTGGTCCAGACGGTGGGGATGAAGGAAGCGACTTGGCTCGACAATGTGGGCCGTCCGCACAGCGACAGTTTGCGGGTGGAAGAGCGGTTTCACCGAGTGGACCATGACAACATGGAGATCTCGATGACCATCGACGACCCGAAGATGTATACGAAACCCTGGCTGGCCCTGGATCGGTACCCGCTGCGCTTGCAATCCGACGAGTTCGACATGCCGGAGTATCTCTGCGCACCGTCGGAGATGGGGGACTATAACAGCCAGATCGGTAATCGTGGCGGCGTTCCCGCATCCCCGAATAACAAGTAGTTAGGCAAGTTCCAGGACATGCTTTACACAGCGTTATCAGGACATCCCTTACACTCCATGGAGGGACTGACCCAGCGGTCCACCGCGGTGGACCGCTGGGTGCCGAGGTCGAGTTCGCGCACTAGGCTGCGGCAGTAGTACACCAAGACGCGCTGCTCGACTCGAATCAGCTGCACCCATTCTCCGGCCAGGGCCCGGCTGATTTCCCAGCTCCGACCTTCGCAGTTTAACCGGCCTTGCGCCGTCAACCGCCGCATCTCCGCTCCCGCTGGGTATTCCCAGACAGGCGGGTTCGGCCGGTAGCGACGTTCGCTCCTGCTCCACACCGACGCCGGTGTTCTCATCTCCAGCGCCTCGTGCGGCCGAACGTGGTTGTACTCCTGGCGAAACTCATCCAGCCACGCCTGCCGACGCTCTCGACTCGGAAATCCTCTTCGCTTCGCTGCCGCAGCCAAGGCCCCGTGAAATCGCTCCACTTTCCCCTGCGTCTGCGGATGCCGATATCCGCTGCAATGCAGCCGGATCCCTTGCTTCATCAGCCACACCGTCAGCCACGTCCATCCCGCCACTGCTTGCATGTTCCACCACGGCGTCCCGTGGTCCATCAGCATCTCCTCCGGCACTCCGCAACGCTCGAAAGCCTCGATCAGCCCCTGTTTCACGGGCTCGGCTTGCGTCGACCAGGTCCCCTGCAGCGCCACCGCGTAGCGGCTGTGATCGTCCAGCACCGACAACGGTCCCACCGGCGCCTCCCACCCGATCGGGCTTTTGAAATCCATCTGCCAGAGTTGGTTCGCCGCGCCACGCTCAAATCGTCCCACCGCCCTAGGGTGCTGATCCTGTGCTCGCACCAGACCGCGCCGCAGCAATATCCGGTGCACAGTGATCACCGGCAAATCGATCTGTTCGCCCCGCAGAACCACCTGCAGCTTCCGCGCTCCCCAGTCCGGCCGCTGCTGGCGCAGCTCGATGACGCGCCGCTCGATCTCCACCGGCGTCTTCTCCGGACTGTGGTGCGGCCAGCGGCTCTTCTCCACCACGCCCGCGATCCCCCCGCCCTGATACCGCCGCAGCCATTCGTACCCCGTCGGGCGTGAAATCTGAAACTCCTCGCACAGCTGCTGCATGCTTCTCTCCCGCCGGCTGGCGCTCACCACAAATCGCACTCTTTGCTCGTCAACGTTCACGGTTCCCCAGGCCATCCTCGCCCTCTTTCGAGGGCCTCTTCCCCTGTGCCCTCATCGGGCAAAAAGTGTAAAGGATGTCCTGATAACACCCTGTAAAGGATGTCATGAGACTGAACAACAGCCCCAATACAATCGACGCGACACCAGGGCTTTAACGGCGCTTTCCTTCCCGCGTCTTTACCCTCCTCCCGAATCGCCGGATTCATTGACAAAACGCATTGACGGCGCGCAGCGGTGCGCGTATGGTGGGCACAAGGTTCGGGTGTGAAGGGGTGTTCCAGTGACCAACCAAGAGACGCGCAGGCGTCTGCTCATTAATCGGCATATTGCAAAAATGAGTCCGGAAGAGATCGCGCGCCGGTTCACGGTTTCCTACATCGCGCCAATCGGCACGGTGAAGCAGCCACGGGCGCGAACTCGGGCGATCGAGCGATTGAAAGCTCCGGACTGATCGCTTCATCCGGAAGCTGAAGGAGACGCTCCCGATCCTCGTTGGCTCCGAGGCAGAGCCAAGAGTGGCTGTGCCACCAGCTCGGGATGGACGGAGTTGGTTCCAAGCACCGGCCGGTTCCGAGGACGGGCTTCCCTCACTTCAGCGCGAAATCTCAGCGGCCTGGGAGCATCTTGTCCGCTGTGTAGGCCTGATCGGCTTCGCTCGAGGCGAGATACATGAGGAATTCCTTGGCCGCCGCGGGGTCCTTGGCGTGCGCGGAGACGAACCCCACTACAACCGTCGGCGGAGAGATTTCAGCCGGCAGGGTGCCGACGATGTCGATGCCGGGGTTGGTCATGCCGGGAAGAAACGTAAAGCCAATTTCCACCTCGCCATTGGCCACCATGGTCATCGAACCGGGGCCGCCGCGTCCGAACTTCGTTTTCGGCTGCATCTGATCGAGAATGCCGAGCTTCTTGATCGTGTCGTTCACGGCGATTCCCGAAGCGGGGAGAGCGGCCAGGTCCGGATAGGCAATGGACTTGGCGTTGAGGAACATCTGTTTCACGGCCTCGGGCGTGGAGATGTCCGGTTTGGACGCGCCCTTGCGCACGGCGACGCCAACCGGAATCTTGGCGATGGGCGTGGCGCTGGCGGCCAGCACGTTGCCGGAAGCGATTACGTCAGCCAAAGGCGTTTTCCCGGTGGATTCGAGAGCAGGCACATCGAAGGCCTCGCCTTCGATGATCTGCTGCTTGGTAGAATCCTCGCCGCCGAAGGTGGCTTTGACCTTGTGCCCGGTCTTGGCTTCGAATGACTTGATGAGCTGCTCGATGGGCTCCTGCATGATGCCCGGGGCGAGGAAGGTGATCTCGTCCTGGGCGCGAGCACTGGCGGCATTCACGGCCAAAAGGGCCAGAACAGCGATTACGGGAAACCAATGTCTCATCGCGGTTTCTCTCCTTATCATCCTTATCAACGAGGAAGGCAGGCTTATTCGTGTGGGCTGCCAGATTCCGGTGCAAAGTTTATCTTGTTTTCCGCAGAGCGGCGCGAGTTGTTTTTGAATAGACCTTACGTCTCGGCCGTTTGCTTCAGAGCACATCCTCAGTATTCCTTCAACGACATGGCCGGAATCTGTTACTATGTATGCAGCCATCGATGTGACGGTTGTCTCGTGCGGTTGGTTAAAGAGTCGATCTGACGATACCCACCTCCGGTTCTTTCCGTAAATCTTCGGCTTAGCTTAAATTCAATTGAAACTGGCCATAGCCGTTTCGTTGCGCGCCTGCGAATCTATGTGCGCGCTGCAATCGTTGGGGCCAGAGAAAAGACAATAGAGTGCAGAGTTTTTCAGAATCACAGATTTCTTCGTATGTTAAAGGGCGACTGTCGGCCGCCAATTTCGTGACGCCGACTCCGGTGCAAGCGGCGGCGATCCCGCACGCGATCGCGGGCGAGGACGTATTGGCCACGGCGCAGACGGGAACCGGCAAGACGCTGGCTTTCCTGATTCCCGTGATGGAACAGCTGCTGCGGGACAAGACGCCCGGAGTGGCGGCGCTGGTGCTGGTGCCTACGCGCGAACTGGCGATGCAGGTGGCCCAGCAGTATGACGTGTTGCGCGGGCGGCAACTTTCACCGGCGGCCGTGGTGGTCGGAGGCTTGTCGGAGGGCCCGCAGCTTGCGGCGCTGCGCCGGGGAGCTCGTCTGGTAGTTGCGACTCCGGGGCGCATGGAGGATTTTCTCGATCGCAAGGCCATCGATTTCCGCTCGCTGCGGATTCTGGTGCTGGACGAAGCCGACCGCATGCTGGACATCGGATTTCTTCCCGCTATTCGCCGCATTGCGGCGGTTCTGCCCAAACAGCGGCAGACCATGTGTTTTTCGGCGACGCTGGAAGGCGAGATCGTTCGCCTGGTGGCGGATTACATGAAGAACCCGGTGCGGGTGGCGTTCGGGTCCACCACCAAGCCCACAGAGAATGTGCGGCTGCAGGCCTTCGAGGTGATCCCGGAACACAAACTGGAAGTGCTGCGCCGCCTGTTGATCAAGGAGACGGGGCGCTGCCTGGTCTTCGTGCGCACCAAGCGCGGAGCGGACAAGCTGGCCAAGGCGCTTAACCATGACGGCTTGGCGGCGGCCGTGATCCACGGCAACCGCTCCCAGTCGCAACGGAACACGGCACTGGCCGGATTCCAGCAAGGGCGCTATCGCGTGCTGGTCGCGACCGACGTGGCTTCCCGGGGCATTCACGTCGAAGACATCGCTCACGTCATCAACTATGATCTGCCGGAGGCGGCCGAGAGCTTCATCCATCGCGTGGGACGCACCGGGCGATTGGGCAAGCGCGGCTGCGCTTCCACGCTTTTCACGCGCAACGAGCGAGCGGACTTGCAGCAATTGGAACGGACGCTTGGCGTGCGCATCGAGAACCCGCGTTCCGGGCCCGTTCAACCCGAAGACGCCCAGCCAGAAGACATCCGGCCCGAAAGGGAGACTCGCTTTCAACGTAGGTCGAGCAACGGAGCGCCGAGCAACGCCCAGCCGCGGCGCGGTTCACGATGATTCCGCTGCGGGGCGAAGTTCTTCAAGGACAACTCAAGGGTTAGTTCTCTTCTAGGCCCGAGACGCCTGCTCTATCGGAACTGAGGCGCTACCGCGCATTTAAGCAAGCCGCCCCGGCGGCTTGCGCGGCAGCGCCCTGGTTCCACGCCGCCACATTTGTAAACCGCTTGGAATATGCAATAGTCGAAGGCGATGGATCGCATTCCCGACCCCGGGCCCGAAAAGCAAAAAAGTTCGCACGAGAGGGTGAGCGTCACGGCGTGGCGCGTGGCTTATCGCCGCACGCTCTCGGACATTCCTTTTTCCGTGGAAATTTTCGACGAACTGCAGAAAATCATGCGGCGGACGAGATCGGCAGCGGAACTTGAAGAATTGGACCAAATAGTCCAGCCGGACATCACGCCCATTTTCGAGGCGCGCTTCAAGCTGGTGAACCGGCTGCTCAAGGAACAGAACGCCCGGCAGATTCTGGAGATCGCCGCGGGGTTTTCTCCGCGCAGCCTAGCGATGGCGCGGGACCCCTCGGTGGAGTACTCGGAGATGGATTTGCCAGGCCTCGTGAGCGAAAAACGCTCCATCTTCGAGGAGCTCATCAAGCAGTCGAAAATCCCGCGTTACCCCAACGTGCATTTGAACGCTGGGAACGCGCTGGTGATGGGGGACCTGCTGGCGGCGGTGAAGCCGTTTCGGAAAGAGCCCATCGCGGTGGTGAACGAGGGATTGCTGCGCTATTTGACGTTTGAAGAAAAAACGATCATGGCCAGGAATGTTCAGGAATTGCTGCGCCTTTTCGGAGGCACGTGGATAACGCCCGACCTCTCCCTTCGGCCCCAGAGCGCCTTTGGATTATCCGGAGAAAGTAGGCGGGAGCAATTCGCGCGCATCGAGCGCATGACCGGGATCGACGTCGACAAGAACTATTTTGAAAACGAGGATGCCGCGCGGGTATTCTTCGAGGATCTCGGCTTCCGTATCGAACGCCACGGCTTCATGGAAATCGCGGACGAGCTTGTCTCGCCGCAAAGACTGCACCTCTCGAACGAGCAAGTGGAAAAAGAGATCGGCCGGCTGGCTGTATTCGTGATGAAGCTGCGCTGAGGCACGGTGCCTGAGTTGAGTTGAGGCGAGGCACGATTAGTGGTCGAGGCAATATGCCTGAAGCTCTGGAGTTCAGTCAGTAGATAACAGTTGCGCAGGTTCAATCTTGCCTGCAAAGTCGTCCTTGCGGGCCGCTAAGAACCAAACCGCCATCAACGTGAAGACGAACCACTCGATGCTTTCCAGCCGCATGAAGCGTGATAACCCAGCGAGCGAAAACTGTGTTGCCGCTGGATTATAGAATATGCGTGCGTTGTAGTAGGTCTTTAGACGCGCTTCGCGATCAGGGCGCAGCAGGAAAACAGCGATATCCAAAAGTCGGAAAATGCCGTAATAGATGGCGAGCCTACGACTCTGCTCAAGTCGCCGCAATAGCCCTACTGCGAGGAATAAATCAGCAGCGGAATAGAAAAGCAAGGCGCCAAAAGCGCTCCATCCGCTCAGGACGAATCCAAACGTCATCAGGATTGGCGCATGTCGAATTCTAAACAGCCCCAAGCCCCCTGTTATCCCGGCCATCGCTAAATACCACGCGATGACGGCGATGCCGAAGGATCGCTGAGCTGGAGGTAGTCCAAACAATTCCGTTGCAGGCCGCGTGACAAGGACACGTGCGCACCATAAGCCGACGATAGTCAGCAACAGGCAAGCTGTGAGAATTGCTACTCTGCCCTCGTCTGTTAGCTCGGGGACGCCGGGCTGTACCGGAATCCTAAGCGAGATTATCAAAGGGGCGAAAGTAGCGCCTAGATAGGCAGTCAATCCCACAAAGATGAGAACGGAGAGCCGCGCCCAACGCTGGAAACGGTGGATACCCACGCCGGTCGCGAGCGCCCAAGCACCCATCACCAGGACAACTACAGAAACGGCGCGATCTTCTCTTGGAATCGTCAAGGCGAACGCGCCCGTTATGAGAGCGAGCCCGCCCGCGAGCAGGACTATCACCGCGACCAGAGTTATGTTGGTGGGTCGGGTCATAGTGAACGCATCTCTGATCGCAGCAACATGAGTTCCATTTCGATCCGATCTAAACAATAAGGGCGAGGGCAGGCCGCTCTGACGGGATGCGATGCGTGCCGATTCGCCCTAGTTTCCGTGCTTCAGGTTGATCTCCGCCGTATCGCCTTTGATCGCTACCGTTGTGCCGAAGGGGCGGGAGACGTCCGCCAGGCGCTCGAGGATGTAACGGGCTTGATCGCCGGTGGCCGGCTTGGGCAGGCCGCGCGTTTGCAGGAAGAGATTATTGGTGTGCTCGTCCTGGGTATCGGGCTCGCCCTGGCCAATCTTATTCAGGGCGATGGGCTGGAACGAGATCGATTGCAGATTTTTCCCCTGGAACTGCACGTGGGCGACCACGCTTTCCCAGGTGATGGGTTCGTCGAGCTGAATATCCGTCGGGGGCGCGTTAAAAATGAAGTTGCCCATATCGTAAAAGATCGGCCGGCCGCGATAGATCTCCACGCCATGCAGCAGAGGCATGCCATGCATCACGATGATATCCGCGCCGGCATCGACCTCTTCGTGGGTCCACTTTTTGAGCCAATCCGCGGGAGCGAGCCGTTCCGGCAGCTCTTCGAGGAGAAGCGAGCCGAACGGGCGATTCAGAAAGACGTGATTGTGCTCGTACACAATCACCAGGTCGGCATGCTGGCGCGCTTCGCGGATGCTTCCGAGAATGCGCTGCTTGTCCTCGGCGTTGGGCTCGTTGCCCGGTTCGGGAGGAAGCAGCGTGGTGGACTCGTTGGGCTTGCCGCCGGCTTCGATGCGCAGCTCGTTCACGCCCGGGCGAGTGGCGGTGGCCGATCCACCCTCCGCGATCAGGCCCGAGGCCATGGCCACCAGCGCAACCGTGCCCTTGGGCGTGTGCAGATAACCGGGCGCGGCGGCTTCCGCCACGTTGTTGCCGATCCCGGCATGAGCGATATTGCGGCTTTTTACTTCGCGCAGCGTGTTCTGAACACCGGAGACCTTCAGATCGAAGGAATGGTTATCGGAAAGCGCGAGCAGATTGAAGCCCAGGGCCTTCAGCGCGTCGAGCGCTTCGGGCGGGGAGAGGAATCTGCCGTCGTGGAGCGACTGGCCTTTTTCCACCACCGTGGCTTCGAAATTGGTGAAGATCACGTCGCCGGTGAGCAATGGCGATATCGTGGCAAGCTCGGCGGGCGTGTGAACGCGGAAATCGGAGCGAATCATCGACTGTCCGGCCAGGGTGATGTTGAACGCGGGCGCGGGCGTCTGCGGCCACACGGCGATGCCCGCGGCGAAAAGAAGGGCGAGGCAGGTTGCGGGCAGCAGGAGCCGGCCGCGCTTCAGGCCAAATTTCTGGCCAATCTTCAGAATTTTTGCCATGTGCACTTCCCTCTCCAAGTTGCGCAGTCCTGAGAGAAACTCCGGTGTTTGAGAGGCAAATTCCCGGCTGGCCAGGAAGTTACTCCAAGCGAAAAGCAAACACAAGGTTTCGGCCTGCGCCGACGGGCGCGTTAGTTCGCCCGCTTGGTTCTTTGCATGTACAATGCGGCGCGACGGCACGTTGTATTGAGGAGGCTAGGGAGATGAAGGGTTATGTGGTGATGGCAATCGCGCTGTGTGCTGTAACGGCGGGCCTGGCGGCCGCGCAAGCAACGAAGCCCGCCGGCGGCGACGATCCGGTGCTCAAGGCCGACCGCGCATTGGTCGCGGCGCTCGACAAGGGCGATCGCCGCGCCCTGGACAAGATGCTGGATCCCGAGCTGATGTGGATCGATAAGGAAGGCATCATGTGGTTCCGCGAGGATGCTTACCAGGCGGGGCTCAAGTCGCTGGTACCCAACGCGCAGCGACGTGAAAGTGACCGAGCACAAGTACGGCAAGGTGGTGTGGATTCAGAATAATCAGGGCAACAAATACGCCGCGCACTTCTGGGTGCAGCGTCCCGCGGGATGGCGGCTGCTGCACATTGCCGAGATCGAGCAGCGGCCCGCTGAGCCCGGCGACGTGCGCCCGAACTATCCTGTGGCCTGCGACAACCCGTGCAACGAGATTCCCTACAAGGCCTTAACCCAAAACGAGAAAGACGCCATCCGCGCACTGGGAGCTGATGGACTCCGGCGATCCGGCGCTGCGCGCCAAGTACCTGGGCAGCGGCGTCACCGTCACGTCCAGCGCTCGAGGCGGCGGAGGCGGGGGGCAAGGCAATCGCGGGCGGCCGAGGGGCAGGCGCGGGCGCCAGAGGACCAGCGGCGCCACGGATGGTGGGCGCGCCGCCAGCTCTTTTTTCGCGCGTGTGGGACTTTGGCGACGCCCAGGTCTCGGTGATGCTGCACGCCGATTATGGCGCCAGGCCCTACTGGGCCAGCCGCGTGCATTTTCTGCGGGACGGCGTGTGGAGGATGGAGGAGAGCTACCACACCACGGTGTGGGCCGCTCCGCGCCTGACCGCGATACCGCCGCAGGCGCAACAGCAGAGCTCGAATTCAAATTAGGTTAGAGCGCCTCAGTTAGGCCCGTAAAAAGATTGCGGCAGGAGAAGCAATCGCTTCTCCTGCCGCAGTTCCCGCTAAAACCGACACTCCCTCAGCTTTAGAACGCCAGCTTCAAACCGAACTGGATGTGCCGCGGACCGCCCGATCCAAGGACAGGATTGGCCGAATCCGGGGTGCTGGTGGCGTGGCCGAATGTGGAGGGTTTGGTCGGGTCGGTGAGAGTGTCCCAGAGGGATTGTGAAATCGGCGCGGTTGAACAGATTAAAGAACTCCACCCGGAACTGGGCGCTATACCGTTCCTTGAATTTCCACAGCTTCGAGACCGAGAAATCGACGTTGTAGTAGTGGGTCCGGTGAACAGGCCTCGGCTTGCGTTCCCCAAGGTTCCGTAGGCCGGGGGAGCCAAATATCCCCCGCCCTGCATGTAGCAAGCCTCATTTGAGAGCGCGGCAACGCCAACTGTTGGAGTTGGGCATTGCCAGCGTACGGGGCTTGGCAGCGCTGTTGCATTCCGCCTGCACGGCGGCAGGCGCGGACGCAAAAGCGGTGCAGCCTGCCAGCTTGCCGTAGCAGGGGATGGCGCTCGGACCGGTATTATTAAAGGCGGAGCGAGGCCCGCTGAAATTCCAGAACTGCGTGGTGCCCGCGCCGATGCCGCTGTTGGTGTTTTCGCCGGTTCCCAGCCAATCATTCACCGTTGCATCGTTGGGGTTCCAGGCCAGGCCGCTTTGCAGGGTCAGGATGCCATTGACGGTCCAGCCTTCCAACATTTCCGCCGGAGCCTTCATGCCGGGAATCGATAGGTCGGCGCGAACGTAAAGCGATGGCGCTGATCGTTGGCGTTATTTCCGTAGTTGAGGCCCAGGTTATTTCTATCCGCGAGCAGAGCCGATCCGTTGTTGGTGGAATTTCCGTCCGTGACGGAAAGAGCGTGAGAGTAGGTGTAACCGGCCAGAAACACGAGTCCATGATAGTTCCGCGCCTGCAACGTGACTTGCAGCGCGTCGTAGTTGGACCAGAGCCCGCCACCCTCGGTTCCGGCGATATCGATGTTGCTGAGGTACGGGAATTGCGCCGAGTACTGTCCGGCGGCGCGTTCCGCCGCGGTGTTGGGCTTGCAGTTGGCGAAAGTCGGCCCGCTCGCAAGGCAAGTGTTAATTGTGCCCTGGTCCCATCCAGTCCCAATAGCCGGCTGGTTAAGGTCGGACAAGTATTCCTGTTGAGCGCCGTGGTTGCCGACGTAGGCCACATCCAGCGTCAAGTTATTGGTGATGGCCCGCTGAATATCCACATTCCACTCGGCCGTGTAAGCCTGCTTGAAATTGGGATCGATCCCTCCGGTCTGGCACGGCGGCACGCCAGTGATCAGTCCCGCTGGGGCGCAAGAAACGCCGCTGTAATTCTGCCCGCCAAACGTTAAAGGCGTGTTGCTGGTGGCGGGAACACAGGCCCCGTCAGGTTCCAATTCCAACCCGGACAAGACGCTGCTGTGCACGCGCCCAGAGCGATGCGCGCGGCAGTGAACTGGTTCGCCACCGTGCCGCTATTGTTAACGCCGAGGCTCGGGAAATTCGCCCCCCAGGGAGCCGTCGGAATCATCGTTCCCATGAAGAGGCCGTTCCTCAGCAAGCCTCCAGCGCCGCGCACCACGGTTTTTCCGTTTCCTGTGATGTCCCAGGCAAAACCCAGACGTGGCGAAAAATATCCCCAACCGGGGTTATAGGATTGAGAAATCGGCAAACCCGGGCCAAACTGCTGCACTGCGGAAGTCGTCGCCGGGTTTACATTGGGGTCGAACGTGCCGATGTGGTTGCTTACCTCGATCGGGGGCGTGTAGTACTCGTAACGCAGGCCTGCGTTCAACGTCAGCCTGGGAGTTAGCCGCCAATCATCCTGGACGAATCCCGCGTACCAATGGGACCGGTTAATCGCCAGTGGATTGCCCAGGTAAATCGAACCGCTGTTGGGCAGCCCCTGCAGGAAAGTTTGTGTGCTGGTGAAGACCGCCGTGCCTTCCGCCGCCGGATATACGTTGAGGTCAAACACCATGTCCAGGAACTCAAAGCCAACCTTGAAGCCGTGCTTGCCATGCAAATACGAAACGGACTCCACCAGATTGACGTCGCCTTGAGCGCCGCCTTGACTCGGACGGCCATTCAAGAAGCCCAATGGGCTGAAGCTGCCAATGGTGATCAGCGGAAGCCCTGAGTATAGCGGGTTGGTTACCCCGGTGTGCATGCCATAGCCTTGCGGCCACGGATTCGAGGGGATAGCCGTATCCGGGTCGATGGTGTTATTGATCACATAGATGTAGCCCAGCCTGAAATCGTTCACCATCGAGGAGGTCGGAGTCCAAGTCCAGTCGCCGGAGATTTGCTTGGCGAGTTGAGTAGCGGTGGTTCCGGAATCGAATACGACGGCGCTGCCAGCGCTATATTGGGTAGACTTGGACTCATAAAACGTGCCGCTCACGTGATGGTGAGTGCCGAGAACGTAGTCACCCTTGAAGAGCCCATTATTCAGAGGCAGAGTGCTGTCGATCCCCGGCGCGAAAGTGTTGCAAGCCGTATTCGAGCCGCAGGAGTTGAATGGGAAAATGTTCTCGAACGTGGAGGAAGCGGGCGCCACCGTGCAGGTCCCCGGAATCCAGTCCCACCAATTGCGCGCTCAGCGGGTTGACTTTTGCGGCCCCAACAGCGTTGCACGCGTCGACGAAGCTCAATTGTTGGTGGGATCGACTGCCGCAGGCATGGCCACATCCGAAGGGATAACCGTGGTCGTGGTTTGGCCTACGGTCGAGCGCAGGCCTTCGAAAGCGGCGAACCAGAAGAACTTATCCTTAATACCGGTCCGCCTGCGGTGGCGCCAAACTGCTCCAGGGACGCCGGAGTGACGCTGTTGTGAAGAAATTGCTGGCATCCGTCGCACTGGCATCGCGCCCAAACGCGTAGGCCGTCCCATGAATGCTGTTGGTTCCGGATTTGATCCCGACGTTTACGACCGAGCCGTCCTTAAACCCGTATTCCGCCTTCGGGATTCTGCTCGGAGCTGAACTCCTGGATGGCGTCGATGGGCACCAGAGAACTGGTATCGCCGCCGCGGTAGGCGTTATTCAAAAGACTGGAGCCCACGGTAGTGGGCGATTCCGGCGATGCCTTCCAAGCGGAACATGTTCGCCGTTCCGCGTAAGCCGTTGGTGATCGCGGTGCCTGTGCCGGCTCCCACAGCGGCAACGACTCCCGGACGCAACTGGATCAAGCGCTCGAAGTTGCGGCCATTAAGGGCAGTGCATTGATCGACTGGTTGCTCACGGTTCCGCCCAAAATGGCGTCGGTGGTATCGATGGCGGGGACTTCACCGGTGACGGTAACCGTCTGGGTCTGTTCGCCGGGCTGGACCACCAGGTCCACGCGAACGGTTTGTCCTACCTCCACCAGCACGTTGCTGTGCTCCAGGGCCTGAAAGCCTTTGGCTTCGGCCCGCACTGTGAACGTGCCGGGGGTCAAATCGTTGGCGATGTACTGCCCGGCGCCATCGGTGGTCAAGGCGCGCGAGATGCCGCGGGCCACATCGGTTACGGTAACCGTGGCGCCGGCAATGGCGCCGCCGCTCTGGTCGAGCACCGCGCCTTGAATGGTGCCTTGAGTCGTTTGCGAAAAGAGATTCGTGCAAATGAAAAGCAACGCGATACGAGGCCCGGCAGCGCAAGGGCTCGTTTCACACTTCTCCGTCTACCTGTATAGCGGATCAAAGAACACCCCCGTCAGTCTTCAAACTTAAGCGCTAAATGCTGTAAGAGACCCCAAAACTACCAATGAGACCCCAAAAACTCCCAATGCGTTTATCTCAGGGCCTTGGGGGCTGTCAAGGAAAAAAAGAATGCCCTGCCGGCAGCGATCAAGCGTCTGGCGGAATTGGCACACCCAATATGGGCGGGACCTCGCAAAGTCCGCTTGGGGGCCAAGTTCATCTTCTAGCCGTGTAGTCGCGGGCGTAACCCCAGGCGGCGCGAAGAGCGCCCAGCGCCGCATGGTCACATCGCTCACACCCCTCTGGTCACATGCTCGCCGATTCGACTAGTCCAGCGGTTCGAGCTTAACGATCGACGCTCCGAGGTTGTTGCCGACCCAGAAGGTCGGGGGGTTGGTGGTGTTGTCGACGTTCACGCGACGCACGTTCGTCGCGCGCGGCAGGAGATAATCGGTCATTTCGCCGGTCTTGGTGTTCACGCGGACGATGCGGTCGTTGGTCATTCCTCCGGTCCAAGCGTAGCCCGCGTTGTCTAGGACGGCATCGTATGGGTTCGTCCACGGAGTAGGCATCGGATACTCCGTGAACTTTTCCGTCCTGGTGTCGAACATCCCGATTCTGTCGCCGCGATATTCGCCGAACCACAGCCGGTCTTGCGAATCCACGTGACCGCGGCGCGGAGCGGAATTAGGAGTGGGCGTCGCCCAGCGCGTGACTTTCATCGTCTTGGCATCCACGCGGGTGATGTAGGTGCCGCCAAAGTTCATCCCGTAGAAGTTGTTCTTGGAGTCCACGGCCACTCCGTAGGAGCCGAGGTTCAGCTTTGCCAGCGGCGAATCCGGCGGGAGACCTTGCGCGTAATCGACGGTGCTCCACTTGTCCGATGCCAGGTCCACCTGGTATTCGTCGTCGCCACCCACCCAGACCTTGCCGTCCACGTTGACGCGCACCGGCGTCACCATCGCGGTCCGGGCCGCATCGCCCTTTCCGAACGTCGGGATCTTCCAGTTTTTGAACTCCTGCGTCTTGGGATCGAACCTGGCGATCACGCCTTGATACATGGTGCCGAGCCAGACATAGCCGTTGGGGTCGATTTCCAAATCGAGCGCGCCCCGCGGCTCCTTGGGGTCCATCAGCGGAACCGGGTATTCCACCACCTTGCCGCTCTTGGGATCCAGCTTGCCCACAAATTGCGAGCCGAAATCCGAATACCACACCATGCCTTGCGCATCCACCACGGCGTCGTGGGGCATGGCTTCCGGGCGCGGCAGATCGTACTCGGTGATGATCACCTTCGTGGCTTTGCCTTTGGGCCGCGCATTGGTCTTCAAGGAATATTCCCACTGGGAGCTACTGCTGAGATTCACGCTGGCCATATATTCGGCCCGCTTTTGAACCACCGCGGATGGGGGCGGCGGCCCTCCACCCATGGGACCCTCCCCATCTCCGTTACCAGCCAGCCCGCTGGGCCGCACTTGCGGATGGGTGGGCATGCTGCCCTGGGCGTAGGTGGTCATGCGCCGCAGCACCTGCACAAATTCGCCAGCGTCGTGCTGCGATCGCACGATCCGCTCCAGCGTGTGGCAACTGGTGCAGTTCAGAAACACCTGCTTCTGTTCCACTGTCCCGGGCATGCTGGTCAGCCACTCCCCGTTCGAGAGTTGGCGCGAGAGGTCTCGGGCCTTGTGCAGCTTCAGATCGAGCTGCGCCGCCTTCTCGGCGGTCACTTCGACTGGTCCTGGATTGTCCACCTCATATCCAACGGCCCTGATGCGCACGGAATATTCCCCCGGCTCTAGCCGGCTGCGAGGGAAGCTGTACCGCCCTTGAGCATCGCTCACCACCGTGAGCGTGATTGTCGATCCGGCGCGCTTTGCGCTCACCAGGACGCCCTCCATGGGGCCCTCCTCTTAAATTCACGCGGCCCCCCAGCGCCGAGGCGGACGAATTTTGCGCGTTCAGAAGTTCCCATCCAGCGCAGAAGAACAGCGCGGACACGATGCTCAGCAGGATCGCCGGCGCGGCGAATCCGCGCAGCGCTTTGCTCGCCGTGAAAGACAGGCGTTCGCGAAAGGCTATCGTCGCAATTCCCATGAGGTCCTCCTTCTTGGGCGGCAACTGCGT
>CAWGNM010000003.1:0-264300 GCA_963823935.1 uncultured Acidobacteriota bacterium
CTGATTTTGGGGGGAGGCTGCGCGTCGTGGATGAGGTGGGGGGAGGCACGGCGGATGCGGGGAAACTGGTCAGCGGATTGGCGCGGGCGGCGGATCGTTCTGGAGCGTCCATCCATGAAGGCGCTCCGAGTTGACGATGTTCGATTTGACGAAGTTCAGGGCAGAATCCTCTGGTCCTCAAGATGGGATCGAAGGAGATTCGGGCGGGGAGCGTGCTGATTGCTACGAACGCGCAATCGCTGGAACTCAGCGGACTTGAAAAGCGCGCCACGCCGAAGCTTACGCTGGCGGTGGCCACGGAACCTCTGACGCCGGCGCAGATCGAGGTCCTGGGATTAGATTCCGGCAAGCCGTTTTACACCGTGGACTTTCCGTATCTTTGGGGACGGCTACTGGCGACGCAAGGCGTCATTTTCGGAAGCGGCTTGGTCGACGTGGACGATTGGAGGGAGCTGAAGCAGATCGATATCGGCTCCGGCCAAGCGGCTGAGCTCATGGCTCG
This sequence comes from uncultured Acidobacteriota bacterium, assembly GCA_963823935.1. GTDB lineage: Bacteria > Acidobacteriota > Terriglobia > Acidiferrales > UBA7541 > Palsa-189. The sequence continues at coordinate 503 of CAWGNM010000003.1, forward strand.
ACTCGAGTTGCGCGTCCGCAACCTGGATCCGGCGCTCGAATCCGTGGGATTTACACATTGGTGGGGCGGTCCAATTCTGATTGCGCGGGATTGGAAGCCGATATTCAGGCATCACGTTCGCAGCGAACGTGTGATTGTGCTGGGAGCTTATGCCGGCCAGGGCGTGGCGCTTTCCGTTTATTTGGGCCGTTGGGCCGCGGAGGCGATGCTGGGAGTGCGCCCATTGCCGGATTGGAAATGAAATTCCCCGCGAAGATGTAGAATCTTTTCTCGAACAAAATGGCTCGAACGAAATGGCCTCCGCAAAACCGCAGCTTCAAAGATTAGCTACTGTGCCGGACGTGAGGGCGTGAGCACGCCCATCGTGGTTCATTTCGGTCCGGAAATTTGCGGGGCCTACGGCAGCGCCACGGAACGCGAGTGGCTGGTGACGAACGGGCTGGGCGGGTTCGCTTGCGGAACCGTGGCGGGGATACAGACGCGGCGCTATCACGGGATGCTGATCGCTTCGCTTCCGGAAATTGGCCGGACGCTGCTGGTCTCCAGGGTTGAGGAAACGCTGCGCTATGCGGGAGACGAGTACGCGCTGAGCGCTAACCGTTGGGCGAGCGGCACCGTCGAACCCGAGGGATTTCGATACATCGAGAAGTTTTACCTGGCGGGCTCCATACCGGTGTGGAGATTTCGTTGCGCGGACGCGGTGCTGGAAAAACGCGTGTGGATGCAGGACAACGCCAACACGACGTTCATTCGTTACGACCTGATCGATGGTTCGGCGCCAGCCGAACTGGAAGTGAAAATTCTCGTAAATTACCGCGGCATCCACGGGACCACACGAGGCGCTGAATGGAAGGCGTCGGTGACGCCGGTTCCGCGAGGGCTGTGCGTGGTGGCGCGCGAAGGAGCCACTCCGGTTTATCTGCTGAGCGATGCCCGTGAGCCGGAGGCGCGGCAGGAATGGTACCGCGACTATGATTTGCCGGCGGAACGCGAGCGCGGACTGGACGATCGCGAAGACCATCTGCTGGCGGGAGTTTTTCGAGCGCACCTTTCGCCCGGCGGCTCGGCCACATTTGCGCTGAGCACGGAGGCTGCTCCTGCCCTTGCAGGCCGGGCCGGGCTCGCCGCGCGGGAAGCTCTGGACCAGAGGCTGCTCGAAAACTGGATCGCCGCGCATCCGCGCGCTTCGCTCGAAGCTCCGCATTGGATCTGGCAATTCGTGCTGGCGGCCGCGCAATTTCCGGTGCGGCGGCGCGGCGCCGATGGGCGCGAGAAGTGGTCGATCATCGCCGGTTATCCGTGGTTCGGCGAATGGGGACGCGATGCGATGATCGCGTTGCCGGGGCTGGCTCTGGAGACCGGACGGCTCGATATCGCGCGATCGATGCTGTCCGAGTTTCGCGGGATTCATTCAGCAGGGATTGCTGCCCAACACGTTTTCCGAGAGCGGCGAGCCGGGGTCCTACAACAGCGTGGACGCGATGCTGTGGTACATCCACGCGCTGCAGCAGTATGCGCTGCAAACGGCGGACCTGAGCGTGGCGCGGGAGGTCTTCGACTCGCTGGCGGCCGCGGTGGATTGCTACGCGCGCGGGACCCGGTACGGCATTCACGCCGACCCTGCCGACGGCTTGCTTCACGCCGGCGAGCCCGGAATGCAAGTGACCTGGATGGATGCAAAGTTGGGCGATCGCGTGTTTACGCCGAGAATCGGCAAGCCTGTGGAGGTGAACGCGCTGTGGTTCAACGCGCTGCAGGCGATGGCGCGCTTCGCCGCGGAACTGGGGAAGCCGGCGAACGAGTATGCGCGGCTGGCCGAGCGGGTGAAGACGAGTTTTGGGCGCTTCTGGAATGCGGAGAAGGATTGCTGCTTCGACGTGATCGATGGTCCCGACAGGAGATGACGCTTCGCTGCGGCCGAACCAAATCTTTGCCGTCTCGCTTCCGGAGAGCCCGCTGAGCGTGGCTCAAACCAAGAGCGTGGTGGATATTTGCGCGCTGCGATTGCTGACGCCGCACGGATTACGCAGCCTGGACGCGGGCGATGCGAATTATCGCGGGCATTATCGAGGTTCGCCGGCGGAACGCGATGGCGCTTACCACCAGGGCACCGTTTGGGGCTGGCTGCTGGGCCCTTTTGTGCTGGCGCACTTGCGCGTCTACGGCGACGCGGCGAGGGCCTTCGCGTTTCTGGAACCGATGGCGCACCACCTCTCCGCCGCCGGGGTGGGCAGCGTCAGCGAAATTTTCGACGGCGAAGCTCCGTTTGTTCCTCGCGGGGCCTTCGCGCAGGCCTGGAGCGTGGCGGAGATTCTGCGCGCGTGGCGAGCTTGTTACGATGCGGGCCTGAGGCGCGAAAATTCGAGTAAGCGCGAGTAAAGGCGTTGGGCTGGCGTTCAACCGGCCTTCGGCTTCTTCGGCGACTTGGGCGTCTCCACTAGCTCGATGAGAAGCTTGCGGCCTTCTGCGACAGGGACGAGAAAGAAGTTCACTCGCGTTTGGTTGGCTCCCGCGCGAACCTCCGGATAAAGAGGCTCCAGCGCGAATCGGCGCTGGAGGATTTCCACCGCTCGCTCGGCGTCGCGGACGTCGCATTCGACCTGCTGGATGCCCTCGCCAAAGCGGGCAAGAAATTTGGCGATGGGCCCTTCCCCAGCCGGATGTTCTTGCGGTAAGGATGTCCATGCGGACGCCATGAGCGAAGACCAATTCAAATTCGAGCACATCGTGATCCGCGGGCACGTCGGCTAACTTCGGCTGACCGAAGCGGGCGCGAATGGCTTCGAACGTCCGCGGATGAACGGCGATACCGACGGTGAGCAGGCCTCCCTTACCCGCCGCCAGGGAGCGAAATTCAGGATCGGCAAACCACTGCCGCAGCACGGGTTCGGCGGCAGCGCAGCCCAGGCGAAACAGTTCGTAAGCGGCGGCTTCCCGCTCCTTGGCATCGGGAGCAGCTAACTTGGAAATGTAGGCCGGGATGTTCTCCGCAGGAAGCAATTGGGCAAACCGGAAATGTTTACGGAATTAGTGAGCGAGCTGCTCGGCGGTTTCGACGGTATTCAGGTTCGATAGCTCGATACGGGCCGTTTTCGCTGGAGAGACGGCTACGCCGACGTCCCAGACCATCCGGAGTTCTCCGCTCAGCGCGGGAGTATCGAGATTGGAGATCCAGTATTGCCCGGCATTCAGGCCCTCAAAGGCGCCCTTACCATTAAGGTTCGATACAGCCGTAGCGACGAGGTAGCGGGTCTGAGCAAGCTGCATGACACGCTGTTCGAGGCGGTGCTGCTGCTGCTCTTGTACCTTCATCCATCGGGGATAAGGATTCAGTTCGCTAAATTCGGCGTCGAGTCCCTGCATGAGATCGGGATGCGCTTCAATATAGTGGTGAAGCGCCTGTTGGTATTGGTCCCGCTGGCGCTTATATTTTTCGGGATCCTTTTCTTTTTCGCCGTTCTTGTATTTGGGCTCCGGAACGCCGGCATGGACGGCCGCCCCGTTTTGATCGTTATAGGCGGTAAGAAACTCGGGGATATTGATGACGTCATCCGGGGTAAGTTCCTTGACGAAATCGACTCCGGCCAAGTCCACCTGATGGTGCTTGGTCATCCAGATCTTCAGCTCGGGTGATACTGCCAGCTGCGAGATGAAGTGATCGAGATCGGTGAACGGCTCGGCGGCTTCGGCTTCTTTGCGAATATCGGAGAGGCTCTTGGAGAGCAAATAAAACGTCATTTCGCGCACGGGTTCCGCTTGGCTTCCGGGAGCCCTCACGTAAGTGGTGAACTCAATGGATCCATTGCCGGCCGCCTGCGCACGGGAAGGCGGGCAGGAAACACACATCAGAGTGCCAAGCAGGCACCCAACGACCAAAAAGTTTGGGATTCTCACGTCCGCGATGCTAACAGATCAAGCGGGGCGCCGAGGCAACTTCGCGCAGGCTACGTGGCGTAAAGATAATGGCCAGTTGGGCGAGCGTAACCCAGCCGATCGAGGCCGACAATATTTGGAAGCTTATAGGAGCCGGAAGTTGACTTCGATCGGTGTGATCGTCGCCACGGGCGTACCGTTGGGGCCCACGGCCGGTTTGAAGCGCCAGGTGCGCACCGCTTCGATGGCTTTCTCATCCAGTCCCAGGCCAGCACCCTTCACCACCTGAATGTTGGTGGCATGGCCGTCCGGCTGAATGATCACCTGCAGCACCACGATGCCCTGAAACTTGGCCTTGCGGGCATCTTCGGAATATTGAGGCTCCGGGCAATAGAGGCAGCTGGGATAGCCCACGCCGCCCGTTCCCGGACGGAAAGCGCCGCCGCCGGTGCCGCCGCCGGTGCCAGGTCCTAAGCCGCCGCCGCTGCCGCTGCCAATTCCGCCGCCCTCGCCGCTGCCCATTCCACCGCTGGCCCCAGGTCCTGCCGAGGCGCTCATCATGGCAGCGAGCGGATCGCCGAAATTCGGATCATTCGGACTGGGGATCTTCAGTTCCGGCGGTCCCAAGAGAGTCGGCTCGGCCTCCAATTTCGGATTCGGATGAGGCGTCACGAGCGGCGGGGTAATCTGAGTCATGCTCCACTTGGGCAGCTTGCCCTGAGTGGCGGGCTGCTGCTTGTGTTCCCCTCCACCACCACCGCCTGCCGCTCGATCCTTTGCAGGGGGCAGCTTCGAAAGATAAGGAGAGATATCGATCACCTGCATGCTGGCCTGCACCGGCGGCTGCACCATGTGGCGGAAGATGGGCACAAGAATCAACACGGCGATCAGCACGTGCACGCCGGCCGAGATCATCTGCGCCATGCTGAACTCGCGGCGCTTGGCCCAAAGCGGCCGCACGGGAACCGGCTTGCTGGTAACCTTGAGCGGCGGCAACTTGGGCGGTGAAATCAGATCGTGGAGATTTCGCCAGAAGACCCGATAGGTGGGCTCCAGATCGATCACCATATTGGAATTGGCGGCGCCCTTTATTCGGGGCGAAGGACGAAAAAACGCTTTGAGGTTATCGGTGAAGCTGTCTTCGATACCTTCGGTGTGGAAGACTTCCTGCGGAGCGTTCCGGGGCACACGCACGGATCGCTCGGTCAGAAAATCCTTGAGATTGGTCCAGAAACTGGGTGCCTGGAGCCTGCGGCTACGTCCAAAGGAAGGCGCGGTGGTGCCAGGAGCGAGATTCAAATGCGCCGCATTCGGGTCGCGAACAGTGGGGTTGAGGTTCAGTCCTTGCATATGTGAGGCCCCTGGCGTCGGAGTCTACTCCTAGAGCTCACCCACCGAGTTAGATTCATCGGCAGCCAAAAAGATGCCCTGGCCGGAAAACTGTACTTGATCAGCGATAAATTGTACCATATGACTTTTCGCCTTGCGCGACGCTCTTTTGCAGTTGAACATAGAAAATCAACACAAAAGAGCTGGCCGGCCGGGACGGTTTCAAACCCTTGTAGGCAGACGGAGTTCTCAGACAGATGTCAAAGCCTGTAAATCTAAAGAGCACGCTGAATCTCCCCAAGACCGCTTTCCCGATGAAGGCCAACCTTCCGCAGAACGAGCCGCGAATCCTGGCCAAGTGGGAGCAGGACCGGCTTTACCACCGCATTCAGCAAGCGCGGGCCGACGGACCTTCCTACGTCCTGCACGATGGGCCGCCCTATCCGACGGGAACGATTCACCTGGGAACCGCCTTGAACAAGATTCTCAAGGACATGGTCGTCAAGTCCAAGACCATGGCCGGCTTCCGCGCGCCCTACGTCCCCGGATGGGATTGCCATGGTCTGCCCATCGAGACGCAGGTGGAAAAGGAGCTCGGCGGGAAGAAGGGCCGCGTCGCCCCGGCGGAATTTCGGCGGATTTGCCGCGAATTCGCGCTGCGCTATGTGGATCAGCATCGCCGCGATTTCAAGAGACTGGGTGTTTTGGGCCGCTGGGAAGATCCATATCTTACGATGAGCAACAGCTACGAGGCGTGCATCGCCGATGCATTCTTATCGTTTTTAGAGAAGGGATATGTGTTCCGCGGGCTGAAGCCGGTCTATTGGTGCCTTCATGACCGCACGGCGCTGGCGGAAGCTGAGGTCGAGTACGAAGACCACACCAGCCCTTCTATTTGGATACGATACCGCGTACTCGAGTCAGGGAAGCGGCCACCGAACAGCGCCCATGACAGCGTTTATGCCTTGGTGTGGACGACCACGCCATGGACGTTGCCGGCAAGCATGGCGCTGTCTTTCCATCCTCAGCATAAATACGTATGTCGCCAAGCGACGAGCAGGGCGACACCTATCATCGTGGCGCAGGAGCTGCTGGACAGCGTATCCAAAGAGACAGGCCTGCGCTTTGCGGTCCATATCGCAGGCCCTTCCCGGGCAGCGATTTCGCGGGCGCCAAGTTCCAGCATCCGTTTCTCGATCGCGTGGTTCCGGGCGTACTGGGCGAGCACGTTACCCTCGAGCAAGGCTCGGGAATCGTGCACACCGCGCCGGGCCACGGCGCCGAGGACTTTGCCGTGGGCCAGGAGTATGGCCTGGAAACTTACGCGCCGCTCGACGATAACGGCCGCTTCACCGAAGGGCTGCCGGAATACAACGGCAAGACCGTTTTCGAAGCCAATCCGGCGATCGTCGAATTGCTGAAATCGCGCGGAGCTCTTGTGGCCGAGGGCAAACTCCAGCATAGCTATCCGCACTGCTGGCGCTGCCACAATCCGGTGATCTTCCGGGCCACCGAACAGTGGTTCATTCAGCTCGATAATGGAAGCGCCACGGTTCCCGCTCCGAAGGCCAAGCCGCTGCGGCAGCTTGCGCTGGACGAAATCCCGAAAGTGAAATGGACGCCGGAATGGGGCCGCGAACGCATTCACGAAATGATCGCGCACCGTCCGGACTGGTGTATTTCGCGGCAGCGAGTCTGGGGCGTGCCGCTGGTGATCTTCTATTGCGATCAATGCGGGAGGATGTTGGAGGATTTTGGGGCGCTGCGCCAGGTGGTTCGCTGGTTCGAGCGCGAAGGAGCGGATGCGTGGTACACGCATTCCGCCGAAGAACTGCTTCCCAAGGGCACGGTTTGCGCTTGCGGCTGCGAAAAATGGCGCAAGGAGAACGACATCCTCGACGTCTGGTTCGATTCGGGCTCCTCGCATCTCGCCGTTCTCGACCCGCCCGGCAAACCGAATGCGCAGATGCCCTGGCCTGCCGATATGTATCTGGAAGGCCCCGACCAATACCGCGGCTGGTTCCATAGTTCCCTGCTGATCGCCGTGGGGACTCGAGGGCACGCGCCCTATCGGCAAGTGCTGACGCATGGCTGGACGCTGGACGAGCAAGGCAGGCCCATGTCCAAATCCCTGGGCAACGTGATCCTGCCGACGGAGATCTGCGAAAAATGGGGCGCCGACCTGCTGAGGCTGTGGGTGGCTTCGCAGGACTACCACAGCGATCTGCGCATGTCCAAAAACGGCATGACCCAGCTTTCGGAGGCCTACTTCAAGATTCGCAACACGTTTCGGTTCGCGCTGGGCAATCTCTCGGACTTCGATCCGGCGCGAGATTCCGTGGCGGAAGATTCGCTGGTGGAGATCGACCGCTGGATGCTGGGCCGGACCAGCCGGCTGCTGGCGAATTGCCTGGAGTTCTACGAAAAGTTCGATTTCCACCGCGTGTATCACGCGGTGTACGACTTTTGCGTGGTGGATCTGAGCGCCTTCTATTTCGATATTCTCAAGGACCGGCTTTACACTTTTGCGCCCAAGGGATGTCCGCGGCGTTCCGCGCAGACGGCCATCTATCGCATTGCCAGTGCGCTGGTGCGATTGCTGGCGCCGATTCTGGCGTTTACCGCCGACGAGATCTGGCAATATTTGCCGCGAGAAGAGGGCGCGCCAGCGGATATTCATCTCAGGTTGTTTCCGCCGGGCCAATTTTGCAGCTTCCCCGACGAAGCGCTGGACGCTCGCTGGGGGCACTTGCTCGAAGTACGCGCCGCCGTGCTGAAATCGCTGGAGCAAGCGCGCACCGCCAAGCAGATCAATAGCGGGCTCGAAGCGCGCGTGGAACTCTCCGCGGACAGCGCGCTCGAGCCGCTGCTTCGGGATTACGCGGATTGGCTGCCGGCTTTGTTTATCGTTTCTCAAGTGGAATTCACGAACGGAAACTCTCCGGCGGGTGCTGCATCGGAGACGATGCCGGGCCTGGGTGTGACCGTGCATCGCGCGCTGGGCAAAAAGTGCGAGCGCTGCTGGAACTATTCGCTGCGCGTCGGGGAGAGCACGGATTATCCGACGGTGTGCGAGCGGTGCGTGGCCGCGCTCGAGGAGATCGAAAGCTACTCGGGGCCGTCTGGAACTGCGGGCACGCGGGGGCACGGCGGGCGCGAACTCCTGATGGCCGCACGGGGCGCGCGCTGGCTGTGGCTCACCTTCGCGGTGGTGGCGGCCGACCGCGCCAGCAAATATGCCGTGGAGCAGCTCACCTCGCAAGGCTATCGGCGGACACTGATTCCGCATTTCGCCGACCTGGTTCACAGCGTGAACGCGGGCATCGCCTTCGGCCTCTTCTCGGAATCCGACTTCAAGTGGGTCTCCTTTCTGCTGGTCACCGCTTCGACGGTGGTCATTTTGCTGCTGGTATGGCTGCTGGCGGCGGGGATCGCGGGGGGAACGGCAAGCCAGGCGGGCATCGCATTGATTGCCGGCGGCGCGGCGGGAAATCTTTTCGACCGCCTGCTTTACGGCGGCGTCACGGATTTTTTGGAGCTGTACGCCGGAAGTTTTCGCTGGCCCGCTTTTAATGTGGCCGATTCGGCGATCACCATCGGAGCGGTTTTGATCATTCTGGACTTATTCAGCGGCGAGAAGGATGCACGCAGAGCCCACGCTTAGCTCAGGCAAGCCGATCCCCGCGAACAGCAAGCCGCTGTGCGCCGCTTCACGGCCTCGGCGGAAGATGCCGGCCGGCGCCTGGACCTCTATCTCTCCTCGCGCCTTCCCGACGTCAGCCGCACGCGCATTCAGGAACTGATCGACGAAGGGCGGGTCCGGCTGGGCGGCCGGCTGGTGCGGCGCGCGCAGCGGGTGATGTCCGGCGACGTGATCGACATCGAGGTGCTGCCGCGGCCTCCGCTGCGAGCCGCTCCGGAAGAGATCGCCCTGGACGTGCTGTACGAGGACGAAGATGTGGCGGTGGTGAATAAGCCGGCGGGCATGGTGGTGCACGCGGGCGCGGGCGCCGCGAAAGGCACGCTGGTGAACGCGTTGCTGCATCATTTCGGCGCGCTTTCCACGGTGGGCGGAGGCCTTCGTCCCGGGATCGTCCATCGCCTGGACCGAGGCACATCGGGAGCGATCGTCATCGCGCGCAATGACGCCGCGCATCGCAACCTGGGCGAGCAGTTCCGATCTCGCGCCGTAAGGAAGACGTATATCGCGCTGGTTCACGGCAAGCTGAGCCGGGATGCGGGAAAGATCGATCGTCCGATTTCGCGCGATCCGCAGCGCCGAACGCGCATGACCGCGCGCCTCGCGTCCGGGCGCGCCGCGCAGACGAATTGGCGGGCGCTCGCTGCGCCTGGGGAATTTCACGTTGGTCGAAGCCGAGCCGCGCACCGGGCGCACCCACCAGATTCGAGCGCATTTTGCGGCCACCGGGCATCCGCTGGTTGGCGACACGCTCTACGGCGCGCCGGCGCAAGTCCGCGCCGGAGGACGGCTTCTCAAGCCGCTGGGGCGCGTGTTTCTGCACGCCGCTCGCCTGGGCTTCGCGCACCCACGAACCGGCGCGACGATCGAGTTGCGCGCTCCGCTGGCTCCCGAATTGGCCGGTTACCTGAACGAGCTGGCGCGAGCGCTCGATTTTGAACCGGCCAGGGTTGACGCGGCTTTGCGCGGCTACCTATAATTTCGGCAGTGCGCCTTCGTACTACCCTCGCAGTCCTTGCCGCAGCCGTAGTGTTTTCCGCAGGACTGTCCGCGCAGCAGCCGCAACAGCCGCAGCAACCTCCGGCGCCGCCTCCCGCGCCCGAAACCAATGGAACGCCGCCCATTCGCCAGAACGTGAGCCTGGTCGACATGCTGTTTACCGTTCTCAACAAGCAGAACAAGATCGTGGCGGATTTGAATCAGGAGAATTTTCGGGTTTTCGACGACAACGCCGAGCAGGAGATACGCTTTTTCAGCCGGCAGACGGATTTGCCGCTGCGAGTCGGCTTGCTGCTGGACACGTCCAACAGCATCCGCGACCGGCTGCAGTTCGAGCAGCAGGCGGCCATCGACTTTCTCTATAACGTGATCCGGCGGGAGAAGGACCAGGCCTTTCTGATGACCATAGACGATGAGCCGGAGATGATTCAGTCATTCACGGGCGATCTCGACAAACTCCGGGACGTCATATCGAAGCAACGCGCCGGCGGCGGGACGGCGCTTTACGACGCGATCTATGAGGGCTGCGACCGGCTGCTGAAGCTTGCTCCGGCCGTTGGCAATCCCGAAACGGACTTGCGCCGGGTGCTGGTGGTGATCAGCGACGGCGACGATAACTTGAGCCGCCATTCGCGCGGCGAGGCCCTGGAGATGGCGCAGCGGGCCGGCATCGTGATCTATACCATCAGCACCAGCATCAACTGGATTCTCACCGATCAGGAAGCCGCCCAGGCCGATCCTTCGAATCGCAAATACCTGAAAGATGAAGGGGACAAGGTGCTGCAGCAGTTTTCAGATGAAAGCGGCGGCCGGGCTTTTTTCCCCTACCACGTGGACGACCTGGCGCAATCCTTCGCCTATATCGGAAACGAACTGCGCAGCCAGTATTCGCTGGCTTACGTCCCCGCCCGAGCCCCCGACGGGAAGTTCCACAAGATTCGTATCGAGGTGAATACCAAAGGACTGCAAGTGCGGGCGCGTAAAGGATATTTCGCTACCCCTGTGGAAGCTTCCGCGGCAGAGGCGCATTGAGTTCAGCGGCTCAATTTCGGGCAGTGGGTCAGTTTGAATTTTGCCTTCTTTGTGTCACGATCAAGAAAATTCAAACTGACCCCTCTGTCTAATTTCGCGGCGCGTAGTAACCCTGGCGCGTGAGCACATCCAAATCCTTGCGATTGGTCTCCACTTTGACCTTGCGATAGCCGCCGTCCCGCGCCGGGTTGGAGGAGTAATATCCCAGCGTATACTGACTGCGAAGTTCCTCGCTGATCTGATCGAAGGCTGCCTCGAGATTCTTTTCGCTGCGAACGATGATGGTGCGGCCACCGGTTTTGTCGGTCAGATCCTTGGCCACCGAATAGTTTCCGCCGCCAAACCGGGGATCGGCCACCAGCAGGATGTGCACGACGGTATCGGTGCGCTGCGCCGCTTCGATGGCGTCCTGAACCCTCAAGGTGCTGCCCTCATCCTGGGCATCGGTGAGAACGACGATGGCCTTGCGCCCGGCTTCGCCGGCAAGCTTATCGTGGCAGGCGGCATAAACCGCGTCGTAGAAGACCGTGCCGGGAACCGATTGACTGAGCGGCCCCTGCGCGCCCGGCGAATTGATGCGGGTGCGATTGATGGCCCGGTCGAGCATGCCTTGATCGTCCGTCAGGTCGGCGAGCAAGTCTGAATCCGTATCGAAGCTCACCACCATGGTGAGATCGCCTTTGCGCAGCACGCGGGAGAGGAAGCGCACGGCAGCGGCCTGTTCGGCGCCCAGCATATTCGTTTCGCTGCCGCTGGTATCGATTAAAAGGCCCAGAGTGATGGGCAGGGTGGTTTCGCGGGAGAAGAAGGAGATCTTCTGCTCGACTCCGTCTTCGGTGACCTTGAAATCGTTCTGTTCGAGAGTGGGGATAATCTGCTTGGTTTTCTTATCGCGCACGGTGGCGAATAGATTGACCAGATTGACCTGCACGCGAATTCCCTGCTGGGACGGATCCGGATTCTGGCCGGCTCCCAGGGGAACCGCGGGCCAAAGCAGCGGCATCGCCAAGGCTGCCATTGCCACGAAGAGCTTGAGACGTTCCGACCTCATCGTATAATCTCCATGAACCTTGTGTTGCCCTTACGATGCGCGATAACCGTTGAGAGGATGCGCGTGCCGGAGCTTACCTCGTTTCGAGCATGAGATCAGCCGCATAATTGTCTGTCGATGACCTGCTTGCGTCAACCGCCGGCCTTGGCGTTACTCATACAGGGATCCATCCTGGCCCTGGCTATGTCGCTGGCAATGCCTGCGCAGGTGGTCCCCCAGGGCGCACAGCAGCAACCGCCGGCGCAACAGCAGCGGCCGAATTCGCGCGGCACGATTCGCAGCACCGTGGAACTGGTGGTCGTCCCAGTGACCGTCAAGGATGCGCGCGGCAATCTGGTGGACGACATTCGGCAGGATGAGTTCACCATTTTCGAAGACGACGTGGAGCAGCGCATCTCCACTTTTTCGACCGACGCAGCCCCTCTCTCGGCTCTAGTTGTCCTGGATGACGACCTCAAACCGAAGGCCACCGAGCAGGTACGCAGGAGCCTGATCTCCCTGGCAGGGGCCTTCAGCGAATCCGACGAAGTCGCGCTGGGCAGATTCGCATCGTTCTTCACGCTGCTGATGGATTTCACCACGGACAACGATCGCTTAATGGCGCAGCTTAAAGACCGAGCTTCGGGCGACGACTCCGTGCCGGATCCGGCGTCGACCGCGCCCAATCCGGGGGCCGGCGGCCAGCCCATTCCGGGCGCCCCCACGACCCAGCAGCAAGGGTCCGCCGACAAGAACACCAAGCACCTGGACGACGCCCTGCACGGCGCGGCTGAAGTCTTGCGCGCGCGCCCGCACGAACGGCGGAAAGTGATCATTCTCGTTTCCGATGGCGTCGACGCGAAGAACAACACCTACAGCTACGATCAGACGCTGATCGCGCTGCTTTCTTCCGACGTTTCGGTTTACGCCATCGGCACCGATGCGGCTTTGCTACGCCGCGGCGCGAGCCCGCTCTCGCGTTACGCCCACGCCACCGGCGGCGACACCTATTTCGTGAACAATGAGGCGGCGCTTTCGCAGGCCTACGCTCAAGTGGCCGAAGAGGCGCGGCATCAGTACACGCTGGCCTACTCGCCGGCGGGCACGGACCGCACCAAAAATTATCACTCGGTCGAAGTTCGCGTGAAGCGCACCGGGCTCAACGTACTGGCGCGCGACGGCTACTATCTGGTGCGCCTGCCGTGAACGTCTGCCGTGAGCTGCGGCGGCGAACTTTCGCTTGACATCACGGAACACGGACCGTATAGAAATGGTTGCGCGGGTTTGAGCGGATAACAAATTCGCAAACGCTCGCCGATTTTGCAGGGGAGAAGCCTCCAGGGCGGAGGCAATGCGCGGCAAGGCGGAAGGGATGGCCCGAAGCGGATCCCTTCCTCTCAGTTCGAGCGGGACGCTTTTTCCGAGCGTCCCGCTTTTTTATTTCGAATTACCTCGGCACAGCGGCCGAGGGCATCGCTTCCGCACTTTCAGCCGGATCGCGCAGCGCAGTAGCGGATTCTTGAGTGGGACACAAGGATCGATACTCGCAATTTTTGCAAATGAAGCCGGGACGAGCGGGAAAGTCGCGTGCCCGGATATCCGCGGCAACTTCCTGAATGGTGTCTCGCACCTCTTTCAGCTGCTTCTCTTCGCGTGAGGCGGAGACGCACTCATTATTCTGCAAGTTGTAATAGATCAGCCGGACAGGATTGACATCCAGAACTTCACGCGCCGCCAGGGCGTAGATACTCAACTGCACGTCCTTATCGGCGTGGCTTTCCGATTTCGGCTTACCGGTCTTGTAGTCGATGATCTCCACTTCGCCCGCGGCGACACGGTTGATCTGGTCCATCCGTCCGATCAATTCCACGCCATTGTCGCAGTGCAGCGTGAAACGTTTCTCCAACCCGATCACGTGGGGCGGGGCGGCCAGCATGCTGGCGTGAAAAGCGCGCAACTGCTCCATGCCGTCGTGCAGATATAAATCTTCCTGGTGGCGATCCTCGAAGCCCGCCGAGGTCCATTCGCGCCGAAAAATCGCCGCTACCTCATCGAACCCTAGACGCGCACCCTTGCGCAGCGCGGCGATGAACTGCCTTATGGTGACGTGCATGACGTTGCCGAAGGTGGTGGCCGCGCTGGGCCCGCTCCTGATTCCCCACACCTGGCCGAATAGATATTTTTGCGGGCACTTCTGATAGGTCTCGATGGCCGAGACGCTCAACTGGAGCGGTTCGAAAACAGGCGGACGGTAGCGCTCGGCCCAGGGGCCGATGCGCGAATAGACGCGCGGCTGGATGGCGGCTTCCGGGAAGAGAATGGGCTCACCGGGCAGGGGCGGGCGCGGGGTCGCGGCGGGAGTCGATGCCGGCGAACTCTGTTCCACGCTTTGTCTGGCCACCTTACCGGCGCTCAGAATATCTTCGATGAAAACCGAAGGCCGGGAGCGCTTGTGCAGCACCGTAGTCAGGGTGAGCCGCTCGCGCGCCCGGGTGATGGCCACATAGAACAGGCGCCGCTCTTCCTGAATATGAAAATCGCCCCGGGGCAACTCCTCTTTCATGAGCGCCGGGGGAAATTCGAGGACGGTCGCTCGCGGCGCCATGGGAAAACCCCGGTGCGTTAGCCGCAGCACGAAAACGTGATCGAACTCCAAACCCTTGGCGGCGTGCACGGTCATGAGTTGAACAGCGTCCCGGGAGTCCTGTTCCAGGTTGATTTGCCCGCCGGCCTGGGCGAAGTAATCGAGATATTCCACGAATTCGCGGAGCCGACACGTTTCGCTCTTGGACTGCCACTCTCGGACAAATTGCGCGAATCGGCGCAGGTAGGGCTGATCCGAGCCGCGGAGGTGCAGAGGAAGTTCGAGCCACTCCGTCAGCGCGGCGAATAGATCGGCGGCGTCCATCGTCTCCGCGCGAGCGCGCAACCCGTTCAAACCGGCAACTAGATTTTGAGTGGCCGCGGGAGGGCCGCTGAACGGCAGCCGGCCTTGCCGCGGCTGGAGTTCATCCCACAGCGAACTTTTGGCCTTCTTGGAGCGCTCGCAGAGCCGCACCAGGTCGGCTGCGTCGAGACCCCACGCCGGGGCAGCCAGAACTCGCGCGCAAGCGACGTTATCGGCGGGGCTCGCGATCAGGCGCAGATAAGCCGTGAGGTCGCGCACCAGCGGATGGTCCAGGATCGAAAGATTACGAATCACCACCGGAATGCCGCGTTCTTCGAGCGCGCGGACCAATTCGTTGCGATGGCTATGGATACGATAGAGGGCGGCGAACTTTCGCCAGCTCAGGCCGGCCGTGTGCAGGCGCTCGATTTCCGCGGCGATCCAGCGCGCTTCCTCTTGCGGCGACGGGAATTCGACGATGCGGACTTTTTCGCCGTCGGGCTTGTGCGGCAGCAGTTCCTTCTTGGGAACGAGCGGCGAGTGGTCGATGAAGCTGGCGATCTGCGTGGCCGTGCGCAGAATGCGCGCGGTGGAGCGGTAATTATCCACGAGCGGCTGGACAAAACGCGCCGCGCCGGCGCTATTTCCGCGCGGAACGGCGGCAAAGCGCTCCAGGAAAATCGTGAAGCTCCCAAACGAGGCGCCGCGGAACCGGTAGATGGCCTGCGCGCTGTCGCCCACGGCGACCACGTTGCGATGGTCCGCCGCCAATTCCCACAGAAGCTCGATTTGCGCGATGTTGGTGTCCTGAAATTCGTCCACCAGAATGTATCGGTAGCGCGCGCGCAGCGCGTCGCGAAAAGCGACATCGCTCTTGAGCAAGCGAACCGCCTCCGACAATTGCATCCCAAACGTCAGCATGTTGCGCTCGCGAAGCAAGCTGTCGCTCGCTCGATAGGCGCGGGCGACCTCCCGCTGCTCGGCAAGGGCTTCCTCGCGGACGCTGCGTTCGTCTTCGGCAAGCCCATTTTTCTCGCGCGCGTACGCTTCGGCCAGGGATGCGGTATAGCGTTCGTAATCCTCCGGCGTGACCAGTTCATCCTGGCAGCGCGAGAAAAACTTCACGAAATCGCCCAGGAACTGCCCGGGCTCGGCGAGCCGGCGATAACGATCGAGCGCCAGAACCGCGAGATTGCGGCGCAAAAGAATCCAGTGGTCGATGTCGTCCAGAGCTTGCAGCTTGGGATTGCGTTCGATCAGCAGCGCGTTGCAGAAGGCGTGGAAGGTTCCCACGAATACGGCGCGTCCGCGCTCGCCGGCGGCGCGCGCGATGCGGTGCTTCATCTCTCCCGCCGCTCTGTCCGTGAACGTCAGCGCCAGGATGGATTCGCCCGGCAGGCCGGGATCCGAATTCAGCAGATGGCGGACGCGCTCGGTGATGACGCGCGTCTTGCCCGTGCCCGCGCCTGCGACCACCAGGAGCGGCCCTTGGCCGTGGCGGACAGCGGCGCGCTGTTGATCGTTGAGCTCTGGGAGCTCTGGGAGCTCTTCGCCAACCTCGGCGGTGGGCCTGGTTAATTCGAAAAGATCGGCCACGCGGCCATCCTAGCCGATTTGCCGCGGAAGCGCACGGGCAGTAGCGCTGTCCTGGACGACGACGCTCGCGTGGGAGAGAACTCGACGCCGTTCCGAGTTCCTGCTTTAGGCTATGATGACCGACGATGCGAAACAACCGCGTCGTCCTCACCGCTCTCGGTGGGCCTGAAGTCCTTAAGGTAATCGAAGATGACATCCGCGATCCGGGCGCGAATGAGGTGCGCATCCGGATTCTTGCATGCGGAGTCGCCTTCGCCGACGTGCTCATGCGCCGTGGGCTGTATTCCGGCGTCCCTCCGCTGCCCTATTCACCCGGCTACGATATCGTCGGCGTCGTTGATGCTTGTGGAGCCGCTGTTACGCAATGGAAGTCCGGCGATTTGGCCGCCGCGATAACGATGACCGGCGGGTACTCGCGCTATATCGTATTGCCAGAGTCCGAACTGGTGCGAGTTCCCGCCGCGCTCGATCCCGCCGAAGCGGTCAGCCTGGTTCTGAACTACACCACCGCGTATCAATTGATCCATCGCATCGCGAAGTTGCGCCGAGGACGAGAGCTTGCTGATTCACGGAGCCGCCGGCGGAGTAGGAACGGCCGCGCTGCAACTCGGCTCGCTCGCCGGCTTGAAGATGTTCGGCACCGCCTCGAAGCCCAAGCACGATCTGGTGGCTGCACTTGGCGGCCAACCCATCGATTATCGGACCGAGGATTTTGTTCAGCGCGCCGCCGGGGTGGATGCGGTATTCGATCCGATCGGCGGCCGCAACTGGTTGCGATCGTATCGCGCCCTTGGCAAGGGCGGACGGTTTATCGGTTATGGAATGTCGGCGGCAATCGAAGGTGGGCGCCGAAACATGATGCTCGCCGCTGCGAGCTTCGCATGGCTCGGCGTGGCGAGTCTCATTCCCGGAAAATCCGCGCGATGGTACAACATCATGACGGAGAAGAAGAAACATCCCGAATGGTTTCGCGAGGACCTCTCCCGATTGCTGGCCATGCTTCAGGAGAATTCCATTAGGCCGGTGGTCGCAGAGCGGCTGCCGCTAGCGCGAAGCGGGCCGCGCGCACGAGCTTTTGGAGCAGGCTTCGGTCAGCGGAAAAATCGTGCTGATGTGTCAGGAATGATCTGACCACCGAACAGCTCCCGAGAAACGGGGTGTTCTCGGAAGCAGGCCGTTTATGCGACGACCCCCGGCATGAGGACTTTTCGGATCCTCCCCTCGCCGCTGTCCCGCCCGCAAATTGACCGGACTTCGAGCGCTGCTATACTGGGCCTGTTCGTCCGCCCGAGAGCCATTAATCCGCAAGGAGCGCCGCTATGCTTCAGCGAATCCACCGCCAGCCTGTGATCCTGAGCGCGGTGCGTACTCCCGTCGGAAAATTTCAGGGCGCTCTCTCGTCATTTTCGGCCACGGAACTGGGGGCCCGCGTGGTGGCCGAAGCCGTGCATCGCGCCGGCATCCAACCCGACACGGTGGATGAAGTGATTATGGGCAACGTGGTGCAAGCGGGATTGGGCCAGAATCCGGCGCGCCAGGCGGCGCTGCGCGGCGGGCTGAACCCGCGCGTCGCGGCCATGACCATCAACAAAGTCTGCGGCTCGGGGCTGAAGGCCGTGGCCCTCGCGGCGCAGGGCATCCTGCTGGAAGAGATCGAAATTGCCGTGGCCGGGGGCATGGAATCGATGTCCAACTGCCCTTATCTGCTGCCCGAGGCGCGCAACGGCTATCGCATCGGGCAATCGCCAGGTGGTGGATTCCATGATTCACGATGGACTTTGGGACGTCTACGAAGACGTGCACATGGGCATCACCGCCGAACTGGTGGCCGAGAAATACAAGATCTCGCGCGAAGAACAAGACAAATTTGCTCTGCAAAGCCATCTGCGCGCCGTGCAGGCCATGAATTCGTGCTTCATTGAATCGCAGATTCTGCCCATCGAGGTGCCGCAGAAAAAGGGCGATCCCATTTTGATCAAACGCGATGAATCGCCGCGCGCGGACGCTTCGCTCGAAGCGCTTGGCAAGCTGCGGCCCGCGTTCAAGAAAGACGGAACCGTCACGGCCGGCAACGCTCCGGGGACGAATGATGGCGCCGCCGCCGTGGTCGTGGCCAGCGAGGAGACGGCTTTGCGCCTGGGAAAAACTCCCATGGCGCAAGTGGTGGCGCAGGCCGTCTCGGGGGTCGAGCCGAAATGGGTGATGATGGCGCCGGTGGAGGCGGTGGAGAAGCTGCTGCGCAAGACGGGATGGGACCGCGACCGGGACGTCGATCTTTACGAACTGAACGAAGCGTTTGCCGTGCAGGCCATCGCCGTGATGCGCGAATTGCGCCTCGATCCGGAAAAAGTGAACGTAAACGGCGGCGCCGTGGCCATCGGGCATCCCATTGGAGCTTCCGGCGCGCGCATCCTGGTGACGCTGCTTTACGAAATGCAGCGGCGCAATGTGCACCGCGGAATCGCGGCGCTCTGCCTGGGCGGAGGCAACGCCGTGGCGCTGGCCGTGGAGCGCTGAGCGGCGGAACGCTGGAAACCGTTTGTCACGATCAGAAAAATTCAAACTGACCGCTACCCCGCTGCAACCTCGCTTGATTTTTCCGGGTCTTCGGTCATTCGTGGGCCGTCATCCTAGTGGGCTTTTCCTTTCCCGATCGGAGAATACTTTGAATCCCGAGGGCATTCGCACTGTAGCCGTCCTGGGCGGCGGCACCATGGGTAACGGGATCGCGCACGTCTTCGCGCGCTACGGCTACAGCGTGATCCTGCGCGATGTCGAGCGGCAGTTTCTCGACCGGGCGGTCGAGAATATCTCCAAGAACCTCGATCGCGAGATCAGGAAAGGCAAACTGGCGGATGGCGAAAAGGCCGCGATTTTGAGCCGCATCGATGCGGTGACCGATCTCGACTCCATCTCACGCGCCGATTTGGCCATCGAGGCGGTGCCGGAGCAATTGGAGCTGAAGCGCCGGGTCCTGGGCGAGGCGGACCGGGTGTTGCGTCCCCAGGCCATTCTGGCCACCAATACCTCTTCGATCTCCGTGACCGCGCTGGCCGCCGCCACGCAAAGGCCGGACCGCTTCATCGGCATGCATTTCATGAACCCCGTTCCGATGATGCCGCTGGTGGAAGTGATTCGGGGATTGCAAACCAGCGACGAGACCTTTGAAGCAGTGATGGGCGTGTGCAAGAAGCTGGAGAAGAAGCCGGTGGCCGTGGCCGATTCGCCGGGCTTCGTTTCCAATCGCGTGCTCATGCCGCTCATCAACGAAGCGGCATTTTGCGTGATGGAAGGCGTGGCTAGCGCGGAGGCCGTCGATAGCGTGATGAAATTGGGCATGAACCACCCCATGGGACCGCTGGAGCTGGCGGATTTCATCGGCCTGGACGTTTGCCTGGATATCATGGAAGTGATGCTGGAAGGCTTTGGCGACCCGAAGTTCCGGCCCTGCCCGCTGCTGAAGAAAATGGTGGCGGCGGGATGGCTGGGGAAAAAGTCCGGCCGCGGATTTTATGTTTATGGCGGCAAGTAGCGGCTCGTAGTTCGTATGCCTTCACAGCCTGAATACGACGCGATCGTTATCGGTTCCGGCATGGGCGGGCTGGCCTTCGCGAGCATCATGGCGAAGATGCGCAAATGGCGCGTGCTGGTGCTGGAGCGCCACTTCAAGATCGGGGGATTCACGCACACATTCACGCGGCCCGGCGGCTGGTCCTGGGACGTGGGGCTGCATTACGTGGGCGAGATGGGCGAGGGCATGATGGGGCGCCGGCTGTTCGATTTCATCACCGAAAGCCGCGTGAAATGGAACCCGCTGCCGGATGTTTACGACGTATTTGTTTACCCGGATCTCGAAGTCAGGGCGTGCAAAGGCGAAGCAAATTTCCGGCGCGCTTTGATCGATGCCTTTCCCGACGAGCGCTCCAATATCGAACAGTATTTCCGCGACCTGAAGTCGGCCGCGGGCTGGACCACCCGCAACTTCATGAGCGATGGCGGCGCCCGCGCCGCTGGGCTGGCTGGTGGCGGCGGTGAATCGCTTCACTTCAGGTCTTGCCCTGGAGGTCACGCAGCATTATCTCGAAAGGCGTTTCCGCGACCCGCGGCTTCGCGCCGTGGTCACGTCGCAGTGGGCCGACTACGGAGTGCCTCCTGGCCGCAGCGCGTTCGCCACCCATGCGGTGATCGCGTCTCACTACTTGAACGGGGCGTGGTATCCGGCCGGGGGCGCGGGCGAAATCGCTAAAGCCACGGCGCCGTGATCCGCGCGGCGGGCGGCGAACTCCTGCCCGACCACGAAGTGAGCCGCATTCTGCTGGAAGGCGGCCGCGCCGTGGGCGTCGCGGTAAATATAAGGAAAGGCAAAGCAGGAAGCACGCGCGGAATTTCGCGCGCCGGTGGTCGTCTCCGACGCCGGGGCATGGAACACCTTCACGCGCATGCTGCCTGCATCCGCTGCTGCCTTTCCGCGACCAACTCAAATCGCCGCCGGAAGGCTTCGAGGTGGTGGAACTCTTTCTTGGTTTGCGGCGAGATCCGCGCGAGCTGGGTTTCCGGGGCGAAAATTATTGGATTTTCGACTCTTTCGACCACGATGAGATTTATGCCCGGCGGAACGATCTGCTCAACGGCCGAGCGGCGATGGCCTATCGTCTCGTTCCCTTCCCTGAAAGATCCTCGCGCCGAACGGCACACCGCGGAAATTATTGCCCCGCTCTCCTATGGCTCGCTCGAAGCGCATCGCGGTGAACCCTGGCGCAGGCGCAGCGAAGAGTATCGAATCCGCCAAGGAGCGCATCACGCGGGCGTTGCTGGATATTGTCGAGCGCCACCATCCGGGATTTGGAGAGTTCGTGGAATACGCGGAACTTGGCACGCCCCTTACGTTCGAATACTTCACGGCGGCGCCATCCGGGGCGATCTATGGTTATCCGGGCACGCCGGAGAAATATTCCCAGGCGTGGCTCGGCCCGCGCACCCCGATCGGGAATCTGTACCTCACGGGCAGCGACGTGGTGTTGCTCGGCATCATGGGAGCGTTGATGGGCGGGGTGCTGACGGCGAGCTGCGTTCTGGGGCCGCTGGGCTTCCCCAAGGTGATGCGCGCCGCGCTCTCGCATTGATAACCCGGCGTGCGGAGGGAGGCGTTATTTTCTATTTGCCTTTTATTCGCCTTTGCATTAGGATGGCGGCGCTCGGAACGAAACAGCGTGTTAGCGGCCAGAAGAACGATCTGATACACTCCCGCCAACCGCGGCGGCAAAATCTTCGAGGTGCACCATGACAGCAGAGGATCGCAGCAAAGTCCTGGAATCGGCGATTGCGCAGATCGAGAAGCAATACGGAAAGGGCGCGATCATGCGCCTGGGCAACCGCGATGTGCTGGTACCGGTGAGCGTAATCCCCAGCGGCGCGGTCAGCCTGGATGCCGCTCTGGGCGTCGGCGGCTTTCCGCGCGGGCGGGTGGTGGAAATCTTCGGGCCGGAATCCGGCGGCAAGACGACGATGACGCTGCACGTGATCGCGCAGGCGCAGAAGATGGGCGGCCAGGCGGCGTTCATCGATGCGGAACACGCCCTGGATCCCGCGTATGCGCGCAAGCTGGGCGTGGATGTGGACAACCTGCTGGTTTCGCAGCCGGACAATGGCGAGCAGGCGCTGGAAATCGCCGAGACGCTGATCGCTTCGGGCGGATTGGATGTGGTGGTCGTGGACTCCGTGGCGGCGCTCGTTCCCCGCGCGGAACTCGAAGGGGAAATGGGCGAGCCGCAAATGGGCTTGCAGGCGCGACTGATGTCTCAGGCGCTGCGCAAACTCACCGGCAAAGTCTCGAAATCGCGTACCTGCCTGATCTTTATTAACCAGATCCGCGAAAAAATAGGGGTGATGTTTGGCAATCCGGAAACCACCACCGGCGGGCGCGCTCTGAAATTTTATGCCTCCATTCGCCTGGACATCCGGCGCATCCAGTCGATCAAGGAGGGCGACCGGGTGGTGGGCTCGCGGACGCGAGGAAAAGTGGTGAAGAACAAAGTTGCCGCGCCTTTCCGCGAAGCCGAATTCGACATTCTTTATGGCGAAGGCATATCGCTCGAAGGCGACCTTCTCGATCTGGGCGTGACCCACAACGTGGTCGAAAAGAGCGGCACCTGGATGAGCTTTGGCGGCGAGAGGTTGGGCCAAGGCCGCGAGAACGCGCGGCTCTTTCTGAAAGAACACGTCGACGTTCGCGCGAAGCTCGAATCCGCTCTGCGCAAGAAGCTTGGGCTCGCGCATCCGGCGGCTCCGGCAGAGGCACCCGTGGCCACGGCTGAAAGGCAGCCCGAAAAGGCCGCCACCGTGGCGGCTTCGGCGGCCGCCGCAGTTGCACGTGCCAAAAATGGGCGTTAGCGCCAAGCGCTAAGGCCCTATAGGCTCCCCGAAGCTTCCTAAAGCGCAGTGTGCCAGGAAGGCGCAGTATCTCTTTAGCGTCAATTGCTTACGGGCCGCGTACTATGGGCAAAATAGTGCCAACTGCCTATTGCATCGGATAGGTGAGTTCTCCTAAAATCCGACTTGCCAGAAGCTGGAATCCCCTGTGATTCCAGGCCTGACCACATTTAACATTCGGACGTCTAATCGTCAGATGCTATCCAGTCCCATGCGTCTCAAACTGCTGTTTTTTGCCGGCTTATTTTCCAGCCTAATTCTCGTGCCGCAGGCGCCGGCTGCCACGACCAAGGCTGTCGCGCGAGCTGCTACGCGCAGACCCGTGGTGCGAGGGGTTCCTACCTTCGCTGATTCCACGACGGGTGATATCGCGACCTTTGACGATCCTGTGGTGCGGCAAGCTGCTATCGCCGGCCTGGGGCACTACAACGGTTCAGTGGTGGCCATCGACCCGAATACGGGCCGGGTTCTAACGATCGTCAATCAGAAGCTGGCATTTTCCTCCGGCTTCATTCCCTGTTCCACCATCAAGCCGGTAATCGCGGTGGCTGCGCTCGAGGAGAGCGTGATTACTCGCGACACCATGATCAAGGTAGCCCCGCGGCTTTACCTCAACCTGGTGGAAGCTTTGGCCCATTCCAATAATGCCTTCTTCGAGGAGCTCGGCCGGCGGATGGGCTTCGACACGGTTTCGCGCTATGCGCGCCTGCTGGGGCTGGGGGAGTTGACCGGCTATAACCTTCCGGAAGAGCAACCCGGAGCGCTGCCCTCGGAGCCGCCCAAGAATGGCGGCGTAGCGCGCATGTCCAGCTTCGGCGAAGGCATTCAGATTACGCCGCTGCAGCTGGCCTCGCTGGTCTCCACCTTGGCGAATGGCGGCACGATTTACTACCTGCAGTATCCCCGCTCCGAAGCGGAGATTGCGAATTTCCAGCCACGCGTCAAGCGGAAGCTGGACATCGAACCGCTCCTGCCCGATATTCGCGACGGCATGCTTGCCGCCGTCCTCTATGGGACCGCGCGTCTTAGCTACGTGAACGATGAACAGGCGCTGGGAAAGACGGGAACCTGCTCGGATTCAGCGTCGCGTGTCGGCTGGTTCGTTTCCTATGCCGATCAAGTCCATCCCAAGATCGTCATCGCGGTGCTCATGCGCGGGCAGAACAGAGTGGTTACCGGACCGATGGCGGCGGGGCTTGCCGGACGAATCTACCGGCGGCTGGACGAAGAAAACTACTTCGAGAACTCCACCACACCAAAACCGAACCTCAGCGCAAAGACAACTGCATCGCGCTAAGCCGCAACGGCGTAGCAAAATTCAGCAACAAAAGAATCTAAGGGTGATGAATGTAAGAGTTTGCGGAAGTGCGCCCTTTTAGCGCACTTCCCAGGTGTCGCCGGAACGAAGCAGCTTATCGATATCGCCCGCGCCGCGCTTGGCAATCACGTCTTTAACTTGGTTGGCCATGATGTCTTCGTATCGCGGAACATCGTTCCAGGAGCGAAGCACGCCAATGGGCGTGGGGAAACCGGGCATCTCCTCCATCTTAGCCAGTAAGAACGCGTATGCCGGGTTGCGGTATTGTTCGTCGTGGATGAGCAAATCGTGCTCGGAGACGCCATTGCCCAGCTGCACGACCTCAAGGTCAAGCCCGTTCAAGCGGATGCCCTTGTCTCGATTCTTGCCAAAGATGAGCGGCTTGCCGTGCTCGAGATGCACCATGTGTTCGGTGCGGGCGTCTTTCTCGGTCAAGTATTGCCAAGCGCCGTCATTGAAGATATTGCAATTCTGAAGGATCTCGATGTAGGCCGCGCCTTGATGCGCCGCCGCTTTTTTCAGGGTGTCCTTCAGGTGGCCTTGCATGACATCGACGGAGCGCGCCACGAAGGTGGTTTCGGCACCCAACGCCAGCGCCAGCGGATTAAATGGCCGGGCATCCGAGCCGAACGGAGTGGACTTGGTCTTTTTCCCGAACTCCGAGGTGGGCGAATATTGCCCCTTGGTAAGGCCGTAGATGCGGTTATTGAACATCAGGACCTTGATGCCCACATTGCGGCGGAGCATGTGAATGGTGTGATTGCCGCCGATGGAGAGCGAATCGCCGTCGCCGGTGGCCACCCACACTTCGAGTTCAGGATGGGCAACCTTGATCCCCGTGGCCACCGCAGGCGCACGCCCATGGATGGAGTGGAAACCATAGGTGTTCATGTAGTAAGGGAAGCGGCTGGAGCAGCCGATCCCCGACACGACTACGAACTTCTCGCGCGGAATCCCCAGTTCGGGGAAGACGGCCTGGACGGCGGATAGAATGGCATAGTCTCCGCAGCCGGGACACCAGCGAACTTCCTGGTCGGTTTGAAAATCCTTCTTGGTCAAAACTGGCACTGTGGCGCTCATGTGTCCCCTTATCTCCCGTTTCTCCCGGCCCCTACCGCTCCGTAGCTGAGAACCTCTTCGATTTTTGCCTCGAGCTCGGCCTGCTTGAAGGGCTGGCCCTGAATTTTGTTGTAGCCCTCCACATCGACCAGATACTTGGCCCGAAGGATCAGAGAAAGCTGCCCCATATTCATCTCCGGGACCAGCACCTTGCTGTAGCGATCCATCACCTGCCCCAAGTTGCGGGGAAGCGGGTTGAGATACCGCAGATGAACGTGTCCGATGCGGTGTCCGGCGGCGCGCTGCGCTTTCAGGGCGGCCGTGATGGAACCGTAAGTGGATCCCCAACCGATGATCAACAGATCGCCATCGGGATCTCCGGCCGGCACGACGTCCGGGACATCCTGGCCGATGGCCTCGACCTTGGCTGCGCGCAAACGAACCATCTTTTCATGGTTGAGCGGTTCGTAGTTCACGTTTCCGGTTACGTCCTGTTTTTCCAGTCCGCCGACCCTATGCTCGAGGCCCGGCGTACCCGGAATGGCCCAGGGACGCGACAGCGTTTGCGGATCGCGTTTGTAAGGCAGAAATCCCTGGGGATCGGTCGCGAAATGAACCGGAATTTTTGGAATTTCGCTTACTTGAGGAATGCGCCAGGGCTCGGCTCCATTGGCCAGATAGCCGTCCGAGAGAATAATTACCGGAATCATGTACTTCAGCGCGATGCGGCTGGCCTCCAGAGCGATCCAGAAGCAGTCGCCAGGAGTGGACGCGGCCAACACGGGAATGGGCGCCTCTGAGTTCCGGCCGTACATGGCTTGCAGCAAATCGGCCTGCTCGGTCTTGGTGGGCAGACCGGTGGAAGGGCCGCCCCGTTGGATATCGCAGATCACGATGGGCAGCTCCACCGCTACCGCCAAGCCCATAGCCTCTGTCTTGAGCGCCATACCTGGACCGGAAGTTGTGGTGATGGCCAGCGTGCCGGCATAAGAAGCCCCGATGGTCGAGGTTATGGCCGCAATTTCGTCTTCGGCCTGAAAAGTGAGCACGCCGAAGTTCTTGTACATGGAGAGTTCGTGCAGGATATCCGAGGCGGGGGTAATCGGATATGAGCCTAGAAACAGCTGAAGCCCGGCCTGCTGGGCGGCCACCACGAAACCCATGGCCAAGGCCTGATTTCCGCTCAAATTTCGATACACGCCAGGCGTCAACTTCGCCGGGGGGATCTCATAGCTTACCTGGAAGGCCTCGGTGGCCTCGCAATAGCTATAGCCGGCCTTCATGGCGCGCTTGTTGGCTTCGGCCAAAAGCGGCTTGTTCTTGAACTTGTCGTCCAGCCAGCGATAGGTGTGGTCCATCGAGCGGTTGTAGAGCCAATAACACATGCCCAGCGCAAAGAAGTTCTTGCAGCGGTTCATGCTCTTGGCGTCCAGACCGAGTTCCTCGAGGGCCGCGTGGGTCAGCTTTTCCAACGGGACGGCAAACAGGCGGTAAGCATCGAGCGAGTGATCCTCCAACGGATTGCTCGTCTGATGGGCCTTGCGAAGATCGTTGTCCGTAAAGCTGTCACTATTGACGATCAGGATTCCGCTCTTCTTCAGGTCCTTAACGTTCATCTTGAGCGCGGCCGGATTCATAGCCACCAGCACATCCACGGCGTCGCCGGGGGTGTACACATCGCTCGATGAGAACTGAACCTGAAAGCCGCTGACACCCGGCAGGGTTCCCGCAGGGGCGCGGATTTCGGCCGGATAGTCGGGGAAGGTGGCGAGATCATTGCCATAAAGAGCGGCGGTATTGGTGAACTGACTGCCCGAGATTTGCATGCCGTCGCCGGAATCACCGCAAAAGCGCACAACCGCGCGGTCAATCACTTTTCGCTGGGGCTTACTCTCGACAGCATCCGTAATGGTGGCCATTATTGCTTGGAGTCCTTCTATAAATTAGGAGCTAGCGTCCAGCCGAGGACCTCCCTCCCGAAAGCATCCGAGCCTTCCAGTGGAGGGGGATTCGCGGGGGTCGCCGCACTACGAAATATAGCACAAGTTGAGGGTCGCCGACTACGTACTCGCAGGTTCAGTAAACAGAATGAGAATGCTTTCGACACGTGGGGCGACCTCGTCGCCAATCGCGGCGTCACCGTGGCTAAAAATGCGGGACACGACCCGATTCGTACCCTCCAAACCCTTAAATTTCGCTCTCTGAGAACAGCCAACTCCATGATTCCATTGGACAAGGCCGGGTTCGTTTTGTAATTTTGCCTTCTTAGGAGCGCAAGGACCAGTCAGTGTCAGCTTGGGCGCTTCTCCTTGCGGATTTGACCATCGATCAAAAACTACAACTGATTACCTCGACAGTTCTTTGGAAATGATCGAGTCGACCGCCTTCGACTCGCGCCCCCGAGCCAGGGTAACTTCTCGAGTTCAGCGCGATCCATCGAAGGACATTATTATGGTGTTCTAATGAGAGGGCAATTCTCCTGAAGAGCCGCGCGTCATCACTGTGCGATTTCGACGTTTAGGGTTGGAGGTGGAGGATGGCCGAGCCGCGTTCGGATACTGCGCAGCAGTCGATTTTCGGTACGATCCAACTCTCGACCTAAGTGCGATTCGTATTTACTTAAGCGATCGAGAATTTCGACTCGCGGAACCAGATGGGAATCCTTCTCGTACTCTTTTGATGCTCTGCCCAAATCATCGATGACACTCTGTCTATGCTTCAAGTATTCGAGGTCGTCGTCCAATTTGGACAGCAAAGCTTTGCACTGCTGTTCCCGGAAGTCGTGTTTTTCTTGCTCTGACCGTGCGTCGTTCTTTTTTGGGTGAGAAGATTCTCTTATCTGCTGCTGCGTAATCGCGTCTAATTCTTCCGCGGGACACCTGCCGTACAGTTTCCTCATAAGCGGGAAATCAAAATATGCATCATATCCCCTTTGATGAACGCGCTCGCGCCAGGCAGTAAGGAGTTCTAGGCATCGGCCAACGACGAAAGGATTGTCCAAGAATTCCATCAACCCTCTCTCGCTCTTCTTAGAATTTAACCGGTCTTCCTGTTCGAGTGCTTCCCTCCATTGCTTTTCGCCACTGCGCTCCTTGGCAATTTCCGCCGATTCTGAGATCAGTACGCGACGCTGTCGAATGATGAGCATAGCCATTCTCCCCACTAGCAGCTCTTCCCATGGGCTCTCCGTTTGGAAGTGATCCCGTAATTCTTTAACAAGCTTATCGAAATCTGCTTTCCGCTCTACCCCCTTTAGGATCCCGGCCGTGAATATCCCGTGACTAACCGCATTCATCTTGGATCGCCTCTTCCCACTTGGCGTACGTGGCCCTGTAGCCGGATTCGACAGGACCTCGGGCCGCGAGGTCTGTATGGACTCCTTATTGATTCTCGTCGCGTCGTCATCCACAGTCTGTTCTCGTTCGATGTTCCCCATCGCAATTCTCCTGAAATGCAAGGTTGGTGAGCGACTCAGTTAGCGTGCAAAGCCCCTCTATGGTGGCGCACCGGTCACGCTCATCCCACCGCGCACGTAACGGCTTCTCATAGCGATTCCGACAAAGGCTTAGCCCAACTCGGGGCCCTCTCGTGGCCGTTTCCGCTGCGTGCCAATTCTCCCAGGGTCATATTTTCAGGCACCGTCCAAGGTGCAACCCCAAGTCCTTCCTCGAGCACCATCCTGAAGGCCCGCATGTTCTCATCCTCACCTGCCGCAACTAACATTGCGATAATGCTCGGCCACCCGCGGCGAAAGTCCTCTGCTCGATCATGTGGCGGGTTGTCGCCGCGGCCGGACGGCTCGGGGCGTTCCGCTAGTGAAACCGACAAGACCTTGTCTTCGGTAGTCATTTTGACTTTCCTTTCTGAGAGCCTCGATCACTACTTAGCGTGACCAATGTAGGAAGGGCAACAGCGAGGGAATCCCCTGCGAGACTTTGCGTAGACTTATTGTGTTAGGCTTGCAGAAACACCGAAACATCGTCCAAGTGACATCAATGTCAGATTACCAGCCGATTCGCCTTTGTCAAGTCTAGCTCCCCGCAAGCGACAACAGTTATCAAACAATAAATGATGGCTTGCTTTCTTCCTCAGATTTAACCGCCTGCGCCCAGCTAGGGGTCGGTTCCGGCCTATATCTCCCAGGAGAGGTGGTTGCTTTTGGCGCTTGGGGGTCGCCGCTTTCGTCGTGTGTTGACTATGGTCATTGACTATGGTACAAGTCTACATGGATGAAATAGCGATCTCTAAATTCAAGGCAACCTGCCTCGCGGTCATCGAGCACGTCCGCAAGACGCGTAAGCCAATACGAGTCACCAAATTTGGCGAGCCCGTCGCCGAGGTTATGCCACCTTCCCCGAAAGCAAAGAAAAAGCCCTGGCTCGGTTCCATGGCAGGGACTGCCCACATCGTAGGAGACATCGTCTCCCCTGCAAGTGATGAGAAGGATTGGGAAGTTCTCAACTCGTGAAACTCCTTCTCGACACTCACATTTGGATTTGGAGTTTGCTCCAGCCAGAGAAATTGGTGCCCCGCGTCAGGAGAGCACTTGAAGATCCGACAAGTGAAAAATGGCTTTCCCCAATTAGTGTGTGGGAATTGGTGATTCTGGTCGAGAAGAAACGCGTGCTCCTGACAGTGAGCGTCGACGAATGGGTTGCGCAGTCGATGGCGATAGCACCGCTCAAGGAAGCGCCCTTCACTACGGAGGTTGCGCTCGCAACCAGCAAGATGCGCCTGTCCTACCGAGATCCGGCTGACACATTTCTCGCGGCCACTGCCAAAGTGTTCGATCTGACTCTGGTTACGACCGACGTACGCATCCTCACCGCAAAGGGAATTTCGCTGCTTCCAAATCGGTGAAATCTGATAAACGTGGATGTAACCGGAGGTTCCAATAACGCAGATGTCAGCGGTGGCAAGGCAGGCATTTTGCGCCATCCTTCTTGTAAACGCTCAACACATAAGCAATCACCGCAGTCCCTGCCTCTCTTCTAGCAGAAGCTGCACGATATCTATTTTCAGATTCAGAGCCTTGGGCAACGAAATCCGGTTGGGCGAGGGATGGCGGGCGCGGGCTTACGAATCCCTGAAGGAGCGAGGGGTGGCACGATGAATGCATCACCACGACTAACCCCACCAGTGCCGTACTTAAAGGCAAAACGAAGGGCGATAGCGGCAGTAATGACGGGTCTTGTTTCCTTCTATTTCGCCCAATTCTCCACGGATAGCCCAGCTATCCTCTTGAACTCGCGCTCGTTGTTTGTGGCAAGCGTTACGTCCAAAGCCATCGCGTGCGCGCCAATCCAGAGGTCATTATTTCCAATCAGGCGCCCGCGTTCCTCCAGCCTAGCGCGAATCTCCCCATACGCTCGTGCTACAGCGAGGCCGAGGTTCTCTACCGGGATGTCCTGAACCAGTTCCTGAAGGTTCGTTAAGGCTTTCGCTCGCTGGCTACTTTTGCAGGCACCATAATACAGTTCACCATATGTAATCGCCGACATAACCAGTTGTCCGGGCTTCAGTCTCTCGAAACGAGCTTTCACCTCCGGCGGTTGGTGTTTGGCGATGTAGATACAAATATTCGTGTCCAACATGTAGCGTGCCTTCATAGCGCGTCCCGTTTCTGAGCCGCCTGGTCTCGCCGACCCTCAGCTATAAAGTCTTCCGGCATGGTCACAAGCATCGCAAATGCTCGTCCCAAATTTCGCTTTGGCTCTCTTAGGACAATTTCGTCACCGCGGCGTAAAATTTCCACTTGATCGACGTGGAACCGAAATTGTTTCGGCAGCCGTACCGCCTGGCTATTTCCAGATTTAAAGATTCGGGCTTTGCTCATGAACATCCCTCGGACTCAAGTATATACAGTACGTATATACATCGCAAGCTGGCCCGTGGAACACACAGGAGAGCACCTCAACAGCTAATATCCGAGACGGTGAACCAATTTGGGTTAGACAGAAGGACGAGCCAAATCCGGGGACCTGCAACAGAGTGCACCGACAACAAACACCTCCAGTAAACTTCCTTCTATATCTAGTCGGAGATGGCGTCGATTAACCTGGGCGGCTACGGATTTGATGTTCACGATAAATGCGGTAAACGAGCGACGGTTTCCGAGTTGGCGCACTGTCGATACGGAGACGGCATATCTCAATCCGTCTCCACTGTATTTCGCACGAAGCTAAGTTGGTTCGATGATGCTCAGTCCCCTTATTTGAGCAAAGTGGCGTTTGTTAAACGTGGCTACCTCACTGCGGCGCTCCAGAGCCGTTGCGCCGACGATTAGGTCATAGAAGCCAATCATTCGCCCAGAAGCCTCCAATTCTGCCCAGATGCGCGCGTGCTCATACGCTGTTTGTTCCGTATAGGGGATAATCTGTATCACGTCCAGAACGGTTCTCAGGTACTGGCGGCGCGTAACCTTACGACTCCCGCTCGCCCGTTCGACTCCATGCTAGAGCTCGGCAACCGTGATCGCGCAACCTCAAATTGATCATTGGGACGAGAAGCCACTCACTTTTTCAGGTCGAAGGTACTCTTCTCACCCCGAATGATGACGTCGGCATCGAGAATTATCGCCATTTATCATCAGGGGCCCTGAGGTTTTTGCGAGAAGTTCGGAGATCACGACGCCAGGCTCTTGCCTCACTCTTCGACAAGTCGGTTTTAGCGAGAGCCTCAGCCAAATCGCGACCGATGCAAACTTTCTCATTGTCCGGCACAAGACGAGCGAACGGTTCTCCGTTCTTCAGGAGCACAAACGTCAGGTTTTGATAGTGCACCCTGTTAACGCAATCGGCAAAATTGCGCGCCGCGTCTGTTACGGTTATGGTCTTTACTTTCATAAATCTTATTATCAGGTTATCTGATTTTTGGGGATGATGAGTCAAGCAGATTGGCTCCGGGCGAAGGGAAAGCAGCGTCACTTTCGCGGTTATCGAGCACGTCCGCAAGACGCGTAAGCCGCTCAAACCGATGAAATTTGATGAATCTCGAGGTAACGGGCGCTCCAAGTTCCAAACTCGCCAGCGCGTGCTCCAGAACCTTGATTCTAAGAGAAATTTAGATGAGGGCATCGCCTCGAATTCGGTTAGAGTTTCATGGTCACTTTCTGAACGAATTTGCAGCCAGGGGGCCATTCGCTTGCAGAAAATCGCCACGGCGCTGCCGGAAGTGTGGGAGCTTCGGCCCGACATTTTTCGCGACGCCCGGGGTTTTTTCATGGAGAGTTACAACCAGGCGAAATTCGCCGTGGCCGGGGTGACCGATCAGTTCGTGCAGGACAACCACTCCTGTTCGGCCAAAGGAACGCTGCGCGGCCTGCACTACCAATTGAATCACGCTCAAGCCAAGCTCTGCCGGGTGGTGGAGGGGGAGGCGCTGGACGTGGCCGTAGACATTCGATTGGGTTCGCCGACGTTTGGGAGGTGGACGAGCGTTCTGCTCTCGGCCGATGCGCAGAACCAGATTTATATTCCGCGCGGCTTCGCTCACGGATTTCTGGCTTTGACGGAGCGCGTGCAGTTTTTGTACAAGTGCAGCGAGTTTTACGACGCGCGCGACGAGCACAGCATTCTTTGGAGCGACCCCGAAATCGGCATCGCCTGGAACATTGCCGCACCGATAGTGTCCGATAAGGACCGCAAAGCGCCGACCCTTGCAGCCGTAGGCCGCGAACTGCTGCCGGTGTTTGACCGAAAATGAGCCGGGAAAATTCGAGGCCAAAGATTCTTCTAACGGGCAAAACCGGGCAGGTGGGCCGGGAGTTGGCTGGGCTGCTCGACCGCGTGGGGGAAGTGACTGCGGTCGACCGGCAACAACTCGATTTCACCAAGCCAGACGAAATCCGGGAGGTGGTTCGCGGCGTGCGGCCGGACTTGATCGTGAACGCGGCGGCCTATACGGCCGTGGATCGCGCCGAGTCGGAGGAGGAGGTTGCACAGGCCATCAATGCGGTTGCGCCGGGGCTCCTAGCGGAGGAGGCCAAGCGGCTGGGCGCACTACTGGTGCACTACTCCACCGATTACGTATTTGACGGGACAAAGGGACAGCCTTACGAGGAAAACGATTCCACCAATCCACTGAGCGCGTATGGACGGACGAAACTCGAGGGCGAAAGGGCAATTCAACAAGCTGATCCGGCGCATCTGATCTTTCGCACGGCTTGGGTCTATGCGAGAGAAGGGCGCAATTTTCTATTGACGATCCTTCGCCTGGCCACCGAAAAAGAGGAGCTCAGGATTGTCCAGGACCGAATCGGCGCGCCAACGTCGAGCCAGGAAATTGCCACCGCCACGGTGAAGGTGCTGGAACAGATACGCGCGCCGGTAACTAACGTCCAGCAGTGGCCGGAGATCAAGGGCATCTACCACATGACCGCCGGCGGCGAAACGAATTGGTATGAGTTTGCGAAATCGATTCTGGAACTGGCCGCGAGCCAGTCGCGACCCGAAGCCTGGTTTGCGGCCGCGACGCGAGGCCGGCCGCTGATGACGCGGCGCATCGTTCCCATCGCTACGAAGGAGTATCCCACGCCGGCGCGCCGGCCGCTCTACTCGGTGCTTTCAAACAGGCGCCTGAACCGGCAGTTTGGGGTAAAACTGCCAGATTGGGAGGCGCAACTGCGCGCCTTGTTCTTCCCCTAACTTTCGTAATGAGGGCGTAGGTGCATGCATTAGAAAAAGTACAGTTTCGACGACCTGAAAGCTGTGAGTCTCAGCGCAGCGGTCGTGCAAGACGTCGCCGCATTGTCAGCAATCCCAATGCACAGACTTGCAAGTAGGAGCGAATGCGCTCGAATGAACGTCATGCACCGTCGCAGTCGGAAGAGTCAGTGTCCTCAGCCCTGCTTGCGCTGAAACTCATGCATAAAGTCGGCCAG
The DNA here is from genome assembly GCA_963823935.1 of uncultured Acidobacteriota bacterium. Classification (GTDB taxonomy): domain Bacteria; phylum Acidobacteriota; class Terriglobia; order Acidiferrales; family UBA7541; genus Palsa-189. Next base: position 34,636 of record CAWGNM010000003.1, read on the forward strand.
CGCGGTCACCGCTTCGACTGAGACCGCGTTATAGAGTGACACGCGCATTCCACCCACCGAGCGATGGCCTGCCGTGCCCGCCATTCCCGCCAACGCTGCTTCTTGCGCGAATCTCTTTTCGACGACCTCGTCGCCGCCGGCTTTGCCTACGCGAAACACCACGTTCATTTTCGACCGCGACTCACGCTCGACCGGGCAATGATAAAAGCCGCCGCTCTTATCGATTGTTTGGTAAAGCAACTTTGCTTTGGCCTCATTCCGTTGTTCGATTGCCACGGTGCCGCCTTCCGATTCTATCCACTCCATCATCAGCCCTAGGATGTACACCGCGAACGTTGGCGGCGTGCTATAGAGCGATTTCGCCTTGATGTGAGTACGGTATTGCAGCAACGTCGGCACATTCTTGTCCGCACGTTCGGCAAGATCACGCCGCACGATCACTACGGTAACGCCGGCAGGCCCCAAGTTTTTCTGCGCCCCCGCAAAGATCAACCCGAATTTCTTTACATCTATCTTCCTCGACGCGATGTCCGAAGACATGTCGGCCACGAGCGGTACCGTGCCGGTTTCGGGGAATGTCGTCCACTGTGTGCCCTCGATGGTGTTGTTCGTGCATAGATAAACGTAGGAAGCGTCTGGCGTGAGCGTGATTTCGGCAGGGCGTGGAACGCGCATGAACTTTGCTTCTTCGGTCGAACTGGCGATCCGATGTGGAATGCCGCCTTTTGTGAGTTCGCCGAGGGCCTTCGCCGTCCATGCGCCCGTATGAATCAGATCCACCTGCTTTTTCGGCAGGCACAAATTCATAGGCACCATCGAAAACTGCATGCTCCCGCCGCCCTGCACGAATATCACGGCATAGTCTTCGGGAATTGCGAGCTGCTTGCGGAGCCCCGCTTCGGCACCGGCGTTGATGCCCTCATATTCGGGCGAGCGGTGGCTCATCTCCATGACGGACATGCCGCTGCCATGCCAGTCGAGCAACTCTTCGCGGACGCGTTCGAGCACCGGGAGCGGCAGCGCGCTTGGCCCGGCGTTGAAATTGAACACACGATTTACGCCAATGGTAGAAAAAGTCACGATGATGGAGTTCTCCCTCTCTAAGAATCACCAAAGCATTCATCCAGCGGAACATAAATGGGTACGCTTGTAAAGAAGGCAGGGTTTGAGTGTTGGCCTTAATGTAAGAGCACCCTTTTATGCCATTCCGTCGCTACCCCATCACCCGTGGCATCTCGCCACTCCTGATAAGGATTCTGGGAATGTCGCATGGACGCTGTGGCGTCGATAATGTGTGGAGATTGCCTCGAAAAGAGAGCGGGTATGAGTGTCCTATTTCACTATCGAGCCCGGTCATCTGGGCTTTAATTATGGCAAAAACGTTAACTTTTGTGGACTTGAACTCCACACTCTGCATGAGGTGGAAGCCTAGGTCATTTGCTTTTCGGGAATGTAGGGTCTGCCAAAACACACAATCGGAAATTGCCCCGCCGGGGTTGCCAAAACTCGAACACGGCAAAATACAGCGAAAAAATCCGAGCATTTCCATTGCAAGTTCTGCGCAATAACTTGTGCGAAAAGGACTTTCGGGCGTTGCTGATCATTATGGGAGTAAAACATTGACAATGTAGCTTCATGTAGCTACATTCTAAGGGATGAAAACTGTAGGGCTCCGCGAATTGAAAAATCGTTTGAGCGAGTATGTTCGGCAGGTTCGTTCTGGCGAAGGTGTTTTGGTGACCGATCGCGGTGAAGTCGTTGCGGAACTTGTCCCGCCCAGTCAAGGGGTCGATAAGCGTGACGCACCTTCAGCAGTGGTCGTATTGGCGAGGCGGGGAGAACTGACCCTAGGTGCTCCAAACGCTGCGGGGTTGTACCCAACACTTGCACCTCTGATGAAGCGACATCGAAGCACTGAACTTCTAGACGAGGAACGTGGTGCGCATTGAACCTTTACGCAGAGTCTAGTGCCGTACTTGCTTGGCTTCTCGGAGAGGAGGTCGGAGATCGCGTGCGGGATGTGCTCCGTCGCGCGGCAGTGGTGACCACCTCCGATCTTGCATTAGTTGAGTGTGATCGTGTACTGATTCGCGCAGTCAGACTTGGAGAGATCGATGAAGCCACAGCCGCTGACCGCCGGAGGTTCTTGAATGCCGCAGCGGCGCATTGGCATTTGTGGCGGGTTACTTCAGAAATCCTCGATCGCGCGAGGCGCCCGTTTCCCGCAGAACCGATCCGTACATTGGACGCAATCCATTTGGCATCGGCGTTGGCAATACGTTCTGCTATCCGCGATATAGAATTTCTCAGCTTGGATGATCGTATCCGCCAATCAGGAGAGCAACTGGGCTTCCGGCTGCAGCCGTCGGAGAGGCCTGCTGTCTAGGACCGATTTCGCTGACGAAGTACAAACCGTCCCGGCCAGCACTCAGGGTCTAGACGCGTCTGTAAACTTTCTACCCTTGAATGTTGGAACTTGGAGCGCCCGTTACTGTCCCTCGACGCGTTGAGGGCCGGGGTGTTCGGCATTCGACAAATCGGCATGGTTCTCTTTAAGGGATCACCGCCTGATAAGAATGTCGCTGTCCCTGATCTCTGGCATGGGTCTCTCTCAGGTGGATTATTGTACCTTCGATCTTGTGTTGCGCAGGATCCTAGCCAGACGTTCTCTGCCCCACCGGGGCGGATAAGGACCAGAGCGCTTATTTTTTCCCGGTCAGTATCCAATCGGAGCTCGTTTCAAACTTCTCGATCAGACGAACCAGCACTTCTGCAGTAGGTCCCAACTTACCGCGTTCTATTTTTGACAGCTGTCCCTGACTAATGCCTAGGAGACCCGCGAGCTCCTCCTGAAGCATGGCTCCCCGAAGCTCACGGATACGCGCCCCAATCGCGCTTAGGTCCGCTCTCGCCTTCACCTATCCGAATGCTCTTGACTTCCCCCTATATTCCTAATAGCATATGCATAAAGGAATACGGAAAAATGATGCCGGTTGTGCACGAGTGCTTTTTACACTTCAGGAGGGGCCCTAGGCAATGAAAACTATTTCAGCCGATAAGAAAGTAGCCAAGAAAATGTTCCGGTCCAACCTGCGCGCGGCTAGATTCGTATGGGGGGAGGTTCCCACACTCGGGTTACAAATCCTGAGGGAGCTGACGTATGAATATGGTTTATCTGTCCCCCTCGGCGACCTACAGCTTCTCAGCAGCAAATGGTACGTTACGCACAGCGGTTTACTTCGAATTGCTCGCCGATGTAAATGTTCGGCGATTAAGACCCTTCTTGTTCCGGATTACTCAGATTCCGCGTCAAGCCGTTGGGTGTTTAAGGCTACCGTATATCCATCCATTCGTTCGAAGGGGTACGTCGGTTACGGTGATGCTGACCCCTCTAATGTTTCCCAACTCGTGACAGGGGCTGAAAGCGTATCGCCGAAACGCGCGCGGTCAATCGTGCTCTTCGAAAAGCCTACGGCATCGGCCTTTGCTCTGTCGAAGAGCTTGGTTGGGAACCGAAGCCCCATGGCCGATCCGATCAGTCCAAACCAGCCCCTGCCCCAAGCAACAATGGTCATCAGAACGGTCACATTCGTCTCCGCGATCGCCTGTGCCTCCTGATCCGCCAGCATCAGCTCGATGCCAATCTCGTCAAAGCCTACGCTGCCGATTTCTGCGCTACTCCTAATCTTAGGGAAGCCTCTCGTGAGCAAATTGAAGGTTTCATTACGAACCTAGCTGACTGGGCGACAAAAGATCGCCCGGCCCTTGTCTGCAAGCTCAACAGCTATGCCGCACAGAATGAGGTCAGCTCATGACGCGCCACATACCCGGCCTGCACCGCGAAAGCAGAAATGGCTCCGACAAGCCTGAAGGTGTCTTCCTCGTTCGTGTGGATCGAGCTTTCTATCACTGGCATCCAACCCGACCTTTCTACCTACTGCGCTTCGCAGTTCTTGAGCCTAAAGAGCATCTCGGCCATTCAATTACCGGCCGGATCTATTGCACTCCCAAAGCATTGTGGCGGCTGAGCTGGTTCTTGAGAGACTTTGGCTACAACACCGATTTGCTGGGCCGTGATGAGCTCGACGAAAAAGCTCTGCTAGGTCTCCAAGGGATCGTTCGTGTCTCACACAGTATTGAATGGTCATTCCTTCCTGAATTTCGACGGATTCGCTCCTGCGGCTGATTGGGAGGAGTTTGCACCGTCGACAAGTGGCATCCAGCCATGACTTTCAGCTATACCCAAATCGCTCAGTACCTGCGCTGCCCGAGAAGTTACCGTTATCGCTATCTCGACGGCTGGAAGGAAAAAGACAGTCGAGCGACACTTCTGTTCGGCCGCTCCTTCGAACAGGCACTCGGTGCTTACTTCAGGAAGGAGGACAGTGGCGCCGCGCTATTCAGCGAATGGGCGAAGTGCCAGCAACGGGAGCTCGAATATTCCCACGGAGACAGCTGGGAACGGATGTTCCGGCACGGCGTTCAGCTACTTGAGAGGCTGGCACAAGACGATCGCATCGAGATTAGCCAGCCCAGCCGCAATATGCAGGTCAAGCTAGTACGTTCGCTTCCAAACGGAAATGATTTCGTCGCATACATTGATGCTATCGGCAAGCTCGATGGTAATCGTTGCTTATTGGAGTGGAAGACCACGACTTCTCGCTATCCCGAAGAACCCAATGGTCTACTCGCTCTCGATCCTCAACTAATTTGCTACTCCTGGATGAGCGGGATCGCCGAGGTGGCCCTGATCGCCTTCGTCAGAAAGCGTTTCTCTGAGATTCAGTACCTCAAGACCACCATTACCGATCAGCAGAGGGAAGAGTTCGGCCGCATGGTCGAGGCAACGGCCAGCCACATCGAAGCTGGCGAGTTTCTACCCCACAGCGGCATCCGTTTCCCTCAGAACGGCTGCATCAGCTGCCCGCAACTGGGGTTGTGTCTAGGTAACCAGCAACTCATTGAATCGAAGCTCGTCCGCCGTCCTGGAGCTAGCGACCTTGATTGGCTTGACCACCTTGTGGATTAACGGAAGGCCTCTGGTGCCGGAGAAACTCAACTCGAGACGGGCCTCACTGGTGTTGTCGAAGATCGATGAGATCCTGGCCTGGGAGAAAAGCTCAGACCGCGAGCGAGATGCGTACTTCGTGGAACTGGGCCGGTATCTGTGTGAAGTGCGTGCCGGCCAATATTGGCGCCTGGATAATCTGAGGTCCTTCGACGAATACCTGGAGAGGAGTTTCCGGAATCAAGGCGCAAGGCGTATTACTTGATGGCCATACACGAGCACCTGCCGAAGATTCCTAAGCCTGATCTCAAGCTGGTCGGTTGGAGCAAAGCCACTGAACTAGTTAAGGTGGCCCGAAGGGATCGGGAGCACTTCGACTGTGCAACCTGGTTGCACAAAGCGATCGAACTGCCCAAAGAAGAGTTCAAACGAGAGGTAGAAAAGCACCTGACCGGGCAAGAAACTGAGCCTTGGGAAATTATCTATTTCAAGGTCTATAAGAGTCAGCTGCCGGTTATTGAGCAGGCTCTGGAGACAGGGGCGCTAATCCTGGGAACCGACAAATCGAGAGGCTATTGCTTGGAGATGATTTGTGCGGATTTCTTAGCAGGAGCCAACCTAGACAGCAACTGCAAACCAGCGGGAATCCCCGAGGATCATCAAGCGTAGATTATGAATACTCGAAAACAACCTCGGCTCCGTCTTCCTCCCGAACAGTACGCCCCTTTGCATCGAGCAGTATTGGAGCGAGACGGATGGCGTTGTCAAACGTGCGGATCGTGTCTTGGCTTGGAAGTCCACCACATCATTGCGAGAAGTCAGCTCGGGCATGATGCCGAAGATAATCTCATTACCGTCTGTTGGAAGTGTCACCGGGCCTTGCATAGTTTAATTAAAAGCGACTAAGTCGAGAAGCTAGCAGCATCCTTAGGAGCAAACTAACGCTGGGGTTGGGCTCAGGCCGCGGCCCGAATCGGCATCTTGATCCTAACGGTGACCTCAAGCATACACCGTCCTCCTCAGAAGACTCAGGCAGATTTAACCCATACGAAATTGTCACCTCAAGGAGCCGCCGCTGCGCCGAAACTCGTCTGTGCGCACAACGTTTCTGTACATTTTTGGGGCAATTCATCACCAGGGTTGCTTTCGCTCCCTGAGACGCACGTCGTAGAAAACTATTGTCACTTTATTGAACTTCGTAGGACTATGGCATAAAGGAATGAATTAACGTTGCCACGTAAGTTGATGACGGCACGGTTACTTAGCATTCGAACATGCCTGGAGATTGCCGATTTGTCAGGGAATCCGCCTTGCTATTATCTCGAATGAGGATCCTTCCTGCGCACCGGCATCACGGGACTGGGGCGTAGGTTCTCGCCACGATGGTGCTCGTCAAAAGAACCGCATATCCGCTCTTAGCCCTTGCTCTTGCGTTTGCTCTAGCACCGGCTGCAGCCGCACAACACGCTCGCGGAGAACTACGCGTCGAAGTGCACGACCCGCAAGGCTCGATAGTCACCTCCGACGCCGAACTGGTAAGCGATGGTAACGAGTTTCGCCTGGCTTTCCAGGTTAGGGATGGCCGTTACGCTGTGCAGGATCTTCCTTTCGGCGTTTTATCTCGATCCGCCGGTGCTAGCGAATTACACAAATCGCGCCAACGCCAATGGACTTTCTGTTTCCTATGAGCGCGATTTCTCCGACCGCAGCCGTCTCCGCGTTAGTATCTCGCACAACGAAGTCCGTTATCTTGTACCTAACGAATTGGTGCAGCAGCAGGCCGGACAGCGCCAAGACGGCGCCAATATCGAAACCAGCGCCGACGTCCATTTTCAGCAAATTCTTTCACCGAAGCTGGTGTTGAACATGGCGGGAAGCCTCCGAGATTCATCGGCCACCCTCATTTCTAATGCGCTCGCCACTCCGGTGATTGTTTCGCAGGATCGCGGCTATCGCGAAGGATACGCTCGCGCCGACTTGGCGGGGGAACACAGCCGTCATGAGTGGAAAATTGGTGCGGACACGATCGCGAACCCCGTACACGAGAATCTGCAATACACGATCACCGACCCGGCGCAATTCGATGATGGCACGCCGCTGCAGTTTCAATTCTCCGATCGACGCTGGGACGTCGAGCCCTCCGCATACGCACAGGACAAGGTTCACCTTGGCAATTGGAATCTCAGCGCGGGGCTGCGCTATGACCACTACGCGTTTGTGGCGCACGAATCAGCGTGGAGTCCGCGCCTGGGTGTTTCGCGCTATGTTCCCGCACTGAGTCTCCTGTTGCATGCTTCCTACGACCGCGTGTTTCAAACGCCGGCACTCGAAAATCTGCTCCTCGCCAGTTCCCCGCAGGTCGATTCGCTGAATCCCATCGTTCTGCGGCTACCGGTCTTGCCTGCGCGAGCCAATTTTTATGAAGTCGGAATTACGAAGTCTTTTTGGGGAAATCTGCGGCTCAACGCGAACATCTTCCGCCGCGATTTTCGCGACTACTCCGATGATGACGTTTTGCTAGATACCGGAGTGAGCTTTCCGATCGCCTTCGCAAATGCGCAAATCACCGGGGAAGAATTGCGAATTGACGTCCCACACTGGGGCCGCTTCTCCGGCTACGCGAGCTATGCCAATCAGTTGGGCGTTGTCCAGGGACCGATTACCGAGCGATGCCATCAGTGGGCTGAGCGAGACGACCCGCTTCCCCGTTAGCCAGGATCAGCGCAATACAGCCAGGGCGCGTGTGCGCTTCCAAGCGAATAGCCGAGTGTGGTTGGCGCTCGGTGGAGAATACGGCAGCGGATTGCCGGCGGAGACCGACGGAGCGAATCCGGGTTTTCTGCTGAGTCAATACTGCTCCGCCATTCTGAATGAAGTGAACTTGGATCGTGGCCGGGTGAAACCCAATTTTTCGCTCGATGGCGGCGCTGGGCTCGAAGTGTATCGCAAAGAGCGGCGCAGCGCCGGGCTACAGTTCGCGGTCGTCAATCTCACCAATCACGTGAACGTGATCAATTTTGCCAGCCTGTTTTCAGGTACGGCCGTTGCGCCGCCACGAAGCGCGGCCGCACGTTTTAGATTCAACTTTTAGTCTTATCGCCTGGCGCCTACTACAACGTGGGCCCACGCGATCAGGTGCCTTCGGACCAGGAGGCCAGATAGTGCTCCTGTTCCGGAGAGAGCTTATCGACCAGGATTCCCATCGATTCCAGCTTGAGCTTGGCGATCTGGCGGTCGATCGGCTCCGGCACGGGATAGACCTGCCGCTTCAGCTCAGAGCCATGCTTCACCAGATATTCCGCGGCCAGCGCCTGATTGGCAAAGCTCATATCCATCACCGCAGCGGGATGTCCTTCCGCCGAAGTGAGATTGATGAGCCGTCCTTCGCCCAACAGATAGATGTGCCGGCCATCTTTCATCGAATATTCCTCCACGAAAGGTCTTGCAGGTTTCTTGCTGATGGCCAGGCGTTCGAGCGCGGGAATATCGATCTCCACGTTGAAATGCCCTGAATTGCAAAGCACCGCGCCGTCCTTCATTTTTTCGAAATGCTCGGCGCCCAGGACGGATTTATTTCCGGTCACGGTGACAAAGATGTCTCCGAGCTTGGCCGCCTCGGGCATGGACATGACGCGGAATCCATCCATGACCGCCTCGAGAGCGCGCACCGGATTCACTTCCGTGACGATCACGTCGGCGCCCAGCCCCTTGGCGCGCATGGCTATGCCCCGGCCGCACCAGCCATAACCCGCCACCACCAGCTTCAAGCCGGCCAGCAGCAGATTGGTGGCCCGCAAAATTCCGTCGATGGTCGATTGGCCGGTGCCGTAGCGATTGTCGAACAGATGCTTGGTGAGCGCGTCGTTCACGGCGATGACGGGATACTTGAGCGTGCCATCCTTGGCCATGGCGCGCAGGCGGATGACCCCCGTGGTGGTCTCCTCGGTGCCGCCGATTACCCCGGGCACGAGGTCGAGGCGCTTGGTGACCAGCATGGTCACCAGGTCGGCGCCGTCGTCCATGGTGATCTGCGGCTTATTCTCCAGCGTGGCGGCGAGATGCGAGTAGTAGGTCTCGTTGTTTTCGCCCTTGATGGCAAACGTGGGAATGCCGTAGTCCTTCACCAGGCAGGCGGCCACTTCGTCCTGCGTCGATAGCGGATTCGAAGCGCACAGAGCTATTTCCGCGCCGCCATCGCGAAGCGTGATCGCCAGATTGGCGGTCTCGCTAGTCACGTGCAGGCAAGCGGACACCCGCACCCCTTTGAGCGGCTGCTCCTTGATGAATCGTTTGCGGATCGACTGCAGAACGGGCATCTGCTGATTGGCCCATTCGATCTTGCGTTTGCCATTCTCGGCCAGGCTCAGGTCTTTGACGTCGCCGCCGAGCGTTTGCGTGGTTGCCACAGTTTCCCCCGAAAGAGTTTTGAAGTCTGCCGCGCGGCGAAGCTTCCGGAGGCTCGCTCCGGTTCATCCTTGCCGCGCGAAAAAAAGCGAAATGTCCCGTGCCTTTGCGACAGCGCTTATGCGCTGTTACGCGTTTGTAGATAACGATGGACGATTTTAACGAGCGCCGACTTCCGCGCCGCGGCCGGCAGCCGCCTTGCGGAGAGCATCCACCTTGTCGGAACGCTCCCAGGTAAACGTCGGTTCGCTGCGCCCAAAATGTCCGTATGCTGCCGTGGGACGGTAGATGGGGCGCCGCAGGTCCAGGCTCTCGATAATCCCGCGCGGCGTGAGCGAAAAGACGGCGCGAACCAGATCCGTCATCTGCTCGTCCGGAATCGAACCCGTCTCAAAGCTATCGACCATCACCGACACCGGCTCCGCTACGCCGATGGCATAGGCAAGCTGGACTTCCACCTTGTGCGCCAGCCCCGCGGCCACCAGGTTCTTTGCCACGTAGCGGGCCATGTAGCAGGCCGAGCGGTCTACCTTGGTCGGATCCTTGCCCGAAAGCGCGCCGCCGCCATGCCGGCTGTATCCGCCGTAGGTGTCCACGATGATTTTTCTGCCCGTCAGCCCGGCGTCGCCCATCGGGCCGCCCACGACGAACCGCCCGGTCGGGTTGATGTGGAACTTGGTGCGCGAATCCAGCAGGCTGGGAGGCACCACGTGCTGGATCACTTCCTTGAGGATGCCGTCGTGGATCTCGCGATTGGAGACCGAGTCGCTGTGCTGCGTTGAAATCACCACGCAATCCACGCGCGCCAGCCGGCCGTTGATATATTCGACCGTCACTTGCGATTTGCCGTCGGGCCGAATGAAGGGCAAATGTCCCGCCTTGCGCACCTCGGATAGCCGCCGCACCAGCTTATGCGCCAACACGATCGGCAAAGGCATCAGTTCGTCGGTTTCGTCGCAGGCAAAGCCGAACATCAGGCCCTGATCCCCCGCCCCGCCGGTATCCACGCCCATGGCGATATCGGGCGACTGGCGCTTGAGTGACGAAATCACGGCACAAGTGTCGGCGTCGAACCCATATTTCGCGCGGGTATAGCCTACATCGCGAATCACCCCACGCACGATCTCGCTGTAATCGAGAATCGCCGAGGTGGTGATCTCTCCGGCGACCATGGCCAAGCCGGTGGTCACCAGCGTTTCGCAAGCGACTCTGCCCATGGCGTCCTGAGAAAGCACCGCGTCCAGGACGGCATCGGAGATCTGGTCGGCGATTTTATCCGGATGGCCTTCGGTAACAGACTCGGAAGTGAACAGAAAACTGCGCTTGTTCTGGCTCAAACCATTGCTCCTTCAAACTCAGCTTCTATTTGGCTCAAGTTCAGCGTGTTCGCCTGGGCGCTTGTAACCAGGAGCAGACTGAACGGCCTCATTCGATCCCGAGCACAGTGCTGTCCGGGTTTTCGGATTGTTCTCCGGCAAGGAAGAGACGGTCGGCATCGTAGGCGTCGGAGGTACACCGAGCAATCTTGGTTCCGAAGCTGCCCGGCGTACTGGATTCTTGGCCAGTAGCGACACCGGCGAACGTGCCGCTCTGCTTCCCGATTGTTCTAAGTGTTTTCCTTCAACGTAAATAGAGCCGCTTGTGCTGCCACAGCCAGATGCGGCCGTTACGCCGACCACGAAGCGTCACGATTTAGATTCAACTTTTACTTACGTAGATTTTGAACTTTGCCCTAGAGTTGCGACAATGTAGTGGGCATTTTCGTTCAACTCGCTCAAAACGAGTAGCTTAGCCCATACGCTATGCTAGGATGGCGGGATCGAAAGGGAGAAAAAGTTTGCCACTTATTGGCGTCATGGTGGGACTCCCATAAGAGTTTCAGGGAAGAAATTAAAATCGAGCTAACCTTGTAAGAGACGTAGCATCAATGTGATACATGGCGGGAGAGCCCGTCTGTGCTCATTCTCTCCTCTGGCAACCGCATTGCTCCCAATGAAGACGGAAATGTGCGTCGGCCATCTGGATAGGGTTCGGTTCAGCCACCACTTGGCGGATGCCCGCAGAAGTGATCGGATAAGCTAGTTAAATGACAAATGAGGTCGGCATGCCGGAACGCAGCGAACTGACTTTAGAAGACTACTTAGGAATTTTGCGGCGGAGATGGCCTATTATCGTTGTACTGTCTGTCGTCGGTTGCGGAGCCGGTTTCGCCACCGCGCGTTTTCTGCCGAAGCGCTACACCTCACGAACGCTAGTACTTGTGCAACAGCCGACCGTTCCCGGCGACTACGTCAAACCAGTGGTGAGCGAAGGTACGACTGAAAGACTCTCGACGATGCAGCAGGAAATCCTGAGCCGCTCGAGACTCGAACCAGTTATCCAGCAATTTGGATTATATCGAGAAGAGTTGAGCCGCGTGCCGATGGAGGATCTGGTCGGCCGCCTGAGAAACGCAGTTACGGTCACCCCGTTGGCACCTATGGCCGAGACGAATGCTCGGGGGCTGCCGGGATTTACAATCAGCGTGGATTTCAATGACCCTCGCATGGCGCAGCAAATTTGCTCTACGATCACCTCGATGTTTATGGAGGAAAATCTGCAGCTTCGCCAGCGGCAAGCAGAGCAGACAACCCAATTCCTGGGCAAACAGCTGGATGACGCCAAAGGAAAGCTCGATGAGCAAGACACGAAGCTGGCGAGCTTCCAACGCCGTTATTTGGGTTCTTTGCCCGACGACGAGGCGATGAATATCAATATTCTGCAAGGCTTGAACGCCCAACTCGATGCCGCGACTCAGGCGATTAGCCGTGCCCAGCAGGACAAGACCTTCGCAGAATCTTCTTTGAACGAGCAACTCACGGAATGGAAAGCTGCTCAGGATGGCCATAGCCCGCAAACGCAGCAGCAGCAGCTCGCCGCCTTGCAGACTCAGCTTGCGGAGCTGAAATCGAAATACACCGACGACCATCCGGATGTGATCCGGGTCCGGAACGATATCGAAACACTCAGGAAAAAGATCGCCGACACAGGCAGCGAAGGAGATTCGACAAATACGGTTAAGAGTAACCAGACGAGTGTCGAACCGGCCGCGATCCAGCTGCTCAGAACGCAACTTCACGCGAGCGACGAAACGATCAAAGAGCGTACGGCGGAACAAGCGCAGATACAGCAGCGGATCAAATTATACCAATCACGAATAGAGGCAAGCCCTGGAGTCGAGCAAGAATACAAGCAGCTTACACGTGATTATCAAACGGCTCTTGATTTTTATAATGACCTGCTGAAAAAGCGCGACCAATCGGCGATGGCAACTGATCTGGAAAAACGTCAGGAGGGGGAACAGTTTCAGGTTCTCGATCCAGCCAATCTTCCAGACAATCCCTCTTTTCCGAAAAGAATCAATTTCGGATTAGGAGGACTAGCTGCAGGACTGGCGCTGGGCTGCGCCCTGACGGCCGTACTGGAGATGCGGGATACATCTATAAAAAGCGAAAGGGACATCGAGGTTCTCCTTCATGCACCTGTCCTGGCGACCATTCCCATGTTCAAGGCGTCATCACGGAAGGAACCTTCCATTACCTCTGCCGCGTGATCGGAAAGCGATCTTCTCCTATTGGCAGGGCTAAGTTAGTCAATCAACGCAGATGGAATCGATCCGCGGCGTAAGAGCGGGAGGTGTGCGCCGCATGCTGATTGACTATACTTGCTCGGGATATGACCAATGGCCTGAAAACAAAGATTCTCATCCTAAAGGTCGGGGCGCTAGGCGACGTCCTGAGAACGACGCCGGTGCTCAGAGTCCTGCAGGGAAGGGTCACCTGGGTAACGTCCGAAAAAGCCGCTCCGCTTTTAGCTGGAAATCCTTTCATCGATCGCCTTTATTGCAAGGAGCATTACCCAGACTCGCTCTTCGAGGACCGCTTTGATCTGGTGATTAATCTCGAGGACGACCTTTCCGCCGCGACTTTGGCTTCGAAAATCAAGACAAATAGCCTGATCGGCGCCTACGTTCGTGACGGTAGAGTCGTCTATACGGATTCCGCGTCCGAGTGGTTTGATATGAGCTTGATCTCCAGATTCGGAAAAAAGAAGGCGGACAAACTGAAGATGAATAACGACAGGACCTACCAAGATTTCCTTTTCTCGATGGTAGGTTCTCGGTTCCATGGAGAGGAGTATCTTCTCGATGGGCCTTTGCAGAAGCTTCCGATCTCGGGTTTGGTTGGCTTAGAAGTTCGGGCAGGAGACGTCTGGCCCATGAAGCGCTGGAATAAGTTTGAGACGCTGGCAGAGCGATTGAAAGACGCTGGGTTCAGAGTGAGGACCTTCCAACAACGCGATCAACTTCGGGACTACGTTGACGATATCAATGAATGCGCATACATCGTTTGCGGCGATACCCTCGCGATGCATATTGGGTTGGCCCTGCGGAAAAAGGTGGTTGCAATCTTTACGTGTACTTCTCCACACGAAATCTACGACTATCAAAGAATGATCAAAATCGTAAGCCCTCTTTGGAAGGAGTACTTTTACCGTCGGGATTTTGAACCGGCGCCCGCGGAAGCTGTCTCAGTGGAATCCGTTTTTGACGCTGTGACGGCAATTTCCAGCCTCTAAGGTTGGCTAGATCAATGAGCTAGATCGCGGGCTCCCTGCGAGGGCTCAGCCAGTAGTGCAGAAGGCGTTCATCTGCATGGGTCCGCGTGCCGCCGCTCGACAGTGCGGTGGCACTGAAACTACCCTCCGTGGTTCAGACAACCCCAAGTTCCCGTGACGCGCTTGGAGGGTGATTCTTTCACCCCTTACTGTGCGCGCTACGGGTCGTAACGAACCGAGGATTGGCGAATTGACCTGCGACGAAATCAATTCGCTTCTCAAGCGGAAGTTTCTCGGGTATATAAGAGTACCCATCCCGGAGATGAAAACGGAATTCTCAGTTTACAGCCACCGGCAATGCTATTGGCCAAAACCGCCCGTTACACGGGCAACTTGTATCGAAACTGAATACTGGCTCCCAAATATTTGCCGTTTGTTTATTACCCCTTCCCAACAATAGGTCCTAAAGCACTACCACAAATTGATTGGGTTCGCCCAAACACAAGGGTCATCCCTTGGAGATAAAGAAATTGAAGTTAGACGAGTTGCTGCGGCCTATCCGCATCATCACCGGAGACACGAACCCCGGGGATTGCCCTTATTACGACATCAGCCCAGAGATCGGCATCACCGGCACGCCAGCGATCGATCCGGTTGCGGGGATTCTATACGTGGCGAGGATGAAGAACACCAGCGACATTACCTAATCACGATTTTCTTCACACTTTAAGCCTTGCGCCGGAAGGGGCTTTTAATGATGGCACGACACCGATTTCTCCGAGTTATTCTGTTTGTGGTGTGTCTGGGTTCGCGCTGTCTAGCGCAAACCCCTACTCTGGTACAGCACATCTCGAGCGGGCGCGACAACACGACCGGATACACTAATCCGACATTCAGGTTTTTTCTGCCCAATCCCACCCTGCCCGGGAATTGTCTGATCCTGCGATTCGAGCACGATAGCGCTCTCACGACCAGCAGCATCACGACTGACAAGGGTGATACCTTTTCGGCTGGCCCCAGCCTTAGTAACGGTGGACATGCGCTGGAATCCTATTACGTAGCGGCATCAACTGGATCGCAGATCATCAGCGTCGTAACGGCTGGGAGTTTAGGATCGGATATTGATGAGGTTTCCGGAGATGTGTCCGAGTTCTACAACACAAGTTGCGTGGCCGACGCCAGCGGATCTTCTCCCAGCCGGAGCATCACACTCAACCCGACTACGGCGAATGATTTGATCTGGCAATCCGGAACCGATACATCAACGTTGACCCCCGCGATTACGAGCATGACTGTTGGACCCGGCTACACCATGCTTCATGGAAACACCTCCCAGGGCACGTTCGCCCAGTATCAGGCCTCTGCATCCATCGGGACGCAGACGGTTTCATTTGAAACGTCGGACAATGATGCGTGGCAATCGGTGGCAATTGCGTTTACGAGCGCCCCTACAGGCACAGCTCCGCCGACCAATGGCATCCGTGTCGTCAACATGTACGGCGAGATCTTTGGCGACTCTACGCACACGATGTATGTGCCCTGCTCAGGGAATCTCTTGATTGGGATGTGGTCCAGCCCGGCAGTGACGATTTCGGGGATTAACTCGAGTCCATCGGGTATGTGGTCTAGCGGCGCAAGTGTTAACGATCCGGTCGGCCTAATTTCTCAGATCTTTTATGGGCAGGGCATGACTTGCAACTCGACGCTGACGATGACGCCTGCATATAGCGATGTTGGCAGTGGGGGCCTGAATTTTCTGGTCATGCTGGATGTTACGGGAGCGAATGCTTCGGCCCACGACGTGGACGTAACCAACAGCGGGGACCAAACCTTCGGATCAACCCTTACCACAGATACAGTCACGCCGACTACGGCTAGCGGTCTTATTGTCGATGCGACCGCCTGGTGGGGGTGCACGGCTATAAGCGCTTCGCCAGGACTTTTTGCAGGTATCGCTACAAATAGCGGTAACAGTAACGTATGCCCGCCGACCAATACAACGTCCTCCACGTTGAACGAAGACAATGGACTGGCACTCTACTACAACCCCACTACGGCCCCAGTTACTTTTATATACACAGACACGGGTTCCGTCCAGAATTGGGCATCGGTCGCTTCCGCATTTAAATCCGGGTCGAGAGTGGTGCCGAACAGCGGGCCAACAGGGGGCGGCACGTCGGTGACGATCACGGGGACGAACTTTGCGTCGGGTGCGACGGTGACGTTTGGGGACGCGGCGGCGGCGAACGTGGTGGTGGTGGACAGCACGACGATCACAGCCACGACGCCGGCTGGCATGGCAGGTGCGGTGACGGTGACGGTGACGGTGGACGGACAAAGCGAAAACCTGACGAATGGGTTCACCTACGTTGCACAGCCAACGGTGAGCAGTGTAAGTCCGAACAGCGGGTCGACGGGGGGCGGAACGGCGGTTACGATCACCGGGGCGAACTTTGTTTCCGGGGCGGCGGTGACGTTTGGGGAGACGGTTGCGACTAACGTGGTGGTGGTGGACGACACGACGATCACAGCCACGACGCCGCCTGGCATCGCGGGTGCAGTGATGGTGACGGTGACGGTGGACGGGCAAAGCGGGAGTCTGACGAACGGGTACACCTATGTCGTCGCGCCGGCGGTGAGCACCGTGAGTCCCAACAACGGTCCGCAGGCGGGCGGTACGGCGATAACAATCACGGGAACGGATTTCGCCTCGGGCGCTACGGTCACATTCGGCTCGACGGCAGCGACGAATGTGGTGGTAGTGAGCAGCACGACGATCACGGCGACGACGCCGGCGGGGGCTACCGGGGCGGTGACGGTAACGGTCACGGTGAATGGGCAGAGCGGAAGCTTGACGAATGGATTCACCTACGTGGTGACGCCGACCGTGAGCAGTGTCAGTCCGAATAGCGGTCCGGTGGCGGGTGGGACGGCGGTAACGATCACAGGGACGAACTTTGCATCAGGTGCGACGGTGACGTTTGGAGGGGCGGCTGCAACCAACGTGGCTGTAGTGAACAGCACGATGATCACAGCCACGACGCCGGCAGGCAACACGGGGGCAGTAACAGTGGCTGTGACGTTGAACGGGCAGAGCGGGGTTCTAACGAATGGGTTCACCTACACCGGGACGGTAGCGATCAGTTTCAGCCAGGTGGCTTCTTCCACGCCGCAATCGCCTACACAGACGGTGACGGTGGCTTATCCGCGGGCGCAGACGATGGGGGACCTGAACGTGGTGGTGGTGGGATGGAACGACACGACGTCGACGGTCCAATCGGTGATGGACAGTGTGGGGAATGTCTACCATTTGGCCATAGGACCGACCACGGGCACGAAATTGAGACAGTCGATCTACTACGCAGCGAATATCGCGGGCGGCAGCAACACCGTGACGGTGACATTCAGCCAGGCGGCGGCATATCCGGATATACGAATTTTGGAGTACCGCGGAGTAACGACATTAGATGTGACGGCTGGGAGCAATGGCAGCAGCACGAGTGCGAGCAGCGGCGCGGCAACAACGACGAGCCCCAACGAGTTGATCTTTGGGGCGAACACGGTAGCGACATTGACTAAGACTGCGGGGAGCGGATTCACTTCGCGGATCATTACGGTGCCAGATGGGAACATCGCCGAAGACAAGGTGGTGACATCGTCGGGCAACAACAGTGCGACCGCGACGTTGACTGCTTCAGGTCCTTGGGTCATGCAGATGGCCACATTTTCAGCTGTATCGGGGCCGGCACCTACCGTGACGAGCGTCAGTCCGAGCAGCGGGACAACGGCGGGCGGGACTTCGGTAACGATTACCGGGACGAACTTCGTTTCAGGTGCGACGGTGACGTTTGGCTCGGCGGCGGCGACGAATGTGGTGGTGGTGAACAGCACGAGCATAACGGCGACAAGTCCAGCTGGCAGCTCGGGTGCGGTGACGCTGACGGTGACGAATCCGGGTGCTCTGAGCGGCAGTTTGGCGAACGGGTTTACCTATGTGGTGCCGCCTGCGGTGAGCAGTTTGTCACCCAATAACGGTCCGGCGGCAGGTGGAACGGCAGTGACGATCACCGGAACGAACTTTGCGTCGGGCGCGACGGTGAAGTTTGGGAGCACTGCGGCGACGAACGTGGTGGTGGTGAACGGCACGACCATCACGGCCACAACCCCCGCCGGCACTTCTGGAGCCGTGACTGTGACGGTGACCAACGGCAACGGTCTCAGCGGGAGCCTGGCGAGCGGATTCACATACGTTGTGCCGCCTACGGTAAGCAGTGTCAGCCCGAACAATGGCTCGACGTCCGGCGGAACGGCAGTGACCATCACGGGGATGAGCTTTACATCAGGGGCGACAGTCATGTTCGGCTCAGCGGCAGCCACCAACGTGGTGGTGGGGAGCAGCACGAGCATCACGGCGACGACTCCAGCAGGCAGCGTGGGCGCGGTGACGGTTACGGTTACGGTCGGCGGGCAGAGCGGGAGTCTGGCCAACGGGTTCACCTACACTGCGGTAGTGACGGTAGCGACCCCGAGCTTCACCCCCGGCGCTGGCACTTACGGTTCCGCGCAATCTGTGAGCATCACCTCCGCGACCAGCGGGGCGACGATCTGCTACACCACAAACGGAAGCGCCCCGGCGGCCAACATACCCGGCACATGCTCGACTGGCACCGCGCTGGCGAACGGCGGGAGCGTCATGGTCAGCACCTCGGAAACTCTTAAAGCGATCGGCACCGAAAACGGCTTCACCAACAGCGCCGTGGGAGGCGCCAGTTATATTATCAGTACTTGTGCGCAAAATTTGGCGATTGGCAGTTTTACACTCTGCGGGGAGTCCTACAACGATGTCTCTACGGGACGAATGTACAAGTCAATTACAGCCCATCTCCCAACAACGGCATTATTGCTTGGGCTACGTGGTGTTTCACTTCCGCATGCGATACTTCAATCTCCGGCGTAACTGCAACTATTGGTGACAACATCAATGCGACGGAATCGTGTTTTGTCGCAAGTCCTCATAGTCCGTTTATTACGGATGCCAACGGGGGCGGGCAAGGTAGCGGCGATTTCCAGCAGCATTATGTCTGGTACTGCCCAAGCATTCCATCCGGAGTGACATCCTTCACGGTGACCCCGAGCAACCCCAACCTTAGCTACTTGCAGTTAAATATCACTGAATGGAAGGCCGGATCGTTGGCGGCGTCTTGTTCGCCAATAAGCGCTTGCTTTGAGAATGTGGACAATTTCGGGCAGGCAGGAAATCCAACTGGTGGAACTACAGCCACGATCACCACCAGCGGTGCAACGGTTAACGCTAATGATCTGATATTCGCTGTAACCGAGGTGCCCTGCTGTAGTTTCACCGCTGGCCCCGGTACGGGATATACCGGAATAACCGTGGCTCCTAGCGTTACGCCGGGAATGGTTTCCGAAGCAAAAGCAGCGACAGCAACCGGAATCCAAACAGCAACGACAACCTGGACTGGGGGAAGCACTTCTTGGTTTGGAGTAATCGTTCCGTTAATAGGAGCCGGGGGCGCTCCAGTGGCGCCGACGGTGAGCGCTGTTAATCCGAACAACGGGCCCGCTGGGGGCGGGACGGCGGTGACGATCACGGGGACGAACTTTGCCGCCGGCGCTACGGTGACGTTTGGCTCGGCGGCGGCGACGAATGTGGTGGTGGTGAGCAGCACGAGCATCACGGCCACGACACCGGCGGGGAGCGCCGGTGCGGTGACGGTGACAGCGACCGTAAACGGCCAAAGCGGAAGCCTGGCCAACGGGTTCTCATATGTTGCGCCGCCGACTGTAACGAGTGTCGATCCAAATAGCGGGCCGACGACAGGTGGAACGGCGGTGACGATCACGGGAACGAACTTTGCGGCGGGAGCGACGGTCACGTTTGGCTCGGCGGCGACGAATGTGGTGGTGGTGAGCGGCACGACCATTACGGCTACGACTCCGGCGGGGGCTGCCGGTGCGGTGACGGTCACAGTGACCGTAAGCGGCCAGAGTGGGATTTTGGGGAACGGGTTCACGTATGTGGCACAGCCAACAGTGAGTGGTGTGAGTCCGAACAGCGGCCCGGCGGCGGGCGGCACTGGGGTAACTATTACTGGTACGAATTTCGCGGCGGGCGCGACGGTGACGTTTGGGAGCGCGTCGGCCACGAATGTCGTGGTGGTGAACAGCACGAGCATCACTGCCACGTCACCTGCGGGAAGCGCAGGTACGGTCGCGGTGACAGTTACAGTAAGTGGGCAGAGCGGCACTTTGGCGAACGGGTTCACCTACGTGGTAGCGCCGATGGTGAGCGGCGTGAGTCCGAGCAGCGGTCCAACCACCGGCGGGACTTCGGTAACGATCACGGGGACGAACTTCGCCCCGGGCGCGACGGTGACGTTTGGGAGTGCGTCGGCCACGAATGTCGTGGTGGTGAGCAGCACGAGCATCACGGCGACGTCACCTGCGGGAAGCGCAGGTGCGCTGGCGGTTACAGTTACAGTAAGTGGGCAGAGTGGGAGTCTAGCCAATGCCTTCTCATATGTCATGCCGCCGACGGTAACGAGTGTCAATCCGAACAGCGGGCCGACAACAGGTGGAACGGGGGTGACGATCACGGGGACGAACTTCGCCCCGGGCGCGACGGTGACGTTTGGGAGTGCGTCGGCCACGAATGTAGTGGTGGTGAGCAGCACGGGCATTACGGCCACGACACCTGCGGGAAGCGCGGGTTCCGTGACGGTCACCGTTACAGTAAGTGGTCAGAGCGGGAGTCTGGCCAGTGGGTTCACCTATGTAGTGAAGCCCACAGTGACGAGTGTAAGTCCGAGCAGTGGTCCGGTGGCGGGAGGCACGGCCGTCACGATCAAAGGGACCAACTTCGTCTCGGGCGCGACGGTGACATTCGGGTCAGCTGGCGGCGACCAATGTGGTGGTGGTGAGCAGCACGAGCATCACGGCGACGACCCCGGCAGGGAGTGCCGGCGCGGTGAGTGTGACGGTTACGGTGAACGGGCAGAGTGGCAGCCTGACGAAGGGATTCACATATCAGAGCGCGATGGCGATCGGTTTCAGCCAAGTGGCTTCGTCTACGCCGCAATCGCCTACGCAAACGGTGACGGTGGCTTATCCGGCGGCGCAGGCGATGGGGGATCTAAATATTGTGGTGGTGGGATGGAACGACACCGCGGCGACAGTGCAGTCGGTGAAGGACAGTGTGGGGAACCCCTACAGTTTGGCAATTGGACCGACGAGCGGGAAAGCGTTGCGGCAATCGATCTACTATGCGGCAAGCATCACGGGCGGCAGCAACACCGTGACGGTGACATTCAGCCAGGCGGCGGCGTATCCGGATATACGAATTTTGGAGTACCGCGGAGTAACGACATTAGATGTGACGGCTGGGAGCAATGGCAGCAGCACGAGTGCGAGCAGCGGCGCGGCAACAACGACGAGCCCCAACGAGTTGATCTTTGGGGCGAACACGGTAGCGACATTGACTAAGACTGCGGGGAGCGGATTCACTTCGCGGATCATTACGGTGCCAGACGGGAATATCGCCGAAGACAAGGTGGTGACATCGTCGGGGAGCAACAGTGCAAGGCAACGTTGACTGCTTCAGGTCCTTGGGTCATGCAGATGGCCACGTTTAAATGAGCCGGCGCCATCTCCGAGGGCAGGTTCTGAAGGCGCATAAAAGAATCTCTCGCAAGCAATTCCGTCGGTCATCTTCACGTCGAGACTCACCTGGCCTCACGCGACAGCAGAATGCTGCATTCATCTTACGGTTGGACTTCTGAATTGGCGCTGAGGGAAAAAGGGTGCGCAACCACCCGATTACCATCGGAGAAAGCTACACCTCTGTTAGCGGAACAAGAGCCAAACAAGCAATCGAGGTTGAGAGGTCGGCGGGGATTAGTTTCGGCCTGGATCGGCTAGGTGCCCTTCGACAAGGGATGCCAATTCAGGGTGACGCCGAAGACCTGATAGGCTGGTATAACTCCGCAACTGGCGACGGGACAAGCCCCGCTGCCATGATCTGCTGCTGATATTGATAAGTCAGCGCGAAGTGAACGTGGCGACCAATCTGCCTGCTAAGGTTGGCTCCCGCAAACCAGTCTTTGAAGTTCTGTGCGAAAATTCCGACCGAAACCAGCGCGTTATTCACTGCGTATCCGCCATTTACTGAAGCCGACCAGGACCTCGTTATTAGATGATTCGCCGAAGCCGTCAGGGTATTGGCTTCGCTGCCGAAAAATACTCCAGAACCAGGGCTCACTCCGCGGAAATAGGAGATCGAGTAGCCTGTACGAGCTGTCTGGTGAGTAAGACTGGTTGATACGCTCCAGGAAAGCTGGCGTCTATCTGGAGCTCCGGAAGTCCGAAAAACAGTCAGCTCGGGACCTGCGGCGACTTGGAAGGCGAGCCGTCCTGTGATCCTACGGCCAAAAGACGGCTGGAGCAGGTCCGAATCAAACAGAGTTCCGCTTCCGCCGAAGCTAGTGCGATCGTACTGCAAAAGGACTGCGACGGTATTCTTCGAGCTGAGAGAGTAGTTGTAACCCGCGCGGGCATCGATGCTATGGCTGTTGAGGTATCCCGGGGTAACGAAGTCCAAGAGGGCGTATGAGCCCGAAATGGTGACCGTCGTCCTGTGGCTCAAGCTGTAGTCCGCCTCGCCTGAGGTTGAATTGTTCACCTGCCTGGCGAAGCCAGTCAGGATTGTCCCGACCGGGTTCAATGACGGTTGCAGAGCTGCGATCGGGCTATTCTGGGTCTCGAGGGCGGGGCCGCCTGTGAAGGCGCCGCCAAAACCTGCCTGCCATGAATATAGGAAATTGTCGCGCAATCGGAAGGTCCATCGCCGATAGCGTGTGCTTCCAGCGACAGCCCGAAACTATGGGAAGGCATGTTGCGGGGGCCATAAAAGGCGGATGGATAATAATAGGTATCGGAGCCTTTGTAGGTGATCGCCAGGTCGGAGCTGTGCGAGTTTTTTTCTGCGTCGAGAGTCACCCCTATGGTGCTCCCAGAAGTCGTGGTGCCAGTGCCGGATTGCGCTGCCGCCAATCCGCTATATCCAAGTTCAGATACGTAAAGGCCGGGATCAAAGATTCCAGTGAGGCGACGCACAGACCCGGTCGTCAGGCTTTGAATGCCTGAGAGCGCATGAGTATCGGGCTCCGTTTGTGTAGTTGAATCTTGGGTTCCGATTCCATACGGCGGCTGACCCGATCCAGTAGAGGCTTCGGGGCCAAAGGGCGCAACAGGTTGCTCAGGGGCGCTGGGGTTTGTTGGTCCGAGCTGGCAAAGTTTGGGCGCGTAGGGCAGGTACATGCAAGATACAAGAGAGAAGAAGTAGGCGGGCGGCAACCTCAAAAGGCACCAGTTTGCAGCCCCTACGTTCTTGAACGTTCGTCGGTAGGCATGACTGAACTTGGATTGGGCGGAGTTTTGTACATAGAAAGGCGCTCTTCGCAACTCCAGCTGACGCAGATTTCTTTACGGTATTTCGTCTGCATGTCTAGTTCCCGGAGAATTCAACTTAGTTAAGTAGTTTGTTCCTACGTCAAATGCGCAAGTTAAACGGTGCAAGGCGCTTATAGCTGGCACGTATTTAATGACTCCAGCCGATGCCCAATGCGGTGGTAGAAATGTTCCTCTTTGTTCCAAATTTTGAGAATTAATAGGTAAAGTCCGGAGAACACAAACGACGACTCACAGGGAGCAGATGGTTCTGCTCATACATCCCTTGCATTTTCTGTGGTTTAGGGAACGGATCAGAATGGTTTTGGTTGCAAACGTGCTCCCAGACTTGGGCCTGAACGTAGTCTAGGGCCCCGGCTAAGGTTAAGAGGTCCCGAGCCGGAGTACTTTACATAGCCGGGACAAGAGGAGGTTAGCGTGCGCCTTGCCGTGATCGGTTGCGGGTACGTCGGTTTGGTGACGGGAAGCTGCCTGGCCCAAGCTGGGCACGAGGTTGTTGCCACGGATAATGACGTGGCCCGCATCAACATGCTGAACTCGGGACGCCTGCCGATTTACGAGCCGGGCCTCGATCACGTGATGCAAAGCGCGACTGCCGCCGGTCGACTCAGTTTCACGTCCGATTGCGCGGAAGCGGTTCGCGCAGCGGATGCTGTTTTCATTTGCGTGGGAACGCCGCCGCTGGATTCGGGCGAAGCCGATCTTTCCGCAATCGACAATGTGGCGCGGCAGATCGCCGCGGCAGCGCGCTCGCCGAAGCTGGTGATCGAGAAAAGCACCGTGCCTGCGCACACCGGCGAGGAACTCCGTCGCGCCCTGCAGGTCTATGGCCGCAAGAATGGCGCTCGGCTTCGCGTCGCCTCCAATCCCGAGTTTTTGCGCGAAGGCACCGCCGTAGCCGATTTTTTTCATCCCGACCGCATCGTGGTCGGCGTGGAAGATGCGGAATCCGAGCGGCAATTGCGCGAAATCTACAAGCCCTTCCTCGAGGGCACCTTCCATTGCCCCGTTCACGAGCCGAAATGTCCGCCGTCGCCCGCTCCGGTATTTCTCGTGACCACCATTGCCAGCGCCGAATTGATCAAGCACGCTTCGAACTCCTTCCTGGGCTTGAAGATCTCCTACGCCAATCTCATTGCCGATCTCTGCGAGAAACTGGGCGGGAACGTGGAAGAGGTCACCCGCGCGATGGGGCTCGATCCGCGCATCGGGCCGCATTTTCTCAGCGCCGGTCTGGGTTTTGGAGGCTTCTGCCTGCCCAAGGATATCCAGGCGTTCATCCGCCTGGCGGAAAAGCATGGCGTCGATTTCACTTTGCTGCACGAAGTCGAGGCGGTAAACAAACGCCGTGTCGAGCAGTTCGTGGAGAAAGTCCGGCGCGCTTTGTGGGTGGTCAAGGATAAAACCGTTGGCGTGCTGGGTCTGGCCTTCAAGCCCAATACAGACGACGTTCGTTTTGCCCCGGCAATTGAAGTCCTGCGGCGCCTGATCGCCGAGGGCGCCAAGGTGCGGGCCTCGGATCCCGTGGCGATCGAGCGCGCTCGCTTGATCCTGAGTAAAGGCGTGGAGTTCGTGGCGGATCCTTACCAGACGGCACGCGGGGCCGATGCCTTGCTCTTGCTCACCGAGTGGAAGGAGTATCGCGACCTGGATTGGCAGCGCGTCTACGGAGAGATGGCCAGGCCGCTAATCCTGGATGCCCGCAATATGCTGTCGCCTGCGAAGATGAAGGAGCTGGGCTTCGAGTATCACAGCTTCGGGCGGCCCGACCTGAGCCCGAGCCCCGTGCTCGTTTCCACCTAGTCCCGCTACCGCTGCCTGGATTAGCTCGTCGCTTGTCCGGCTGCCACCTTCTGTCGGAAAATTCCAAGCCGCAGACAAACCTGCCCAGGACTGGGTTTTTTCTAGAGACACCTATCTCGATTGGACGGCTGGACTACGTTTGAAGCTTTGAAGCTATTGGTCGGAGGGAATGTGCGGAGTATTGGCGGACGTCGACCTGAAGACAAGTCATGCTAAAGCGTTGAGGCCTAACGATAGATCTGGCGATGAGTTTGCCGGGTCAAACTCCGGAAGCGTCGTCTCACACCCGGTCGGTTCTTCCGTATCTCTTCTGAACACATGAGAGGAATAGCGCCAGAAGACTTGACGCGCCTGCACACCCGTTCAAAAACGAAACCCCAACAAAACGGGTCGAGTATAAGCTAGCCGTTCAGAAGGCCACGATTCGCAACCCGTTCTTAAAAAGTACATGAGGAAAGACCCCGAGGTAGAAGATTTCGCCGCCTCTGCCCTCTGATTCGTCAGCCCAAGCCCGGCGCCAATGAGGTAAAAGCTCACGCAGGTACAAAACAGCTAAAACGCCCTGATCGAAAATCAGCCCGAAACAGGGCTATGGCGCTGGGGCGAACGAGGCCATGATGACGCCAGTGCTTATCGAGCCATCGGAGATCGTCGTCATGGTGACATTGCCGGCCGGGGAAACCGGAGATCCACTACTTACGAAAATTCCGGCTCCACCGATCGCGGCGTCCACCACGATCTGAGTTGCGCCCGTTCCAGCGGCCGGATGTCCGAAAGACCAAACGCCTTGTACGACCAATGATCCGGACGCGATGGTTGTGAGGGAGGTCGAGGTAGATGTACTCCCGACCGGCGCCGTATTCGTCGTAAGAGCATCCGGCTGGCCTGACTGGCTCACGTCAGACCAAGATGCGGCCTGGGAGATGAGATAGTGCGAACTGGCCGCGGTAACAACAATGTTGTGGGAACCGCTGGACGGATTAAGCAGGTAGTACAGATATTGCCAGTTGTTCGACGGGGCTTGAAGTTTTTTCAGAAGGGTCATCGGAGCGCCGTTATAGGTAACGGAAGAAATATCGTCCGCTGACGTATCACCAACCAAGTTGACAACAAGAAGCCGATTGGAACCGCTTCCCACCGTATAGGAATAAGTCAGAGACGCCGTTGAGCCACCGTTGTTTCCACCATCGGCTGAATTGTCGAAAGTTATGCCGGCAGGTCCGTTTGAAGCGAGCGAGAATGAAGCCATGACCCCCGACGCCCCGGCCTGCGCGCCCCATGTGTTGGTCATGGACACCGGGTAGGCCTCAGTGACCGGCGACGGCACGCTCGAGAACATTCCCAGACTGTTGAGGAACCCCGGGTTCACCACTAGAGGTGCTGAGCCCCTAAAGGGGATGACGTCGGTATATCCCCACATACTTTCCACGACGATCGCGTCGTTCGAACTCGCCGGCAAAGACATCGTCATGGACGTGGCTGGATTTCCTTGCTGAGTATTCGTCGTGGACGCGAGAGGTTGGCCAGATTGGGCTATGTTGTACCAGGACGCCGCTTCGGAGATCAGGTAATGGGAACTCGCGGCCGTTATAACAACGTTGTTGGTTCCCGAGGCCGGGGATAACAAGTAGTAGAAATAGTGCCATCTATCGCTGGGCGTCTTAACCTTGTTAACAAGAGTCATTGGTGCGCCGGCATATGTCACGGAGGAGATATCGTCCGCCGTCACATCGCCCATTAAGTTGACAAGCAGGAGCCGGTTGGAATTTGTTCCGACGGTGTAAGAGTAAGTGAGCGATGTCGTGCTTCCACCGTTGTCTCCGCCGTCCGCCGCATTATCGAAGTAGGCCGGAATGCTGGCCGTCGCCGCCGCCGAGTACGGACCGTAGAAGTTGTTGGCGTCTTGGGCTCTGACCCGGTAGTTGTAGGTCGTTCCCGCCGCTGCGGAAGCGTCCGTGTAAGACGTGGCCGAAGTGGTCGCAATCTGCGAAAAGTTGGAGCAGCCGAGCCCGGTGCATCTCTCGATGGAATATTGGTTGATCGACCCTCCACTTTCTGTCGAGGCATTCCAGTTGAGCATTCTGGCTGGAGTGGCAGCGAAGCTGGAAACGACGCGCGGTATTATCGGGCTGAACGCTTGAACATTTGAATAAGCGCTGAAGGTTCCGCTGGAGTCTTCGGCGCGGACTCGGTAGTTGTAAATCGTCCCTGACGAGATGGATGTGTCGGTGTACGTCAGAGTCGAGCCGGAGACACTGCCGATCTGGCTGAAATTGGAGCAGCCAAAGCCTGCACACCTTTCGATAAAATAGCTGGCAATAGGACCGCCGTTAGAGGACGGCACAGCTGCCGTCCATGACAGGACGGTTTCATTGGGTTTTGGCGCTATGGCTGCCATAACGGTTTGCCAAAAATCGCTGTTCGCGGCGGTAAAGCTGGAACCATAGGTACCCGTGCTAGCGGCGATGCCGGTCTCGGCGCTGAAATTCTGTCCGGTAGACGCAGATTGCGACGTGTATCCTGTACCCGCGGTATACGTGTTGTTGCCGTAACCCTTAACGATTCCGACCAACAAGTCATTGGGCTGAGACGTTGTTAGCGGGCCGCTAGCGATATATTTGGCAAGTGTGCCGTTATCACCAGCGATAGAAGTATAGGTATCTATCGGTGAGTAGACGTTGTCTCCGGACAGCGCGGCAATGGACGCAATCAAAGGCTCGGTCTGGCTAACCTGAACAGTTATCGTATGGCCCGCTCCAGTGGTTGCATTCGGGACGTAAAAGAATTCGCCTTCCATGGGGTAGCCTGCATTTCCGACTTTGCGAGCAGGCCCTGCCAAGGGCAGCCAGGTGTTGCCAAAAGTATCAGTAATCGTAAAGGTCGTAATGTTATGAGTCCCCAAAAACATGACCAGAAGATCCGCACCGGTACTGTTGAAAGCCGCAGTGGTAAACGAATTGCCAGCGGTTGCGTTGTAATACTCCTGTCCAGAAACATAAGTCGGAACTGAAGTTCCCATCAGTGAGCCGGTAAAGTTGCTCGGGGCTGTAACTATGTTTGTAATAACGTAGGTAAACCCACTGGCGAGACTTCCACTTTGCCCGATAACAGTCACCGTCACCGCTACCGCTCCGGCGCTGCCCGCGGGGGCCACAGCCGTGATCGTGGTGCTATTCGCGACCACGACGTTGGTCGCCGAGGCCGAGCCAAACGTGACCGAGGCACCCGGCGCAAAGTTCGTTCCTGTGATCGTCACTGTTGTTCCGCCTGCTGTCGATCCGCTGTTCGGACTGACACCGCTTACCGTCGGCGGCACAACATAGGTGAATCCATTCGCCAAGCTTCCAGTCAGACCATTGCTGTTGGTTACGACTACTGTCACCGGACCGGCACTGCCCGCCGGCGTCGTCGCCGTGATCGTGGTGCTGTTCACCACCACATTCGTCGCCGCCGTACCTCCAAACGTCACCGTCGCGCCAGCCGCGAAGCTCGTTCCGGTGATGGTTACCGCTGTGCCGCCCGCCGGGACCCCGCTGATCGGACTGACACTGCTCACCGTGGGCGGCGCAATATAAGTAAATGCACTGGCCAGGCTCCCGCTCCGCCCAGTTGTGTTGGTCACCGTCACGGTTGCGGCACCCGCGCTGCCGGCTGGACTTGTCGCCGTGATCGTGGTGCCGTTCACCACAACCACGTTGGTCGCCGCCGCTGAGCCGAACGTCACCGTGGCGCCCGCCGCATAGTTCGTCCCGGTGATCGTCACCGAGGTTCCACCCGCTGTCGACCCGCTGTTCGGAGTCACACTAATCACCGTAGGCACAGGAGCAGGGGTAGCGATGAAGGTAACCATCTGCATGACCCAAGCACCCGCCGGGCTCAGCGTCGCCGTGGCACTGTAGCTGCCCGCCGTCGTCACCACCTCATCTTCGGCGAGGTCGCCATCCGGAACGGTAATGATCCGCGAGGTGAACCCGCTCCCTGCCCCGCCGGTCGTTGTGGCCACCATATCCGCCCCAAAGATCAGCTCGTTGGCACTCGTCGTGGTGGCCGCTCCGCTGCTGGCACTGGCACTACTCCCCGTGGCCCCGGCCTTCGCATCCAGCGCCGTCACTCCCCGATACTCCAGAATGCGCACATCCGGATAGGCCGCCGCTTGGCTGAACGTCACCGTCACCGTGTTGCTGCCACCGCTGATGTTCGCCGCATAGTAGATCGATTGGCTCATCCCCGAGGCCGCCGTCGGCCCGATCGCCAGACTGTAGCTGTTCCCCACACTGTCTTTCACCGACTGCACCGTCGAGGTCGTATCGTTCCAGCCCACCACCACCACGTTCAGGTCTCCCGCCGTCTGCGCCGCCGGGTACGCTACCGTCACCGTGGCCGTGGGCGATTGCGGCGTCGAGGAAGCCACCTGGCCGAAACCGATAGCCACTGCCGCGTTGTAGGTATACCCGTTGGCCAGACTCCCGCTCTGCGATCCTATGTTGGTCACCGTCACCGTCACGGCGCCCACGCTACCCGCCGGAGTCGTGGCCGTAATGCTCGTGCTGCTCACCACCACCACATTGGTCGCTGCCGCCGAGCCGAATGTCACCGCCGCGCCCGAGGCGAAGTTCGTACCCGTGATCGTTACCCCTGTGCCGCCTGCCGCCGGACCGTTATTGGGACTCACACCGGTCACCGTGGGTGGCCCTACGTAAGTGAACCCGCTCGCCAGACTCCCGCTCTGCCCGCTTACCGTGACCGTCACCGTCACCGCACCGGCAGCGCCCGCTGGGGTTGTGGCCGTAATTGACGTGCTGCTCACCACAACTACATTAGTCGCCGCCGCCGAGCCAAACGTCACCGTCGCGCCCGACGCGAAGTTCGTCCCCGTGATCGTCACTGAAGTGCCGCCTGCCACCACGCCACTGCTGGGCGACACACTGCTCACCGTGGGCTTCACCACATACGTGAACCCACTGGCTAGACTCCCGCTTTGCCCGCTCACCGTCACCGTAACCGTTACCGCACCGGCACTGCCGGCTGGGGTTGTGGCCGTGATGGTTGTGCTGCTCACCACCACCACATTCGTCGCTGCCGCCGAGCCGAACGTCACCGTCGCGCCCGACACAAAGTTCGTACCCGTGATCGTCACCGCCGTTCCGCCCGTCGTCGGACCGCTATTGGGTGACACGCTGGTCACCGTGGGCGGCACCACGTAGGTAAACCCGTTGGTCAGACTCCCGCTCTGCCCGCTTACCGTGACCGTGACCGTCACCGCACCGGCAGCGCCTGCTGGAGTCGTCGCCGTGATCGTGGTGCTGTTCACCACCACCACGTTCGTCGCTGCCGTACTCCCAAATGTCACTGTCGCGCCGGAGGCAAAGTTCGTCCCGGTGATCGTTACCGCTGTCCCACCTGCCACCACACCACTGTTTGGCGACACACTGGTCACCGTGGGCTTCACCACATAGGTGAACCCGTTGGTCAGGCTCCCGCTCTGACCGCTCACCGTCACGGTCACCGTCACCGCACCGGCACTCCCCGCCGGAGTCGTAGCCGTAATACTCGTGCTGCTTACCACTACTACGTTCGTCGCCGCCGCCGAGCCAAACGTCACCGTCGCGCCCGACACAAAGTTCGTCCCCGTGATCGTTACCGCCGTACCACCCGTTGTCGAACCGTTATTCGGTGACACACTGCTCACCGTCGGCGGCACAACGTAGGTGAACCCATTGGTCAAACTGCCGCTCTGCCCGCTCACCGTGACCGTCACTGTCACCGCACCCGCAGTGCCGGCTGGAGTTGTGGCCGTGATTGTCGTGCTGCTCACGACCACCACATTGGTCGCTGCCGTGCTCCCAAATGTCACCGTCGCGCCCGCAGCGAAGTTCGTACCCGTGATCGTTACCGCCGTGCCCCCCGCGACCACACCACTGCTTGGTGACACACTGCTCACCGTGGGCCTCACCACATAGGTGAACCCACTGGCCAGACTCCCGCTCTGTGACCCAACGTTGGTCACCGTGACCGTCACCGCACCGGCAGCGCCAGCCGGAGTTGTGGCCGTAATTGAGGTGCTGCTCACGACAACTACATTGGTCGCTGCCGCCGAGCCGAATGTCACCGTCGCGCCCGACACAAAATTCGTACCCGTGATCGTTACCGCCGTCCCGCCCGACGTCGATCCATTGTTCGGGTTGACACCGCTCACCGTGGGCGGCACAACGTAGGTGAAGCCGCTCGCCAGGCTCCCGCTCAACCCATTGCTGTTGGTCACCGTTACCGTCACTGCACCAGCACTGCCCGCTGGAGTTGTAGCCGTGATCGTGGTGCTGTTCACCACAGTCACGTTCGTCGCCGCAGTGCTCCCAAACTTCACCGTGGCGCCCGCCGCATAGTTCGTACCCGTGATGGTCACTGCCGTCCCGCCTGCCGCCGGACCGTTGTTAGGTGACACACTCGTGACCGTGGGCGGCGCTATATACGTAAATGCACTGGCCAGGCTCCCGCTCTGCCCACCCGTGTTGGTCACCGTCACGGTTGTAGCACCCGCGCTCCCGGCCGGAGTTGTCGCCGTGATCGTGGTGCCGTTCACCACCACCACATTCGTCGCCGCCGAACTGCCAAACGTCACCGTCGCGCCAGCGGCAAAGTTCGTCCCGGTGATCGTCACCGACGTTCCGCCCGCAGTCGTCCCGCTGTTCGGATGACACACTGCTCACCGTCGGTGCCGGACCAGAAACAGCCGAGAAGGTGACCATCTGCATGATCCAGGCGCCCGACTGTAACGTTGCCGTGGCACTGTAGCTGCCCGCCGTCGTCACTACCTCGTCTTCGGCAATATCACCATCCGGCACCGTGATGATCCGAGATGTGAACCCGGTCCCTGCCGCAGTCGTGGTCGTCGCTACAATATTCGCGCCAAAGATCAACTCGTTCGCGCTCGTCGTTGTTGCCGCTCCACTGCTGGCTGTCGCACTGCTCCCGCTCGCCCCAGCCTTCGCATCCAGCGTCGTCACACCCCGATACTCCAAAATGCGCACATCCGGATAAGCCGCCGCCTGGCTGAACGTCACCGTCACCGTGTTGCTGCCGGCCGCTGATGTTCGCCGCATAGTAGATCGATTGGTTCATCCCCGACCCGCTCGTCGGTCCGATGGCCAGACTATAGGTGTTCCCCACGCTGTCTTTCACCGACTGCACCGTCGAGGTCGTATCGTTCCAACCCACCACCACGACGTTCAGGTCTCCCGCCGTCTGCGCGGCCGGGTAGGCCACTGTCACCGTCGCCGTGGGCGATTGCGGCGTGGACGAAGCCACCTGGCCGAAACCGATGGCCACTGTCGCGTTGTAGGTGAACCCATTGGTCAGACTCCCGCTCTGCGATCCTATGTTGGTCACCGTCACCGTCACTGCACCGATGCTTCCCGCCGGCGTGGTGGCCGTGATGGTCGTGCTGTTCACCACTACCACGTTCGTCGCTGCCGTACTCCCAAATGTCACCGTCGCGCCGGAGGCAAAGTTCGTTCCTGTAATCGTCACCCCAGTGCCACCTGCCGCCGGCCCGTTGTTCGGGCTCACGCTGGTGACTGTGGGTTGCCCAACGTAGGTGAACCCGTTTGTCAGGCTTCCACTCTGGCTATTGACTGTGACCGTCACGGTCACCGCACCGGCAGTGCCGGCTGGAGTCGTCGCCGTGATCGTGGTGCTGTTCACCACCACCACGTTCGTCGCTGCCGTACTCCCAAACGTCACCGTCGCGCCCGCCGCGAAGTTCGTCCCGGTGATGGTTACTGACGTCCCGCCTGCCGCCACACCGCTATTCGGACTGACACTGCTCACCGTGGGCTTCACCACATAGGTGAACCCACTGGCTCAGACTCCCGCTCTGCCCGCTCACCGTTACCGTAACCGTCACCGCACCGGCACTGCCCGCCGGGGTCGTGGCCGTGATGCTCGTGCTGCTCACCACCACCACGTTCGTCGCTGCCGCCGCGCCAAACGTCACCGTCGCGCCCGACACAAAGTTCGTCCCCGTGATCGTTACCGCCGTGCCACCCGTCGTCGGACCGTTATTCGGTGACACACTGGTCACCGTCGGCGGCACCACGTAGGTGAACCCATTGGTCAAACTGCCGCTCTGCCCGCTCACCGTCACCGTCACCGTCACCGCACCGGCGCTGCCGGCTGGGGTCGTCGCCGTGATGGTCGTGCTGTTCACCACCACCACATTCGTCGCTGCCGTCGCTCCAAACGTCACCGTCGCGCCCGCAGCAAAGTTCGTCCCCGTGATCGTCACCGCCGTTCCACCGGCCACCAGACCGCTGTTCGGACTGACACACTGCTCACCGTGGGCCTAACCACATAGGTGAACCCATTGGCCAGACTTCCGCTCTGCGATCCAACATTGGTCACTGTCACCGTCACCGCACCGGCAGCGCCGGCCGGAGTCGTGGCCGTAATGCGTCGTGCTGTTCACCACCACCACATTGGTCGCTGCCGCCGAACCGAACGTCACCGTCGCGCCCGACACAAAGTTCGTCCCCGTGATCGTTACCGCCGTCCCGCCCGACGTCGACCCGTTGTTCGGGCTGACGCTGCTCACCGTCGGCGGCACAACATAAGTGAATCCACTGGCCAAGCTTCCGACTCAACCCATTGCTGTTAGTCACGGTTACCGTCACCGCACCGACACTGCCGGCTGGAGTTGTGGCCGTGATCGTGGTGCTGTTCACCACAGTCACGTTCGTCGCCGCAGTGCTCCCAAACTTCACCGTGGCGCCCGCCGCAAAGTTCGTACCCGTGATGGTCACTGCCGTCCCGCCTGCCGCCGGACCGTTGTTAGGTGACACACTCGTGACCGTGGGCGGCGCAATATACGTAAATGCACTGGCCAGGCTCCCGCTCTGCCCACCCGTGTTGGTCACCGTCACGGTTGTAGCACCCGCGCCCCCGGCCGGAGTTGTCGCCGTGATCGTGGTGCCGTTCACCACCACCACATTCGTCGCCGCCGAACTGCCAAATGTCACCGTCGCGCCAGCGGCAAAGTTCGTCCCGGTGATCGTCACCGACGTTCCGCCCGCAGTCGTCCCGTTGTTCGGATGACACACTGCTCACCGTCGGCGCCGGACCAGAAACAGCCGAGAAGGTGACCATCTGCATGATCCAGGCGCCCGACTGTAACGTTGCCGTGGCACTGTAGCTGCCCGCCGTCGTCACAACCTCATCTTCGGCTAGGTCTCCATCCGGCACCGTGATGATCCGAGATGTGAACCCGGTCCCAGCCGCAGTCGTGGTCGTCGCTACGATATTCGCGCCAAAGATCAGCTCGTTCGCGCTCGTCGTGGTGGCCGCCCCGCTGCTGGCTGTGGCACTGCTTCCGCTCGCCCCAGCCTTCGCATCCAGCGTCGTCACACCCCGATACTCCAAAATGCGCACATCGGGATAAGCCGCCGCTTGGCTGAATGTTACCGTCACCGTGTTGCTGCCGGCGCTGATGTTCGCCGCATAGTAGATCGACTGGTTCATTCCCGAGCCGCTCGTCGGTCCGATGGCCAGACTATAGGTGTTCCCCACGCTGTCTTTCACCGACTGCACCGTCGAGGTCGTATCGTTCCAGCCCACCACCACGACGTTCAGGTCTCCCGCCGTCTGCGCGGCAGGGTAGGCCACCGTCACGGTCGCAGTCGGCGATTGCGGCGTGGAGGAAGCCACCTGGCTGAAACTGATAGCCACTGCCGCGTTGTAGGTGAACCCATTGGCCAGACTCCCGCTCTGCGACCCAATGTTGGTCACCGTGACCGTCACCGCACCGACACTTCCGGCGGGCGTCGTGGCCGTGATTGAGGTGCTGCTGACCACGACTACGTTGGTGGCTGCCGCCGCGCCAAACGTCACCGTTGCGCCAGGCCCAAAGTTCGTGCCGGTAATCGTTACGCCAGTGCCGCCTGTCGCCGGCCCGTTATTCGGACTTACGCTGGTCACTGTGGGCAGGCCAACATAAGTGAACCCGTTGGTCAGGCTGCCGCTTTGCCCGCTCACCGTGACCGTCACCGTCACCGCACCGGCAGCCCCCGCTGGAGTTGTGGCTGTAATTGACGTGCTGCTCACCACCACCACATTGGTCGCCGCCGCCGAGCCAAACGTCACCGTCGCGCCCGACCCGAAGTTCGTCCCCGTGATCGTCACTGAAGTGCCGCCTGCCGCTACACCACTGCTGGGCGACACACTACTGACCGTAGGCCTCACTACATAGGTGAACCCATTCGTCAGACTTCCACTCTGCCCGTTGCTCGTAACGGTCACCGTCACCGCACCGGCACTGCCGGCTGGGGTTGTGGCTGTGATGGTCGTGCTGCTCACTACCACCACATTAGTCGCTGCCGCCGAGCCGAACGTCACCGTCGCGCCCGACACAAAGTTCGTCCCCGTGATCGTTACCGCCGTTCCGCCGGACGTCGACCCGTTGTTCGGGCTGACACTGCTCACCGTCGGTGGCGCAACATACGTAAATGCGCTGGCCAGGCTCCCACTCTGTCCACTGGAATTCGTCACGGTCACGTTCACCGCACCCGCGCTGCCGGCTGGAGTGGTGGCCGTGATGGTCGTGCTGTTCACCACCACCACATTGGTCGCTGCTGCGGAACCAAATGTCACCGTAGCGCCCGCCGCAAAGTCCATCCCCGTAATCGTCACCGCTGTGCCACCCGTCACCGCACCAGCGCTCGGGCTTACACCCGTCACAAAAGGAACGGTACTCGCGGTTGCCGAGCGGAACGTCACCACCTGCATGATCCATGGTCCGGAAGCAGTCAAAGGGGCCCAAGAGTCATAACTTCCAGGCACATTGACGACGCGATCGGCTGCCAGATCCGCATCGGTCGGAGTGATCGCCCGAATCGTGAAGGGCGCACCAGCCATGATCGTCGTGTTCCCGCTGACCATGTCGGCGCCGATGATCAGTTCATTTGCCGCCTTCGTCGACACATAGCCGCTATCGGCAACATAGCCGCTTCCACTCGCGCCCGTGGACACATCCAACGGGTTCGAAGTGTCAACCCCGCTGTATTCCAAAATGCGAACATCAGGCTTAGTTGCGGCCTGGCTAAAGGTTACCGTGACGGTGTTTGAAGCACTGCTCAGGATATTTTTCGAGTAATAAATCGATTCTCTCAAGCCCGTGCCGGTGATCGGACCGGCCGCCAAGGTATATGTATTCCCCGCAGAATCAGTCACCGACTGCACTGTCGCAGTCGTATCATTCCAGCCTAGGATGACAACGTTCAGGTCACCCGCGGTTTGCGCTCGCGTAAACGCTACAGGAACCGAGGCTGTACTGGATTGAGGCGTGGCTGAAGCCACCTGAACAAACTGAACTCCTTGAAAGGCCGGAGGGTTCAAGCCATAAACTTGCAGTTGCCCGGAAAACGAACCGACATACACCTTTCCATTCGCGACTGTGGGCGGATTGTACTTTGCATAGTTCCCAACATCGTCCCGCGTCAGATTCTGTGTACTGTCCCACAGCTCAGTCGTTAGATTTGTGGCGTCGTAAGCACTGACTATTCCTGTCACTGGTGGCCCGTCGCTTGCCGTTCCAGAGATACTTCGCGATGTCCACAGGATTCCCGTACCTGTCAAACTGCCGTTGGAAGAAACAGCCATGGCAGCAGCATTGGAAAATCCACCTGCATTCTGAACCGTACCTTCCGATGCGGGGGTGGTGTTGAACAGCGATCCGCTGAACGCGAAGGCCTTCAGGTAGTCCCCAGGTGCCCAGACGTAGATTAAGGGACCATGGTTAGGGCTATTCCAGAAGATGGGTGAACTGAAAAACGGCGCCGAAGCTACCGTAAACTCCTGCACATCATTGTCGGCGCCGGAGTTATACTTGCCCATATTAGCCGTATTTACAACTCGAAGGATTCCATCTTTGCCCATGCCCACGAGTAAGGAAGTTCCGGGCATCAACATCGGGCCGCCCGATCCCAAATCCGTATTATCCGCGCTCAGCATTCCCTGATCGTCGGGCGTGAAATAATCGCCTACGGTGAGACTGGGGCTAGTGAACTTCACGTAAGAGTCGCCGTAATCTGTTCCGCCGGATTGGTTGGCCGTAAAATCGCCATTCGAAGTTATCGCGTAAACGTTATTCGACGAATCGGCGACCAAACCCTGTCCTGCCGACCAAATTCCGCCATCCGAGCCGTTCGGCGTGACGTTGAAAATTCCCTCTTGCTGCAGGGTAGTGGCGTTATAACTCATCAACCAGCCGTGATAGGGACCGATGTCACCCACCGAACCAAAGCCGATGTAGAGAACTCCGTTGACCAGAAGTAGAGAGGGACGCTGGTTTACGTAGCTTGGATCGAACGTAACTATGCCACCCACGCTCGTAATGCCTGTGCCGCTTACCTGCCCGGTAATCTCCATGGGGCCGCCGAGCTCTTCACTTCCAGTGGTCAAACTGAGGGCGTGCAGGAAATAATGGTACGTGCTGTTGCTGGTGTTCTTCGTCCTCGCCACGACGTAGATAATTCCTGCGGTTGTATCGATGACAGGTGTGCTGGTAATGCCAATCTCCGGGCTGATGTCGAAATAAGGACAATCGCCAGGGTTTGTGTCGCCCGTGATGATGCAGATATCTTCCATGGGGACGCTGGTACCCAGATTGACCTGCCAAAACGGCGCCGGCTCATTTGGGTTGTCCGCATCAAACGCGTACACGCTGTTGTGCTCGGTGGCCACGTACACCACGTTGTGGGTCGCCCCTTGAATCACGAGCCCGGGAACATACAACGGCTGCGCCTCGATGAAGCCATCGACCGTGCGATAGAAAAGCTTGCCGAACGTATTCTTGTTCACGTTCCCAGTGTTGAGAGTCGTCTCATTCACGTTCTGTCCGCTGCGGGACGTATCATTGTGTTGCGTCAGAACCGAGACCTGCCCCATCCCGGCAATCGCGCCACACAAAACCAGCAGACTAACCCCAACAATGTGTCGAATGTTCCTGCTCATTCTCTGTCTCCAAAGGAGAATCCGTCGTCGCTGCAACATGAAATGGAAAGGAAGAGTCGCTTGGTCTGTAAATCGCCGACTTCCCAACCGTAATCGATGAGCCGATAAACTAGCTCAATGGTCTCTTTCACAAGGAGGTACAGCCGTGCATCGTTGAATTGACGCAGGCGCTCGTCCAGCTAGGCTGTTCGACGTGACCACTCATTGCTGACCCGAATTCAGCAATACCGCTGCCAAAAGAAGAGAAAGGACCCTCCGCAGGACTTGAGGGCTTCGATAGCTCTAACCAACTGCAAAGCCATAACTTAGCCGCAAGCATGGCCGCACAAAGTTCCAAGGTGATCGCAGCCATAAGTGCAAAGTTTTTCCTATCGTTGCTGTTTCACTTCCAGGTCAGTTCAGGTGTGCCACTATCCACCCTCGTAAAGCTAATGCCCACTGGGCCGTACGAGTTCAACTGCTGCTGGCGAGCAACGGTGCTATTCGTGGGTACGTACCGAGGAAATTGCAACTTCAGGCGCGAGGGCTCCGACGGCGATTAGGTGAGCCGAGGCATATCTGCGGAAGTAGTTGGAAGAATACTGCAAGGCGAGCCTGGCCAAGCCAAGCGGACGAAGTGCCAGCTTTTGCATAAACTGACTGTTCAACTAGGAGGGAAAAAGGAATCTAGGGGGGAAATCTCAAGCCTGATTGAAGAAACGCGGGTATCTCGTTCACGAGATCCGCACGAGGTCTCCTGCCCGTCCGTTCGGGCTTTCATTCTTCTGAATGAACAAGAGAAGCAGCGCCAGCGGGACTAGGGCAGTTCCAAAGAAAACGATCCCTCCATATTGATGAAGCCGGCCGTGAAGAAAACCAGAGTCAACATATATGGAGAGCATTGAGAGGGTCACGATACGCAAGCCGTTCTTAAACAAGGCGAGGGGGATGACAAGAACGCAGAGAAGCGCCTTTGACCAAAATCTTCGTAAGAACATATGCACTGCCAAGACGGACATGATTAGCAGCGCTAAAGTAGAGCGGATTCCGCTGCACTCTTCCGCGACGCGAATCGTAACGCCCGGCAACGCAAAATCAAATCCCTGCCGAAGAAAAGGAACCCCGAAGAGGTTAAATAGAAATGCCGCTACACTCGCACTTCCTTCCTGAAGCAAGAAAATCGTGCGGCCGAGGATAGGTTCAGGTATCGGCACCATAAATGATAAAAACAAGAAAGGGAAACTTGCTGCCCGGAGAGACTTCCAACCGAAGGAAAAAGCAAAAACAGCCACCCAGGCCAGCACAATGCCTAGCGCCTCGACCGAAACTACATTCTCTGGAGCAGTTGCGAGGCCATTCAGTTGCGCGAAAACAAAGCAGAACAGAGCGGCAAGCAACGGCAGAGTCCCAACCCTCCACCCGGACGACGAGTTCGCAAAAACCCGTTTTCTATCCAGATAGATGAGATAGAAACTCACCACCGGAATCAACGGAA
Source organism: uncultured Acidobacteriota bacterium (assembly GCA_963823935.1). Classification (GTDB taxonomy): domain Bacteria; phylum Acidobacteriota; class Terriglobia; order Acidiferrales; family UBA7541; genus Palsa-189. The sequence continues at coordinate 74,409 of CAWGNM010000003.1, forward strand.
TGTGCGAATACGTATCACTTCTGATGGTATTAACGACGAGCGAGTGCATGGTGATCCAGACGAATGCCGGAGGAAGCAAGCTCGCCAAGATGAAACCAAGCAAGCGGTTGCGACTTACAGCTGGGAGATCAACCCCTACTGGGCCTGATTTGCTCATTCTTCGCAAACCCTCGAATCCACTGTCGCCCTCATTCAAGGGGCTCAGTCACTTGGGGGTGCCAGGGAGAAAGTATCCCTCAGCAAGAGTGGAATTCACGGAATCCTGAATGCGGTCCATTTCTTCTTGGATACGCTGATAGCGAAGCGTTGCCTCGATCTCTTGGCGAGCCTGATCCAGAGGCAGTGTTTCCTTCGTTTTGAGCCTGTAGATTACGTACCCATTACCGTCACTCAGAACTGGTGAAACTTCTCCCGGTTTCAAGTCCATGACCGAGACTTCGTTCGACGGCAACGAGATGCGCCGAATTTTCATACTCGTATTCGGCGCAGCGCTCGTAATTCCCGCAACTTCGTAAGCCTCCGCTTGCAGTTTGGACAACTCTTCTCCAGCCAGCGCGCGTTTATGCAACTTATCGGATTCCTCTTTCATCAATTCTTCCGACTGCTGTTTAGCGGCGTCGCTCAACGTCGTATCCGGGGAAGAAACGGAGCGTCGAGTCTTGGGGATATAGATTCGATCCATCTCCGCAGTCTCAAATTTTGCCTTGTTGATGCGGTAGTATTCGGCAATATCCTGGTCGGAAATCTCTGACGCTTTCTTCTGAAGAGTTTGGGTGAACTCCTTGGACAAGATCTGAATCCGAGCGAGTTTCATTTGTTCTTCGTAGCTCGTGCCCTTGTCGAGTCCGATCTCTTGCGCCTTCTTGCTCATGACTAAAAAATCGACGTAGCGGAGAGCGAAATCTCGGCGGGCTCGTTCGGGCATTCCCGGCTGGATCGCCTCGATTATTTTTTCAAATTGAGCTCGCGTGATGACGGTTTTGCAGTTCTTATTTGCTGGTCTGCCAGCTGACGGACTGTCGCAAAGGCCCTCAATCGTGATGACGGGTGCGTCCGGCCCAAATGCCGCCTTTTTATCTTCTTTTTGCTCGGAAACGGCGGCATGCGCCTGGACAGCGCTCCCGGCAGGAGGACCTTGCGCTGCAAGTGTGGAATTTGAGTGTACTGCCAGAGCACAAGCGACCATTACAGTGAGCACACACACCGATGCGTAACGGCTCATATTACCCAGCTCCATCGTTCCGTGATTAATGATTTCGGCGGCAGACTAGAATTCCAATCAGCTAAAACCACAATCAGAACTAACGCACTTTCTGTTCACGGGCGGCATCTCTCGTCGAACTATCCGTAGTCGCCTCGAATTGCTTCCGGTACCAACTGACGGTATTTTCGAGACCCTGTTTCAGCTCAGTTTGAGGTTGATATCCCAACCTGTTCAACAAGAACGATGTATCCGCAGCGCGCTCTTGTTCAAATGGGCGATCAGGCAGCTTGTTGAATGCCGGTTTGGCGCTACCGCCAGCAATGTTCGCAATCTGTTCGACGATCTCGCGAACGGATACGAGCGAACCACGGCCGAGATCGAATGCGCAGCCCTCAATTCCCGGGGTCACCGCAGCCCTCAGCAAGCCTTCAACAACATCGTCGACATAGATCCAGTCTGCCCGCCGGCGACCGCTGCTTAGAGGCGGAGCCTCGCCGCGGAGCAGGTTGCTAATCACGAATGGCACAAGCTTCTGCATATCTTTTTGTTTCGGGCCATACGTCATAAAAATTCGAGGCATCACCACAGAAGTCTGAAAGAGTTGGTTAAACATGCGTCCATATATGCTGCTTGCCCATTTGGCTGCCGCATATGGGGAGCACGGGGTTTCGTTCGAGGCCCAGAGGCTCCTCCGAGGAACTCGCCAATACTGTCCGTTCAGACCTCACCTCGGCGGCGGCAGTTAAAACATGCACCGTGCTCGCAAGATTATCGTAAAAGGTTGGCAGAACCATTTCGAGTTGACGAGCTCCGGCCACGTGACTGGCCAAATGGAAAACAATCCGGGGCTGCACCGCCCGGAATACCTGTTGGACGGCGGAGACATCCCTTAGATCTGCGTTCCACCATCGAAAGTGCTCACGGTGCGACGGGCACAAGCGACGTGAAACTACGTGGACGATCGCACCGCTGGCCTTGAGGCGGCAGCAAAGATGCTCGCCGATGAAGCCGCTACCACCGGTCACCAGGACAGCACTACTCGCAAGTCGATCGGCCCGATTCATCGCTTAAGAACGTAGTTCCATTCTTTTTAATCTGCAACGGAGACCCGAGCTGCTCTGAAAATAACTGCGACCGAGCATGAACAAGCTATGAGCTCTCGACCAATGAAGAGCGAGGAGTGGCGGCCATCGAGGCCCTACCAGGCTTGAAAAGCTCGTCGAACTGCCGCGACAATATGGCAGAGTAACTCTCCACCACGGCCGCAACGCTCGAGGCGCTGTCCCCGTCAGCTAACAAACGAAAGGCCTCGATGAGCCAATCAAGACTGAAGCGTTCGATGTCTGCGCAGAACCGAGCCTGTCCCGCTGCCCTCATAGCAAAATCCATCTTCCTGTGATAGCTCAGCGAAATTACTGGCTTACCGAGCACCTGGGAGAAGATGATACCGTGGTATTTCGAAGTCACAATAAAGTCAAACTCCGATATCTCCTGCAGGACATCTCTAACCTTTTTGCTGGGAGGCCGAAACATCTCGGACAGTACCTCGGAGTCGACCAGCGGTGTTAAACGAGTTCTCAAATCTTCCATTGCGTATTTATCCACGCTGGTCTCGGTCGTGAACATTCGAACATGATGGCCGTGCTCCAACAGCCATAACGTGAACCGGACTATCTTGTCGAGGTATTCGTTATAGACGAGTTGGTCCTTTCGTGGCCAGATTCTTGGGTCACAAAAGCCCATCGGGTTAATTCCGACGACTCGCACAGAGGAGACGATCGGTTTCCTTCTTGAGAATTCCTCAACCTCGAGTCCGTAGACCAGGTCGGGATAAACGCGAGTTCCCGATTTGACGCCAAGGCTTCTCACCAAGCTGTCCGAGTCTTCATCACGAAAGGATCGATAATCGGCGAGTTCTACAGCATACCTGGCAAACAGCTTGCTCAAAGGATGAGCCAGTGGTCCGGCCCCGACGTTTAAAAAATATACCTTCTTACCGGCAAGTTTCGTCAGAAGGCAAAACTTGAGAATTGTGTAGGGATGAGACCACGGTCCGCGCCACAAGTCGCTGAGTTGTCCACCGCCCGAGATGATGAGCACGTCCAGGCCTCTGAGCACCTTATAAGAGCGGCCGCAGAACATGAGTTCCTGAATCAGGTCGTGCAAAGGTTTGGCCCAGAAGTATATGAACGGGAGAGCTTTCAACGTTGATTTGAGCTTCGATCCAGCGATGCTTCCGTCACTGCTTGAATCTCCCGATGTTGCCGATCGTGGGTAAGACCAGCGAATGGGGTAACTCGGGATACCATGTCTCTCCGTCGTGTCATCAGGAATGAAGGAAAAACCAACCAGTCGCGCATCCGGAAGACGCTTCCGAATGTTCGCGATTGCCACGTCCTGAGTGGCTGCATCCCCCAAGTTGCCATACCCCATATGATCCAGAATACCGATTACCATGAATGGACTCGTCGCCGCCGCAATGATCTGAACGCCTTATGCTGTAACAGGTTCCGTTTCGCGTTTTTGCGAGGATGCGTTCTGCACAGAGTTCGTCTGAAACGCCGCGGCATAGCGGATTTTCCAGTCGCTTCTCCTTTTGTCCAACGGCTCAAGACCGGCATAGTGACACGGCCAATAACTCCTCATGCATGGATCGCCTTCATGAATCTCCCCGAGCAACTCTTGCATCGGATCCCAACCGAGGTCGCGCGCTACCTTGGTTCGCACGTCTAAATCGATTCCCGCCACAAAGAGATGTCCGCCCGGGCGCAGCAACCGCGCGATATTGCGCAGACAACTCTCTGCCTGCGGCGCATCCATATGGCAGAGAAAATTGCTTGCCACCACAATATCCTGAGGCCCGAGAGCGTCAATCACCTCCGGGTCGCCGGCATCGCCGACGTGCCAATTAATTCCATCTTTGACCCACGATTTCACCGTTACGCTATTTCCGTCTTTCTCAAACATGCTCGCCACTTCAGCGGCGGTCATGCGTGACAGAATCTCTGTTGGCGACAACTGCGCGTCCGTCGTCGAGTACACTCCGCGCTTCGCAAACTCCACAGCCTGTTTGGAAATATCGACAGCACTCAAAATGAGCCTCAAATCAGGGCGCGCCGACCTGACCGTATAGGCCACCGAATAGGCCTCCGCACCGGTGCTGCAGGCCAATACTGCGATTCTCACCGTCTCGCCTTTGTCCTTCTTATCTATAAGGCGCCGGATCAATTCCAATTGGGGCCGATTCCGAAGAAAAAAGGTGCTAAAGGCCTGCGCACGAATCTCTTGTAGGCGGGCTAAGGAGTGTAGGAAGTTGCCGTACGCGTGCGCCGGAGGAAGATCGGTAATGGCCGAGGGTAGTCTGTCCCACAACCATTGATTCAATCGCCGGAATGCCGTCGCCGGCGATCGTCCGAAGATTCTCACTCTCACGAGACGTCTTAACCAGGGTTTGCGGTCTGCCGTCCAGGCGACGTTCGAGCCAACGACATCCGGATTCCACTTCGTAAACTTGTCATTACCGCTGAACCAGCGCGGCCTCGATAAGGCTAGCAGCTTCATTTTCCCTGAATAGCAATACTCTACGCCCGGCGGAACCTCGACGAGCATCCCGGGCCCGACCTCATGTTCGCGATTGTCGATCGTGAAATACCCATTTCCAGCCAATACATAATATGTTCGAGTGATTTTTTTGCTGACCATGAAGACATCGTGCCCCTTTTCGACCTCAACGTAGTACACCTCCAGGTCCTCTTGCTTCAAAGGGCCGAACGTGTAACCTAAGAGCCCCTTTCCGGTGAAAGAAACGGAAGTGGGAAGCGTATATATGTAAGGTGTGCTCTTTAACTCTGCCGACACGATGTGCTCTCCTTCGGCTGGCGCTTGCTTCTACACATACCTTCTGCAGCTCTACTGCAATCTCGACTGTGCTTGAAATGACCTTGATGCTGGCATCAGCTTGAGCCAGCGATCAATTGTGTTTAAGAATTAACCAGGACTGGCCAAATCCAACTGATCCGAGCCTTTCGTCAACTTTTCGATAGTCGATTTTGGATTCATGGCCAGGCTCCAGGCCGTTGAAAGCGTCCCCGAGGCAAATCGCCACCAGCGAAAACCAATTCCCAGCTCAGCCAGCTTCTTTTTGTGATAAGTCAGATTCTTGGTTTGGCCGAGCAGTAGGCACTTGCCCAAGAATTTGTAGTAGCTGGAAATATGTCGCCGAAAGAGACGGTCGAACTCTTTCTCCGTAAGGTAATCTCGACCGTGAACGAGCAGGACCTGCAACATTCCAGGAAAATGAGTTTGGAGATCGGATGATACTGAACGCAATGAGTCTTCGCGCACCCTTGTATACGTAAGGACCTGATGGACAAAACCGAAATCATTGGTTTTCAGAAGGGCGAAACATGCCTCTGTATCCGCATGTATGTTTTTTTCGTTGTAGAACGCAGCCCTCTCCCTAACCAGTTCCGAACGGTAAAGTACAGCGTTGGCCGATTCAAACACGTACAGGCGGTTCAGAAGATGCTGGCGGCAAATTTCCCGGCCATCGAATTTGGCATCCTGGTAACGCAACCCTGCACACTTGATCTCTCGGCCCTGCAACACGTAGGCCCCGACTATTCCCACCGATGTAAATTTCTCTGCGATGGCAACCATTCGCTCAATACACTCCGGAAAAATCCAATCATCGGCGAATACAAGCTTGCAATATTTACTTTGTGGAGAAATCTGGCGAAGAGCTGAATTGTGATTCGCAATCACATCCAGAAACTGCTGATTGTTATGAATCCGAATCCGGGGGTCCTGGGCAGCGTATCGATTTGCGATTTCCAATGTCCCATCTGTACTGCAGTTGTTGACGATTATGTATTCCCAATTCTGGAAAGTTTGATTGAGGACGCTTTCAATACATTCCGAGAGATACTCCGCCCCGTTATATACGGGAGTAACGATGCTTACGAAGGGCTGAGACTCAGAATTCATCTCTTGGAGTACTCCGGATAGTAGAGGCAGGGGAGATACTTCTGGCTCAAGAACTAATCGTCAGATATTCGTCGTCGTGGTCGAAACTACTAAAGTGATTTAGCTCAGGGCCCATTACGATACAGGAGCTAGCTCCTCAGCGCGATCGAGCGGACGTTTGGTCAGGCCACGAAGCAGGTCCACGTACACTTGTTTCTGGCCCATTACATAAAGCAGCATGCCCAGATACGTAGCAACCAGGATGGTAGCGCCAAGCGCAAGCCTGGGTAGGGGAGTCAGCGACCCGCCCCAAGCGGATTGCGCTCCAAAGGCGAGGCCGGCGGCGACAAGGCCGGAAAATAACGGCCGGCTTACCACTCGTCCAATATCGGCGAGCGAAATTACCGTGCCGTGCAAACACCACGCGATATGCGGGACGACCCACAGAACCATTGCCGTGGAGTAAGCAAGAGCCACGCCTTTAGGTCCGTAACGCAATCCGATGACGTAGGCCGCAATCACCAAGGGCGCAAAAACTACGGCGACTCTTAAACTCCTACCGATCATGCCGAGGGCAAAAATCAGCCAGCCAATCGGATTAATGAGGGCAAAGACCAGAATTGTCGGCGCCAGCAACCGAAAAATGGGCGCTGCTTCTTTCCACTTCGGACCGAGCAATACGGCAATAACGTCAGGGGCGAAAAGAGCTACGGCAATTGTGATCGGTATCGTCAAGGCCAGAACGAACGAGTAACCCCTCAGAAAGTAGCTCTTCAGGCGGTTCGCATCATGCTGAACTCGCGAGAGCGCTGCAAATGCAACCTCGCCTACCGCGGAGTTTAAGTTATCCGTTGGGATGTTGATGAGCTGATAAGCCCGGCCGTAGATACCCAGGGCGTCCGCTCCCCAGAAACGCCCCAGCAGAACCTTCTCAAAATTGTAAGCTACATAGGCGATCAGGCTATTCAACGTAAGCCCGCCGCCGAAACGAATGAGAGAATGAATTCCAACGGCTACACGAGGCTTGCTCGGTATCCAACCACTGCTTAGCCATAAGCAAATTGTGGTAACAAATGGAAGAGTTACAGCACTCGCCACAAGAGCCCAATACCCGAAGCCAGACCAAGCCATGCCGACCCCAAGGAAGGTGCTGACGGTCAGCGAAATAATGTCTATCGTTGCCAGAGCCGTGAATCGCATTTGCCGTTGCAGAAGCGCGGAGTGTTGCACACCAGCTGCATTGAATATGAATGACGTAGCCAAAACGAGAGTTACGCGGAAGAGGTGCGGCTCATGATAAAACCGCGCCACGACAGGCGCCATGGCAGCCAATAAGAAAGCAAGAACGCCACCGACCACAATGTTTATCCAAAATAGCGTCGAAATCTGCTCATCGGATACGGCCGCCCGCTGCACCGTCGCCGCGGACAGTCCAAAATCTCTGAACAGAGTAAAGATTCCCGTGAGTGCGGTAACCATACCTACAAGCCCAAAATCCTTGGGGTCAAGCAGGCGTGCCAGCACCATCAAGGATCCGACTCGCAGGACGAAACCTGCCCCTTGGGCAAAGACTTTGGCAGCACCCCCGCGGATCGCTCTTTCCTTCAAGTCCTTCATATCGTGGTAACGTGTCCTCGTTGGTTACTCAAATCACGAGCTTGCGCGAATAAAAGCCTTCGGCGTATCCACTCGGAGCATTGCACTCCATGCCTCGCAATCGCATGAGAGCGAGAAATGTTTCTTTTTCAAACCAGCGCTTGCCACGCTGCGTTTTGAAAGCTTCCATCAAGTAACCCACTTTTTTTTCGTACGTCTCTTGATCCAGCGGTACGAACAAGTTTGGTTGTCCCAAGTCTCCGTCGTACTTTGGAATCTCATACTCCAGGACTAAATGATTTCGAAAGGTGTTCCAGGTCAACTCCGCCAATAAACGGTGGTCTTGGTGTGCGTCCTTGCGACTGTGGCTAAAAATAACATCCGGAGAAAGGCGCTTTAGACTCTCGAAGAAGTCCTTGATCTTCGCGCCGTCGAACGGGAAGAAGCCGTCGCGAAAATGCTCAATGATTACGTCCTTTCGAGCCGCTTGATGAAGGAAAAGCTCGGCGCTATGACGCGCTTCCTGCTCCCGTTCATGATTCGAACTGAATACAACCCAGGTGATATCCACCCGCTGATGCTCAGACAGCAGTCGGAGGATACTCCCTCCGCAGCCGATCTCGATATCGTCTGAATGCGAGCCCAGGCAAAGGATCTTGAGAGGCGCCTCAGATTGTTGTAGCTGCAGCGGAATCATGCCGATTCGCAATGGACCGGAGTAGCGGTTTTATGGTGTCCATTCTGGGCAGCGCTCCTCCAGACTTCCCATGGCGCGGCTCCGCGAACGCATAGGTTTTCTAGGTGCTGCTTGTCTTTAAACGTATCCATGCTCGCCCAGAACCCATCGTAGGCGTAACCGATCAACTGCTTTTCTGCAAGCAACCTTTGAAACGGCTCAATGACAAGTTCTTCCTTGTCTCGCATGTAGTCAAAAATCTTTTTCTTGAAGATGAAAAATCCGCCATTGATCCTTACGTTCCCATTGTCGATAGGGTGAATGTCGGAGACCAAGCTGTCATCGCCCTCCCGCAGGGAAACAAGATGATAGCTAAGGCTCGGACGGACGCAGAGAAAACTGGCGATTTTGCCGTGCTCATGAAAATGATCGAGCTGTTCGTTGAGAGAGATGTCCGTTAAGCCATCGCTGTAGTTCGCCAGGAACTCTTCTTCGCCCTCAAGATACTTCTCAACCGCTTTAAGGCGTTGGCCAATATTGGAATTTATGCCGGTATCTGCGAACGTAATTCGCCAGTCCTGAATATCGCTGTTAAAGAGCTCGAGTTTCCTTCCGCCGGCGGATAGAACAAAATCGTTGGAAGCACATTCGTTGTAATTGAGAAAATAATTCTTGATTGTTTCCGCGCGGTGCCCCAGACAAAGGATGAAATCCTTGTGCCCAAAGTGGGCGTAGTATTTCATGACGTGCCAAAGTATCGGGCGATGGCCGATGTGCACCATCGGCTTGGGAACATCTTCCGCGTCGCGAATGCGCAATCCTAACCCGCCACAGAAAAGAACGACCTTCATGACTCCATCTCCTTTACCGGGAACAGAACAAGGTTCCCGCCGGATCACTGTCGGTTGCAATTATGGAAAGATCGTCACCTTCGGAATGGGAACTACAAACCGGCCGCCCCAATCGCGGATGTACGCGTTTAACTTCATGATCTCGTCCTTGAGATTCCACGGCAGGATCAGCACGTAGTCGGGCTTGGTCTCCCTGATGCGCTCCACCGGGTGAATCGGAATGTGCGTACCCGGTAGAAACTTTCCCTGCTTATGGGGACTGCGGTCCACGGTGTAATCGAGGAAATCGTTCCGAATTCCGCAGAAATTCAGCAGCGTATTGCCTTTCCCAGGCGCGCCGTAGCCGACAATTTGTTTGCCGGCGCGTTTCGACTGAATCAAAAAGTCCAGAAGCGCTCGCTTCGTTTCTTTTACCTGTTCCGTAAAGGACTGATACCGATCAAGGCGTGAGAATCCGGCGGATACTTCCCGGGCCCGAAGCTCTTCGACCCGGGCGGTGACCGGCTTGGAACTGTCTTCGGAATGGCGGGCGTAAATCCTCAAGGACCCGCCATGTGTGCTCAACTCTTCGACATCGAAAAGTATCAAGCCATGTGCCGCAAAGATTTTTTCCGCTGTTAGAAAAGAGAAATAGGAGAAGTGTTCATGGTAGATCGTGTCGAACTGGTTTTCTTCCATCAAGCGCATCAGATGGGGAAATTCGACGGTGATTACGCCATTGGGCGCCAGCAGGATTTTCATTCCCGCCACAAAGTCGTTCAGATCCGGGACTTGCGCCAGGACGTTGTTTCCCAGCAGCAAATCGGCCCGTTTGCCTTGGGCGACCAACTCCAGGGCCGTAGTCCTGCCGAAAAATTTGACGAGAGATGGCACGCCCTTCTCGACCGCTACTGCCGCGACGTTCGCAGCCGGCTCGATCCCGAGCACTGGAATTTGCTTAGTGACGAAGTACTGAAGCAAATACCCATCGTTACTGGCGACCTCAACAACGAGGCTGCTCGCCTTCAGTTGGAAGCGAGCTGTCATCTGTTCTACGTAGTTCTTCGCATGTTCGAGCCAGCTGTCCGAAAACGAAGAGAAGTATGCGTAATCGCTAAAAATGCTTTCAGCGCTCACGTATTGGTCGAGCTGCGCAAGAAAACACTCGCCGCATACACGCACATGCAAGGGGTAAAATGGCTCCATTTGATTGAGGCGTTCTGCAGAAACATAGCTCTCGCATAAGGGTGACATCCCGAGATCCACCAATGTCTGCCGGAGCGGCGTACCGCAGAATCGGCAGAGCGGCATACCTGAATTATCAGCCGTGGCCGAACGGCTGGAACTTGCCAGCTTCAAGCCATTTAGTTTCCCCAATTGTAGCTATCGACATCTGCTTTCCCTCCGCCAGCATTCGAGACTCCAATTACTTATTGCTCTCGGGCGCAATTCAAATTCCGTGGGCCTTCTCAGAAGCAAACTCGAGCACGCTCGTCGCTCGTTCGCCTACACACTCTTTGAGTAGGCCGTGCTCAAACAGCACCGCAGCCGCTCGATGGATCGAATCGAAAGCGAGGTGGGCTTGTTCAGCGATCTCCAATAAACTGTGTGAGCCATCGGACAAATTCAAAACCCACAGCATTGCCAATTCGGCCGTGTTATCGGTAGCTCCGCCGATTGCGCGATAAAGGCCTCTCGCTCCGAGTTGGGGCTCACATTTGGGGCTCGTATTTATGTAGGTGCGATTTCTTTCCAAGATAGAAAGGATCGCGAAACATGCCTTGAAGGACTCAGCAAGCGAGCGGGGCTGAACAAAGCTCAAGTTGTCGGCCGAAGTGTGGTACTCAGGGAACGTGCCATGGGGAGTGCGAGACAAACGACCAACAGCCAGATTAAATCCTGGCGAGCAATACTGCCGTTCGTCATAGCCGTACGGCGAGAAGTCCAAAACTTGAGTTTCCGGCGCGAAGTGACGAAGAGTGTGGATTGCCGCTTGGTCGATTTCCGTGTTGCCGCGTCGGCTTTTTTTGTAGGACAACGGTCCTGAATCTCCCACACCAGCGAGCACGAGTCCATGCTTTATCCTCGAAACCCCAGACTCATTCCTACACAGCCAAGTAATGGCGCCAATCGTGCCGGGTATGTAGAGGAAGCGATACGAATATCTTCGCTCAGATTGGGCGAGATGCTGGGCAAGAAAAGATGCGACGGCAATCCCGGACAGATTGTCATTTGCTAAAGATGGATGGCAAATATGAGTCGATATTAAGATCTCATCGGCTGTTTCGCCTGGAAGGTACATCTCACCGTAGCTCAAATGACCATCCGCCAGCGTTGAGTCGATACATACTTCGTATTCGTCTTCGCTCAGCTCGAGGAACTGTTTGTGGCTGAGACAAAATCCCCAAGTCTTTTTGTAATAGCTGGTGCGATACGGAATCCAGTCCGGGTTGGCCGGCAGTGTGAAAAGGTGGGGCCTGAGCGCCGCCAGCGACATTTTTTCGTGCACAGGAACGCTGTAGTTAACAACGTGTAAGTTAGATTTCTGAAAATCGATAACTCGCTCACCTCGAGAGTTCTTTACGTAGGCGTCTCGAATGTTCCATTCGGGGGGCACTGTCCAGTCAAAAACTGGGGTTCCGGTGGGAACTTCGTGCACCGAGATGTCGATGTGACGCTGAAGCAACCTCAACGTCTCTCGAACGCCCTCCCCCGTGATACTGCGACAGATTGGATAGAGTTCGGCGATCAAAGCATGCAGCTCAGCTCCAAGAGTCTCCAAATCGACGCTGCTTAATTGCGCCGTACTTTTCACTGAGGCCTTCACTTTAGTAGGCAAAGTCGGGGTAGGACTGATCTCGCTCGAGAATTATTCGTTGGTCCGCAGGCCATTCGATGCCAAATGCGGGGTCGTTCCAACGAACGCCACGCGAATATTCGGCGGAATAGAATTGAGACATTTGATAGAAAACTTCCGCATTGTCTTCCAGCGTTTGGAAGCCGTGGGCGAAGCCTTCTGGAACGTAGAGCATCTTACCGTTATCGGCGGATAGAACGACCGCCAGGTGCTGCCTGAATGTTGGGGAAGCGGGGCGAAGGTCAATGATGGCGTCATAGATAGCCCCGCGTGTACAGCGTACGAGCTTTGCTTCTTCAAATGGTGCAGTCTGGAAATGCATTCCGCGTAGTGTGCCTTTAAATCTGTTGAACGACACATTGCACTGAACGAAGCGTGGATTTAGGCCGTGGGAGACAAATTCTTTCTCGCAAAAAGTCCGCGCGAAGTAGCCGCGCTGATCGACTCGTTTTTCAAGGTCGATAACGAACGCATTTCTAAGTGGTGTTTCCGTAAAGAGAATGGACTTGAATCTCCTCTCGGCAATTCTCTGAGCTTAATTCAGTCCCGTGCTACGGCAACTTCTTCTGTCGGACGCGACTTCGTCCAATGTAAGGAATCGTCCAAGCGCCCCTCCTTAAGCAGGCGCCGGATGTGGACAATGCGGAAATACGGTCCGTCCGTGAATGTCTCCGCGGTAAGTCCAAAAGTACGGTACGCTTCGTAAAGCTCCTGCGCGCCCTTTCTTGCGTCCCACTGCGGACGAAAACCCGGTAACACCCTTTGGACCTTCTCGCAATTCACTCGATAGCAGCGCTTGTCAGGTCCTCCACCGGGAGCGTACTCGATGCGGGAACCGGGGACTGTCTTAGCAACGATCTCAGCTAGTTCGCTGATTCGGTAGTTTTCGTCGGTGCTTCCGACGTTGAAGGTCGCGTTGTGGATCAAGCTCTGTGGAGCTTCAAGGACGCACAGCATCGCGCCAATGATGTCTCGAATATGAACGATCGGCCGCCAGGGCGTTCCGTCGCTCTTGATGTAAATACGGCCGGTGGTAAATGCTGCAGCCACAAAGTCATTCAATACGATATCCAGCCGAAGGCGCGGCGACACGCCATAAGCAGTCGCGTTTCGCATATAAGTCGGACTGAAGCGCTCGTCCGCCAGTTGGGCGACATCGCGTTCGACGAGGACCTTGGACTCCCCGTATGGAGTCACAGGATTGAGTGCTGCTGTTTCATCGAGAAAATCGTTACCGGCTGATCCGTACGTGCTGCAGGATGAGGAAAAAACGAATCGCTTGACGCCTGCCTCTTTTGCTACCTCGGCCAGCCGCACGGATGCCTTATGATTAATTTCGTACGTCAGACCGGGATTCAGGTCGCTCAGGGGATCATTCGATAGCGCAGCCAGGTGCACCACAGCATCGAAGCCCTCAAGATCAGCGGTTTTGAGGTTCCGAATGTCTTTGTGAAGCTCGGGAATCTCCCGGGGCGGCTGGCCAAAGTCACAACCTGCAAAGAGATCAATATCCACGCCAACCACTTCGTGGCCAGCGGACTCAAACATTGGTCCGGCGACAGCGCCGATGTAGCCTTTATGACCGGTCAACAGTATCTTCATGGTTGGAACCGCTCCCGTCGTGTCTCGAACTGCTTCATATGCAAGTGATGTCTGACTCCGTCAAGTTCGGGGCAGAATGGAGTCTAAAAGCAGACATATCCTGGCAGGTAGGCTACCGCCATTAGAGTGCGTAATGTTGCTAGCTTTAAGCTCGCAATCAGCTTGCCACAGCTAGACGGCAGGGAACGGCGTTAGAGGGGGGAGGGCCTGCACCTATCTACTGACTTATCAGTGATTTGGATAGGTATTAAAAATTCGCGGGTCGTAAGATCGTCTGTTCTTACCCAGGTGATAGTGGAAAACTTTTACTCAATTTTGAGAATCAGCTTCCCTGGGTCATCGCCGTAGCAACATCGGCCTGGCGGCTTAATTTACGAAGGCAAGCCCACAAATTCCGCGACGAGTCGGCCGATTCGCTCGTCGGAGAACCGTGTTATCCAAGCACGCTTTCTTGAGAAGGCACTCCAGCGATTTCGTATCTCAGCTGATGTCCATCTCGGACTGCATAAGCCAACCGAGCTCTTTCCCTTCCGAAACCGACAATTTGCCATTCGTCTCCGCGACGTTCTAATTTCATCTTGCTCCTCGCTCTCCACCAGTCATCCACGTCGTGCGGTAATGCCGCCCAGATCTTTTCGTCCGAAACCTTATATCTGAGGTGCTCGAGCAAGGACAGATACACGCTGCGCGCACGCTTTTCAATGAGATAGTCCGGATGAGTGATAATACTTATTAGGCCGTTTTTGTTTCTAATGAGCTCAATCTGCCTTTTCCACAGATCCGTGGAATAGTCGTTCAAAATGTGGAAAAGGGAATAGTCCTGCGTCGTCGTTACGGGAAGTTCCAGAATAAAGTCAATAAAATACGGCATCACGGTGCAACAGCCACCACGCATAGCATCCAGACTTGCCACGTTCGGCACAGACATGTCATAGGAGAAGTCGAACGCTCCGTACCAATCCTGATTACGATACATCGATCCAGCGCGAAAGCCGCGCGATTCATATCGGTGAATGAAGGCATTAATTCGCGCCGCCCGCTTCAAAAATTCCCGTTTCTCCAGGTACAAACGTCCATCATGATTTAAGTCATGAACATTGAATTCGAACCCGCGGGTTCGAATTTCAGAGACGTATTCATTCGGAACCGCGTAGCGCTTTTCGGGTATGACCTGGAAGGACGACTTGAAATTATGAGACTCATCTAGATCCATTAACTGCGAGGTGAAATCGCGCCCGGCGGAAGTCTCCACATCGTGCGTTACGATCAGGCAACTAGGCGCCCCCTCCGGCCAAAACCAGATGAATGGAACCCTGTCGACGCCGCTAGCTTCCATCAGAAGTAGCAAATACAACTCGTGGAGATTATCCACGGTGAAGTCCACAGGCCACGCCGGGAAACGCAACTTCTCCCAATCTCTGAAATAGATTTTTTGCAACTGGCGACGAAAGGAAGCCGGCAGATGGTCTCGAATAAAGTAGTAAACTGCTCGAGCCGTCACACTTTCGGCGTGTAATTTGCTGCCGTAAAGGCTTTTTTCACGATATCTTTCCCGCCGAAGGTTCTCGATAATCTCCGTGAAGTCAAAAGGGAGCTGAATCGCTCCGCCTTCACGCGCAACACCCTTGAGACCATCGAATTTCTCAGAGCCCTTAAGGTCAGCGGCGACGCCTGTCTGGCATTGCCCGTAGCAAATATTCTCGCCGCCGAATCGAAAGAAGCCTGAAACGCCCGAAAGTGAATGAGCAGCCCCAATTCCGGAGGGCAATAACTCTGGAGGGAAACGATAATAGTCCAAAAGAGTTGGATTCACGGTTCGGGTCTAATCCCGCCATTAGCTCAGAGTCTTAAATTCAAGAAAAGATAACATGTTTTCAGGATTGTTTTTGACTCTGTATAAACTGGCAGATTCGCAGAAAACACGGGAGTGCCGTGCTGCGCTTTCTAGCCGATATGTCGATAGATTAGTCTTCCCGCCATCGTACGCAGTCCGTCTGGCATAGACGAAAACACGTATTTCGCTATGTTCAATTTCCAACCATTCGCAGAACGAAGCGAACTAGCTTCGGGAAATCTCCAGTAAACGAGTGGTTTCGGTTCCGGCACCCAATGATTTTTGAACGCGAGAAGTCCCGGGATTGTCCTCTTCTGTCCTCCCCATGTCAAATTCATTTGCTCCGTTTAATTTCGCCGCTTCAATGGCTCTCCACAACAGCCACGGTGTAGCCCCGAATTGATGGAACCGCGCATCGGAACATCCGTATTTGTAGTAGACAGTGCCTTTGAATCGGAGCGTCAGAATGGCAGAAACGGGGATGTTGCCCTTGTAGGCCACTCGAATCTCGAGGGCGCTGCCTAGGCACTCAATCAGATTTCGAAACCAAGCATGCGGGATTGGCGGCAGGCGGTGACGGCCCCGAGTAATTACAAACAACGCGTAGAATTCCTTGAGCAGGTCATCGGACCTTCCGCAGTTCTCAATGAGACCAGCCCGCTCTGCGCGTTGAATCCTACGTTGAACAGAATCCTTGTCGAGACTTCGGAATACGTTATCCAAATCCGAACGCAGATTAAGAACGTGCAGAAAATACCTCGTAGCGGGTTGAAAGGCGCCGGCGTAACCGGTCTGACCGAAATTCCCATTAACTGGCCGAACTTCGAGATATCGCAAACGCTGACGCTCCATGGTGGTCTGCACATAGCCAATCAAGAAGTTTAGATCGTCTACTGAGTCGCAAAGGGGCTCACAATGATCGGAAAAGGGCAGCGAAACGAGCCGCCGCCCAGTGAGCCAGCTCTTTATGCGACAAAAAAGAATGCCGTTCTTTAATTCGCCGGTTGGCGATGAAGTTGTAAAGGCCACGGGGTCGTATCCATATGTGCGTCGCAGCGCTGCCAGCCAGCCCGCTGTGTGAAACACAGATGCCTTGGGGTGCCGATCGACAAGCTCCGCCCACCGCCCGTCCTTTATCGGATCAATTTGAAAGATTCTCATTCAGTAGCTCTCTTTTTTCGCCTGATTGGCCGATCGATTTTAAGCGAACTAAGGCAGGGAGTGCTTAGTCGTTAGTCCGGAAACAAACGCTGTTTGCTTATTAGAGAAGGAGCCGAGTGCTTACAACGATCGGTCTGATAGAGAAGCGCTCGATTTCCCATGGTTGACCAATTGTGCTGGTTCAGCCCGAAATGGAGAGAGGACGCTTTCCGTTAGTGAGTAATCCGCCCTTTCGGGCAATGTCATTGTAGCCCCACATGTCCATTGGTCTCAATTTCCGGATTGCCCGTCATCCGACCAGAATCCGTCGCAAGCTGTAATTTACAAGCAGTCCTATCGAGACTTGGCGCACCGAGGCCATATTGGATGGCTATCGCTAAGAGGGCAGATTGCTCAATGCAGCGCGAATTTCAGCATGCTCACTAGATTTTCGCTCGCTGGGTAAACACTGTTGGGATAGTGGAAGTTGATGAAAATCCATCGGCCCTGTATGTGGGTCATCTCTGCGACAACCTGCGGCTCTTTGCCGAGGTCTGGAACCGGCCTATTCCAAACTCCGTAAATATCCGCAAAGAAATGCCCGTTTCTTTCCGTCACATTGCGTACGACGTAGTGCTCGGCGGGGTCCTGGGTGTTGAGAATCGGGTCGAAATCCAATATGGCTTCGTGAGACTTCTATTCCTCCCCCCTGACACTTCTTATTCCCTGAGCTAACTCGCGGCTGAATGGCTGGCGCTTGTAGTCGAGTGCTTCAAGCAAGGCATCCGCCTTTTTGTCGTCGAAAACCTTTGAGACATACCAGTTATAGAAAGTTTGCGTGAACCGCCTGCATAATTCGTTGTCTTGTGGCGCTCGGCTCTGCGCAGTGAGCCGAGAAAGAACATGTGAAACACATCAGTAGAAGCAAAGCGAGTCTTCGACTCACGTTCACCCTCCGTCACACCTCGACTTTATCCGAAATAAACTGCACACGTGGGTAAGGCTTGAGGCGAAATCCCTGATTGCCAAGCCCGATAAAACGGGCTTATCGCCACCAGACTCCTGAGTAGTCGGCAAACCGGAAGTAATCCGTTTCATCCGTCACGCGGCCTGCTGGCGACGAATCTGCCGCTGTTTCCGCGCCGCCTCCAACTTCCGATCCCGCTCGGCCTGAATCTCCTGCTGATGCCCGGCGAGCATGTCCTTCGGCGTGATGTAGCCGATGGCGCTGTTCAAACGCACGTTGTTGTAATGCTCCACGTAACCCTGAACCAGACGCCGCGCATCTTCGAGCGACAGCGGCGTTCCGGGCCGGATGCACTCCCCTTTGAGTGATTTGTGCCAACGTTCGATTTTGCCATTCGATTGCGGGTAATACGGCGAAGTCCTGACGTGCGTCATGCCCGAGATGCGAATGAACTCCTTGAAGTCCTTGGCGATGAACTGCGGGCCGTTGTCGGAAATGATCCGCGGTTTAACGCCGGGATACTGCTCTTTGGCCCGTTCCAGAATGATCTCGATGTCGGCCTCGGTCATCGACTCGCGCAGATCCCAATGAACGAGGAAACGGCTGTAGCCGTCCAGGATGCTGCACAGGTAGTAGAACGTCGCGCAAATGTTCAGGTAGGAAACATCGATATGCCAATGCTGGTGCGGCTGCGGCGGTTGTTCAAAGCCCGTCCCTTTCTTCGAGGGCTTCCCGTTCCACTTCCGCAGCAGTCCCGCCCGACTCAGCACCCGCCACACGCTGGCCGGACTCACCGCCACGATGTCGGCGTCCAGCATCATGAACGTCAGCCGCCGATAGCCTTCCAGCGGATTCTTCAGATGGAACGCAATGATCGCCTGCTTCTCCCAATCCTCCAGCCAAAAGTCCCGGGGAACCCAGCCGTTATGCTCGTTGACCTTGCCGTACCGCTCGCGCCAGTCGTAGAACTTGCTGGCCGTGATGTCGAGCCACCGGATGAACCGCCCGGCGCCGATCTCGGTCTTCTCCGACCAGCGCCGGACGAAATCCACGATCTGGTCCCGCGTATCGTGCGGAACCCAGACCCCGGTCAGAGTTCCCCAAGTCTTTTTTTTAGGGCAACATGCTCCGCCATCAGTTCGGCCAGAACCTCATCCTTCGTCTGGATCTTCTTCTCCAGATACGCGATTCGTTCCTGTTCGGGCTGATGGTTGGTGCGGCCTCTCTGCTGGAAAGCGGCGGCTCCGTTCTCGAAGAACTCCTTCTGCCAGCGGTAGAACACCGTTGGCTGGAGTCCCGACTCGTCACACAGATCCGAGATCGGCACTCCTTCCACCAAATGCCGCCTCAGAATGGCGACCTTCTCTTCCGGCGTGTAGTGCTTCCGTTGCTTCTTCATGTGTTCGCTCCGTTATCTTAACGGATGAACGCTTTCTCCATTTCCAGCTGAGGCAGGACACAATTTAGCAGCGCCGTTTAGAAGTAGATTCATATAAACTCGCATAGTTGCTTGGCCGACCATATCCCAGGAGTTCCGCTTTGAAGCATAGTCGCGTATCTCCTGCCGTCGATTCTCTAAATTCACAAAAAGATTACTCGTGAAGTACTCCTCGATGGCTCTCGCTAGATCGCCCGGATCTTCTGGCTTGAATACGAATCCCGTCTTGCCCTCGACGATATCGTCTTTCAGAGACCCTACATCAGCGGCGAGAGCGGGAAGGCCGAAGCTGTATCCAAGAACAGCACACCACTTTGGTAAATATGTCTATAGGGTAGAGCGAGAACGTCTGCTGCTTTGAAATAGATCTCCGTCTGGTCGTCCGCAATATAGTCCTCCCTCAGCAGAATTCGGCCGGCTAACACGTCTTTATCGGATAGCGTTCCGGATTGCCATCCAATATTTGTCGCAGTTCTTCGGTCGGCCAGCGATGATCAATCTACAATCGTCATGCCGCAGCATAACCTTTTGAAATGCGGTGATAAGATACTCCAGCCCTTTGTAAGGTGCGATATTGCCGAAAAACAGAATCGATTTTTCGCCATCACGGATGCCTAGGTGCGATCTAGCTTGGCTTCCAGTGAGAGACGTGTTTGGGACAGCATTATTGATCCCAAACGGAATAACAGTCACCCGGTCCTCTTTAACATCAAACTCCTTCACGAGTTCAAGTTTCATTTTTTCCGTATGGACGAAGATATGGTCAGCAGGCCGATACTGGATTCGAAGCGTAAGCCGATTGAGAGGCGTATCTTCGAAATCCCGCCTGCCTGCATTCACATTGTGTACTGTCAGGACGATTCTCTTCCCTAAAAACCTGTAGTAAAGCATGAGGAAGGTTCGATCGAAGGTTTCAAATTTGTTGTTCCATAGAATGTGGAAAATTTGCGCCTTGGCCGTTGCGGCGTAACGAATCAGTCTGCGCATAGTAGGTCGCAATTCTGAACACTTCTCCTTAATCGCGCCGCATCCGGCCGCTGATCTCCTCGAAGGTTCAAGAAAATTGACCCAGTTTGCCACGGAACTCCGGGAAAGTCTAGCTCGTCGCTTCCAATCAGGTCCAGACCACGCCCTTGGAGATAAGCTGTGTCGCGAAGACCGAAGACGTAGGGCTTATCGCCGCCACCAGTCAGCAGGGCGACTGTGATCTCAGGCGCCTTGCTGGGTACTCTCGGGTGCAGTAGCGCTCGGGAGCCTTCCTCCGCATCCTTATGGATCTGAGCATTCTGTTTCATGCCTGCCCGAGCCTCTCCTCCAGCAGCTCGCAAATGGCGTGCCCGATCGTGATATGCATTTCCTGAATTCGAGCTGTCGATTTCGACGGTATACATAAGCAGAGGTCGCATTGCTGGCGCATCTCGCCTCCAGAGTCACCTGTAAGCCCGATGACACTCACTTTCGTTCGGCGTGCGGCTTCGATCGCGCGGAGAATGTTCCGGCTATTGCCGCTCGTTGAAATTGCCAGAAATACGTCTCCCGGCCGCGCATGAGCCAAAAGTTCACGCGCAAACACGTGTTCGTATCCGTAATCGTTTCCAATGGCCGTAAGCGCTGATGTGTTCGCGTGCAAGGCGAGAGCGCGGAGTGGTTGCCGCTCGCGTTGGAAGCGGCCCGTAAGTTCCGCCGCGATGTGCTGAGCGTCCGCCGCGGATCCTCCGTTGCCGGCGATGAGGAGTTGCCCCCCGCGGCCAGCGACGAAGCAATAACATCTACCGCATTTGACACATCGGACGTAAGCTCGTGAAGCGCCTTCGCAACATCCAAGTGCTTATTCCAAATCTCCGTAATCTTGTCGACTTGTTGCGTTGTGGCAGTCATTTTCTGCTCCGTGCCTGAGCTGGATTTGCTATACCTTTCTTGTAACTCGTCGAACAATTAGGCTCCTTATTACAGCGACATTTTAGTGTCGCTGTTTCGCTTCCTTGCGTCAAGTACCAGCGCAAACGTGGCAAATCCGTCGCAGATCGGTATTCATTGTTTTGCAGCGGCAGCGCTAGGTGCCGATTCGGGGAGCGCATCCCGAGGGTCGTTTATTCCCGCCTTGTAGTGTAGCGGTTAATGTTTTAGCCATTGCTTCCTTGTCGCTAGTCTATCCCGAAAAGTAATCATAAGAAGCCGAGAGTCCATGTCAATGTCAGCTGCCGAGGTGACTGCCTCGTGAGCCCAGGTATAGAACGGAAAACATCTTCGTGCCCAAAAAAAGACTGGATGTTTACTACGGATTTGCGGTATCCCCGATGGGTTGGACCAATCACATAGTATGCGGAGAGCCGCTGCTTACATCATGCCTCTGCTCGTCAATACCTGTCCGCGGTCTGGCCTTTCGGCCAGTTGTGAAGAGCTAGCCTCCGACACTAGCCTTGGATGCGCCATGAAACTAACAGGATTGGGTTTGCTCATTCTCGCTTTTCCCTTATTCGTCTCTGCACAGACTCCCACATTGGTGCAGCACGCGAGTTGCCCCAACAGCAGAAACACAGGTAATCAGCAGAGCAACACGCCCGATTACAAGTGCCCGCTGCCGGAGCCATCGCAATCAGGAAACGCTATCATCGTGGGCGTTCGCTCCGCCGCTCAGGGAAGCTTCTCGATCTCCGACGATAAATCGAACTCCTACACGCTGGTAAACAGCGTAAGGACGGGAGACGGAACATATGTGGCGATTTATCTCGCTATCAATGTTGCGTCCGGGAACGCGCTATCAAGATTTCCACCGAACGACTGCAAACGCTGATGCCGTCAGCCCTTTCGGTCAGCGAATACTACAACGTAGCTCTATCCTCGGCAGTCGATAAGAGCAACTGCAACGCAGGAGTCAAGCTCCACGTCCATTACGGCGGGAAGCATGACACCCGCCGATTTCGGGAGATTTGCTCTGGCAATGGGCCACGAACGGCTCGGGCGGTGGGGGAGTTGCCCAACTCCGTCAGTTCGTTCACCGCTGGGTCTCAGTCGAACATTACTTGGCAACTACTCGGCACCGACCTCTACGATGGCACGGCCACTGAGGCAGGCATCTACAATGCGACCAGCGCCGATTAATCCTACCTTCACAAGCGGAACCTCAGAATCCTTTACGTCGTGCGCCGTAGCTCTCAAAGCCGCGAGTGCCGGTACGGCACCGACACAAGCCTTTCGCATCATTCATATGCTTCATCAGCAGCATCCGAAATCGGCCGCGAATCCTTTTCCGATTCAGTTTCCGACGTCAGGGAACTTGATCGTCGCTTCCTACATTTCTGGAGGGAGTAATATCAGCAGCGTTTCAAGCTCACCCGTCGAATACCTGGTCAAGCACGGGTACGCCGGCGGGATCGGAAGGTATCACGGCGCTTTCTCAGATTTACTACGCCGGGAATGCCACCACCGCAAACAATATGACCATTTCGTTCAATCGGAACGACAATACGAGCGATGGTACGTTGATGATGTATGACTTCACCGGAGCCTCTGCGACTCCTTTTGACAAAGATTCGGCAGGGCAAACAGGAAATCAGACTAGCCAAGTCAGTTCGTTCACGACATGTAATGGCTGTCTCACGCCCTCCGCGGCAAATGAAGTGATCATAGCGAACGCGGGCTGGAACTGGTGTACGGGTAACGGAGTTAGTGCCCCAAGCGGCGCTCTGTTCGATCCTGCGACGGATACCGGTAACAGCGTCAACGGGCCGGAATCGGTTGACCAAAACAACGGTTGGATGCATTACTACGCGCCGGGAACCAGCGCCATTAGCGTGACTTGGTCGCCGATGGCATGCAGCCAGGCGGAAGGCGAATGGGCTGGGCGCGTGGCGGCATTCTCGGCGGGCAGTTCGGTATCGCAACAACCCGCGCCTCCCACCGGATTAAGTGTTGTCAGTCAACTAAGCTGTGCAATCGCAGGTCTTCTAATAATCAGCAGGCAATTTTGTTACAAGCGGTGCCGCTGAGGCTCGCGCGCTCTAAACTCGTACATGGCCTTGTCCCAGCTCCTCAGCAATGAAGCCTTCATCTCCGGCAGCGCCATCTGCGCGCGCTTTGCGGCCTTCCATCCAAAGATCGGCTTCATCCAGGCGTACTTCCACCGTAATCGAGGTACCTCCTAGTCGCCCGTGCAACTCAGTAGCGAGAGCCTGCAATTCGTTAACAAGATCTGGCCGCTCCGGATAAAAATCTCCAGCCAATTTTGCATGTAGGTGAGGCAGGCCTTACGGACACGATCACTCTCTTCAAGTGATCGCAAATATTGCACATGCAACTTCATTGAAACGACCATAGCCACTTTCTTCTTGTCGGACATGCCGATCTGGCTCAATCGGTTAGAAGGCGTCACGCGGTAGTACACCTTCGCCTCCCGCACAAAGGTAGTCTGCTTCGACGCAAGCAGCACTCGGCAAAAGTATTCCCCGTCGTCATCGCTCAACAGACGGGTGTCCCAGGATCCGGCAGCGTCGGCCAGGTGCCGGCTGCGTCAGCCACGTTGCCGTTGCATGTGCAGATTCTCGCCCATCTTCCTCAAAAGCCACTCTACCGGCGTCAGGTCTGCCCACAGCGACGTTGGCGCGAACCTTGCCCGGTCGGTTCTATAATTGAAGTAGGCCCACGGCGAGGAAAGCAGTATGCGCTCGCTGTCGCCTTCGGGACGCGCCGCAAGCTGGCGTTCGATTTTGTCCGGCGCCAAAAGATCATCCGCATCCAGCCACTGGATGTAGTCCCCCTGGCTGAGGCTCAAGGCATGATTGCGGGTCGCGGCAGCGCCTTGGTTCTCTCTAGAGACGACGCAGACCCCTTTCGACGCAAATCGCCGGGCCACCTCGGCTGTTCCGTCCTTGGAGCCGTCGTCTACGACGATGATCTCCTTGCGTTGCCAGGTTTGGGCAAGCGCAGCCCGCAGGGTATCCGCGATCCAGTCTTCCGCGTTATAAGCCGGGATCAGTATTGAGACTAAGGGTTTCATAATCAGGTAGTTGCGTGGGCTTGACTCGCAAACCCGTTCTGGCGAAAAATCCGCCAGAGATCAGCTCGGCTACGCCCGTGGGGAAAGTCGATCCTTCAAAGCAGCCTCGCCCTCTTTCTTTCGCCTCATCAACTCGTCGGTACGGGTCCACCACGTCCCAATCTTTCATCACAGAATTTTCGTGCGAACAGAACCATTTCCCGAATCCCCTTATTCATTCTTCAGCGACACCTTATGTTTTCTATTCGAAACCGCACGATAGCACTCATTTTACAATAGCGCAGCAAGCCTGTTTGCCCCGAGCACAGGATAGTTAATTCTGGCCATATACTGTCCTCTAGGACAGTGGATTTGGTTCCCTATTGAGGGATTATCTCTGCGATGAGAGCGCCCCAACCCGCGGTCTCGTTACGATAGTCGAGGAGCCGGGCAGATGACGAGGATTGCACAATACTTTATTTTTACGTTGTTCCTGAGTGGTCTTTATAGCACCAGCGGCGCGAGCGCAGACGATCAATGCGGCCTCATGTAGCGCCAGTGACGTGCAAACGGCCATCAATGCCGCAACTCCGGGTGATACCGTGACGCTCCCGGCCTGCTCCCAGACGAACTGGACGAGCACAGTCACAATCAATGCTGGGATTACCCTGCAAGGCGCTGGGCAGGGTGTAACGGTTATCGGGGATAACGTTAACAAGGGCGGCACATCGTGTTCCGGTGGCGCTCCCGCATTTTCTTGGAAGGTCCCCGCTTCTCAAAGCATGCGAATGACGGGACTAACAATCGTCGGTGTCTCGACCATCCGGGAGTTTGTCAGGATGGCCATATTGCCATAGCAGGTGGCACACATACGCTGAGAATCGATCACATTACTATAAATCCTGGTCAGACAGTAGGCATTCTCATTCAAGGTGATATATGGGGCCTTATCGATGACATTACTTGGACTTCTGACTTTCACAATGCAGTGCGCATAGAACATCTTAATTGGAACGGATTTTCAAAATGGGATGATACTTGGGGCGATGCGTCCTGGAATACACCCATTGTTTACGGTGGGGCTTCCGGAACGACACAAGGAATCTACATCGAGAATTCGACGTTTACCAATACGGACTCGACCAATATTGGAGGCGTGACCGACTGTTTCTCGGGAGGTCGCTTGGTGTTCCGTTACAACACGGTCACGATGTACAACAACCAATCACACGGCGCAGATTCTGACCAGCGCCATCGCGCCTGCCGCTGGCAGGAAATCTACAACAACACTTACACGTATTCGAACATCAGCGATCTCGCCTTCATCTCGTGGATTCGTGGGGGCACGGGCGTCTTCTACAACAATACCATCACGGCGTCTGGCTACTCGAACAAGATCGTCCAAGTAGCCAATTGCCGGGATGCGAGTGCCGGGTGCGGGGGCGGTCCGAATTACACGCCTTGGGGAGCGTGTAACGGCAGTAGCTCCTATGACCAAGACAGTAGTGGAGGGTATCGGTGCGTAGACCAGCCAGGGGCTGGGACCTCCAATCTTCGGCCCTGACCCCAGCGGCACCATAACACCAGCTAACACTTGGGTTGGGAATAGCCTCGACCCCGTCTATGTCTGGGGCAACACGCTAAACGGTTCGTCAAACAACACCACCTCTGGGACAACGAACGTCGCTAGTAACCGCGACAGCTACGCGGGTGTAGCGAGACCCGGCTACACGGCGTATACCTATCCGTATCCACTGACCGGCTCCGGAAGCAGCGTTCCGCCCCGACGAACTTGGTCGTTACGGTTCAATGATGCACCCCGGCACCGACTGGAACTCCGGGCGGTTCTCGGAGACCGCGCGTGTCTGGCTTATCCAAGAATAAGCGGTGTAGTATTTCAAGGGTAAGCACCGTGTGGATCTCTAGTGTGTAGTTCCGATCTCCCTTGAGATGACCCTCTACGACGGCTTCAAGTCCTTTTCGTTCGATATAGGGCCTGGAAAGACTGCGCGGGTCAAGCAGCATTTCCCGAACATACCCTGCGAGAGCATCCCGATACCAAATCCGGAAATGGAAGATCTTGTGTCTCCCGAGGAAAAGGCGTTCTAGGCTGAGGTGCGAAAGGGCATGGTCAAACCGGGCCAGCCACTGTGGCATTCCCATGTCATAGGCGTACTCGGCCTTGAACAGGAACTCGAGAAAGCCGTGGGAGACGGCCTCGAGAAAGCGCCCTCGATTCCCGCCCAGGCCACGGTCGGTCGGAATGCGGCAAGAGCCGCGTTTCCATCGGCAATCAATCGTAGGGAAACGTCGTTGCTCCGAGGGCTGATTCCGGCGCGCGAAACACAGTTCGGACAAAATCGTTGTCGAGAAATGGAGACCGCACGGAGAGTTGTGTCTCCTCCAGCGCCAGGATGCCATAGTGATACCAGGGAGCCTGCTTGAAGACGGCAAAGGAAACCGGGTGCCCTTGAAGCGAGCTCCCGATAGGTTTCCTGCCTGCCGGATGTAGCGGAGAAACTCGGGAGAGAACAATCCCGGAAGAGGTTCCTCGGGCTTGAACGCGCGAACCCCGCGAAGGATTTCGCCCCCATAGTAGTCCCGTCATCCGGACCGGGGCAATTTCGCGCGCCCTTTCGTTAGGTAGAGATCTGGGGCGCGGCTCACGATCGACGCATCCATCGGTGAGGTACACCGCGCGCTCGGCGTAGTGAGGAAATCGCGAGAGAAAATCCTCTCCCATCTCGATCACCTGGTGGGGCTGTTCAGCATATGCGGGCCACCTGGCGTGCCACGACGACATCCTGACAGTCGCGGAGCATTCCCCCGAAGGTGTAACAGGGAAGGGATCCGGGCTGGGACTTCTGCCAGGCCATAACCATCCGGGTGTCCAGTCCCCCCGTCAAGGACATCGCGATCCGCTGATGGCCGTCGAAATACCGAGGGAGGTTTTGCGAGAAAACCTGCCGGAGTTCCCTGTAATAGGATTCCGGATCGAGTCTTTCTTGGTCTTCCCATTCCCTGGGGTGGAAGTAGCTGTTCTTTCTGCTCGAGGAGCCGTTTCGAAAAACCCAAGCCGAAGCCGGCGGCAGGAGCGTGGACCCCGTCAAAGAGCGTCCGGTTCTCCAGGACCGGCCGCACGCGACGAACTCTCCCAAGCCCTGCGGGTCCATCCGCCTCAGTTCAGGACACACGGCAAGAATGGCTTTGGCTTCCGCAGCGAAATAGAACGCGTCCTTTGACTCGTGATAGTAGATCCGGTGCATCCCATAGCGATCGTTGAAAAGCATCGCGGTTCTTCGGTTCCGATCGGTCAGGAGCCCGTGAAATCTACCATTCAATCCCGCCGGAAATGATGGATCTTCTTCGTAAAGGTGAACCAGATAAGAGGGGCCGGCCGCGTCGAGCTCGTGCCCTCGCTCCTTCAGACGCTGGGCCGTGCCCGGCTCCGGAAATTCCTCGCCGGAAAAGACGAGAGCCACGTCTCCCCGTTCATTTCGCAGGGGCATTCCGTCGGAAAAGGAGTCCTCTCGCGCGACCCACCCGACGTAAACCCCCAGCGACTCCTCGGCCCAGGTGCCCGTCGCGTAGAAGGGCTCATGACGAAGGGCCTCGACCATCCGCTGGAGTTGCGGTACAGCCTGCTCTCGTCGGAATTCTTGTGATAAGCCCAACGATTCCTGGCATTTGTCATTCCTTATAGAGTCCCTTCGACGGCTTTCAGTCTGCGTGCATTCCAAAAGCTCCTCATTTTCAGGAGTCGCCTGAGCAGAGGCTTGGGAATATTCTTTACAACCCCGCGGTGAAATCCCAATTTCAGGGCGATCTTTCCTTTGGCTGTCAGGGGAATGTAATATCGGGGCAGCAGCACCTTCTCGAAACCGTTTCGCCGCTTGAACTCGGTGAGCGAGCTATCTGGATCATTGTAGACATAGCTGCAATACACAGATGAGACATCCCTCTTTCTCGCAAATCTCAACAGCCTTTGCGATCAGGGCGTTGTTTGGCCTCTTGTCGAAATGCTTTATCACGCTAAGATTTGAGCGATGTTGGTGACCTTCATCGGCGTATGTCATTCTGATGAATCCGATCAGTTCATCCTGAAAGTACGCGCCCAAGAAGAGCGTTTCTGTCCGCATAGGTTGCGTTCTCGCGCTTCATCGTCGAAGCTCTTCTCGAAGTGCCAAAAGGCCTTGCCCTGTCGAATAGGGGACTCGTTATAGATGCTGACATATTGCCTCGACAAACTGCGTCATCGAATTCCGCCAACATTCACTGTCAACGCCGAGCTCTTGGCTCGCCTTCTAACAGCCCTTCGAACACTGGACTCGACGCGCTTTCCACCAGTTGGAAAAGTCGTAATCGGGATCGCGGCGGCATTGTCCCATTCCCGGTGATAGCTATATTTCGGAGTGATGTCGGGAAGCTTCTGCGCAAAGGTTAAGATATCGGCCTTCAGCTCACTTTCCTTCAGATTCGGAACGAAATGAACGCTGGGTCGGCGACGGTGTCGCCTTCGACCAGATCCTCATCGTGGAACGCTGCTATCTTGAGCCAATTGCCAGTGGTGATCACCGTCCTGCCGTCAATCTCGACTGAGGGCACAGATAGGTTTTCCCTTTGATGCGCACCTCGGTGTGGACGACAGGTGCCGCCTGGCGAGACTGCGCTCGCCACTTCCATTGACTGCGCGGCTTGCGCGCTCACCTGCATCGTCGTCTCTTGTCAGTCATAAGCTTCCATGTCATGTTCGAACTGCATCAGGATTTGCGTGATCTACCTAGACTCCCTCTAGGGAGCCGTTTGAACGGATGCCCCTTCAGCCCACAGGGCTAAACGTCCTTACTAACGGCCTCGGAGAGTTTGACACTGCCCTAAAGGCCAGCTCTCACCGTCGAGCCTATTAGTTCAGATGTTCCCTAGCCTGTCTTTAGACCCCCAGTAACTTCTTGCCAAACCGCCTGGCCCTCCACGGCAGAAGGTGGCTCATGTCCCTGAGCAGATAGAACGCCTTACTGTGCTCAGGGCGGGGCTGCTCTGGCATATCATCGAGGGGCCGTCGTGGCCATTAAGGGCGCACTGAGGAGCTGACAGGGCTGCCCCTTGATTGCAACGAAGGTAAATCTGTCGCCTGGCTTGTCTGGTTCTGCGGGGATGTGACACTCGTACACTGAAGTAAAGCCAACATGGCGCAAAAGGTTGTAGATCGAGGGACGAGAGAGCCAGAAGTTGCGCTCGTTGTCCAAAGAGGCTCCCATCCTGCTCAGCTTCACTGCTTCCGAGTCCCCAGGCCAGTGCTCTTCACCCCAGCTTCCCAGGTAGGTTTCGCCATCAATGAGCGTATTGAGTCTTCGGCTGAAGCTCAACCCTCGTATCTACAATGCAGATCTTTCGGCAGACCTCGCCAAGCCTCGCTACAAAAGAGAACACATCGGGCGCACCCAAGTGATACAGGATTCCCAAACACAGCACGACGTCGAACTCCCCGTGCTTTTCGACGCTGAGGTTCCGGACATCCTCCTGCAGCACCGCTAGGTTATCAAGGGCCAGGACCTGCTTAACGAATCGCACCTTTTCGGCCCTCGGCTCGCGCCCTTCAATTGCGACGCATGATGCTTTCCGGCGCGCAAATTCGATCGAGTAAAGCCCTTCCCCACAGCCCAGATCCAGGACGCGGAGGCCTTCCACCGTTCCCCCCGTGTGATCGAGAACGCATTGGACGACGCGCTGCAGCTTGATTTCGTCGCCAACAATCTCGGGACCCATGGTGTAGAGGCCGTCTTCTAGATACACGTTGTTACTGTCCCATGCGCCGTATTTCGCGACCACTTGATTCTTAAGATCCAGAATCGACTTCGTATCCATGATCTAAGTCCTGTTTCTCCTCTGTAGGGACCCCGGGACCGAGATGCTGGGAAGCGGGGCTTATTGCGTTGTTTTGGTTAGCT
The DNA here is from genome assembly GCA_963823935.1 of uncultured Acidobacteriota bacterium. GTDB lineage: Bacteria > Acidobacteriota > Terriglobia > Acidiferrales > UBA7541 > Palsa-189. Next base: position 104,441 of record CAWGNM010000003.1, read on the forward strand.
CCGCTGTCGGTGTGAACAAGGATAGGTACATTTTCACCTCAGAGCTATGACTTCCAAAGCAACGCTGGAGAGTACCTCGTTCGGTCCGCATTGTCGAACGCCGGGTATGGAAAGCGAGTGCTTATCTGAGGCACGTTCGGGGACGGCAATTGCTCCCAGAAGGAACGTGAGCCACATCAGACCGCTTCTGAAAGCCTGCCTCGGTGACGCTGTAGAGAAGAAGAATGGTCCACACGGCCAAACTGAGCGACCCGAGACTGGAAAGAGCGAGCCTTCTGCAAATGGTCCGGTAGCTGGCGATCAGGAACCAACCAAGAAGGAAGAGTCCGACTGATACCTAGGTTCAGGTAGACCTCCAGATAACCGTTATGTGCCTCATTAATGTGCCCGAGGCCAGCATGCTGCCAGAACCATTGGAGCCGAGGACCCAGCCAGAAGCTCTCATAGCCGGTGCCAAGGAGCGGGTTGGTCTTCATGCTGAGCAGAAAGCTCCATATTTTGGTTCTGTCGGTTAGCGTTGGGTCCCGGCCGACGGCCGCGGCCACCGCGCTTTATGTCGACCCCGAAGCCAAATGCCAGCATCAGATACAGACAGATTCCGACCGGAATCAGCACCGTGAGGAGAGCTGGGCGGCGCTTGACCAATTTGCTGTGAGCCGCTGCGATCACCAGGCAGCCGAGCACCAGGCAAACGCGGGAGGTCGCGCTGTTGGAGATATTCAGCAGCCAGAGCGTCATGGCGATGAACGCAACGTTCACCAGGATGATCCGTTTCGTCCGCCGCTCCTTACGATCGGCCCAGCGTGTCACCGTATCCCAGAAAAAGAAGAGCCCGCTGACCAGGCATAGGACGCCGAGCATGTTCTTGCCCGTCGTAACCCCCACGTACTGGGCGATACCAGTCCACGGATCCCACGTTCTGCCCATCTCGGGAAAGTACTTGATAAGCACAACGGAAAGCGGGATCAGCAGATAGCAAAGGCGTCGAAGCAGCGTGCGGACGGCTTCTAGCGGACGAGGATCGGACAAAGCGACAAGAATCACCAGATAGTTGCCGAGGTCTCGGAACCACCGCTTGAAGGCGACGAAAGGGAAATCGGACCAAAGAACACTCAGCAGAGCGAAACGAAGAAATGCCATCAAGGCAAGGTTGCGCGTGAAAAAACTGCCCCATTTGAAGGACCGCGACATCAGGATGCCGATGGCCAAGCAAGATCAGAAGCAAATGATGGTGCGGTCCAAGGGATTCCCTTCTTGCAAGCGCTTGCGCCGCAAGTCCCTAGGCACCGAGCCATTGCGAAGGCAGCCGTCGACCCGAGGATGAACATCCAAATCACCGGCACCCACAGGGCAGTCGAGGTACCTCGGACTTTGGCGGGGTCAAACCACAGCAGCAACGAGCAAGAACAATGGACCAAAGGCAGCAGCGCTAAGGGAGGGGCATCGGCAGGCAGCGCTTGTATCTTATCGCAATCTGTATCGAGTGGTTGTCCATGCGATTCCGAGCTACGATTCGACGCTTGCGGGCCACCATGACCAGAGGGCATCCCGTGGTTTACTGACCGCTCTCAGCTGGGATCTTTAACCTGTCCTAGCTGGCTACAAAGATGGCGTCCATAATCTGAGCAGTGAGCAGAATTTCCCGGTAAGGAATGGGCACCGGAGCATCTTCGCGGATCGAACGGTAGAAAGATTCGATCAGATACTTCATGCCAGAATCCATGTGGAAGTCCCTCTGCCAGGAACAGCTTGACGTTGTCCGAACAGATTTCCGCAATGTGCTGCTTGGCAAACAGGACTGGAGGAATGAACTTGTCGGCATAGCTCTTGAACTTTCGCCGCGAAGCTTGATCAAGATTTCGTGATCCTGGTCGAGAATCGAGACCGTTTTCCGACCATAGATCCGAAACTCGTGGATCGAGGGCCTCATTTGCGACGAGAAAGTGAAATAGGCTGTGGTTCGCTCCTCTTCGCAGATGATGACTCGAAGCTCATCCACGATTTCGGTTTCGCCGATCTCTTTTGAGAAGCGGGCTCACAAAGCCGTACGCGATCACCTGAGGCGCATCGCTGGTCAGAAACTCCGCGATTCTGGCGATTCCGTGACTGATAATATTCTGCAGCAGCTTTCCCGGCAATCTGCGAACCCAATGGTTCTTATCGCCCAACAACGCCCGTGCATAACTGGGGTCGCCAAGGTCATAGCAGTAGTAGCTTTCCATGTGCACGGGAGGCCCGCCCAAGTAGCCGCTCTTAACCAGAGCTCTCATGCGCCGCGCCACATGGCTGAATTGGTCGTTGTGTCCGACCGTTAGCTTGAGCCCCTTTTCGTTGGCCAGGTCACGAGCTGCTGCGCTTGCTCCGCATAGAGGGTGAATGGCTTCTCAACATATACGTGACAGCCGTGCTCAAGGCAGAATCTGGCAATATCGAAGTGACTTTCAGGCGGCGTTGTGATGTGAACAACGTCCGGCCGGGCCTCGTTCAGAAGTTCAGTCAGATCGGTGAAGTAGCGCTTTGACCGGGAATCGCTCGTAGAGCTGCTTGGCCATCAGCGGCTCACGATCGCACACCCCAACGATCTCGCATCCCTCAATCCTCTGAATTTGCGACGCGTGGGCATCGGCGATTTTGCCGCATCCCACGATGGCGACCTTAAGCATGCCGCTCCACCCTGCCCGCAAGTTTCGAAGTACCGCCGCAATCCTTCCGCAGTGGACACTTTCGGCGTCCAGCCCAGCCTGACCTTCAGTTTCTCGTTGCTATAACGCGTCTTCTTCCAGTCGCTGTGCCAGCGCCTCCGATTGAAGGCCGGCGGCAATTGTCCCTTCGACCATTGCGAATACTTCTCCCACAAATAGCAGAGCGCATAACTAACCGCGTGAGGCACATAGATCGATTTGAAGCGTCTTACGTTCTTCTTGTACAGGCGCAAGAACTGGCGGCTGGAGGGCAGGTCATCGTCGACGACGTTGAAGACTTCGCCATCAACTCCTTTGACAAGACCAGCCAGCACAATCGCCTCTGCGCAGTTGTCGACATAAGTGAACGGTATCGTGTTGGAGCCACCCAGATGCAGAAAGAGCCCAAAGGTGTCCGATGCCAACCCGGCCCGTGATAGCAGCGATTGCCGCCATAGACGCTGCCGGGCCTGACCACAACGTAAGGAATTCCGAAGTTCTCTCCCGTACTCAGTGACGATTTGCTCTTGTTTGACTTTCGCAAAGCAATAGGCTTCCCCCCGGAGTTCGGGATGCTCTTCGACCGGGCACGATTCGTCCAAGAGCCTCCACCGGGGCTTCTGGCGTTGATTCGAGTACACGGCAAACGAACTGACGAGTACGAATCGTCGCAGACTGCCCATGCTGCAGACTGGCTTCGAGAAGATTGCGCGTCGTGACGACGGAATTCATAAACGCATCCGGGAAGGACTTCTCGCCGATCCCGCCGCCAGATGATAGATGACGGCCACATCCTTGACGGCGGCCTCGCAATCCTGGCGTGAAAGAAGATTGCCTTCTACGATCTTCAGTCGAGCTTCCGGGCGGTGCTTCATTGCATCTTGAATCCTGGCCATCTTGCCCGACGGTCGTGCAAAACAGACAAATTGCGAAATCCGCGATCCAGCAGACCTTCGACAACTCGAGACCCTATAAAACCTGCGGCTCCGGTTATCAGGATCCGTTCGTCAGGCGAGACGAAGGAGGAATTGCAAAAGTCGTTATTCATCCTCGCGCCTCAAATGCGACACGCACTGTGAGTATCTTCATTGATGCTCACGTCCGTGCAAGTTCCGGCGCAGGCGAGAATTGTTATGGATGCGCAATCGCAATCCAGGAAAATTCTCGACCTCTATTGGCAGTACTCCATTCGCACACAACGCCCGGTTCCCTCTCACGCGTTTCGAACTTCGCCGATCGGCGTTTTCGAAACCAGTAGGTCGCTTGCCTGGCCGTTGCAAACCACGCGCCGCGATTCTTCAGATCTTGAATCAAGTCGCGATAGCATCCGCCCCACAACCTTTCCGGGGCGAGGCTGCGATCATGCCAGTTGACCGTGAGGCAGCCTCCGAATTGAACGGCATTGTCCGCCAGTCGTCCGAGACGAGCGCTCGCCTCTCTCGGAGAAAGCCCCAGATGAGTCGGGATAGAACAGAGCCGTGTCCATCACATGCAGCGGTAATTCGAGCAGCCGATTTGCTTCGAGCGGCTTATAGACCTGCGTCGTGCCTGCGCGATATCCCACGGTTTCGTTGTAGCCGATCGTTGAGTCGTACGCCGCTCCGGCTTTCTCCAGCGCCACAGGCGATTGTTGGTCGTAGTAGAGCCAGTGCATTCGCACGCCGATTTCTGAGTTTCCGGTCAGACTTCGAATCTCTTCGAGCTCCTCGCGCCCTTTGGAACTATCGAGCCAAGCATCGATCCCGTGTAGCCCGACTTCGCAGCCCGCAGCCATCAATTTGCTGGATCGTATCTGCCAATTCCTTGGCTTCATAGCGAGACAGCACGAAAATCGGGCGCCGAGCCTCGCAGTGATCTTTCCCGGGTAATCCTTGAAAGGAATCACGAAAAAAGGTTGACGGCGAGCCCTTCTTCCAACTCCAGGTAACGATCATCGAAATCGCGCCCAGAAGTCTTTCGCAAATCCCATGTACACAAGCGGCAGCTTTATAGCAGCTGCCCAATTCTGGCACGCATTTCGAAGCGACAAGCGCCCGCGAATGAGATTCCGCAATGAACCGAAGATCCGCGCGGTACAAAAACCCGAATATCGTGTGATCCCATTTGTGCTGGCGGATCGCCGGGTGGTCAACATCATGAGTCAGACAGGCGATAAATCGAAATCCCTCCGGCACAGGAGGAATTTCGACAACTTCGATTCCACAGGTGACCAGTAAGTCCCTCAGAAATGCGATATGCAGCTCCAAAGAAGGCATCCCGGCGTTGATCGGCGGGCTGTCCTTCGGTGAGCAACGTTCGGATTTCCGCGAAAAGGTCATAACCAACCCGTGCTCGATAGGTCTCCCCAGATCTGTCTCGACATAGGCAGCGCATTCCACAGAGCCTTCGTCTGTCAGGAGAACCGTTTCGTTCGTCCTAAATGTGGCCGAGTCGCCGTAAATCGGAATTCGGTTTTCGCGGTACGCAAGAAGGCAGGAGTGGGTACGTTGATTTAGGACTGTGACCTTCTGCTCATCGTCACAACTCGTTTTTCTTCCAGCGTAGACAATGACAAGCCTTGCTGCCGCATCCGCAGAAGGCGGGCATCCGCCGGCGCAGATCAAGACATCGTAATGACCGATTGCTGCGATAAAACTCCCACGGAGTCTTGAACAGCTCGAAAAATTCGCGGACGACATCGTGATCCGCAGGCTCCGCTATAACGCCGATCATCGTGGCGCATCCCTTAAGCTCAACTGCGGCTACAGGTTCTTCGTTTGCGCGAAGCCATTCTTCGAAAAGCACGAGACTGAATAGGATCTTGTGATTGTCCTGCCGGCCGGAGGCATGGTGCTTGAAAAGCTCCTGCACGGGAGTCGGACGTAGATATTGATAGATTTTCGAGCCGCTGTCGAGCAGCGTCTCGGACATCTTGCCGTCGATGGCGCCTCGGAACCAATCATCCACAACATTGACGGCAAATCCGCGTTTCGGCCGCTTCAAAATCGGGTCGGGAAGAAAGGTCCGGCACACTTGGCGGTGCAGCCATTTCCGCGAGCCATTCCTCACTTTCAAATTCGCCGGCAATCGTCTCGACATATTCGACAATCTCTTTATCAACAAATGGCACGCGAAGCTCGAGACCGTGCGCCATGGAAAGCTTGTCCGCATACATCAGGAGTTCGTCCGGAAGAGTGGATCGCACCTCCAGGAACTGGAGTCCCCCGAGTTCGTCGGTTTCGGTCATAAGCTCGGCAAGATCCTGCCCAGCATTCCAGAATGGTGTCGCCCGCGTCGGGTTCCAGCAGACCCGTCCTGGAACAGTCCGTCGACTTGGTCGCCCGGAAGAAGCGACAGAACATTCTGATACCTGCGCATCCGATCCGGAATTGCCAGAGAATAGACTCCTCGCTTCAGCGTTTCATTTCTGGGCAGAGCGGCGACGGTCGACGAGATCGGCGTGCGCATCCAGCCTCGGCAATCGGGCCCACAGCGCGCCATAGCGAACACCCAAGATGGCGCTTGATAACCGCCAAACAATTCGTCCGGGCCTTGTCCAACCAGAGCTACTTTGACGTCCTGCCGAGCGCGCTGGCACACGAAATACATCGGAACGATGGACGAAGCGGCAATGGGTTCTTCCAACGAAGCGACAATCTTGGGCAGCGCTTCCTCGAAAATCGATTTCGTGATCGTTATGCTGGTGTGCTTGGCTCCCAAGTATCCGAGCGGTTTCCGCCGCGTCGGCCAGTTCATCGTCGGCAAAGCTCGAGCCGTATCCCACCGTATACGTCGGCCACGAACTTCCGTTCAGATTCATCAAGCGCAAGCAACAGCCCCGAATCGAAGCCGCCGCTCAGGAGCAATCCCACAGGCACGTCGCTGATGAGTTGGCGCCGAATCGCTGCTTTGTAAAGCTCGAGCAATTCTTCCCTGGCTTCGTCCGGCGACTTTGTGGGAGCAAAGGGAACCGGCTTGAATCGGTACCACCGGCTGACCTCGCAAATGCCGTCTTGAACAGTTAGCTTCGTTCCCGGCGCGAGTTTGCGAATGCCCTTGAGTATGGTGTAGGGCGACGGCGTAAAGCGATTGCGAAGGAACAGGTTCAGCGATGACGGATCGATTTCGGCCTTGTCGGCCATCGTCGCGCGAACGGCGCGCATTTCCGAGCCGAAATACAGACGATCCCTCGATCAATCCGGTAGTAGATCAGCTTTATTCCGAAGGCATCACGTGCAACAACCAGCCGTTTTTTCTTCGCATCCCAGATCGCGAGGCCAAACATGCCGTTAAGGCGATTGAGGACTTCATCGCCCCACTGCTTGTAGCCGTGGATGATGACTTCCGTATCCGATTTTGTGCGGAAAACGTGCCCGAAGCCTTCCAGTTCGCGCCTGAGCTCGGGGAAGTTATAGATTTCGCCGTTGAAAATCACCCAGACGGATTCTTCCTGATCCGACATGGGTTGATGCCCGCCCGATAGATCGATGATCGAAAGCCTGCGAAATCCAAAGCCAAGCGGCCCAGAGATGTAATAACCGTCGTCGTCGGGTCCGCGATGAGCGATGGACCGTGCCATCGCCTCGATGTCCCGCCGGTGAACCGGCGCCTGGCTTCCGAAGTTATATTGTCCGCAAATTCCGCACATAGGAGTTCCTCAGTTTGCAGCGTTCGAGCTCACCACGTCGGCCGAGCCGCGAACCATGCCCTTTTGGACCTTACTTAGATCGAGAAAGCAAGAAAGCAAAGGGCTGCGGAACATCTGCGACTGAGCCCACCGATGCATCGGTACATTGTCCCAGCCAATCAGAAGCTGACGCGCCCGAAACGAGCCATCGGCTTTTTGCCAGCGCGCAAACAGATCTGCGACAACATTCGACAACACTCGTCCAGCTGTTCGAAAGCGGCCCAACAACAGAGCGCCCAGGTTGATGCACTCCGCATAGTCATACAGCTCCTTCCGATAAACCGTCATTCGCGGTCGCTTGGAAAATGGCACCGGCAAGCCCTGTGCATCGACCAAGTTCTTCACGTAATAATTCGACGCCCCGCTCGATAGCGCTCCAGGTGCTAGGAGAGCCAGTCAACCGTTCGATTTTGGCGAGCGCCTTCAGAACAAAACAAGTATGGAAGTGGTCTACGAAATCTCTCGCGCCTTCAGTTGAGTAGTACCAGGAGCCATCCGCATTTTGCGAGGCTAGAACGAAATTCAGGTTTCTTTTCGCCACCTCTAGATATCGCGGCTCCGACAGCTCGATACCGGCTTTCGTCAGAAGGAACGCTCGATAGGCGCTTGCGTTGACGACGCCGCACGGGTCGTCCGGCGAACGGCGTATAGCCGCAGCTGGCTGTCTCGGGCGACGTCTCCATATCGCGGTAAGCACTGAAACCGTGGTTTGCGATCGATTGCATAATTTGGAGCCACTTCGGGTTTCCATCAATCGCATAGACCGCCGAGAACGCCTCATACACGTAGGGCAGCGTGGTGATAAGAGGTGTACCCGCTTTAAAAGTGCCGGTTCTCGTTTCCCAATCGAATGGATATCCCCAGCAGTAGTCTTCATAATCTCGGCAACGAGTCTCCTGTAAGACTTCCAGGAAGTGAACCGCTCGCCGGTAGTATTTGTCCCCGCCGTAGATGCCCGCGAGGAACGCAAATCCCATCGCGTAGTGGGCATCAGCGATGGGAAAGCGTTGCGGCTTCCAGAAAAGTCGTCGCGCCGATGGCATGAAGGCCTCGCAAAATATCATCGGAGCAACCGCGAGCGTCCCGAGCAGCCGGTTTGCGGTAATACAGAGCCTTCGCGCCTCGACCCATCTTACTGGCGAAGAAACTTTGATGGTCGTAGGAGGTCTCGCCATAGCCGATCGAGCCATTTCGCAAAACGGCCGATGGAGGGTTCGATCTTCGGCGGCTGAAATATTGGCCATGATTTTCGGGCGAATAGGCACGACGGTCAGTCGGGAAGGACTTTGAAGTTATCGACCGATTTGAACGTAAGAATGGATTTCAGAATCGCAGCCAAGCTTCCGCATCTGTTCTTTGCGATGAAACGCCATCAGTTCCTTGGAAATAGGTCTCTTTTCCCGTTTCAGCATCGCCCACCCATAGCCCAAACCAAGAGCAAGCCCTTCGACGAGAAGGGGCGCTTGGTCATTCGATACGTGACGCGGAAGAGTTCCCAGACCGGATGACCACCGAGATAGTAGTCCTTCTCGCCATACGAAAATGCGGCGGCGAAGACGCTGCGCTCGGCGGTTCCCAAGTGCCTGTAGTGAAAAAATGACTTCTCGCGGAAGGATCGTGTCTTCCATCCCATCATGCGGGCTGTCGTAACGGCGATCCAATCGATGCCGCCGGCCTTGTTTGCGAAATATCCGCCAATTTCCTCGAAGCACTCGCGCCGAAACAGCTGACACTGCCCCGAAACGTGATTCTGTCCCTCAAAACTGTCCGATCGCCGAGCTGTACCCGCCTTCCTCCCTGAAAACCGTTCCCGCAACGCCCAGACGAGGATCCGCTTTGAACTTGCTTCAGCAGAAACTCAAAGTGATCGGGATCCAACAGAAACATCCGAATCCAGGTTGCCGATGATTTCATAGTCGACATTCTTCAGTCTTTCCTGACCAGCATTGAAGGCATGAACTTTCGCCGCAAAATTACGCTCCTGCCGCACGGGACGATTGACCACTTCGATCCAGTCGTATTGCGAGGCATAGCGCTTCCGCGACTGTTCCGGTCCGGTCCGTCGAACCATCGTTCACGATCACCCATTTCACGGGCAAGACGGTCTGATGAATCACGGACTCGATCGTCTTCTCGATGAAGGCCTCTTCGTTGCGAGAAGGCGTGACCAGAACATATGGCGGCAGAACAGACTGCTGCTCGGGTTGGCCTGCTTTCATATCAGCACCGGCTGTTTCGGAATTGCGGTCATAGCTAGTTGCCCGAGGCGCCTTGGTGCGCATAGACCTCATGCCGCTCATTCGTAAGCGATTCGTCGTACACTTCCTCTGATTCATACACCACGACGTGGCTGCCACGATTCGAAAAGCCAAACGGAACACACAGCAGTTTCTTGAGTCGCGTCCGCAGCGCCTGCCGCCGTTCCGGCGGAACGAAAAACAGCATGAAACCGCCGCCGCCCGCTCCCAGAAGCTTGCCCCCGAGAGCGCCGGCGCTGCGCCCAGCCTCGTAAATCTCATCGAGGTTGTTGTTCGTGATGTTTCCCGTCAGTGTTCGCTTCAGCTGCCAGGATTCGTGCAGCAGATGCCCAAATTCGTCCAAAGAACGATCCGGATTCGTAAGGATCGCCTCGGCTTCGTTAACCATCTCGAAACATCGTTGCGAGTTCATGCTTGCGCTGGTGCGTCACTCGAATCTGTTCCTTGGCGATTTCCGACGCGGTCCGGGAAAATCCCGTAAAGAAGAGCGCGAAGTGTTGCTGCAGCTGAGCCAGCCGATCCCGCGAGGCGATCAGCTGCCTGACTTCGAAACTGCCGTCGACGTTGAAGTTGATGCGATTGAAGCCGCCATATGCCGCGCTGATCTGGTCCTGTGAACCAACGGCTTCTCGAAGCATTTCCTGTTCCACGTGGATTGCATCCGTGGCAAGCGCGTGTTTGCTGCGCATTTGATCCTTGAGGCCGTACAGACCCAGCAGGAGCCCGACCGTAAACGCGGAACTCGTGCCCAAGCCGGTTCGGGCGGGCAGGTCAGCAACGTGATGAATCTCAACTCCTTCATCCACGCCCATGTACTGCAGGCAGCCGCGCACCGATGGATGTTCGAATGCGCCGTTGTGGTTGACGTTTTCAACCTTCGAATACGAGACGCGGCTGTGATATTCGAAAAATGGCGGCAATCGTCGGCAAGTGATGTAGCAAGACTTGTCGATAGTCGTCGACAGCACGGCGCCACCGAACTCCCGATACCAAACAGGATAGTCGGTGCCGCCGCCGAAGAATGAGATCCTGAGTGGAGTGCGAGTGATTATCATAGGCCTCGCTTCGTTTCTACTCGTGCGTCCTGAAACATTCCATGTACTGCGTCGGCCACCGCGAACGAATCCGCTGCAGCTTTCTCTCGTTCCAGTATTTGGCCGATCGCGTTTAGCAATGACGGGGCGAAGATATCGGCGGAAACCGATGGGGCCGGGCCCGATTCCGTTTCGCGTCCAGTCGCTTTTACAGCGCCTAACCTGGCCGTTTTACATCCCGCATTTTTGCCCGCTTCGATATCGATCTCGGAATCGCCGATCATCCACGATGCCCGTAATTCAATTCCGTGCTCGCGGGCTGCCTCCAGCAACATTCCGGGGGCTGGTTTGCGGCAACGGCAGACCGGTTCGATTTCGTGCGGGCAGTAATAGATTCCGTCGATCGTAGCTCCGGCCTGAGCGAGAAATTCCGACATCCGCTCGTGCATCTACTCCAGCTCCACAGCTGTCATCAGTCCTTTCGCGACGCAGCGCTGGTTGGTGACGACGATGACGCGAAAGCCGGCGCGGTTCAGTTGAGCAATGCCTTCGACCACCCCTGGCAGAATATGAAGATCCTCCCAGCGCGTGATGTAATCGCCCTCGGGCGGCTTTCGGTTGATCACCCCGTCACGATCGAGGAACACTGCCTTTTGTCACGGAGCTTCATCTCCATTATTGCTGCTCCCCACGCGCCGCGTTCTGCTAAGACTGCGGCAAAGCTCTTGGGCGCGGGCGTAGTCTTCGGGCGTCCCGATGTCGATGAACAATCCGTGTTGCTCGAGCGCGTACATACCCTGTGCAAGCAAGCGCGGAAATATTTCCTTTTCAAGGCTCGCTGGTCCCTCTGGAATATGCTCAAGAACGGCGCGGCTGAAAACGTACACGCCACCGTTTACAATGCCAGGCGCCTCGGCGCCTGTCTTCTCGGCGAAACCAACGACTCGATTCAGCGCGTCCAGGTGAACGGTTCCGTATCGCGCGGCGTCGGCAACTCTGCGCACGGCCATGCTGACGAGTCCGCCATGTTCGCGATGAAAGCGGAGAAGTTGACGCAAATCGATTTCCAGAAACGAATCGCCGTTCATCACCAGAAACTCGGAAGCCTGCTTCAGGTAGCGCTCCGCAAATTTTACAGCGCCTCGCCGTTCCCAACGGCCGCGTTTCCTTCGAATAATCGATTGCAAGGTTCCATTTACTGCCATCGCCGAATTTGCGCCTCGACCTGGTCGGCAAGATAACCAGTGCACATCACGAGACGCCGCATTCCCTGCGATCGCAATTGCAGCACCAGCAGTTCAAGGAACGGCGTATTGCCGACGAGACGCCAGCGGTTTGGGCGTCGACGGCAAGACGGCTCGCAGTCGAGTTCCCATTCCGCCCTACGAGCAGGACGGCAGGCATGTCTTGCTCCGCGGCTTCCAAGCGCACGCCGATGTTCGCTCGGGGTTTCGCTGTGAGTGCTCGACTCATTTATCTTCGAGGGAGGTACCGTGAACTGAAGTTATCACAAAACCCGATGCCAGTATTCGAGCATGGACTGAAGAGTTTGCTCGAAAGTCATCAAGGGTTTCCAGCCTGTGTCTTTACGAATTCTTTGCGTGCTGCCGAAAATGATTTTCTCGTCAGAGGGACGCATCAGGCGCGCCGCGGGCCGGATCTCTGCTCGTACGCCTGACAGATGGATGGCGGTATCCAGCACTTCGCTCATCCGATATGTCCGGGTCGGCGCAAAGGTTATATGCTTCGCCTCGTTTCCCCTTTGCTGCTGCGAGGTAGAAACCGCGCACAGCATCATTCACGTCCAGAAAAGCCCGGCGAGGTTTCAGGTTTCCAACTTCGATGACTGGTTTTTGCTGGCCTTTCTTGATCGCGACAATCTGCCGCACGAAATCCGAAGGCGCATCGTTCGTCTTGCCCGCGCCGGTTGTATTGAAAAGCCGTATATTCACCGCCGGGATTTTGTAATCGAGAAAATATTCGCGCGCCAGCAGGTCCAGGCATACCTTGCTGATGCCGTAAGGATGCAAGGGCCGAAGCGGCTGCTTTCAGTAACGGGAATGGCCGAGGCTGGCACTGTCCCGTATTCGGCGCTCGAGCAGGCCGAAACGACCACGGGAGGCCGCTTCAGACGGCGCACCGCCTCGAACAAATACAACGAGCCCATGATGTTGGATTCGAAGGTTCCCACTGGATCCGCCCAAGACACGGTCGGCAGGCTTTGTGCTCCCAAGTGGAATATGTGTGTCGGTTTGCACTTCGTTATTACTTTCGTGACCTGCTGGCGATCTCGCAAGTCACATCGAATGAACTCGACATTTGGCAATCGCGGAAATGCACTGGAACCACGAAGGAGATACAATCCGATCACTTTCCATCCCCGGCCGTGCAGAAACGAAACCATGTGAGAACCGATGAACCCTTCTGCCCCGGTTACTACTGCGATCTTGGGCATCACCGTGTCGCCAGGCTAAAGCACGGTAGGTACAGGTGGGTTGCATAGATATGGGTCATAATTTCTTAGCCGGCAAGAATATCCGTTACACGGCCGATCAGGGTCTGCCTCTCGAGTTCCCAGGTATGTTCCAAGTAAACTTGCTGCCCCTTTCGCACCATCTCCAAGCTTTCCTGCGGATGCGAATATACGTACTGGATTTGTTTGGCAAGATCGCCTGCATTCCCAGCCTCGAAGAATAGAAGCGATCCACCACCGAAATAATCGGTGATCCCGGACGTGGACGGCGCGATCACTGGCTTGCCGATCGCTAAATACTCGAAGATGCGAGTCGGCGTGTTAATTTCGGTAAAAGCATTCAGCCGATTGGGTATCACGCCTAGGTCACACTTCTCGATCTCTTTCACGACTTCTTCGTGCGATTTGGGCCCGAGGTACGTGATGGCCTCGTGTACGCCTTTATTTCGGGCTTCCTCCAATACCTGTTCGAGAAAGGCGGTCTTGGAGCCAAGAATTCGTAGTTCCGCGCCGGGGATACTCGCTCGTACCCGCGCCAGCGCGTCGACAGCAAGATCCAAGCCATTTCGTTCGAGCAAAGACCCGTGGTAAAGGATCGCGAACGGTCGCTTCTTTAATTCGTTCGCGGAGCCCAGCGCTACTGCTGGCCGGAATGGGAATATCTGGCCGTCAGGAGAATTCATGACCACGGCGATCTTCTCTGGCTTGCAGCTTCGCGAAGAGAATATTCGCTTGCAGGCGATATTAACCGTGACCACCAGATTCGCCGCCGCGAAGCTCCACTTCTCAAGGCGCTTCAAGAGGCGAACGCTTCGGTTTTGCTCGCCGGCGTTGAAGATCGTCATCATGAGCTCGGGCATCGGATCGTGCATATCGAGCACTACCTTCGCTCCGAGCAGCCGAGGTATCAACCCACTCACGACGAGAATGTCTGGCATATTGTGCACGTACACCAGGTCATAGCCGCGCAGGCAGCGCGCGAAAACCAAAGACCAATGACGAAAACAGAATGAAAGAGGCGTATCGGTAGGCGTACTTAACCTTGCTGCCGCGCTCCTCTTTATTAACCCGAACACGGAGCACTTCGATCCCGTTCAGGCTTTCGCGCCTTGGGGCGTTCTTGCTTCCCAGGCATATCAAATCCACGGTCATACCTTCACCGACGAGCGCCTCGATGGCGCGTCGCGGCCGCGGGTCAAATGGGTAGGACGAAAACGTGACCATCGCCACTCGCTTTCCTTCAAGCGGTCTTCGGTTGACGCCGCCTAAAGGTTCTGCATGCGAATGGGTTTCGATTGGTTGGGTCATCACGGGATTGGCCATGGTCGATATGTTGGTCAGCTAGGCGTCGTCAAAGGCCGGCTCTTGCCACATCCGGGAGTGCGCGCTTCGAATCACCTCGATCAGACGGCTACCTTGACCTGAGCGTTCAATTCCTTACGACTCTCGCGCTGAATCTTCTTTTGGTTGGACTCATCGATTGCCTTCAAAATCGTTGAATCGTCGAATTTGCGCAAAATCTCGATATTAGGCAGCACGCAATGGCCGCCGATGATTCCCGGGAAATACTTGACGGCGGGGAAAAATGAGATTTCGTCGTAAAAGGAGGCGACTTCCTCGTAAGCTTGTCCCGCGCGATCGCAGTACCTCTCCACCTCCTGCGCCCAGGCAATCAGAAGCCCGAAATAAGTAGTCTCGCTCAGCTTCGCCAGCTCTGTTGCTTCCGGGGCCGACAGGACTTTCGTGTTCAAACCCATCGACTCGAAATGCTCAGCGGCGCGCCGTCCGCTGGCGGGATCCAGCGCCCCTACGAACTTGGTATAGGTTTGGAGCTGCTCCAGCATGCGCGCATGCTTACCGCGTACAGGGCTATTTACTACTGAAGCGCCGGTTCGTTCCGCTATCGCTCGCGTCGTCCCGACGGCCACGGTGCTATTAACGATCGTCAAGGCGGGCTTGAAAAGCTCCATGTAGCGCGCGGTCTCGCCGATAAAATCCTTTATGGCGAAGGGATAACAGACGTGGAGGATATCGACTTTGTCGACTCGCGCAACAGGAGGCGAGATGTCCACACCAATGGCCTCGTGATGTTTGGAGACCAGATCGAGAAGGGGCTTGCCAACCTCTCCTAAACCCGCGATCACAACCGTTTGTCTTTCTTTCATTGCCATCATCTCCTCCCCTTTGCTTTATGCAATTTGGTGTGGCCTGCCATTATCGGCATCTCGCGGCTGGGTCCTTGAAATCGCCGGAACTCCAAACTTGCCAAATGCGTAGAGCAACCAACCGAAGTGCTCAGGGCGGGCTTCAAATTGAATTTTCAGCAGCTCTGGTGGCAGCCCACGTGAAAGCCCCATAAAGCTGAGGGCCGCCTCCCAATACTTTGCCAGCGGCCTTCGTGGTCCGATTGAATCCCAGATCAAACTAGAACCGGAATCCCGAAGATCAATTGCCAACTCATTTGCACCGGCAATCCAGGACAATCCCTTGTAAATCGAGTCGTCAAAACTCTGACAAGTCGCTTCCCCTAACGCAAAAAGCGCGGCAGGCGCGATTCCATCCTGCTGGCAGGAAAAAACGGGGTACTGATTCACAACACGGCATGTGCGCGCGTCATAAAGGCGCCACCATTGGCCCATCTCTCCCTGAAGGGCACAAAGCGCTTTCGCGCAGTTCAGCGCGGGCTCCAGTGGTTCCTCGATCTCAAAGGCTCGTGCGAATATCGAGAGCGCGTAAATAGCATGGGCCTGATCGGCAAATGTTCCAAACCGCTTACAAAAGGGCTTCCGGAGAGAAATGGGAGACGCCGCATGTCCGAAGATGCCACTCTCACTTTGGTTCTCCAAAAGTAAGTGATAAGTCTCGGCGGCAACATCTGTCAGGTCCGGAAGCGCTCCGGGACACGCCAGCCTCGCGTGCGCTATCCCCGTCAGAAACCAGGCGAGCGCCGTCGTGGAGCCCTGCCGTCCATCCGGATAACTCTCGAGGGCCTTACCGAAATTGAAGGCGTCAAGCCGTACTCCAAGTCGTTCGGGTTCGCACAGCGCAGTGAACCAGGTCAATAGCCCCAGATCTCCGATACTCCTGACCCAGGTTGAATCGCGCCACACAGCCTCTCGAATCGAAGCAGTGTCAAAAGGTTCGGCTGCTCCGGACTCTGCAAGACGTTGAACACCTAACAGGGCTATGATCGTGCCTCTAAGCGAAGTGCCTTGCCGGCTCAGTCCGTTCTCCGTCACTGCGATGCGCTGAAAGAAGAGTTTTTCCTTCTCGTCGAACAATGAAACGAGCGACTGAAGCGCCAGAGAATTCAGTTCAAGCGCATACCATTGCGGGCTGCCATTCCCAATGGGATTACTGACTACGCCATGCTGAGCGAAGACAAGCTCTTCAATTAACCGCTGGGACATTCCGATCCCCGACAAGGTATCTGCAGCCAAAGGATTAGATCAACGGGAGAAGGGTCGAAGGAACAAAGGGCAAGCGATCCACTTTTATAATCTTGAACCCGAACGGAGAATCGAATACTGCGTCAGCCGCCAAGTCATGGAATGCCGGCCGAGAACAATCACTGTCTAGGCAATCACTTCCTGCAACACTGTATAAGAAGGGGCGAGGAGTGTGTTTCGAGAACCGCCAATAGGCGCCACGCAGGAGCGGTCGACCTCTAACGAAACAGAACGCTGGAGCAAGGAAACCGAGACGACAATGCGATGATTGCCCTTAAACTGAATCAGGATTCCTTCCAGGCCCGTCAACGATTCCCTCTCGATCCGAACTTTCTGACCGAGTTCAAGATAAGGCCAGGGCTCTGCGTGAAGGCCCGATGAAATGATAGTTTGGATGCCAGCGACTTCACTTTCGTCGACCGGAACGGGAATCCGTCCGCGGCTAACCACGGAAATGACCCCCGGCGTAACCAGAACTGGTAAGCGTTTCTGTGCGTCGAACTGGCAAAAGAGGTACCCAGGGAACAAGGGAGCATTCACCTCTCTGACTCTGCCGCTCCAGCGCTTCTTAATGCTATATGTGGGATTAAGCGTCTTGTACCCTTTGCCCGATAGCAATACAGCTGTGGAGCTCTCCCAGCGAGCCCTGACTTGAAGGGCAAACCAACTCTGGCCGTCAGTTACAGGGTTCATCGCGAGTTCACTCCCTTCGCCATCGTACCGGCGTCCGTATAGGCTACCGCCAAAAACGCGTCATTTAGCGCTGATAACTATAAAGCATGCTGGTTGCCAGGTGCCCGGCTTGAGGTCAATCTTCAAGCCACTGAAGAATAAGGGGTTGCCAAACGCACCGGCATTGCTCGGCTTAAGGGACATCATCGCGAGGCGCCTCCGAGTGAAAATTGTTACCACCAAATGCCATTGGGTTTCCCTGAGCCCTGATCCGAACGTTTGGACACCCTTAGTCCTAATGGAAGACAATCGGAGACGATGATAATAAAGGAGATACAGATATACCAACCTGCTTATATTCCATGACTTACAGACGTCAGCAGGCAGCCCACTAAGAACCAAGAAAGTAACAGATCAGAGGTTCAGCCAGCGGTTTATATTACAGACGTAGTTGGCTAAACGGCACCATTGAGCGCGCCAACGGGGCGCCGCGTGGAACAGAATCCCTCAATCGCTTTGGCGACGCGGACTTGTTCCTCGTTAGTAAGGTAAGGGTGCATAGGTAGTGAGAGAAGGTTACGGCAGGCCCGTTCAGCTACCGGGAAATCACCCTCCCGATATGCCAGGTTTTGATAAGCCTTCTGCAAGTGGACCGGCACGGGATAGTGGATGCCATGCCCGATATTCTCCGATTGCAAGTGCTCGATCAGTTCATTCCGTTCGGTCACGGCGACAACATATAAATGAAAGATTGACTTAGACCAGGCCGGTTCGAATGGAAGAGCGACCTCCTCCAGCGAAGAAAGTAGTTCTTTATAGCGCGCTGCCGCTTCTCGCCGTTTCTGGTTCCAGTCCGCCAGATGCCGGAGTTTGACCTGAAGTATGCCTGCCTGAATCGCGTCGAGACGGCCGTTATACCCTTCAATATCGTGGTAATACTTCTTGGCCGACCCATGATCTCGGAGCATGCGAATTTTCTTCGCCATCTCCTGGCTGTTGGTGGTCACAGCCCCGCCTTCACCGCAAGCGCCCAGATTCTTTCCGGGGTAAAAGCTAAATCCAGCGGCAGCCCCCATCGATCCGGCTTTGAACCACCGGTTCCGCGCTTTCGAAAAATATTCCGCCCCGTGCGCCTGGCACGCGTCTTCGATGACCGTCAGATTGTAACGGGCGGCCAGCTCCAGAATGGGATCCATGTCCGCCATCTGCCCATAAAGGTGTACGGGCAGGATTGCCGAGACAGGCCGGTATCGCTTTTTGTGAATAGCCTTGCGAATGTGCGGATCATAATCGCATTCCGTTTCCAGGTAGTGCCGCAGTTTCTCCGGGTCCATCGTGTACGTCGCTGGATCGACGTCCACAAAGTCCGGCCGCGCCCCTGCTTGCGAAATCGCTTCGGCTGTCGCGATGAATGTGTTCGGCACAGTGATGACGATGCTTTGCGGCTCCACGCCGGCCGCCATCAGTGCAAACCGCAGGGCGTCGGTACCGCTGCTGACTCCTATACAAAAGTTGGTATCACAAAATTGCGCAAATTCGCGCTCGAAGCCATCCACCATGGGCCCGCCGATAAACCCCGCAGTGCGGAGTGCGGACCGAAATCCGTCTACCAGTTCCTCCTCAAGATCTCGATGAGGCGTCACCAGATCGACAAAAGGAATGTGGCCATTCAGGCTCATTTGCCCACCTTTATTTCCGGCGCGATCGAGCGCAGGATTTTTGCGGGATTACCAGCCACGATCGTGTTGGCCGGCACGTCGCGAGTAACTACGCTGCCGGCCCCGACGATTGCATTCTCTCCAATCGTCACATTAGAAAGAACCGTCGTTCCCGAGCCAATCGAAGCGCCCTTCTTCACCAGCGTTTTCTCAACCTTCCAATCGGCTTCCGTCTGCAACCGCCCCTCCGCAGTCGCTCGGGGGTAGGAGTCGTTAATAAAGGTCACGCTGTGCCCGATGAAAACGTCATCCTCGATCGTCACGCCCTCGCAGATGAACGTATGGCTTGAAACTTTGCAGTTGTTGCCGATCCTCGCGTTCTTCTGAATTTCAACGAACGCCCCGATTTTCGTGTTGTCGCCAATCTCGCAACCGTAAAGATTGATAAACTTCGACAGCTTTACGTTTTTCCCGAGTTTTACGTCGGGCGTAATGCTCAGGTATTCGCTCATAGCTGGACGAGTTTACCCTTCTGCTGGAGCGAGCGGTCCGCAGCCTCCAGCATGCGCACCACCTGCAGGCCGGCAACGCCATTGTTGAACGGCTGCTTGTCGTTCAAGATGCAATCGACGAAGTAAGCGGCCTCGAGCTTCAGCGCCTCGACTTGCTCCACTCTCGGCGCCCACATATCCCCCGAGCGATAACTCACCAGCAGCTTGTAGACGTCGCCGCTCATTTCCACGCCTTTGTCGTAGATCTTGATCTTCTCATCCGCTTCCAAGTCGTTCCATACCAGCATTTTCTTCTCGCCGCCAATCAAGGTCGTGCGCACTTTCACGGGCGAGAGCCAGTTCACATTGATGTGGCCAATGATGTTGTTGGGATAGTACAGCGTGAGGAAAGCCACGTCGGCCACTCCGTTCAAGTGCCGCTCGCCGGTCGCAACCACCGCCTCGGGCTTCTCCTTGATCAGGTAGTCCATTATCGAGAGGTCGTGGGGCGCCAGATCCCAAATGACGTTCACGTCATGTTGGAATAGGCCGAGATTCACGCGAGTGGAGTCATAGTAATAGATTTGTCCGAGTGTCCCGTCTTCGATGAATTGCCGGATGCGCTTCACCGCTCCGGTGAACAAAAACGTGTGGTCCACCATGATCTTGAGGTGTTTTCGTTCGGCAAGCTCGATCAGTTCTTCCGCCTGAGCTGTGGTGCAAGTAAAAGGCTTCTCCACGAATACGTGTTTGCCATTCTCAAGAGCGGCCTTGGCAAGCTCGTAATGCGTCCAAACCGGCGTCACGATCGCGGCCACATCTACGTCGGTCGATTCGATCACCTCACGAAAATCCTGAGTTACGGGGATCTCCGGGTGGGCTTGACAGACCCGTCGTAGCGACTTCTCGCTCTTATCGCAGACCGCGACAACCCGCGAGTGTTCTTGCGCATGAAAATTCCGAACAATATTCGGTCCCCAATATCCGTAGCCGATCACGCCGACTCGGATGACGTCTTCCCGTGGCTCATTCAGTGGGGGTGTGCCTGCGAATGAGTCGATCCTTAAACTCGTAGCCATTTTTCTCTTCCACCTTCATTTGAGATCAGAAAACGGGGACGAAACCGTTAGCGATCGCCAACTGGGGACTCCCGGGGCCGCAAATCACGTGCATGCCACCGAGGCGAAAACCTGTCCAGAACCAATTCCTAAACGAAGCTTAGGATTGCACGCTGGTTTCCACAGGGGATCCTGTATGCTTCTCGAAGCACGTTATTGAGATGATTAGACTTACGCCCTGGAGATTAGCCCCACAAGAACCGACAACGCAATGCTGTGCGGAAGACAGGTGAACATTAGCATCCCGAAGTTGCAACTTTTTTCCTCAATCACACCCTTCTCCATAGTGAGTGAGATCTGTGAGGTTACATTCGATTAATCCGATGAACCAACGATAGTAATATTCGTCTTACCGTGGGAAAGCTTTTGGACAATCGAGGAAAGCCTTTGCGACCTCCCGTGCCTCGGCGTCCATCGGCACTACTGCCATTATTCAGAACTAACTGAGAGATAAGCGCTTAGCTAGGTATCGGCTGGAACACACTTTCGCCCTAAGAGCGGCCCTTGTGGCAGGTTGATTGCGACAGCCTGGATGTGGATTTGTCGACCACAGGATCAACGCCCGGTGGAGCGGGAATATAACCGAAATGGGGAACTATTCAACCGTAGGCTCCTGGATTGGTCTCAAGCCTCGCCGGGCTTCGAGCAAAACCTCTGCCTTAGGCGGCGAAGTGAATATCAGACCGAGCGTCATGTTTACGGAAGAAGTTTTTCAGAACGTCTTGAGGCTCGAGCGGCGTCGCGCGGAAAGATCCAGCAGACCCTTTATCCTCATTCTGATTCACTCACAAAAGGCTGACCGGGTTGTTCTCCACCAAGCTCTTTCCGTTCTACTGTCAGCGACCCGGGAATCCGATCTGGTTGGATGGTATCGGGATAGTGTCACCTTAGGCATCCTCTTTACGGAATTGGGTGAAGGTGAAAAAGCGGCTACCGCCCAGATGTTGCTAAAGAAAATTCAATCGGCTTTACTTGAAAGTCTCGGCGAAGAGAATCATTCGAAATTTACATTATCCGCACACGTTTTTCCGGAAGACTGGGACCGGGAAAATTCAGAATGGGTTGGCGATCCCAAACTTTACCCTGAACTCCAGCCCAGGCTGGCAAAGAAACATCTTTATTGGGGAGTGAAGCGGGCTATCGATATCGCAGCAAGCGCGGTCATTTTGTTGATTATGCTTCCCTTCCTCGCGCTTATTGCCTTCGTGATCAAGCTAACGTCCGAGGGCCCGGTCCTCTTTGAGCAGGACCGACTGGGACAACTAGGTGCCCGCTTCAAATGCCTGAAGTTCCGCACCATGTACACAAATTCCGATTCGAAGCTTCACTCCGATTTCGTCAAGCAATATATTGCGGGAGATACTCAGCTCGATGAAGCTGACAATTCCGAGAAGACCCTCTACAAGCTCACTGCCGATCCTCGTGTCACATCGATCGGACGCTTTCTGCGTAAAACCAGTCTGGATGAGTTTCCGCAGTTTTGGAACGTTCTCCGCGGAGAGATGTCTCTTGTAGGTCCTCGCCCTCCCGTTCCTTATGAGTTCGATTTCTACGATATTTGGCACCGGCGAAGGGTCCTGGAGCTAAAACCCGGAATTACTGGTCTCTGGCAGGTGAGTGGGCGCAACCGCATGCGCTTCGATGAGATGGTGCGTTTGGACTTGCGCTACTGTCAAGAATGGTCCCTCTGGCTCGACCTCAAAATCATTTTGGCGACTCCCTGGGCGATGTTTTCCGGGGATTGTGCATAATTTCTAATCGTCCAATCAAGAGTCTCCAACCAGAAGTCCGGCGCGTCCTAGCTGCGTGTTCCCTGAAATTCATACCCGCACCAAACGCCTCTCTCACAAAGTCAGGCTGGTAGTGGGAACGGCCCAACTGTTACCTCTGAGGATCCACGCATCGAATTAAATCGAATTAAACTTACTTTTTGCGCGCTGGAATCCCATTCCCTCTCTCGAGTGCATGACCACGATACCGACGCCCTGAGTTTGACAGTTAAAGCCCCTAAAATTTGGCTCGATCTGGCGTGCCGTACTTCACTGATCTTTTAATAACTTACATGAATTATCTGGCAGCCGATGACGGCTTAGACGTTATCACCAGCGCGTATGCAAGGATGAACTTCTGCCATATGTGCAACGTACTACATCATCTTGCCGCCCCAGTTCCGTCGAAGGGTCTTATTTGAGAGTGGGACATAACTATCATGCAGAAATAAAAGGCCGCGGCGCCTTCTATATTGGCAATGCAAATGCTTCTCCTATCGTCGCTGAGGGGATACAGGGCTATGGGAGAACTGCGATATGAGACGTGGATTAATAGGGCTGTCCAAGGGTAGATTCGGTGCATCGGCACTTTGCGCGGTCGCAGCGATCGCGTTTGCGCTTAGCCCAGCCTCAGCCCGGGCCGACGAAATCACCCTCGCTGGTAGCGCGAACGGTATCTTTTGCGCCAGCTTACCGTGTAGCAGCGGTCCAAACACACTTCTCGGCATGACTTTCACCGGCAACACCGCTTTCAGCCAGACGACTTCAGGTGGAGTAGCCGCGCTCAACTTGGGCTCCTTCTCTCTGAATCAGACCAGTGGTATCTATAGCGGTTACTTCGCCCTCAACATTCTGTTTGCGTCCCCTCTAGTAGACACGACTACGGACGTTGCAACAGTCTTCGGGAGCGTTACAGCGCCTTACAGCGGAGGCGTTTGGCTCTTCAACTTCTCCCCGGAAACCATTGATTTCACGGACAGCAGTGGAAATCCAGAAGACTTCGAATTGGCGGTCAACTCGGTCTCCGTCACCCCGGGTAGCCCGGGAACTCCGCTGACCGCGTTTGTTTTCTATACCGGCGGATCCGGCAACGCGATGCCTGAACCTCCAACTGTGGCCTTGGCGGGATTAGGAATCGTTGGCGTGTTCCTACTCAAGAAGCGCTTGCTGCTCGCCTAGACGGTCGTCTTACGAGTTTGTTTGCTTAGCCCCGCAATCTTCAGGTTGCGGGGTTTTTGTTTGGGGCTAGCGGACAACAGGCTCTGGAAGACGCATGGTGTGCGCAAGCATTGAGCACAGCCATATCCGTCGCCGGCGCCATAGATAACATGGGCGTGGCTAGAGTTCCGCAGCGGCGCCGTCTACTCCGGATAAATCAAACAAGTTCACGATTGTTGCAAAGGTTTTCACTGTGCCGCCATTGTAGACTTGAGCTTCCCCTTTCGCCCTCGCGATACTGTCCAATGGTTTCAATAGCTTAGAGCCATCGATTTCCGCTGCATTTCTCTCGGTTGGGAAGATGAGTTGCTATATCTTTCCCGGTGCTGGAGATCGAGGGCGGATAACCGGCTACAGCGTAACTTAAGTGATTTCTGACTTAAGGGGTTGCTTCTATGTCCAATTGTCAAACTTTTAATGACAAAGTGCGTGGCCTATTGGCACGATCGCTCCGCTATCAGCGTCTGTTTGGATGTTTAACTTGGGTAGGAACGCTATTCGACGTGGATCATCCTCAGGGGAACCGTGAGATGTGTCGTCTCCCACTGTTGGGTCTATGAGAAAGCTAATCTCGCTACTGCTTTGTACTCCTCTCCACCTATTCCGGAGTAGGTTTCCTTTGGGTTTAGCGTGAACTAGCGGTTCTTACTCGCCCCTGAGTTTCGAGGCGTGGTCGCTCGGTTATGTCGAGTGTTCCCTTCCAGCCCTCGGCAGTTTTCAAGCACAGCATGATCTAAGGAGAATCCTCAGATGCGCGGCGGCCAGAGGTTCACACGTTCGTGGATGCGAACAATCGCGTTACTGATGATCGCAACGGCATTACCAGTGGCCGTGACTCATGCGCAAAGGTCCGGACGCTCGCCGAGTATCTCCAGCCTCACCCCGAATTCAGGGCCAGTGGGCACGGCGGTCACCATCACTGGAACCAACTTCGGGTCCACTCAAGGCAGTAGCACGATCACATTCAACGGCACAGTAGCCACGCCGACGAGCTGGAGTGCATCCAGCATCGTGGCTCCCGTGCCCGTTGGCGCGACGACAGGAAATGTCGTTGTAATCGTCGGCGGGCAAGCCAGCAACGGTATCGGCTTTACGGTGACTACGCCGAGTCCGGCCATCACCAGCCTCACTCCGAATTCAGCGCCGGTGGGCGCAGCGATCACCATCACTGGAACGAACTTTGGCTCCACGCAAGGGACCAGCACGATCACGTTCAACGGCACCGTGGCCACACCGACGAACTGGAGCGCAACGAGCATCGTAGCTCCTGTGCCCATCGGCGCCACCTCCGGCAACGTCGTTGTAACCGTCGGCGGGCAAGCCAGTAACGGCGTCGGCTTTACGCTCGCTGCCCCTGCCGCGATCTCCTTCCGACAGGTCAACTCGACCAACCCCCAGACGCCTCAAACCACCGTCACGCTCGCTTATACCGCAGCTCAATTGGCCGGAGATTTGAATGTGGTCGTGGTCGGTTGGAACAGTTCCACGTCCACCATCAGCTCGGTTGCCGATTCCGCCGGCAATACCTATTTTCTGGCCGTAGGGCCCACCGTGCAGACCGGCACGGCCTCTCAGGCCATCTACTATGCCAAGAACATTGTTGCGGCCACGCCAAATACCAACAGCGTCACCGTAACCTTCAGCACGCCAGCGAACTTCCCGGACATTCGCATTGCAGAATACGCTGGCCTCGATCCCTCCAACCCCCTGGACGTGGCCGTCGCGGCTCAGGGTACATCCGCATCCAGCGACAGCGGTGCGGTAACCACCACCTACCCCAACGATCTCCTGGTTGGCGCAAATTTGGTGCAGTCGGTCACCGCGGCCGCGGGAACCGGATACACCAGCCGGGTGATTACCACTCCTAGCGGAGACATTCTCGAAGATCAGGTTGTGGCCACAACGGGAAGTTACAGTGCAACGGCCACGCTATCGCCCTCCGCTGCATGGATCATGCAAATGGTCGCCTTTCGCGGTGCAAGCGGTGGCGCCGGGGCGCCACCGAGCATCACGAACGTGAGTCCGAGTTCAGGGCCGGTGGGCACAGCGATCACCATCACTGGAACGAACTTCGGGTCCACGCAAGGGACCAGCACGATCACCTTCAACGGCACCGTGGCCACACCGACGAACTGGAGCGCAACGAGCATCGTAGCTCCTGTGCCCGTTGGCGCCACCTCTGGCAACGTCATTGTGACCGTCGGTGGGCAAGCCAGCAGTGGTGTCGGCTTTACGGTGACCGCAGCGCCTCCCACAATCACCAGCCTGAGTCCGAATTCAGGGCCCGTGGGCACAGCGATCACCATCACTGGAACGAACTTCGGGTCCACGCAAGGGACCAGCACCATCACGTTCAACGGAACCGTGGCTACGCCGGCAAGCTGGAGTGCAACCAGTATCGTAACTCCCGTGCCAGTTGGCGCGACGACAGGCAACGTCGTTGTGACCGTCGGTGGGCAAGCGAGCAGCGGCGTCGGCTTTACGGTAACTATACCGAGTCCGACCATCACCAGCCTCAGCCCGAATTCAGGACCGGTGGGCACAGCGGTCACCATCACCGGAACCAACTTCGGGCCCACGCAAGGGAACGGCACGATCTCCTTCAACGGCACCGCAGCCACGCCGACGAGCTGGAGTGCGACCAGCATCGTGGCTCCTGTGCCCATCGGCGCCACCTCCGGCAACGTCGTTGTAACCGTCGGCGGGCAAGCCAGTAACGGCGTCGGCTTTACGCTCGCTGCCCCTGCCGCGATCTCCTTCCGACAGGTCAACTCGACCAACCCCCAGACGCCTCAAACCACCGTCACCATCGCTTATACCGCCGCTCAAACCGCGGGAGATTTGAATGTGGTCGTGGTCGGTTGGAACAATTCCACGGCCTCCATCACTTCAGTTGCCGATTCCGCCGGCAATACCTATTCACTAGCCGTAGGGCCCACCGTGCAGACCGGCACCGCCTCTCAAGCCATCTACTATGCCAAGAACATTGTTGCGGCCCCCGCAAACGCCAATACGGTCACCGTAACCTTCAGCACCGCAGCCAACTATCCGGACATTCGCATCGCAGAATATGCCGGCCTGGATCCCTCCAACCCCCTGGACGTGGCCGTCGCGGCGCAGGATACATCCACATCCAGCAACAGCGATGCGGTAACTACCACCTACCCCAACGATCTCCTAGTAGGCGCTAATTTGGTGCAGTCGGTGACCACGGCGGCAGGAACCGGATATACCAGCCGGGTGATTACCGCTCCTAGCGGAGACATTCTCGAAGATCAGGTTGTGGCCACAACGGGAAGTTACAGTGCGACGGCCCCGCTATCGCCCTCCGCTGCATGGATCATGCAAATGGTTGCCTTTCGCGGTGCCAGCAGTGGCGCCGGGGCGCCACCGAGCATCACGAGCGTGAGCCCAAATTCAGGGCCGGTGGGCACAGCGATCACCATCACTGGAACGAACTTCGGGTCCACGCAAGGGACCAGCACGATCACATTCAACGGCACCGTAGCTACGCCGACAAGCTGGAGCGCAACGAGCATCGTAGCTTCCGTGCCCGTTGGAGCGACGACAGGAAATGTCGTTGTCACCGTCGGCGGGCAAGCGAGCAGCGGCGTCGGCTTTACGGTGACTATACCGAGTCCGGCCATCGCCAGCCTGACTCCGAGTTCGGGGCCGGTGGGCACAACGGTCACCATCACTGGAACGAACTTCGGGTCCACGCAAGGCAGCGGCACGATCACCTTCAACGGCACCGTGGCCACACCGACGAGCTGGAGTGCATCTAGCATCGTGGCTTCCGTGCCCATCGGCGCCACGTCCGGCAACGTCATTGTGACCGTCGGCGGGCAAGCGAGCAACGGTATCGGCTTTACGGTGACTACGCCCAGTCCGAACATCACGAGCGTGAGCCCGAGTTCAGGGCTGGTGGGCACAACGGTCACCATCACTGGAGCGAACTTCGGGTCCACGCAAGGGACCAGCACGATCACCTTCAACGGAACCGTGGCTACGCCGACGAGCTGGAGTGCATCCAGCATCGTAGCTCCCGTGCCAGTTGGCGCCACCTCCGGCAACGTCGTTGTAACCGTCGGCGGGCAAGCCAGCAGCGGCGTCGGCTTTACGGTGACTTCGCCCAGTCCGAACATCACCAGCCTGACTCCGAATTCAGCGCCGGTGGGCACAGCGGTCACCATCACCGGAACCAACTTCGGGTCCACGCAAGGGACCAGCACGATCACCTTCAACGGCACAGCGGCCACACCGGCAAGCTGGAGTGCATCCAGCATCGTAGCTGCCGTGCCCGTTGGCGCCACCTCCGGCAACGTCGTTGTCACTGTCGGTGGGCAAGCCAGCAGCGGCGTCGGTTTTACGGTGACTACGCCGACTCCGACCATCACCAGCATCACTCCGAATTCAGGACCCGTGAGCACAGCGATCACCATCACTGGAACGAACTTCGGGTCCACGCAAGGGACCAGCACGATCACGTTCAACGGGACCGTGGCCACACCCACGAGCTGGAGTGCATCCAGCATCGTAGCTTCCGTGCCCGTTGGCGCGACGACAGGCAACGTCGTTGTCACCGTGGGAGGACTGGCCAGTAACGGCGTCGGCTTTACGCTCGCTGCCCCTGCCGCGATCTCCTTCCGACAGCTCAACTCGACCAACCCCCAGACTCCTCAAACCACCGTCACGCTCGCTTATACCGCAGCTCAATTGGCCGGAGATTTGAATGTGGTCGTGGTCGGTTGGAACAGTTCCACGTCCACCATCAGCTCGGTTGCCGATTCCGCCGGCAATACCTATTTTCTGGCCGTAGGGCCCACCGTGCAGACCGGCACGGCCTCTCAGGCCATCTACTATGCCAAGAACATTGTTGCGGCCACGCCAAATACCAACAGCGTCACCGTAACCTTCAGCACGCCAGCGAACTTCCCGGACATTCGCATTGCAGAATACGCTGGCCTCGATCCCTCCAACCCCCTGGACGTGGCCGTCGCGGCTCAGGGTACATCCGCATCCAGCGACAGCGGTGCGGTAACCACCACCTACCCCAACGATCTCCTGGTTGGCGCAAATTTGGTGCAGTCGGTCACCGCGGCCGCGGGAACCGGATACACCAGCCGGGTGATTACCACTCCTAGCGGAGACATTCTCGAAGATCAGGTTGTGGCCACAACGGGAAGTTACAGTGCAACGGCCACGCTATCGCCCTCCGCTGCATGGATCATGCAAATGGTCGCCTTCCGCGGTGCAAGCAGTGGTGCCGGGGCGCCACCGGGCATCACGAGCGTGAGCCCGAGTTCAGGGCCGGTGGGCACAACGGTCACCATCACTGGAACGAACTTCGGGTCCACGCAAGGGACCAGCACGATCACCTTCAACGGCACCGCAGCCACACCGACGAGCTGGAGTGCATCCAGCATCGTAGCTGCCGTGCCCGTTGGCGCGACGACAGGAAATGTCGTTGTCGCCGTCGGCGGGCAAGCGAGCAGCGGTGTCGGCTTTATGGTGACTATGCCCAGTCCAACCATCACGAGCCTCAGTCCGAATTCAGGGCCGGTGGGCGCAGCGATCACCATCACTGGAACGAACTTCGGGTCCACGCAAGGGACCAGCACGATCACCTTCAACGGCACAGTAGCCACACCGGCAAGCTGGAGTGCAACCAGTATCGTAGCTCCCGTGCCAGTTGGCGCGACGACAGGCAATGTCGTTGTGACCGTCGGCGGGCAAGCGAGCAACGGTGTCGGCTTTACGGTGACTATACCGAGTCCGACCATCACCAGCCTCAGCCCGAATTCAGGACCGGTGGGCGCAGCGATCACCATCACTGGAACGAACTTTGGCTCCACGCAAGGGACCAGCACGATCACATTCAACGGTACAGTAGCCACACCGACGAGCTGGAGTGCATCCAGCATCGTAGCTCCCGTGCCAGTTGGCGCCACCTCCGGCAACGTCGTTGTAACCGTCGGCGGGCAAGCCAGTAACGGCGTCAACTTCACAGTAAGCACGACAGTTTCAGCGGGGCCGACGCTCGTACAACACGTCAGTAGCTCGAACAATCGCTTCATCGGTTTTGGATTTCCCAACTGCTACTACTTCCAGTTGCCAAATCCAACCACCCAGGGCAACGCCGTCATCGTCGGATTCACGTTTAGCAATAACCCCACTCCCACCGTCACTGATGACCAGAACAATAGTTATGCGATCGTACAGAATTATTACGATTCCGCCGACAATCAGTCCGTGGCCATCGCTGCTGCCTTTAATGTATCTGCGGGAGCCCGGAGCATTTCGGTGTGCTTCAGCTCGGATCCCGGCGCGTACGTGCAGCCAATGGCGACGGAGTTCGACAACGTAATTGCCGTCGACGGCTCCGGAACGGGCAGGAACGGCACAGGAACTTCGGTAACCGGGGGAAACCTGAGGCCAACCGTGAGCGGCGATCTGGCTTATCAAATTGTCTTTAGCCTCTCGGCAAATCAGTCCAGCTTCACCTCGGGCTCACAAGGGAACATTGGCTGGAATCTTCTGAGCGCCGATCTGATGGATGGATGGGCGGGCCAATACGGCGTCTACGACTCGACAAACGCCGTTAATCCCACCATGAGCATGGGCACAAGTCAAAACTGGGTGACGGCGGCGATTCTCCTGCAACAAGGAAGCGCGGGTAGCGTCCCGTCGGGGATGCGGATTGTGCATATGGTGCATGAGGACATTCCCTATAGCATCTATGCTGGCGGGACCGAAAACCCCTTCTCCAATCCTTTGCCGCTTCAATTTCCCTCTTCCGGGAACCTTCTCGTGGCCATGATCGGAGGAGGAGATGAATCCGAGACGATCACCAGCATGACCGACACGAACAACAATACCTGGAGCCAAGCGGGATCAACGTTCATAGCACCCAACAGCGATACCGTTCAAACCTACTACGCCGGAAATGTCACCTCCTCTAGCAATCTGGGGCTTACTCTGAATTGGACGGGTACCAGCGGAGATTTCACGATCTTCTTTTACGATGTGACGGGAGCTGCGACATCACCATTGGACACAACAACCGGAGCAACCGGCAATCAGGATTCAACCGATGGGACGCTTACTACGCCCTACACGCTCACGCCCGTGCAGTCGGGCGAACTGATTTTCACTGATATTATGTGGGACTTCAACACAGCCATGGGGCTAAGCTCGAACACAGGGACCTCCTACTTCGATACGAATACATTCTCCGGTGAGTCGTTGAGCGGTCCGGAGCCTGTCGACCAGAACAACGGCTGGGGCCACATCATCTACACAGGGACCAGTGCCATGAGCTTCACCTGGTCTCAATTGTCGACCACTCTTCCGGCGGGAAACTGGGCTTCGATGGCCGTAGCCTTCCTGCCAGCAAACCCACCTCAGAATTAGGTTGAGATGGCTAGACAGGAACGCAAGTAGGCTTGATGATCCGTGAGACGCTCGATCCGCGTGCGACGGCGGCCTACACAGCCGACTACAACAATTACGGGCAACGAATCAGTTGCCAGCATGGCTCTAGCACCGGCGGAAGCGCTAGTGAGCAAGACGGGCTGAACTCAACGGCTCCGTACTGGGGCAACATGGCGCCGCGGCGCTTGTGGAATCGCTTAAATTAGTCGGGCAGGCCTAAGGGTTTTCCCTTCTGTTCGCGACGTTTTATCCCAAAATCCCTTTAGGCATCCGCGAAAGCGTGTGATAGGCTACTAGGGTCGAAGAGAACAGAAAACGAGAGTGTAGGGCACGACGGAGAGACGACTTGAGAGAAGCAAAGTCAGCGTTGATTGAGCAATATCGCAGCCATCCAAAGGACACCGGGTCTCCCGAGGTTCAAATCGCATTGCTCAGCGAAAGAATCAACTACCTGACATCGCATCTACGGTCGCACGCGAAAGACCATGCTTCACGCCGCGGCTTGATTATGATGGTAAACAAGCGCAGGCGTTTGCTGGATTATTTGAATCGTCGTGATCCTGATCGGTATCGCGAGATTGTCGAACGATTGAGTCTGCGAAAGTAGCGCCATCTGCTTTCTCGGATGTTTTGGTTCCCTGCTGCGAAGTCGGCGCTCAAAGCCAGCACGTTTCGGTAGCTCTGAGGGTTGTTTCAAATCCGCCGCGTTCGCGCCCCTCGCCACCTCTTCTGTTTCTCTCCGGCATTTGCAATCTACTTAACATTTGCACTAAAAGCCGCATGAATGCGGCGAAAGGAATCGAAGTTATGTCGCAACCCGCTCCGCATCAGGTACAAGTTGAAGTTGGCGGCCGCCTGCTGACCCTTGAAACGGGAAAGCTGGCCAAACAGGCAAACGGCGCCGTTCTCGTCAAGTATGGAGACACCCAGCTTCTCGTTACCGCCTGCATGGATTCGCATCCCAACGACCGCGATTTTTTGCCTCTGACGGTCGATTATCGCGAGTACACCTACTCCGCCGGTAAAATTCCCGGGGGCTTCTTCAAGCGCGAAGGCCGTCCCTCCGAGCGCGAAATCCTCATTTCGCGGCTGATCGATCGCCCGCTCCGCCCCTTGTTTCCCGAGGCTTGGCGCAATGAAACGCAAATCGTCGGCTTGGTTTTGTCCGCCGACAGCGAAAACGACCCCGACGTCATCGCCGTTACCGGCGCCTCCGCCGCGGCCTTTATCTCCGACCTGCCCTTTACCAAGCCGATTGCCGCCGTCCGCGTGGGTTTGCTCGAGGGACAGTTTGTCGCCAACCCCACCACGGCCGAGCAGAAAAAGAGCCTGCTGAATATCGTCGTCACTGGAAGCGAAGAAGCCATCGTGATGATCGAAGCCGGGGGTCTCGAAGTGTCGGAGGACACCATCGCCGACGCCCTTAGTTTCGGCCACGATCAGATCAAGCGGATTATCGCCGCGATTCGGGAATTGCACGATCGCGTCCGGCCAAACAAAGTCGTTGTGCCGCCGCTAAAGTTCAACGAAGAGCTCGCCAAGGATATCGAGCGCCGCTATGGCGCACGGTTGCATGACGCACTGGACACCTGCCAAGTACCCCAAGAAGGAAAGTTACCGCCGCGTGGAGGAAGTCCTCGAGGAAGCGCTTGCCAGCATCCCGGAAGAGGACGAGGAGTTACAGAAGCAGGCGAAGCAGGCATTTGAACGCTTGCGCGAAAAGCTTTTCCGCGAGGACGTGCTTCGGCACCACCGCCGCCCCGACGGGCGAGCATTCGACCAGATTCGGGCGATCACCTGCGAAGTGGGATTGCTGCCCCGCGTTCACGGATCGGCCCTCTTCACGCGCGGTGAGACCCAGGCGCTGGCCACCCTGACCCTCGGCACCAAGGAAGACATGCAGCGTCTCGACCTGCTCTTCGAGGACGAAGCCTTCAAGCGCTTCATGCTGCATTACAACTTCCCGCCGTTCTCGGTGGGCGAGGTGAAATTCCTGCGCGGGCCGGGCCGGCGCGAAATTGGCCACGGAGCTCTGGCCGAGCGGGCGCTCATGAATCTGCTTCCTCCGGAAGACGATTTTCCTTATGCCATGCGGCTCGTTTCGGACATCTTGGAATCCAACGGATCCTCCTCCATGGCCACGGTCTGCGGCGGTTCGCTCGCGCTGATGGATGCGGGCGTGCCCCTGCGCTCGGCATGCGCGGGAATCGCCATGGGGCTCGTCATCGAGGGCGAAAAAGCGGCCGTGCTGACCGATATTGCCGGAGCGGAGGACCACTACGGCGATATGGATTTCAAAGTCGCGGGGACGCGAGCCGGCGTTACCGCCCTGCAGATGGATATTAAGGTCGGAGGCGTAAGCGTAGCGTTGATGCGGCAGGCCCTTGAGCAAGCCCGCAAAGCGCGTTTCGAGATCCTCGACATTATGGATCGCACGCTCACCGAACATCGCGGAACGATGTCGCCCTACGCGCCGCGTCTCTTCCAGTTGACCATTCCCACCGACAAGATTCGAGACCTCATCGGTCCCGGCGGGAAGAAGATCCGCTCCATCATCGAGGCCACCGGCGTGAAGATCGACGTCATGGACGACGGCAAAGTACACGTCTTCGCCTCTGACGGAGAATCCGCGGAATCGGCCCTGAAAATGATCCGCGAAGTCACCGCCACTGCCGAGGTGGGCAAAACGTATCTCGGGAAGGTCGTCCGCCTGGCGGATTTCGGCGCCTTCGTGGAGATCTTTCCCGGCACCGATGGCCTGCTGCACATCAGCGAAATCGCGGAGCAGCGCATCCGCGACGTGCGCGACGAGCTGAAACTCGGCGATCAGGTGCTGGTGAAGGTCCTGGCGATCGAGGGGAACAAGATTCGTCTCTCGCGCAAAGCCATCCTCCGCGAACAGCGCGACAAGCAGAAGCGCGAGGCCGGCGCCTAATAGCCCTCACGACAATCCAGGTTGTTAAAGTGCAAAAAGGGGAGGCGCAAATCGCCTCCCCTTTTTTTGTAGGCAACATTCGCTGCGGACTAGCGAACCCGCTCGATACTCGCGCCCAGCCCGCTCAGTTTCTCCTCAATCCGTTCGTAGCCCCGGTCGATGTGGTAGACGCGGTCCACGTAACTTTCCCCTTGCGCCACCAGACGCCGCCAGCACCAGCGAAGCGCTGGCACGCAAATCGGAGGCGATCACGGAGCTGCCCTGCAGCGCCGTCGGCCCGCGCACGATGGCCTTGCGGCCGTCGATCGAAATATTCGCGCCCATGCGCATCATTTCGCTGGCGTGCATGAAGCGGTTCTCGAAGATCGTCTCGGTAATCACGGAAGCTCCCTCGGCTTGCGTCGCCAGGGCCATGAACTGAGCCTGCATGTCCGTGGGAAAGCCGGGATACTCCTCGGTCCTCACGTCCGCGGCAATCAATTTCCGGGCGCCGCAAACCCGCAGCGTTTGCTCGCCCGCGGGCTGGATATCGACTCCCGTTTCGCGAAGCTTGGCGATAATGGACGCAAGGTGCTGCGGCGCGCAGGCCGTGACCTCGACAGCGCCTCCGGTTATCGCGCCGGCCACCAGGAATGTCCCCGCCTCGATGCGATCGGGAATGATGCTGTGGCTCGCTCCGCCAAGTTCGGCAACGCCCTGCACGCGCAGCGACGATGTTCCGCAGCCTTCGATTCGCGCGCCCATTTTCGTGAGCAGGTCAATCAGGTCGCCCACTTCCGGCTCGCGCGCCGCGTTTTCGATGACGGTTTCGCCCGACGCCAGCGCCGCGGCCATCAGTATGTTCTCCGTGCCGGTGACCGTTATTTTTTCAAAGACAACGTGCCCGCCGGGCAGTCGCCCGCCGCCAGGCGCTCGCGCCGCCACATAGCCGTGCTCGGTCGAAATCTCCGCGCCCATCTGTTCGAGCGCCTTCAGGTGCAAATCCACGGGCCGCGCGCCGATGGCGCATCCTCCCGGAAGCGAGACGCGCGCGTAACCCAGCCGGCCCACCAGCGGCCCCAGCGTCAGAATGGACGCGCGCATGGTGCGCACCAGCTCATACGGCGCTTCGGCATCCGAAATCTTGCGCGCCTCGAATCGTCAGATCGGTCGGCGGCACGTCCGGCATTTCCACGCAGCGCATTCATGTGCGCCAAAAGCCGCGCCATGGTGATGATGTCGCGCACGCGAGGAATATTTTGCAGGTGCACGGGCTCGGAGGTGAGCAGCG
This sequence comes from uncultured Acidobacteriota bacterium, assembly GCA_963823935.1. Taxonomy (GTDB): domain Bacteria; phylum Acidobacteriota; class Terriglobia; order Acidiferrales; family UBA7541; genus Palsa-189. Next base: position 139,567 of record CAWGNM010000003.1, read on the forward strand.
CCGCGGCCATGGCCGGAAGCGCCGAATTCTTCGCGCCGCTGATGCGCACCGTGCCTTGCAGGCGATTTCCGCCTTCGATGCGGAAGCGGTCCATTATTCTTTCCGCCGCCTCACGTCAGTCTTGGCGCCGCTGCTTCTTGCGCTTTCCTTGGCAAAATGCGTCGCCAGCGCGCGGCGCAAGTTGCCCGCGCTCTGCTTCAGCCGATGCCCCGCTTCCGCCGCGGATTCGCCGGTTTCCAGCATCAGCAGCGCCACGCGAAGATTGCGGGATCGCGCCAGCGCGCGCTTTGCGTCCGCCGGGCTTGCGCCGGTGGCCTCCTCCAGGATGCGCAGGCCGCGCCTTCGCAGCTTTTCGTTGCTCATGCTGAGGTCCACCATCCAGTTATTGTAAACGCGCCCGAGCCGGATCATCGCCGCCGTGCTGAGCATGTTCAGTATCAGTTTCTGCGCTGTTCCAGCCTTCATGCGCGTCGAGCCGGCAATCACTTCCGGGCCGGTCCGCGGCGCAATCGTGATCTTCGCGATTCGCGCGGCGGGCGAGGTTCGATTCGATGTCACTGCCACGGTCATTGCGCCGCGCTTGCGCGCGTATCGCAGTGCGCCCAGCACGTAGGGTGTGCCGCCGCTGGCCGTCACCCCGACCACCACGTCTCGCGCGCTAACTTTTCGCCCGGCCAGGTCCCTGCCGCCTTGCAAGAGCGAATCTTCCTGATCTTCCGATGCTCGAGTCAGGGCCCGCCGTCCTCCCGCAATTACGGCCTGCACCAGCGATGAAGGAACGCCGAACGTCGGCGGACATTCGGCCGCATCGAGCGCGGCCAGCCGGCCGCTGGTGCCCGCGCCAACGTAGATGAGCCGTCCGCCCCGTTCGATCGCTTGCACAATCACTGTGACCGCCCGCGCGATAGCCCCGATCTCTTTTCTTACCGCCCGAGCCACGATCTGATCTTCGCGATTGATCGTTTGTAACAATTCGCGCGTCGTCAGTTGGTCGAGCTTGCGCGAGCGCGGATTGCGCCGCTCCGTGGCTGCCACGTTGTGAGAGGAAGGTTTCACCGCGCGGATTCTTGGTTGCCGGCCGGCGCCAACTCCAGGCGCTCGACAATGGTGTCATGAACGGCAGGTTGCACGCGGCGGATCAGATCCTCTTCGAGATTGGCATGCACGCGAGCCGCGTTGGTCAGCAGGACCACGAAAAGCTCTTTCGTTGGATCGATCCATATCGACGTGCCGGTGAATCCGGTGTGCCCGATGCTTTGCTTCGAAAAATATTTTCCGCTCGAGGAGCGCTCCGTGGGCACATTCCAGCCCAGCGTGCGCGTATTTGCCGCCAGCGAATTCGGCGACGTGAATTCCGCCACGGTCTTGCGCCACAAGATGCGCTCATGCGCATAGATGCCGCCGTTCAGCAGCATCTGGCAGAAGATCGCCAAATCCGGGCCGGTGGAAAACATTCCCGCGTGCCCCGCCACTCCGCCCATTGCCCATGCGTTTTCGTCGTGCACCTCGCCGTGCACGAACTGCTTGCGCGCCCCAGCTCGTTCGGTGGACGCAATCCTTGCGCGGAGAGATTTCGGCGGACGAAACATTGTGTTCGTCATCCCCAGCGGCGCAAAAATGCGCTCCCTAGCCAATTCGTCCAGGCCACGGCCCGTGAGACTCTCGATGATGGCTCCGAGCAGGATAAATCCAATATCGGAGTAGATCGTTTGCGAGCCGGGCTCGTAAGTCAGCGGCTGCGCCACCGCGCGTGCAAGAATCTCCGCCCGGCCTTTCGACTTCAGGAAATAGTCCTCATGGGCGGGAAGTCCCGAGGCATGAGCCAGCAGATGCGCCACGGTCACGCGCGCCCGCTGTTCGGCATTTGCCCCGCGCATCCATTCCGGCAAGTAACGGCCGACCGGCGCATTGATGTCGAGTTGCCCTTGTTCGTAAAGCATCGCCGCCAGCGTCGTGGTAACCACGGGCTTGGTCAGCGAAGCCGTATCGTAAATCGTGTCCGCATCCACCTTCGCGGCGCCCGCGGCAGTACTGAGTTTTCCGCAGCCATGAACTGCCAGCCGCCCTCGATGGCCCACCGCGAGCACTCCGCCTGGGAATGCGTGTTCCGCAACGCCTTGTTCCAGCAATTTCATGGCGGGTCCGATCTTGGCTCGCATCTCCGCGTTTGCTGCCTCGAGCTTCATCGGATTGGCCGTAACATCGATTCCCTCGCCAATGCGCACCGCGCCGGGCACGCTGACGGGAATGCGGCCCCCGATGGGCGTCTGCCCAAAGATCGCCCGCGCCGCGGCCTTTTGCGCGACGTCTGCGCTGCTGAAAACGCCTACCCACGTTTTGGCCTCGGGAAAATGCTTAATCACGTATGGGCTGCCAAAGCACGCCACGATCGCGGGCGTCTCCGCCGCCAGCGCGCGGTGCACCGCCGCTGCCTGTTCCTCCGGCAGGGCTACGCTTCCTTTGCGGTCCGCCACGCGAACGAAAAGCGCCAGAATCACGGCGTCGTACGATCGCAGTGAAGCCACGTCGAAATTGCCGATCGGCGCGAACTTTGTGTCGAAGCGCAAATTCTGGAGCGAATCCACGTGCCGGCGAAGTTCAGCTTCCAGTGCCCGTCCGGGATAGGGATCGGGATCGCCGGCGATACTCACGAGCAACAGCTTCAGCGGCCGCGCCGCATCCAACGGCAGAATACGCCGCGTATCGCGCAATAGCGTGACGCCCCGACTGGCGATCTCGTCGGCGGCTCGCTCGAATTCCGCGCGGGCCAGCAACCTCGGCAAAGCCTCGATATCGACGAATCGATTTCGATGCAGTCCCACACGCGCCTTCGCTCGAAGCACCCGCGCCACCGATTGGTCGATTCGCCCAACGGGCAGGCGACCCGACTTTGCGGCTTCCCGGAGAGCCGCCAAAGCCGCGTCCGGCGTGCCTGCCTGCAAGAGCAAATCCGCGCCTGCGAGAATCGCCTGCACGGAAGCTTCGCCCAGCGCGTCGTGCCGTGCGACGCCTCCCATATCCAGCGAGTCGGTAACCACTAGGCCGTCGAACCCCATTTCGCCGCGCAACAGCCCGCCAAAAATCGATTGCGAGAGCGTCGCCGGCTTTCGAGAATCGCTCGAGGGCCGGAACGGCGAGATGCCCGGTCATCACCGTGCTTACTCCAGCAGCGATTGCTGATCGGAAGGGCGCAAGCTCTACCTTATCCAGTTGCGCGCGGTCGCTGGTCACAGTAGGAAGGTCGAGATGCGAGTCGATTACCGTGTCGCCATGCCCGGGAAAATGTTTGGCGGTCGCGAGCCCGCCATTCTCTTCTACCCCGCGCACATAAGCTTCTACGAACGCGCCCACCCGCCGTGGATCTTCGCCAAACGACCGCACGTTGATGATGGGGTTATCGGGGTTGCTGTTGACGTCCGCCACGGGTCCGAAAACCCAGTGCACGCCCACGGCCCGCGCCTCGTTCGCTGTAACGCGTCCCACCGTGTACGCATCTTGCGGACGACCTGCCGCGGCCACAGCCATCATGTGCGGAAAGGATGTGCCCTCCTCGAGCCGCATCGCCGTGCCGCGCTCGAAATCCGCCGCGAATAGCAACGGAATCCGCGCGCTCTTCTGGAGAAGATTGATCATTGCCGCCGTTGCGTAAGGCTGCCCGCGCTCGATTCCGAAGGCTCCTATGCGTGTGCGCCAGCATGAATCCGCCGGCGCGATTTTCCTCGATGGCGCCGCTGCAACTCCCGATATTCCGCGCTTTCGGAGGAGATGAAATCTCCGTGGAACGAAAGCATCACGAGTTGCCCGAGCTTTTCCTCGAGGCTCATCGTTGCCAGCGTGCGCTGGACCCATCGCTCTGCTTCGGATCGGCGAGGAGAGACCTTGCGAGCGCCGGAACGCGGCTTTGACGGTCGGCGAGAGGCGCGACATCAGCGGGTAAGCCGAAATAAGGAAGCGCTAAGGAAAATCATGAGCCAGTTAGCGGCCGATTCTGTTTGTGGCATGCGTGGATTGCGGCGAAAGTCATGAGCCATCTCAGCCCAGACTTTCGCGTCCCAGCAAAAGTATATCGCCCGCGCTCGCTAGGCCTACAATAAAAGCGCCAAGCGCTCGCGCTGAACTGATAAGCTCCTCTCTGGATAGGTCTCTGAATGACCCGCCCCAAAATCTGGCTCTCCTGGAGCAGCGGTAAAGATAGCGCCTGGACTCTGCACAAGCTGCGGGCCTCTGGCGAATTCGAGGTCACCGCTCTACTGACTACGATCAACCAGGATGCCGCCCGCGTGGCCATGCATGCCGTTCGCGAAGAGTTACTCGAAAAGCAGGCTCGCGCCGCAGGAGTGCCTCTGGTAAAGGTCCCCATTCCGGCGCGCTGTTCGAATCTGGTTTACGAAGCCGCGATGGCCGCGGCGGTAGCCCAGGCTCGCGCCGAGGGCATTTCTCACATGGCTTTCGGCGACCTGTTCCTCGAGGATATTCGCCGCTATCGCGAAGAGAAACTACGCGCCGTTGGCATCACGCCGGTCTTTCCGATTTGGGGTTTGCCCACCGCCGCGCTGGCTCGTGAGATGGTGGCCGCCGGCCTGCGCGCCTATCTGACCTGCGTTGATCCCAAGAAGCTCGACCGCAGCTTCGCCGGCCGTCTTTTCGATCGCCAATTGCTTGACGACCTTCCCGCCGCGATAGACCCCTGCGGCGAGAACGGCGAATTCCACTCCTTTGCATTTGCCGGACCTATGTTCTCTCATCCGGTGGCAGCCAAAAGCGGCCAAATCGTGGAACGCGATGGCTTCGTTTTTGCCGACGTACTCAGCGAAAGCGCCGCCTCTTCCCTGCCCTAACTCCACCCCTCTCCTTCTTGTGCCGCATCGAATGCAGGGCTAGACTTCCGCTACCATGCGCATCGTTTCCCTGCTTCCCGCCGCCACCGAAATCCTCTACGCCATCGGCGCGGGTGATTCCGTAGTCGGCGTAACGCATGAGTGCGATTTCCCCGCCGAAGCGGCCGCCAAGCCCGCGCTCATTCGCCCGCGGATTGATGTGGCCGCGGTTCCCGCCGAAATCGATCGCCAGGTGCGGGAACTCATCGGCCGCCATGAAAGCATTTACAGCCTCGATGCGGACTTGCTCCTGCAACTCGATCCCGATCTCATCGTCACCCAGGATCTCTGCCACGTGTGCGCCGCCTCCTCGGACGATCTGGCCGCCGCCGTCTCCCGCTTTCCTGCCGGCCGCCGGCCTCGGGTCGTTAGCTTCACGCCGCGCACGCTCCACGAAGTGTGGCAGGGAATTCGCGATATCGCGGAAGCCGCCGATCGCGCTTCGGAAGGAGAAGCGCTGGCGGGATGGCTGGCCCTGGAAGTGTCTACCGTGACGCGAGGCCGTGCGAGGATCCACGCCACGCCCGCGCGTTCTCTGCCTGGAATGGTTCGATCCGCCCTATGCCGGCGGACATTGGGTTCCGGAGATGGTGCGGCTCGCCGGTGGCATCGATGTGATCGGCCGCGAGGGCGAGCCATCCTTTTCCATGGACTGGCAAGACGTGCTCTCCGCTCGGCCCGAAATCGTTGTGCTGATGTCCTGCGGCTACAACCTCGAACGGAATATTAGTGTCTGGCGTTCCACCAAACTGCCGGCCGGCTGGCATCAGATTCCCGCGGTCCAGAACAATCGTATTTACGCCGTCGACGCGAACTCATATTTCTCGCGTCCCGGCCCGCGGCTCAGCGAAGGCGTCGCTTTGCTTGCCACCATCTTGCATCCCACCCGCCTCGGCGCCACCAACGCGCAGCGCGGCGATTCCGTGCGGCACATCCAATCCCAAAGCCGCGGCGAAAACCTGCCCGCGGCCGAATCTTCTCCTTCGCTGAATTTTGAGTCCTAAGCGTCCGCCTCGCAAACAGAGTGCCCCTGGTTGGCTCGACTTCAACTCCGTTTTCTTTCGCCGCATAAAAATGATATTCATTTGTCCTATAGGAGTACGGAATGAAAACGCTGTTGAGAATATTGGGAGCAATAGTTGTTTGCTTGATCCTGTTCCTGGCCATCGCGCGCATAACAGGTTTTGGACCTCACGACAGAACCCCGGGTTTATGGCTCAAGGGAAATCTCGTGACCACTCCTGTCGCCGATTGGTCGTTCACCGATCGGATCCCCACAATCACGATTCAAACTGAGTCTTGGTACCTGCTGCCTCATTCGGTACACGTCGATTGCATGTCTTACAACGGGCAGCTTTACCTCTCGTCGGTTTATCCCCAGGGCACTTCGAGAACCTGGAACGATAATGCGCTGCGCGATCCGCACGTGCGCATAAAGATTGGGAACGATTTGTATGATCGAACGCTCTCCCTGGTCACCGATCCGGATGAGCAGCAGCATGCGCTCGAAGCCAAGTCGAAAAAATACCCCGAGCTGAAGGTTCGGCCGAATTCGACGATTCACGTCTTTCGCGTCCTCGGCTAATCACCGTCGCGAGGAAGGAAAAAAGGATCGGCATGAAAGTAGTCGTCACCGGCGCCAATAGCGCCGTCGGGCAGGCCGTTCTGCGATGCGGATCCCCTCAAGCATCCACGCCGGTTACGTTTGTGGCCGCTGTCCGCTCCCAGCGCGCCGCCGACCAAATCCGCTCGCAGCTGAGCAGTCCGAACGAAGTGATCCGTATCTCCTATGAAGATCCCGGCATTCTCGATTCGGCATTCGACGGCGCCTTCGCAGTCATCCATCTTCCGGGAATTCTCTTTGAACGGCCGGACTCCACCTATGAGCAAGCCAACGTGGCGTCCACTCGTAGCGTCGTTGAATCCGCGAAGCGGGTGGCCGTGCGGAAGATCGTTCTGGTCAGCGCGACCGGCGCCGACGAAGCCTCTCGCAACCGCTACTATCGCACCAAGGGCGAGGCTGAAGCCTTGGTGCGTGCATCGGGCCTGCCTTACACCGTGCTGCGCGCTCCGCTGCTCCTCGGGCCCAGCACGGCCGGCGCGGCCGCGCTCCAGCGTAATATCAGCGGAGCAAAGGCCAAGCTGATCGGTGGCGGCCGCCATCTTCAGCAGCCTTTGCACGTGGACGATCTGGCGCGGGCTGCGCTGGCTTCTGCCACGCAGGAACCGGTGGCCAAGAATCTTACTTTGGACCTGGTTGGTCCGGTCTCGTTGCCGGAGCGCGAACTCGTGGAGAGAGCCGCTCGCTTGCTCGGCCGGAACGTCCGCATCGGCTCGATTCCCAAGAATTTGCTCTCCTTGGTGCTGGCCATTCGCCAACTCATCGGCAAGCCGGGATTTTCCCGCGACGTACTCGAGGTGATCACCGCCGATACGCGCTTGGACCCCCAGCCCGCTGCGTGTAAGCTGGGTATCCAACTCACCGGAATTGACGAGATGATTCAAGCCAGTTTAGGTTCAGCTTAGGCCAAGGCTCACAGAGAAGCGCTCACAGAAGGTTCACGAAATGAACGAGAGCATCCCGGCGGCCAGCATTCCCGCCACCGCAGCCCCCAGAAAAGCCAAGCTCTGGCAGCGGCTTTTGCCGTTCCTGATCACCGCGGGCTGCTTCGCCTACCTCTACGAACGCCTCAGCCGTGGCGCCGCTGCCGAGGGCAGCCGCCTGCTTCCTTATCTCCTCAAAAGTTTCGAGAACGTCAGCTGGCCGCGCTGGCTGGCCTTGATGATTCCCTATTGTTTCCTTTATCTACTGCTCGATAGCGTGGTGGTTTGGAGTGTAATCAACTGGTTCAACGCCAAAATCCGCTACGCGGATATTTTGCCCATTCGCGCCAGCGCTTACATTCTTTCGCTGGTGAACGAGCAAGTCAGCAAAGGCGCCATCGCTCTCTATCTGAACCGCCGCGACGGCGTCCCCGGGTGGGAAGTCGGTTCGAGCATGCTCTTCTCTGATGTTTTGCGAATATTACAGCCTGATCCTCTGGGGGACGATCGGCGTGAGCTTGCGCTGGGGCACCATCCAGCCCGTCTTTCACGCAATTCCCTGGATCGCCCTGGGCTCCCTCCTTTTCTTTGTGCTCTTTTATCTCTTCTTCCGCGGCGCAATCGGCTCGGGGATCGCTTTGCGCGACCGCCCCATCCTGCGCGCCTTCCGCTTAGCGAAGGTGTGGCACTACGGCGCCGTGATCTTGCTGCGCGCCCCGCTGGTGATCGCCGGCGTCATCGTCTATACGCTGGCCCTGCGGCTCTTTGGAGGCTCTGTAAGTTTCAGCGAGATGCTGGGCTATCTCCCCGTGATTTTCTTTGGAGCGGCGATGCCCGGTCCCATGCACTCGGTGGCCATCCTTTTCTGGGTATTGCTCTTTCCGGACCGCCCCGGCCAAATGACCGCCTTCGGCTTCGTCATGCACAATTTCTTTGTCTTGTTTAACGCCGCTGTCGGCCTGCTATTTTTGCGGCGAGCGACTCGCGAGGTTTTCGGGTAGCTCCCTCCTGAACATTATGGCGCGCTGTCCCATGGATACCAGCGTGCTCAGAACCAGCCCCCACACCAGAATCGTCAGCAATGGTTGCAAGAAGCGCGCGCCCAGCCGGATCAGGATGTCCACCACCGGCGGAACGAAGTAAAGCATGCCGTTGTAACGGCCGAGTTTGCTGCCGCGCAGCTTGCTTTGCCGGTGAATCCAGTAAGAGTCGATCACGTACTGCGCAAACGCTGCCGTGATGCAGACCGGCAGGACCCAGGGAAACACGCCGCGGTATGCGCCGGCAAAGATGCCGCTGGTGACGAAAAGAAAATCGCTGCTGTGATCGAACGTCCCACTCAATGCCGTGACCGTGCCTCGGCGCCGCGCAATCGGCCCATCCAGAAAGTCCGTTGATAGCGCCACCACCCACGCGATCAAAGCGAATACTGCCGAACGCTCGTCTCCCCGCGCCATGAAGAACGCAAATGGAGCCACGAGGAGCAGTCGAATAGCGGTGAGGACGTTAGCCATCGGCGATAATTCTAGGGCCAATCAGGCTGCGTTGACACGACTAGAGCGCAAGCATATGCTTTTTCGTTGGATTAGGTTGCAGTCAGGATTTCCGCCAAAAGGCTCCCTATGCCGGATATCGCGGTTCCTTACCATGTGGACGCCGCCCTCGACGCCGCTCTTGACGCTGGGTTAAACGGCCGCGGCGTATCCCGCCCCGTATCCCACGACGACGCGCTGTCCTTGATGAGCGACGCGCCCTTGCTTGCGTTGCTTCAGGCCGCCGCCACCGTTCGGGATCGCTTCAAAGGCCCTTCGGTTAGCTACTCCAGAAAAGTTTTCATTCCGCTCACGCACCTTTGCCGCGATTATTGTGGCTATTGCACCTTCCGCGCCGATCCCCAGGCCGGTGTGCAGCCCTACATGACGCCGGACGAGGTGCTGGCTGTCGCCGAAGCGGGCCGCCGTGCCGGATGCAAGGAAGCATTGTTCAGCCTGGGCGATCAGCCCGAGCGGATCTTCCCCGAAGCAAAAGAGTTCCTGACGACCCTGGGGTTCGTGCAGCACGCTCGAATATCTTGCGGCCATGTGCGACCTCGTGCTGGAAAAGACCGGCCTCCTTCCTCATTCCAATCCGGGGCTGATGGGCGCCGACGATCTGCGCCGCCTCCGGGAGACGAACGTCAGCGTGGGGCTGATGCTCGAGAGCGCGAGTCCGCGGTTGGGCCGCCCCGGCGGCCCGCACTGGCGAGCGCCGGACAAAGTTCCTTCGCTCCGCCTGCGGACCATAGAAGATGCCGGCCGATTATCCATGGCCTTCACCACGGGTATTTTGATCGGGATCGGCGAGACTCCCGAGGAACGCGTCGATGCCCTGCTGGCAATCCGCGCCGCGCATGAAAAGTACGGCCACGTTCAGGAAGTGATCGTCCAGCCATTTCGGGCCAAGCCGGACATTCGCATGGCGCAGGCGCCGGAGCCGTCCAAAGACGATTTGCAGCGCACCATTGCCGTGGCCCGCTTGATTCTCGGCGGCGAGATGAATCTTCAGTCCCCGCCCAACCTGCTCTCCGAGGACTATCCCGATTTGCTGAAGGCGGGCATCAATGATTGGGGCGGGATCTCCCCAGTCACCAAAGATTTCATCAATCCCGAAGCCGCCTGGCCCCAGATCTCTTCGCTCGCGGCGAGGACTGCGTCCGCCGGATTCGTTTTGCGCGAACGCCTGGCGATCTATCCGGAATTTTCATCGCGTCCCGAGTTCGTGGCCGCGCGTCTCCAGCCGCATCTTTGCAAGCTCCGTGGCGAAGACGGTTTCGCTCGAGGGAGTCATGACCAATGCTGAAAGTAATCAGTCCTGAATGGAGAGAAATTCCCTGGGATCGCGCCCTAAAGGTGGCAACGCCGAACGTTGCCGGCCTCCTGGAGAATGCGCTTGCCGGGAAGGACCTCGATTTCGCGCAGGGGCTCACCCTGGCCAACGTCGAGGGGAACGACCTCCTGGCGCTGGTAAAAGTCGCCGACGAACTGCGCCGGCGCGTGGTCGGCGACAAAATCACTTACGTGGTGAACAGAAATCTGAATTTCACCAACGTCTGTATCGTGGGCTGCGCTTTTTGCGGGTTCAGCCGCTCGCCCGATGCGCCGGATGCTTATTTTCATTCCACCGATACGCTGCTCGCCAAATCGCTCGAGGCCGTCGAGTGCGGTGCCACCGAGGTATGCATCCAAGGCGGTCTGCCGAAAGATTTGAACGGAAACTACTACGTCGAACTCCTTCGCGCCATCAAAGGCCGCCTGCCTGAACTTCATGTGCATGCTTTTTCGCCCATGGAAATCACTTATGGCGTCGAAAAGACGCGCCTGCCGCTGCGAGACTATCTGCTGATGTTGCGGGAAGCCGGCCTGGGCAGCATTCCTGGAACGGCCGCGGAAGTTCTCGACGATAAAGTTCGCCGCTCGCTGAGCCCCAATAAGTTGAAAGTACGGCAGTGGATCGATGTGATCCGCACGGCGCATAGCCTCGGCATTCCCTCCACCTCAACCATCATGTATGGCCATACCGAGCTTCCCGAACATTGGGTCAGGCATATTCTTTTGCTGCGCGAAATTCAAAAAGAGACTCGCGGCTTCACCGAATTTGTCCCCTTGGGCTTCATCCATTCCCAGACCAAGCTGTTCCAGATTGGCGGCGCGCGTGCCGGCCGTTCGGAGCGCGAGGATCTGATTATTCATGCGCTCGCCCGCGTGCTCCTGCACGGCTATATCTCCAACATCCAAGTCTCCTGGGTCAAACTCGGCTTCCAGCAGTCCTTGGATTGCCTCGACGCGGGAGCCAACGATTTTGGCGGCACGTTGATGGAAGAGAGCATCTCGAAGGCTGCGGGAGCCAATTTCGGCGAGTATGTCTCGCCCGGCGAGTTCCGCGCCATGATCCGAAGCATCGGGCGCGTTCCCGCCGAGCGTTCCACCACGTATAAGATCCGCAAAGTCTTCGAGCAGGCAGACGCCGAGGAGCGCCTGCCGCTCGAGCGCATGCCCGCATTCGCCACCGGCATGGACCATGCGCCCGTGACAGCGACCGGCTACTAATTGAATTGGGCCAGTGCGCCGCGCTGAAACAGCTCATTTGAGGGAGCTCGGCGTCGACACATTGTCTCGTATATCTATGGATGCTTTGTACGGGTGATTTCAGGCTATAATACCGCCCAGTTTTAGGGAGCCCTCGGTACCCGATCATTCCAGGACTTATGGGCCACGACTTATGGGCCAGGATCTGAAGGCCAAGACAACGGCTCTTGAGAAGGAGATACCACCCATGAAGAAATCCGATAAGAGAGTGGTTGATCGTCGCAAGTTTCTAAAAGGCGCGGCTGTCGGCGGTATGGCCACATTGGTTGCGAGCACCGGCACATTGCGCGCTCAGCAAACCGTGGCGGCGAAGGTTCCATCGATCCCGCCCGTGCCGCCCCGGGAAGCGGATCCCCCCAGCGAAGTCAGCATGTTGACGGTCGATCGCTCGGGCTCCGACTTCATGGTCGACGTCATCAAAACTCTCGGCTTCGAGTACGTGGCCTCCAATCCGGGCTCCAGTTTTCGCGGCATTCACGAGTCGCTGATCAACTACGGCGGCAACAAGAACCCCGAGTTCATCACCTGTTGCCACGAGGAATCCTCGGTTGCTTTGGCACAGGGCTACGCGATGGTCGAAGGCAAGCCGATGCTCGTCCTGGCGCATAGCACCGTGGGCTTGCAGCATGCCTCGATGGGTATCTACAACGCTTGGGCCGGCAGGGCGCCCATCTTCATCATGATCGGCAACACCCTCGACGCCGCCGAGCGGCGCCCCGGCGTAGAGTGGTATCACAGCGCCCAGGATGCGGCGGCCATGGTCCGCGAGTACACCAAATGGGACGACGCCCCCATCTCGCTGCCTCATTTCGCGGAGTCCACTGTGCGCGCCTACAGGATCGCCATGACGCCTCCCAGAGAGCCGGTGGTCATCGTGATCGACAGCGCCCTGCAAGAGGCGCCCATCGGCAATAACGCCTCGCTGCATATACCCAAGCTCACGCTGGACGCGCCTCCGCAAGGAGATTCCGGCTCGGTCATGGAAGCTGCCAAGCTCCTGGTCGCGGCTCAAAATCCGGTGGTTGTTGCCGGACACGTGATTCACTCCGAGCAGGGCATGCAGAGACCTCATCGCCTTCGCCGAAGCGCTTCAGGCGCCGGTGATCGATCAGGGCGGAAACTTGCCTTCTCGCCATCCGCTCGTTCAGTTGGGCGGCCGTGCGCTCATCGGGGACGCGGATGTAATCCTCGGTCTCGAGCTGGACGATTTCTGGGGCTTGGTTCACTCCTACCGCGACCAGCTCCATCGCAGTTCGCAAACTCTCACCCGCGGAAATGCCAAGCTGATCAGCATCAGTTCGCTCGATCTGTACACCAAGAGCAATTACCAGGATTTCGAGCGCTTCCAGGAAGTCGATATCGCCATGGCCGCGGACCCCGAGGCCACTCTTCCTGCTTTAACCGAAGCGATCAAGCAGTTGACCACCGACGATCGCAAGCGCGCCTTCCAGGATCGCGCGGCGAAGATCGCCGCGGCCAACCAAAAAGCTGTGGAGCGCGCGCGCGTCGACGCCACCTACGGTTGGGACGCCAGCCCCATCAGCACGGCGCGGCTTTCCGCCGAAGTGTGGAATGCGGTCAAAGGCGAGGACTGGGCCGGCGGTCTCGGCGGCCCGGAATGGAATTACGACAAATACTATCAGCGTACCCGCGGCGGCAGCGCCGCCGGCGTCGGTTTCGCCTCTCCGTCCGCAGTGGGCGCGGCGCTCGCTCATCGCAAGAATGGACGCTTGTACGTGCACCTGCAGACCGACGGCGATCTGATGTACGCCAACGGCGTGCTCTGGACCGCCGCGCACCATCGCATCCCTCTTCTCTCGGTCATGCGCAATAACCGCGCCTACCATCAGGAAGTCATGCACATCCAGCGCATGGCTAACCGGCATCAGCGCGGCATTGAGAATGCCGGCATCGGCACGACCATTGTCGATCCCAATATCGATTACGCAATGCTCGCGAAAAGCATGGGCTGGTATTCCGAGGGGCCGATTTCCGATCCCAAGGACCTGGGCCCCGCGCTGAAGAGGGCGGTTGCCGTAGTGAAACGCGGTGAGCCGGCCCTTCTCGATACCGTCACTCAGCCGCGTTAGAAAAGGAGCAGCCATGCACACAAAGCAAGCGAGCAACGCTTCCGTTCACCCGGCGCGCGGGTCGCATTCCGTGCGCCTGATCACGATATTGACAGCCATCTTCGCCATTGCGGGAATCTTGCTTCTGGCGCATTCAGACGTGGCGGCGCAATCCACCGGCGAAGCTCCCAAGACGGCCGCCGGCGCTCCCTCGGGAAACGCCCAGCATGGCAAGACGCTTTACGTTTCTGACGGCTGTTACGAATGCCATGGCTATGCGGCCCAAGGCGGAGCAGGCACGGGCCCCAAGCTCGGCCCCAATCCCATTCCTTACGCCGCGTTCAGCTTCCAGGTCCGTTCTCCGCGCGACGAGATGCCGCCTTACACGGCTAAGGTGCTGTCCGATGCCGATCTGGCGGATATCTATGCGTTTGTGCAATCGCTCCCGCAGCCGCCCAAGCCGGATTCCATTCCGCTGCTAAAATAGCTCGCCGCGTGTCGGTCGCTCCTCATGAAACGAGATCGCCTCTAGTTCGGGATACCTCCGAACTAGAGGCTCAGGGCGCTCTCACCTTGCGGTTCTCCAGCATCGCCACCAATTCCAAGGCGTTCACGGCAGCTTTCCCCAAATTGTGATTGTTGGCCACTACATAAGTAGCTTGGGCCTTCGCAGCGATCTCCACCGTCCGCTCTTTCCACTTCTCCAGTTCCCCAGATGAGTAAAGATAATCGTACCGGTCCCGAACGTTTGTTTCCGCGAACCACTGCCGGTAGTTCCTTCCGTGCAGCCGGACATAGCCAATCGGCGAGGTAACCTCCGTGCCCGGCCGAATCGCACGGCCTAGCAGGGGCTGATCGATGTTGCACAAGCCCACTTTGAGCTCCGCCAGCCAGGCCAGGATTTCAGGTTCGTTCCAGCTCGCATGCCGGATTTCCAGCACCAGCGGATAACTGTGAAATCGTTCGGCTAAACTGCGCACGTACTCCCGATTCTCGTCCGTGCACTTGAACGAAATGGGAAACTGCGCCAGCACCGCGGCCAGCATCCCCTGCTCGGCTATGGAATCGAGCCCCGCCTTGGCATCCGCTTCGTCGGTTGGTCCGGGTCGAATGGTCTTAGCCGAAGTCGGCTCGACGACCGCGATGGGGGAATGCGTGAAAGCGCGATTCAGTTTGGCGCTGAAAACGAACTCGCGATTCTCCTCGGATGCCATCCGGCACCACTGCTTTCCCACAGCCGGCTTGATGTGCCCGTAAAAGGAGTTGTTGATTTCAATCAGGCTGAAATACCGGGCGAGATACCCGATGCGGTTCTTCGAGTCGAGAGATTCGGGATAAACCACGCCTTGCCAGTCTTTGTAGGACCAGCCCGCCACGCCGACGATGATCTTTCCCCGCATCTGCCCCGTAAGGCCATTATGCAAGTTCCCAAGGGGATCCAACTACCGGCGCGGTTTGTACTCCATCACCGTGACTCCGTCCGTGGTCCCCAGGTTTTGCGCGAGGTAGGCATCTTTGGTCCTTTCCGTAATCCAATCGAGGGTTTGGTTGGAGAAAACAAAGCCGAGGACCAAGAAACGCTGTTTCGCGGGCGTCGCCGTGGCGAGAAATTTGTTTATCTGCGTCACGGTTTCCCGGTTGAGCGCGCGTGGCAGCGGAACCACCCGGGAGTGGACCTTATAGTAGAAGATCGGCGCAAAGTCCCCATCTGTCGCCGCATAGACGTCGGCAGGCATCGATTCAAAGTTCGATTCCGGCAAATCGCTACAGATCAGCAAGGGAGCGTTATCCACCGCTGCGCTCTTGTCCGCGACTTGCAAGGCGTACTTCCAGGTATATCCGTGCGGGTCGTCAATCGTTAGCGTGGCAAAGGAAAAGCGGCTGAACGTGAAGACCACCAGGGCGACGCAAAATCCCGTGCGAATCGCTTTCGATCTTACGCAGGTCACCAGAAATCCCCAGCACAGCGCGATTCCGGGCACCGCCACCAGTCGGTAGCGGTCCGTGAACACATGGATGCTCGTGAGCGTACTCACGTCATAAAGCACTCCCAGCGGAATGGTGGCCAGGAACAGGCATGCCAACCCCGCGCGCAGGGTCTCCTGGTTTGGGTTTTCTAGTTTTCGGAGCATTGCGGCCGCGAAGATTGTGCCGATGAATAGCAGTGCGAGCACGTGGCCCGGAGCCAGCGTGAACATCAAATCGCCGATTTGAGGAGCGCGATCGAACACGTGCGATTTCCCCGTCCGAAAAAGGCTGAGTAGCGGGGCAACTATTGGCACTATCATCACGCCACACGCCACGGTCGCGATTGCCAGCTTCGGCGCAAACCGTCTTCCACTCCCGTCCCTTCCAAGCGAAAAATACGAGTGTCAATGCCGGAAGGAGCAGTCCGAAAAGATAATGAAAGTAGAAGATGGACCCTGCGGAAGCCCCGAAGAGAATGGCGTTGCGCGTCGAATCGATTCTCATGAATCGCAGAAAACTCAGGATCGTGCAGTTGACCACGAGAACCGCGAAAGCGTAGGGACGCGCGTCAACCGCGGCGAACGACACCGTCGGATGCAGGCAAAAGATGACCGCGACAATGGCGGCAATATCGGAGCTGAAGAACTCCCGCGCGATGAGATACAGAACGTATGTGGCCGCCACCATGGCCAGCACTGACGGCATTCTTAAGACGATTTCGTTCGAGCCGAAAAGCCGGTTCGTCGCCCACAATATGTAGGCATAGGCAGGGAGAGGATAGGCCTCGACGCGACCATATCCGCCAAAAGCCCCCGCTGATTTGCCAGTACGAAATCGTCTCATCGAGCCAGAGGGCGGACCGGATGCTCGAAAACCATGCGGCGATCGAGGCGCATAAAGCTAATCCCAGCGCAATGCCCGCGAAGTCGATGGAACGGTCCGGAAGCGCCCCGCCTTGCGGCGGCCGCGGTACACGTCTTCCACGGGCGCCACGGGGGAGTGGTTCAGCGCCCTTTCGCTCGATTCCGAAGTCAAATTAGCCAAATTCTGCCCTCTTGAGTCCTTCGGTTAAGTATCAACTGAGAAATGCGCGGCTGGCGCGGCAATGAGTCCGGCCGGTAGCGTGGAATATAGTAACAACCCGGTTACAGACTAAATCGCGAAATCCAGACCTCTCCAGTCGCTGAAGTACACTGGTTTTCAGCAAGATGAGGGCGGAGTGTCACCCGACCCTCGCGTCATAGTTCTCATGAGCAACCGCGTCCAATACGCCCACGAAGCGATCGGCCACTTCATCGAATCTCCCGAGGATAAACCGGAGATCTCCATCGTTTTTCCCTGCCTGAACGAACGCGATACGGTAGCCGCCAGTGTCCGCGAGGCCCTGCGAGCGCTCGAAGAAAACGGGATCGACGGCGAGGTAATCGTCGCGGACAACGGCTCCACGGACGGCTCCCAGGAGATTGCCCGCGCCGAAGGGGCTCGCGTCATCGAAGTGCCGGAAAAGGGATACGGAAGCGCCCTGCGGGGCGGAATTCGCGCGGCGCGCGGCGACTACGTTCTCATGGCCGACTGCGACGGTAGCTATGACGTCGGCCACCTTCCGCGATTTTTGGAAAAGTTGCGAGCGGGCGCCGACCTGGTTATGGGCAATCGGTTCCATGGCGGCATCGGCTACCAGGCCATGCCCTTTCTGCATCGTTACCTTGGCAATCCGCTGCTTACCGGGATCGGCAGGCTCTTCTTCCGCGCGCCCTGCGGCGATTTTCACTGTGGCATGCGCGCCTTTCGAAAGGAGAGCGTGGAGCGCATGGATCTTCGCTCCACGGGCATGGAATTCGCCAGCGAAATGGTGGTCAAGGCCAGCCTGATGGGCTTGCATGTCGCCGAAGTCCCCACCACCCTTTCGCCTGACGGTCGAACCCATCGATCTCATTTGCGAACCTGGCGCGACGGATGGCGCCACCTGCGCTTTCTCCTGATGTACAGCCCGCGGTGGCTTTTCCTCTATCCGGGACTGGCGCTGATCGCGGTCGGCCTCGCCGGATGCGCCTTGCTTTTGCCGGGCCCTCGGGTGGTTCACGGCATCGGATTTGACGTACACACCCTTCTGTACGCGTTCGTTTCCGTGCTGCTTGGTTTCCAGCTGATTGCCTTTGCGGTTTTCACTAAAATTTTCGCCATTACCGAGGGCTTGCTGCCGGAGGACCTCCGTCTGAAGCGCGCTCTCCGTTGGCTCACCTTGGAGACCGGCCTGACCCTCGGCGCGTTGATGATCGTCGCCGGCCTGGGCGCATCGATGTGGGCGGTTTCTCACTGGGCCAGGGGCAGCTTCGGAGTCCTGGACGCTCGGCAGATGCTTCGCGTTGTCCTGCCCGCCGTTTTTTCTCTCACGTTGGGCGTTCAAGTCACCTGCAGCAGCTTTTTCCTGAGCATTCTCTGCCTCAGACGACGCTGATGAGCGTAAAGCGCGCTCTCCAACTGGTCGCCTCTTTCGGACTCAGCGTCGCCCTCATGGCCCTGTTAATCAAAATCGCCAAGATCGACGTTCGGCTCACCTTGCAGCATCTCAGAGCTGTCAGCTGGATCGCCTTCACCAAGATTGTTCTGCTGAGTTGCCTCTTCAACCTGCTTTCCACTGAAAAATGGCGAAGCATAGACGCTACCCTGCGTCGCCCTGCGGATTCCGTCCCCTCCAGGGCCGATTCCTTTGCGTTTACGAGCGCAGGGGTGGCATTGGGAATCTTCCTTCCAGTGCAGTTCGCCGTCGCCACTGCCCGGACACTCGGAACATACTTCCACGGCGGAGCCTTGAGGCGTGGAACGGCCGGCACGCTCTATGAACAAAGCTTCGACGTTGCTACAGCTTGCTTGCTTGCCGTCGCCTCCGGGCTCACCTGGTTTTATCAGGGCGGAGGCTGGATGTGGACCATATCGGCCGTGAGCATGCTCTGCCTGGCGGTCCTAGCCGTTGGCCCTTCTGTCCGGCTGACTCGATGGCTCGCGGCTAAAAGCCTCACGGGAACTGCAAAGCCGCAAGGCCGCATCGCTGCCATCTTGCACAGCCTCTCCGATCTTCTGCATTCGGATCTATTGAACACAGCTCTGGTGCGCCGCCTGCTCGGGCTCTCGGTGGCCCGCTTTGCAGTGATTGTCTTAATGTCTACGCTGACGGCGGAAGCGATCGGTCTATCTATTCCCATCTGGAGTATGGCTGCGGCCATACCGTTTGTCATGCTTATGTCCGTCGTTGCCTTGACGCCCGGGGGGCTTGGCATGAGCGAGTTCACCGCCGCGTCGGCGCTGAGCCTCTTTGGAACAGCATTCACGATCGGGGCATCCTGGACCCTCGCGAATCGGATCCTCGTGACCATCTCTTATTTTGTTGTCGCGCTGGGTGCGGCGGCAATTCTGGGGGTCCGCAAGGTGATGGCCACAAAATGGGGCAGCGCTATCGAGGAGCGCCCGCGATGTTCGTAACCTCCAAGCAACCAGAGGACAAGGAAACCCACATTGGGAGAAAGAGTCCGATCGCCGATGACCGCAAGTCCCATGGCCTCACGCCTCGGGCCTTCATGCGCCCCGGCCCCCTGATCAGACGTTGCTTTGGCCCCTACGAGCGTGCCGTTTCAGAAGCATATCGCAGGATTTTTGTCGATCTCGACGAATTAGCCGGGATTATGAGCAGGTGGGTTCCTCGGGCGCAGAAAATCCTGGAAGTCGGCTGCGGCGAAGGCCTCATGACGCAGCGAATCGTGCAGACCTATCCGGGTGCCAGTGTGACGGCCATCGATATCAGCCCCTATACAGGCCGCCTCTTTCGTGGTGATACTTCCTCCGTGACTTTCTGTACGGAGCCTGTCGAGAGCGTCGCAAGCCGTGAACGGGCATCCTTCGACCTCATCATCCTGGCCGATGTCCTTCATCACGTCCCTCCCGATGCTCGCCCATCGCTTTTATCCGCCGTGGCTCAATGCATGGCCTCGAACGGGAGTTTCGTTTTCAAGGATTGGGTGATTTCGGCCAGCCCGATTCATTGGCTCTCTCACGCATTCGATCGTTACCTGACGGGCGACCACGTGGCTTACCTAACGACGGCAGGCATCAACGCATTGGTGACGGGCGCCTTTGGCCCCGGTTCGATCCGCCACAAAGCCACAGTACGGCCCTGGCGCAATAACTTGGCGCTTCTGGTTCGACCATGATCCGGCGGCTTGCCTATATAGACGAAACATGTGCGATAGGTCTTGCGCGGCATGCTTCTCCGGAGCTGAAACCCTATCGAGAGCAAACACATGAGGGGTCTGCTCTCGGTCGTCATGCCCACGTACAACGGCGAGAAATTTATCGCCGCTGCGCTCGAAAGCGTGCGCGCGCAGGCCGTCGACGGGCTCGAGTTGGTGGTTGTCGATGACGGTTCCTCCGATGGCACCCTCGATATCGTGCGCGATTTTGCGAAATCGCTTCCGATTCGGCTGATCACTCCCGGCAGAATCGGAAACTGGGTTGCGGTCAGCGATCTCGGATTGCGTCAGGCGACCGGAGATTGGGCCTGTTTGCTTCACCAGGACGATCTTTGGCTCCCGGGAAGGATTGCAAGACTTCGGCCAGAAATCGAGAGAGCCGAAGGCGCCCTCGTGCTTCACAATGCCATGTTCGTGGGCCCCCATGGGGAACGCCTCGGACCCTGGACGTGCCCCCTTCCGGAAGGCCTTGTGCCGCCGGAACTATTCCTAGAGCGCCTCCTCGTTCAGAATTTTATTGCCATACCTTCCCCGGTTTTCCGCCGAAGCGCCGCGCTCGCTTCGGGCGGTTTGGACCGCACTCTCTGGTATTCGGCGGATTGGGATTTGTGGCTTCGCCTGGGCGCGCTGGGGCCGGTGCGCTTCGTCGCCGAGACCCTGAGCGCCTTTAGGATTCATCCCGCCTCGCAAACCATGGCGCATCGAACGGTTCCCGGTGAATGGCAGCAACAGTTGCTTAGGGTATTTGACTCCCATTTTCCGCGATGGAATGCCACTGGGGAACGGCGGGACAAGGTGCAGCACGCCGCCATGGCTTCGCTGGCCATCAATGCGGCTCTTGCCGCGGCATCGCGCGGTGAACGGCTTCGATGGACAGGCCCGCTTCTGAAGTTTCTTGCGCTGGGCCCCTCGGGTTGGCGCCGCTATCTGCGTGATTCTCGCTTTGCAGAGCGCATCGGCCCTCGTCTAAAGCTCCGGCAATCTCTGGTTGATACATTCCATGGCAACGAATGCATGGATCGGTGAGGATGGATCTGGTGAGAACTCCCCTTCTTTGCCCGATTTGCCGGTATCCGGCGGAGATCCTGAACGACTCTCATCCGGGCTACCAGCAGCCTGCCACGTTCGTCATCGCAGAGTGCGGTTATTGTGACACTCAATTCTGCGACCCGATGATCTCCTGCGCGAACTTGTACGAGCGCATCTATGAGCACGCCGCCACGCTGCCGGGATATTCCCGATATCAGTGGTACGCGGAGCAGGTTGCCCGGAAGAGCAGCCCCTTGCAATGGCTCGCGGCTCGCGAAGAGGCCTACGCATTCATTGCTTCTACGTTGAGGAACGCCAAAACCAGCCGCATCCTGGAGATTGGCAGCGGCTTGGGGTATCTCACATTCGCCCTAACCCGCGCCGGTTACGATGCGCGTGGCCTTGAACTTTCAGAACGAGCTGTCGCGGCCGCCCGCGCGCGCTTCGGCAACCTCTATGAGGTATATGACGTCACCCAGGTCGACGGATCGAGGTTCCTTGCGGACGTCGTGGTGATGACGGAAGTGCTCGAGCATACCCCGGATCCCCAAACCTTGCTTCGCTCCATAAATGGGATGTTGCGGCCAGGAGGTTTTGCGCTTATCACAACTCCCAATAAGTCTTCCGCCCGCAGGGCGGCTTATTGGATGACGGACAACCCGCCCGTACACCTATGGTGGTTTTCGGAAACCACTCTCCGCCGGCTGGCGCAAATGACCGGCTTCTTGGTTTCTTTTCACTCTTCGGAATCTCGCGCGGCAACTCCTCTCTGGCCCCCTTGCTTCGACGAAAAAGGGCGGCAGATATTTCCGGCGAGTTCGGTTCGCAGGCTGCTAAGAACGTTTCCTGGCCTCGCGCTTTCCGCCATTGCGCTGGCTCGTCATCGTCGTCAGCGCCGCGCCATACGTCAGGCCAGCGACGAACGTGCTGCGACGATGTGCGTCATTTTGCGAAAACCGGATCATCCTCTCAACGCGCCGCTCTCGAGCGCGGCGCCAGCTTAGCTCTTCGCCTTTTGCACTTCCTTGTATATCACTTCGGTCAAGGTGGCCGCGGCTGGCGTGCCATTCGCGTTAGGCGGCGTGGTCGTGGGTTCGCCCAGAGACGTCTTGATTTCGTCCAGCGACTTGCCCTGCGCGACCATCGTCTTGATCTTGGTGTACTTATCCTGGACGAGCGCGAGCTTCTTCTGCACGTCCGCGCGAGTCATCATGTCGCCGTGGCCGGTCAGGTAAGTGTCGGCGTTCAAGCTCAGGATTCCCTTGACGTTTTCGATCCATCCGGCGGCCGAGCCGTTCTTTTCCGGGTGAATCCCCGTGTCGGGGCGGTTGGTCACCAGCAGGTCGCCGCCAAAAACGATCTTTTGGTCGGGAAGATATACCACGGTATCGCCGCTCGTGTGTCCTGGCGCCCAGTGATAAAGGCGAATGTGAATGCCGTCGATGGTCAGCTTGTCGGTCTTGGCGTAGGTCTTGGTGGGCAAGCGGTCTTGCGGAGCCGGATTGCGGCTGCTCGCCGAAGCCTGCATTTCGCTCTTGCAGTTTTCCTGCGCGATGACGGTTACTCCGGCGGGCAGAGCGGCGAGCCCGTTGACGTGGTCGTTGTCGCTATGCGTGATGATCGCCGTATTCACGGCTTTCGGCGTCACCGCGGCGATTTCGGCGAGCACCCCTTTCTCCGAGTCCACCGTGCTTTTCGTGTCCACGACAACGACCCCGGTCGTGCCCACGATGAATCCATCATTCGACCCCACGCCGCCCTGAACCCAGTAAACGTTGTCCTTTACGTGCGTCACCTTCAACGGCTGGGGCTGCTGTTGCGCCCTGGCCGGCGCGCCAAACGAGACGAACGGCGCAACCACCGCCAGCCCCACAGCCACTTTCATCAGTTTCGTCATGCGTGTCTCCTTCTCGCTTTTCCCGCACGAATACGCGACCAGCGCGCCTCGCGGCAGGCCATTTTTCCCGATAGGCGAACTTATACACCCAACCGCGCCGCGCGTGAAATCCAATTATCGGCGTAGGCTAGAAGAAGAATTTGCCGGCGAGTTGAATCAATCGCGGGGCGCGAGCCGACAACTCCTGGCCGAAAGTTGCGGAATTGATATCCGTGGAGATTCCATTGGGGTCGAATTGCGTATGGTTGAAGAAATTAAAAAACTCAAAGCGCAACTCGAGCCGCGTGTTCTCGGTAAGCGCCGTGTCTTTCATCATTGCGAAATCGAAGTTATTGATTCCCGGGCCGCGCAGAATGTCTCGCCCCGCGTTGCCCTGCGTGCCCAATGCCGCAGGCGCGAACGCGCTGGGATTGAACCAAAGGTTTGTCGCGCTGGTTCGCGGATTCTCATACTGCACCGGTCCCGCCACATTGGGAACGTCCCAGCAGGCAATTCCGGGAGTGCAATAGAACTGGTAAGAACTGTCGGTCACCGAAGGAAGCGCGCTGTCTACCACATCCAGCGGGAACCCGCTTTGAAACGTAGTGATCCCGCTCATCTGCCATCCATCCGTCACCTTCGCGGGTAGAAATTGCAACGCATGGAAGCGCCGCACGCTGGGGATCTGATACACGTAGCTGATCACCAAGCGATTTCTGGCGTCGAAGATCGAATCTCCATAGTCCCAAAGCTTCTGGTTGAATGGATTGACGGACCGGATGTTTCCGAAGCCTCCAAATCCCCCGCCGTTGAATCCGCTATTTTCAAAACCGGAGCCGTCGTCCAAGGAATGCGACCACGTGTAGGCCGCCAGGAACTGCAGGCCGTGAGAAAAGCGTTTGTCCCACGTCAGTTGAAGTGAATTGTAATTGGAATTGCCTACAGTCGAAATCTCGCCGATGGAAGCAATAATGTTCCCGGGATAGGCATAGTTCCCGGGGAAATAGTAAGGCTGATACGCCGCGTTGCTGACGCACGCGGGCGTAGCGGCGCAGCCCGCTGGATTGAGCCCAGGATTCAATTCGTTTGTGATGAGCAGGCGATGTCCCTCCGCTCCCACGTAGGCCACGGAAGCGACGGAGCTGGCGCCAATCTGGCGCTGAACGGTTAGGCTGTAGTTCTCGGCATAGGGAATCGAGACGTTCTGATCGTAGACGCTGATCGACATCGGTTCGAAAAAGCTGAAGTTCGGTTGTCCCGACAAGACGTACGGAAACTTATTCGGAATGGATACCGGCGTAACGGCGCCTCCCGCGCCCGATATGAATCCACTGAAAGGGGCCGCAAAGCTGGGCGCCGCGCCGATGTCTCCCGCCCCGTATGAGGTAACCGCGAAGGGCGGCAATCCCTGGCTCTCGTAGGTTGGCTCTCCGCTGAAACGGTTGTAGTAGATGCCATATCCAGCGCGAATGCTTGTTTTGCCGGGTCCGCCCGTTAATCGTCCCCAGTCCGGGCTGTAAGCAAAACCCAAACGAGGGGCGAAATCTTTGAATTGCGTTCCGCCGAATGCGTTCACTCCGGGATCGCCCTGAAAAACATAACCAGCAGGCGCTTCGGGAAATACGATGGACTGCTGGCCAGGCCGGAAGGCCACTCCCGCGTGATCGTTGTGGTAGTTATCCACCAGCGGTGTATCGATCGACCACCCCAGTCCATAGGTAATCGTGAGATTGTTCCGCACCTTCCATTGATCCTGAGCGTAGGAGTAATACTCCTGTGCCCTTTCATTCAAGATATCGCCACTCGCCTGTTTATAAAGATCGGGGACACCGAGAAGGAAATCCGCTCCCTCGTCTCCCGTAGTGAACGACCCGAACCCGGCGAAGCCGAAACCTCCGTTATTCAAATGCGAAATCTGGTTATAAATCTCGAAGCGCCTCATATCGAACCCGAACTTCAAAGCGTGTTTTCCGACAATCTTCGACAAATTATCCGTGAGCTCATAGGTCTGATCGATGCGCGGCTGAGGACCGTTTGTGCTGAAGCCCAGGTCGAAATAGCCGGTTACGAAAATCCCGGGAAGTCCTTCGCTGCTACCGGTCGCTTGAGGCGCGATGCCCGTAAATCCCGCGCTGGCGGGCGACTCTGGATTGGCCGGCATTACCGAGATCCAGTTGAGCCGCGTGTAGCCAACCCGCGCTTCATTCAGCGTCTCGCCGCTAAAGGTGTGGTTCCAGGCCGCCGTGTACTGCTGCCAATGAATAGAATCGAGTTCAGCGAAGCCTGGCAGGGTCGCTCCGGAGAATGGCAGGTCCTTATGATCGTGCTGGCGCTCCCAAAGGCCGTAAAACCAGATCGCGTCCCGCGCGCCGATGGTATGGTCGATCCGGCCCAGGTATTGATCGTCACCCAGCGCGACGATGGGATTGAACTCGTAGTTGCTTCCCACGTTGGGTAGCGGGACATACTTCAAGAGATTGAGGGCCACCGGATTCAAATCAGCCGCGGGTATATGCCCAGTCGGAAAGATCGTGGAGTACGGAGTTCCCGCGGGATATGTGACGCCTTTTTCGCCCACCAAGGGGAATGCGGATGTGCCCGTTGAAGTAGCCAGGTCCGGAAAATTCCCGCCGCGCTGAGCTTGCGTGAATACGGGCGTATTGCCCGGCGAACTGCACCCGCAGTCGCTTCCGGTTTCCTCTTGGCGTACCCGCGTACCCTCATAGGAAAAAAAGAAGAAGGTGTGATCCTTCCAAATCGGGCCGCCGATCGTGCCGCCGAATTGATTCTGGTGGAAAACGTCCGGCTTCGGCTGAAAAAAGTTGCGCGTGTTTAGGCTCGTGTCCCGAAAAAAATCGAACCCGTCCCCGTGAAACTTGTTGGTTCCGGATTTAATGACCAAATTAAGGATGGCCCCGGAATTCCGGCCGTACTCTGGATTGAACGTGCCGGTCACCATTTTGAACTCGGCTATGGCGTCCGGGCTGGGTTCCACCTGAACTGAATTTAGGAGCAGGTCGTTATTATCGGTGCCATTCACCAGATAGCTGTTCTGGTCCGGCTGCGAACCATTGGTTGAATAGTTGCCTTTATTACCGTAGCCGGGGCCGAATCTCGCGTCAGAGGCAGCCACCACGCCCGGTTCGAGCTGCTGCAGTTGGTCCCATTCGCGGTCATTCAGGGGCATGTTCAGGATGGTTATGTCATTAATCGTAACGCCGAGCTCAATGCTCGTCGCTTCCACCTGAGTCTGGCCCGCTTCCGATACGGTTAGCGTCTCGGTCAGAGTGCCAAGCTCCAACTTTATTTGCTGCACGAACACCTGGTTCACGTTCAGCTGGATGCCTTGGACCTCAAATTTGCGGAATCCCATTACTTCCGTAGTCAGCGTGTATACGGCTGGCGCGGCAAGTTGCAAAATCTCGTAGCTGCCATCGCCCTCCGTGGTCACCTCTTTGATTAGCCCCGTCGCTGTATTCGTGGCTGTGACTTTGGCTCCGGCTACCCCAGCGCCGCTCGGGTCCTTTACCGTGCCTCGAATTCGACCGTAAAGATTGTCGGCGCGAACCACATTCGCGGCGAGTAAAGTCCCAGCCACCGCGAGCATCGCAATCAACGCATGCGTTGGTATTTCGTTCTGAAGACCCTCTGGCATCCGCCGAGATTGGTATCGGAAGGGCTGATGGGACGCGCGCATGCAGCTCTACGAAACGTCCGAAAGTGCGACATGAACACCCCCATCCCGGCCAGCTAAACCACCTGAAGCTGCGACCTGCGCTTCGATCTAGGCCGCCATTATTATCCAAGCGTCAACACTGTTTCAATAATTGATACTACCTATCCGCAACCGATGTGCCCGATCAGTGCCCGATTGGGGCCTGATCGGTGCATTCGATCTTTGGTGGGAACTAGGCGGAGGGATGCGAAATCGCGGCGTGCGGCATGCCGCTTAGGCGTGGAAATAAGAGTTTCTTTTTATCCGTTTGACTGGCTGCAGCCAGTAACGAGCCATAGCGGTGAGCCCAACCAGGCCCACCGCTACTGAGTCTCGCCTAGTTTCGGAAACGCGCCCTGAGGACTAGTAGGTCAATTTCAAGCCGAACTGGATGTGCCGCGGACCGCCCGATCCGAGCACCGGGTCGCCGGTATCCGGCGTAACGTTAGCGTAACCAAAGCCTCCGCCGATTCCTGAATTCGGACTGGTGCCGACGACGGCCGTCCCGCCGTTCGTGGACGAGCCGGCGAAATCGGCGCGGTTGAAGAGATTGAAGAAGTCCATGCGGAACTGGGCGCTGTACCGTTCTTTAATCTTCCAAAGTTTCGACACGGACAAATCCACGTTGTAATAGTTTTGCCCGCGGAAGATGCCCTTAAAGGCGTTGCCGTAGGTCCCGTAAGCGGGTGGCGTCAGGATTCCGCCACCCTGCATGTAGCAGCCGCTATTCGTCAGAGCCGCGAGAGCCAGTTGGCCGTCTGTGGTGGTCGGGCCGCCGTACGGCGCCGTCGCAGCACTGACGCAGGCTGCCGGGGGTTGAGGAACGCCCGCCACCACGGGGTAAGGCGTGCAGCCTGAGAGGTTGCCGAAGCACGGAATCGGATTCGCTGTGACCGTGAAGGCAGAGGGAGGTCCGCTGTAATTCCAGGGATCGTTCGTTGGTCTCTTGGTGGAGCTGTTGCCCAGCCAATCGATGGTGGCATCCACGGGCTGCCATGGCTGCCCGCTCTGCAGAACCACGATGGAGCTGAGCGACCAGCCTTCCAGCATCTGCGCAGGCGACTTCATCCCAGGGATCGCGTAACTCGGCGAAAAGGTAAAGCGATGCCGGATGTCGGCGCCGCTGGCGCCATAGTCAAGGCGCGGATTAGAGACCACATCCACACTGACGGGAGTTCCGTTGTTGGAATTCCCGTCCGATATGCTCAAAGCGTGAGAGTAAGTGTAGCCTGCAAGAAACGAAACGCCGTGGTAATTGCGTGCCTGTAAGGTGGCCTGCAGCCCGTCGTAGTTCGAAAATTCGTTGTTCGTCATCAGACTTACTTCGCTGAGATACGGAAACACGTTGCGGTATTGCCCCGCGGCATACGCATTGGCAGAGACAGCGCCGGTGACGGTTTTGTTCCCGGAACAATTGTTATAGCCCGTATTGGCGCTTGCGAGGCAATAGGCCGCCGGACTAACCCCGCCAGTTGCCGCAGAGGGGGTATTCCAACCCGTGCCCAGCGGAGGCTGGTTCAGGTCAATTCCGCCTTGCTCGCTATAGCCTTTGTTGCCCACGAACGCCACATCCAAGGTCAATTTGCTGGTTATAGCGCGCTGAACGCCCAGGTTGTACTGCACCGAGTAAGGATCGAGAAAGTTGGGATCGACGCCCGGCATCGAGCAGGGCGCGGCGGGACTGCATATAGGCCCGGTGTAGGTGAGGCCATTGATGACCTGAGAAGCCGTGCTGGGAAAAATTTGTTGCCCGACGGCCCAATTCAGCTGACCGGGGCCGCATACAGACGTTCCGCAACCAGCCAGGCTCGGCTGCGAGGGGCTGTGCAGGTTGGCCGCTGTTCCACTCATGTTTGACCCGATCAATACCGGGTTCGCGGAGGTACCGCCGAAGAAAGTCGCTCCGAAGGGCACATTGTTGAAGAACGTCTTCAAAATGGAGGGGTTTCTATAGACCCCCGCTCCGGCGCGCACCACGGTCTTCCCGTTACCGAAGACGTCCCACGCGGCTCCCAAGCGCGGCGAAAAATCGCGGCGTTCGGCATGATACATCGAAGAAATCGGGGCGCCGGGGCCGACCTGCTCCACGGCTGGAGTGGTGGCCGGGTTGACGTTGGCGTTGAAGTTGCCGAGGTAGTTGTTTTGCTCCGTTGGCGACGAGATGTACTCGTAGCGCAAACCCAGGTTCAGCGTTAGCCTGGACTTGACGCGCCAGTCGTCCTGGAAAAACCCGGCATACCAGTGACTCCGGCCCACCTCCGTTTCATCACCCAAAAGAATCGTTCCGGTGTTCGGGAGGCCTTGGAGGAAATTCTGCAAGGTCGTGAAAACCACGTTGCCCTGGGCCTGGCTGTAGGTGTCTCCGTCCAGAAGCACATCGATATACTCAAAGCCAAACTTAAAGGCATGCTTGCCGTGCAAATACGAGACGCTTTCCACGAGATCCACGTCGCCTTCCGGCCCGCGGATCGATGAGCGGTTGCCGGTGCCGATGTATCCGGTGAACGTCGATATCTGGATTTGCGGCGCGCCCCCGTAGAGCGGATTCGTCACGCCGGTGTTCAGGCCATAGCCCGCCGGCCAGGGAGCGGACGCGACCACGTTCTGGTCTCCTACAGGAGCCGCATTGTGCATAAAGACGTAGCCCATCCTGAAATCGTTCACCCAGGTGGAATTCGGAGCCCAAGTCCAGCTTCCGTCATACTGCTGCACGTTGTTAACTACCGGAGTCTGCCACTGAGGCAAAAGCTGCCCCGAGAATTGATTTCCGAGCATGTCTGATTTCGAGACGAAATACAGCCCGGTGAGATGGTGGTGGGGACCGGGAGTGTAATCGCCTTTGAACAGGCCGTTATTGAGCGGCCCATTGGTGCTTATGGGAGGAACATAGTTTCCTTGCGTGCTCGTATTCGTATCGAACGGCCACAGGTTCTCGACTGTGGAGGACGAGGGAGTCACCACGCAAGTTTGCGGGTTAAGTCCGGAGATTTGCGCGCTGAGCCCATTAATCTTGTTGCCTGCAGCTCCGAGTGCGGCGTGGGTTGGGTTTAAGGCGTTGCACGCGTCGATCATACTGAAATTCGCATTCCCCATCGCGACGTCCGCGGGAATCGTGTCGTTGTTTATGTCTCCCACGCTCTCGCGAAGCCCCTCATAGCTTGCGAACCAAAACAGCTTGTCCTTTAGGATCGGACCGCCCGCCGTCGCGCCGAACTGCTCCAGCGTTGCCGGCGTGACGGCGCCTTGAAACCGATTGGCCGCGTCCGTCGCCTCTGCATCGCGGCCAAATGCGTAAGCCGTACCATGCAGACTGTTCGTGCCCGCCCTTATTCCAACGTTGACCACGGCCCCGTCCCTGAAGCCATATTCGGCCTTGGGGTTCTCCTGCGTATTGAATTCCTGGATGGCATCGATGGGCATCAGCGAATCCGAGTCTCCCGTGCGGTAAGTCGCATTGATAATGTCGGAGCCCTGGGCTTGCGCCATTCCCGCGATTCCTTCCACGCGCAGCACGTTATCGGTGTTCCGGCGGCCATTGGTTTGCGGTCCGTTGCCGCTGCCGCCGCCCACGTTCGTGACGACGCCCGGGCGCAGTTGCAGCAATCGGTCGAAGTTACGGCCGTTCAGGGGCAGCGCATTAATGGCCTCGTTGCTCACCGTACCGCCCAGCGTGGCGTCCGTTGTATTGACGGCCGGAATTTCTCCCGTGACGGTGATGGTCTGGGTTTGTTCGCCCGGCTGGACGACGAGATCCACGCGGATATTTTGTCCCACTTCGACGAGCACGCCGCTGTGCTCGATGGTTCGGAACCCTTTGGCTTCCGCCCTTACGGTGTACGTGCCAGGAGTCAAATCCGTCGCGATGTATTGCCCGGCGCCATCGGTTATCAGAGTTCGTGTGATGCCTCGAGCTACGTCCACCACGCTTACCATAGCGCCCGCAACGGCGCCCCCGGTCTGGTCAAAAACTCCGCCCTGGATCGTTCCCTGGCTGCTTTGGGAAAAAAGAGGAAGACACAAGAGAAGGACGAGTAGGCCCATTCCTAACAACTGCCCTATCTTTTTGCCATACACGTACGAGAACGCTCGGCTCGGGCCAAGATAGCTCATAAACTTTCCCCCTCGAATTGATTAGCTTCAGTAGATATTTGCGCGGACTAATGACACAGATTGCGCCAAGTGTCAAGGCTGGTCCACGATGCTAACGGTCGGTTTCGGCGAGCGGTAGAAACAGTCGCGAAGCCTCCTATTTGCCCTTCTCCTTCGTTTCGTATTCCTTCAGCTTCTTGTACTCGTCCGGCTCTTCGTTATGCGTGCAGAACACTTCCCCCCACTCGTCGTGAGGGTCCTGAGCCAGCGACCAGCGACGAGGCGCCGACTTCCAGGGCTTGGCGAGGACTATCGGGTCCTCAATCGTGATTTGGTAGGTGAGGTAGTTCTTGGAGGTCCGGGTGATGCGCTCCACCACATGCTCCTCCTCGCTGGGAAACCATGCCCCCACTCCCCCGCCTCCGCTATTCCTCATTCTCCCGTCAATCGCGATCACGTCGAGCACCAGCGTATCTCCCTCCCAATGAGCGGTGGTGTCTCCATTGAAGGTGGGATCGGGATCGCTGGGATGCTCTCGATTCATATAGACCATGCGAACATCCAATGGATATTCGTACAGCATCACCAATCGCCCCGGTGATTCAATCAATTCCATCGGGGCGTGTTGACCCAGTTGCTCCAGCGCTGTGGTGGGAGTGCCGGCCTGATCGCATTCTCCGGGATCGGAACTTTGGTGCCTGTATTTTCCTTCCACCCCGGGGTTGAAGGAAGGCGGCGGCTCCGGCGTCACTTTGGGGTCGAAGTGAAAAAATGCTCCTGGGTCGACGGGATAAGCAACCTGTAGCATTCTGCCGGCGCTGTTTGGATACCAGCGTCCCGTCAGGTCCACATGCCCGTCCGCCATGCGTGGGGCCGGCCCGCCGATAGGCAACACATGAACTTTGTCAAAGTCCCCGGCTACAGGTCCGGAAATCTTTCCTCCGGTTACGGGCGCGCTCAGATTCTGCCCAAAGGCTGGCGTGAGAACCATGCCCAAAGCCGCGGCGACGACCGCAACGCTCCCCGTGCAACAGCGGAACCGCCGGTTCATTTTTCTTGATGGCTCTCTCGATGGGTCTCTCATCATCCGATCTCTCCCTTTTTCAGGCTCGCCACACGCACACACACGCTCGAGAGACGCCGTCAGAAGTGGATTTGCTCCGGCGGCAGAGCTTCCATATTCTGCCCCACGATGCGCAAAATACCGTCCGACAGCTTGAGGAATTCCGCCGTGCCTCTGAACTGCGTGCCACCAGTTTTTCCGGGGCACGCTCTTACGGCCATGGGCTTGCCCATATTCGCGAGAAAGTCTTCCCTGCTGGTGCCGTTTCTTTTCATGGCCAGAGGCGTGATCATTTCCAAGCTCCAAGACTCCACCTTGCCGTCGGCGTCCTTCACGTCCAGGCGAACGTAAGCGTGCGGGTTCTCCCAATCGATGCCGGTAAGAGTGCCGTGCATATCCGTGCACTTCGTTTTGTCGAACTCGGCGGTGAATCCGTGGTGCGCAAAGGCGGGAACGGCCGCACCGAATAAAGTAAGTGCCACCAAAATACCGGGAAACCGCACTCTCATGGAGATGTCTCCTCGGATAGATAAAGGATTGCGAATAGGGATAGGCTCGAACGCGGCTAGCTTAATACGCTGGCGGCACTCTTGATGTCAAGCCGAAAAGATTACGCCTCGGCCTGCAAGCTCACCAGATTTTGCAAACCTGCCCGGCGGGTTTCACCATCGGGTCGCCGGCTTTGCAATCAAACGCCTGCGCGAAGGCCGGCGTGTTCATAAGCGCGCCGTTGGCGCGGAAGCGCGGCAGGGGATGCGGATCGACGGTTACGGACATGCGCTCGAATTCGGGCCGTGCCGTGGTGCCCCAAATGCGTGCGAAGGAGAGGAAGAATCGCTGCTCGGGGGTGAAGCCGTCGATCTTGGGCGGCTGCGGCTTGCCCTCGAGCGTGTGGTCGAAAGCCATGTGCGCCAGCGTGAGCCCGCCGAGGTCGGCGATGCTCTCGCCCAGCACGAGCTTGCCATTTTCGTGCAAATCGTCGGCGACGACGAAGGAGTCGAACTGCTTTTCGATGCAGGCGGTGCGCTCCTTGAAGTTCTTCAGGTCGTCCGCCGTCCACCAGTTGTGCAGATTGCCTTGCGCGTCGTATTGCGCGCCCTGATCGTCGAAGCCGTGGGTCATCTCGTGGCCGATCACCGCGCCGATGCCGCCGTAGTTGAGCGCGTCGTCCGCCGTGGCCTCGAAGAAAGGCGGCTGCAAAATGCCCGCGGGAAAGACGATTTCGTTCATGTTGGGATCGTAGTAGGCGTTGACGGTCGGCGGGGTCATGTCCCATTCGCCGCGGTCTACGGGCTTATCGATCTTCGCCAATGTGCGATGGAACTCGAAAGCATTGCCGCGCTCGAGATCGTCCACGTAGGAATCGCGCGTCACGCGGTAAGCCGAATAGTCCCGCCACTTGTCCGGATAGCCGATCTTGAGGTTCATGGCCGCCAGCTTGGCCAGCGCCTGCTTGCGCGTGGGATCGCTCATCCAGGGAAGCGTTTCGATATCGGAACGCAATGCCGAGACCAGGTTCTCCACCATCTCATGCGCGCGCGCCTTGGCCTCCGGCGGAAATGCCGTTTGCACGTATTTCTGGCCCAGCGCCTGCCCCAGTTCGCGATCCGTGGAGATCACGCAACGCTTCCAGCGCGGCTGAAGTTCCTTCGCGCCGGTCAGCGTGCGGCCGTAGAAATTGAAATTTTCGTCCACGAAGTTCGAGGAAAGCGCGGGCGCGAAGGTGCGCAGCAGGTGCCAGCGCAGATAAATCTTCCAATCGGCAATCGGCGTAGCTTTCAATTGCTTGTCCAGCGCCTGGAAAAACTCCGGCTGGCCGACGTTCACGCCATGAATGTTAGGAAATCCGATCTCGCGGAAGTAAGCTCTCCCACGCAAAGTCTGGCGTAAGCATGCGAAGCTGCGCCGCGTCCATCTTGTGGTAATTCGACTGCGGATCGCGCCGCTCGACGCGCGTCTTGGAGGCCAGCGCCAGCTGCGTCTCGATGCTCATGACGGTGGCCGCTTCTGACGAAGCCTGCGCCGGGGCGTCGCCGGCCAGCTCCATCATTTTCGCGATGTGCTGGACGTACTGATCGCGCAGCTGCTTCGAGCGCTCATCGTCTTTGGTGTAGTAGTCGCGGTCGGGCAATCCCAAGCCGCCCTGGTTGGCCACGGCGATCATCTGCCGGCTGTTCTTATCGTCCTGCGCCGAGCTGAAGAAGAAAAGCACGCGCGCGCCCTGGCTGTGCAAGCGGGCCACTTCGTCCTCGAGCTGCGCCAGGGTGGCGATGGCCGCGATGCGGTCCAGCTGCGGCTGAATGGGCGTGATGCCGGCGGCTTCGATCTGCTCGGTATTCATGCAGGCGGAATAGAAATCGCCGATCTTTTGTTCGACCGAACCCGCCGCCGCGCTTTTATCCCCAGCCGCGGCTTCCAGGATTGTGCGCAGAATCTCCTGGTTGTGGTTCTGCACTTCGTTGAACCGGCCCCAGCTCGCATACTCCGGCGGAATGGGATTGCGCTTGATCCAGCCGCCGTTGGCGTACTGGAAAAAGTCCTGGCAGGCATTGCAGGTGGTATCCAGATCGGCCAGATCGAAGCCGTGGCCGTTCGAGTCCGCGGCAGCCACCGCGTTCGGCACTCGCCCCAAGCCGCCAGGAAAAGCCATGAGCACCGCGGCCAGAATCATCAGCCCGAAAAACATCACAAGCACTCGAGTCTTTTGCATGGCAGCCCCCGATATAAGCGTGGAGACCTCCAGAATATTCGCCCGCCGCAGCCCAAGTCAAACCGCCCCCGCCCGATTTTGTCGCCACAGAGCTGGTAGCCCCAGGGCACGAATCCCGGTGGCGCGACTACTTCTCGCAGCAGTGCGATGCGCTTCGTCCCGATTTGAACCCCGAAACCCCGAATCCTCCCCAAATCGGTTCCGCGGCCTGCTCCTATTCCTTAAGTCCCTATAGCGAACGACCTTAATCGGCCGCGGATTGGCTAAGTCCGTGCATGTACTCAGGCACCACCCAAAAGTCGCCACCCACAGAAAGGCCACAGAATGCGGAAAAGCCTATTCCTTGTTTGCGCGCTCGCTTTAGGCAGCCCCATTGCCGTCCATGCAGGTCCCAAGCGCACGCTGAGTGCTTTTCCGCGAGCAGTCGGTCGAACGGCAGCAAACATGGTCACATTTAGAGATCGCAATCTCGCATGGCACCAGTGGGCCTTGTTCGCGGGTGCTCTTGCCAATACCGGGAGTTCTATCGATCTCTATCATCGATGTCCCACTTGCACGGAACGTGACATGTTCTTCTATGGCTCTTGTCCGTCTGCGGGCCGGTTGGTTGTGTTCGAGCTTCTGGGCGGAATGGCATACTCAACCATACAGCAGGTCTCCTGGGAGTCTTCTTACAATAAGGAGCAGCCTCCTGAATGGCGTGCCGTCCTGCATTGGGTGCCCACCGCCGCTCCTTTGGTCGGATATGCCTGGGCCACGGTTCACAACATCAGGATTCCTTCGGACGGTTCGCGTAACTGATCTGGGAATCTACACGTATCGCGCATATGTTCCTCCCGCCTCTTCATAGATTGACTTTGCTTTCAGTCGGACTTAGCATCCCTTTCAAATAGGCCCGAGGTAATCGACCATCAATCAATAGCCGCTACTGTCGGCTCTAAAATACAGGGTCCGAGAGCAAACAGGAGCAGCCAGCATTGCCGTGGGAGTTTGGGGGACTGCCCCAAACCGGCAAGGAGATCGGCTGTGATCGTCTCCGCACAGACGGCGATGGCTGGATCGTACGACTATCGTACGGTGGCGCTTTCGGCGTTGATGGCCCTAGCCGCCTCCTATGCTGCACTCGATCTTGCCGGGCGCGTAACAGCGGCGAGCGGTTGGGTGCGCTCGGCTTGGCTCATCGGCGGGGCCAGCGCTATGGGGCTTGGCATCTGGTCAATGCACTTCATTGCGATGCTGGCCTTCAGCTTGCCGGTCCCGATAAGCTACCACTTGCCTACCGTTCTACTGTCGCTGATAGCCGCTATTTTCGGCGCCGCCGTCGCGCTGCATGTAGTTAGTAAAGAGAAAATGAGCTTCGCCGAGGCCGTGGTGGGCGGCAGCATCATGGGAATGGGTATTGCAGGCATGCACTACATCGGCATGGCGGCAATGCGTCTCGCTGCTGCAGTCCGCTTTGATCCTCGCATCGTGACTCTGTCTGTCGTGATTGCCATCGTTTCCTCTGTTATCGCCCTGTTGCTCGCATTTGATCTTCGAGAGGAGACCAGGGAAACCACTCCTCGAAAGTTTAGTAGCGCAATGGCGGTGGCCACCGGCATCTGCCTGATGCATTACACCGGTATGGCCGCGGCGAGGTTCGTGCCCGCCGCCATCATAGTCAATCTATCCGACGCTGTAAGCATCTCCGCACTCGGCACCACAGCAATAGGCACCGTCACCTTGGTCGTCCTCGGCCTGGCGATATTGACGTCTTCCGTGGATCGGCGATTCCACGCTGAGGCCGTGGGGCAGTTGGAAAGGAATTACCGCTCGCTGGTCGACCGTTCCCCGTATGGCATCTTTCGCTCCACACGGGAGGGAAAACTGCTGATGGTGAACCCTGCTCTCGTGCGCATGCTGGGGTATAACTCCGAAGCCGAACTGCTGAGAACAAACTTGGCGAGGGATATCTATGTCGACCCGGCCGAGCGCGAGAGAAACATCGAGCAGTACTCAAAGACGGGTCTGATTCTAGATAGTGAGGCACTGTGGAAGAGAAAAGACGGGCGACAAATCACCGTACGAGCAAACGGCCGGGTCATCCGGGACAAAGCAAACGAGGTGGAATGCCTTGAGGTGATCGTCGAGGACATAACGGAGCGGAAGTTGCTCGCAGATCAAGCGCGCCAAGCGCAAAAAATGGAGGCGATTGGACAGTTCGCGGGCGGAATCGCTCATGATTTTAATAACCTACTGGTGGTTGTTCTCGGTCAGTGCCAGTTGGTGCTGAAAGGGACCGAGCCAGGCGACAGCCGTTATACACGGCTGAGGGAAATTCAAAGCGCGGCGGAACGTGCCAAGTGGCTGACCGCGCAGCTCATGATCTTCGCCAGACGCGGGGAAGTCGAACTCCAGACCATAGACCTGAATAGTACCCTTGAAGAACTTCGCGAACTTTTGGAACGCCTCATTGGGGAAGACATCATCTTGGTCACAGAATTGAGTCCAACACTGGGTCGGATACAGTCAGACCGTGGTCTGATCCAGCAAGTGATCATGAACCTTGCTGCTAACGCGCGAGACGCGATGCCTGGGGGAGGCACTCTCAAAATTGCAACTGAGAATGTCGAAATCAGGGATACGTCTATGGCTGAATATCGCGGCGTTCCAGCCGGCCGTTACGTGATGCTGACAGTGACTGATTCCGGTACTGGAATGGACGCTGCGACACAGGCTCGCCTGTTCGAGCCGTTCTTCACCACGAAAGAACCGGGTAAGGGTACGGGGTTGGGTTTGGCTGTGGTGCGGAGCATTGTGTCGCAGTGTGGGGGGCATATTACCGTGCAAAGCGAACTTGGTCATGGCTCAACCTTCAAAGTTTTCTTTCCTGTCGTCGAACAGGTCGAGCACACGCAACCAGCGAAAAAGATGGAAGAGATCACTCCTCGTGGAACGGAAACGGTACTGCTGGTTGAGGACTCCAGAGGCGTGAGGATTGTACTGCGAGACTATTTGGAGAGCGCCGGCTACTCTGTTCTGGAGCCCGAGACCCTGGGGCAGGTCTTAGAACTCGCACAAAAGCACTCAGGGCCGATTCATCTACTGCTGACCGATGTGGTAATGCCCGGTATGGGCGGCGCGGAGTTGGCCAGGCAAATCAAGTCTGTCCGGCCGGAAATTAAAGTCCTGTACATGTCCGGATACTTGACGAGGGCTGCTGGCGAAGGTTTGGAGGAGGGCGCCCGGTTTCTACAGAAACCCTTTACGGCAGAGGATTTGCTCCGGTTTGTCCGTCAGGAGTTGGACACGAGGTGATTGTAGGTAGGGCGCGAGAGCCAACGCCAACTCCCGATAGGTCTTTTTTGGGAATTTGGCTGAAAGTTCGAAGCTTTTCAACAGGATCAGCTTACGCGCGCAGCTTTCTCCTGAATTCCTCGAGCACTTTTCCACAGGGCCCACTTTACTCGCGCGATAAAACGAGAATCCGAGCAGGATGCTCGTCCCCAGCGAGTATCGCTAACGAAGCGCGCTTTCTGCGTCCCGGATGTTCCCGGAAAAGCCCTGTGGTCGGAATTGAGGGCTATACTTGCCGTCGGCCCGGAAGTGCACCGGGACTCGAGGGAGAACATGCAAAGGCAAGATACCATCCGCTTGATTGCTTGTGTCGTCCTAGCCGGATTGCCCGTGATTTTTGCGAATATCGCGCAGGCGCAAATAACCACTCCTACTGCCGCGGCGCCCGCGGCGCCTCTGCCTCAAATGCCGCCGTCCCTGGTACCCGCAAAATCGGTCGACCTGATGACGGCAGAAGGATCAGCGCTCTTCGGTGCGCAATGGAAGAGCATGGAGGCGAAAATCGTGGAAGGTCCGGCGATCCCGAATGCCATGCCTGGCTACAAAACTTCGTACGACATTCAGCCTCACGCTGGCGAGGCCGGCTTCGATGATTCGTCGTGGCCGGTGATCGGCGCCAAGGGATTGGGCGACCGGCGTGGCGGCGGCAAAGTGTCTTTCATCTGGTACCGCGCGAACCTGACCATACCGGCAAAAATCGGGGACTTCGACACGGCGGGCGCCACGGTGGTCTTGACGGCGTATGTCGATGACTACGCGGAAGTCTGGATCAATGGACAGATACCGCGCCGCACCGGCTACCCCAGCCCGGCAGCGATCTCCGGCTTCAACATGCCCAATCGCGTGGTGCTGGCCGATGCGGTCAAGCCGGGCGACAAATTCCAGATCGCCGTCTTCGGCGTCAACGGACCGATTTCAGTCGCGCCGATGAATTTCGTCTGGTTTCGCGAAGCCAAAATCGAATTTTTCCGCTAGCCGTCCCGCTAAAAGCATTCGTGACCCCAAAAGATGTATTCCGATAACGGGTGCCAGCTAAGTGGGATTTCACATTGTTGTGACGGCAATGGAAACGATTTTGGCTTCGTAAACCAGCCTCGGAGAAAATGCGGATTGTCGCAACTCCGCGATGGCAGGCCTTGTGGCAATCTACCTTGCTGTTTTCGTGATGGCAAAATCCTCCGAATCGCCTTACTTCGCCTGGTGCAGCGCAGTGGACTTACTGCCAACGTCAAGAGAAGCCAAGTAGGCCGTGATCGCCACGATGTCGTCATTGTCCAATTTGGCGACCACCGGTTCCATGAGCTGCGTCCAAACTCCGTTGCGATCGCCCACCTTCATGTCGTAAAGCTGGCGTGCCATGTAGCTCGCGCTGCGCCCGGCGATCCCTGGCACGGGACCGAGTCCCAGCAAGTCCGCGCCGTGACAAGTCGCGCATGCCGTCGTCTTGCCTTCGCCTCCAGTAGTTACCAGCGCTTTACCCTTCTTCAGGCTGCCCGTGGGCACATAGGCCACGAATCCAGACCGCGGATCACGCAGCTGCAGGGTCGCGTCTGCATTCTCGGTGGCCTCGACGATGCGGTGGCCGATCGGCTCCTTTTCGTTTCCTTTCAGCAGGAGGAACATGCCGAACACAACTCGGGTCTTAGGAACCATGTCCGTCTCGACCACCCTGATCCAGGGAGTCCATTTCATCGAGCCGTAATATTCGGCGGCTGCCTTGATCTCCTCGTCCGTCATGGCCTTGGCGTAATCGATCATGTTATTCGTATTGCCCTTCCGCGAGTCGGCGCTCTTTCGCGCGCCATTCTTGAAGTCATTCATGGTCTGCACAAAATAGACCACGGGAAGCCCCGCGAGACCCGCGTTTTCCGAGCGGCCTTTGCCATTGGGGTAGTGGCAGCGGCCGCAGGCGCCCACGTCGGGTTTCCGGCCGTGAGCCACTACCTCCGGCATGGGCGGGTGATCGCCCGGATACCAGTCGGCAGGTCCAAAGGGGTCGCGGACCTGGGTGAGCGTGAAAGACAAAGTGCTGCCGGGAAGATGTCGAGGGGTGCCGTCGTCCGGTTCGAGCTGCGCAAGATCAGCGGCCGTGTTCGGAGCCGCTCCCGGCGCGCCAGCGGGTGCCAAGAAGCCATACGCCCAAGGGGGAGGGGGTTCCGCCGCCCCCTTCTTCTCTTGCGGAGGCTTGGCTCCAATCACGGGTGCGAGAAACAATGCCAACACCGAAACCCAGATGTATTTTTTCATTCCTACCTCCTCGCGTCGGCGGGTGCGGGCTGCACTTGTTCACCCTTAGGTGCGAAGGGCAGCCCCGGGGGGAATCATCGGCATGCCAAAAATTTGAGCCGTCAATTTTGATGGTGCGTCGGAACGACGACGAATCCATCGTTCCATCCACCATGTTGCGGCGTTCCATCCACCATCTTGCGGTCTAGCGATTGAAAGGAACGACCAGGGAATCGTGCCCGAGGATGTGGCCGTCCATAACCTTCATAAGGTCCGCGCGCGTGGCCGTTTCCGGCAAGTCCACTTTGGTATCGAGTGCGAAGATATCGAACACGTAGTGGTGCGGCAGGGGAACGTTTTGCGGCGGGCACGGCGGCCGATAGCCGGTGATGCCACCCTGGCCCGGATTGCCGTTGGTCTGATGGCTACCGTCCGGAAGATCGGCGGTATTGGACGGAATACCCTGCGGGAACTTGGTCGCTGAAGCGGGAATGTCCCACACCATCCAATGCAAAATGTCGTCGAGTTTCTTTTGCGGGCGCGGCTCCATGTCGTGAACGATCAGAGCGAAGCTCCTCGTGCCTCTCGGCGCGTTCATCCATTGCAGCGGCGGCGACACCGCCTCCGTGCCGGCGGCGCAACTGAATTGCTGCGGGAGCAGCGAGCCGTCAACCAGATCAGGACTCATGATGCGGAACGGCGGCGGCGGAGCTCCCCCACGCCCACCCGCACCCGCTCCGGCAGGCGGAGCGCCGCCAGCCGGAGGGGCCTGCTGTGCGAGCGAAAGACCCGCACTTGCGATCGAGAGAAGGACTGCCGCTGCGACCAATGAAGTTATCTTGCGCATGCCATTTTTCTCCTTCTCCTCAGTAATAGACGTAGACGGCGCCCGCGTTGTCGGCCGACTTATCGTCCTGCTTGCCGTTGACGCCCTTGGCGGCGCTATTTTCCTTTGGCGCGCCGGCGGCGAGCAATTTCCCGTCGCCATTCAGCGCAATCGAGGTGCCGAACTCCGCAGCGGGCTTGGTGTTGGAAGCCTTGACGTAGGCCGTGGGATTCCAGGTCGTGCCGGTGCGGGTGTAAACGTAGACCGCGCCGGAGTCTTCCCCGGAGGCGTCAGACTGATCCCCGTTGACGCCCTTGGCGCCGCTATCCTCAAGGTGCGAGCCGACTGGCAATGGTGTTGCCGTCGCGGCTTATGGCCAAAGCCAATCCGAATTGGTCGTACACCCGCGGATTGAAGGCCCTCACATAAGCCTGTTCCGACCACTTGCCTGCCGCACGCACGAAAACGTAGACCCCGCCGAGGGATTCCTTGTCTGGCGCGCCGGCATCGGGCGTGTTGTATTTATCATCCACGGTGCCGGAGATAATGGTGTTGCCGTCGTCGCTGATGGCCAGCGAGCATCCGAGGTAATCGCCTGGCTCGCCCTTCGAGGCCGTGACACGCATTTGCTGCGACCAGGTCCCCTTGTTGCGCGTGAAGACGTAAACGGCGCCTCTACGGCCATCATCACCGTACGCGCCCACGCCGAGGGTGTCGCCGTTGCCGTTCAAGCCGACGGAGTAGCCGAACAGTACACCGGGCGTGGTCGTGTTCCAGGGCTTGACGTAAGCCTGTTGCGACCAGGTGTCGCCGCTGCGGTTGAAGACGAATACCGCGCCGGAATCCGGCGCAGCCGTGTTCTTTTGGTCGCCGTTGATGCCCGTGGCGTTGCTGGGATCGCTGGTCTCGCTCGCGGCGAGCGTGCTTCCGTCACTGCTGAGGGAGACCGCGTAGCCGAACTGGTAGCCTACATCCGGCGAGCCGGTGTTTGACGATTTCACGTAGGCCTGCTGCGACCAGGCAGCGCCGGCGCGCGCGAAGATATAGACGGCGCCCGCAGCCGGCATCGAACGGTCGCTCTGATTGCCATTAATGCCGGTGGCCGAGCTCGCTTCTCCGGGAGAGCCGACGGCTAATAGGTTGCCATCGGCGCTCAGGCTCAGGGAGTTTCCGAATTGACCGCCTTCCGCCGTGTTCGAGGGCTTAAGGTAGGCCTGCTGCTTCCAGCCCTTGTTGTCTCGGGTATAGACGTACACCGCGCCGGAATTTACCGCATGGTCCTTGGAAACGCCGTTGACGCCTTTGGCGGCGCTGTCCTCGAAAGCGGCGCCGACCGCGAGTGTGTTGCCGTCGGCGCTGAGCGCTACCGCGGAGCCGAACTGATTGTCCTTGCCGGTATTGGAAGCCTTGATGTAGGCGATCGTTTTCGGCAGCCACGTTCCTGTCGGCGTTGTGGTGGTTTTCGGCGGTTGCGGCTTGCCGCTCATCGGAGTCTTCGGTAGCTGCCCGAAACTGGGACTGAGCGGAGCACACAAGGCTGCCACCGTCAGGCCGAACACCAGCACACCCTTCTTGCTGTCCCTCATCGCACAACTCCTTCCGGCAAGCGCCGGACAAAATAACAAACTACCACAGGGCCCCGGCGGGAAAGGAAGCCACTCCGCGTCACATCCTCCGCCGCAAAGCGAAAGCGCGATCTCGAAGACGACCCTAGTTCGCCGGTGCTGCCGGCGGGGCTTGCTCGGCCTTAATACTGTTGTGGATGACTTTCCCCGTGTCCGTCATGGTGTTTACTCTCGTGGGAGAGGCTAACATTGGAACCCGTCTTTCTCAACTCCTGGAAAACGGGATTCTCGCCAACTGGCCCAGGAGACTCCAGTCAGCGGCCCCGGGAGGCTCCCGCCAGCGGCCCGGGTGGCTCCAGAGATAAGACACGTCGCAAAAACCCGCGAAGCATG
This sequence comes from uncultured Acidobacteriota bacterium, assembly GCA_963823935.1. Classification (GTDB taxonomy): domain Bacteria; phylum Acidobacteriota; class Terriglobia; order Acidiferrales; family UBA7541; genus Palsa-189. The sequence continues at coordinate 182,221 of CAWGNM010000003.1, forward strand.
CGACACCGAAAGCCGTGAAGGCACGCTCTCGCTCCGCAAACCGCAGTGTATAATTTCCTGATGTCAGAGGACAGCTACTGGCAGCCCGTAGTTCGCTGCAAAACTCCAGGCTGCGTAGACGGGAATCCAATCTATCTCCCTCATCCCGGCCTCCCGGAGACCACGGAACCGCAACCGAACTGGCCCGCGGAAAACTGGCGTCCTTTACTGGTGTGCAAATACTGTGGTCGCGGCTATCGCTACTGCGCCAAAGACGTCGAATGGATCAGCACGTACTATTACACTGGGCTTCCGGACAACGATCTGATGCTTCTAGCCGAACTGCGTTGTGCCCAACCAGACTGCGAACATCTCGTAAAAGTATATTTGGGCTCCGACGTGCGTAAGAAAATCGGAGAAATAAACGGCAAGCTGAAGACGGGAATCGCTGACGCAACCTGCGATGCGGGCCACGCCCCTGCGTACCCTCTCGATGTGCACCAAATAAATTCCGTAGACGAACTGGAGTAGTTTCGCCCCGCCCACTTCCCGCGATCCGTGGAATAGGCCAACCCCTGAGAAACGGCCTTCTCGCTAACTGGCTTTTCTGCTTGGGCCAGTTGCCGAGAAGGTGACTTAGCAAGCACAATCCCGAAAACCTGCAACGCGCGTGTTGTGCTAATGTCGTTGACCGCTTCGAAGGTTCTTTTCATGCGACCGAAAATTGGTGTTGCACTCGGCAGCGGCGCGGCGCGCGGATGGGCCCACATTGGTGTGTTCGAGGGACTCGCAGCCCTGGGAGTCGTGCCGGAGGTTATTTCAGGCACTTCTATTGGCTCGTTGGTCGGAGCCGCCTTCGTGACCGGCAAACTTGCCGCGCTTAAGACCCGGATGGAGAATTTCGGGCGGCACGATGTTGCTGCAATGCTCGACGTGCATCTCGCGACCGGGGGTCTGATTGAAGGCAGGCGCGTAGAAACTTTTCTCGATAGTTTGGGAATCGCTGGCTCGATCGAAACGCAAGGTCGCCGCTATGCTGCGGTGGCAACCGATCTTGCGTCGGGACGTGAGATTTGGCTTCAGCAGGGACCGATCGGGCGCGCGGTACGCGCGTCAATCGGTATGCCGGGACTCTTCAGTCCGACGAGGCATGACGATCAGTGGTTGATCGACGGCGGTCTCGTCAATCCGGTACCGGTGTCGCTCGCGCGTGCTTTGGGTGCCGATATTATCATCGCTGTGGACCTGAACTCGGAATTGGTCGGGCGGCGCTTCACCGGATCCGATATTGAACTGGCCGCATCAACCACCCCACCTGCCGTTCCGGCCCAGGCGCCCCAGTGGCTGAAGGACGCGGTCGGTCCAATTCTTCAACGCGTGCTCCAGGCCGGACCCGACTTTCCAAGTTACTTCGAAGTATTGGCGAATTCTTTGAACATCATGCAGGATCGTATTACCCGGATGCGACTGGCTGGCGATCCTCCTAATGTGCTTCTATGCCCAAGACTAGGGGAATTTTCCTGGCTCGATTTTCATCGCGCAAAAGAAGCCATTGCCGAAGGATTGGCATGCGTGCAGGCTGCGGAGCCGGTGATACGGCGAGCGTGCCGGGACGCGATAACCGATATGTAATGTACATACCAAAAAAGTGGGAAGGTCGCCAACACCGATAGGTCTGATAAACGGCCTTATCGCTAGGTGGCCAGCCCGGCGCGGGGCCGAAAAAGCCAACCGCCGAGAAGGTGACTTATCTAGACTTGGCCAGGGGGCTAATGCGCAAAGGTGGTATGCACTTGCCTGAAGGTCGGCGCTATAAGGTTTGGATAGGGCTCAGAGTCTCGTAAAGCCGTCGGTGTTCCATTCTTCGGAGCCGACGCCGTTATGGACAAAGAACAATCCAGTGGGGTCGTATTTCTTCTTGATCGAGGCGAGGCGCTCGTAGTTGGCGCCCCAGTAGGAATGCTGCCAATCCTTTTCGAAGTAATCGCTTTCGGCAACGTACGCCCCACCGTTGGGCGCCACCGCACGCAGTTCGTTCATGGCGCGATGGACACCGTCGCGGGCCTTTCGCGCCGCTTCTACGTCGGGCTCGTGGCCGCGCACTCCCGGGTAGCCGCCTCCGTCCTCCGCGATGATAGCGAGCGCGAACGCGTCCAAGACCGATGGATTCGTGGCCGTATCCCGAGCGGCTTCGATGGCCTCGCGCGGAGCGCCCGCTAGGCCCTTGTTGAAATGCAGTCCGATCCAATCATGCCGCGAACCAGCGAAGAGCGCATTGGCCAGCCGCTCCTGGGAATCGTCTTTCAGCAGCGATGCGGCGAGCCACATGGATTCGTATCCATAGATGGTCCACGCCACCTGGCCTGCGTCGCCGGTCCACCAGACATTGTTCTCGGGGGCGCCGGGCCGCGGATCGGAATTGAACATGGGATAGCGATGTTCCCTCCACCACTCGACGTCCCACCAATGCCGCGCGGGTATGCTGATAATCATCATTCCCGGATCGACGGAGTACTCCGCTTGTGAACGCGCAATCCAATCCAGAAAAGGCTGCCATGTTTTCATCGCTTCTTCTGTGGTCAATCCCCAGGCAACCATGCTGATGCGGAGGGCGTTATTCGGACCGATAAGGACCGACTCGCCCCAATGGTCGTTGAAGAGACTATCTCGATAGAATCCAACGAAGTAGCGCAATAAGCGGCGATAGGCGTCGTCAGAGCCAGCCTTGACGCGGAAGAAGACGGCGCCCGAGTACTCCGGTAGCTCGCGAACGCGCAGCGTCACCCGAGTGACGGCGCCGAACGTTCCCCCGCCGCCTCCCTTGAGCGCCCAGAAGAGGTCCGGGTTGGTGCACGCGTTTGCGAGTCGAATTTTTCCATCGGCGGTGACAACTTCCGCTTCGAGCAGCCCGGCAGCGCTGGTGCCGTAGTGCTTGGAAAAGCTTCCGAAGCCGCCGCTCTGCACCAGACCGGCGACGCCCACCGTGGTGCATCCGCCTCCCTGCACATAGCCGCCAGCTTTGGTGGTGATGGCATCGTAAGCCTGCATCCAGACGGCGCCGGACCCGCAACTGGCGGCGCGCTGGGGCGCCAGTTTTCCCGCGCAGCCCTGAGGTACAAACGAATCGTGCAGGGTGACCTCGTGCATGTGCCGCGTCCAGATCATCAGGGAATCGGCGGAATTGGAGGTCCCCTGATAGCTGTGGCCGCCGCCTTTGATCACGAGGCGCAAATGATTCTCGCGGGCGAAGCGGACCGCTGCGGCAACGTGATTCGCATCCTTCGCCGCAACGGCGTAAACGCTCGGTCGTGTGAACCAGGCATCGACCCATCCGAGGGTCTGCGTCATGCCGGGCTGGTCGCCGATGTAATAGGGGTTCTTGATCGTCGCGAGCAGGCTTTTGCACGTGTCGCTATCCACATCCTTGATGCAAGCCTCGATGGGAAACTCGACGGGAATCAAATTCCCGCCCACTTCGTCGTTGAGGCGTTTCCAGGCTGCCAGGGAAGGCCAATCGGGATCCGAGGGGCGGCGGCGGCGAAACGACCTGGCCGCAAAAAGCGAACGCGGCCAAAGCTGCAGAGCGGCAGCCAGACTCAAGAATGTTCTTCGGTCCATTTCGCTAGAACTCCTTCCCCACGCAGCGCCCCAGTTTTCTACATATCAAGGACTCGCACTCACTGCACCCTGGCATGTTCGGTTTTCATTCTGACGAAGGAAAGCTACAACACGTGGTTGCCTACGTCCAGCGCCCGAGAAACGGTGTTATCGCCAACTGTCTCCCACATACGAGCTTCCATCCAGTGAAGCATCGAGAGCGAGGTGCGGCTTATCCGTCCCGGATGCCTCTGTGAAGGATCTCTTTGGCTCCTCGTTTTCCACAGGAGCCACTTTACTCGCGCGATAAAACGGCATCCGTGCAGGATGCTCGTCCCGAGCGAGCATCGCGAACGAGGCGCCGTTTCTGCGTCCCGAATGCCTCTGCGGGACGCGCTTTCTGCGCTCCGGATGCCCCTGCGGAGGATCTCTCCAATGCCACATACGGCGAGAACCGAATCGCACTTTACTCGTGCGGTAAAATAGTTATATGTGCGAATTAGGAAGTGACCTTATTCGGCCCCCGGAGCAGCGATTTCTGGCGCCTTCATTTGTCCTGATCCGCCGCTGTTCCGATTCGGTATTCATGCGCTCATTTACCGTCATCTTATTTAAGTCCTTCGGAATCACATCCTTGTAAAAAACGCGAAAGGAACTCCCATAGAATCACATCCTTGCGAAAAAAATGGGGGGGTGGCCCCCCCTGGGGCGCGCGAAAGTCGCCGCCGCGAACGTCCACCCACAGGATGAGCTTCGCGGCGATCACAAAGTCATCAGGGGCTTTCGAGCGTTACCACACACGGATTACGCATCGATCACGAGGATGTAAGATGTAAGCTAAACCATTTAGATTGTGCAGTTAAGCAAATTCCGCTACTAAGTTCTTTAGAATGCGCAGTTACAAAATCATTGGACTTGAAAGCCTTTAGAATGAATCATTGTAGGCTCTCCTCGTACTTCACAAGTCACTAACTTTCCAACGACTTAGAAATTGGGTAACAACGGTCTATGGAAATTGTCTTGTGATTGTAGTGAAGTAACTTTAACGGGTGAGAGGAGCCTCACTGATGACGCCAACAGATATATTGATACCCACCTACACCGCAATTGCCCGACATTCCAAAACCTGCCCTTACAAGGACAAGGGGCGAGCCTATAGTATCGACACCGCAAAATGCACTTGCCGGAAACATATCGCAGTTTATGACCCTCGTGTCCAAGACCCAAAGAAACGTCATACTCAGTTCATCGACAGCGACGGGGCAATACGTCACTCACCGATAGCAATCAAGACCCGGTCTTGGACCGATTGCGAGCAGATAGCCCAGGCATACCGAGACAAGCACGACCCAGACAAGCAACGTGCGGCTGCCGCGGAAGCCAAGCTGAAGGCGCTACAGGCTGAGAAGGAATCTAAGACCGTAACCATCGAGCAGGCCGTTGCCCGATTCCTAGCGTCAAAGAGAGCCGAGCGCATCAGCGAGAAGCGTATCGAGCGGTACCTGCCACTGTTGGGTGATGTAGACCCCAAAACGTTCAAGTTCAAGAGCAACCGACGCGGCAATGAAGGCCGCCTTTCAGAATGGTTGAAGACCTTGAACCCACGACCGATCTACGTTTCCGATTTGAGACCGGACCTTGTCGAAGCTTTCCGTAATACCTGGAACTTCGAATCCGATCTGACCGACTTTGGAACCTTCGGTGATCTGAAACGGTTCTTCAATTACTGCACAGACAAACGATGGATTGAGAACCACCCGATGACCGGAATGAAACCGCCAAGGGTAAAGCGAGGCAGCCGTACCACGGCCTTCTCGGATCAGCAATACGATTCCATCCTGGCCGCGATAAAGAGCCGGTTCCAGGTCGAGATTAAGAACCTGGACGACCAGAAGCAGTACGATGACGCCCACCGCGTTCTGGCCTTCATCGAGCTAATGAGGTGGGGCGGCTTAGCCCTAGGCGATGCAGTTCGATTCAAGCTGGACTCCATGAAGGATAATGGTCAAATCACTTATTACCGCAACAAGACGAAGCGAAGAGCCCAACCGCGACTTGTGCCCCATGTCGTGAATCTGTTGAAAACTACTGTTGCTATCGACGGGGATTTAAATCAGCCGTTCTACGACAAGAACGTGGACCCGGACACAAACACCAATTATTGGTCGGCGGAACTAAAGAGCGTATTCGCGGAGGCCGGAATCGATTCCGTCAAAACCGATATCCGGGAACGCGAGCCGCATTCTCACATGTTGCGGGATAGTTTTGCCATCAACCAGCTTCGGACACAATACGAGCTTGGTCAGGTCAACCACCAGACCATAGCAGACGCCCTTGGCGATACCGTCGCAATCTTCCTCAAACACTATGCGCCCTGGATCGCTGAGTTCGAGCAAGCGCACCAGGAATCCCAGGCCAGGATCACCGAAGCCCAAGCCGCGAAGCTGGCGCAGAAGCAGGCAACGCAGGATGAGAAAGTAGTCCCAATTGGGAGTCGTGCATGATTCTCATCCCCGACCAGCGCAAAATAAACGAAATGTCCTCGGAGGAACAGCGGCAACTCTTAGCAGCCATCATCGAAGACAATGATCCTGCATCCTTCTGTGTGGTAGACGAAGACGAAAATCCAGTATCGCCGGATGAATTTTTCAAGAAAGGGAGAAGGTATCGCCGCCCCAATAAACCGCGGAGGGGCGATTACTTCACTTGCAGACAGTTGGGAGACAAAATTGGTAGGGGTGAAGACACGATTCGTAAGGAATTTGCAAAAGAGAAAAGCGGCGTCGTGAAGCGAACGTTCTCGGGAAGGAACCGCAAGGCGTATACCGTGATGCTGATTTCCAAGATTGCGGCAAAGCGTCATTACCCGGACCTGGACATCTAGAATCTCATTGCTTTTCGGAAGATCGGGTACTAGTTCTCCACTTTCCGAGAATCCCCCGTTTTTCGGGAGTTGGAGGCCCGGCTTGCTCAGTTGGCACGGGTGCCTGGCTGCAATTCCAAGCCTGTTCGTCAAGAAGCACGCTTTTTCCACGCGTTGTATTCGACGGTGGAGATTTCGCCTCGCCGATGCAGATGCTTCATTAGATTTCGGGCATTCTTTATTTCTAAACACTCAAACATCGTCCGCACTACATACGTGACGTTCCCCGAGGTACGGCGCGTCACGAGCCCCTTGTCAAAAAGGTGAGCATGCACTCCGTTTCTCGCCTCGCGTATTTCATGGAGTACAGTTTTAAGGGGCGTCTTTTGCTGCTTCTTCCAGTAACGAAGTGCGTCGTGTGGAATCCAATGCTTCTTGAACGCTCGATTTATAAGACTATTAAAGTCTTTGGAACGATCCTTCGGTCTACGATTTTCAACGAAATCGAAAATCCGGAGCAGGGCCTCTAACTGGCACGCTCGGGCCACTATGGCGAAAAAATAGGCTTTGCCCTTATGGCACCGCTCGGCTTCCTTGCGGTAGAGCATAGCCGCCCGCCACATCTTCTCCTGAGATAGCCGTTTCGGTTTCCGTTTCACTGGGCAGCAGGACCGCATCCGGTCTCGGACCGGCGCAGTTCGTCTTCATCAACCGGCTCATGGCCCCGAGCACCCCCCCGCATGGAGAGATTATAAGTCGGTAGCCGACGTTAGCGACCAGAAACCTCAATTCCGCTAAGCCGCTTTCGGTCCAGCGAGACCGCCAACTCCCGAAAAGCCGTGCCGGGTTATCGGAAAATGACTTTTGGCTCAATTCCCAGTTGGCGATAACGCCGTTTCTCGGGACTTGGGACCACTGGTGGCAATTTCGTTGCGCCAATGGCGGGCGGAGCGTACGATGCACGAACCAGAAGTCCAAATTGAGGGCTTCCTTATGCGAAAAGTCTTGTTCCTGCTCTGCATTCTGGGAATGCGCGGCGCTTCGTGGGCCCAAAGCAATCCGGCGTCCTGGGAGAATCTGAACACGCTTCAAACGGGTGAGAAGGTTCAAGTGGTTGAAATGAACGCCGCGAAAGTCTCTGGGACATTTGTGAATGTTTCCGATACGGCGATGTCGTTGCAAGTGAAAGCGGGCCAGCAGATGGTCCAAAGGCAAGAGGTTCGCAGCGTAAAACTCATGAAACACCAACATCGTCTGCGCAACACGCTCATCGGGGCTGCGGTGGGCGCTGGCGCAGGTGCCGGAATCGGCGCAGCAACGCACCGCCACGTTATTTGTACAGCCCCTTGTTCTTTGCAAAACCCCAACACGTTTTTGGGGAACGAGGCCTCGTCGCTGCTATCGTCAAGCCAAGCAGCAGCGGTCGGCGCGGTGATCGGTTTGGTAGGCGGCACAGTCGTCGGAGCCGTGTGGCCCAGCCACAAAACGATTTACCGCGTGCAGGGGCACTGACGTTGTGTGCGGACCTTAGTATTCTTACGGGCCTCTTGCTGTCCTCTGCTCATGACTTTCCCAGGGGAACCAAGCCATCGCATCGCAAGTCGGTCAAGTCTCGATAACTCACCTTATTGACGGTCATGTGGGAAACCCGATTCCCAGTTGGCGAGAACGCCGTTTCTCAGGCCCTATTCAGTTCGACCGAATGGAAGGAAGACTTTCCAATTTCGTCACCAGCAAGGGGCGCATTTACGGAGATGACAAAGGGACAGTCTCCAAGACGCGCCCGCTAGCGTCAAATCTCACAACGTAATATTTGGGACCAATAGGCGCAAACGGTGATGCGTAAACGTATTCGCTAGCGCAACCAGCCGGAAGGTCTTTCGGTAATGGTCCGAAGAAATCCCCGCAGCGTTCGACTCGTTTAGGCTTACCAAGTCTCGTGGAAACTTCCGACTCGCTGGCACCCTTTTGGACCTTGTCGAAGTCGTCCGATAGCTGGTTGTCGCGATGAATCGCCCAAGCCAGCCAACAGCCACCGGCCAAAACGAAGCAGCCGAGCGCAAGAAGAATAGGATGCTTCACCTAGGCAATTCCATGCCCTGCGAACTCGATACAATGCGTGCGTGTCTTTCCTTGACTATCGCCCCGCTCTTAAACGCTAGAACGATGACAATGAGACTCTGACCGATCATTACTGCAAAAAAGAAATTGTCGTTTTTGAGGCTATCTTGTCCAGTTAGCGACCTGTACAGAAGGGTTTCAGCGATTACGCCTGCCGAAGCCGCCACAGCAACCGCAGCCTTTAATATCTGGTTCAATAGGGCACTACTGAGAGTGGATCGCGGAACAAAGCGTAAGGACCAGGCTAGTAGGCACTCGCCCAAGGCAAATGGCAGCAAAATCATTCGCGGGGCGATGATCAGATTCATGCTAGGACTCATCATCGGAAACGAGCATCAAAAACATTGAAAAACAGCATAGTTGAAGAATATCTCGGCCATCGCCGTACCTTGAAAGCTAGGTACCTAACGGTAATGCCTGTGAGGTCACCTTCTCGGATTGTCGGTTTTACCCGTTCCCAGTCTACGAGAATCCCGTTTGGAAGCAGCGTAGCGCTGTGGCCAGTGACTACCTGATTCCAAGAAATCGCAAGAATCAGTCGTCAGTCTGCGTACTTGCGATAGCCTTTTCTAATGGACTCGGACCATCTAAGAGAACAGATTAGAGAGAACGCACAAGAAATCGTGCGTCTGCATTCCCGCATTCATGAAACAGTTAAGAATCGCGGCGAAAGTCCTGAAGAGCGGCGCGAATGGGAACTGGCCTGCAAAGAGTTCCATGACCGATACAGCCTCCTCGCCTTCCCCCGTGGCTATACGGGCGAAACGCTCCATCGAATATCTTCTGGCGACCCCTTTTCGATGGAGGCGGCAATCTGCTTCTTAGAGGTCCGGCCATACTTCTTTCGTTCGGGTTATATGTTCAAGGATATTCTGCGGCGCTGTAGGCGAGCGCCACTACCGCCTTACTTGGCGGCGCGGCTAAAGGTGATCGAAGAGAGGCTGGCGGCATGGCGCGAGCGAAAGGCTAAGAAACGGCGACGTTCGCAATGAGCCAAGTCCCGTGAAGTCACCTTCTTGATTAGATAACGGCGTCGGCTCCCCCCGGCCGAGTAAAGTTGGTAGCGGCAACTGACCAAGACTCGGAAGGAAAGGAGCCGAGCATGCTGATTATAGGATGCGATTTCCATTCGCGGTTCCAGCAAATTGCGATGCTGGATCCACAGACCGGCGAAATGATTGAGCGTCGGTTAGAACACGAGAACGGTGAGGCTCGGAAGTTTTACGCCGGGCTTGCGATTCCGGCGCGAGTAGGAATGGAGGCCACCGGATACGCGCAGTGGTTCGAACGGATGCTCGCCGAGCAAGGGCATCAGTTGTGGGTAGGAGATGCGGCGGAGATCCGTGCGGCGATGGTGCGGAAGCAGAAGACGGACTCGCGTGATGCTTGCCATATTCTGGACCTGCTGCTCAGAGACAAGTTTCCGCGGATCTGGATTCCGTCCACGGAGGAGCGGGACGTGCGACAACTGCTGCGGCACCGATATAAATTGGTCTGCATGCGAACTTCCTTGAAGAACCAATTGCATGCCATGGCCATGGGCCAGGGCATCTGCCGAAAAAAGAAGCTGTGGACGGCCGTGGGGCGCAAGGAACTAGAGGGTCTGTCCCTGGGTCCCTGGGCCAGTCGTCGCAGACAGCAACTTTTAGAGATGCTGGACCAGTTCGAGCCTGTAATCGATGAATTGGATCGAGCGGTGATCCAGGAAGCAGAGAAGCGTCCCGCGGCCGTGCGCTTGATGACACAGCCAGGAGTGGGGCCGGTGACGGCACTGGCGTTCGTACTGACGATTGGGCCCGTCAGCCGTTTCCAGAGAAGCAAGCAGGTGGTGAGTTACCTGGGTTTGAATCCTACTGAAGAGAGCAGTGGCGGCAGGCAACGCTTGGGTTCGATCAGCAAGCAAGGCAACTCCATGCTGCGATTTTTGCTGGTCGAAGCAGCCCAGACGGCCTCGATCTACGATCCGGAATTGCGGCGGGACTATCAGCGATTGAAGTTCCGCCGCGGTAGTGGGGTGGCGAAGGTAGCCATCGCACGAAAGTTGGCGGTGCGGCTGTATGGGAAGCTGCGGGAAGCAGCGCAGCCCGTGCCGCCGGCTCCCATGCAGGGCAGCCCGGCAGTTTCCGTGGTAGGCGAAAGCCTATCGTGTTTTTGATTGAGCGCCCTGCCTCCTCTGGAAAGAGACGGAGGAGTTCGAACAGGTGAATCATGGTCCGTGGTTGAGGATCGCATAGATGGTTGGTGGGAAGCTGACTTCCCCCGCAGGATTCAAAGAGAGGAGTCTTGGTCAGACGCCGCAAAGGAATCCCGGGCAAGGACGAAGCTTCGCTTCGTCCAGACGCCATGGTAGCGAGCCGTCCGCAGCGTCAAGGGTCTGGCGATGAACGGTCCGACAAAAACGGTCGGACCGCCCTTGACGCCGCTCCCGGCTCGCAAAAGTAAGGGTGTGCTTGAAAAAGTTCTTGACGACGCCGACGCCGTTATAGACGGAATCTGGCTTTCACTCGATTCCCAGTTGGCGAGAACGCCGTTTTTCGAGAGTTGCTGCATATAATCTCGGCTATGGCCGCTGTCAATCTCAGAGAGATGTTAGGGCCGAGGCATCCGCAGGTGGGCAACACTCGGTTCATTGCCGTCGATGGACGCGGGGGCTACGGGAAATCGACTCTGGCGAAATATCTGTCGGAGAAGCTAAGCGCCGAGATCGTGCAAACCGATGATTTTGCAAGCTGGGAAAACCCATTTGGCTGGTGGCCGCTCCTCATAGAGCAGGTATTTCAGCCGATCAGCAGCGGCGCATGCACGCTTCAGTATCCCCGGGCCAGTTGGAGCAATGATCACCACCCAATGCCGGTCACAGCCCAAGCCGTGACCGAAATCATGATCCTCGAAGGCGTAAGCTCGTCCCGGAAGGAATTTCGGCAATACGTCTGCTTGAGCATCTTTATTGATGCTCCCAAGGATATTTGTCTTCGGCGAGGCGTAGAACGCGACCTCTTAAAGGGCAAGAGGACAGAAGCCGAACTGATCCGATTGTGGGAGCGTTGGTCTGCCGACGAAGATGGGTACCTGCAACGGGATGACCCAAAACAGCACGCTGACGTTGTGATCGATGGCACCAGACCCTTCGAGGATCAGTTAGTGTTCGGTTTACCCAGTTAGCGAGAACACCGTTTGTCGGGAGTTGAGGACATTAAGCCATCTTTAGTTTCGAGATTCGAAATAATGGTCCTCATACAGCACCAGTCGTTGGGTAATAACGCCTTCTGTGTCCACCTCTTGGAGTTCTGTCGTAGTGGAACTATCCGTGCCGTTTGGTAATCGATTGAATGTTCTGCTGAGTGCCAGCCGATACGTGTGCATCGGGTCAGTAGATGGCAGAACGTCAATCGTTCCATCACGACGCGACCACATATCCTTCAGGGGAGGTTCCCGATTGCCGTCGTGATTGTGGGTGGGTTCATCGGTTCGTTCAATGATTTTCGGCGCGTTTGGCTGGCTAATATCTACGACGTATTTCACCCAATCTTTGTCATAACCTGCTATTTCCACACGGTTCGTGTCACATTGGAACACATGAACCTGAAAGTCTTGCATCCCGACTTCACCAGCTTGGCGGATGCCATTGCCGAATCGGACGACCCGTAGAACATGAGGAGCGCTAAGGCCGGGAGTTTTGAATGAACGCAGTTCGTAGACAATAAATCCGTTGCCTGCGCAGTAGGTACCGTCCATATCGGCGTAAGCAGCAGATGCGCACCAAAACAACGCGACGGCGCAAAGGGCAACCCGAAAGACCGCAAGCCGTGATGACATGTAGTGCATCCCTTCCAAGAGGAAGCGGTGGGGAACCTGTTGCTGATGCTACATGGACTACTGATTGAGGGCAAATGAACAGAGCGATTCGTTGTCGTTACTCGAATCGTAGAGTTCTTGCAAGAATTGCAGTTGCCGAGAACGCCGTTTATGAGGACCTACTCGGTTCAGGCGGAGCTAGGGAGCGCTTCCGAGTACGCCGTTATCCCACGTACGCGGTAATCAGTCACATACCAGATAAATACAATGAATCGACCTTCAGAATTGCGCGTTCTACACTTGTATTTTGATTATGAGGAAAATGTCGATTTTGTTTCTTTTCATAGGTGGTCTGGGACTCGCACCGTATGCGAAGGCCCAAATTGACGATGCACAGGCCAGACCGACCGAGAAGCTACTTACTGCGCACGTGGAAGTCGTCAACCAGACCTATTGCCACGTGGACGACGAGTCGTTCGTTGCATCACTAAACCTGAGATTGCAGCTTATAAACTCCTCCGGGGACCCGGTCATACTCTCGCGCAAAATCGAGCCTCCTCCCATTGTGCGAGCAGCTCGTGACCTGCAATCTGGAGAAAGCGGGGTTTTCATGTTCGCCCCTGAAGGCCATTTCGCCGTAGCAGAGCTTCCCATCGGTCCTTCATTTGGAGATGCACCGGACATAAGGCTATTCGTCTTGTTGGCGCCTGGGGAGAAATTTGAAACTCTAGTTCCAGCTAACGTGTTCGGGGCGAATGACGCAACCAAGGCCAGTAAAGGCTTATTGGCAAAAGGAAGGTATGTGCTCCAAGTCGGGGTTTACACGTGGCCATACGAATGGCCTTATTTCGACGTTAAGACCGATTCTCAGGAGTTAAAACATCGTTGGATAAAATACGGTGACCTTGCCACTGGAGTAGTCTATTCCGACTTTGCCCCGTTTACGCTGCCTGAGCATTTTAAGAATCCGCGTTGTCATCTGAAGCCTTGAATCAAATTCCGAGTCAGAGTTTTGTTGGACAATTCCCATGCACTCGTGAGATTTCCCCGTCTCAGGTCGGCCAAGTCTTGTGAAGTCACCTTCTCGGAAGGTGGAGTACCAAGACTGACACTTGCGTTTCGTTAACCGCGTTCATTGATTTCTCCTCGCAGCTAATCTTCGAAACACAAAATGGGCAAGCACACCAGTAACCCGCAACTCCTGATACAGAGCGCATATGGTGTCGGAGTTTGGAGCCCCGTGCGGTTTGCGCCCCTTGCCCGAATTTGTGATTAGAGTCTTGTCTTGATTGCCTGCACGGCCGCTTTAACAATTTCATCGAGCGAAGGAGAGTCTTTGCCCGGCCGACCCGAGGCTCCCGTGCTACCGGTATCGCCCTTGATCGATTCCCCTGGTCTGCCCTGGGGTCCGGGAACCGCGATAATCTCGGCCTGGACCTTTCCATTGGGATCGAGAACCTGAACCTTACCGTCTGCTTGCTGAATCTTGACAACGGCGTTGGCTCCAGATGCCCCTACGGGGCCGGCAATTCCTGGGAGACCACGGCGGCTATTTGTGCTGGTACGCAATTCTTCACGTAATAGACTTACTTCACGAAACAGATGGTCTAAATGATTTTGCATTTCTACCATCGGGTCTGACTTAACTTGCACGTCCATATAGGACTCCTTAGCCTTCCGGCTTGGTTAAATTAAAAACAAAAACGGAGCCGAGTTTTTAAGCCCGACTCCGTGGTTTGCGCCGACGCTAGATCGACGACTCGTTTCCACGCTGGAGAACCTGATGAAAAGGTCTGAGCAATCAGCATGCTCGCGTGAAAACTGAAAACTTCGAAATGAAACCCTTTGAAACTTTAGTTGGCTAGGTGCTGATTACTGCCGAGTTGGACTTTTCTTGCTTTTGCCGCGGCTCCCTCGACTGGAACCGCATTCTTAACCGTTTCGTATTTGTAATCTCGGCCGCGACTGTGAACTCCAAAGTTGTGGCCCTGCAAAGCGGGCTTGGATTTACTGAAATGATCAGTTCCCGAAGATGGGGACGTGTGAATGCGATTATGGACCGCGGGTGCATCCGCGACCTTCGTAGTATGCGGCTTCCCTTGATTCATCTCATGTTCGGTTGAGCCCGCTAAATAATCCCCGGCCGGCTTCGGAACTTTTCCAACCTTCGTTCCGACAAACCGTGATCCGGCATCGGGCCGCGACTTACCTTCGTCCGCTCTTTTCGTCATAAAGACTCCCCTAAATTTGAAAGGCGGCGTTTCCGCCGCCCGTTGGTACTGCACCAACTACATGACTCGCGTCAGATGACACTGCACTTCGCTGGTTACAAACTCTTATCTAACGTATCTATTGTTTCTCGCCTCAGGAACCTTAGGGCTCAGGATTTGATTGATAGCTTTTTCAAACTCTTCCGGGTCCACGGGAGCAAGATCGCGGACCTTTGCAGATTTCATATTTTCATATCCCGTATAGGCCAACTGGTGGGCGGCATAGGTTCTATACCAATCGGGTGTTCCATCTGCTTTTGAAACGACCCATGCCTTCAATTTCTCAAAGAAAGCATGGTCCGCTCGACCGTTTATCGTGGCTGGAGGTTGTTCAGACTCCACTAACTTTTTGTAATAGGCCTCCTCTGCGTCCAACTTCAATTGTGCGATGTTTTCGGTAATCTTCTTTCGACGGCCTTCTGCCTCGGCTACAATCTCGGCCCTTGTTTCCGGCGTTACATGTCCTGATAGCTCAGCCTGCGTTACCTGAGGCATCTCAACCCACTGGCCTACGGAATTCTTAATCGATGTTTGACCGCCGCGGACGATCTTCGTAACTTCCGGCTGATCCGGCTGAACGAGTGTATCTGCCGGAACGTCCTGGACATGTGATCGCAACGCATCAAGGAATATTTCGGCTTCCGTCTTGGACTCAGCATCGACGATAATTTGCTGGACCTCTTCCACAGTTAATTCGGCCATGGAATTACAAGGCCTCCGCATGATCGTAAAGACGTTTTGCTTCGGCTTTAAGAGCAATAAGCGTATCCATTGCAGACTTACCTTCGCTTCGAAGCTGTGAACGGAAAGCTTTCAGCAAATCTCTGCCCCGGAAGTTCTTGGCGTGACTACCGGCCGAGAATTGGTTGCAAAGAGTATCCGCTTCGGCTTCTGCCCGCTTTTCACGAGCGGCCGGGCCGAAAATCTGCGGCAAGTTCTTTTCCAGGCCCTTACGCAATTTATCTGCTTCCGTCTCGGTAGATTGACCATCGTAGGCGGAAGCCCGACCTTCCATGCCGGTCATTGCCTTGTGGTGATTGCCGCGGATCGTGTTAAAAGCTTCCTCAACAGCTTCGGCACCGAATTGCTTCTTTAGCTCTTCAACTTGTCGGTTGTAATCTTCCATGTCGCGAGCTTTTATTGCTCTGACTGCGCCTATGACATCAGGCGGAGCCTCAGGCTTCAAATGATGAAACTCTGCTCGGTGTGCTCTGTAGTACGCATTCCAATCGGCGATTGTGGTGATTTGCTGAGACACGACAAGACTTTGTACCTTCATTAAGTTGTAACCGTCATGAGCGAAATCCTCATGAGATTCGAACCACGTGTTCACAGCTTCAAGCATGTTCTCAACCCGTCTGGATTCAATCCGCCGTTGCAACACGAAATCGGAAGCACGATTCAGATTGTCAGCGGTATAGCCATCAACACCATCGGTGCTAGCGCACTCTCTGGCGATGAAATCTCGGATTAAAATGGCGTCGTCATCTTGAATTTGGCCATTTACGTATAACTGCTGAGCCTTCGGACCCAAACTCCAAGCTTCAACAAGTCTTTGGACGGCATTCTGTCGCGTTTCCCGCGGATGATTGCGCTGCAAATCCTGCTCGACTGCTTCATCAAACGTTGACATTGTTTTCTCCTTTACCCTCTACCCTGCAATCTCGCGTCGAGGGCCGCGGTACCATGGAGCCGCTGCCAATCGCGGATTTGCTGCGTAGGAGCCTGTAGGATAGTTTTCTTCGTAATATTTTCAGGCAATGGTTCAAGGCCTTTCACCAATTGAGGATGATGGGCAGCCTGCTCCTGGCGTGCCTGAGCTACATGGGTCGAATGGTCGGCCTGCTGCAAATCTTGATAACGCCGAAGATCGGCGACCTTCTGGCGTAACTCGACAATATCCATGCGAACCGGGAACTGAATTAATCGTGCGGGATCACGGAGAATGGAGTTTCGGGCAGCTACGGGGTCCACACCCTTCCGACCATCCTGGGCCGGAACGTGATGGGTGCGCTGCATCAAATCGAGCGAAGCGCCGAGTTGAATCATCTCCGCCAAAAGTGCGTGGCGTTCGGCAACGTCTTCTGTCGCCAAATCATTCGAAGATTTACGAGCGAGTTGATCCCCTAAAGCCTCAACGGCAGCCGTCAGAGTCTCCTGGTTAATTTCAGAATCCGCCAAGAACTGACGAATTAAGCCCCGGCGTGTCGGATCAGGATCGTCCAACAAGTTTGCATCGCAGGCTAATTCTTTGTGCTTCGACAGAAAAATCGTAATTTCTCGTTCCTCCGCCACTTTTTGCTTCAATTCCCAAACACCGTGTTCATATTCTTCCAGCGTATTCATTATTCTGCTCCTTGATTAACTGCTCGTTCTTTTTGACACAATACACAGCCATCTACATCTTGATTGTGGGTTTCCTGATGTTTCCCGAGTGCTTCGACCTCCGCGAGACTCAGCGGCTGAACTTCCGCGGTAACGTCCTTAAAGGATTTCTGCTGTTCTTGTGGCAGCGACGGTTGCGCTAGCTCCTTTGCACGTTTTTGAACCAGGACATCTTTTGCAAGGTCGTCCATGAACTTGCTGCCATCAAATGCCGGTTCTCTGGTTTGAATTAGTCGGGCTGTGTCCGACACGATTTGCGACGGAGTCTTTGAGCAAACCAGCTTTCCACCTTCATAATGGAGCGGTTCGCTTACCGCTTCTGCGAATTCCCGATCTTTCAACGCCTGATCAATGATTGCTTTTAGATCGTCCATTGATTGTTCTCCTGAAAAAGGAAGAGCCGAACGTTTCTGGAGTAACGCCCGGCTCGACCCCAAATTGAAAATCTTCTATTGATTTACTACTGGAATATCAGTCGTTTGTTTCTTTTGGAACGACCCGCGAGTCCGACTTCTTGGACGGCGTAAATCATGTACCGTTTTTTGTTCCTGATCGGCAAAAACTAGACGATATCCGCCATGACTTGTTTCCGTAACTCTGACCATAGCTTCGACTTGTTCATCAGTGAAGAGAGCGCCACAGATACGACATACCCATCCCATGGTAAATCCTCACTTCGGCGCTCCGGCCATGAGTTCGACTGCTCTCGAATACTTTTTCTTTGGTGCTGCAAACGAGAATTGCTGCGTACTCTCATACTGCGATGGATCGTCACCCGCTAGAATCCGGTCGGCAGCTTCGCCATGATAAATATGCAATTCTCTCCGTGGTTTATCGTCATGACGAACGTCAAAAACCACGTGAACGGAATTCCCAACCCTCTTTACGCGCTTTATGTTTTCTTTGCTCATGTTACAACCGGCTGCTCGGCCAATTCGGGATGGCGATGGTCTTCCCATCGAGTTCGATTTGGGTCACTGAGATATCGACCGGCTCTGGCGACTTAGGGAGCGCCTGTTCAAGCGGTATTGTCATAGGAGCCCGCGGGGATTCCTCCGCAACTGCGGGTGAATGAACCGGCACAAACTTCCACGACTGCCAAATTCGCGGTTGACCATAACAATCACCGGTATGTTCTTCTGGTCTCCAAAGATTCGCAATCCCGGAGTCTGTCAGAAACTTTTCAATGGCAGCTAGCCTAAAGTCGGCCAACTGTCCCGCCATTTGAAGCCAGGCGGGACTTAACAACTGCTTTTCAGGGACAAAACCCGACCGTCGCTGCTTGCGTAAGAATTCGTATTTTGCTCGGACTTCGCAAAATTCTATCTGCCAATGGCCCAAATCCGTGATATCGAAATCCACTTGTCCGCGGCGAATTTGCTCGTACGCATCGTTGAAAATAACGGCTAAATCTTGATCGCTATCGCGTGTGACGATTTGATCAGTGCTGTATCCATGGCTGAGCAAAGCCTTATATTGTTCCTTACGTTTCAAATCGTTTTCTTGCTCGACAAGCACGACCGCTTTGGCAGTTTCAACCGTTTGTTGAAGGCGCTCACGCTCTTTATCTTGTCTTCGCTTCCGCGCCATTCCCTCCGCGGCTCTCTTATTGCCCTGGAGCCGTTTGACTTCCTGAATCGCCTTACTAGGATCGATTTCATACAACTTCCGCATCGATTCGACCTGAGCTTCTAACGCCACGGGCAAATAATCGGCACACACAACGCGGGTATCGTCCAGGACGGCTTCTAGAGTTGGCGGCGGAACTTGTTTAGATTTCATTAGCGACATTTCGTTTTTCACTCCTTAGAAACGTACATTGGATGTGCGTTCTACCGTGGGCTCTGCGGCCGGCTTCGGTGCGGGCTCTGGCTCTGTGGACAACTGCGAACCAATTTGCCGATTTTTTATTAACTCTGCCGCAAACTGGCGGATATCATCTGGCAAATCAGCCCCAAAAAATGGAGGTTCAGACGTTGACTGATCAACCGACAGCGACTGATCTGTGACCGGCTGAGGCCGACGCGAAAGAATATCGGCCACATGTTGAGCTTCCGCTAGATGATAGTCACGTAACTGTTCAAGTTCAGCGTACGATGATCGGAGTAATTCGGGATCGCCTGGAAGCTCCCAAACCCACCGTACATAACCAACCGTACTCAATAGTGCCTTCTGCAACTCTTGAATAGCTTCTTCATCGGCAGGCATTTCCCCGAATGATCGAGCCCGTTTTAGTATCGCCAACTGACCTTGCATTACCTCTTTTTCGCTTAATATTGGACGAGCCGTGAGATTCAAACGATCATAAGCCCGTCTTAACGTTGCTTCCGAAAATTTGCACGGGTGCTCTTCCCCGAGTTTAAGAATAATTTCTTTAAACTGGCCCTTATCCTGCAATAGATTAAAAAGCCACGGAACTGCAAGGTCAATTTTGCTTATTCGTTTATTCATGGCTGACCTCCGTCACTGCGGAAGCAGCCTGCTTCTCATTTATAAGGGAAGCTAATTCCTTACTTTCAAAAACTTCGGCGTTATATGCAATCGGTTTAGCGTGACCGCCCGCAACGTCTTTCGGTGCCGGTCCTGGAGTAAAAGAAATCCACTGCCCGGCCTTCACCTGACCAACTCCAAGAAACTGAATTCTGGTTTGGACAAGGTAATATCGAATTAACTTTCGTCCACCATCGACATCTTCGGGATAGACCACGAACCCGAAGCCTTTCTGATTGTTCCAATACTCTAGATAGCCCACCATGGAACTGCCGACTCCTCAATTAACGTGCTGTACTCACGAAGATTTACTTTCTTGAAACCATTTCTGATGATTTCGATTATCAAGTTCTGACTCGATAACAGAAATCAATTCTTCGACTTCTTGCTGCAATCGAGCATTGTCAATTTCTAGGCGTACTCGTTCTAACTGTATTTCTGTTAACGCTGCTCTCAACTCACACATGTGAGGGCAGCACGAAAAATCCACCATAGGAACCTACTTTTACCGGGCCGGCACAGGATGCGTTTGATTTACAGCGGCCTCGATTCGCTCCATCGAAACCGGCTGCGGGGAGACGCGTGGCGGCGGAACTTTCGACGTTCGATTAATCATCAGCCGTTCGTCGTGACGATCATCAAGAATCCGAGAGATAACCGCAGCATTTCTAAAACTGACCGGGATCGGAGCCACGGATTTCGCAAGATCGCGCATCTCATCGAGCACTAGTTTCGCAACTACGGAATCTTGTCCGCCAAGGTCCTGGATGCCGGTTAGCGCACGATGAAGGCGGGTAGCCGGGATACCGATAATGGCAGCGAAGATCATCGCCGGGCAATCCAGATCGGCCAATGTTTGCTTGATTTCCGCTTCGATGGACCACTTCGTCATCATTCGCTACACTCCGTGAAAAATGAATTCTTTTGCCGTATATACAAATAAAAACGGCGAGCCGTGGGTTCGCTCTAGCTCAATAATTTGTATCGGGAAATCCCTGCCGGGGATCGTCTTGCCCTGCCAACTACGAAAATGAGAGCGTTCCAAGGTGGGCAAGGAACGCTCTCCGAGACTGACTACATCACAGTCGTGGCAGGATCAACTGTGAAACTCGGTACAACTTGAACTTTTAGAGGCTCATTCCCTCTTGTTAGATGTTTGGATACAGGCATGAATTATGCAAGTATATGGATGTAATGGAATTACAAAATTCACCGAGTAAACTTTACATAGTTGACTGGCTGTTTTCGTTCTAGATTCCCGAATAACTTTGCTTGCCGCAATTTGTGGTTTCTACGGACACGATAACGGGGAGCCGCGGGCTCGACTGGACTACGCTGTTGATTAATTGCCATGGAGATTCCTTAGGGCCGGTGTCGGAGCCGGCCCGTGGTGAATTAGGCCGTTGCCGCTTGAGTTGCTGCATCGAAGGCCGGCTGCTTGCCTGCTTTCTTCGCAATCTTGTTCATTGCGGAGATAGCCTCTTCAATCTGGATCAAATTCATGACCGCTTCTCGTAACGTTTGTTCTTTATTGCTTTCGACGTATTCCTTAGCCGCCGTGACAACCGCGGATTCGGCGTCGGGTAACGCCAACTCAAGACTTGCTTTTAGTTCGACTGCATTTGCTGCTTTCTTTGCCATGGAACACATCCTTTTGCGGCTATGCCGCTGTTTGATCTATTTCTACTGCTCAGAACTCTTTGTGGGCTCTGTGGAGGATGCGGGCGGCTGCTTCCATTCCGGCAAGGTCAAGAAAGGCCAGTCTTCCCTGTATTTCTGGAATTCTTTCGGCCATAGATTTTTGACGGCCCCGTGTCGTGTGCCCCGGCCTCGGCCGTAGGTGTTGGATTGGATTGCCCATCGCGTCCCTAATTGTTTCAAAACAGGATGAGCACCCATCGCTGCGGTTTCCTCAAGAATGTAGTGGATGTCGTCCAAAGCCAAAGGTCGGGCTCGTTCTTTGTCTATAGATGATTCGCCACCAACAATAGAGCACTCAATCCCAGCGTCGATCAGCAAATCCCGCAAACGGGAATAGGTCTTGCCTTCTATCGTGATTCCACGCTGGAACACGCTACGGATGTGCGTAGCGGTATCGCACCACTTCGAAGTCAGCCAAGGTTCAAAGCTGATCCATTTATGCTGGGCGCTAGTCCTTCCGAGTACCGCAATGCGGTAAAGATGGTCGGTGTCCTCGACGCTCACCCCCATGCGAATATTTGGCGTCCATCGAATCTTGGAATCAAAAGCCAGGAGGCGTTCTTCCCGTTTTGTGAGAATGCGAAATTCCTGCCAATACGCTTTGTTGAATACGCCGAAGCATTCAAGGGTATTCGCCTCAGACAGATTCTCGTGGAACTGGTCAGAGAGAGAATTAACGAACCAAGAACGAAAACTGTGATCTTCCAGAACCGGGTAGAGCCTCTTGGGGAGAAAATTGACTTTGCCAGTCCAGATGAGTTTGCTGCCAACTTTTTTAACCGTTCCGGCGAAGTCTTTGGCCATCCGCGAATTGAATTGTTTGCGCCAGCATTCACTCGTGGCGTAGCAGTTGACGCAGCCCGCCGAAACAGGAGAACAGCCGACGATAGCATTGAGTGTGCCGCCTTCATCGGTTCCCGACGCAGACATTGGTTGTCCACTCTTCTGCCACTTGATGTTTGTGCCTTTACTCACAACCCACCTTCTTCAACCGAGACCATGAAATAATCCAAGAGTCTCTTTACCAATGAACGCAATTCCTTTTCGCGTGTCTCGGGATCAACGTTGCGGTACAACTTTTCCGCCAACTCAAATAGCTTCTCTTCTCGGTCCACGGGAGGTTTTGAAGGCTGCGCCGTGAGCGTGGGCTGTGCGGGCTCAGGTGCGGGAGACGTGGTCTCGGCCGTCTCTGCAGAAGATTGGAGTGAGGGGACGGAGGCCTCAACGGGAGCTGGTTGGAATTGACGATAATATTTCGCTATCGCTTTACGAACAGCCCTATCGGTACGATTCAATATCTTTTCAGAAAATTCAGTCCAAGTCTGACAGCCTAAGATGGGTTGTGGATCAATGCTTCCACGATGTTCAAATCGCTCCCGCAACTCAATAATGTACGGCATCAATTCACTCATCTTGGCGAGCCCACGGCCTACCACAGCGGCAGCGTCCTCTGTTTGACCGACAATGAACTGAGCCAACGCTTCGTTCGTCATTTGCTGCGGCGTCGGCAAGGCGGAACTTTGTTCCGGTTTAATGATTAAAAGCGGATCGGCAGCCTGCTTGTTTACCTTCTTCGCCAAGGCTTCCGCCTGGGTCCTGGTGAGCCCATTTTGCG
Source organism: uncultured Acidobacteriota bacterium (assembly GCA_963823935.1). Lineage (GTDB taxonomy): Bacteria > Acidobacteriota > Terriglobia > Acidiferrales > UBA7541 > Palsa-189. The sequence goes on from CAWGNM010000003.1 coordinate 205,037, forward strand.
GGTTCAAAAGATCGGCTGGAACGATAGTCGTGGATGTACTCATAAAGGCCCTCTTTTCCGGCGCACGTGCAGACGCACAATACGCCATTGAATTTGACTGCTAGTTTGGGATTGGGAACCTGATAGCCGGCCTGTAACTTAGTCAGGTGCGGCGCAGGGACGCTCAGCGTTGGGTGAGCGTATGGCGGTGTGAATGCCACGAAGCCCTTAGGAGAGCATCGTTGAAGTCAGAATATCACAGTCCTGGTACCCTGTCAATAACTTTCTTTCGAGGTATGGCCAGTTTGGCAGGTCGATTGCAGTTGGTCCTGGTACCGGGCTCCATCCCTCTGAATGCCGGGAGATAGCCATGAGAGCCTCAGGACCGACGCGAGGGCGGGAATGGCGGGGATATAGCCAAGGAGGGCGGAAATCGTTTAAAAGGCGACTTCCGGGAAGATCGACCACGCGGAGCCTACGGCGGAAGCCTCGGGAGCTTCGCTTCGGTCACGCCATGAGGGCGGTATTTTCAACGACATTCCCGACACCGTCAATTTAGCAGGTCGCTCAAAAATGAGCGATGTGAGCGACTTGAGCGAGTAGTTTGCCTCCTCCATACATACATCAAGATTTTCAAATTCTGATGATCAAAATGAAAGAAAAGAAAAAAAAAGAAACTCGAAGGGGGTCTATTGCCCGTATGTATGTATGGAGAACCCAAACTGGTCGCTCAAGTCGCTCACATCTCTCAAAAATGAGCGACTTGATTCCGTTCACATTGCTCAAAAATGAGCGAGTTGAGTCTATCCACCTGCGGTGACCACAGGGTAGTTGTTGGGGTCATAAGGGCTCGGGCAGGAGCCGGCCACGGCGACCGGCCCCCGGTCGATCTGCAACTGTTACAGGAGTCCCTTTTTCCAATTCGAGGTCGCGGAGCCGTCGTCGCCAGTACCTCCGCCTGGGGCGGACGCGGGCTATCAGTTTTTCCAGCGTGTAACATCCATAGTTAAATCAATACTTAGCTGGCATCATCTGATCCTGCCGTCGAGGTCCGAAAAGCTTCCGGCCAATTTTTCGGGAGGTCTCCAGTTTCGGCATCGCTTGCGATCTTGATTTGTTGCCGTTTTCTTGCGGGAGGGTCCACCCTCCGCGGGGCTCGAAACATTACGAATTCGGAGCGAATCATTGAGCTAATGAGCCAAATGTGTTGACACCAACAGACTTATCAGTGGTTGCAAGTGTTCAAGCGAAACGTCTTCGCTGTCGGCTCGGTCCAGAGTCGGCTAAAAACTCCAAATAAATGCCTTAGTTCCAATTATTTGAAGAATGTAACGTTTTCTTGCGTCTTTCGCGGAGCATTCGGCCGATTTCTTAATTTCGCCTAGTGGAAATAAACGTTAACATGTGCATATTTATCTTGACACGATAAACATTAACATGTTAATGTGTATTCCCATGGGACGCAAACCAGTTAAGCCGGAAGCGAAGTTAAGCGAGCGTTTGGTGATCCTCATCTCGCGTGATGAAAAACAAGCGTTAGAGGATTGTTCGAACGTTCAAAAAAGAAGTGTCGGCCGTATCGTGCGAGATGCAATTCGGGTTTATCTGGAGACGTTTGGCGAGCCCAAAAACCTACGCAAGGAGCAAAAGAAGTAGGTCTTAAGCAGTAACGGGAACCGTCTCGGTTCGAGCCGAAACGATTCCCTAACTCAACACCGAAAGGACCACTTTCGATGCAAGCTAACACTGATTCTACCATTCAGCAGTCCGCGTCTTCGCTCGCCAAAAATCAGCAAGTCCGAGTCATAAAAGAAGCGTACTCAGAATTAGCCGGCTTGAATCTTCAAGACGGATTCAGAGAAGTTCATTCCCTTCTGTTCGACAAAAACCTTGCGGCCGAGCGACAGCACCGCAAAGGAGCCCCATACGGAATTCGTCATGGCATCACTGCGAACGTGGCAGCAAAGCTCTTCACCGTTCAGCATCTCCTAGAAGGTTTCGCGGAGCCTGACAAGTGGACCGTTGATGCAATCCTCACATCCGCAACGAGGTCCTCCACGCGCAAGCGTACGCGAAACGATTCCACAAAGAACTAGCAGCCTTGGGCTCGCAAATGGTCCGAAACGTTCAAGCAAGTTGATTACGCGAAGCTAATGGAGGTGTCGCAGTGAACGGTCATTATCACTGGCACATCTCTTACCGCGTTCCGGCTGGTTATCGCGTCCTCGATTCTGTCCCGTATACGTCTGAGCAAGCCTGCTTAGAAGGTATCAAGCGTTTGCCTTGGTCCAAAGACGAAGACCCGAAGCCCCATTGTTTGACGGCTCGATTTTGCCAAGCCTGCTAAGGAGGAATCATGCACACGATCACACGTGAATACCAGCACTCAAACCCAACGTTCGTTCCGCCAGTCAAGCGTATCCGGCTCTATGGCGAAGTCTCCGGCAAAATCTGGATGCCCTACGAGACTTGCTCCAAATCCTTCGACGTTCAGCTAGAGCGCATCCCGCGTGACGCCACAACGCGCACAGCGTATTCGCACGGATGGCCTATGGAGATTTCCACGCTACGCGACGCGCTGCTACACCTCACCAACGATGGTGATTTTCGATCCTGCTCGATTGAGTGGGCAGTCTTGGAAGTAACCATCGACACAGGCAACAAGCGTGTAACCCGCGTGTGGGAGATGCGCGGCAAAGGTCCGAACGAGGACTGCTTCATCAAGGAGGCTAACTAATCATGGCACGCAAAAAGAAAACGGAAACGGGACGCATTCAGTTACCAAAGGGCAAAACGGCGAACGAACGAGCGAAGGAGGGAGCCGAATTCCCTAGCGGTCAAGATCGAGAATCATACACAGACACACAAGACCGGAAGAACTATTCCTCTGAACCGTCGTTGCAAAAGTTCCTTGTGGTCTCTTACGACACGGACGAGCAGCAATGGTTCTACGACATCGTCTACTCAGAATCGCAGGAAGTTGCGATGGAGCGCATTAAGAAACTGCGTCCGTATGTCGTGGATGCGGATGTGTTCGACGTGGCCGCTGTTGATCGCCTGTACACCGCGTTTCAAAACCAAACATGCGAAGAATCCGAAAAGTGGATGCGTGAAATCGAGGCCGAATCGAGTGACGGCGAAGAGGGCGCAGCCTTCGACGCGGGAGTTCGGAAGGGTATCGAACGGGCAACGCAAGAACGCGCGAGGCGAAAGACACGATCCTGAATTTGGGCAAAAGAGACTACATCTCAAACTCGAATGGAGAATACGAACATGACTTGCCACAAATGCAGTAACACGAATGAAGGGACAGGCTACATCTACGGATTCTGCGATGCGTGCGCCAAATCCATCCTTGCTGCCGCTGCGACGCGCTACGCTCGCAAGGCAAACACCACACCGACAGGTGCGAGCGCTGTGCCGGTTGGCAATAAGAAGCTTGAACAAGACCTGAAAGCGTGCGAGAGGGATATAGCGGCGCTGGGGACGGCAGTAGATCGGCTAGCCGCTGACGATCTCCGCCACTTCGGCATCAATACGCGGGATTCGTGGCAGCCGGTCATCCACGATGCCATCCAACGCTATACCCGTGCGTTGACCGATCATCGCTTGCTCTGGAGTATGTACAGGCGTGCGGATAAGAGCACGCCTTATTACCAATCACAGCCGACAAGCGATCCCGTTCGCGTTGCCACGCGCGAGCGTGAATTGGTCGCAGCGTAATCCGTGCGTCGCAGTCTGCTCATTCTCATTCTCCCGGAGTGGGCAGCATGAGCCGCACGGCTCGGAGGATACATGGCGCACGAATAGGAGACGAAGGCCGAGCTTGACGTGTACGTGAATGCTTGCGGATCAGCTATGGCTCCGTCTGTTTGAACGAGCGGAGCCGGTCTGCGGGTGTGTCTCCGATCCGATGCGTTAAACCGGATTGGAAATGTGAAAATGGTTTTTGAGGAATTTCTCACGCGAAATTTGCAATTTTGGGAAACACGGAAATAAATCGAACCTTGAATCGGTTTCCTGGCGTTCGATGCCAGCTACAAAATCGAGAAATTTGAAGGTGCGAAAAACGTGACCATGGCGATTAATTGCGAAAACTGTGGCATCCCCAAACGCGATCCATTGGCAACTTATTGCGATTGTTGCCAATCGATGTTGGATGCAGTCGAGGTCCAGCCTGGGCTCGTTCATGCTTCCCTCGAATGGCGTCGGGAGAACAATCGGCGGATTAAAGCGAAAGCTCGGATGCTCGGCGTAGTCGAACCGAAGGATCAGTAAGCGGCGGATTAAGGAAAGGAGGACATCGGCCCGAGTAGTAAAAGCAAGTCGGGACGCCCGGCTGTTGAAGCAGCCGAACGCCCCTAATCCAAAACGAAAGGACCACTTTCGCCATGGCTGATGAAATCGTACCACCCGTATCTTTTTCACGCAGTGCTCAGCAAGACCACGAAACAGAAGCCCACATATTCCAAATCTGCGCCAGAGCCGGAGTCTGCTGCATCGGCATCCAGTGCGGTTTTGGCGTCGCGCCTGATTACGTTCTCTTTCAGCCTACAGTCACCAGCCTAGCAATCCCGCTCGCGGCATTCGCAGACCCTGAAAAAGCAATTGAGTTGATTAAGGCGAAGCTTGCCCAGGCCGCTGCGGAATGACCCGGCGACAACGGGCAGGAGTCGCAGCCTTGGCTATCGCTCCCGCAACGCTCGCCGGGCTCGTGCTTAAGAGGTGTGGATGCTCGGGAGCAGGGTGGATGGGCTTCTGGTTGCTACCGGTGTTTTCTTTCATGCGTGGGTTCTAGCTAACAGTTGAGTCCATGAACTTTATCAGTGATATGCTTCACGGCGATTAACAGCCATCCGTGAGTTGATGCCCATGAGCACCGACACCATGGAAGAACGATTCTTTGAGGTTGCTTTCGACCTCGCCCAACAAGCACAAGAACTTGACTACGGATTTCCGGTCGTAATGGTTTTCTCCGATCAAACCAACCGCGTTGCCTGTATCTTGACCATCAATGATTTTGGAACATTACTTCCGGGCGATGGCTTTGAATGGGATTGCTCGGGATGGATTTGGGAGTGGGAGGCCAATTATTTGAGTCGTGTCTACGACGAACCATTTCGGGCGGCATTAACGAGCTACGATGGGCGGACACAGGCGGGTACAGTTCCGTTGCTGAGCGTAAGCGAAGCGGTGGAGATTATGCGGACAAATCAAGAACCGAACTGAATCGTTGGGCTTTCTTATACCATTTCGATGACGAAGACGGCGTGGTCCCGCGCATCCTTCCCTCAGCGAGAATGCGTTGGCTCTTACTCGGACAAAGTTGAGGAAACATGGCTCTGACATGCACTACTTCCTTTTGCAAGCAATGTTCCAAAGAAAGAAAGTTCCTCCCGATCCATTTCGCGATTGCCGCTACGGGCGTGAGCAGGGCTTCATTTTATCGCTGGATGGAGCGCCGCGTTATTCACTATCGGGAACTGCCCACGGGGCATCGAATGCTCTGTCTGGATTCGATAAAAAAGGTCGCGGCCGTTGACTCACGGCTGCTTGCGACGTTGATCAAAAACTCTCAGACAGGTAGGTCCGCTAAAAGAGGATAAGCGCGAAGTGCCTCATTCTGTCTCATAGTGTCTCAAAGAGTATCACATCAAAATACACTTGACATCCTAGCCAACAAGGGCGTACTTTCCCGCGCATTCGTAAGGTGAATTCTGTATCAGCGGCGGAGTTGAACAGAGTGAAAACCCCAACCCCAAGATTTTGATGGGAGCGGGGCGCGGGATTTCTCCTGGGAAACCCTGAGGCAATGTGGCAGTTGCCAAGCAGTCGGTGTGGTGTGCGCATTTAGTTAGCGCGAAGCGCTGGCAACAGAAACTCGGTTACGGTTCGCAGTCTCACTTTCTGCGGTCGTGGGAGGTTGCGTCTATGCGCGTCAGGGGTTGGAAACCGTCACTGTTTGTTGCATTCGCTTTCTTGCTCTGTTTAGCAGCTCAGATTCCTGCAAAAGCCCAAGGTTGGTCCAACGGATATAGCTATCGCCGCACAGTCACGATCTTTCATAGCCAGGTCCCCAATACCGATCAGACGGATTTTCCCATGCTGTTCTCCGGCACCTACTCCTATTTGGCCACGACAGCTAACGGAGGCGGGGTAACGAGTTCGAGTGGCTACGACATCATCTTCACGTCTGATTCCGCCGGTACAAACGTTCTTCCTTATGAGCGGGAGAGTTACAACGGGACCACAGGGGCCGTGATCTTTTGGGTCCAGGTTCCAACGGTATCCCATACATCAGATACGGTTATTTATCTTTTCTACGGCGATTCCTCCGTCACGACAGACCAGTCGAACAAGACCGGCACGTGGGACAGTAACTTTAAAGGCGTTTGGCATATGGGGAATGGCACGACACTGTCTGCCGCAGATTCAACCGCGAATGGCAATAACGGAACTGTTGGCGGCAGTCCGACAGCCATTACGGGTCAGATAGGTGGTGGTGTGAATTTCTCTGGAAGCTCCGATAGGTTTGCTATTTCCAGCATTTCAGTAAGTTCCGTTTCCTACACGATTAGCGCTTGGCTCAACGCGCCTATTCCAAGCAATTCCGCCGGTTGGAATACGCTCACCAGGGGGGCGAATGACCATGAAGTGCTTATCCGCGAGTCTGACTGGCAATTAGGGGAATACGATAACGCTGGTAGCACCGGCTTCCATGGCTGCGGATACTACGTCAACGTGCTTTCTCAGGGCTGGCATTACTTGGTAGCCGTGGGGACAGGAAGTGTAACGAACTTTTACATCGATGGGGCCTATACGTGCCAGTCGAACAAAAAATCGAACGACAGTGTAGTTTCATTGGGGAATTATCAGAGCGGCACGCAGCCATTTGGCAAGACGGATGAGATCAGGATTTCAACCGGCATCGCTCGCTCGGCTGATTGGATCACCACGGAATTCAACAATCAGAGTTCGCCGATAACGTTCTACGACGAGGGAAGTACCGCCATCACCAGTTTGTCTCCGACCTCTGGCTATTACGGGACTTCTGTCACCGTAACCGGAAGACACTTCGGTTCTAGCCAAGGAAGCAGCACGATCACATTCAATGGCATCGCGGCGACTCCTACAAGTTGGAGTGACACCAGCATCGCAGTACCTGTGCCGTTCGGAGTTAGCTCGGGAAATGTGATTGTCACGGTCTCGGGTATTGCCAGCAACGGCATGAAATCCAGCATATTTCCGACGGGATGGTCGGATTCGGACGTAGGAACTGTCGGAATTGCAGGAAGCGCTTCATATGGGAGCGATGAATTTACTGTGAGCGGCTCGGGGGCTGCAATTTGGGGAACTGCCGACGGGTTTAACTTTGCTTATCAGTCGCTTTCGGGCGACGGCACGATTGTGGCTCGATTGGTGAGTTTGACCGGAGGAGCGACTGGCCAGTCGGCAGGGCTCATGATACGAGAAACGCTGACCGCAGGTTCGCGACACTACTTTGTTAACTACACTCCACCAAATAATGGTGCGTTCGGCTGGAGTGACCGGACAACCACGAACGGAAGCTCAAGTGGACAGACGATAACGGGCAACACCAGCGCACCGTATTGGGTGAAAGTGGTCCGCAGCGGAAATAGTTTCTCTGGCTACGCCTCTCCTGACGGGGTGGACTGGACACAACTAGGATCAACCCAGACCATCACGATGGCGACGAATGTCTACATCGGCCTGGCTGTGAACGGTGCAGGAACCAGCAGTATCTCAACGGCTATTTTCGACAACGTTTCAGTGAGCCAAAGTTCATCTCAGCCACCCGTGATCAGCAGCATCTCTGAAACGAGTGGATCCGTTGGAAGCCAGGTTGTGATCTTAGGCTCCAATTTCGGAAGTACCCAAAGCAATGGCGGCGTAACCCTGAATGGCGCTCCGTTGACGATCAATTTCTGGAGCGCCACCGTGATCGACGCAACCATACCTTCGGGCGCGTCAACAGGATATTTGGTCGTATCGATCGCACCCAGTATGGACAGTAATCCTGTGTTTTTCACAGTAACGAATCAGGCGCTCCCATCAGGGTGGTTTGACTCGGATATAGGCAGGGTAGGCACCACCGGCAGTGCCGGGTATGCCAGTGGGACGTTCACCGCCAATGGTGCAGGCGCCATCAACTATAACTCTACTGCCGACGCCTTCCACTTCGTCTATCAGACCTTATCAGGCTCCGGCACGATTGTGGCGCGACTAGCGAGTTTTACTGGCGGGTCGGCTGGAGGGTCGGCTGGAGTGATGATTCGAGAAACACTAATGGCAGCTTCAACGTACTACTACGTCGCTTTCGGTTCGGGGAACGAGGGATTCGGTTGGGCATACCGCGCAACCACCGGCGGAAATTCAAATTCCCAAACGACTGTCAGCGATACGTATGCACCTTATTGGGTAATGATCCAACGCAGCGGCAATACTTTCACCGGGTACACCTCCTCTGATGGTGTGCACTGGACGCAGACAGGATCAACCCAGACGATTAGCATGGCCACGAATGTTTACATGGGCCTGGCAGTAACTAGCGGTTCGACTACTAGCCTAGCAACAGCCACGTTTGACCATGTCTCAACATACAGCGGAGGAGAAATTTCGGGAACGATCACAAAAACTAGCGACGGCACGGCTCTAAGTGGCGCTGTGATTCAGGCGAAGCAATTGGGTACCGTTGTTGGAACGGCCACGTCAGATTCCAGCGGCAACTATGGGATATATCTTTCTGGCGGTTCATATGACATGCAGGTTTCTGCTTCGGGGTATGGAACGAACGTAACTAATGCAGTTCTTGTGCCAGTCGATTCGATAACGACATTTAACGCAAGCCTCTCAAGCCCCGGATCGGTTTCGGGAACCATCACCCAATCGGACGGAGTCACGCCGATTCAAGGCGCGGTCGTGCAGGCGCTCGTCGGGGATGCATCAGTTGCCTACGCCACAAGCGCGTCGAACGGAACCTATACGATCTCCGGTGTAAATGCGGGAACGTATCAGGTTCAAGCAACGGCAACGGGCTATGTATCCGCGGGTCAATCCGCATCTGTGACGGCGGGCGGAAACGCGACAGCGAATATTTCGCTCCAGGCGCAGAGTTCGGGAGCCGTGAGCTACGTTTACGATCCGCTGGGCCGTCTAGTAGGGGTTATCAATCCCGGCGGGAATACGGCCATTTACAATTACGACGCCGTTGGGAACGTATTGTCCATCTCCACCCAAAGCTCGGCGAACCTTTCCCTGATTTCATTCGCTCCCGCGACTGGAACTTTCGGTACGACAGTCACACTTTATGGGACGGGATTCAACACTACGCCCAACCAAAACACTGTGAAATTCAATGGCCTGGCGGGAACGGTGACTTCGGCCAGCCCAACTCAGCTGATTGTGACGGTACCTATCGGCGCGACGACCGGGACCATTAGCGTAACTACCTCCGCTGGAACGGTCACCAGCGTTAGCTCGTTCACTGTAAATCCTTGAGGACGGGGAGAGAGCGATGACACATCTCCGAAAGCCCAAATTCCTTGTGTTCGTTGGATTCGGTCTGGGCCTTGGCTTCGTGGCATTGGCGCTCATTGGGAAACCAAGGCCACTTATACCCGCCCGTCCCCAAGGCACGACGACACTTCCCATCGTTGGTCAAACGTCGACGTTGCTCCCGAGCGGCAAATTGTTGCTCATGGGAGGACAAGGGTCGGCGGGAATTCTTGCGACTATTTCGATAAAGGACCCGCAGACCGGCATCACCACCCCATTACCGAACGAGCTTCTATTTCCGCGAGCGTGGCATACGGCCACTGTTCTTCCCGATGGAACGATTCTTGTCGTCGGAGGTATTGGCCCTGACGGACATGACGTAACCACAGTAGAGCGGTTCAATCCGGCGACAGGCCAATCCCAGGCTGTTGTGACGGGTCTAATGCCGCGTGCGCATCATACGGCGACTCTCCTGACTGACGGACGAGTTTTGCTGACCGGCGGCGTTTCCGAGAATGGACAAGTTCTAGGTACAGCCGAATTGTGGGACTCCCAATCTTCAACTGTAGTCACTTTACCTTCCGGTCTGCTGATCCCAGCACGCGAGCAGAGCGCATCCCTTCTGCCTTCGGGCGAGGTCCTTCTATGGGGTGGAATCGACGGTCATGGTGCGCTGATCAATTTCGGGGAAGTCTTCGATCCAGCGAGCCTCGGCTTCAGACTGCAAACGGCTCCCGTGCAGCCAAGCAATCAACCTCCGGTTCTTGAAGCGTCTATCCCTGCGGATGGGTCGGAAAACATCCCCACAGGTACGCTTATTGCATTTCGTTTTTCAAAGCCTTTATTGGTAACCACGATTAATTCTTCAACGGCCATTTTAACTGGGCCTTCTGGTCCGTTCGCAGCGAATGTCATTCCTGCCGAAGGCGGAATGCTTGCATTCGTTACGCCGAGTTCGCCGCTGCTTGCGGGCACATCGTATACGGTTTCCTTGTCAGGTCTTACCGATCTCAATGGCAATCCCCTTCCTGAGACGCTCGTCACCTTTACCACCGCAGGTTCGCCCGACGCGGCAGGGATTCCATTTGGACCCAGTGGCGGGAATAATGCAGAAACGAACGGCCTCGATTCGCCTTTTCTTAAGCTGCCGCCATTGCAGGCGGCTCCCGGTGTTACGGCGCTCGCCGGACAATCTTTACAGCTTAACGGCCTTCCTGTTGAGGATTTGAGCCTGACAGTTGAAGATCAGAAGATAACAGCCAAAACTGATGACACCGGACGCTTCCTCCTAAGAGGCCTCTCCGCCGGCCACCACGTTCTCTTCGTTGACGGCAAACCTGCGAGCAAGAGAGGTCAGACCTACGGAACCTACGAGATCGGGGTCGATGTAACCGCAGGAAAAACCAACGTGTTGACGTACACGATCTGGATGACGGAGATAGACACCGCTCATACGGTCACAATTCCGTCTCCAACGACTAGCGAAGTCATTGTCACAACCCCTGCTTTGCCGGGACTCGAACTCCATATTCCTCCGAACACTGTGATTAACGATCACGAGGGCAAAGTGGTTCGGCAGATTAGCATTACCCCGATTCCGCTCAAGCAGCCTCCATTCCCTTTGCCTAATGTTCCCGTGCCCATCTATTTCACAATTCAACCAGGCGCGGCGACTCTTTGGACGAGTACTGGGCAGTGGCAGGGCGCGCGCCTCTATTATCCGAATGCTGGAAATCTTCCTGCGGGTAGTCAATTCGACTTCTGGAATTACGATCCGAATAAAAAGGGCTGGTACATCTACGGTCAAGGTTCTGTTTCGTTTGATCGTAAAGAGATCGTTCCTGATCCTGGCGTTTTGATCTACGGTTTCACTGGGGCTATGGTTGGTTCTCCCGGTTTCGCGCCGCCAACATTCCCGCCGGACAACGGCGGCCAGGACCCGGGCCTGCCGGGGGGACCATCAGATCCGCCACCGCCCGACCCTCCTGACGATGGTGGAGAGCCTGTCGATCTCGCCAGCGGGTTGTTCGTCTATAACAAGACTGACCTTGTTCTTTCCGATGTTGTGCCTGTTCCTTTCAAGCGGACTTATCGGCAAGGCGACTCGACTTCCCGGGCCTTTGGCATCGGTAGTACACATCCCTTCGATGTGTTTCTTGTCGGCGACACGTCGGGATATACCTATGCGGAACTGATTCTTCCCAACGGGAGCCGAATCCGTTACAACCGCACCTCTTCAGGTACCGGCTTCAACAGTAACTTGGTCTTTGTGCACAGCGCCACCGCTTCGACGTTCTACGGCTCGGTTATCACGTGGAACGGCGCGGGATGGAATCTCAAACTCAAGAACGGAACGATCTACGTCTTTCCTGACGGATTCAGCTCCACGCGGCCTCAGCAGGCGGCGCTGATCTCGATTGTGGATCGATATGGCAATACCGTGGCCCTTACAAGAGACAGCAATAGCAACCTCACTCAGATCACCACTCCTAGTGGGCGCTGGATCAAGCTCACCTACGATTCGACCTATCGGGTTACTCAAGCGCAGGACAACATGGGACGAATCGTCAGCTACACCTACGACAGTAGCGGCCGGTTGTATACAGTGACCGACGCGAAAGGCGGCGTCACCACCTATACGTATGACTCCAATAACAACATGCTGACGATCACCGATCCGAGAAGCATCACGTACTTGACCAACCAGTACGACTCCAATAACCGCGTGATTAAACAAACCCTCGCCGATACCAACACGTATCAGTTTTCGTATACGCTCAGCGCCAACACGAGCCAAACGCATTTCGCGATTGGTGGCAGCGGTTACTCAGGTGGAGGGGCGAGCATAGATATCATGGGGTGGCGCAATTGCAGCGGTTGTCAAGAAGCGTACACCCCGGAGATTTCAGAAACAGACGTCACCGACCAGCGCGGATATGTGCGCAAAGTTTTGTTCGGCGCCAACGGTTATATCTCGAGCGACACTCGTGCCTACGGAACGTCCCAGCAGGAAACGACAACCTACCAGTATTTTCCCGATAACTTAGTCCAATCGGCGACGGATGCGCTCAGTCGCACTACCGCTTACGTTTACGATGCGAATGCGGACACGACGCAAGTCACGCAACTGAGCGGCACTTCGAATGCTGTCAGCACCAACCTCACGTACACTTCAACTTACAGCGAGCTTGCGAGTGTCACCGACCCGCTGAGTCACGCAACCAGCTATGGCTATGACACGAGCGGGAATCTGACTTCGGTCACTGATCCCCTGAGTCACGAGACCACGTTCACATATAACACTCAGGGACTGGTCACGTCAGCTACAGATGCGGCGGGAAATACGACGACATTTGGATATTCGAACGGTATCCCTGTCCAAGTCATTGACCCTCTCGGACGGGCAACTACGAAATCAATCGACCTTGCGGGCCGAGCAGTCGGAGTAACGAATGCAGCGGGCGTTTCAAGCCAGATTGCTTACGATGCGCTGAATGAGGTGACCAGTACAACCGACCCGCTTGGAAATACAACCTCCTTCACCTATGACGGCAATGGCAATCTGCTTACTGTGACGGACGCCAACAGTCACGCGACCATGTACACATACGATAACATGGATCGCGTATCGACACGCGAGGATGCGCTCACTAATTCCGAAAGCTATACCTACGATGCTGCCGGGAATCTCTCGACTTTCACGGATCGAAGGGGAAAGGTTACGTCCTACAGTTATGATCCGCTGAACCGCAAAACCTTTGCGGGTTTCAATACCCAATCTGGTCCCACCTACGACAGTTCGATCAGCTACAGCTATGATAGCGGAAACCGCTTGAGCAGCATTGTGGATTCTGTTGCTGGGACCATTACTCCGACGTTTGACGGTCTGAACCGGCTGACCGAGGAACAGAGTTCACAAGGAACGGTGAATTACGCATACGACACGGCTGGCCGTCGGACCAGCATGACCGTAGCCGGGCAGACGGCGGTAGACTATTCCTACGATAACGCGAACCGGTTGGCCGGGATGACCCAGGGAACTTCCACTTCGGTATCCTTTGGCTACGACAACGCCAACAAGCGCACTTCGCTCACTTTGCCGAATGGCGTCGTCGTGAGCTACGGCTACGATAGTGCCTCACAATTGACCGGTCTGAACTATACGAACGGAAGCACGACGCTCGGTAATCTGATCTATTCCTACGATCTTGCGGGCCGCCGGACCGGTATGGGCGGGAGTTTGGCACAGCAGGAATTACCGGCGGCGATCAGCACCACGGCCTACAATGCCAATAATCAGCTCACGACCTGGGGCACGGCCAGTCTCTATTACGACGCAAACGGCAACATGACCAGCGACGGGACCAATAGTTACGTGTGGGACGCCCGGAATCATCTGTCATCGATGAACCTGGGCGGCGTGACCTTCCAATACGATGGGTATGACAGGCGGACCGGCAAGACCACAATCGCAGGCACGACGAATTACCTTTACGACGGGGCGAATGTTGTCCAGGAACTCTCCGGCACGACTGTGACTGCAAACCTACTGAGTGGCGGAATAGACGAAGTCTTCATGCGGACCGATTCGAGTGGTTCTGCGAATTTCCTGACAGACGCTTTAGGAAGTACCGTTGCACTGACAGACTCGGCCGGCAGCACTCTCGCCTCCTATGCTTACGAGCCGTTTGGGAGAACAACGGTAACCAGCGGGAGCGCGGCGAATCCCTACCAATACACCGGCCGAGAAAACGATGGGACGGGGCTCTATTTCTATCGTGCTCGTTATTATTCTCCCGCGTTAGGACGATTCATCGCTGAGGACCCGACAGGGTTTTCTGGAGGGGACGTTGACCTCTATGCCTACACAGGAAATAGTCCGACTTCTTTGCTTGACCCACTAGGCTTGAACACTCAAGTAATCGTTTGGACAGGGACTGGCACCGGTGAGTCGGCTTTGGGGCATGTATCGGTGGATATCAACGGCACCTCCTATTCGTGGGGTCCGCAATCGAAAGATGCCGTTCCTGGTTACCTTACCCGGGTCTTTGACGCGCCGGGTGAAATGGACATAGAGCCCGATGCATCCTACCTGGCAAGGAATGCTTTTAGGAATGGCACGGGATACAACCTTGATTTAACGTCCGACCAGGAAAACAATTTGGCAAATTACTTGACCAAGTGGTTCTTAAATCCTCCGAACTACAACTTGGCGTGGCGAAACTGTGGCGCTCCTATTGTTGATGGGTTGCAGTCCGTGGGCGTCGATCTGGGTCCTCAGTTAAGCGGGGTCGACCCCGAGCTTAGCCCTTACTTTCCGGTGCTAACGCCTGGTGGTGTCCAGTCCCTGCTGCTATCTACTCCGGGTTTGGTTACGGGCACGGTGTCGCACCCTGGCACACACTAACGACATGATGCAGGGACTAGAAGGCCCGGCAGGAGCGCATATGAGGAACAAGGTTTTGACTTTGCTCGTACTGGCTTTTGTTTGCACACTGGCGGCCTGCCGCCAGCGAATCAGTACCATTCCGATTTCCGACGCTTCCTTTACGCTCGGCCCAGATTGGGTTGATCTGCCTCTTGCTCAACCTCTGACTGCGGAATGGCAGGACCAAGTCGTGCTCGTCACCGTAACAACTAAGTTTTCGCCGAGCACCCGCCCTTTAGGATTAAGCCTACCTGATGGAGCATTCGTCAAGCCAGAGATCGATGCCACGACGGACAAAGGAACTCATCAGCCGTTCCAACTCCAATGGTTTCGCAATCCAAGTTTAGTCGCGTTTGAAAATGACAGCGTTCCAAAGGGTACTCGGTTTGTCCGATTGCGAATGCGCTGTTCAGCGCCTCTTGCCATCTCAAAAGTTACTTGGGTTTCCTACATGCCGCAGGACTCTCAAACGGGTTACCCGTAGGGGAAAGTCTTTCACAAGCCGATGCACAACTCGGCGAAACTTAATCCACAATTGCGCCATTTAACGATGGTAGTTTGGCCCTGCAGGAATTACCGGCGGCGATCAGCACCACGGCCTACAATGCCAATAATCAGCTCACGACCTGGGGCACGGCCAGCCTCTATTACGATGCCAACGGCAATATGACCAGCGCCCGAACCAACTCCCGCTCTTCGGGAAAGCTATGAAGTTCGCGGGCATCTACGGAAAAGACATCAGTGTCATTGGAACGAACAGAGAGACGCTCACGGCGAAGGCCGCATTTGTACAATAGAGTCCTCGCTCACGCGACACCGAGAATCCAACCCTCGATTTCCGCCGTTTTCCGATCTTCCGGCTGAAGCTCAGGACACAAGAACGTTTCGAGGCTGCCATCCTCATCTGCCCGCCGCAGCCATTCCGCCGTCGCAAAAGCATCCTGCTGGTCCGACGTTCGTCCTTCGCTTGGAAAACTCTTGTTCCAGAGCGCAGGGTAAACCTCAGCAACCACCGAGCAGTCGGACGGAACGCTCCAACCATCGAACGGCCAGAAATGCACCCGGTCCTTTGCATTCTGACGGATGTAGCGCAACCATGGAATACCGGCGTGTGTTGATGTCGCGACTGAACCTTGGACATTGAATTGGAACACTGACTTGGCACGTACTCGTATTTCCGTCAACCGCCGCCATCGGGAATTGCCTGAGCGGGCGGCACCATTTCCGCTGCTGCCATCGCGGACGAAACAGACGTAGATATCCTCGTCAGTGGGCCAGTGGCGCTGGAAATCATCAAGGAAAAACGACCAGTTCAGCGACAGACCGTATTTTTGGAAGTACTGCAGCGGGAATGAGAAACCGTGGTCGATTCCTACCAACGTCGGTTGATTTTCGGAGAGCCTTTGCACGAGCCAATCGGCGATGCCACGGCGAGTCCAATATTTACGCGGGCTGGATGGCGGTGGAACCTCTCGCGGGGCACTCGAACGGTCGGCCTCATAGACTCTGAGACCCTTGAGGCTTGACCTGGGCGTTTGTGCGCCGGAGTAATCGATGCCGATGTAGTGTTCGAAGCGAATATGCTACCTTCCACTTCTGCGGCTGCCCGCTCAAAGGAGTTCTGTGGGGGAATGCATGGCAATAACCTACAAGCTCGAACCCGACCTAAGCGCGAACGAATTCATCGATGTTCTAGTGCGTTCAACACTGGCCGAGAGGAGACCAGTTAATCGACCTGATGTGATCCAAGGAATGCTCAGGCATGCTGACCTAATCTTCGCGGCAAGGGTTGATGAGCTATTGGTCGGCATCTCGCGTGCGATTACAGATTACAACTACTGCACGTATCTATCAGATTTAGCGGTAGACCAAGCATTCCAGGGACGTGGAATTGGCCGCGAACTCCTCCGACGAACCCACGACGCAGCCGGTTTGCATACCCATCTCATACTTCTGGCGGCTCCCAAAGCTCGAACCTATTACCCGCATATTGGCATGGAGCCGCATGACTCAGCGTGGATTCTTCGAGGCCAATCCTGATTTCAACCCAGTTGATGGTAGCGAATAGAAAGCGAATATGCTACCCTCCGCCTATGTCGGTCCGCTCATGCCGTGTCACCATCCGCGATGCCGAAGGAATCGAGCACAGCGCCGAAGTCACCGCCGAAAGCCTCTATGAAGCGGTCGCGCTCGGGCTCCGGGCGATCCGCCAATGCAGTTGGGTCGAGGACATCGGCCAGAACTTTACAATCCGAGTTCTGGCCAGAGACACTCCCGTCGAACACACCGTGGAATTCCGGGCATTCCACAAATGGCTGGAACAGCGAGGGAGAAGTCCCCGGGGAAGTTACGGCGCGGGCGAAGGTGCGGGAGATTTTGGGAATATCAGAGAATGTGTCTCGTGACCGAATTTGGAATGGCTAAGATTCACATTTTTGGGCTGAATCACTTCCTTCAAAACTCTGGATCGAAGTGTTGGACTGAATCGGGCCGTGCAGATGAGCTAGATCAAAAGTCCGCACTCGACGCCTTTCTGCGGCAGATCATCACTGCGAATCGTATTGAGCACATTGCCGAAGAGGCGAAGTTTGACGCTCCGTGTTTAGGGGGCAAGCTCGCTCAAGAGTTCCGGCTAGATTATACGAATATAACGATGCCCTTAGATGAGCGAGAACGTCAGGGCGTGAGAACTCCTGATTATGACCGCGATCCTGCTGCTCGCCTGGCAGCCTATCGAATATTTGAGCGATTTATGTTTGAGCGCGTAAAAAGCCAAAAGCATGAAACTGCTCTGGTGCTCTGCGGGCGGCGTCATCTTCGGCCCCTCGTAGACCAGTTTCAAGCTGCCGGAGACGATGTGCGAGTCTATGACATATACGATTACCAGTGGTACCGTGGGATACCGTTAGAGGCGGCTGACGGTGTTATGGGACACGAGAGAGAAGATGAATAGGCAGATCAGTCCTAAACGGATTGACAGCGTGGCGAGGGCGGAATCGAAGTAGAGACAGCCCATGTGCAATGGGGCCATGAATAAAGGCAAGATTGCGAAGAATTCTTAGGCTGAATCTGCCCACTGGAGGTAACAAACCCGAGTACTTCGTCTTTGTTTGCAGAAGTTGCCGACAGCGCCGTTGCAATGAAGAAGGAACAGCCTACCTCTAACTTCCGAGCATGTTTGATGACAACCTGATACAGAAATCAACTCAAGTCGCTCGGGACAATTGGGCCAAATGGCACGATGTGTTCGAGCATGCCGGACCTATCTGCGACACTCCGCTTCTCGCTGACCGAAAGAGGTTCGCGTCCTTCTGCAGAGAATATAGTGTTGGAAGGACAATACGACACGGAACCCAGAACGAATTCCGGCTCATGCTTGGCAACTCGCCTGAGTTCTTGGGGGCTATCCACGATGATACTGGGCACGCACTTGACAAACTCGAAGTTCAACTGCGACCGCACTTCGGAACCCGCAACGGTACGAGGCGCATTACCTCCGTTTTGTCGAAAGTGGCCGCCTTTGTGAGGCCAGAGCGATTCGCGGCTTGGGACAAATATGCCAAGAAGGGACTTAGCGCACTTATAGGTCGGAAGCCTTCCGCCCCGTTCCAAACTTACGCTGAATATCTTGTGGCATTCGATCACGCTTTGGACGGCCAGCCCGGACAACAGATCAGAGACTACCTGGTGAGAAATGGCGTGCAGAGTGAGGTCGATCCGCGCTTCCAGAGGCGCGTCCTTGACGTTTGTCTCATGATATACGGCGGTCGCAATCTGGGCCGGTTAGGGCCCGCCTCCGCAAAATGACGGACGAGGAGTTAATCGCCCTTTGGCAAAGCCGCCCGATACATGTGCAGCCCGGCCGCTAATCTCGGCAAGCCGCCGACGGAGCCGTTTGTGGTTCAGTTGAGGGACGCTCGGGAGGAGTCGAAGAGCCGACGGATTCCGGCGGAAAATCCTTCACTCGTTCGTCCCCCAACAGTCACTTAAGTTTGACTGAAACTGGCTCGATCCGCGTGTAAGTCTGGTCGTCAGCCCGAAGTTCAATTTCGACTGTACGCTCCAAAGCTTGTTCTTGTGGTTCCATGCTCGCTAAAGGGGGCGTGGCGAGGAATGGATTAACAACGGCAGCAGATTCCCCGCCTACCTTGAGTTTAGGACTTGGGGTCGGCCAGAAAAATGCATTTTGTTTAACGATTGCATGCACAAAAACCTTGATATCCGCCGAAAACTTAAAGGGCGTAGGCCTTTTGACAGGAAGAGGAGTGTGGGTAGCCAGAACTTCTTGAAAACTGATTTTGTTGACGCGGAGTATTTCACCCAAGAATGCTGACTGTTGAGGGATTTCCAAGTTTTTATTGATGAACGCCTCTAATCGATCTTTTTCACGTCTAACGGCGTCAGCCGCAACGCTGCGATCTTCTCCCCATATCCTCTGCACAGCCTCCTCTAGCTGTCCAGTCAGTATGTTATCCACATCATCCAGGCTTCGGTACAGGATCAGATTGACGCCCTTCGCCCTTGCAAATCGGGTTAACGTTTCCTCCTCAAAGTCACCGTCCCCGGCAACGAAAGCCAAAGTCTGGTCTGCCGACGAACGATGTATGCCTTCGAATCCCTTTCCGGTGCCACCTTGCCTCGGCAGGGATTGAGCAAAATGATCTATCGCAGCAAGACAGATAACCGCGTCTTGAAATCCTTTACCTTTCTCGTCGAATGGCTTCGTGCGCCAGATTGCCATGTCAAAGACTTCACTCATTGTCCGCGGCTCGGCTTCACCTCTTTCAAGTCCCGAACCGATTATTTCCTCAACGCGTTTTTGATATGCAGCCCGAATTTCCTCTCTGGTCGGCACCCGTAGCTCTGTGCCCTGATTCACTTTGCCTAAGAGAGTGTTCGCATTGACAAGAATACCTTCAAGTTTTTGCATGGTTTGGTTGCAGTCTCTCATCCAGTGAGCCTCAAGTTCCCTCTCGACTGGCTGCAGCAAAACCACATTTACCCTGAGGATTCGTGAAAGTGAAATCACCCCTCTCAGTTGAGCCGAAACGTCAGTCCAACCTGCGGCAATAAAAATACTCGAATCGATATATAGCGTTTTAAACGGCAGCACTTACGCCCTCTCTTAATTCAGGGCCATGAGGATACACCCCGTTGCGATGGGTGCCGCAATGAACTAAAGCTGAATACCTGCCGTGGTGGGGTTGTGACGAGAGACTCTCAGGAAAGGATTTTTGTTATCGGCCATCTTCCGGGCCATCTGCGACAAGGACCTGGAGGGAATCGAGCCAAACATCAACACGGGCGGTATTCCTCGACGCCACAAAGTTGGTTTAAGATTTTGAATCCAAGCTATAGCCAGAAACGCGGCCGGCGGGAGATGTTCGACAAGTTCAAAGAGCGCCGTGAAACTGCCTCAGCAGGGCTCTGATCATTAGATTTTGTCGTGTAATTGTCGTGTAAAAGCTGGCTTCTATCGTATCTATGTGCTTCTATCGTGTGCTAAGTTGCCATGTTTGCTGTAAGTTACTGATTCCACGAATTTGCTTGACCCGTAGAATGCGCACTTACGAAAAAAGCCAGGGGGAGGGTCCTTCGAGATGCTAAGTCGGCTCGGGGGCGACGCGCCGGCGGGAGAACAGATACCAGCGGTGCCAGGCTTCCCAGATATTGCCGACCAGCACCCCGGCCAGGAGGTAGTACGCCGCGCCCACCCACTGGAAGATGCCGAAACTCACCAGGGCCACCAGCACGGCGCAAACGATTTGATCCGGATACCGGACGGGCGAAGTGGGCGGGTCTGTAAGGATGAAGAACGCGAAAAAGAGCGTGGCATGAAGGTCCGGCGCCCGAAACACTTCGGCGACCCTGCCCGGCTCGCTCACGTAAGTAGTGAGCGTAAACAGGCCGAAATAGACGCCCAGGAAAACCAGCGCCAGCGGAAATTTGTTCACGCGGTCCGTGATGAAGATGCCCGTGGCGGCCAGCAGCAGCAAAGCCCAGGGCGTGATTTCAGGCAAAGCGCCCCACCAGCTCTGCCCGGTATTGAAAATGTAGAACGTGGCCACCAGCGCCAGAGCCGCCGGATTGAAGATGTTGGCCGAGCGAGTGCGCGCAATGTATTTGCTGCCAATGGCTATCGCCGAAGTGCACGCGCCGACGTACCAGGGCTCCTGCGGCGTCAAGATCATGGCCACGATCAAGCCGGTAAGCACCGCGCCGCTGGGAAATTCCCAGTCGCCGTGCATCTTGCGCAGGATCAGCAGGTCCATCACTCCCGCGACGACAACCGCCGCGGCCAGGCCGGGAGCAATTCGGCGGATTCCCTCGTGCGGCGCGGTGACCGCAACCAGAATCGCCAGCACGATAATGAGCAGGCCTTTGGGCGTCTGGAAGAATCGCCACATCGCCGAACTAGAGGTACTCATGCATGGCCTGAGTGGCAAATCGCGTGAGCGCGGGCGAATCCGCCGCGGCGCAATCGGTGGAAGAGTCCGGAGTGGACCCAGGAATAGACCCTGGAATAGAAAAGATCAAGCCATTCACGCCCAGGCGATCGAACAGCCGAATCCCTTCCGCCGGGACCCAAAACGAAAGCCGCCGTCGCCAGCGCATCCGCGAGCATGGCGGTCGGAGCGATCACGGTCACGCTCGCCACGCCATTGGCTGAAGCTCCGGTGCGCGGATCGAGAATGTGATGGCCGCCATCGGCGCCGCGCTTTTCGTAATCGCCGGAGGTGCAGACGGCGCGATTGGATACGCGGACCACCTCGACCAGCTCGGCGTCGCTTCGAGGATGGCGGATTCCGATCGACCACGGTTCGCTTTCCGGATTGCGTCCGCCGAGGTAAAGATCGCCGCCCGCATTGATGGCAAAATTCTCGAAGGAGAAAAGCTCGCGCGCGGCGAGATCGACCGCGAGCCCTTTGGCCACGGCCCCAAGATCGATAATGAGCGGGCGCAGCAAGGTGATCGTGTGGCGCTCGGGATCGAGGCGAACGTCGCGATAGCTGACCGGGCTGCCGCCGTCAAGAGCAGCGCGGCCGCAGTCGAGCGCGGTGCGAATCTCCCGGCCGCTGCGATACTCGCGGTTGAAGCCGCGCGTTTCCATGGCGTGGCCGACGGTGGGATCGAAGGCGCCGCCGCTCTCTTCGGCCACGGCCAACGCAAATTGCACGGCCTCGTACAGAAGCGTGCTGACGGGAACCGGCACGCCAACCTGCGCCGCGAGCCGCATCACTTCGCTGCCGGAGTCAAATCGCGTGCAGCACTCCTCGACGCGATCGAACCATGCGAAGGCGCGCTCGACGGCCTCTTCGCGAAGCATCGGCGACTGCGCTTCCGATTTGTGGGCGGCAGTCGCCCCGACCACGTGAATGGTCACAAAGGTGCCCATGCGAACGGCGGTGCGGACGATATCGTCACTCGCTCGCTTTGGATAAGGCTGCAGTGATGGCATCGGCGAATGCATAGCTGCTCTCGGTGGCTCCGGAAACGTAGTCGACTTTGGCGCTCTGCCTTTCCACGACCTCGCGAGGCAAGTCCGGCAGAACGGGACTAGGAACTCGGGGAGAGATCCAACTGCACGAATAGCGCGTCAAGCATTGGGTAATCGTCGCCGTGACGATCTTGCCGTCCTGAATCTGAACCGAGGCTTCGATATCGCCGTGGCGGCAACTGCCCCAGCCAAGAAATACGCCGTCCTTATATTGCGATTTGCGCGCTCGCCGCTGCCTTGGCTGCCGCATTCGCGCCGGTTCCGGAGGCTGACGCCGGCGATTCGCCTGGCTCCGTGGAGGCCGAATCTGACTTGCGATTCGCGGCAGCCGGCTTGCGGACATTCTTCTTCACCGCAGGAGGAGTAGAGGACGAAGTGCCGAGTGGCTCCGCCGGGGTCGGCGGATTTTCCGGCGCGGGCGGCGGCGCTGGCACAGCCTCGGCGACGGTTCTTCCCTCCACCGTCTGGGAATCGAACTTATGCGCCGCGGCACTGGTGCGGTAATAGCCGGCGGCATAGATGGCCACGATCGCCGTAGAGCTTAGCGTGACCAAGCTCCTGGAGATTCGCTGGCCCGCCCCGGCGCGCTCGTCGAAGTAATCGTCGGAGCGCATGGGCAGCGCTCCGGCCGCCAATCCGGCGGCCAAGAGGATAATGGCGAGGCCGGTGAATATGCCCCAGGAAGGGCGCCCGGCAGCGACTGACGTTCCAAATACCGCCAGTACGATCGCCGATAATAGGAGCGTCGATTTATCCATGTAATCGATCTACTCGTCGAACTGTCTTGAATGCTTCCGAGCGCCGAAGCACACCGGCGTTTGATTAGCGCCGGTGCTCCTCTCGTCCACGGCGTCCTTCGCGGGCATCTTGCCGCTCTCGCGTGCTTCGTTCATGCAGCGCATGCTGTTCCGCGGGCCTCGCGCCGGGCGCAAATCGCCGGACTCCAGGATAAGGATGAACGTATGCGCCGCGATTGACCCAAGTCCGTCCCCAGCGGGCGTTATTGATAAATAAAGCGTGCCCGCCCCAGTCAAAGCGGCCATAAAAACCAGGGGCCCAGCCCCAAGGCCGGAAGAACCCGCCGAGCGTCACTCCAAAACCGAAGCGGATGGCGCCGCCCACAACGAAACCGGGCCGCGGCGCGAAGAAAACGATTCCCGGATCATAAGCGGGGACAACGAGAAAAGCGGGATTCGCCGGCATAATCGTGATGTACGGTCCTCCGCCGACCACGATTTGGCCGTTGGTGCGGAGGTAACCGAAATCCCTGGCCTTGCGACGTTCCCGTTGCGTCGCGTCCATCACGTCCTGTGGCTGCGCCAGGAACGCGTTACCGAGGTCCGTGGTCCACCTCATGTCCGAAGCCATCATCTCCAGCACAGACGGAAACGGAAGCAGCGCCTGCACGCTGGGATCCCAGGGAACCTGGTCGCCCTGAATCGCATCGGCCAGGGCCTGGCCGGTGAGGTAATGGTGCTGATCGGCCCAATGGGCGGCGTCGGGTATTTGGTCTGGAAATGTCGAGGCGGTAAGAATCTGCGCCAACAGCGGATCCGGATAGAGAGCGACTCGTGCCACCAATTGATCGAGCTGGTCGGGAGGAAAGGATGGCGGCGCTTGCGCGAATAGAGGCACACGAACGAGAGAAATACCAGCGAGAACGAGCAGGAAGAAAGCGGCGTGTTTGATTCTCATTCCAATCTCCTCATCCGGTAGACGGCGCGGATTGGCAGTTCGTTGCTTGGGTAGTCTTGGCGAGTAGTGTATTTAGGCGCGCGGTCTTGGTCAACGTGATTGGGTCAACGCAATTGGGTCAACGCGATTGGCCCCGCAGCGCTGCATGCCTATCGTCCTTAGACCAACCCCAAGGAGCGAGACATCTCTTCGGCTTCCTCGATCAACGAGCCTAAGCCGCCGGTGAGCCCTTCCCTCCAGAAAGCTTCGCTTCTGGCGTCGAGATCGAAAGGCGCGAGGAGTTCCACGACATTTTTCGTCGAGCCGGAGCGCAAAAGGTCGAGGTAAAGCGGCTCGAAGCGAGGGCCCAAACGGCGGCGCTGCGCGAAGAGGCTTTGCGTGAGCAGTTCGCCGAAGGCGTATCCATATACGTAGAACGGGCTGTGGAAGTGAGGAATGTAAGCCCACAGGCGATCGCTATTCTCGTAGGTGAAGATTTCGCCTTCCGGGCCGTAGAGTTCCCGCGCCGTGCGCAGCCAAATGGCGCTCAACTCCTCGACCGACAGCTTCGCCGGCTGCCCCCAGGTTTTGTAGGACTCATCCATGCCGTGAAGCCGCCGCTCGAAATTGGAAAAGCCGATCTGCCGGACGATGGTGTTCAGCATCTTGTCGATCTTGCCCATGATTAATGCCAGCAGCGATTTCTTATCTCCGCCGCGAGTGAGGCGGTCCTGGAGAAAAGTGAAGGTGGTCATTTCGCCGAATACGGATGCCGTCTCGCAGTAGGCAATGGGCGCGTGGAACATCAGCGGGCCCTGCGCTTCGCCGGCAAGAATGCCGTGGACGCCGTGGCCCAGTTCGTGCGCCAGGGTCATCACGTCCGTGTTGCTTCCCAGATAATTCAGGAGAGTGTAGGAGACAGGCTTCCCGCCGGGCAGAACTTGCGAGGAGTTGAACGCGCCCTGGCGCTTTTCCTTGGCCACCGGCGCGTCGATGCGGCGCTCGCGAAAAAAGCTTCTCACGATCTCCGCCAGTGCGGGGCTGAAGCTTTGGTAAGCCGTGGTGACGATCTCCTCGGCTTCGCGGAAAGGAATGATGGTGGTATCGGCAAAGGGCATGGGCGCGTCGCGATCGCTCCAGCGAAGCACGGGAACTCCCAGATGGCGCGCTTTGAGCTTGTAATAGCGGCGCGCCAGCGGGCCGCCCAGCGAGGTGACGCTGCTGTGCAGAACGTCGACCACGGCGTCGGGAATGCGGTTGGCCTTGTTGCGGCGATCCATGGGGTGCGCGTAGCCGCGTTCCTTGTCCTCCACGGCTTTTGAGCCGGCGACCATATAGAGCGTTTGCGCGGAGTATTTTGCAAACGGTCCGGTCAAGCCATTGTTGACGACTTTCAGTACCTCGGCCCGCTCCTGGGCATCTTTGGATTTTGTAAGCGTGTGCAGCAGTTCGGTGAGGCTTTTCGTGGCGCCGCGAAAGTTGAACTCCAGGTCCGCCTCCAACTCGTCGAAGAATTCACTCCAGGAGCCGGAGTCAAACGGGGAGCGCTTGGTGAGCGCCGACTCCACCGGTTCGCTGAGGAAATGAGGCTTGAAGAGCCGTACATGCTCGATCCAGGGACGATGCCTGGCAACGATCGGATCTCGTTCATACCAGGCAGCGAGTGTCGCGTCGCTTATCTGCACAAGTTCCAATTCGAAGAAGGTGAGGTGCTCGCCCAGCACGGCGCTCAATTCGCGCTGAACCTGGGCGTGTTTGGCTTTGACCGCCGCGTTCGCCAGATCCGTGCTCTCGCGCAGGGATAGATACGATGCGATTTTGCCCTGTAACATCTCGATTTCCGAGTAGTCGCCGATGGCCGCAGCCAGGCGTTCCGCGAGCTTGCCCCGGTAAGCTTTCCGCGAAGCGCTTGGCCATGGCCTCGAGCGCCTTCAAGTCGGAATCGAGCCGAGGATCGTCGATGCCCGAATAAAGGATGCTGAGGTCCCAGCGGACCTGTTCCGTGTCATCGACGGTACTGGCGGTCGCGGCATTCATGGCGTCCGTAGCGTTGGTAACATTCATCGCGTTCATAAGAATCGTTCTCCCAAGGTCTTCGTGGACAAGCATAGCCCGAGATTGTTCCGAGCCCAACCAGCGATCTCGAAGCAGTTCACGCCGCAAATAAACCGCTGCAAATATCAATTGGGAAAATGGCAATGGGTGGGAGGCCCGGGGACCCTGCAGTTCAGTGCTGCCCTAAACAAAAAGGCCGGACTCTGGCGTCCGGCCCTGCTTGAAGATTGGTTGCGGGGGCACGATTTGAACGTGCGACCTTCGGGTTATGAGTTGTAACAAGCAATAGCCCGTCTTTGCCTTTCAATGACTTACGTGGTGGTTGGTAGGGGCTGTTTGACCCTGTTCCGGGGTGTTCTGTTCCCAGTTTGTTCCCAGCGTTGTTCCCAGTTTATCGTCAGTCCAACGAACGCACGACCTTCGGTTTAATTGTGCGTTTTTGCAGACAAAAGCGCCGCTGAGCAGAAGAGGCGACGGGTCCAACAAAAATCGTCTGCGCCTATGGCGCGCACATCAATCGGCTGCGCGGATATCTCGAAGCGGAGTGTGCCAAGCAGTATGACATTCAGGAAGAGGTCTTTGCTTGAGTTGTTCCCTAAAGTTGCGCCAATGTCGGCGTTCGGACTATTGCCACAAGGTCGTGGATTAGAATGGAATATCTTCGTCTCGGATTTCTTCCATGCGAGCGCCCGTGTTCCCAGCCGCTTGTTCGCCGCGCTCCTCAAGCTTCGCTGCAAAAAACTCCCGTTGCTTGATCTCAGTTTGAAGCTCCGCGAGCTTCTCCCATATCTCTGCTTCAGTCGGCAACCCGATGCCACCAAAGTCGTTTTCCCAAATAGCCTGAGTCATAACCGGCAAAGTGGTGATGGCTTCGACCAATACGGTGAGCGATTGTTGGCGTATCTCGGTAACTTGTGCAATTGATAGTACGCCCCCATCGACCAGTGCGATCTCCAGCCTCTCCGTAAAGGAGCCAATATGCTGGGCACACTGGTCCGTGACTTCGGGATGGGGCAGACTCTCCCTACGAACGAGAGAGCACAAGAGGGTGCTGTGAATACCGCGCCAAGCCAGCCCTGTCGCACTAAGCGCAACTCGTTTTTCTGCGCTTTCTGGCACAATGGCGCCGGATTCAGCTATGGCTTGCGCTAGGTTGTGGGTGAACGAGCGCGCGATCTCAGTGGACGTGTAGCCTTTGCTCAGAGCGATCTCTAATGCTTGGTGAATGAATCTCCACGTCAGAACTGTCGCATCGAACTCAAATTTATTGTCGAACGCCTTGACTTGCTCGTAAGCAAAGCCGTGCTCTTTTGTGCTTTCGTCTATTCTTCTTGATTGCTCATCTAACGGACCCTCGTCGCAAGAACTTCCAACCTCTCGGTCCTCACGGATTTTCTGCGGAGTGGACTCCACCTGCACCTTACCGTGCGCGTGGCCAAATTCGTGCAGCGAGGTTTCATCGGATTCCCCACAATATGGCACGTTCTCTGCCGTAGCGTCATAATCTACATCCGCCTTCGGCGCATGTTGCGCGTCATAGTTATAAACTGCATCACTGCCAGATACTCGTTGGGATTCCTTCTCCAAGGCGAGATAAACTCCAAACGCTCTCAGCCCAAAGGTTGCTGCCGTTCCGACCGCCAAGTTCCCCACGATTTGCCAATCGTGGTGCACTATGGTCGCAAGGTACGCGATGGGAAGGACGCCGATACCAGCCATGAACAGTCCGACAAATAGGCCCACGTACCCCCAATATTTGTAGGCCGCTATGCATGAATACGCGAAGAGCAAAGTCCCGAACACATATGAGGAGTAGTAATAACCAAGACCGGCCCACGAGCGCGTTCTCTTGAAGACCGAGAGGGGCAGAAGAATAACATTGCAAACAATCAATGCGATTGCGCCTGCAGCGACGAGCCATGGAAAGAATGTTGCTGAAGCCCACACCACTCCACGCAGGTAGAAGATGGACAGCAAAAGTAATCCAACGAACCCGAGCAACCCGAAACTTACCTGCGCAATAGTCTTGTAATGATGGTTCATTCAACGCCTCGGATGGCACAGAAATATGGGGATGGCCCCACACCCTACTATAGAGACGATCTGTCTGTCTACGACCTGTCAGTAGACGTTGACGCGCCTTGCTCCCATTCTCTCCGGGATGCAAAGCGTACTCATAGCTCTTGGTGAAAGAATCCGTGAACTGCGCGAAGCTCACGATTGGTCACAGGAGGAGTTTGCGGACCGCTGTGGCTTGCATCGAACGGCGATTGGCCTGCTCGAACGGGCGGAGCGCATTCCCCGTCTGGACACGCTTCTAACGCTATCGAAAGGTTTCGGTATCACGCTTTCTGATCTTCTTCGGGACGTGGAGAAGCGGAGTCATTTGTCGTCGAGAAAAAGGCCGTGACAGGCGGTGAGGGCTTGGACGCCGGGATGCATCGCAAAAATTGAATCGGTGGCAAACGGATCACGCTGTTTCGTTTCTTGCTGAATTCTATTAAGTAACTGAAATACAAGGCTTTACGCTAAGCCCTTCCTCTGGATAAGCTATCCTACGCATTTTCAGTAACATACCGCCACCCGATACGAGTTGCGCGGATACCCTCATTTAGACAGCCTCGCGCTTTGTAATCAACGATTTAGGCCCAAAATCGCGACAAAACGGCTCCCGGCTGCATCGGCAAGGCCTCGTAAAGCGCTTCGCCAAGTTACGCCAAACAAAGGTCGCGCGTTGCGCGTGTATGCGCGCCCATTGTGTTCTCAAGCGATTAGGCGGATTTGAGTGAGAACTTTTCTAATTTGAGGCCGATTGGCGGGGTTGGTGAGGTCAAGCTGCCAGCGGGAAGGGCGCGGGTCCGTCAGAAGCTCGGAAACGTCCAGCGTGAAGGTCGGGCTGTTTTCGGTTGCAGGGACAGCCCTGGGTCTCGCGACGCTCAAGAATGGATAGTTCGCTCCTACTTCGGCTTTGCCAGTCATGCCAGCTTCGCAAGATCGAAGAAGCGATCGTGACTAAGCGTTGCACGAGCACGGCGCAAGCCGCGCGAATCAAACCGTCCCGGACTGTTCCGAAGTCGAGCATCGCTGGGTGTGCTCGCTTAAAAGCCTATCGGTGAGGACCATCGGTAAACAACTGGCCTAAAGGTCAGTTTGTGCACAAGGGCTGAGGAACAAGGAGCGCGTCCTCGTCTGCCGGAACCGAAGCTGAACCGCGACTTGAGGTCGGGGATGCTTTTCGACGAATGTGACTCAGCGACTATAGCCATTTGCAGCGAAACGGCGGGTTTTACATGAACAGCGCCGCTCAGCGCGCACGTGCTTGCGCGCTCGACTGTCCTTAAAGCGATTAGCTGGATTTGAGTGCTATTTTTGCAATTGCGCGCGGGCGATGGCGGAGTAGCGAAGCCTAAATGAATTCTGTACTTCTGGAATTGGAGCCAAAAGCGCTCTTGCCAGGCCCCATTTCCGTCAGGCGCTGCCCTACGGTACTGCATGATAAAATCCCCGTTGCATGTCCGAATCTTCTGCACCAGTGGCCCCTCCTTCCGAAGTCGCTGCACCTACGTTGGCTCCGGGACCGCCCGTAAACTGGGTCACTCCGCCGACGCCGGGCGAGATCATCACAAGTGAAGCGACAGGCAATACCTACACGATGGGAGAGAAAATCGGCGAAGGACATTTTGGTTTGGTCTATAGCTGTGTCGATGTCTGGAACAATAGCCTTGCAGCTAAGGTCATGAAACCGCTCGGCCCATACGAGAAAGTGAAGGCAGCGACCGAAGCAGAACTCGAAAAACTGCTGCGCCTGCGACATCCTCATATCACTTATGTCTTCGACGCATTTGAATTCCGCGAGACTTTCTACATCGTTACCGAGCGATGCTACTGCCCATTGACGAGCCTGTTCCTGTTAGAAGGATTCAACGGTCTTCTCTGGCTGAAACCCATTGCTCGTTGCCTCTTACAAGCGGTTCATTACATTCATAACAATCAAACAGTCCATCAAGACATACATCTTGGCAATGTGTTTGCAGCGTTCGCAAAGAACGAAATGAATTCAGAAGAACCCGGTGCAATTCAATTTAAGCTCGGTGACCTCGGTGTTGCGAAGCTCTTCACCGAGATAGATGCGACAAACACAAGGGCACTGTGGATGCTTCCGCCTGAAGCGGTGGAATCATCAGAATTTGGGCCTCTCGACCATCGGATAGACATTTACCATTGCGGGTTACTCTTTTTGCATCTGGCGACCGGGACAGAGATTCGCTTCACTGCCCAGGAGGTTAGGGAGGGCAAACCCAGAGAATTAGCTTTGCAACTCCCTGCGCCTTTTAGCTTCGCGTTGGAGAAGGCGCTACGGAGGCATGTTGCGTTTCGGACAGCAAGCGCGATGGAACTCTGGCGCGACCTAAATTCCCCGGCGCCGCCCGCCCACCCGCAACCTGAACAAGAACAACTTCCGCTCGAAGCCCCGGCATAAGCTTCACAGCCGATAGTCGAAAAACCCGCCGACTCTTAGTCGCCGCGCAGCACCGTCAAGTTCAGCTAGGCGAACAACAGGCGAAGCGCGTATAATCGCGTCGTGGACGAAGGGCGCAAACGCACACTCGCCGTTGTGACCGCTGTTCTGCTGGTTCCGCGATTGAAGGATTTGGCGTGGGATGGACGGACCGGCAACCCGGCGTGCGAGAGTTTTTTAATGGGCGCTTTGGGAGTAGCCGAGCGGATTATGGAAGTGATCGACCGAAAGCATCCAGCCGAGCGGACTAATCACGCTTCTTCTTCATAGACAAATAGGCTTCGTACCAATCCCTCGAAATCATCGCCTGCGCATCCGCTAATGGTATCTTCCCGGCGCAAACCTGTTTGTGCAGCCAGTTTTCGAGCGCATCCTTCTGGCGTGCTCCTGGCAGAGGAAAATACGGCTCCGGCCAAAGGTTCTTGATGTCGTTCGAGCCGCCGAGTTCCAAGCTAATCAGATGGTCCACCTCGCAACAGACCCTCACCCGCTTTCCATTCCGCGTTTGCGTCGATGGGTGAACGCCATAGAGCGCATAGACTTCTCGCTTCACTTCAGGAGGGACGTTCCGCTCGCGTCGCGCATATCCGGGCACGCAAACTGTCTGAGCATCAGTCGTTACCGCGTCTCCGGGAGTAACGTTCGGATCGGGTAACAATGCCTGGCCGCTGTGCTCGTAATGGGCTGAACCTGCTTCTTGAGCACAAACAGGTATGACGACCAACAGTGCTACCAACACAAAGCGAATCCGACGCGTCATTGTATGGCTCCCCTTGACTCCCACTTGAACTCGACCTATCTATGCAGCCTCAGCAAAACCAGTCAAGGGAGGACCGAAACGTGGATGCTAAAGAAGGCAAGGTAACGGCGTCGGTCGAGGAAATCGCGCACTACAACATGATCCTCACCGAAGCTATTTACGAGTTATTGGCGGACAAAGGAATCCTCTCAAAGGAAGAGGTTATGGAGCGCGTGCGAAAGCTCAAGGCGGAGACGACTGTAAATTTTCGACGGGTTCAATGAAGCAGCGGCATCAACGCAGCCTCGATAGAGGGATGAGGGCGGATCAACACCCGCATTTCAACTGGACCTTCCTCGATTTTGACGATCTGAGCACTCAGGGTTGAGGTCCGCGTCTTCTTGCCAACTCGCTGCTCGATCAGAAACTCATGGAACGCCTCTGGCGAAGACCTGAAAGCGTCCATGAAGGGCGACACGTCCTCGACCTTGACACATAGCCAGAAGCCGGAGGGATCGCGCAGATCGGGTCTGGCCCTATGGTTTTCAAAGCCAACGAGAGAGATGCTTATGTCCTGAGCGCGTGGCAAACAGTCTTCACTCTGCGGCCATCAGGGGTTCCCGCTGGGCCGTTTTTATCGCAGACGGCGGCAAACTTCAAGCGCGGCTATGCGGACGGGGTAGGAGCCAGTTGCCGAGAAGGTGACTTCACAGGAGTTGACTCGTGTGTTTCTTGCAATTAGATTTCTGCACGGCTTAATATCCCGCGTGATCCAGTAAAAGTTCTTCGCACTATCGCTACCCTCGTCTTTACGGCGATTCTGGGCTTGCTAATAGTCAATCCCGTCATCTCCAGTGCTGCAACGCCACGTTGGGAAGTTTGGGTTTTCGATGAGAAAGGACATCCACCTGCCGCTTTTGTGAGGAACCTTTCTACCTTGACTTAGCCGGGCCGCCTGCGTATTATGCGCCCCCATCAGCGGCGCCCAAGTGGTGGAATGACTGTTCCCGTAATCTGCCTTGTGCGGACCTCCAAAGGGTCCTCCTTGCTCAGGAACGCTGAATCTAGGAGGCCGCACATGTTGCCCAGGAATGCCTCAGGTCGAAGGATACCCCCCTTCGTCTTTCTTATAATTTCGACCTTTGTCTTGCTCGCCGCGGGTTGCAAAGTTAATGTTGATAACCCGCTTCCGTCAGGTGGGAGTTCTTCAGGTACCGGCGGTAACGGCAACTCGCCGACTCTGGCGTCGCTCGCTGTTACACCCGCTAACCCATCCATCACCCAAGGGACAACGCAGCAATTTACCGCCACTGGCACGTTCAGCGACAACAGCAAGCAAGATTTGACAGGCTCTGTCACTTGGACCTCTTCGTCCACTACCGTCGCGACAATCAGCGGCAGCGGTCTGGCGAATGGCGCCTCATCAGGCAGCAGCACGATTACCGTAACCTCAGGGCTAGTGAACGGGTCAACCAAACTGACGGTCACACCAAGACTGAACTCGATCGCAGTGACGCCGCCTAATCCCACCATCGTCGCTGGCACGGCGCAGCAGTTCACGGCCACCGGAACCTTCAGCGATGGGAGCATGCAAGATTTGACGAGTTCAGTCACCTGGACGTCTGTGACAAAAACCGTCGCGACGATCAATAACGCTGGCTTGGCGACCGCGGTTGCGAGCGGCAGCAGCATCATCATGGCCGCTTCCGGTGCAGTAACCGGTTCCACAACGCTCAATGTGATAGCGCCCACCCTAAGTTCGATCACTGTGATCCCCGCCAACTCTTTCATTATCAAAAATGTGACAAAGCAATTCACTGCAATCGGAACGTTCACCAACGGCAGCATCCAGGATCTGACGAACTCTGTAACCTGGAGTTCTTCAGCGCCCGCAGTTGCAACCATCAGCACGACCGGGTTGGTGAGCACCGTGACAGCCGGCCAGATCTGCACGTATTCGTGCGGCGACACCGGGATAAAGGCGACTTCAGGAACGGTTAGCGGGTCCACCGACCTGACGGTAACAGCAGTTCCGCCGACGCGGTTTGCCTACGCGCTCAACCAATTCGACCTCACGATAACCACCTACACAGTCAACCTGATAACAGGCCAGCTGCGCGCCAGCGGCTACATCCAGACGCCGGGCTCAGCCCCGAGTAACGTCGTTGTGGATCCGTCGGGCAAGTTCGCCTATGTGCCGGACTTTACATCGAATACCGTTGCCGCGTTCACGATCGATCCGAAAATTGGCGCGCTTACCGCAGTGGCCGGCTCGCCTTTGGCAACCGGCACAGGTCCGGGTGCTGCCGTTGTGGATCCTTCGAGCAAGTTCTTGTATGTATCCAACTCGCGTTCGAATAACGTTTCGGCCTACACGATTAACTCCGCAACGGGGGCCCTGACGGCGGTAACGGGTTCTCCTTTTGCCGCTACAACTCCGGGCGCCCTCGTTGTGGACCCGACAGGGAAGTTTTTGTATGTGGCGGAGAGCGGTACCAACAGCATGAATTCCGGCGTTTTCGCCTTCACCATAAATGCCACAACCGGTGCTTTGACTCCGGTTGCGGGTTCGCCATTTGCGGCGGACGCCGGCACCGGCGACCTCCTCGTGGATCCTTCGGGCAAATTTTTGTATGCAGCGAATGTGTTCAGTAATGACATCTCCGCATACACAATCAACACCACGACGGGAGCATTGACGGCAATCACCGGCTCGCCTTTTGCGGCCGCTCCGGAGCCAAACGCCCTCGCGATCGATCCTATCGACAAATTCTTATACGTGACCGCCAGTTATGTCTCGAACACAATTTCGGTGTTCTCGATCAACACAACGACAGGGGCCCTTACCTCCGTTACAGGTTCTCCTTTTGCAACTTCTTTAGCCCTGACGGGCTTTACGCTGGATTCAATTGGGAACGTCGCTTTCGCCACGGCGGGTACCGAACTTGTAGCGTATGGCATCAACACCACGACCGGCGCTGTGACTCAACTGGGTGAAGCCATGACCGGAAACGGACTCGGAGCTTTGGCCTTAGCGAGCGCTACTTCGTCGGCCACTTACGTCCCCAAATTCGCCTATGTTACCAATGCCAACGATAACGACGTTTCGGCATATACCGTGAGCCCCGGCAACGGAGCGTTGGCCTCTATAACGGGTTCGCCGTTCTCGGCGCACACTACGCCCGCATCGGTCACCGTTGATCCCTCCGGAAAGTTCGCCTATGCAGCGAATGCAAATTCGGATGATGTGTCGGCCTATTCGATCGACGCGGCCTCCGGCGCCCTCACGGCCATCTCGGGTTCGCCATTTTCAGCCGGTTCTCTTCCGGTGTCAGTCGCCGTGGATTCTTCTGCAAGGTTTGCTTACGTCGCGAACTCGGTTTCCAATAGCATTTCCGGCTTCACGATCAACTCAGCTAGCGGCGTACTCACGACCACAGGAGTCCCCCAAACTTTTGGCACCACAGGCCCCTTTTCACTCGCGATCGTACCGACAGGCAGGTTTGTGTATGCGGCCGATCCGCTTGTCGGCACAATCTCCGCGTACCGCATCTGTTTCGTTGTCTCCATCATGCCGTGCTTGAACCTCAGCCCTGGAGCGTTGAGTCCCATCAGCGGCTCGCCCTTTTCGGTGAGCACAAGTCCGGGCTCTATCGCGGTAGACCCGTCAGGCAATTTCGCGTACGAGGCCGATCGAGGCGGGCGCGTTTGGGTGCTGACAATCAACGCCGCCTCAGGCTCTTTGGCAATATCCTCGTCCGCTCCTGCCGGTACAACTCCCTTCGCAGTTACCGTCGATCCGACGGATAGATTCGTCTATGTGGCCAATCGCGATTCGAACAATGTTTCGGCTTTCACGATCAATTTCAGCACGGGCGCGCTGACGCCTGTAACGGGATCGCCGTTTGCGGCGGGCACGGGTCCGTTTTCGGTTGCCGTCGATCCTTCCGGAAGCTTCGTTTATGTCGCGAATAATGGGTCAAACAACGTTTCTGTCTACACGATTAACTCAACGACGGGCGCGCTAACTCCGATTCCAGGCTCTCCATTCCCGGCCGGAATGGCTCCTTCTTCGGTCGTAATCAGCGGCAGCATTCAGTGACGTTCGGCCCATGCCGGTAATCGGCTCATTATCAACCGTAATGTTCAGACCGATGCGGGATACGACCTGAGAAACGGCGTTATCGCCAACTGACTTTTGTAAGCCGAGCAACCAAGCCACCCTACCCCTTCGATTCACATTTCACTTCCGCGTCGGCAGCAAAAGGAGTCACTCAAAAACATCCCACCCGGCCTTGTGAAGCCTAAACTCGAAGCAAGAACTCCCACGCAAAATTTTCGTCGGGGCTAAAGGTCACTCAAAAAATAGGCCACCCCCTTGGCGGAAGCCTAAACTCCACGACTTTTTCAAAATAAAGCAGAACCCTCCGACCGTCAGCAACTTGCCGCACAATGCGGCGCAAATCGCCCGAAAATCCTCCGCAAATTCGCGCAACGATCTATGTGATGTAAAGAAAAACGGCCCTGCCAGTCGCATCAACGACTGACAGAGCCTAACTCCCAAACGTGAGGTGAATCACGATGGAAGCTGGCGCGACTGTAGCACAGCAAGGCAAGGCTATACGTTCAAACGATGAAGCACTAACGCGGGCAGTCTCGGGCCAATCGTTCAGCAATTTTCCGGCGATCTTCGCTGGATTTGCAGCGAAGGGCATACCTGAAGCCGAGATCAAACCACGCGAGAATATTTTCACGTTCGACGCATGGAAGGCACTAGGGCGCTACGTCCGCAAGGGTGAGCATGGCGTCAAGATCGTCACGTTCATTGAAACGCGCAGCAAGGAAACAGACCCGGATACCGGCGAGCACAGAATCATCCGCCGTCCTTGGACCACAACCGTATTCCACATCTCCCAGACCGACCCGCTCAAGGGGGTGCAACGATGATGTCGAGTGCACTCTTTCGCGTCACCGAGTATGCCCACAGACAAGGCGAAATTGCGCGGGCGTATTGTTCGCTTCCAATGTGTCTACATGACGCGTCGCGCTTCGCTGCCGCTCTGTCCTACGCTCGCGGAGCCTACGTCCAAGTCTCCGCCGATTCGCTTGGCGAATCCTACGGCGAATGGTGGTATGCGGGAGCCATCTCGCGGAGTTCCGTTATTCCGCCGATACATGGGGGTGCGAAGTGAGCACCCCTACTTTCGCGTTCCCTCAATCGCTCAGTGAGAAGTACCGGCCAAAGAGCATCAGTGAGTTCGTTGGACTCGATAAACCGAAGCGCATTCTGGCGAAGTTCGCGGCACAGCCTTACCCCTCAGCTTGGCTTTTTGTCGGGCCATCGGGTGTCGGCAAAACAAGCATGGCGCAAGCCTCTGTGTGCAGATTCGAAAGCGAGTTCACCATATCCCTAGCCAAAAATGTACAGTCGAAGCCATCGAAAAAGCTTGCCACACTGCCATTATCTGCCGTTCGCTCCGGGCGGATTCCACGTCGTGCTCTGTTGATGAGGCCGACAGAATGACGCCAGCCGCACAATTGGCCCTATTGAGCAAGCTGGACGCCACGGCATTTCCACCGAATACCGTATTTATCTTCACCTGTAACGCCACGGATAGCCTAGAGCCGCGTTTCCTCACCCGATGCCGCGTGATTGAGTTTTCCAGCTACGGTATGGCGAACGAGATTGCGAGCTACTGGATACGGTCTGGCACGCAGAGGGCGGCAACGGCAACGCGCCAGACTTAGCCGGCTCGCAAAAGAATCACGGAATAACGTCCGCGATGCACTGATGAAGCTCGAAGTCGAGCTAATGGCTCTGTGAGGCGCGCATGGCTGCATTATTGATCCTCAACCTAGCGAGGCTCCGAAAGATGAAAGCGAAGAAGACCTACAGCACCAGACAGGCCGCCGCAAAGATGCGCGTTTCATTTCGAACGCTCAACCGCTGGCTCGCGGATGGCAGGATTAAGCCATCGACGGCAATCAAAATGCCCACTGGCCGCACGCTCTGGCTCCGGCGAGAGGCCGACATAGCGAAGGGGCGAAGGCTCAAGGCACGTTGCGCCCTGGCCCAAAGCCGAAGGCAGCGAAGCGATGAGCGCCCGCGTTGCGATCTACGCGCGAGTCAGCACGGTCAATCACGGCCAAGACGCGGGCATACAGACCGGCGAAATGCGCCAGTTTGCTGAAGCACGCGGCTGGAAGCTTGCCGACGAGTACGTTGACCACGGTGTGAGCGGCTCGACAGATTCCCGGCCCGAACTAAACCGGCTGATGGCCGACGCCAAGCGCAGACGGTTCGACGTGGTCCTCGTCTGGAAGCTGGACCGCTTTGGCCGTTCGCTGCGCCATCTGGTGAACGCGCTGGCAGAGTTTGAGTCCCTGGGTATCGCCTTCGTTTCCCTGAGCGATAACCTGGACCTGAGCACGGCCAGCGGACGACTCATGTTCAAGATCATCGGCGCGATGGCCGAGTTTGAGCGGGAGCTAATCCGCGAGCGGGTCAAAGCTGGAATGAAGAACGCCAAAGCCAAGGGAACGCGCATCGGCAGGCCGCGAGTAACCGTGGACGCCTCTCAGATTGCCCGCCTACGCGATTCCGGGGCATCCCTGCGAACGATTGCCGCACGCTTGGGCGTGAGTGTCGGTACCGTGGCCGCATGTTCAAAAAAGCTGTCTCGCAGTGCGTCTGTAGTCCCCTGATTCTGCGACCCCGGAAGCACGGCGAATTGGCGTGCGAAAAGGAGATGTTTTACGAACGCTAAAATCGGTCTGTGCGATGCAAGCGTTCGTGATCTTTACAGAACGAGCTAACACTGCGTGCGCTGGATTGGCCGGACTGGTGTTTGCTGACCCATGCCAAGAAGAAGAATCTGGTGATGACGCGGGCGACTATACTGGCACGGATTCGGGCGGCGAGGCAGTAAAGCTCGGCCCAGCCTGTTCAGCATTGAACACCTAGGCTCCAACCTTTGTCTTCCAATTTACCAGAAGATCATATTAGTCTCCGAATAATTACACTCAGTCATGGATAAGGAAGCAGCTCGCAAACGCCGAAACCTCTTCTATCTGCTCTATCTCGGCTACACAGCAGTAGTGACGGTCGTCTTGTTGGCCGCGCTAGGTCTGCTGTGAGTTCCGAAAATGAAGGGAGGGCAGCGCGACGCAGCCCGCGCATCGTGGCCCGCATCGCGCTTGATGTCCAGCCGATTCAGGAGTCCTGTACCACGGCGGTAATCAACCTTAACGGGGCGTTGATCCTCTCCTCTGTGCCATGGCCTTCAGGGACGATCCTCAACGTCCGAAACCAGAAAAACAAACGCTCCATTCGAGCGCGGGTGGTATGGACTGGCCCCGAAGAAGCTCCAGGCTTGCATAAGCTCGGCATCGAGTTCGAGAGCCCTGAATCTGGATTTTGGGGGGATGATTACAGCCTCTGGTCCAAATGACGGAGACAATAGACAGGGTCCGAGCGGTCAATTGGGCTGATCCTCCGCACCCCAGATTTTGGGCGGTTCTCCCGGCCCCGGCTTATCTTCATCTTCTCGTTCCCTCTCTTCGGGTGGAGGCAGGAACACAATGTCTTTCTTCACTCTGCCTTTGCCCCTAAGTTTCTGTTCCAGCGGCTTCCAGCATTCTGAGCAGATGTCGTATTCCTTGCCGTCAATTTCTCTCTGCAAACAATCCTTTGCTTCGCCACACAGATCGCAGGTAATCATAGCTTCACCTCGTGGAAATTGTGCGGATCGGCTCATGGCAGATCAAGATTTTGTCGGGTGATGAGCAACCCAAAGCCATGTAAAGGATAAACTTTAGAATTTCTTGCCTTTCGTCCGTGGAATACAGTATGTGCCCGATTGTGCAGACATAGGCACGAGGGTACCTTACCCCTGACAACACGCGGTCGTACCCACCGACCCCGCCTTGCCCCGAGGCGACGTTGTGACAGCAGCCACTATTCTTGTTGTAGATGATCAGGAATTCGTGCGACGAACCTTGCATTCACTTCTTTCGCAACAGCCGCAGTGGAAAATCTACGAAGCTGAAAACGGCAAGGTAGCTTTGGATCGAATTCGTGAGATTCACCCGGATGTCGTCGTGCTCGACATCATCATGCCGGAAATGAATGGTATAGAAGCGGCCTATGAGATTCGTCAGTTCGTGCCCAATCCCAAGATTATCTTGATGAGCAGCTATTACACTCCAGAGGAAGCGGCGCTCCTCGCCCGCTTGTTCGGTGATATTAAGTTCACACCAAAATCTGAAGTGGGTAGTGCATTGATCCCCGCAGTCAGCCACCTCCTGGCTGACGAAAGCAAAATGGTGCATGTTCTCATCGCAGATGACCACAAGTTCGTTCGGGACAACTTGCGTGCTTTGGTCGCACAGCAGCAACCTAATTGGGATGTTTCTGAAGCGTCGAACGGCCTTGAGGCTGTTGAGCTATTTCGCAAGAACGCGCCCGAT
The DNA here is from genome assembly GCA_963823935.1 of uncultured Acidobacteriota bacterium. Taxonomy (GTDB): domain Bacteria; phylum Acidobacteriota; class Terriglobia; order Acidiferrales; family UBA7541; genus Palsa-189. The sequence goes on from CAWGNM010000003.1 coordinate 244,914, forward strand.
GTGGCAGTGCTCGATGTAGTGATGGAGCCTCTTGGCGGAATAGCAGCGGCTTATGAGATACGCGAAATTAATCCGGCTGCCAAGATCATCTTCATCAGCAGCCATTACACAGTGGGAGAAGCGTCGATAGTTATCCACCTGCTCGGGGCTGGAGCATTTGTCTCGAAAACGGAGGCCGTTAAGTTGCTTATACCTACGATCAAGCGGCTTCTAAACGAAGAAAGTCAGTCTAGGGCCTAGCACACGGAAAAGAACAAAGACTTCGGGCCTTGCAGGAAGCTTTTTTCGCACAGGATGAAAACGTGCTCATCTCCGTTCCAGACCGGAGTTAACGTCAAGTCTTCGGTCAAGCTGTCATCGTTTGAGACTGATCCGTCGTGAGCAGGCCTGCCGTTCCTCTCGGAATAATAGTCGTCAGAGACGTGCCGGGATTTGCATTTTGGAGGAGCAACTCCCCACCAAAATCTTTGATCCGTTGCCGCATCCCGCTCAATCCGACACCGATGCTTCCACCGTGAAATCTTTGAATCTGCTCTGGGATGCCTTTGCCATCATCGCGCACGTTGATGACCAGTCGTTCTCTCTCCGCTGCTAAGCTGACCTTCGCAGTGCGCGCCCCCGAATGTCGAAAAACGTTGGTTAAAGCTTCTTGAACAATTCGGAAAATCGCAATCTCCAGGTCTGGCGATAACCGTGGAAAATCTATTGGCTCGACCTCAATAGTTGTGTTGATGCCACTCCGGCTGGTCAAGCCTTCGGCATAAGTCTGAAGCGCCGAGTACAAACCAACTTCATCGAGCAGGGGCGGATGCAGCAGATGAGACATGCTACGGACTTGCTTTATAACACTATCGATGTTGCTGTCTAATTCGGCAGCTTTTTGTTTCGCAGCGGACAGATCGTCGGCGTCTTGGATCCCAGCGATCGTCATCTTCGCCACAGCTAGCTCTTGGCCCAAACCGTCATGTAGTTCACGCGCAATCCGGCGCCGCTCCTCATCCCGCAACTTGATCATTGCGGATGAAAGTTTTTGCATCTCAGCATTCAGCATTTCCAACTGCCGGGTTTTGCGACGCAATTCAGCAAAGATCTTGACCTTGGCTCGGAGTATTTCTGGGATGACGGGAATCGAAACGTAATCCACGCCTCCATGCTCGTAACCTTTGAGCCGATCTACGTCCGTCATATGAACCCCGGAGATGAAGATAACAGCCGTGTGCTGAAACCGGGGATGCTGTCGAATCATGGCGGCCAACTGAAAGCCGTCCAGTTCCGGCATACTAACGTCCATGAGGATAACGGCAACATCGGTCCTGAGAAGATGGTCGAGGGCTTCCCGCCCGGAATGCGCCTTGATTAGATTTTCGCCAAGAGGGCTCAGGATAACTTCGTAGCTCAGCAGCTTGGCGGGGTTGTCGTCCACCATCAGAACGTTAATCTGTTCTTCCGTGCTAAGCCTCAAGTGTGAGGGCGCACCGTTCTTCATTCGCATCAGCGTTCGCAGGTGTAAGGGCTTCCGACAAAACGTACATTTGGAGGCGTAAGCCGACGTATGTTATGCCCTCATCGAGCGTAATAGCTATACAGGAATAACCTGATACTCATATCTCCGCTTTTGACGTTCAGCTCTAACTGGGCTATTCGTACTTCCAGGCGAAACTTACGCTATCGAGGAGCAAGGCGAAGTGTGCCAGCAATGCCGGGATCCCGCGCAAGCGAAATCCGCGCCGGGCACGGCGACTCCGCCGCTGGTCAATGTTCCATCTTGGCTAAAACGCTATCGTGTTCTGGTTGCTGGGGATTTTATCACCGCCTCTTGAATCTCGGGTCCGGGTCGGCGGCCTCTTCGTCTTTCTTCAAGGTTCAGTACCCTGAAAATGCTCGGGGCAGATTTCGCTGCTTGACGCCCGAAAAGAGCCAAGCGCAAAGGCTCCAACTATATTCCACGAGGAAAAGCTGTGCCGAATCCCGTATTAGTGGTTTCGGGCGAGGCCATCGTGTTTCATCGTCGTCGAAACAAACCTCAATCTAGAATGTTGCGATGCCTGAAACTCAGATTCACGGCAAACGTCGGGCACCTCGATACCATCTTGGTGGCGTCGTCGAACTGACTGATCTTGAATCCGGACGAATGAAAGTCGCCTTGGTTCGGGCACTGAGCCTATACGGATGCCTCGTGAAAACCGAGATGCCCGTCAAGGAGGCCAACACAGTCGCTCTCAAGATTACCCATTCTGGAACTTGTTTTTCCGCAATGGGTCGCGTTGTAAATTGTGTCAGGGACCAAAGTAACCGCGGTCTCGGAATTGAATTTACTGAGATTGACTCAAACGATAAGAGAAATCTTGAGGCCTGCCTTACGGAGTTGGCGGCAGCCCAAAAGTCACCGCCTGTTCCTAGTCCGTGAATATCTTCTCTCGTGCGAATCGCACGCCTTAACGCAGCACGCCTAACAATATCCATAGGCCTGCTGCGGTTGCAGCTAACGCTACGATACCGAGAATCAGAACAATCTTTCGCTTTCTGGATGAAACTCGTTCCCGTACTCGCTCAATTATCTCGTCGCCGAGCTGCACAAGCCATTCCTTGATAACATTCTTTTCAGCGGTTTGAGAGTTCTCGAAGTGAAGTCCCATTCCTGCCCCTGGGATCGCATAAACCACTTCGCCGTCAGTCTCGAATGTTACGCCCCGGTGGTTGATTGTCACTTTGACCCTGGCTCGTGGCTCAAACGGCGTGCCGGTTCGCACGTGGCAACCGGAACGACTCACGTTCGAGGTTGTTGATACGATCTGTTTACCCGACTTCGCGTCTACCACTTTAACGCTTGCGGCGAAGTCATGACGACGATCTGAACGCGTATCCTGGGCGCTCTTTTTTACAACGTAGTCGGTAGTGGGGTCGGTGTGGTCCGTGTGTAGGCACCCCGGCGAGCCCATCGAGACAGTAGCGTCCGTAGCTTAATTGCATAGTAACTAGGCACAGGCCGAATGCTCAAGAAGGGAAGTCAGTCGCCATTCCAAAGCGTCATCGGGCGTGCCCCCCCTGTAGAAGGCCATATGAGCCATCTCCGTAAAATCACCTATGCTGAATACAGTTTTGAGTGTACATTGGGCTCAAGCATTGTATCGTCTCACGAGGTGTTCCAATGGACGACCTAGCCCATTCGGTGGACCCATCCAGCAAGACACGCGAACTAGAGAACGAAGTCAAGAGAATTAGAACAGAAATCCAAGCCTCTGATAGCCGGGAACGGCTTCATCTGTTGGCTAACGAACTCAATAAGGCTTTGTGGAGAATGGACGATCTGGAGAGAGAACTCCACGATTTGCACCACAATGTTCCATTGTTCTTTCAGTTCTGAACGGAAATCCCGATAAAGAAGGAGAAACGGGTTATGAAGAACGTTTTTAGAAGTCTATTCTGTATCGGCCTACTGTTGGGTCTTGCTGCTTTCGCTTCAGCCGCTGATATGACCTGGACCGGCAAGATAAGCGACAGTATGTGCGGTGCCAGCCACGCGAAGATGATTGCCGCTCACGGCGGTGCCAGCAAGATGACTGACCGAGACTGCACGCTGGCTTGCACCAAGGCGGGAGCCAAGTACGTGTTCGTCATGGGCGGAGGAGTCTATAACATCGCAAACCAGAGCGACGCAGATTTGCAAACACATGCAGGCCACACTGTGAGACTTACCGGGGAGATGAAAGGCGACACCATTACTGTGTCAAAAATCGTAATGCTGCCGCGAAAAAATCGTAGTGCATGACCCCGATGGCGTCATATCGCAGCGAGTGGTTCTAGACCGAAATCGTCATTCCGCGAAGAAAATCCAGAAGAAATAAAGAAGGAACCCGCCACAGGCCAAATGTTTGGTGCGAGCGGTTAGCGCCGTTCGGATGGGGGCGAGGCAGCCTCGGCGATTTTAAAGATGGCCAACAGAGTTTCGAGGATGATGCGCACGTACAGGGTCCAGAAAAAGAACCCGGCAACACTTACCACCAGCATCAGAAGTCCCTGGGAAGTGGAATCGCGAAATCCGTTCACCACCAGCACCACGGTGGCAATCAGTCCGGCCAAGAGATGCAAGCCATAAATAAAGGCCAGGTTGCGAGCCGTCACGCATTCTCGAAACGAGAAATCGAGCAAAGATTCAAAGAACCCTTTCCCCTCGGTCATTTCCTCCTCCTTGTCGTGCCATGAGGTGTCGTGTCGGGCGCTGGCTTCCGATCAGCCCGTTGGAGCCCTGTGCACCAGTTGCATTTCGCTGCCGTATTATACGTTGGGCTCGAATGCGAGGAGTAAAGAACAGCCATGGGATGCCTCCTGGCCCCGCACTCTACACATTTCGAGAGCTTCTGCGGCGGACCATTCCATTAGGTGGTCTGCCGGTTGCGGTCAGCGGCAGTTCTCAATCCTTGAGTTCGGTTCTGAGCGGTGGCGGCGCACCAGATTGGAGCGAAACATTGAAGCGGAACCGGCCGAGGATAGCGCCGGTGGGAGTTTCCACATTGACGCGCCATGCGCCGGGCTTGACACCGCTCTTCACTGAGTAAGTACGATATCCGCCATCGCGTCCGCCACGAACCGAAAGCGGAATGCGGTCGGCCGTGATCCAGCCGCGCCTACTGTCGTAGGTCTGCCATTCATGAATGATTTCGGTATTCAGAGATGTGGGAGAGAAGACAGCACTATAGAAGTAGATGGGAACTCCCGCCGCTAGATGAAATCGAGGAGCGAGCCGGAAGAAGCCCAGCCAGCCTTGCGCTTCGGATTGCACGAGATAAGCTCCACCCTCCGTTCTTATCACCGAATGATAAACACTGGCGTCTTGCAACGAGAGTGGAAGCGGAGGAATGAAATTGGTGAAATACAAAATGTTAATTAGGATGAAGACGGCGACAGTGGAGGCGACCACGGTCTCTTTGTGATAAGAGAAGCTCTCCTTGGCACGTTCTCTCAGGATGCGAACGAAAAGCCACCACAACACCAGACTCAAGACTCCGCTGAGCAGGAAAATCAGCCGCCCCATGGCGCGGACCACCACGGGCAAGATGAAAATCATGAAGCAAAACAGACAAAGAAAAAGCATGCTGAGCTGAAACTCAAGACGCGCATACCGGCTCTTGAGCTTTTCATTGGCGATAAAGGCCGTCGCGAGGAGGAGATAAAAAGGCCAGCTTACCCAAAAGGTGCCGCTGCGGAAGTAGAAGACCATGAAAGTGCTCAACAGACCGCCGAAGAAGAATTGCAGGAGATTGATGAGCCAAGAGTCGAGCTTCGTGTGCCCGCCCTCCCGTTCGGGATCGAAATTCTCCTTACGAGTCACCCAGACGATACAGGATGCGACAACGAGTAGATGAACCACTACCCAGAAGTTCTCCCAGAACATGTCAATGCGCTTCAGGCTTACAGCGTCGAAAACGAAGCCTCCAACAAGCGAAGCGGACGAGAGAGAGAGTTGGGTTCGCGCATAGCGGGCAGTCAAGTGGCTCGCCCGGTGCAGCAGTGACCTGCCAAACGACTCGGTAGGCATTGAACGAAAAAGCATAGCAGTGCCGTCGGCGCAGACGGGCAATGTTGCGGGTTCGGGTTGTCGAATTTGCTAAAAGCAAGCGATCCCGGCGACAGTTGCCGGAGCGATGGCCGCCGCTGCGATTCCTGAGCGCTGTTGGCGCGTCTCTATCGACCACCCTCATCGTCGGACTGATCGGCGTATGGCCGAGGAACTCTGACGTTGGCGATTTACGTCGGTGCGGAGCAAGTGTGGGGCGAATCGAATGCTTCAGTGGATGGAGGTTCTTTGCGCGTTCGCTATAAAGTTGTGCCGTGCTTGTGTCATAACCCTGCCATGCTAGCCGCAACAGAGCTATTTCGATCTACTCAGTTACGAGCGAACACTCGAAAAGTCGGGAGCTAGTAGCGACGGGACTTGACGGTGTAGCATAGGCCAACCTATGGGTATGTTCGATAGCATATGCTTTCGCTGCGGCGAGCCTTTGCACGAAGGGCACACCTGCGGAGAGAGCGCCCTTGCATCACCGACGGTTGAGGACGAGGTTCTCGCAAAATATGAGTTGCTAGAGAAGGAGCGGAATAAGCAATCAGCTGACAACCTCAAGTTTCTACGCGATTCAAAGCTCCGCACCCAACAGCTAAAATATTTGAACCTTCAGCGTGCGAAAGGTCTTAAATGGGCACGGGGAAACATCAACCTCTTGCAGGAATCCGGTATTGCCTTTCCAGAGGTACGGAGCCGTTCGATTTTAGTGAGGCACCTACGCTATGAGTTCTGCGAGCCAACTCACTGCAAATGGTGCGAGGAGGCGCTCACTGCTGAGAGCCTTGCCCTTACATTCGACCGGTCACTTTATGAGGGAGGCAGCGCCGAGATTGAAAACGTCGTCGCCATCTGCAAACAGTGTTTTTTTCATAAGGGAGCCTTCCCTCAATGGTTCTGGGCGAAGCTCATCGGCTGGCTGAGGCAGGAGGGGCTGCTCGAGGTATACCGCTCATATGCCGCAACTTGGGCGCAGAAGGCAGCCTACAGGGAGCATTGGGCTGCTAAATATTCCAGAGGCAGGAGGAAAATGTAAAACATGATATTGCAAGTAACTGTAAAAAATATGCTTATATAGCCTATACTATAAGTATAGGCGGGGCCCCTGCCCGCCGCCTTTAGCTGGAGTAGCTACGCAGCTTGATTCCAAAGGCCGTGATGTCGGTGGTCGCGGTATTGCCCAGCCAGCATTATCAGCCTTTCGGTAACAACAGGGTCGCTGGGGCGGGTAAGGACCGTAAGGATGGCTGCGTTGATAGTCTCCTGTGAACATTGCCGCACTAGCTCAACCAAAAAAAGTCACTACCGATCGCCGACATTGGGCGCAGATTGAATCAACTAGTTGCACCATTTTGCCTTGGTCGCGCGTCTAATAGATAGACGAGAAATTAAGTAAGCCACACGAGTTTTGCCCACTCCAACGTAAGAGAAAGTCAGAAACTATGCCTCGATGTCTAGCTGTCGGTCGCAAGGCCGCGCGCCAACTCATGGCCTTGGCAGGTCAGCAGGCTATCCAAGCCACGCGAACGGGGCCTGACACGCTCTCCATTGCTGGCCGCACGGCACGCCTTAAAGTCGCCTACCACGGGCATCGACGCTTGGAGCGCCTTCCTGAGAATGCGGACCTGTGCTTCATTCGCGTAGCCACGAGCAATCGTTGGCTCGCACTGATACGCGCCGAGTCACTCATCTCCCTATTGTGCTCGGCGCAATCAAGGCCCATTACCTAGAAATTGGCGATCATACTTTCAAACTAGAGGAGTTAAGAAATGGTTCCCAAAACAACAGAGAAGAGTTGTGTCGAAGCTATCAGTCTTGCGCCCGATATGGACCAGCGAATCGCGCTTGCGACGGTCCGCCTGGGAGACGTGCTCATCCGGGGCGTAGCCGTTTGGCGCGGTCGTTATGGAAGACTTCGCGTCTATTTCCCAAGTTATAGGTTGGGCTCCGGCTGGGACGAAGTAATCTCCCTGCCAGACGAACTGCGCACGGAGATCGAAGCGGACGTAATCTCTGCGTACAAGGCCAGCAAGAGCGCTGCCAACAAATCAGTACGAAACTCAGAAAAGGAGGAGTTTAGTAAGAATGCCCTCTAACTATGTGTCTGTGTTCGAAGGGGAGCAGCTAACGGGCTTACCCGCACGAATTTTGATGGCGCTCGTAGAAAGCGGCGAGATGCCATTTGAATATCGTGGAGCGGAGTTGTACATCGCGAAATCCGCCCTTTTGGGGTGGTGCCGTCTGTATGGACGAATCCTCGAAGCCGTTACCGCGCAACATGCCCGAGAGGATTCTGGCATGAACTTGTCAGCCCGAAATCTCGTCTGGATGTCTCAATCGGGGCTATTTGGCGGAAAGGACAGGGTGCGTTCATGAGCGGTATATCTGACCTGATTTTGGCAGCCCAAACTTCGCCCCCGAAACCCATAGTTCAGGGCTTACTAAACGAATCGGAGATCGCCGGTTTACACGGCGCTCCCGAGGTCTTTAAGACCATTTTTTGCTTACAGCTTGCCGAATCGCTCGCTTCGGGCGCTCCTCTGCTCGGCACATGGCAAGTTCCGAAACCTCAGCATGTATATTTTTTGGAAACAGAAATGAGTGTTCCAGCGCTGGGATTGCGATTGGCTAAAATGTTTGCTCACCGGACCGCCCCAGACAGAATACATTTCGCAGACGAAGCACGGCTTCGGAAATTCCGGCGGGCACCCGACCTAAAGTCGAAGTTCGCGCTATTGAGTGAATGGATGGCCGAGGTCAAGCCCGACGTGCTCATAATCGACACTGCGAATCCGTTTTTCCGGGGCAAAGAATCGCCTAATGACGAAACAGCCGCTGGCGCCTTCTTCGACCTTTTGGAAGCGACGCCAGCTTCCGTGAAACTTTTTGTGCGTCATAACCACAAGCCCCGTATTGATGACCCAGGTGGAGATGCCGCTACAAAAATTCGCGGTTCTGGACAATTCTCAGACGTTCCTGACCTGCTTCTCGAACTGCGACGAATAGATAAGCGCACGAACGAAGCCGCTCTTAGCATCTCGAAGTTCCGCCACGGCACTAAACCAGATGACCTAAAGCTGTGGCTAGATACTGAAGAGCTTCGATTAGTTCCCCTACCACCCGTGATCTATCTACTACAGACGGGAGCGCAGTCACGCTTTGAGTTGTTGGAGGCCCTAGCGAAGCGCTTTGGAATCCAGCAGCGAGCGGCCGACAGCCTCATCAAGGCGGAGCAGCGTTTTCTAAAGGAGCGGTTAAGCGGTCACAAGCTCATTTACGAAATCGATTGGAGCGCCGCACCGGACGCTGAGTGGAGTGGACGCGTCCAAACGCCTAGAGAGAAGGTAGAAGATATGCAAGGTTGCATAAGTTGTTCCGTGTCCTTAGCAACTGCCGAAGAGGTCGCTCCACCGGTGCTCGCTGGATGAGTTGTGTTCGGTTTCCGCTCTGACAGTCCCACACATCCCAGTTATCGGCATAGCAGCGTGTTGATCCGTCGGAACCGTTTTTCGCGACTGGCTGAATCTGCTTCGTTCGTCCATCGTTGCGCCAAGAGTCGGCAGAAAGGCGCATGTACATTGAAGGCTCAAGAAACATTGCTAACCGCTCAGGAGGTTGCTGACATTCTTAGGGTGAGGCCAAGCTGGGTATACGACCACGCCGACGACCTCGGCGCGTTCTGGCTCGGGAAGTATCTGCGGTTCTCACTGTCACGCCTCATGGAAAGGCTTGAGAGCGGCCAATCGTTGGCTTCACAACCTAACGGCCTAGACTAAGCGGTAGATACCACGCCCATGAAAACTGCTTTCAACAAGAAAGGAACAGATTCGACTTGACTACGTTTGATAACGGTATATACAGTAACCCTGAGATGTATGGCACGCCCTCCCAAACCGAAGCACCTGAAGCGGAGCAAGCTGTTTCCTCTTCGGCTGACGCCCAGCGAGTTGCGGACCTACGAAGCTGCCTCTCGCAAGCTGAAGGAACCAGTCGCCTCGATACTTCGCAAGGGAGCGCTGCTCTACATCAAAGCGAAAGGCAAAGACGGGTCACGGGCGAAAGGAGAAAACAAAAAGTGACTCGTCAATCGTATCAGCAGGGCTATGTATCAAAAGCGATTCATACACGGTACGGGTACGCTTTCAAAATCCGGTACCGCGTGCGGACCGCAGAAGGTAAATGGAGACAGAAGTCTGAAACGCTATACAACCTGACGGGACGTAAAGCAGCGCGCGCAGTTCTAGACAGGCGAATCCAAGAGGCGTCAAACGCAAACTACGAGGCAACGGAGATGACTCTTCAGCAGTTTGTGGATGTCTATTGGAAGCCAGCACTCGACCGGAAAGGCGTGAAACTGTCAACTCGGGAGAATTACGAATCCGTGTTGGACAATCACATCTTTCCACGACTAGGTGATTATCGGCTCGCAGACATCGCACCATTGCACATCGAGCAGCTTGCACAAGCCAAATCAAAGAGCGGACTTTCTGGAAAGACCGTACGCAACATTCTTTTGGTTTTGCAGGCAATCTTCTCGCTTGCTGTGGACAATGATCTAGTTCTGAAGTCGCCTATCCGTAAAAGTCACAAGCCAGTCTATCGCTCCAAAGAGAAACCGGCGTGGTCGCCGAAAGTGGTTTTAGCGATCATGCGGGCCGCCCCGAAGCCCTATCGAGCGCTGTTCTGCTGTGCTGGGTTGGTAGGGCCTCGTCAAGGAGAATTGCTTGCTTTGCAGTGGAAGCATGTAGACCTGAAAGAAAGAAAACTGCGCATCGAACAAAGTCTCTGGCGAGGTCAGCTTGTTCCTCCGAAGACAGCGGGAAGCGTGCGCACAATCTATTTCGGGGATGTGCTTGCGGGCGTGCTTGAGGAGCATTTTCAAAATGCTGCGCATCGGGAACCGCATGATTTCGTCTTTTGCAAGTCAGATGGTTCTCCGCTGCATCCTGATGTCGTTCGTAAAGATGTGCTCTACCCCATTCTTGATAGATTGGGAGTCGAGCGCATTTCCGGTGCTTCAGGGTTTCACACGTTCCGCCACTCCGTTGCCAGCATTCTGAATGCGTCCACGGCAATCTGAAGCTCGCGCAGAAGCTGCTTGGACACTCGTCTGTGGAGATGACCGCAGACGTTTACACGCATACTTCAGTGGAAGCAGAAAGAGAAGGAACGGTCGCGGTTGAACGGGCGATCTACGGCGATTTGTTCCCAAACTTGTTCCCAATTGGGAACAAGACCAGTGACGCGGCAATTAACTGAACCGGAAGGCGAACGTCGTGATCTCTGCAACTACAACAAAAAGGCCGGACTCTGGTGGTCCGGCCGTGGTTACCGATTGGTTGCGGGGGCACGATTTGAACGTGCGACCTTCGGGTTATGAGCCCGACGAGCTACCAGACTGCTCCACCCCGCGAATTCATCTTAGCGAAATCGCTATGCAGCGTCAAACCAGCGCGCCCGCGGCATTGGGTTGGCCTACGCTCGAACCCTGCATTCATAAACTTACAATTGACGCAAAGAATCAAAGGATAGGAGAATAGGCCGCCCAAGGAGCACATCCGGTGCGCGCAAAATTAGGAATATTCGTTACGCTGGCCGCCACACTTCTGGTTTTCTCGGTTTCGACGTTCGCTCATCACGGCAACGCCGCGTACGATACCGGCACTTCTCTTACGGTCAAGGGCACGGTCACGGATTTCCGTTTCATCAATCCTCACTGCCAGATCTATTTCGATGCCAAGAATGACAAGGGCGAAGTGGAACACTGGCAGGGCGAACTCACCGCGCCCAACAAACTGGGCAGAGCGGGTTGGACCAAGCACAGCCTGAACCCAGGCGATCAGATCACTGTAACCGGATTTGCCGGGAAAAATGCCGCCCATTCGATTTGGATCCGGAAACTCATCGGTCCAGACGGCCAAGCCATGCCGCTCTCGGAAGACTAGAAGTTATCTCATAAACACATTCAAGTCGATTGAACGGTTGCGAGTTATGTGAAACAAGACGTAAATCGAGAGCATGGACCTGACCGACGCCCAGTGGGCGAAACTCGAGCCGCTGTTTCGTCCGAAGCGACGGTCCGATGGGCGAGGTCGGCCTTGGCGCGATACGCGAGCCGTGCTGAACGGCGTTCTTTGGGTTTTGCGCACGGGCGCTCCTTGGCACGATCTGCCGCGACCGCTATCCGCCCTATCAGACCTGTCATCGCCGTTTTCAGCAGTGGCAGCGTTCTGGACGCTGACCAGCTGCTGCAGAAACTCGCCGAAGACTTGCGCGACCGCGGCAAGCTCGATCTGTCGGAAACCTTCATCGACGCCAGCTTCAGTTCGGCGAAAAAAGGGGCGCTGCTGTCGGCCCGACTCGCCGAGGAAAAGGCAGTAAAATCATGGCGATCGCGACCGCCATGGTCTTCCTGTCGCCGTGCACGTCGCCAGCGCTTCGCCGCATGAAACCAAACTCGTCGAAGCCACCATCGAGCAGCGATTCCTCGCCGAACCAACCCGAACGAATGATCGGCGACCGCGCCTACGACAGCGATCCGCTGGATCCAGCGCCTCTGCAAGCACTACGGCATCCGGCTGATCGCGCCCCACAATTACACTCGCCGCCGCAAAGCACCCAGGACGGCCGCGAACTGCGTCGCTACTGCCGCCGCTGGAAAATCGAACGCCTCTTTGCTTGGCTCCACAACTTCCGCCGACTCGTCAGCCGCTGGGAATATCACGAAGCCAATTTCCTCGGCATGCTTCAACTCGGCTTCCTCCATCATCCTCCTGAGGCATTTATGAGATGGCTTCTAGTCTCTCGCACGGCGAACTTAATCGCGGCACCTTAGGAAGTGAAAATGAGAAGAAGTTATTGGAATTCGATATTGCTTGTGGCTGGGCTGCTGGCGATTCCCGGCGCCTTGCACGCTCAGTACGGCACGGGTAAGGCGATTACACCGCAGAAGAATAACGCGCCGGCCGCAAAGTCCGATGCTGCGCCAGCCCCGGCGCCAATTCACGATTTGAGCGGCGTGTGGATGATGCGCAATCCGCCGGGATCCAATCGCGGATACACGAATTTTACGTACACCGATCCCAAGACGAGCCCGCCCTCAATGACTGCCTGGGGCGAGGAGAAATTCAAGGAAGCCAAGGACTCCAATGGCGGCGCGTACACGCTGGATCAAACCAACGATCCGGTCCTCACCCGGTGCTATCCGCCGGGCACGCCGCGGGTTTACTTTCATCCGTACCCATTCGAATTCGTGCAGGCAAAGAAATTCATGCTCATGGTATTCGAATACGACCATACCATCCGGCGCATTTACACGGACGGACGGGCGCTTCCCGACGATCCGGACCCCAGCTGGATGGGCTACTCCGTGGGCCATTGGGATGGAAACACCACGTTTGTCGTGGACACCGTGGGTTTTAACGAGAAAACCTGGCTGGATCGGCTGGGGCACGCTCACAGCGAACAGCTGCATGTAACCGAGCGATTCCGCCGGGTCGATCGCGATCACCTCGAGCTGGATATAACCATGACCGATCCCAAGGCGCTGGCGAAGCCCTGGACCACCACGTTCTACTATCAGAACCGGCCGGACTGGGAACTTGGGGAGATCTCTTGCTCGGGAGACTACCTGGATTTCAGCAAGTTCGAAAGCTTCAGCTTCAAAGATAAAGACGGTAAAGACGCAACGGCGCCCAAATAAGACGGATCTATTGGCGCCGTGGGGTAAGTCGCTCAGAAACCGCAGCGGTCCCACCATCACGGTTCAGAGTGCCGATTCCTCGAGATGGATCGCGGAGGGCTAGCCGCGAGTAGGGCTGTCTTGGTTAAATTCGGCCTAAAGGCTCGGTGTTTGCTTGTTACCCACCGCAGCCAAGCTGTTTCGGGTTGACGCTAGAGCTCTGTAGACTTATGCTCTCGGTTCAGGAAACGGTTCAACGTCGCAAATTCCGGTTTATAGGGTGCGCCATGAACTCCCAGCGGATCGGCCGGCCATCGAAGCGAACTTGTCTGTCAGCCGTGGCATTGATGGCCATGCTCTGGACTCTTCCGGCGCTGGCTCAAGTCGACCTCACGGGTTCGTGGCGTCCACTTCCACGCAACCAGGACGGCAGCGGCATGGTCAGCGATATCGCCGGCGTGCCCGTCGATGACGGCGACCGCTTGAGGGTGCAAACCTGGTCCCCGGAAGATTTCGACATCACCGAGTGGAGTTGCCGCCCCCACCCCTGGGACTATTCGCTCGAGGGCGAGCGGTCTCCGATAAGGTTCTGGGCCGATGCGGATCCACACACGCAAAAGATCATCGCTTACCATGGCCACATCAATATGGAGGAGCAGGAGGTGACCATCTGGATGGATGGCCGCCCGCATCCTCCCGAGAATAGCCTGCACACCTGGAGCGGATTTTCCACCGGGGAGTGGGAAGGCGACGTCCTGGTGGTGACCACCACACACCTGAAAGAAGGATACGAGCGCCGCGATGGACTCATGCGCAGCGATCGGTCGGTGATACGCACTCGCTGGCGTCGAATCGGCAATTACCTGCAAGCAACGGTCATTCTTTACGATCCCGTTTACATGACAGAGCCCTACATCCGAAGCAGCATGATGTGGGTCCTCGATCCCACGATGCAGATGCCTCCCTATCCTTGCGAGGAGGCGACCGATACTGCCGTCGCCCGCGGCGTCGTGCCGAGCTTCCTTCCCGGAAAGAGTCCTTTGCCCGCGCTGAACAAGGATTTGACGGATAAGTTCGGAACGCCCTATCGAGCCGAGGCTGGGCGGAGCGGAGACGATGTATCCCGAGTACATCAAGAAGATGAAAACTATGCCCCGGCCTCCGAAGCTTGTCGGAGCGGCGGCACCCGAAGGGCAGCGATGAGCCGATCAAACGTGGTCGCCGCCGCGGCATCTATCGTTTTGCTGGGAGCGGCCGGCCTTTGCGCGCAGACGAAGCCGAACCGCGTACCGTGGCCGCCGAAATTTAGCGCTCCCGCGCCTGGGGAAATTCAGGTTCTTCCGGTGCAGGGCAATGTGTGGGTGCTGATCGGGGCAGGCGCCAACATCACCGTGCAGGCGGGCAACGAGGGCATCCTGGTGGTGGACACGGGAACGGCCGCCATGAGCGACAAGGTGCTGGCAGCCATCGCGACCATCTCCAAGCGTACGCTGCGCTATATCGTCAACACCACCGAGGCCGAAGATCATACCGGAGGCAATGAAAAGATCGCGGCTACCGGCGAAATCATTCCGTACGACGAGGGAGATGCCGCCAAGATTCAGAACACCCTCAACACCCACAAGGCTGCGGTGATCTCCTATCTCAGCGTATTTGACAGGATGACGGGGGAGGACGGCAAATTCCCGGCGCGGCCGGAGAGCGCCTGGCCAGACGACACGTATTCCTCGCCGCAAAAAAGACTGTACTTCAACGATGAAGCCGTCATGATCATGCATTTGCCGGCGAATACGGACGGCAACAGCATCGTCTTTTTCCGCAAGTCGGATGTGGTGAGCGCGGGGGATCTGTTTGACCTTACCCAGTATCCGATCATCGATTTGAAAGCCGGCGGAAGTCTGCAAGCCGATAGTGGAGAGCCTGAACAAACTCCTCGACGTCACCGTGCCCAGCGCGTACGCGCAAGGCGGCACCTTGGTTATCCCGGCGCATGGGCGTATCGCGGACCACGGCGACGTGGTGTACTACCGCAACATGCTGGCCATCATCCGCGACCGCATGCAGGACATGATCAAGCGGGGCATGACCCTGGAGCAGGTAAAGGCGGCGCAGCCGACGCGCGATTACGATGCGCGATATGGCAAAAAGACTGGTTCGTGGACCACGGATATGTTTATAGAGGCGGCGTACCGCAGCCTCAGCAAATAGGTCGAAAGGAGAATCTCATGAAACGCAGGATCTTCATGCTCGCGGCCGTCGTTCTTCTGGTTGGAGCCGGCCGGGCTTGGGCGCACCACTCGTTTAATGCGGAGTACGACGGGACACAGAAGGTCCAGGTCGAGGGCAGCGTGACGGAGTTCGCCTGGCGGAATCCGCACTCCTTCATGAAGATCGATGTGGTGGGCAAAGACGGAACGACCGAGAGCTGGACCCTGGAGTGGGGCTCGGCAACCCAGTTGGCGAACTCCCAGATCACCAGGACCACGCTCAAGCCCGGCGACAAAGTCGTCGTGAATGGCCGAGCTTCTCGCGATCCCTCCGCCCATCGAATGCTGCTTACAGACGTGAAGCGGGCCAGCGACGGATGGGAGTGGCACGGGCAGGCCAGGTAGGCAAGTAAAAGTTCTGATGGACCTCAGAGGCAATGTGAAGAGCCAGGATGAATAGTGCACAAAAACGCGCTGTGGATCCGTATGCCGATGCTCGCGCTCCTCGTGGGTTTCGCCACGCTGGTGGGTTTCGCGACGCTGTTGAGTTTCACAACACTTGACGCGCACGCCCAGGGAGGCGGAGCGGCGCAGGCGGCGGCGCCGCAGAAAACGGCTCGCGCCTCCGCGCAGAAAGACTTCACCGGCTACTGGGTCTCCGTCGTCACCGAGCAGTGGCATCTACGAATGCTGATGCCGCCCAAGGGCGAATTCACGCTGCTGCCGCTGAATGCCGAAGCGCGTGCCGCCGCGAACATGTGGACCCCGGCGCAGGATGCCGGCAATGAGTGCCGCGCCTATGGCGCCCCGGTGATCATGCGCGTGCCCGAACGGCTGCACATTCATTGGGCGGATGACAACACCCTGGAAGTGGATACGGATGCGGGCAAACAGACCCGCCTATTTCATTTCGGAGCCTCAGCGCGTCCAACGGACGCGCAGCCAACCTGGCAGGGTTATTCCGTTGCCACATGGGCGGGCACTCCCATCAGTCGCACCGCAAAAGTGCCTGGGCCCGAGGGCGATATCAGGGTGGTAACCACACAGCTGAAAGCGGGGTACCTGCGGAAGAACGGAGCGCCCTACAGCGAAAAAACCACCGTCGACGAGTACTACGACACCTTTACCGAGCCCGACAATAACTCCTGGCTCGTGGTTACCTCCATCGTCACCGACCCGCAGTACCTGACCGATCCCTATACGTACACCGTTCACTTCAAGAAGATTCCCGATGGCCAAGGCTGGGATCCGGCGCCCTGCGTGGCCGACGAAGTCCGCTAAAGGTCAATCCGCGAGACAGATTCCGAACAGGGCTGTTAAGCGGAGCGCGGTGTTCGGATGCGTTCCCTTCCCGCCAAAATCTAATTTACCTTGGGCTTGTCGAACTTCGACGCATCCGCAGGAAGATTCAACTGCACTTGGGTCAGATCTGCGGTCGACTTTCCATCGGTCCAGGTCATCACCCAGTGGAAGGGCTCCTTTACGCCGGAAACGTCTCGATAATCCGAATAATCGACTTGCGTGGGTATGAAGCCGACCGCTGTCGGCCTGTAGCGCACCTCGCGCACCAGCAGGCCGGATTGCGCATCGAAATATAGTTTTATGGGAGTTTTGCTGGCCGTCATTCCCTCAACGACTTGCACCGGGCGATCGTCGATCTCCGTGCTTGGGAAGGCGCTCCGCCAGTCAGTCAGGTCTTGCTTGATGCTCCCGGGAAAAAAGAGGCTGGCATCGAATTTTGCGCCGTCCAAATCGCCTCCGCTCAGCGGCAAGAGCGGGTAGAGGCCGTGAACCTGGGCGTTCCATCCGGAGCGGCCGTCGAAGGTCTTGATCACGTCTCCGAGTTTGGCATGAATGATGATCGTGCTCTGGCTGGGAGCTTTGGCATAAACTTCCAGCGGCACCTTCTCATCGCTGGTATCGAATCCCTCGTAACTCCCTTTCGCCGCATAGCTGGTGATACCTGCTAATTTCTGCGCGCCGCCCAGCGCCTTGATGTATTTGTCGAAAATTTGATCCGGCGTCGGTAACCCGGGGGTGGGATTGGTCTCGAGTTCCACCTCGTTCGGATCGTCGATCGGAGTGTTGTACTGCTCAACCAGGCTCACGATGTTCTTGGGCTTGGAGCTAGTGCGATGGCAGGTATAGCAGGTCACCACGGGCTTTGCGCCGAAATAGTTCTGATTGATGGCCCTGACCATGAGGACCATTCTGCGTGCGGACTGTTTGAGCGGCGTGTCGGTGGCATACTGGCTCAAGTCGTCGATGGCGTCGGCGGTATGGCACTCCGTGCAGTTCAAGCTCAGTGCGGCGGCAAAGAATCCCATCGTGCCCATGAATTCGTCTACCGGAATCCCTTTGAGCACCTGCACGTTCTTGAATACCTGATCCGACATCAGCGGCTTTTCCTGAGTCGCGGCTTGGCCGCTGGCCAGCACGGCACAGAACAAGCACATTGCTGTAGCTGCGATGAACCGAGCGAGGGTGGGGCCCATTCCCAACTTCATGTTGTCTCCTTGGCGCTTTCTTTCGCGGCGCAAACCTCAAATATTTTCACAAAACCGTTACGGCCTTGGACAAGCCCGCAAGCGCGGTCCGCCTACTTCTTTCGCATCATGACCTGAAAATCCACCAGTTCGGGATGATCTGGAACCCAACTGATGGACGTAAACGTTTCGCCATCGGCCGACGCGGTATAAATCGCCCATTCAGTAGCTTTGCCGTTCGTGGTCGCCAGCCGCATGATCACATAAGGCGAGAGACGCCAATGGGTCAGCGTCCGTTTCTGATCGTTGCTCCGAGCGCGCGGATCCGGATACTCCTTACCATCCAATTTGGCGGTGTAGGAGTAATTCGGAGGCTTTGCGGGATCATTGATGAGAGTGTTTCGAACTCCGTCGTCGCCTTCCGGCGCCAATATCCGCATGTGCTGGGTCGTGAAAGTTGGTTTTTCGTCCAGGCGCTTACTGTACGACTTGCTCATGTCCATCACCCAGGTTCCGAAAATGGGATCGCTGGGTTTGGCCTCTTGTCCGAAGGCCCCAAAATGCACGAACAAGAGCGGCATCGCCAGCGTTACAATGAGGCCCGCGCCGTAAACGTATTTGCGCATAAGTCTATCCCTCCGGACTGGGCTGTTTGGTGCACGGCATTATACGACGATTGAGAATTAGGAGAAAATAAATTACAGGCATTGCCCGACATGGCCCATGGTTCTAATATTCCAGCCGCCAGCGGACAGTGAGTGTTGGGACGGGCCTAGAAAGCTAGCGCTTGCAAGTTTTCGAGTTCTGGTATATTTGGGCACACAAGGGAGACTAGATTATGGATCGAGTGCTCGGCTATAGCGGTGTTAGAAGTGCAGGAACCCTGCTTGTGATTTTGGGAATTGCTATGATGCCCGTCTTCGCTCAGCCCGCTTTCGCTCAGAACGAAAAGCGAGAGCTCCCGCAACGGATACACGCCGAGCCACCCGGCGGAGCTCCGCCCCGGGCAGCGGATGGGCATCCGGATCTCTCTGGAGTTTGGTTTCCCAATGGCGCCGGAATGGATTTAGAGGCCGTGGCGCCGAACGACACCGCCATACCGGGCGCTCCCACGGCCGACCCGGACGCACGCAGGCAGTTCGATGCCAAAGTAACTCCCGAAGAAAAACCGCCCTTTCAGCCGTGGGCGGCCGCAAAAATCAAGGCCATGACTCCGGCCGAGCGTGAATTAGGGAAGTCCTCGGTGAAGTGCGCGCCGCGCGGCGTTCCGGGCATGTTCATGGCCACGCCCTATCCCATCCAGTTGGTGCAAACGCCGGGACTAATGGTCCAGCTCATGGAGTTGAACAACAACTTTCGCGTGATACACACCGACGGCCGCGCCCATGCCAAGGACCCGGAACCGGGGTTCTACGGCGATGAGACCGCCCACTGGGACGGCGATACGCTGGTG
>CAWGNM010000004.1:0-663012 GCA_963823935.1 uncultured Acidobacteriota bacterium
TTGGCAAACGGTTTAGCTGATGCTAGAGTCCGCGCCGCTATGGGCCTCGCCAGTCCAGACCAGAACCAACCCGTTACCGAATGTTGCCCGTCGGCAGGTTCTAAGAACGAATCCAAAAGGCAGCAAGACCGAATGTGTTTTCGCCGATGGCACTGCCATCTTGGTCTCGAATTTCTTGGCGTCTTTCATTCGCGCCGGTGACGAATTGCTATTCCCCGTGGAGCTTGAAGCAGCGGACGCAGGCACACAAATCTACATTCGCAATACGAATCGGGAGGAAAGAAGGAGGGACGTCTTTCAGGCAGAGATCGGCTATGCCACACAACCCAGAAAAGACAAGCGGGACAACCTCTTCGTTGCCGCTGAGGTTTGCGGTCCCAGCCTGGGCATCTCAGCTATCCATGTTCGCTGCGAGGCCCTCAGGGATTATTTCTACGTTGGCGACCGCCGCCGCGCGTGGGATCGGCAGACCTCATTCTACGAACTCTTACGCGTCAATCCCAGCGTGTCGCCGGCAGAGCTGCGCCTCGCTTTCAAATTGCGCAGCCTTGAACTCCGCACAGCACACGCGCCAACTGGCGACCTTCGTGCGTTAGAGCGCGCTTTCAACACTCTTGCCCAACCAGAATTGCGCGCTTGCTATGACGCTCTCCGGAATGATCCCGCATCCCCTGTGCTCTTCCCATGTGGCGGCTTTGGTTCGTTGCTTGTTGCGGGAGATCTCTCAAGAGACGGGAAGACGTTTTACGCGTCCCGCATCCTATCCTTTCGCCCCGAGCAAAACTTCAAACAGCTCGAAGCGCCGGTGCGAAAGATCACGTTTTATAAGGATCACGCAATCTACCGAGATTCACGTCATCAGATTGAGGTTCTCTTCGACCAAACATCGTTGCCGCTGCTTTGGGATTCGAGTTGGAATCAATGGAAGCATTTGCTAGGTGCCAAGGTCGGAGTCAAGGCGCCCTTCATTCAGAGCGGCAAGTATCAACACCGAGCCGGCGCATGGCATCTAGTGAGGTGGGAAACTGCTCTTTCGAGTCGCCTCGAAGTTGCGCTGCCCTCAAACATTGCTGAACAGGTTGCAGAAGCCCGCAGGCTCCATCATCGTTTCGGGGAGTTTGCCGAGGCCCTCGATCAAATTCGAGCGCGTCTGGAATCTGTGCCGATCGAGAGAGGTGATCTCCAAGAGATCTGCTCTCGTTTGGGCATGCCTAGCGATTTCGACGTTGCTTTGATCACCTGGAAACCCGACTACGACGCGTTCTTCTATAAGCAGCTCTGCGGGCGTGCCCGCCGTCTCTACCTCTTTCGGTCCGAGTACATCTTTGATCTCGAGAGAACGGTGATCGTCGAAACGCCTCAGCTCGGCCATGCCACTTACCTCTTTTCCAAGCCTGCCAGCATGTCCGAGTTTTTGGCCATCTACAGCAAAGTCGCCAGGGAAGACATTCTTCGGAACCGCAGTAATGTTGCTGAAAGGCTTAGCTTCTTGGGTCGTCTGATCCACGGTCGTAAGCCGCAGGCCTGGTTGAAGGATCTGAAAGCGCGCGTCGGCGAGATCGCTGACTACGTGGAGGCTTCCGATGAAAGGGTTTAGAACGTGTTGATGGACGGACGCTCAGAAGGGAACCGCTTCACTCTCTGCGTTCGTTGTGTCGCTTGCCTCCGCGTCTTGACCGTTCCCGTTGCGGCTCGCGTTTGGCGCCCCACCAAGAACGCGCAGAGACGCCACAACCACCTCAGTCACTGTCTTTGGGCTTCCCTCGCGATCCTCGAATCGCCGCGTCTGGAGTCGACCCTCGACGAACACTTGCTTCCCTTTAATCACAAACCTTTCGGCAATTTCCGCCAGCTTGCCCCAGGCGACGCAGCGGACCCATTCGACCCGCTGGACATTTCCGTCCTTCTTGTCGCGATAGGATTGGTTGATTGCGAGCGAGAAATTCGCAACAGACTTACCCGCAGATGTGGATCTCATCTCCGCATCCTGCCCGGCATTCCCGAGCAGAATTACTTTGTTCACTCCAATGCTCGACATTGTGTTTCCCTCCATTTCAATCACTTGGTGAACTCTTGGCGAAAGACCTCAAAGTTAGCCATGAAACGCGGAATTGGCGTAAAGACGTCTTATAACAAGGAACTGTACTTGCTCGCCTCCTGAGTGGCACAGTGGTGAGCATAGGTGGTCTAGATTTTCTCTGAAGACAATCCAACCGTTGGGGAAACGGTTAATCCGGAACTCGTCGGCCCGAAAGATCCTTGCGGAAGTCGGATTGTCATCCGTGCCGCGATTTTGGCATCAAGAAGCCGGCGACCGCGGAACCGCTATGGCCGCCTCGCAAAATTGCTAACTCACTACCAGCTTTGAGGATAGTTGGAGCGTCCTTCAGCGAATGCTCTGTCGGCAAGTTTCTGCCCTTGCTCCGGAATGAATTCTTCCGATACCCGGTCCGCCATAAAAATGGACGCGCCCCCGCTAGGAGGTCCTTGACACCTCAATGAATTTGTCCTAACATATCAGGACAGTATGTAGTCAGTTGGGCTTGTATATCAGGACTAATTACTCAACATGTCCTTCTATAGTAGGACAGAGTGTTAATAATGTCCTGCCATAGCAGGACAGGAGCTTCATTATGAAACGCGATTTCAGAGATCTTCGGCTGCGCCAACTGGCTCGCGCCTTATCTACTTTCGACACCGCCAAACAGGAACCGCGCCCTCAACGCGGCTGGCTCCGAGCCATACGCGAGGGGCTAGGGTTGACTCTCGAAACCGTGGGAAAGCAGCTCGGACAGTCGCGACGGCGTATTCAAGAATTCGAAGAAGCCGAAGCGACCGACCGAATCACTCTCCGCAGTCTACGGCGCGTGGCCGCCGCAATGGATTGCGACTTAGTGTATGCGATCGTTCCAAAGTCCGGCACGGTCACCGAACTGGCCGAGCGGCGCGCGCGCGCCCAGGTTACAGAAGATGTTCGCGATGTCGAGCACACGATGGCCCTCGAAAACCAAGCGCCGGGGAATGTAGAAGAATTGATCGAGGAAGAGACCAAACGGCGACTCAACAAATAATGAGCACCATTTCCAATCTCAACGAGACTCCCGGAAATACACCGCTCCACCCGGACGATGCGGCGCAATTGATTCCCAACCTCGCGGCTCGAAAGGAGCTAGACGAATGGGAACGGAAAAATATCCTCGGAGCGCAAACGTGGGCGTTCAATTCCAGAATCATCAGTAGCAGGGACCCTCTGGAAGAAATTTACTTGAGAGAACTCCATCGAAAGATGTTCGACGAGACCTGGAAATGGGCTGGGAAGTATAGAACAAGAGACGTGAACTTCGGCTGCCACTTCGCCGAAATCTATCAACGGATTCCGGTCCTCCTGGGCAATGTTCGCTATTGGATAAAGAACAGCACGTTCGAAATGGATGAAATCGCGGTTCGCTTCCACTACCAGTTGGTGTCAGAGATCCATGCGTTCCCCAATGGGAACGGCAGACACGCAAGGATGCTCGCCAATGTGCTCAGCGTGAAGTATGGAAAGCCCAGATTCACATGGGGACGAACTAATCTTGTGGATACCGGACCGGCCCGCGAGACGTATTTCGCGGCGCTGCGCGCACTTGACGCTGATACGAAGAACATCCGTCCATTACTAGAATTTGCACGATCGTGAAGATAAGAAAACCCACTTTCCTTATGCCCTAGGCATATCCATCATCGCTTTCGTCCAACGCGCGAATCGCTCATGAACCTCGGCGACGTTCTTCGCGCCTAGTCGAACGGCAATCGGAAGCAGGGCCAAATAGATACTGGTGTTCGCCGACTGCAAAACCGGTTCGGCTTCTTTGTAGCTGTATTTTCGGTGGAACGTTGTAACCTCGCCTTCTTGGGCCATCTGCGGCGCCAGTGCCCTGGCCGTTCCATGCGTATACGTGGAGGCATGACGCCAAACTGCATTGACCAACAACCTCCATTCCGAGCCCACGTCAGGCTTCCGCAGCGTATAGTCCAACCGTGCGGCTCGCTTATACAAAGCGTCGTCGTCGCACCATTTATCGCCGCGTTTCCCGTCGAACTTTCCACGCACGGCCTCGTACCGTAGCCGACTTTTCTCCTCCTCTTCTGCAGGAACCTTTACTTTCATCAAATCGGGGTCGACCGTCTTCAAATCAAGTAATTGCGTATAAGCCAGGTAGTCGCCGTAGTCCGCGAAGGCATCCGCAGTTTGCGCATCGGCGATAGCCAACATGTAGACGGCATTAACTGCGTGCTCCACGAGTGCACGAACCAGAACCAGTCCGTCGTCCACGAGAGACTTCCGAATCACAGCTTCCGTCGCTTCATGTATCTGCAAGCATCGAGCAAACATTCCGAGCGCTATGTAGTCCTTCCGTTCGAAATTACCGTCGTGTTTGCCTACGACAACGGAGTAGGCAAATGCACGAAGCTCAGTTGCTTCCTTCAATTGGAATTCGAACCTTACTTGGTGTGGGTCGTCCACCATTGGCTTCTCCCTTGCTTCGTTCCCCGCCGCCGATACATGCGTTTCAATTTCCACGGCATAAGTACGGCACCGCGAAAAGCTCAGCGGAGCACTGACCGAAGCACACGTTTCACATACGATTGTTATATCGTAAGATAGCTCACAAATGCCGCGCCGGAACCTCGCCAAGTCCAAGCCACGCTCCCATATTCCGAGGGACACGCTTCTCATCAGCCACGCTATCGAAGATAACGAGTTCACGCTCTGGCTGACCCTTCAGCTTGCCAAGGAGGGATATCGCGTCTGGTGCGATCTCACAAAGCTGCTGGGAGGGGAGAATTTTTGGGACGACATCGAACAAGTGCTAAGAAATAGAGGATGCAAGTTCGTTTATGTACTGTCACACGTTTCCAATGGCGGCGCAGAGAGAGGATTCAGAAAAGAACTCCATCTGGCCGACGTGGAGGCGAAGCACAACGGCAGTAAGGATTTCATCATTCCCGTAGCGATTGACGATCTCCCCTCCGCCGAGTACAACGTCTATCTCTCCCTTCGCCAGAGCATCGCCTTCTTTCCGAGCTGGCGGGATGGTCTAGTTCTGCTCCTCAAGAAACTCAGCCGGGATCGAGTTCCAAAGAGAAAGCGAAAGTTTAATCCGCAGAACGTCGCCGCTTGGTGGCGCTCATACCGGAGCTCCACTTCAGGCGTCCTGCGGCAGCCCGACAAGTATTTTTCAAACTGGTTTGCAATACCGCAATTGCCTACACGAATTTACATCCATACATTAGAGAACGGCTCGGAAAAGACAGAACACTTTCTCAGCAATTGGCCTGCGTATTGTGAAGGCTCGCGCTTGGTGACATTTGCGCCGGCGGCTGACTTTCCGCAGGTCTCTGAAATTGCGGATTCGCAATCTTTCGCTATTGCGGACATGCTTGACAGGTCCCTTCCAATTCCCGATGAGGAGCTTCACCAGTTGCGACGTAGTTTTGTTCGCCTGCTTGGCCTATCCCTCGAGAAGCGTATTCGGGAAGCGCATCTAGGCAGCTATGAACTGGCAAACGGAAAACTGTGTTGGTTCTTCTTGAAGCCCCCAAACGAAGAGGCTCTCAAGGTTCACTTTGACGGAATCGGAGGCACACGCGATTGGCGTGCCCTGACAGGATTCGCAACCATAGCATCACAGCGGGATAAGGCATCGAGCGCAAAGCGGTACTGGCACTTCGCGATACAAGTGCACGCTAAATTCAGACCTTATGTCGTCTTTCACATAACGAGTCATGTTGTATTCAGCGACGATGGAAAAACGCCCTGGTCCGACAAGAAAAGGATGCATCGAGCCCGAAGGCGCCAGTGCAAGAGCTGGTACAACGACGCTTGGCGAGACCGGCTGCTTGCCGCCGTCACCCTCGTGTCCGAGGAGAAACGGAACCTCGAAATACCTGTCGCATCCGGGGAGAGCATCATCATGGACTCTCGCCCCATGATCTTTGAGAGCGAAGTATCGTTTTCCGTCATTTCCAAAAAGGCAATCGAGGAATCCAGAGCGACGGAGGAAATCGCGGATGACGGCGACGATAGCGACGTCCCGCACGAACAAGATGATGGTGAGCCAAGCGACCAGGATAGCAATGGCGAGGACGGCCACTGATGCGACTCTACTACTTTGAGGAACCCCTACTCCAGTTCCATCATCGTCAAGCCGTAGAAGATCCCCACGACGGCTTGTCACTCTTTGGCCCGCTCGCCAAAGGGACTGTTTATGGCATTCGCTCGGGTGTAATCGGAACTGAGGAAGGTATCAGGCGATTCAAGACCTGGCTAAGCAGGATCAGGAAGCCGATCTTCTCGGCCAAGACCCCCGCGGAAGCCCTTTTCCGCCCGATCTTCCCAGGCTTCCAGACGGTGTTTGGTGTACCGTGGGAAGCGGAACCGCAGATTACAGTTGCGATACCCACGGCGGGGCAAGACAGCCTATCGAGCGTTCTCTATTTGGGAGACAGGCACCAACGGGTTTACAAAACGGTTCAGCTGTTCGCGGAGAAGATCGCAGGCGCAGCGCGGCAGGAAGAAGATGTCGTTGACGTTTGGTTCGTCATAATTCCTGATGAGATTTACAAATATTGCCGTCCACTCTCAACGGTTGAGCGAAGCTTGCGATTGGACGACGACTCAGGCGTAACGAGCGCTCAGGCAAGAAAACTCGCCAAAGAACCCTCCCTGTTTCCCGAAGTGAACCAGGCAGCCATTCCTTTCAGCTATGAACCGGACTTTCACAACCAGCTCAAGGCGAAGCTGCTCCTTTCCTCGGCTCCGCTCCAAATTATTCAAGAGAGCACGCTCACACCTGAAGAATTTCTCACAACGGATGGCCGACCTCTCCGTAGAGTGGATGCCCCTTCGACCGTGGCTTGGAATCTCTCAACGACGGCATTCTACAAGGCTGGAGGTCGCCCGTGGAAACTCAATCATGTCCGCAAGGGAGTGTGCTATCTCGGGCTAGTGTTTAAGAGAGACGACAGGTCGGGCGACGCTTCAAACGCATGTTGCGCCGCTCAAATGTTTCTGGATTCTGGAGATGGCGTCGTTTTCAAAGGCGCGGTCGGCCCCTGGTATTCGCAGGACAATAAGGAATTCCACTTGAACCGCGATTCCGCTCGCGAAGTAGTTTCCCTAGCGGTTGACACCTACAAGCAAAAGAATTTTGCGAAGAAACCGCCAACAGAGCTGTTCATCCACGGCCGTGTTCGTTTCAACGAGGAGGAATGGGAGGGCTTCAGCTCCGCAGTCGGCAACGAAACAAATGTCGTCGGCGTGCGAATAAATCGCGGCACGCACCTGAAATTGTATTCTCCGGGCGACTACCCGGTCTTAAGGGGAACCGCGCATGTTTCCACCGAGAAGGAGGCGTATTTGTGGACCGTAGGATTCGTTCCTCGGCTTCAGACCTACCTCGGAAAAGAAGTTCCGAACCCGCTGCTCATTGACATCTGCAAAGGGAGAGCAGACATCCTTCAAGTCGTACGAGACATCCTCTCCCTCACAAAACTAAATTACAACGCCTGCATATTCGCCGACGGAGAGCCAGTTACGCTCAAATTTGCAGATGCTGTCGGTGAAATACTCACAGCGGCGCCAATTTCCAAAGACACTCCGCCCTTACCGTTCAAATTTTATATTTGAGCGATTTCGGGGACTGTATAATTTCTGTCGGCAAACGGTCATGGCAACACCCCGTCTCACTCATGTTCAGCGCGAACAGGCGGTCCTAAACGACCTGGAAACGCACTTTCCAGAATTCGCCGGGCAGCCGTTATTCTGGGCTCCAATTCCTGAAGGAATGGACCCGCCGGATTTCATTGGCACCGGGCGCGCCGCGCGAATCGGCCTCGAACTGGTTGAATGGTTGGACGGCGACCAGATGACTCAAGCGAAGAGGCGCGAATTAATACGCGACCAGATACTCGGATTACTTCGGCGGGATTGGGAGAGCGAATACAGGCCGCAGAATTTCCGAGGGGCATTCATCGAAGATCGGGAGGAACGGATAGTCTCAGTCGACGCAGAACGGCTTCGGGCTGAATTCTTTGCATGTGCGGCTGACGTAGATCGCGCTTGGCTCACGAACGATGAGCGTTTCGGGGGCTCGTACTACCAAAATGAGTTTCCCGGCTATCCTTTGATTGGCAAATACTTCGTTGGAATCCGGTATATCGGCGGAGAACCCCACGGCCTCCGCTGGATGGACGTTTCGGGCGACGGAGGTGCCTTCGATCCCGCGCGCACCGTCGCCGCACTGAAAAATGCTTTGGACGCAAAGATGGAGAACTACTTTCAACCAGGAAAACAGCAACACCTTGCGGCGCATGGGCTCGATGAGTTTTGCTTGCTCGTTCACGGCGGCTTCAACGCATTCGCATACAACACGCCTTCCGGGCCGCTGTCCCTGGACGACATTGCCAAGCTCGCAAGTGCTTTCTACGCTGCCCACGCACAGCGCGATATTTTTACGCGCGTTTGGTTTTTTGATTCCCTAGACACCGCAGATGAAATAAATCAAGCAATTGGCTTTCCTGCGGGATACGGCAGAGTGCGTTGGTTCGCGCAGCTCTGGCCGGAATTTAGGGTGTATCCCACCATGAAAAGCTAAACCGATTTACCGTGCTCGACTTCTTCAAATAACCTGGTGATGCGGCATGGTCGTATATCGGGAGGATTCCGGTGGCACTTCTGGTGGCACTTCGTTTGGCAAATCCGGGCATGATCGGGCTGCCCCCGTCGTGCCGATTTTCCCCTATCTGATTGAAATGGCGCGCCTTGGTGTCTCGCGGCGTTTTGTGGCATTGCGTCAAAAATGGCTTAAAAGGCCGCTGCTCTGCCACTGAGCTACGCCCCTTCTGTAACTCAAAACATATCACATGGAAATGATGTGCTGCACACGAGCTGATCGCCCGCATGAGAGTCTCGAAAAAACCGATCAGAACGCCCAATCCTGCTTGGTATCGGCCCCGGAAACGCGCGTTCAGGCCAGCGCCTGTTCGGCCTTGCCACGCTTCCGCTTCCATTCGTAGTCCTTGCGCAGGCGCGCCTGATGCTTTTTGATCTGGGCCTGCAGTTCGGCGAATGCCTTGCGCGCGCTGGCGGCCGGGTCGGGACCGTTGCCCGTGGCGTGCAGTGTGCCGGTAGGCAGAGAAAGATTGGCGGAAAAAATGTATTCGGCCTTGTGCGGCTGTTTCTCAAAACCGCCATGAAACTGCACGAGGTCCGGCTGGTAAGTCTTGAGAAGCTTTGTGATCTTGGCCAGATGGCGTTCAACTTCTGCTTCAACCGCTTGCGGGGATTCGACGTGACGATAGCTAATATTGATTTTCATATGGCACCCGAGTGTAGGGAATGGGATAGGAGGGGAATGCGATCCGCAGATCGGATCTGAAAATGCAAGACAAAACCAGAATAGCACTCCCTCTGTTGATTTCAACTGAATAGGAGGTGCGTAGTGCTACCCATTAGACGCGGCGAGACCTGACGCTGGCCCTAAATGAACTATTTCTTGAAGAGATCTTCGAATGCTTTGCGGGCATCGGTCGGACGAGAGGAGGTGAAGCCGCCCGAAGGAGCTGCCGGTGAAGCAGTCACCGTAGTGGGAGCCGTATCCTTCTCGACCGTGGTGCGAAACGCATAGAAGGTGCACTCGTTTCGAGCGTCCTTCTTGGCGATGCGCTCCGCGATCGGGCGGGTGCATTCCGACTGAGCTGCGGTATCGAAGTAAGCGCACTGCTTGCAGCTGTGCAATTCGAAAGCGCAACGCGGGCACTTGGCGCCAGGATCAAAACCCGGCTGCAAGACGGCTCCGCAATTCGAGCAACGCGCGCGTGTGATCGTTCCCACCATTCGCGGAGTCCGCGGACCGATCTGTTCCTGCCGCGGGCGATTTTCGGGGGGACGTTTTTCCTTTTTCTTGGGGCCATCGGAATCCATGTAGCCCCTATGGCTATACTTCCGCTCCAAAATTTACCTCCAGGGAGATATTCCTACGATAACCACACTTTCAGAACTCAAAGAAACAGAACACACCGTTGCTTACCGAATCAAACTCCGAAGGCTTGTCCTTGGCCGATCTCTATGTGGAAAGCTCGCTTGAGGCTCAACGCATTCACACCCAAGCGAAAAAATACCGGCGGCACGAAGGCTGCGAGCGACTGCCACTGGTTACTACATTTAGATGAGCGAAAGACGCGCCCGGTTTCAGCATTGCGACCAAGGCGTTACTATCGCATTCCTGGGTTGGGACGCCGGCTGAAAGGGGCGCTCGTTGCCCAATAGCGCGCCAAACCCTCCGCGGCTAAATCGGGCTTCAGCAAATCCATCCGATCCCCTGCTTTATACAGTATAGCTTCCGCCGCCAAATAGCCACTGCGCACTGCGCCTTCCATCGTTGCCGGCCACCCCGTAGAGGTCCAATCGCCCGCGAGAAAAAGATTCGGCAGCGGCGTGCGCTGCGAAGGCCGCCAGCGGTCCGAGCCCGGGCAGGGTGAAAACGTTGCCGCCAGTTCCTTCATTACGGTGGCTTTGATCAGCCGTGCTCTGCACGCATCCGGCAAGACTTCCCGCAATTCACCCAGGCACAGATCGATGATCTGCTGACGAGAGGAGTCCACCAGGCCGTAAGACGCGCTGATTACCACTTGCAGATAGCGCCCTTGGGCCGGGCCGCCGCTCAGCCGCGACTTATTGAAGATCCATTGCGTGGTACGGTCAAGCAGCGTCACAAAGGGCTCGGCCATGACGTCGCTGTCGAACCAAAAGTGGACGCTCGTAATGGGCGATGTGCGCAGGTTCCGAATCTGGCTGAACATTGGCTCTTCGGCTACCACGCGCTCGGGCAGCAATTTCAGAGCAGCCTCGTGCGGCACGGCTAGAAGATAGAAATCGGCGCTGTCCTGCCGTTCGCCGTCCAATACCACTCCGGCGATTCGTCCGTCCTGCTCTCGCAGGCCGCGCACCGTGGCCCGGCAATGTACTTCACCGCCCCGCTCCTCGATGGCCGCGCGACATCCTTCGTAAAGCTCTCCCAGCGGGACGCGTGGAATTCCGAGGATGTATCCGGAACGAGCGGAGATAAACGCCTTCCAGAAAACGTCCAAGCCGTAACGGGCCTCGATCCGTCCTAGCTCTTCGTTCAGCGCGCTGACCAGGACAACGGCCCAAAATCTGGAAATCGCGGCGTCGCTCTGTTTGTGAGCGCGCAGCCAATCGAGCATGCTGCAACCGCATTCCGCGTCGTCGTTGCGCCCCCCGCGCCGCAAAATGGCCAGCATCGCGTTGCCGATCCCTCGAAGATCCGCCTGGTTGAGCGAAGGGTATAACAGGAACGACGGCGCCAAATGCAAAGGCGGGGGCAAGGCGCAAGCTTCCATTACCGCGCGGCGGCCGGCCGCATCCACGAAGACCAGTCGATCGTAACGGCCGATCTTCCCCAGCGCGCCGATTCGGCCGTAAAAATCGTCCAGATTGGTGCAGCAGCCGAGCGTGACGTGCTGGCAATTGTCGATCTGCTCGCCATCCGGGAAGGCTGTAAGAGGAAGCGCGGCCCCCCAAGAAAGGCCGCTGTTCCAGCAGCTTGACCCTAAAGCCGGCGTCAGCTAGCGCGACGGCCGAGGAAAGCCCCGCCAGCCCGCCGCCGATTATGATCACGCTCTTCGAGGACATCCGCCTCCGACCACCAGCCCAATCGTGCACGCAACAATATGCCCGCTTTTTCGGCGGTGCCTAGCCGAACGCGTTCAGAAAACACATCAAAATCGCGATCTTCGATGCGAGCGAGCAAGCTGCTATAGATGCGCGTCAAAGCCCATAGCGCCGCGCGGCTGTCCCGGTCGATCTTGCCGATCAGCCGGACTCCCTCGCGATAGAATTCCCAGGCGCGTTGCGCTTCGAATCGAAGCAATTCCCTCACCGCCGGGGTCACTACGCCCGCGCTTCCAGTTCCGCGGCCGAGCACCCAAAGCGCGCGCAGGTCCTCCGCCGGGAGGTACACGCGGCCCATCGCCAGGTCGGAACGAACATCCCGCAGGATGTTCGTAAGCTGAAAGGCGATGCCCAGACGTTCGGCCAATTCCGGCGCGTGGGCGTCTTGAAAGCCAAAAATGTGGATGCAGGTAAGCCCGACCGTTCCCGCCACGCGATAGCAGTACTCCTGCAAACGCTCGAACGTGGCGTAGTGCGTCTCCAGCAGGTCCATTTCGGCGCCGGAGATCAGGTCGTGGAAATAGCGCGAGGGAATCCGATAGCGTTGGATGGCATCCGCGAAAGCGGGAAGGATGAAATGTCCGGCCGTGTTGCCGACCGCGCATTGGTCCAGCAGCGCGCGCCAGCGGCTCAGCGCCGCGCGTTTCAGCGACAAGCTCACTGGCCTCGTCCGTGGAGGCCGCCGGCGAATCCGAGACGTCGTCCACCAGGCGCATGAACGCGTAGATGGCGCACAGAGCGTCACGCTTCGGCCTCGGCAGCATATAAAAAGCGTAGTAAAAATTACTGGCGGCCTTGCGGGCTACCTCCCGGCAGCGCTCATAGGAACGTTCCACCGCTGCGCGATCACTCGCGGCCCCGGCCCCAACATTCGCAGCCGTCTCGGCGGTTAAATCCTTTGCGCTTTTCCCCGGCCTGACTGCGGGAACCATCCGGCTTGCCAGCGTGCGCCCAAACAAAAGTAGCCGTTGCGGCCCGCTGATCGAGGGCCGCGCGGCCAAGGTGTTGTAACCGCTCGACTCGATCGCATTCAGGACGGCCAAGCCCCCCCGGCTGAAGAGCTCGATATCGATGCTGAGTCTCGAAGCGAGCATGGAGGCCAGCGGGCAGCCTTCGGCGAAAAGTTGGCGCGTGCGCGCGATCAGATCGCGCATGAGTTCCTCGTACCGCTTGTCGAACCGGCGCGCCTCGATGTCGCTCGTTTGCAAACCATGCCGCTCCAGCGCATCCACGGGAATATAGATTCGCCCTTTATCCAGATCGCGCGAGACATCCTGCCAGAAATTCGCCAGTTGCAGGGCCGTGCATGTCGCGTCGGAAAGCCGCTGCCGTTCCGCGATCGCGGTAGCCGCAGAGGTAAAGCACCAGCCTGCCCACGGGATTCGCCGAATATCGGCAGTACTCGAGCACGCCGTCCCAGGTGGCATATCGATGCACCGTCTGGTCCTGGCGGAACGCGGTCAGCAGGTCGCGGAAGGGCTGCGCGGGAATATCGAAGTCGCGAATCGTCGGCGCGAGCGCGACGAAAACGGGATGGGACGGCTGGCCGGCGTAGCAGAGATCCAGCTCCTCTCCCACCAATCCAGCAGCTCGAGCGCGCGAGCGGTATCGCCCACTTCGTCGCCCAGATCGTCCGCCCAGCGGCAGTAGGCATAGACGTTGTAGAAATGCTGCTGCAAACGCCGGGGCAGCAGCCAGGAGACCACGTGAAAATTCTCGTAGTGATGCGTGGCCAGCCAGTGCGTGTACTGCTCCGCCTGCGGCAACCGGGCAGCCCGGCGGCGGCAGCGACGCGCGATTTCGAGTTCCGGCAAGTGCATGGATTCGTACGCGATCAGATCCGTGCGCGATCAGATTCGCAAGCAGCGCGGTCTAGGGAATCACGGCGACCTTCATCTCGCCGTTGCGATGCTTCATGTGCTTGAACGTCAAGGGAAGCTCGCGCAAGGGGATTTCCGCATTGACGAAATCGCCGGCGCGAATTTCGCCGCGGGCGATGGCTTCCAGCGCTTCGCGAATAAAGCGCGGCGTGTGATGAAACGTGGACTTGATGGTGATCTCCGAGTAGTGCAGCGCCGTGGGGTCCACCTCCACCTGCGTCCCTTGCGGGCAGCCGCCGAAAAGATTCACCGTGCCGCCGCCGCGCACCATCTGCACGGCCCAATCCCACGTTTGCGGAGAACCCACAGCTTCGATCACCGAATCGGCGCCGCGGCCGCCTTCGGTCAGGCGGCGAACCGCTTCGATCGGATCGGGAAGCTGGCTGACATCAAAAGCCGCGCGCGCGCCCATGCGCTCGGCCGCTTTCACTTGGCTCGCGCGCTTGCCCAGCGCGATCACGTTCACGCCCCGGCAGGAGAGCATGCGAACGAATTTCAGCCCCATCGGCCCGCACCCGATCAGGACGGTGGTGTCGCCAGGCTGGACGCCGGTTTCGTCGATTCCGCGCAGAACGCAGGCCAGCGGTTCGACCATGGCCGCATCGAGAAAAGAGACATGCGCCGGAATCTCCAGCATATTCTGGCGGACGATGCGCCCGGGGATGCGGATGTATTCGGCATATGCGCCGTTATTGAAGAGCAGATCCTCGCACAGATTGCTGCGATCCTTGCGGCAAAAGAAACAGACGCCGCAGGGGGCCGAGTTCGCAGGCACTACGCGCGCGCCCACAGCCCAATTCTCGGCAGCTTCCGAGCCCACCTGCTCGATCACTCCGGCGAGTTCATGGCCGAAAACCGCCGGCGGCGTGATCATTCGCGCATGGTAACCGCGCTTCCAAACCTTGAGATCGGTGCCGCAAGTGAGCGCCACTTTAACCCGCACCAGCACTTCGTCCGGCGCCAGGCGCGGGAATATCGATGCTTCTCGATCTTCAGATCCTCGCTGCCATAGAGCACCGCGGCGGTCATATGCCCGCTGGACTTTGTTTCCGGCAGCGGCTGGGTCAGAGTTTCCATTGCGTCAGATTCGGCTCAAAGTTTCAACTTAATCCGTATAAGCCTATGTTGGCCCCTCACATCAAGGAACGATCACAACTTTCAAGGAGTTGTTCGGCCGCGCCGCAAGACCTATGGCCTCGCCGAACTCCTCCAGCGGAAAACCGGTGCGTGATCAGTTGCGACCACAGGCAACTCTCGAGAGAAGACCAACGCCGCCGGACTCCTCTTGGCGATCCACACGCCGCGCTATAGCTCCCCAGAATTTCTTTTTCTTCCACGCCCACGGCGGCGGCAGGAAATTCGATCTTCATATGCGGGTCGTTTTGCGCGAAAAGCAGGACGCGCCCGCCGGGCCGCGCGAGCGCCAGCCCTTCGGCAAGCGCCGAGGGCAACGGCACGGCTACCAGCACCGCATCCGCGCCGCGCCCTTCCGTGCGGGCGCGAATTTCCTCCGCCAGCCGACCAGGCCGAGGATCGAACGCCGCGGCCGCACCCAGACGCTCGCTCACTGCGCGCCGCTCCGGCATCGGATCGCTGGTGAACACAGTGGCGCCGGCCCAGCCGTGCCAGCATCATCAAGAGCAAGCCGATGGGACCTTGGCCAATCACCACAACGCGTTTCGCCGGCGGCTATACGCGCTTTCTCTACCGCCTTCAGGCAGGTGTTCACCGGCTCGACGAACGTGGCTTCCTCGAAGCTCACGCCCGCGGGAATCTCGACCATGCCCCGCTCGACGATCCAGGGCATGGCCCGCACGTATTCGGCGAAGCCGCCGCCATTCGGATCGAAGCCCGCGGTCAGCCCTACCTTCTTGTAGGCCGCGCATTGCGAAAAAAGCCGCCGTTCGCAATAAAAGCAAGCGCCGCAAGGAACGTGGTGGAAGCTGACCACGCGGTCGCCCTCTTTCCAGCGGCGCACGCCGCGTCCGACCGCGACGACCGTTCCGGCGACTTCATGCCCGAAAATCTGAGGAGGCGCGACGAAGCCGTGCTGTATCTTTTTCAGATCCGTGCCGCAAATTCCGCAGGCGCGCCACACGAATCAGAACTTCGCCGTCGGCAATTTGCGGGACGGGGACGTCTTCGGTGGCCACCTGCCCGGGGCCGCGATATACACCCGCGCGCATTTTTGAAGGAAGCGTTTTGGGATCTTCAGCGAGATGCGACGAGATGTGGAGGCCATACTCATGTCGCCGCCACCATCTCCGACTGCGAGAGGTCCAGCCGCGCGCTGAGCAGTAGCAGATAGCGATCCAGAAACTCAGCCAGTTGCCGCGCCGCGAACCGGCAATCGCGCGCCAAGCGGAAAAGTCCAGGCAAGCGCTGTGGCTGGCGAACGATTTGCGCTAACAGGGCGCTCATGCGGATCTGCCCCCGCGCATCGCGAGCTTTGTCAAAATCATAAGGCAGCGAGCACGAAGCCGTGTCGCTCACCGCGCGGATGGCCGCCGCGCGCACGCCGTGCCGCGCGGCTTCCGCCAAAATCACGAAGCTTTCCATCTCCACGGCGTCCGCTTCGGCTTGCAAGCGCCACCTTCTGCGCCGCATCGGCGACCAGCCGCTCCGAGGTCAGGAATCGTTCCACTTGCCGCGCCCCGGCCTCTTGAGCGACGGCGAGAAGCTCGATGATCGCTCGCCACGGCCAGTTCCCGCTCCGCGCGCAACACCACGCGCGCCGCCAAGACCGTGCCCACGTTCAGGTCTGCGGTTCAGCGCCCCGACAAAACCGCTGGAAATGCAGATATCCGCGGGCGAGGTCAAGAGCCCAGCGCATGGCCTCTGCCGCCGCGGCCGTCGCCCATGCCGGTAAGCAGCGCCCGCACGGTGTTGCCACCGATCTCGGCGGCATAGAGCGCGAATGGCTCGTGTGCGAACTGGCCGGAAATCATGCTGCCGCGCGCCACAGCCGCGAATTCGCTTGCCACAGCGAACGTAACCAGGATCTTCATCCTTCGCGCTGCAACTTCCCAGTGTGCTGTTATCCAAATCCCTCAGGCCGCCTGCGCCTGCCGCCATGCCGGCGGAACGCGGATGCGGACGTACCCGTTCGACTCGTACCAACGTACCGCGCGTTCCAGGGCCGCAGCCACCGGCCCGGAGCAAATCCCAATTCGACGCCGCGCTTTTTCCGAATTCACAAACATGCTGTGCCGCGCCATGCGCACGCCCTCGAGCGGAATCCGCGGCTCGCGCCCGAGCAAACTCGAGATCGCCGCATCTCCATACCCCGCCGCCATGGCCACCACATGCGGCAACGCGCACGCGCGGCGCAGGCCGGCCCGACACGCGGGAAAGAATCGCCAAGCACTTGCTTCAGCGTAAGATTCTCGCCGCCAAGAATGTACCGCTCGCCCACGCGCCCGCGCTCGGCCGCCAGCAGATGTCCTGCGGCCGCATCTTCCACGGGCACGAAGTTCAGCCCCGCATCCACATAGGCGGGCATGCGGCCGTTCAAGAAATCCACAATGATGCGGCCCGTGGGTGTCGGCTTGGCATCGCCCGGTCCGACCGGCGTCGTCGGGTTCACGATCACCACGGGCAATCCCGCCGCAGCCGCTCGTTTGGCCTCCTGCTCCGCCAGCCACTTCGAGCGTTTGTAATCGCCGATCATTTCGCCGACGGAGCTATCCGTCCTCTCGTCCGGCAGAGCGCCGCTTGCGCGGCACAGCCACGGTTCCCACCGTGCTGGTGTAGACGAACTTGTCAACCTGCGCGCGGCCGCGCGGCATCGAGCAGATTCCGCGTGCCCTGCGACATTGGATTCGTAAATCTCGCGCGGGTCGCGCGCCCAAAGCCGATAATCGGCAGCGACGTGATAGACGCGTGCGAACGCCTGACAGCGCTCTGTCCAATGAGCGAGGGATCGCGCAGATCGCCGTCCACGCGCTCGACCGGCAAGCCATCGATCAATTTCGCCTGGCTCGTCGGCCGCAGCAGCACGCGCACCCGTTCGCCGCGCTCGATCAGCAGCCGCGCCACGTGGCTGCCCAGGAATCCGCTCGCTCCGGTGACCAGCGTGGTCATAGCACCCGTAATCTTCCGTCCGGCGAAACGACATCTTCGGAGCGGCGGCGGCATGGGCGTGTCCGCTTCCGGCGCCGAAATCGCCGCCGTTAGAGCTCCGCCTTTCGGGATTGCCTCCCATGCGCCCGGAGAATTGCCACTTCAGCATCTTCCAGGTATCGCCGAACTGCCGCTTCGCGCCCAGAACCGGCGAGGGCTCAAAACCCACGTGCATCATGCAATCCGCGCAGCGCGGATCGTTGCCAGGGCCGTATTTCTCCCAGGGCGTCTTGTCGATCAGCTCCTTATAGGAATCGTAGTGGTCGTCGGTAATCAGGTAGCAGGGCCCTTTCCATCCGCGCGGATTGAAGGTGGGCGTTCCCCAGGCGGTGCAGTCCAGTTCCCGATCGCCGCGCAGGAAGTCCAGGTAGATGGGCGAGACCATCAGGTTGTATTTGTCGAGCAAGGCCAGCGCCTTGCGGAACTTATCGCGCACATCCTCGCGCGACATGAAAATATCCTTGGTCATCACGGCCGCGTAGCTGTAGGCGGGGGAAAGCATGTAGCCATCCACGCCCAGCGTATCGAGATATTCGTAAAGCTCGGCGATTTCGTCCAGGTCGGTCTCCTTGTAAATCGTGGTATTGGAGCAGACCAGAAAACCCGCCGCTTTGGCGGCTTTGATGCCTTCGACGGCTTCGCGAAACACGCCGTCGCGCTCGACGCAAAGGTCGTGGGTGCGCTCCATGCCGTCCAGATGCACGTTCCAGAAGAAACTCGAGGTCGGCCGGAATTCGTGCAGGCGCTTGCGGATGAACATTCCGTTGGTGCAAAGGATGATGTGCTTTCCGCGCTCCAGAATCTCCCCGGCGAGCTGCCCGATTTCGGGATAGATCATGGGCTCGCCGCCGCAGATGGAGACAATCGGCGCGCCGCAATCGTCCACCGCGGCCAGGCACTGCTCCACCGTCAGCGTTTCGTTGATGGTGGACTTGTATTCGCGGATGCGGCCGCAACCCGTGCACGTCAGGTTGCAGGCGTGCAGCGGTTCCAGCATCAGCACCATGGGGAATTTCTCCGTGCCGCGCAAGCGCTTGCTGGCGATGTACTTGCGCCAGGTTGGTGGTCATCTTCAGCGGATATCTCATCAATTCCGCCTCGTGTGGCGCCGCGGAGCTGTTCTCGCCTCCGGGCGAATCTCGAAAGCGCGGAACTCGTCGCGTACCTTCCAATGGTT
Source organism: uncultured Acidobacteriota bacterium (assembly GCA_963823935.1). GTDB lineage: Bacteria > Acidobacteriota > Terriglobia > Acidiferrales > UBA7541 > Palsa-189. The sequence continues at coordinate 18,917 of CAWGNM010000004.1, forward strand.
GCGATACCGCGACAAGCGCGTACAAAGGAAAATAGTTTCGATAGAGGTGATACTTCAAATAGAACACGCACGGGAAGCCCGTCCCGGTAAACTCTTCTTCGTCCCAGGATCCGTCGGCATTCTGCTGTCCAGCAGGTGCTGCACGGCTTGTTCTACCGCGGGATCATGCTCGCTCGGTCGCGGCCAGCAAGCCGATCAGCCCCCAGGCCGTTTGCGACGGCGTGCTCGCGCCTGCCCCTTCAATTTCGGATCGTAATAAGAAGCGATGGACTCGCCGAAGCCGCCGTCGTCGTTCTGCACCGCCCGCAGCCAAGCCACGGCGCGCTGGCAATACTCGCGGGCGCTAAGGGCAACGGTTTCGAGCGCGCGCAACACGCCGCTGGTGCCGTAGACGTAGTTCACGCCCCAGCGGCCGTACCAGGGGCCCTCGGCCGTCTGATCGCGCGTAAGATAGTCCACGGCTCGCTTGACCGCACGGGTGCGTCGACGGACCAGCCGTTCCGGCCCAGACACTCCAGCACGCGCGCCGTCACGTCCGCCGAAGAAGGATCGATCATGGCGTTGTGATCGGCGAAGGGAATTTGCGTGAGGAAGTGGCGGTCGTTGTTCTGGTCAAAAGCGCCCCAGCCGCCGTCGCGATTTTGCATGGAGAGCAGCCAGTTGATGCCGCGCCGGGCCGCCGCTTCCAGGCGCGCACGGTCCGGATAATCCACGCGCTGCAGAGCCATCAGCACAAAAGCCGTGTCGTCCACATCCGGATAGAAATCATTGCGAAACTCGAAGACCCAGCCGCCCGGCAGGCGCATGGGATTCTTCACTTGCCAGTCGCCTGGGCCGAGCACCTGATTCTCGAGCAGCCAATCGGCGGCGCGGACCAGCGCGGGGTGGTCTGGCGGAAGTCCCGCTTCTTCCAGCGCCACCATGGCAATCGCCGTGTCCCAAACCGGCGAGAGGCATGGCTGCAAGCGAATCGTGTCTTCTTCTTCGATTTCAAACCGCGCCAGTTGCCCGATTTCGCGCGCGGTAAGGGATCATCGGGCGAATAGCCCAGCGCCAGCAAGGCGAAGATCGGCGTTCATCATCGCCGGATAGATCGCGCCCAGGCCATCGCTGCGTTCCAGGTGCTCGAGCAGCCAGTGCTGGGCCTGCCGCAAGGCGCGCTGCCGAAGCGGCTTCCAGGGCAGCGTTCGTAGAGCTTCAAGGCGCGGTCGAGCGCCAGGAAAAAGTTCCGCCAGCTGAAGAAGCGCTCGCTGCCAGTGAAAGCGGGAGACTTGCCGAGGCATCGCGGAAGAGTTCGTCCACCCGCACCGGCTCGGGCAAGGTCCATCCGGCTTGTGCGCATAAAGAATCGCCAGGGGAATCACGATGCCGCGGGTCCAGGAGGACATCTCGTAGATATTGATCGCAAACCAGGTCGGAAGCAGCATCAGCTCCGGCGGGATGGCCGGCACCATGTCCCAGGCCACAGCTCCCACCAGAGCCAGATAAAACCGCGTGTAGGAATTGGTCGCTTCCAGGCCCCCCAGTTCAAGCACGCGCGCGCGAGCGCGCTCCATGTGCGGCTGGTCCGGGCGGTCGCCGGCCAGCTTGAGGGCAAAATAGGCCTTAACCGTGGCATTGAGCTCCGAAGGGCCGCCGAAGTAGATGTTCCAGCCGCCATCCGGCAATTGGCGCTGGCGAATGTAATTGGCAAGTTTGGAGACGCGCTGAGGATCGGCTTTGTCCAGAACGTGCAGGTAAAAAATGTAATCGGATTCGAGCGTCGTATCCGCTTCGAGCTCTCCCACCCAGTAGCCTTCCGGGGCCTGCAGAGAGAGTAAATGCTTCACGCCCCGGCCTACTGCATCAGCCAGTTCTTCGGCCCATGCGCTGCGCGGAGCGGTCTGCGGCCCGCCCACTGCGGTTTCAAGCCCGATTCTCGTACTGGACGCCATCTCCCCCCTCAGATGCACACTACAGCCGAACGGCTGTCATAGTAATTATTTAACAGCTTGTAACACGCACACCGATAACCGGCAGGGGTTTCTTACCTTGCGGATAAGGCTGGGCCTAGATTCTGGGTCCTGCAGGACCCAGGTACCCCAAAACCTCACCACCCCTGGCCAAATCATTATCGGGCACTATCGACTTGCCGGTCAACAATAATGACAAGAACAGGACGTTTAGCTTTGGTGAATCGAACTTTTAACGAGACTTGCTGTGAGAATCGCACCTGCCAGCTACTTTCGTCACTTTTTGTCTTTCTCCAACGCCCGAATCCGCTCAGCCAATTCGGGCAGGCGCGCGAACCATCCATACTGCTCCTTGAATCGCTCGATGGGCCGGGCCGGCGTGCCCCACACCGTCTGTCCGCTGCGAATTACCTTCCCACTTGGGATCCCTGCTTGAGCTCCGGCAACGCATCCAGCCTCTAAGCGGCAATGATCGCCAATACCTACCTGCCCGCCGATCACTACGTCGTCTTCAATGACGGAAGATCCTGCAACGCCGGTTTGCGCCGCAATCAGTGTTCGCTCGCCAACTTGCACGTTGTGCGCCAGGTGTACGAGGTTATCGAGTTTTGCTTGCGCGCCCAGGCGCGTAACGCCCAGCGAACCCCTGGCAATCGTTGTGTTCGCGCCGATCTCCACGTCGTCGGCGACCTCCAGGTTGCCGACCTGCGGAAATTTCCAATGCTTGCCCTTCTCGGCTACATGTTCGGTCACATACCCGAATCCGTCACATCCGAGGACCGCGCCCGAATGTATTGTCGACGTTCCGGCCGATCTTGACCCCGGGATAAAGCGTCACGCGGGGATGCAGCCGGCAGCCGTCTCCGAGCAGCGCGCCTCGTCCCACAAAGCAGAACGCTCCGATCTGCGCGCCTTCACCTACTTCAACTTCTTCCTCGATCACGGCGAAGGGACCCACGGCTGCGCCCCGGCTCAGGCGCGCCGATTCCGCGATAACCGCCGTCGGATGCACTCCCTCGGCGAGTGCCGGCGGCGGAAGCAACCAAGCGGCAGCCTTCGCGAAAGCCAGCTTCGGCTGGGAAGCCAAAATCAGTGTTTTGCCGGGTATGGGCAGATCGGGCGAGGTAATCACACAACTCGCGGCCGAGCTGAATCACGCGCTCCTGATGGCGAATGGAATCGAGATAAACGAGATCGTCGGGTTCCGCCGCTTCCGGGCTCGCCACGCCTTTCAAATTCAAGGTCCGCTTCGCCTTGAAGGGCGCAGCCCAGAAACTTAGCCAAATCTCCGGCCGTACGATTCGCCATCATTGCGGAATCTCCTTCGCGGAAGCGACTTAATTAGCCTGCGTCTGCCCGGCATAGTCATGCTGCTCGTCCGGGTAAATGGCGGGTTCCTGTGGAGGGCGGGTCTTCCAGCGCCGATGTACCCACAGCCATTGATCTGGGAATCGCCGCACGTAATCTTCAATCGCCTGATTGAACCGCGCCGAGTAGTTTCGGATGTCTTCCTGCTCGTCGTCCGTGGGAGCGAGGTCGAGTGCCGGGTCATAACGCAAGCGGTACTTGCGCAGGCCGGTATCCCAGTAACTATACACCGGCACCACGGCGGCGCCCGTCCGCCGCGCCAGTCGCGCGATTCCGCTCGTCGTGGCCGCCGGAATGCCGAAGAAATCCACGAAAACCGATTCCGCCGGCACCGCGTTCTGATCCGCCAGGAACCCGACCACCCCTCCATCGCGAAGAATTCGGAGCACGTTGCGCGCGGACTCGTTCTTGTTGATCGGCCGGTTACCCGATAGTCTCCGATACCGGGTAACCAGGGCGTCCACGCGACGATTATCGATTGGGCGCACCAAAAAATGGATTGGTTCGTTATAGAGCGCGTGCGCGAAGCCGGCTGAGTTCCCAAGCGCCCATATGGCCCGTCAGAAAGAGCACACCCTTGCCGCGGCGCTTTGCGGCGGCGAAATTCTCAAACGCCGTCGAGAATCATGGCCTCTTCGATGTTCTCGCGCGTGTAGCGCGGCAGGCGCGCGAATTCCGCGGCCATCCAGCCGATATTGCGGACCATGCGCCTCAAAATGGCGTCTCGCGCGGGCTCCGGCAATTCAGGAAAGGCTAACCGCAGATTGAATTCCGCCGCTCTTCGAAGCGGCGGCCGCATAAGGAAAAGGGATTTGGCAATCAGCGCGCCGCACGCGCGCGCGATGGGACGCGGCAAAGATCCAAGAAACTTCAGCAACAGCCAAGCGAAGGCATACTCGAGGCGCTCGCGCATGAAGTGCCATTATGCGTGACGCCGCTGTCGATGCGCCAGCAGCGAAATAGAGGGCGGCGCCATGACAAATTCCCAGAGGCTCCGATGCGGGCGGTTGGTTATATCTTCCGCAGCGGGGGCTTCCTTCGACCAAGCTATTTGGGGAGGCTCGAAAGAAAAAAACTGGCGATGCGGTTCTCGTAACTGCGTTTCTCGTCGTCCAGCATTCCCGCATACTTCCCACGCGCCAGCATCTCTTCTTGCTTTGGCTCCGGGGACTGGAAAAAAAGTCTGGCAGTGATCTTGGCCAGCTCAGGAGCATCGGCCGCCTCGATGAAAAGTTTTGGCACTCCGGCCAGGCGCGGCAGCCGCTGAGAGAGCGGAGGGATTGCAGCATCCTGATAAGTCAGCCAGTCGAAGCCCCTTTCGGCGAAGCTGGGCAATAGCGGCAAAGAGCCGATCCCATAGCCATTCAACAAAATACGAAGCATCTGCTGCGGCGTGTCGTACACCGATTCCACCGCAACCGCGCGCACGCGCGGGTCGGATTCCGCCAAAGACAAGGCGGCATAACTTCCCAAATCCGTGCCCCACAGGCCGAATCGGCCCTGGTCGACATCCGTGCGCTGCGCCAGCGTGGAAAGGGCCGCCCGTATTTCCTGAACTTCGCGATAACCGAGATCTGTGCCTATCCCGGTGGAACTCTTACTTCCGCTAAAGTCCACCAGCGTGACGTTATATCCCTGCTCCTGAAGAGCGGTTGCCAAGGGCAGCAGTTCCTCCCGGCCTTCTTCGTAGCCCGGGCACAGCAGAATTGTCGGCGCGGACTTCAGCCCCGGAAAAAACCAGCCGTCCCGCGTCCCCGACGCTTGCAAGGAGTAGGAAATTTCCTCCGGATGCCCCGGGAAATTCGCCAAGTCGATGGGCTGGCTGCCGCTGCGCGGCGTAACGATGTTGTACACCACAAACCCGGATATGATCGCCGCCGCCACAAAAGTGAAAAAGCTTATAGCCACAAGGGCGACAATCAACTTGGAGTACCAGCGAGTCGGATAGCGGAGTTCCGAAAGAAAGGCCATGTTCGGCGGGCGAATGTTAACACAGCAAAGTCGTGAGATTACCCCGCATAAAACGCCGCATGTTCCAGGTCTGTGCTTTTTGGCGACGAAAACCCCCGGCAGGGTTATCATAGGGCCAATGGCAACGGGCTTAGCCCCCAGGGACCGATAACAGCAGCCCATGACGATCGTCGATTTACGCCAACTGAATTCGCGTCAGATTGAGCCTCTGCTCACCGAAGAGGCGCAGCGCTGGAGAGAAGAGCTGCGCTGGGACTACCGTGCCTCCCTCGATCTGATCAAGAAGTTCGTCGAGGCGCGGTCACTGGCCGGCTGTGCCGTGCTGGAGAATGGCGAGGCTGCGGGATACGCCTTTTACGTCATCGAGGAGCACAAAGGCCTTTTGGGCGGCTTATATGTTTCGCCTCGCTTCCCGCAGATGGCGTTGGCCACCAAGCTTTTAACCAGCACGCTCGAAACGCTTCGGGCTGTTCCCTATATCGGGCGCATCGAGGCCCAATTGGTCCCTTTTGGCTGCGAGTTCGATGGGGCGCTCGCGAAGCAGGGTTTCCGCCTCTACCCCCGGCAGTTCATGCTGCTCGATCTGAACCGCCGCCGCGCCGGACTCCCCGTCCAACGGCAAGCCGCCAGAGTCCGACGAGCTTTCCGGGCTCCGCCTGGAAGAGTGGAACGACCGCTACTTCGCTCCTTGCGCGCGGCTGATTCAGCTGGCCTACGCGGATCACATGGATGGAGAGATCAACGATCAGTATCGCAGCGAAGAGGGCGCGCTGAAGTTTCTGAAAAATATAATCATGTTGCCCGGCTGCGGACAATTTCAGGAGCACGCCTCGTTCGTGCTGCGCGCTCCCCACAGTCATGAGTTGGTCGGCGTCGTGCTCACTTCGGCGGTTGCGCCCGGCGTAGGCCATACCACGCAGATCTGCGTCATGCCCGGCTACCAGCGGCACGGATTAGGCAGGCGTTTGATCCAGGCCACGATCCAGGCGTTGCGGGCGCGTCGCTTCAGCGCCCTATCTTTGACGGTCACCGCCGCAAACCAACGCGCCGTAGGCTTGTACGCCAGCCTCGGTTTCGCGCAGATAAAAACGTTTACCGCCGGAGTTTGGCAGACGCCCGCGGCAGCGAGCGGCGCAGCTTATTTGCGTGAGTGCTCCCGAAGCAGGCCCTTCAACTCGGTCATAAACTCCCGTACGTCCTTGAAATCGAGGTACACGGAGGCGAAGCGCACATACGCCACCTTGTCCAATTTCCTTAAGCGATTCATCAGCAACTCGCCAATTTCGCTGGTGTTCCGCTCGCGCTCCGGCGCATCGTGAACGAATCGCTCCACCTCATCGACCAGCGCCTCGAGTTTAGCCGTGGGCACGGGGCGTTTTTCGCAGGACTTCAGCAGGCCCTGCAAAAGCTTCTGGCGATCGAACCGTTCCCGCCGGCCGTCCTTCTTGATCACCATGTAGGGGATTTCGTCAATTCGTTCGTACGTCGTGAAGCGGCGCCCGCATTTGAGGCACTCTCTCCGCCGGCGGATCAGATCGCCGGTGCGGCCCTCGCGGGAGTCAATTACCTTGTCGTCGCTAAAGGAACAGAACGGACATTTCAATCGGCGCTGCCCCTCTCTTCCGATTCCTTGCGGGAATCGGCCATGCTGCGTCACCGAAACGTGTTCGCCGGTCCGTTCGGCTGCCTTCTCGGCCCGGGCCAGGTTGCGCAGTTCGCCCATCGACAGTCCCTCATGGATCAGCAACGGAACCCCCAGCAGCGTCGATGCCGCAAACGTAATGATCCACAGCACGATGGCGATTGCCGCCGCTGCCTCCTGCTGCACCCCAAAAATTGTCGTCAGCGCGATGAAGCTGGCCACCTGAGCCCCGCCCCCAACGCCCGGCAGTTGCAATGCTGAGCCCACCAAAGTAATCGCCAGGAGCAGCATTGCGCCGGGGAGGGTCATGTCTGCTTGCACGAACGCGCTCGCGAACGCGTGGCAAATCCAAAGATAGATCAGGGCAACCAATCCCCAATGAGCGGCCGTGTAAAAGACCGTGATCAAAAGGTCGGAAGTTGTCCGGATCGCCTGCAACCCTTCGCTGAACCCGGCGATAATCCCGGCCAGCCAAGCTTTGAATCCGCCTGCCCGGTGCCAGTAATCGAGCCGTCGCCCCAGAACTCCGGCCCCATGCAGCCGGAAGTAAATTACGAAGGCCACCAGAGCCGCCAGAGTGCCCAGCAAGATCCATCCGCCGGCTCGTGCACTGTAAACCCAATCCGTATTCGACGCCGGCATCGGCCAGCTGGCCTGTGAACACAAGCAGGCTGAGTGCCGCCAAGGCCACCGCCGCAGCAAAGTCGGTGATCCGTTCCAGCACCCAAATTCCAAACATATTGGCGACCGGCATACTGCGTCTTGCGTGCCAGTCAGCAACGGACGGACCGGTTCGCCAGCACGGCCCAGGATGAATATGGACGCAAAGCCCATCACCGTCGCGTTGTACACGTCCAGAAACCCCGTGGGCCCGAGGTAACGCGAGAGTCGCTGCCAGCGCAACGTGCGCAAGGCGAAACATACGTAGATGGCCACCACCGAGAGCAGCAAAAGCCAGAGATTGGCCTGGCCAACGGCGTGGGCGAAACGGCTCCAGGTAAAGTCGCCGAGGTGAATCTTATGGCGGGAATGATAGGCGAGCGCGGCGAGCGCCCCTAAAGCCAATAGCGCGAGAAGTAGATTGCGAAGAAAACCGCGCATTCGTTGGCGAGCCTAACCGTAGCGCAATGGGGTGTCAAGGAAACCTCACCTTGGCTATTTCCATCAGCGCTTAGAACATAGCAAGCGGGTGGCTAAAATTTAATTGTAGCTTAATTTTCAATTAACGTTCTGCGGCCCGCTCCAGCGCCTGGAAGAAGTCTGGATAAGAGATGCCCACGCAATCGCTCTCGCGTATGACCGAGCTGCCTTCCGCTCCCAGCGCGGCCACGGCAAAAGCCATGGCCATGCGATGATCGCCACGGGCGTCGATTTCCGCTCCGTGCAAGCGCCCCGCGGCGCGCCCTTCAATCCGCAAGCCATCGGGAAGCTCTTCCACTCGAGCGCCCATGCGCCGCAGGTTTTCCGCGACCACGGCGATTCGGTCGCTCTCCTTGATTCGTAGTTCGGAGGCATCGCGAATTTCCACTCCCTGTTCGGTATAAGGACCTAGCGCCGCGAGCATGGGCAGTTCGTCGATCAATTGAGCGATGAGTTCTCCCGAGAGCACGCCGCCCGACAATTCGGCGTGGCTTACGGACACGTCTCCAATCAATTCGCCCTTCTCCCCGCGCAAAGCGACAATATTGATCGGCGCTCCCCATCCGCCCAGCACGTCGAGCACTGCGGAGCGAGTCGGGTTCAGCCCCACATTGTGGATCACCAGATTTGAGCCGGGAAGGATGAGCGCTGCCGCCAGGAAGAAGACCGCCGACGAAAGGTCTCCCGGCACCTCCAACTGGCGCGCCTCGAGTCGCGGCCGTCCTGAAACGGTCACCACATGCCCCACCTGGCGGACCTCGGCGCCGAACTCCCGCAGGGCCACTTCGGTATGATCGCGTGTTGGCACAGGCTCTTCCACCGATGTCTGCCCTTCCGCAAAAAGGCCCGCAAGCAGCACTGCGGACTTCACTTGGGCGCTGGCCACCGGCAGAGTGTATTGGATCGGCTGCAGCGCCGAACCCCGGATCCCCAGCGGGGCGAAATTGGCGTCGCGAGCTTCGATGCGTGCGCCCATCCGCGCCAGCGGCTCGATCACCCGCCGCATGGGGCGCCGCCGCAGCGATGAATCGCCCGTCAGCGTTGAATCGAATGGTTGCCCGGCGAGCACTCCGGCGAGGAGCCGCATCGTCGTTCCCGAATTTCCCGCATCCAGAGGGCGTCGGGCTTGCCGCAGTCCCTCGATGCCCGCCCCGGATATCACCACGCGTCCAGCCCCGTCGCGGCCGTTCTTTTCCACCGCGATGCCCAGTCGCTGCAGACAATCGAGAGTGCTCTGGCAATCCGCTGCCGCCGAATAGCGGCTAATTTCGCTGCGCCCCTGCGCCAGCGCCGCCAGAATGGCGTAGCGGTGCGAAATCGATTTATCGCCCGGAACCTCGATCATTCCCGAGATGGAACGGGCCGGTTTGACCTTTTCTTTGGCCACGGTGGGATTCTAGCATGCGGGTCGGATGCGCCTCCCGCTCCTCTCGCTCGCTTGCGCGATCTCCTTCGAAATCCGGGAAGTAAATAGCCTCGGCAACCGCAAGGCCTGCTGGTGCCTTCCAAGTAGAGGGCTAGTGAAAATCTCTCGCAACCGCGCCGTCTTCGTACTAAAAGTGGATATTGTAGACGCGATTACGAGGGATCGATGAGGTTGGAAATGACTGCAAAGCTGGTTCTGGTATTGACGCTGCTCGGCGTCGGGAGCAGCGCTCATCTGCCTGCGGGCGCAAACGGATCCGCAAGGTAGCCAACAATCCCCTGCGGAGCACGGAGCCGCTCGTCAACACGACCATTCGGATTCCATGCCGGGCATGAACATGGACGGCATGAAGATGGACGACGACTCAACCAATCACGCCCAAACGGGCGCCATGCAATCGATGGCCCACAGTCACCACATGGATATGGATGCCGCTCACATGCGCATGACGCCGGTCCGCCCAGTCGAGGATGGCGATCGGGAGCGCGCTCAGCAGATCGTCGATGCCTTGGCCCCGGCCATCGAGAAATATAAGGACTATCGTGTTGCCTTGGCTGAAGGTTACCGAATTTTCGCGCCCAACGTGCCCCAGCCCGTGTATCACTTTACGAATTATTGGAATGGATTCCTCGAAGGCTTTACGTTCGATGCCGCCCGGCCCACCTCTCTTCTCTACAAGAAAACGAAGGATGGGTACGAGTTGGTTGGCGCCATGTACACCGCGCCCAGAACCGCGACCTTGGACGAACTGAACGAGCGCGTTCCTCTCGGCATCGCCCGCTGGCACCAGCATACCAATCTCTGCATACCCAAGGCTCGCCAGGCACGCCAGGCGGACTGGTCCAAGTTTGGCCTGACGGGTTCCATTTCCACCGAGCAGGCCTGCAGCGAGGCCGGAGGGCGCTTCTACCCGGTCATCTTCGGCTGGATGGTGCACGTCTATCCCTTCGAGTCTTCGTCGGCCCAGATTTGGGCCCAATAGGTTGTGCTGTCATTTGTTTCTGGCCGTCCATTTGTTTCCGGGAAGATTGGCGCGTATGATAAGCTTACTTTGCTGCTGAAAGATAAACCCCGGGGTTCACAAACCCTGCGATCTTCTTTGGTGAATAATATGCATGTTCCTTGCTTGAAACTGTCTCCCTGCGGAAGGTTATTTCCGCGTCTCTTCTTTGTTGTTCTCGCTCTGGTCCTGGGCTCTATCGCGGTGCCTGCTGCGCGCGGCGCCGGCGAACGGCCACCCACCATCTCGTTGGACCAGATAAAACCGGGAATGACAGGCGTGGCCTACACGATTTTTGCGGGAGACAAGATCGAGCCGTTCGATATCGAAGTGATCGGCATATTGCCCAACCTTTTGGGTCCCAAGCAGTCCATCATCCTGGTCCAATTGCACGGAGAAAAAGCCGAGCACACCGGCGTCGTGGCCGGGATGAGCGGGAGCCCGGTCTACATTGACGGCAAGCTGGCGGGCGCGCTCTCATTGAAGTTTGGCGTGTTCGTCAAAGAGCCCCTGGGGGGAGTCACGCCTATCGAGAATATCTTGTCGATCCCCAGCGACGAAAATCCAGCAAACCCAAAGGCTCTGAGCGTTCGTTCGACCGTGGCCGATAATAGCTGGACGACCTCCTCGACGGGCTTGGCTTCGTCGCTGGCTTCGTCCATCAGCGGCCAAAAGCCTCGTTATCCGGTGCCGGCGAACTATGCCCAACTGGCCGGGGCCTCGGGCGATGCCTACCTCGAACCGATTGCCTCGCCTTTGGTCTTTTCGGGCTTCGCGCCCGCCACTTTGCGCCAGTACGCCGGGGACTGGGCGCCGTACGGCATGGTCGCCACCGCAGGCGGAACCGCGCCTCCGGAAGCCGATGATTCCAAAATCGTTGCCGGCGATATGGTCAGCATGGTCCTGGTGCAGGGAGACATCTCCATGAGCGCCGCCTGCACGGTGACCGCGATTATCGAGGATCGCGTCTATGCTTGCGGCCATCCCCTGTTTGGTTTGGGGGCCAGCGACATGCCTCTGGCGCGCGGCCGCACCCTCACCACGCTCTCTTCCGATTTCAACTCCACGAAAATTGTGAATGCCGGCGGCGTAATTGGCACGCTCACGGAAGATCGCGCCACCGCCGTGATGGGTCGCGTCGGGCCGTCGCCGCAGATGATTCCCGTGGACCTGACCGTGGTCACTCCCGCCGGGGAGCAGCAGTTTCATTCCGAGATGATCTCCAATCCCAAGCTCACGCCGCTCCTGATGGGCATCATCGCCTTCAATGGCTTGACGCAAAATTCGGCCTACGGCGAAGGCAGCACCATGAAATTAAGCGGCGATATTCAAATCGACGGCCATTCTCCCGTTTCCTTGTCGGACATGTACGCGCCCACCGATCAGTTCGTCCCAGACGGCACCTTCGTGGCTTCCAGCGTGCAAACCATCTTCACCCGCATCTTCTCCAATCCCTACGAGATGCCCAAGATCGACAAGGTGAGCTTGCGCGTCGAGAGCATGCCGGACCGCCGCGTGGCTTCCATCCTGAATGCCTGGTCGGATGTAAGCGAAGCCCAGCCCGGCGACCCCGTGGTTGTTAAGGTGCTTCTACGGCCCTATCGCGGAGCGCCAGTGATTCGCGACATCCCCGTCACGATTCCGATGCAAGCCACTCGCGGCAGCGTTTTGAGAGTGCAGGTCAGCGACGCGGATTCGCTCAATCGCATACCCAATCTCGTCGCCGCCCAGGGCCGCTTGGGTGGGCTGGATCAGTTGATCTCCCTGCTCAATCGCGAGCGCCGCAACAACCAGATTTACGTCACCCTGCTCAAACCGACCCCGACCCTGCTGGTGGAAGATAAAGAACTTCCGGACGCGCCTCTCTCGCAGATAAACGTCCTGGACCAGAAAAGACTGCCGGGTAATTCCGCGTTATTGCGTGAATCGACGGCGGGCGAATGGTCCGTGCCCATGGATGAAATCATCGCTGGTTCGACGTCTGTGTTTATTACGATTAAATAAATTGCGTCCGCAGCGGCCCAGCTACCACACTCCGTTCGTTTTCTGCTGCGGTTTGAAAGGATTCTATGTCTGAGCTTATTGCGCCATCGCCCAACGGCCGCAGCGGGGTTTCCTGGCCCAAGGCCGTGGCCCTTGTCGCCGCGCTTCTGTTCTGCATCCTGCCCGCGATAGCCGAACATACCCGTTTCTGGCGCCAGTCCGATTACGATGCTTTCCAAAAGGGTGATGCCAAAGGCGTTGCCCTGCGGAGCGACGGCAAAATCGTCCTCGCCCCGAAGTTCGCGCCCTTCGCCGACGCCTCGCTCGCCTATCTCTGGTCTCTGCGCCTCGATTCGCACGGGACTCTCTACGGCGCCGGCGGCTCAAACGCCAAGATCGTGAAGTTCGATGGCAGCGGCAAGCCCTCCACTGTTTTTGAATCCCAGGACATGACCGCTCAGGCCCTGGTCTTCGACAAGAACGACAATTTCTATGTAGCCACCGCGCCCGATGGCAAAGTCTATAAAGTCACGCCGGGTGGGGCTAAATCCGTTTTCTTCGATCCCAAGACGAAATACATCTGGGATCTCGCCTTCGGCCCGGATGGCACGCTCTTCGTCGCCACCGGCGATCCCGGAAAGATCTTCGCGGTCGATGCCAATGGCAATTCCCAGCTTTTCTATAACGCCGAGGAGACGCACATCCGCAGCCTGATTTTGGACGGCAAAGGGAATCTTCTCGCCGGCACCGAACCCAACGGCCTCGTTCTGCGCATTGCGCTCGCCGCGCCATCCGCCGCCACCCCGGAGCCAGGCGCGAGAGCGGCCGCTCGGCAGCCGGCCGCGAAGGGAGCTCCCAGCCAAGCCCAAGCCGAAAAGCAAGACGCCTCCAATGACGGCGGCCGGTCCGCCTATGTGCTCTATGAAACCGCCAAGAAGGAGATCACCTCGCTGGCGCTCGATTCCACCGGTAACTTGTACGTCGCCGCAATCGGCGATAAACGTCCTGGAACTCCTCAGTTGCCTGCCGCGCCTGCCGAGCAAAATAATAATGCGGCTCAAGGTACTCAGATTACGGTTACGGTTGGCGGAGCCCCGGCCGTCGTCCAGCCTGGGCAGCCGGGTGCGCCATTTGCTCCTTTCCCGGCGCTCTCCTCGGCCGCCGTATACCGCATCGCTCCAGACGGTTCGCCCGAGGAGATTTGGACCTCCCGCGACGAGTCGGTCTATACCCTCGGGATATCGCCGCAAGGCAAGTTATTGCTGGGCACCGGCAATCACGGTGCCGTCATGCAGCTTGAAAATGACCGCGTCTTTTCGCGCTTGGCCAAGGCCGAATCCGAACAAGTAACTTCCTTTGCGAAAGCGCCGAACGGGAAAATCTACGTGGCCACCGCCAATCCCGGGAAGGTTTTCACTCTCGGTCCCGAGCTGGAATCCGAAGGCACCTTCGAATCCGAACCGTTTGACGCTCGCATCTTCTCGCGCTGGGGCAGGCTCACTTGGTGGGGCGAAAATGCGGGAGGCTCGGGCATCGAACTCTACGTCCGCGCCGGCAACACCTCCGATCCAGGGAAGAACTGGACTCCCTGGGCTGGTCCCTACCGCGATCCCAAGGGGCAGGAAGTCGAAGGTCAAGCGGCGCGCTTCGTGCAGTGGAAGGCCGTTTTGCACGGCGGAGCGAATCCCCCGGATCTCTCTTGGATCGAGCTGGCTTACCTGCCCAAGAACGTCGCGCCGCAGATCACCGGCGTAGCCATTCAAAGCCCCGGAACGCGCGTCTCCGGTTTCGGCCAGCAATCTGGTCCGCCGCAGCCTTCCACTGTGGTTTTGCGCATGCCTGCTGCGCCAGGAGCGCAAGGCGCGTCCGACCGGAATACCGAGTCGCCGAGGTACGAACCGCCGCCCCAGGGCTACGCTCAGAAGGGATATCAGTCCGTTTTGTGGAATACCGAAGACGCCAATGACGACGAGCTGACTTATTCCGTCTATTATCGCGGTGAAAACGAGAAGGATTGGAAGCTGCTCAAAAACAAGCTCGATCAGAAGTTCTACTCCTGGGACACCAACTCGATGCCGGACGGCGCCTACTACTTGAAAATCGTCGCCTCCGACGAAAAGTCGAATCCGCCCGATCAGGCGCTTTCCGCCGAACAGGTGAGCGACCGTTTTATGGTGGATAACACGCCGCCCACCGTCACTCAGCTAACTTCGCAGCCTGCGCCTGCGGCCGCCGGCGATCCCGCGGTCACGGTGCGCTTCCGCGCCAGCGACACGGCCAGTTCCATCGTCCGCGCGCAGTACAGCCTCGACGCGGGCGATTGGACCATCGTGCCGCCCGTCGGCGGCCTCAGCGACGCGCTTACGGAAGAATACTCCGTCACTCTGCGCGGCCTGGCCCCTGGCGAGCACACCGTTTCCGTTCGCGTTTACGATCAGTTCGAGAACGAGTCAACCGCCAAAACTACCTTCACCACCGCCGCCACCAAGCGGTAAGCCTTCGTTCCTCGAGTTTACCGGCCGCCAGGCCTTCTGGCGGCCTCAGCTCGCCCAGCGCTCCCGTTCGGCTGTCCCGTGGTAGCGTTCGATGTGCACGCCCACGCCCGTCAACCCGCCCGCATCGCCCTCGTGAATGCGCACTACGCGTGCAGTGCAATGAATTTGCGAAGCAAAGCCGCCTGAGATTTCGCGAGGTAACGTCAGCTTTAGTTCCAATTGCACGCCGATTTGTAGCGGGTATGCGGTCCACATCAAAACTCCGCGTTGCGAGAGGTTCTCGGATTCGGCGATGTGCTCTCCCGCGTTCTCATTCCCGATCACTTTGAATTTCAAGGGTAGACGTACGTTCACACGGGTGTCATTGCGGCGGTCGGTCAAGGTAGTCATCGTTTCTCCGGCGCGGGGAAGGAGTTCGCGCGATTGTGGAATTAGAAGGGGTAGGAAAATTCTACCGTGCGCCCGTCGGGTTGCAATGCTCTTTCCCGCAAGGGTGCGGAATCGGTCAGCCTCTCGGCGCAGGAAGATCAACGAGACCGATGGAGACCGAACCTGGTCCGCAAATCAAACAGCGCTACGAAAACATAATATCCAGAAAAGCCACGGAATGTTCCGAGCTCCTCTAGAAAGCAACGAATCCGTTGGGAGCGTTCACCCCGCCGGGCACAGCCTGACCAGCAATCCCAATGAAGACAGTCCGCCCAATGAAGAAAGGCGCCCCGAAGTCGAAGTAGTCCGTTGCCTGGTTCGTGCCACTGTCGCTACCCAGATCGTTGAAGACCGCATTATTTGTATTGAACAGCGTCGTGGCATCGTAGATGGTCAGCGAAGTCGTCCCCGACCCCACGCCACTCCCCAAGATCGCGATATTTGAGAGCGTAGCCGTCGGGCCCGGGCTTACACAGTAAAAACCGGCTCCACTCGTGCTTTGCCCGCAATCGGAGATACCGAGGAAGTTGAGCGTGCTGGCATCCGAAACATAGAGGCCAGTCGAACCCGTGTCCAGAAAACCGCCAAAGGAGCTACCAGTTCCAGTGTTGCAGAAGGTATCGGCATAAGAGATGCCATCATAGGTAACTGTGGGGAAATCTCCACATGGGTCCAGCGAGTAAATCGTCGCGCTACCTAGAGCATTGTCAGCTTGGGTGCTAATTCCAAAAGTCATTGTGCCTGTGACGGAGGTCGCTCCCGTTGCTCCAACCGTCGGCAAGGCAATCACAACACCATTCCTGTCCGTTGAGGTGAACGCCGCCACGGGGTTTGCGGCCTGATCGAGCGTCGACGCCGCCACTTCCTCGCAGTTGCCGCCGGGACATATGTAGTACGGGTATCCGGAAAAGCCCGAGCCTGTGGCGATGCCGGCGCAGCCGCTGCCGCAATCCACAGAGCCGTCGCCGATGCCCAGGATTCCGTTTGCGCCCAAAGTGGGAAGGGTATCGTCATCCCCTCCGTTTTGAAGATTGGAGTTAACCGGCATCGCGAGGCAGTCCGCAGGCACGGTAAAACTAGGGGGCCCGAGAAGCTGGACCGGGATGTCTAAGGCCTTCTCCCCACCGATTTCGACATCCGCCAATTGCATCGGTCCCCAAGTGTAGGACGTATCGCCGAACTGGGTGCACTCCTCGAGCGGGCTGCCGCCGATTTGGATCGGAGTAAGCGCCACCGAGCCGAGCGCCGAAGTAAGGATTCGCAGGCCAATCGAGCCCGTATCGACCATCACGTTGGGAATCGTGGCGCAAGTTTGCGTGCCATGCTGGCAGACGGTGACGGTGGTGAAGATCCCATTGACGAAACCGCCGGTTTGCCCCTCGGGGCCAAAGTTGGCCGTCACAGCCACCGAATTATTGGCGGCGGGCGTTGGGGTTGTCGCCGTGGTGCTGGGGCTGCTGCCGCCGCAGCCCGCCCATCCCAGCACAGACAGCACAGAGAGTAGAAAAGGCACGGCCGTCGCCTTCGCTCCAAATCGGTAATTCAACGCACCACCTCCGCTGAAACGTTGCTCGGAACAAAAGCGGGCACGTAAGCCCTTCCCGTGCACATCTGCATGTGACAGAAATTGGAGTACACAAAATCGCTCGTCTTCACATTCAAACCCCGGAGGTGACGGATTTGGGTCTGAGCGGGTGTGGCGTTCTGAAGGTTCGTAACATACGTGCCCAACAGCTGATTCATGTTGGGCACGAAGCGGCCCTGCCAGGCAACCCCAAAAACCAAATCTTGCGGCGATACATATTCTCGAACTGTCGGGCCATTTGTTGTGGTGAGCTGGTGGACCTTGTAGCTCGCGAACGCCTGGACACGGTCCTCAGTCTTCATCCGCTGCTGGTCCGAGGTTACGGTCGCTTCCGTCTGGCCCAGCACCGCCCACGCTGGTATCTGTGCCAGAACGAGAATGAGCAGGACGCTCAAGGTGGTTTTCCTGAGCGATTCTCCTCTCCGATACGTATTTGACATTCCTCGCCCCTTTCCACAAATGCAGGGTAATCTGGGGTCAGCAGGCGCAAGGTTCTTCGCAGGCGATTCGGAGTTGCTGCGAAATGCTTGGACGCCGCTCAGTTCCCCGTCAATGGCCCCACCCATCCAGTCTTCTGCCCTTCCTGCCATATCCGTTTTGTCTAGCCCAGCGACACCGATCCTCCTTATATAACCCGCTGACGCTAAATAGTTTCGCCGTGTTTCGCGTCATTGTGTGGTTACCGTCATTCCCGCCGTTTGCTTGAGCGTGCCGATCGCCGCCACCACAGTAATCGACCCCGTTCCCACAGGCGCATTCGACGGCACGCTGACCGATAGCGTATAACTCACAACCGGGTTCGCGGAACTCGAGTCGTTGCTGGAACTGCCTCCGCAGCCAATGGCCATTGCCAGCAATGTAACCACGGCGAAACCGGGTACCAGCCTCGGCCATGTCCGCCACTCGGCGGGGCCGGTCTCGCGCCGCCTGGAAGTAGCCAGAATGAACGCAATCGCGGCTAGAAGAACGCTCGCGGTTCCCCACCAGCCTATGACGCGATAGTCCCGCGGCGGTTCCAAACTTGTCCCGACGCCTTGCGTAACCGTGCACGCCGTCAGGTTGCCGCCGATATTGGCTGACGCAGTGCAAGTGAAAGTGGGGGTACCCACGAACCCATTCAAGCGCGTCACCTGGACTGACCCGGTAAGGCAGGAGCCTCTCTTCACGGTCAGCGACGTTGGCGAAAAGGCTAGAGAGAAATTTGCGCTTGTGGAGGCGAGTCCCGTGCTAGCCGGCGACACAGAAGTCCAGTTTGTGACCAAGGTCAACGCATTGATCGAGCCTAACCCGGTCGCCAAATCGTATCCCGTGCCCGCGCCAAATCCGATGTTGCTCATCGTGCCGCATGCGCTGCTGAACGGAACTTCATTATTCCCGATAGTGACGTCGTGGAAGGCCGTGGGTGTGCGCGCCGCGAGCGGATACAGGATCGGATTGATGTTGCCCAAACCGTTCGTCGGCGTGTGACCCGTTTGCTGGCTGATCAGCGCCACAATTCCCGCCATCGCCGGCGGCCCTACCGATGTCCCGCCCACCGTGTCCAGTTCGCCGGTGAGGTTCGGATTGCTGCTGGCATTCCGGAATCCATTGGTCGTGCACCAGGGCGTGAGTTGGTTTGACGTCGGATCGACGTACTCTGAGCAGATCAAGTACGGATCCTGAATCGGCGAAGCGCTGAACGAGACGTCCGGCACGTCCCGCGCCGCATCGTTCGGCACTCCCGTGCCCGCCTGCCACGCCGGCTTGGCGATGGCGCTGCTTGCTCCTCCTCCGCCCCCGGTCAGCCCGATCGAAGAGCCATTGATTTGCACGTTCGTGTCGTTCCACGCGCCCTCCGGAATATAGCCGCGCGCTGAACTCACCATATCCGTGAATGTGCAGGTCCCAGTAGACACGCACGGGGGTGGGCTGCCGACCCAAGGATTTACCCAGAATTGGCCGTTGCGATCCGCCCCCTCCTGGAACTCCGTCCCGCCCACCGAAGTAACGGTTGGAAGGCTTCCCGGCATGTCCACCGCCAGCCCATTAACTGAGGCATTACCGGAATCGCAGTCCGCGGCGCCACTATCCCCACTCGGCGCCAACACCGTTATGCCTTCCGCATTCGCCTGCTGCAAAAGCGGCAGATAGAAGCCGGAATAACTTCCATCCGCCACGGCGCCCGCCTCGCACTCACCGTAACTTACGCTGATCACCGGCGCGAGAATCGGGCTGTGTGTTATCGCGTAATACATGGAGTCGAAGACGCCGCCGGCACTTACAGGATCGCCCACCACGAAGATGATCGTGGCGTTTGGCGCGATCGCCCCGCTCCACTCCACGTCGAGGTTGGCTTCGTCAATGTCGCTGGCTTGCATGCCGGGGTCGGTGCCACTCGCCATCAAGCCCACAAGGGCGGAGTTATTGGGATCGATCGGCGTAGGATCGTTTGCAGCCAATCCGGAGTTCGTGCGAAAAGCCCGCACGTCGCTCAGCGCCACATCGCTTTGCCCCAGGACCACGATTTTCTGTCCAGCGCCAGTTATCGGGTTCGCCTGGGTATACAACTGGCTGAGGCCGTAGATCGTGGCGAAATCCGCTGGCGTCACGAAGTGGTTTCCCGTTACGCCGGAAGTAAATTTGGGGCTTATTTTTCGCACCAGCCTCGGCTTCAGCGCGAAATTATGCAGTCCTCGAATCCCTGCAATCACTTCCGCAAGCGCGGCCGGAACCGATGGACCGCTGGAATTGGCAAATTGCGCCTTCCCGTTAACGACGTACTGATGGATCTCGGTATGTAGCGCCGCCGCCACTTGCTGCGCCGATCCCCGCGCGACGATCGCGTTTTTGCTGGCCGGAATGCTATCGACTTGAAGCCCTTCGCTCTCCAGCCATCCGGTCACTTTGTTGATGTCGCCTTGGCTTAGCCCAAATCGGCTGCCGTATTGCTCGGGTGTGAGCCAGCGCTGATAATCGGGCGAGCCGCGATCCTGCTGGCTGGCGAGCAGCGCATCCAGGTCCGCTTGCTGTGCCGCGGACATTTTGAATACCAAGGTCACCCGCATCGGCATGGAAGTTTCCACTTTGCCCTGATCGTATTGCGCACGCGCCAATGGATGCACGTTCCCGTTCAATACCGTCGCTTGTGATCTATCGACCGCCTGCACAATACGGTCCTTTGGTGTTTGACCTGACAGCGACTCCGACAGAAACAGCAAAATCAGCAGCGCACTGACGTACGTCATGAGTGAAGTCGCTTTGGTCGGCATGGATGCTTTGTGGCTATTTCCGCCTTTCGCCAGGGTTGCTGGCTCGTCGGTTGGATGCAGGTGGCCTCCTCCGGGCTGTTCCGAGAACGATATTGTGTTCTGAACCGCACCGGCGGTTCTCACCAAGTTCTCGAGCGGTAGCGATAAGGTATATGCCGTCCGCGTGCCGAATTGCGGACACAATGTTTGGGTGGGAATACCCGAGTCGGCAGGGCGCTGACTAATTTTCTACGCCCTTCCACCCGGGCGGCGGGAAGGAGATGTGCCAGAAACCGGGCGAGGGTTCTGCGAATTCTACCGGCAGGAGATAACCCTGCTGGTTGTCCACGGACGCGCGCGTCACGCGGCAAACCTGCTTTTGCTGGGTGCGATCGTTGATTAAGTCGAATAGCGTATCCACGGGCAAATTCTTCGTGCAGACCAGCATCGCTCCATGATCGTTCACCGACGCTGTCGTGGCGCGCATCGTCACTTTCTTGCCTGACGCCATCATCTCCAGCGTCACCGGAATACGAATGATCACCCGCTGGCTGCGGCGTCGCTCTTCGCCCGGCTGAAGCTGCGGCCCGGTATCCATCTGAGGAGCTTGTTTGTTCACAATTCCAGCCCCCAAAAATCCATTGTCGGCCGGATTAATTCGATGCCCAATTCCCAGCCGTCTGGCCGACGCTCTCCTTTCCAGACGATCAATGCGGAATTCGACTCGCTCGTCACCAGGTTAAAAACCCGCACTTCCTGGTCCACGTTTAGTTCTTGATGGAGGAGCACCAGGCACCCATATGGCCCCACAACGCGAGTAAACGTCTCTTCGCGGGAAGATTTCTTGGCCTCCGCGCCTTCCCACTCAATCGCCACCGGAACGCGCGAATTCAGGCGCTTGCCTCGGCGCCTTTCCGTTATCTTCGGCTCTGCCGCTGGTTTCGCATGGGGATACACGTCGTTGTCCCACTCCCCGAAGGCCTGGACTTACCCTGAAGAAGCACACGATGCTACGAATCGGTTCCGAATTGGGTCAATGGTACGCAGGGACAGTTCAAACCGGCTGGACCGAGGGCCAGGGTAGATTTCGAGTTATCCGCCGAGCTGCCGGTGTTTCGCGGGATCTCAGCTTTTGCCGCTAGGATTCGCCCACCAATTGCTTCATAGCCCAATCGGGGAATACCGGCGCGCGATGCTCGCGCGGCCCGCCCGCATTCATCGCCTGCGCGTGGCCGGTGCCCTCCACCATCTCGCGCTTGGAGTTCACCGCTGCCTGATAGAGCTTCAGCGCTCCCGCGGGATCCATGATGCGATCGTCTTTGCTATATCCGATCAGCATGGGGCAGTGGATCTTCTCGGCGCGCCCTTCCAGTGTGTACTCCCGCAGCATTTTCCTGGCATCGGCCAGGTCGCGCCCGCCTACGATCCAGCGCACCCGCTCTTGAATCGACGGCAAGTAATCGAAAAGATCGCGCCCCAGATCGTACGAACCGCTGCTCATGCACGCCGCCGCAACGCGAGGTTCGTTGCTGGCCGCCCGCGGGACTCCGTAGCCGCCCATGCTGATGCCTTGCAAGCCAATCTTTTTCGCGTCCACATCGTTGCGAGTCTCGAGGTAATCGATCATCGCCTTGATTACGCGATCGGTATCCGGCGGCAGGTGCAAATCCTTCAGCCGCAGAGCTCCGCCCTGGCCGGGAAAGTCCACGGCCAGATAAGCCATGCCCCGCGCCAGATACGCTCCCGCGCCGCCCATGATCGTAGCCTCCGCCATCGTATCCGCGCCCTGGAAGGCGATCACGACCGGATATTTCTTCCCCGGTTGAGCTCCGCCCGGCTTCCGGAAATATCCGTCGAGCGTTTGGTTTTCCCACTTCACCTGAATGCGCTCGAACGGCGCTCGCTGCAATTCCCACGCCCGGTCGAATGTTCGCCGCGCCTTGTTGTAGGTCGGCAGCATGCGCTCGTCGGTCACCGGCATCGGCCAGGATGCGAAGCGATAAAATTCGGCGGCGCGCAGATAATACCCGTTCGCCGTTACCTTCAATCCCTTGGACGCAAACTCATCCGCCGTTTTTTCATTTCGCTCCGCCACGCGCGTCCATTCCGTCACCCAGGAGTCCAGGTCGTACGGCTTCATCCTCTGCGCCACTTCGAGTTCGTCGGGATCGCTCGTGTAGATTGATTGCGTCAGCCGGATCTCCAGTTGAGCTCCGCCAGGCAAACCTTTGCCCGTATAAAGCTCGCTCTCTGCCCGGCCTCCCACCTCTCCGATCTTTCCGCTCTCGGCGCCGGCGTCCTGCGCCAGCGCGGACGATCCCAGCGCTTTGGAGATCGCGGGCAGGCCAGCCGAAGCGAGTCCCCATTTCACCAGCGCCCGTCGACTCAGATTAGAAATCGAACTCATGGTCGCCTCCTCATTCGCTGATCAAAATGTCTGTGTTCCAGAGTAGGCCCGATTGAACGCCTGCGTTCTAGAGTAAGCCCGATTTGCCTGCGTTCCAGAGTAAGAATGCGGCGTTTGACGGATTCTCTCTAACTTATCGACATGATTTCAAGCCATAAAATGGCGACCGCCAATGCCGCCGATTTGCTCTCAAACCCGCAAAAAACCGCCCCTTATCCCCGAAGGGCCGCGTAAGGTTATTCCCCGATAGCCAACCCTAGTCCAAAGACCCTACACTGCTCCGCGTTCTATGGGGGATCTATGCGACCCGTACACATCCTTTTAGCCGATGATCACGAAGTTGTGCGCAAGGGCCTTCGCGCTTTACTCGAAACCCAGCCTGGGTGGAAAGTAATCGCCGAAGCTACCGATGGCCGCGAAGCGGTAGATAAAGCCCAGAGTATGCACCCCGACGTAGCCATTGTGGATATCGGGATGCCGTCTCTGAACGGCCTGGAAGCCACCCGCCAGATCGTCAAGAAAGCGCCGCGCACGCGCGTTCTCGTCTTGACCATGCACGATACCAATCCGCTCATCCAGCAGGTGGTCAAGGCCGGAGCTCGCGGCTACGTGCTTAAGTCAGATGTGGCCAGTGACTTGGTCTCGGCGGTCGAAGCGCTCACTCATGACCAGACCTTCTTTACCTCGAAGGTTTCCCAGATTATTCTCGATCGCTACGTAGGCAAGTCCGATGTCCCGGAGAATGTCGCCGATCCGGATTCGCCTCTCACGCCGCGCGAGCGTGAAGTCGTTCAGCTCCTCGCGGAGGGGAAGAGCAGTAAGGAAGTCGCTGCGGTGCTGGGCATCAGCGTGAAGACAGCGGAGACCCACCGCATCAACTTGATGCGAAAGCTGGATTGCCATTCGGTGGCCGAGGTTGTTAGATACGCGGTGCGCAACTTGATTGCGGAAGCGTAATGACCTCATTTGCCCCGGCCAGACGCGAACCTCAGGTTCAGCGGCTTGATTGACGCGGGCCAGGCCCGGTGCGAGGCTTTCAGGGGCTTGCGTGCACGGACGGTTTAGTCCGTGCATTTTTTTGTGACGAGGATTTAGTGGCCGTCAAAATATTAATCGCTGATGATCACGAAATCGTCCGCCAGGGCATCCGCAGGGTGCTCGAAGTTAGGCCCGAATGGGAGATTTGCGGCGAAGCCTCCAATGGCCAGGAGGCCGTCCGCATGGCCCAGGAGCTTTTTCCCGACATTATCATTATGGACGTCACCATGCCGGTGATGAGTGGCTTCGAGGCTGCCGACGAGATCTCCCGGCTTCCCCTCGGCTCTCGAGTACTGTTCTTTACCATGCACGATTCCGGCAGCATGGCTGGCTCCGTCCGCAAATCGGGAGCTCACGGCTACGTTGTCAAATCTCGCGCCGCGCAAGACTTAGTTCAGGCTCTGGAGCGGCTTCTGAGGGGCGGTACCTTCTTCGATTCGGGCATGTACGCTCACTAGTCTTCAGGGACGCCGCGCTGCATTCAAGGGTTCAAAGTCCGCACAGGCAACAACCAGCTTCCCCGCGTAAGGTGAATTTGCCATCTGAATCCATTGCTGCACCTATTT
Organism: uncultured Acidobacteriota bacterium; assembly: GCA_963823935.1. GTDB lineage: Bacteria > Acidobacteriota > Terriglobia > Acidiferrales > UBA7541 > Palsa-189. The sequence goes on from CAWGNM010000004.1 coordinate 43,146, forward strand.
CGACTGGCCCTCGCACGCGGTAGGGTGCTCTGACGGTACCTAAATACCGAATCATTCGAGCCCGAGGCCACATTTATGCCGAAACCGGCACGAGTAGCAATCCTTATGGCCATCATGGTGATTTTTGCCATCGCTATGCTGGACCTTGTGCGATCCAAGGTCGAAGCCAGTGGACGTGCGTTCCGCAGCGCTGCCACCCAATACTCCAGTCTGAAAAAGATTTATACCGCGCCAGCCGATTTGCTTCAGGGAACCCATCCCACCGCCGAGGATAAAGGCCGATAAGGCCGACAAAGGCCAGTAGCCTCGTCGCTTCCTCAACCAAGCAAACAAACGAACGCCAGAAATCGATTGGAATTATGGTGTCTCGGCAGGACCATGCGAGAGGCCGAACTTACGGTCTGAGGCCGCCTTTTAGACGCCGACGAACGCAAGCGTTTTCCGGCAGAATAGGCATAAGTTTACGTCCTACAAGAAGATACTGAAGTCAGGCGTTGATGGACAGCACGACCTCCGGCCTCACTTCCGCTTCCGAGCGTCTCCACCTGTAGGCCACGTCCACCGCATTGCTGTCGCAATGTGGGCAGCGCCCGTGTCTGCTCAACATTTCGATCATCTGCAGGCAATTCGCGCAAAACCACTCGCTTTTGTTCTTCCGTTGCATCTCCTGCCCCCTTTTTTCTTGCCCATGCCCGGCTTCGGCGTGGCGTCCGCACTGGGATAACAATGGATTCGACGCCAGCGTATGCCGTTAGGGTGCATGGGAGAAACCTGAGTCCACAATCCGGCAAAACCCTAGGTTGCTCGTCTCTTTTTATTGATTTACCTTAGGGCAGTCTGTTTCCAAGAGGCCGTTCCCCCAAAATGCCTGATCGTGCAGGAGTTAACCTCGCTATCTGCGGAGATAGCTTTCGGAGCGAATCCTGAATTTAGGTTGGAAGAGGTCTTTTAGTGTTCTTTGTACGCTGCTGTTTTCCACATCCGGAACAGGCCCCGCCGGCTCAGGGTACCGGCGGGGCTGGTTCGCCAACTACCTTCCCCTGAACTGATCTATTGATGCAGAAATGCCGAACCAGGGGCAATCTTGCGCGCAGTCGCGCGTCGGCTTAGTCACATCGGCTCCGCCATTCGCGCTAGAATGTTTGCATACTCGGGAGCCTCAAAATCGTATGGCATTCCCTAGCCCGCGAGCGTAGGGCCTTGCGCTTTCGCTCGAGTGCCGCTCGGGTAAGTGCCCGCCGCTCATAGTGGCAGCAGGTTGATTTGCAGTGATGCATCGATCCATCATCCGCGAACTGGAAACACTCCTCGGCGCCTCGGCAGTGTTGTCCAACTCCGAGGATTTGCTTCTCTATGAATACGACGGCTCCATCGAAGAGTCGCATCCTGACGCCATCGTTTTCCCGGCCCGCAAGGAAGACGTCGTCGCGATTGTGGCGCTGGCCAACCGGCATGGTCTTCCCATAGTCGGGAGGGGCGCGGGCACCGGACTCTCCGGAGGCGCTTTGGCGCGGCGCGGCGGCATTGTCATCTCTTTCTCGCGCATGAACCACATTTTGGAAATCGATCCGGAAAATCGGCGGGCCGTCGTCGAGCCGGGCGTTGTGAATCTCGACCTCTCGCGCGCCGTCGAAAAGTACGGCTTGTACTTCGCTCCCGATCCCTCCAGCCAGAAAGCCTGCACCATTGGCGGCAACGTCGCGGAAAACTCCGGCGGCCCGCATACCCTTGCCTATGGCGTAACTTCTAACCATGTCACCGGTCTCGAGTTGGTCCTGCCGGACGCCAAAGTTGTGCGCGTCGGCGGACGAGCGATGGAAACTCCTGGTTACGATCTCACCGGCCTTGTGGTCGGGTCCGAAGGAACTTTCGCGCTGGTCACCGAGATCACGGTAAAACTTCTGCGCCTGCCCGAAGACGTGCGCACCTTGCTGGCCATATTCGATTCCCTCGAAGATGCCACCGACAGCGTCGTGGAGATCACCGCTCGCGGAATCACTCCCGCCGCCTGCGAAATGCTCGACGGCTACACGCTTCGGGCCGTCGAGGCTTACGTTCACGCCGGCTTTCCCGTGGATAGCGCCGCCGTTTTATTGATGGAAGTGGAAGGCTTGCGGGAATCCGCCGAAGCGCAAGCCGCCGAAATCGGCGAAGTTTGCCTCCGGCACAACGCGCGCGAGGTGCGCCGGGCGCGCGACGCCCGTGAACGCGCCCTGCTCTGGAAGGGCCGCAAAGAGGCCTTCGGCGCCATCGGCCGCGTATCGCCATCCTACTATGTGCTGGATGGCGTGATCCCGCGCACCAAACTCACGCCCACGCTGCTGCGGATCGAGGAGATCTCCAAGCGCTTCGGCCTGGTCATCGGAAACATTTTTCACGCCGGAGACGGGAATCTCCACCCGCTGATCCTTTTCGACCATCGCGATGCCGATCAGTTTCGGCGCGCCCGCGCCGCCGGCGATGAGATCATGCGCCTTTGTGTGGAGATGGGCGGCACGCTCACGGGAGAGCACGGCGTGGGCATGGAGAAAAACGAGCTCATGCCGCTGATGTTCAGCGAATCGGATTTGGACTTGATGCGCAAGGTCCGCGCCGTCTTCAATCCGGCGGACATGCTCAATCCCGATAAGGTCTTGCCCCTCGGCAAAGGCTGCGGCGAAACGCGCCTGCAACCGTTCCCGGTATCCGCCGCTGGAAAAGCATGAGCCAGCTTGCGCCCTCGCTCACCTCGCGTCTCGCGGACCTTGTCGGTCCCGCCCGCGTAATCGCGGACGCAGCTTCGCTCGCTGCCTGCGAAGTCGATGGCCACAGCCCTTCCGCGATTCTGCAGCCCGATTCGGCCGCGGAGATCGCGGAGATTCTTCGTTTTGCGTCCGCGGAGCGGCTTGCGGTGATCCCCATGGGAGGCAGGACCCATCTAGGGACTCGGCATGCCGCCGCGCCAATACGATCTGGCCCTCGATCTTTCGCGAATGAATAAAATCCTGGCCTGCGAGCCGCGCGATCTCACTCTCGGCATCGAGCCGGGAGTCACCTGCGCCGATCTCGCTCGCGAACTCCGGCAAAAAGGCCAATTCTTGCCCATCGCGCCGCCATTTGGCGATCGAGCCACTCTGGGCGGAATGGTCGCCGCAGGCGTGGATAGCCCGCTGCGTTATGGTTATGGCGCCACGCGGGATTTCCTGCTGGGAGTCGAGTTTGTCACCGGCGAAGGCCTCATTTCCAAAAGCGGCGGGCGCGTCGTGAAAAACGTCACCGGCTACGACCTGCACAAGCTTTTCATCGGTTCGCTGGGAACACTGGGGATCGTCACCCGCCTGAACTTTCGCACCTTCCCTCTTCCCCAGTTCCGGCGGATGTTCCTCATCGCTTTCGACGGTCCTTCCCGCGCCTTCGAGTTCTGCCGCTTGCTTGTAAACTCTCCGCTGGATCCAAAGGTGCTGGAGGTTATTGATCCGGGAACGGCGGCCCTTTTCCAATCGCGCGGCGTGGATTTCCTGCCGAGTGGCTCCTGGCTCGTCGCCATCGAGGCGGCTGGCCACGAATCCGTGCTCGCGCGCCACGAGCGGGATCTCGCGTCGATCTCTCGAGAAGCCGGTGCCGCCAAATTCATTTCGCTCGAGGAATCCCAGCGAGATCAGCTCTTCGCTTGCCTCTCTGAATTTCAGTCCATCGCGCTTGCCGCAAATCGCCCCGCCGTTATTTTTCGCGTCCCCATCCTGCCGTCGGCCATGCCCAGCCTGTTGGAAAAAATCCGCAGCGTGGCGGATCATCATGGCCTGGCTGTCTGCCATCCTGATTCGCGCTCTTGGCGTCGTTTACGTCGCGCTTCTATCGCCGGAGCAATCCCCGGTGAAAGCTGCGGTGCAATCCCCAGGGGACGCCTCATGGAACATAAGTCCCGCTCCCCGCTGATAAACTGCTCGCGTTCGATGTTCGATCTTTTTATCAGCCAGGGCGCGCTGCCCACGATTGAGCGTTGCCCCGTTGATGTCAAAACCGCGCTCGACGTCTGGCCGCCTCCCGGCCCCGAGAACGAAATTGCGCAGCGCCTCAAGCGCGTCTTCGACCCGCGCGAGATTCTCTCGCCCGGCCGCTTCCGAGGAGGCATTTGATGGCGCCGCCGGAAACGCCTGTCGCGCCGCCCGAAACGCCTCCGCGAGTGCCGCAATCTGGCGGTTTCCGCGGCCCGGATCGCCCTCGTGACGTGGATTACCTGCATTGCGTTCACTGCGGCCTGTGTCTGAACGAATGCCCCACCTATCGTCTTTGGGGCCAGGAGGCCGATTCGCCGCGTGGCCGCATCCGTCAAATGATTCTCGTCGATGAGGGCCGGCTGCCGCTCGGCGACTTCTTCGTCCAGCACATCGATCGATGCCTCGATTGCCGCGCTTGCGAGAGCGCCTGCCCCTCGGGTGTCGAATACGGAAAGCTCGTGGAAGGCGCCCGCGCTCAGATCGAACAGAATTATCGCCGCCCGCTCTTCTCGCGCATCGCTCGAAGCCTCGTTTACAGGCATGTGCTTCCCTATCCGGGACGCATTGCCGCCGCCGCCCGGCTCGTGCGGTTTTACCAGCGTTCTGGTCTGCAATCCCTGGCGCGCAAATCGGGGCTGCTTCAGCTGCTCGGCTTGGCCGATCGCGAAAAGCTCATGCCGCCGTGTCGAGAACGAATTCTTCTTCTCGCGTCTCGGCCAGACTTTTGCCGCTCAAGGCCAGCGCCGTGCACGCGTGGCGCTCTTCGCGGGTTGTATTTCGCAGGTCAGCTTCGCCGCATTGCACGAAGCCACCATCCGCGTTCTGGTCGCCAACGGCTGCGAAGTCGTCGTTCCCAAGGGGCAGCTTTGCTGCGGAGCCCTCGCCGCCCACGCCGGCGTTCGCGACGTCGCCCGCCGCTTGGCGCGTGCCAATCTGGACGTTTTCTTGAGCGAAGATTTCGACGCCGTTGTCACCAACGCGGCCGGCTGCGGCTCCACGCTAAAAGAGTACGACCAGCTGTTTCCCGAAGACGATGCCGCCTGGCAAAAAGCTCGCGCGTTTCGCGGCAAGATGCGCGACGTTACCGAATTTCTCGACGAGTTGGGCCTCGTCGCCCCTTTGCGCGAGCTGCCCCTGCGCGTCACCTATCAGGACTCCTGCCATCTGGCGCACGGCCAAAAAATCCGCGAAGCGCCCCGGCGCCTGATTCGCGCCATTCCTGGAGTCGAGCTGACGGAGATGCGCCTGGCCGATCATTGCTGCGGTTCGGCGGGGGTCTACAACGTCACGCAAACCGAAGCTTCCTTGCAGTTGCTGGCGGGGAAAATGCGCTGTGCCGCGGAAACCAAAGCGCAAGCCATCGTTACCGCGAATCCCGGCTGCCTTCTGCAAATGCGCGCCGGCAGCGAGATACACCATACGGGGCAGGAGGTGCTGCACGTCGTGGAGCTGCTCGACCGCGCCCTAGACGTTGCCCCAGCGCCGGCCGCTTCCCGCCGGTCCGCTCCGGCTACTTCTCGCCAATAAGGTAGCGGCATCCCGCCGGCCCCATTCGCGCCGCGTGTCTCGTGCCGGCCGGAACGTCGCAGCGCTCTCCCGCCCGATACGTTGTGCTCTGGCCGTCCACCGTCAGCGTCATCTCTCCTTCGAGAATGATGTGCGCGGTCTCCACCGGATGCGTATGCTCGGAATAGCGCTGGTCGGGCCCGTCCTGCCAGACGTAGGTATGACCAAATCCTTCGCTGTGCAGTCTCTTTTCCAGCTCCGCCACGTTCACGCGCTGCTCCCCGAAACGCTGTTCCGGCCTCTATCGTTGCGGCATGAACATTCGTGCCGCCACCCGCGTCACCAGCCGCCGCGGTGCGAGCCTCTGCGCCTCGACGCTCAGCCAGTTGCGCGCCCCCGATATAACGCTCGGCTTGCCCTCCGCAAGCGCCTGCAATCCCACGCGCGCCACCTTCTCGTTCGGCTCCTGCGGTCCCGCCATATGCAAGGGCTGATGCGCCACCTCGTGGAATTCGCTCACCGTAGAGCCAGGGCACAGCGCGCACACGTGAACCCCGTATCTCCGGGCCTCCTCCGATAGCCCTTCGGCAAACAACAAGTCGAAGCCCTTCGTCGCGGCGTAAGTGCTGATATAGGGGACCGGCTGGAAGGCTGCCGTCGAAGCCACGATCAAAACGTACCCCGAGCGCCGCTCCACCATTGCCGGCAGAAATAGATGCGTGAGATGAACCACAGACGCCACGTTCACCTGCACCATATCCAACAGCGGCTGAGCTTTGACTTTATGGAATTCGCCGTACGCGCCAAAGCCGGCGTTATTGATCAGGATCTCGATCGGCAGGCGCTTCTCTTCGACGAAGCGAAAGATTTCGCCCGGAGCTTGAGGCCTCGCCAGATCCGCCGCATAAACCTCCGCCCGAACTTGATGGCGTGCCGCGACCTCCTGGGCAAGCCGCGCCAAGCGGTCGGCGCGCCTGGCGGTCAAAACCAGGTTCGCACCCTTCGCCGCCAGCTGTTCCGCCAACGCCCAACCGATGCCCGAGCTCGCGCCGGTTACCAAAGCCCATTTGCCTCTCCATTTTTCCATAGAGGTCTCCTGCAAATGAGCATACTTCAGTTGTCTGGAAAATGAGCCAAGAACTCAGAAGGCGCCCAGGCCTTCCAGTTCCTGATTAGGTTTTCGAGTTCCAGGATGGCATTACAGTCTGTCTCAACCGCTCGCCTTCGAACTTCAGGCGGTTCAACAGGCGGCGCGCCCACACAAATTCGGCCGCGAGCATGGCCAGCCCCCCTAGAATGGCTACCCAGCCCGGCGCAGGGGTAACAAGCATCACGATACCGACCAGCAACAAGGTAAAGCCGCCAACAATCTTGGCAAACCTCTTAATCTGCTGACTCGCCTCGGCTGACACAGCCACCCTCCCACCCATTCAAGCCTACACTGGATTGCCGCAACTTACCGTTTAGATGGTACAAACTGTCTCACGGTTTCGGGCTTAACCCGTATTCCGAGCAATTCTCTTGCCGTAGAAGTAAACCAACCTCGATCCAGCGCTTTGGCTATATTTACCTGTAAGTTACGGGTAGCTTTACCCTGGATGCCGCTTTGAGTGGCCTTCTTGCGTATCCACTTTTCGGGAGAAATTGTCTTCCGCACCACAAAACTGGGTTCCAGTACGGTCCGCAGCCAGCTCCTGCTTGCCCTGGATAGGCCTCCCTGATTTGGGTTGCTTTCGCCCCACTCTGCACGCTATAGTTAGGCCTGCTTTTCAGAGGAATGAAAACCTTGCGTTGCCACGCGATCTGTTGTCCTTGTTGTCCACCTCGATGCTCTGGCGTCGCGAGGGAAATGGTCTAGAACCCGAAGATAGAACGCTCCGACCAACCCACCGCCAGAGTCGACATGGCAGGTGGGTTTTGTGTTTTTCGGAGTCAAAGCTAGCTTTAGGGCCGTCTATGACTGAGTTACATAGCCTTAGCCCCGAGCGCTGGGGAAGTGCTTAGAAAGAAAAGACCGGAATGTCCACCACGGTAGAAAGCATCCACGCGCCCATCGCCAATCGCGGCTTGAGCCAGCTCAAGACCCTCGAAGCGGAAAGCATCTATATCCTTCGCGAGGCGGCCGCCGAATTCGCGCGTCCGGTGATGCTCTACTCCATCGGCAAGGACTCCTCCGTGATGTTGCGGCTGGCCCAGAAGGCGTTTTACCCCGGCCACATTCCCTTTCCTTTGCTCCATATTGACACCAGCTATAAGTTCCCGGAAATGATCGCTTTCCGCGATTCCTATACCAAGGAGATCGGCGCCAAGCTCATCGTGCACCAGAACCGCGAAGCCCTCGAACAGGGCGCCAATCCCTTCGCTCTGGGAACGCAAAAATGCTGCGGTCTACTCAAGACCAAATCTCTGCTCGATGCTCTGGCCGAGGGCGGGTTCGACGCGGCTTTCGGCGGAGCCCGCCGCGATGAGGAGAAATCCCGGGCCAAGGAGCGAATCTATTCGTTCCGCGACCGTCAGGGACAATGGGATCCTAAGAACCAGCGCCCCGAGTTGTGGAACGTCTTCAACTCGCGCATCAATAAGGGCGAGTCGATTCGCGTCTTTCCCCTCTCGAATTGGACCGAACTCGACGTCTGGCTCTACATCCAGCAGGAAAATATCCCCATCGTGCCGCTCTATTTCGCTCGCGAGCGCCGCGTGGTCATCCGCGGCGGCTCGATTGTCGTCATTCATTCCGACAAGGAGCTCCAGCCCGGCGAGCAGCCCCAACTTATGCATGTCCGCATGCGCTCTCTCGGATGCGTTCCTTGCACCGGGGCGATCCGCTCCCATGCCGACACGCTTCCCAAAATCATCGAGGAGATGTTCTCCTTCCGCCGCTCGGAGCGCGAGAATCGCGCCATCGATCACGACGAAGAGGGATCGATGGAGCTGAAGAAGAGAGAGGGCTACTTCTAGTGCCCGGCGCGACGCAAAGCGCAACTTCCGCCGCAGCCGCTTCTGGAGTCGAGGAGGATAGCCTCGACCTCGGCCTGGCTCTCGGGCTGGATAAGGAACTGCTGCGCTTCACCACCGCCGGCAGCGTCGACGACGGCAAGTCCACCCTGATCGGCCGCCTCCTGCACGACTCCAAGGCGATTTACGAGGACCAACTGGCCTCCGTGCGCGGCAGCCGCTTCAATCGCTCTGGCGGCCCCATCGATTTCGCCCTCCTCACCGACGGCCTGCGCGCCGAACGCGAACAAGGCATCACCATCGACGTCGCCTACCGCTACTTCGAAACGCCTGCGCGAAAATTCATCATCGCCGATACGCCCGGCCACGAACAGTACACCCGCAACATGGCCACCGGCGCTTCCACGGCAGACTTGGCCATCATTTTGGTGGACGCCACGCGCGGAGTGCAGGCGCAAACTCGCCGCCACGCTTACATCGCCTCGCTGCTCGGCATCGCCAATGTCGTCGCGGCCATCAACAAAATGGATTTGGTCGGCTATAGCGAAGATGTCTTTTCGCGGCTGAACGACGAATTCCTCGCTCTCAGCCGCCAGCTGGGAATCGAGCGCGTCGTCGGCATTCCCATCAGCGCCCTCGCCGGCGATAACATCATCAATCTCAGCGATCGCACGCCCTGGTACCAGGGCCCCACGCTTCTTCGCCATCTCGAAAGCGTGCCGGTGCGCCTTCATACCCGGCACGAGCCGGTGCGGTTTCCGGTGCAGTTCGTGCTGCGGCCCGATGCCAATTTCCGCGGATTCGCGGGGCAACTGGCCAGCGGAACGATTCGCCCCGGCGATGCGCTCCTGGCGTTGCCATCGCGCCGGACTACGCGCGTGCGCAGCGTCGTCAGCTTCGACGGCGAGAAACCGGAAGCCTTCGCCCCCATGTCCACCACCCTCACGCTCCAGGATGAGATCGACCTCAGCCGCGGGGATATCCTGGTCTCCCCGGACGCTCCTCCGCGCGTCTCCTCCCATCTGGAAGCCATGGTCGTGTGGCTGGACGCCAAGCCCATGGCCCTCGGGCACAGCTACTTGATCAAGCACAACGTCCGCAGTTCGCGCGCCAAGGCCACCAAAATCGGCTTTCGCATGAATATGCACACCCTCGAACGCGAGCCCGCCTCCGAATTGCATATGAACGACATCGCTGCGGTCGAGTTTGAAACCGCCAGCCCGATGTTCTTCGATCCCTACAAGCGGAATCGCGTAACCGGAAGTTTCATCCTGATCGATCCGATCTCCAACGCCACTGTCGGCGCCGCCATGATTGAGCGGGAGCTCGCGCCGCAGACCGAACATTCTTTGCCGCACGATGTCCGGGCCGCCAAGACCGAGGTCAGGTCCGTAACGGCGCCGCTAACGAGCGAAGATCGCTACCGCCGCCACGGGCACTACCCCGCGGTTATTTTTGCCGGGAACCGTCTCGCCGTGGCGCGCTCTCTGGAAAGCGCGCTCTTTGCGCGAGGCTTTGAAGTCCTGCATCTAGCCGGCGCTGAGCTATCGGCTGAGCGTTTAGTGACTGTGTTGAGCCTCGCCAACTCGCTCGGGCTGGTTGTGATCCTTTCAGGAGACTCGGAGGAATCCGGCGAACTTCCGTGGAAGCAGCTTGCCGCCGAACAAAGCGTGCGTTTTTCTTTTGATCTCGCCGAGCACAATTTGCCGCCTGACGACGCGGCAGCCGTGCAGGCCGTCCTGGCGCTGCTTTCGCCCGTGCTCCTTCCGGTCGATCGAGATCGAGGCAATTAACCGGGCGCCGGTTGGCATGAGGACGGAAATGCAATCAACCGAACAGCAAGCTTTAGAGTTGCAAAATCAAGCCGAAGGCTGGGACCTGCAGGAAAGCCTGCGCTGGGGCCTCTCGCAATTCGGCAAGTCGCTGGCCATCGCCTCGAGCTTTGGCGCGGAGGACGTGGTGCTCATCGACCAGGCCTCCAGGCTCGGCCTGGACTTCCGCGTCTTCACTTTGGATACAGATTTCCTCTTCCCCGAAACCTACGCGTTGATTGACACGGTCGAGAAGCGCTATGGAGTTCAGATCGAGCGAACCCATTCCGAGTTCACCCCGGAGCAGCAGGCCGCGCGTTTCGGCGAGGCCTTATGGGCTTCGCAGCCGGATCAATGCTGCCAATTGCGAAAGGTAGAGCCGCTCAAGAAAATGCTCTCCGGCCTGAAGGCCTGGGTCACCGGCGTGCGCCGCGATCAGGCGCCCACGCGCGCCCATACCCGCAAACTCGAATGGGATGCCAAGTTTGGCCTGGTGAAACTCAATCCGATCGCCGATTGGAATGCGGACCAGGTGTGGGAGTACATCCGCGCCAACAACGTCCCCTACAATCCCTTGCACGACCGCAACTATCCGAGCATCGGCTGCACTTACTGCACCCGGCCCGTGCAGCCCGGCGAAGACCCCCGCGCCGGCCGTTGGTCCGGATTCAACAAGATTGAGTGCGGATTACACCTAAAAACCTGAAGATCTCGGAGAGCGCTGCTATTTGCGCAATTCGCCTGCGAGCGCCCCTGCGGATTCCGATTTCGCTGCTGCCGCTACTTCGCCCACCACCAGCAAAGCCGGCGCCGGTGGCGCTGGCATGCTCGCCAGAGACGATACCTCGGTGCGGTAGATTGCTTCCTGTTCGCGTCGTCGCCTGCGAAACGATCAGGCACGGCGTGTCGTCAGAGAAACCCGCACCCCGCAAAGCGCGCGCCAGACGTTCGTAATTGCTCCCCGGCATGTAGATCACCAGCGTGGTGCCGGCGCGGGGCAGCGCCTTCAAATCTCTTTCTAATTCGCCCTCCCGCCGGTGCGCGCTTAGGAAGACTACCTGGGACGCAACGCGCCGGTCCGTGAGCGCGATCTGCGCGCTGGCCGCGGCCGCCGAGGCTGCCGTCACGCCAGGGATCACCTCGAACTCGATTCCAGCTTCGCGCAACGCGGAGATCTCCTCGCCCGCGCGCCCGAAAATCAAGGGATCGCCTCCCTGCAATCGCACGACCGTCTTTGCCGTGGAGGCATAGCCAATCAGCAGCGCGTGGATCTCCTCTTGCGTAATCGATTTCGCGCCGCAGCGCTTGCCCACGTCGTACAAAGCCGCGCCTGCCGGAACGATCTCCAAAATCTCCCGCGATACCAGCGCGTCGTGTAAAACCACGTCCGCGGTTCGCAGCACGCTCCAGGCCTTTCGCGTCAGCAACTCCGGATCGCCCGGCCCCGCCCCGATGAAATAGACCTTGCCGTGACCGCTCAGCCCGAGAGCGAGTTCGCCGCGCTTGAAACTCCGCAAAAGCGCGTTCGCTCGAAAGCTCTTTCAGAATGGCCCGCCGGTTTTCAGGAGAGATATCACGCCGGAATAGCTCCTGCCTCTGCCGCCCGATCTCCTCCAGCCAATCCGCGTATTCGGGGCCGAAGCGCTCTTCCAGTTCGCGCCGCAGCCGTTGCGCCAGAAAAGGCGAATTCCCCGCGGTGGAAATCGCGATCTGCAAAGCTCCCCGGCGCACGACGGCGGGGTAATAAAAATCGCAGCGCTGCGGCTCGTCCACCGCGTTGCACAGGATGCCCGCTTCCTGGCAGCGACGAAAAATCTCCTCATGCAGTTCAGCGGAGTCCGTCGCCGCAACCACCAGAAAAACTCCGTCGAGGTCGGACGGTAGAAACGCACGCTGCTCCCAGACAATGCCTCCCAGGCCGGCAGCCTCGCGGATGCCCGGCGTAGCTTCCGGCGCCACCACGCGCACCTCCGCGCCGCAGCGCACCAGGCCCTCCATCTTCGCCTCGGCCACCGGGCCGCCGCCCACCACCAGGCACGGCCTTCCCGCGAGTTTCAGAAACAGTGGAAATAGCTCGTTCATTTCGTCACGTCCGCCGGTCGTCGTCCGCAGCTCCAGAGTGTGTTCTTAGTCGCTTCCCAAAAACAAAAAACCCACCGGCGCTTCGTTCTGGCGGTGGGTTCTGCTCGTTTAGATTGCGCCTGCGCTAAACCAGCTTCCTCCCCTCGCCTGAGGAAAAACGACAAGCGCAACACAGCGCCGAAAGCGTATTGTGACCCCAAATCATAGATTTAATTGTAAGTTCATGCCCTCCACAAGCGTCAATTCCTTGGTCGGGCTGCTTCGAAATAAGCTTTCCCCCAGGTGCGCGAGTCAAGGAATTCGCGGCATCCGCTTTAGCCAACAACGAATTACCGGATTAGCAACAGCTCTGGCCGCTCACGCCAGCCTGGGGCTTTTTCGCGTTATTTTGGACTCTTACGCCGCCGCACGGGCGTGCATTGGGCACGTCTGTCGGCCGCGTGGCGTCACAATGAAACGACACTTCTGCATCGCATTCCTGTTGGCCATCGTGGCGCTGGCATACAGCAACACGCTTGTGAATTCGTTTACCCTGGACGACAGAATCTACATCGACCTCAATCCGCAGGTGACCGACGCTTCACTGCGCGGTCTCTTCGCGGCCAATAAGCTTGCCGACGTGTTCAGGCCGCTCACCTTCGCCACCCTGGCGCTGAATTGGAAGATGGGCCAAACACGGCCCTTCGGTTATCACCTTTTCAACCTGCTTATGCACGGGGCGGCGACCTTGTTGTTTTATTTCCTCCTGGAGGCAATTTTCTTTGAACTCTCCCAGGGAGCGCCATCCCCGCGACACAAACTGGTGGCTTTCGCGGCGGCGCTGATCTTTGCCGTACATCCCATCCATACCGAAGCCGTTTCATCCATCGTGGGACGCGCCGAAATTCTTGCCGCGGGCTTCATCTTCGCGGCATGGATTTTCCATCTGAAGGACCGCCCCATTGCTGCGTCGATCTGCTTCGCGCTGGCATTGCTGTCGAAGGAGTCGGCGGTGGCCTTCCTGCCGCTGATTCTCGTGGGCGATTACGCGCGCGGGAAATGGAAGCCGCGCCTCTCCTATGCGCTGGTGACGGGACTGACGCTCGTGTACCTCGCGGTGCTTTGGAAAGTTCAGGGAGGGCATTTGGGCCGCGCCAGTATCAACCCGCTGGATAATCCGCTGGCCGGTCTCCCCGCGGGATGGAGAGTCCTGAACGCGCTGCGCGTATCGTGGAAATATGTGGCGCTGCATTTTTATCCCGCCAAGCTCTCCTGCGACTATTCCTTCAACGCCATTCCGGTTTATCGCGATTGGCGCCACACGCTGCCGGCGCTCTTTGCGGCGTTAGCGGTCGCCGCGGCCTGGATCGCTGCGATTGCCAAGCGCAAGAGCACGCTCATTTTGGTCGGCGCGATCTACCTGATCGGTTTCGCGACCACCGCAAATATCCTGCTGCCCACCGGAACGATCATGGGCGAGCGGCTGGCCTATCTTCCGTCCGCTGGTTTTTGCCTGCTCATCGCGCTGGGATGGAGCTGGCTTCGCGATCGCCAAAAACTTGTGGCGCTGGCCGCGCTGACCGCCGTCGTCGGCGGCTTCGCCATGCGCACTCTGGTGCGCAACCAGGATTGGCGCGACAATCTGTCGCTTTTCGAGGCCGGCGTGCGCGCGGCGCCGGGCAGCGCGAAAATGCACTCAGGCCTGGGCGCACAGTACCTCGCCGAAGGGCGCATCGATTTGGCCGGGCCGGAGCTCGAAGCAGCGTTGCACATCGATGCCAACTATCCCGACGCCATGGAATCGTACGGCCTTTTGCAATCGACGATTGGGAATTATCAGGGCGCCGGAGCGCTGATGGAGCGCGCGCTGAACATGAGCAGTCGGGATAATCCCAACTACGATTTCATGGCCGTGAATTTCGCCGCCGTTTTGATGCAGACCGGCCACCAGGACGCCGCGCTCGATCTGCTGAATCGCGAGATCAGCGAATCGCCGCGGTACGCGCGAGCCTGGGCCAATCGCGCGGTGATTCATTACCAGCAGGGAGAAACCGGACCCGCTCGCGCCGACGCGGAGACGGCTTTGCGCCTGGAGCCCGACAATAAGCAGGCCCACAACCTGATGAGTCGGCTGGATGGCTCGGCAGAAGCGGCATCTCCAAAATAAACAATTCCATTTGTGATCGGCGCGTGCCGCCGAGCTTACAACCGCGGCTTCGTTCCTGAAACCAGCAGCGCGCCCTCGGCACGAAAGGCGCGAAGCTGCTCCGCATCGCGAAACCAGCGTCCTTCATATTTTTCCGGAGCAGGAGTGGGATCGGGAATGCGCTCGTGTTTTACTCCGGAAAATCCTGCCTCGACGAAAAGCCTGGCCCACTCGGCGGACGAAAGCAGATGAACGGGAACTTTCAAAGCGTCTCGCCACTGATGCGCGTGCGCGTTTTCCCGATAGTAGTTGATGAGCAGCCAGGCCGATCCGCCTTCGCGCAACACGCGGAAAAGTTCGCGCAGGGCGGCTTGGGGATTGGGCCAATAGTAGGCCGCTTCGATGGAGATGGCGTGCGTGAAGAAATTGGCGTCCCAGGGAATCTCTTCCGCTTCCCCCACGGCGAACATCGTATTTTCCAGGCCAGAGTTATTGCGCCGTGCGCGGCGAATCATCTCGTCGGAAACGTCGATGCCGACGACGCGCCCCTCCGGCAACTGCTCGGCAATCAGCCGGGCCAGCCAGCCCGCGCCGCAACCGAGGTCGAGAACATTGTCCTCGGGTGCAAGATGCATGCGGTCGAGCACGGGCAGGGCAATCGGCAGGTGATCCTGCTCCATGCCCTCGCCGCGGCCCTCTTCGGCCCAGCGGTTGAACTCCTGCCGAAGCGATTCGGAATGCGTTCTGGAATCCGTGGTAGCTTCCACCTGCCTGCGATAGTTTGCGTTTGTTTTGTGCGCTCCGGCTACATGTTCCCTTCGTCCGCGGAAGGTCCGTAGATCGAAGGCACGGGAACATCGTTGAGGCGGAGATAAACGCCGAGCTGGGCGCGATGATGAATGACGTGGTTCATGATCATGGCGCGCAGCACGCCGACGCGGGGCAACGTGAAGATCGTCTTCCCGCCGTTGGAGAGCGTCCACGGCGTCATCAGGTTCTGATCGCTCGCGGCCGCGATGGCAGCGCGCGTCTCAGGGACTTGCTTATCGAAGAACCCCAAGATTTCCGCCTTGGTCTTCAGTTCGGGCGGACGCATCTGCTGGCCGCCGGGAGGATTCATGTCGAAACCGGGAGTCTCCAGCGTCAACTTGCCCCAATGGGGAATCATGGCGATGTGCGCGGCGAGCGCGCCCATGCTCATCGATTTCGGATGCGGCTTCCAATCGAACTTTCCTTCGGGCACGCGCTCCAGGCTTTTGCGCGTATTGGCCATCTCGTGATCGAATTCGCCCAAGAATCCCTGACTGATTGACATATCGCTGCGCTCCTCTTTTCTTTTGGGTGACAGTAATCAGCAGAAAAAACGCGATATCAGAAGGAAAATTCAAACTGACCCGCTACCTATTTGTTGGCCTTTATTTTTCGACTTTGGCCAGCAGTTGCACGAAGCGCTGTTCGCGCTCGGTCTGGTCCATTCCGCCGATGGCTTCGGCGACCTGGGTGACGTTCATGGAGCAGAATTTCGGTCCGCACATGGAGCAGAACTTGGCCTCTTTGTAGAAGTCGTCGGGCAAACGTTTCGTCGTGCATGGCGCGGGCCGTTTCCGGATCGAGCGAGAGTTCAAACTGCTTGTTCCAATCGAAGAGGAAGCGGGCATAGGAAAGAGCGTCGTCGCGATCGCGGGAGCCGGGGCGGTGGCGCGCGACGTCGGCGGCATGGGCGGCGATCTTATAGGCCAGCACGCCTTGCTTCACGTCTTCGGCGTTGGGAAGGCCGAGGTGCTCCTTGGGCGTGACGTAGCAGAGCATGGAGGCGCCGTACCATCCGATCATGGCCGCGCCGATGGCGCTGGTGATGTGGTCGTAGCCGGGAGCGATATCGATCACGAGCGGGCCCAGCGTATAGAAGGGCGCTTCGTAGCAAAGCTCCATCTCTTTCTTCACCTGCAGTTCGATCTGGTCCATGGGAATGTGGCCGGGACCTTCGATCATCACCTGCACATCGTGCTGCCAGGCCTTTTGCGTCAGCTCGCCGAGCACTTTGAGCTCGGAAAATTGGGCGGCGTCGCTGGCATCGGCGATGGAGCCGGGGCGGAGACCGTCGCCGAGAGAGAAGCTGACGTCGTGCTTCTTGAAGATTTTGCAGATATCGTCGAAGCGCTCGTAGAGGAAATTTTCCTGTTTGTGCGCGGCCATCCATTGGGCCATGAGCGCGCCGCCGCGGCTGACGATGCCGGTGATGCGGTTGCGCACCAGAGGCAGGAATTCGCGCATGACGCCGGCGTGAATGGTCATATAGTCCACGCCCTGCTCGGCCTGCTCCTCGATCACTTCCAGCATGATATCGGCGGTGAGGTCCTCGGTGCGCTTGACGCGAGAGAGGGCTTCGTAGATGGGCACGGTGCCGACGGGAACGGGCGACGCTTCGATGATGGCGCGACGGATTGCGGGGATATCGCCGCCGGTGGAGAGATCCATCACCGTGTCGGAGCCATAGTGCACGGCGTGATGGAGCTTTTCCAGTTCCTGAGCGATCTCCGAAGTGACC
This sequence comes from uncultured Acidobacteriota bacterium, assembly GCA_963823935.1. GTDB lineage: Bacteria > Acidobacteriota > Terriglobia > Acidiferrales > UBA7541 > Palsa-189. The sequence continues at coordinate 60,150 of CAWGNM010000004.1, forward strand.
GCGGAATTGCCGATATTGGCGTTGATCTTGCACTTGAAGGCCACGCCGATGCCCATGGGCTCGAGCGAGCGGTGATGGATATTGGCGGGAATGATGGCGCGTCCGCGAGCGACCTCGCTGCGCACGAGCTCGGGTTCGATCTTTTCGCGGCGGGCGACGTACTCCATCTCTTCGGTGACGACGCCGAGGCGGGCGAAGTGCATCTGCGAGAGATTACGCGAACCATTGGCGGCGGCGCTTTGCGCCAGGCGCTTTTCTATCCAGGAATCTCGGATGGCCATGAGGTGACTCCGTTATTTAGATTGGGGAACACATTATCATATCTTCCGGGCGAGGGAGCGAATGCTTGCCGCTTCCGACGCTGGCCGCCCTGCGGGCAAGCGGCGAGCTGGGTGCGTTCGGTTCGCTTCCGGATAAGTTCTCTTGATTCAATGAGTGGCCTGAGAAGTGCGCCCATACCCCCTCCCCCCACCTTTTTTTGCAAGAGTGTGATTCAAGGGCAGTTATTTTTGCATTTGTACAAGGATGTGATTCTAAGCGACTTATTTTTTGCTGATTTTTCTCGAAGCGATTGTCGCCGGAATGCGCAGATTCTAAGAGAGTTCGTCGGCTCGGGATGCGGCCAGGACGGTGGTCTCTACGGAAATTATTTTGGTGTTTATGCAAGAGTGTCATTCTAAACGAGTTGTTCTGCGCGGTTGCGAAAGGATGGGTTTCTAAGGAAGCTTTGCCGCGAATTTTAGAACGATGTGATTCCAAGAGAGTTGCGAATGGCTGTCTGAGAGTGCGGGAATTGCGAGGACGCGAGAACGACCGCGAGCGAGGATACGCCATCGCGAGGCGCGGCGGTCTTTCAGTGAGCATATCGGCTGCACACCATTTCCGAGCATGTTCATATATTTTACCGCGCGAGTAAAGAAGGCCTGTGGAAATGTGGGCGGTGAGGGTTAAATTTCCGGAGAGATCCTCCGCAGAGACATCCGGAGCGCGCAGGGCGCGCTTCGTTCCCGATGTTCGCTCGGGATCCAGATGAATGATGGTCGACTGCTCGCTGGTTGTACGAGAAGGAGCTTTCTGGCATCGAGCTTAGTTCGGCAGGGTGTTGAGGTTCCGCGTCACGAATAGGATATGTGCACTATTTGAGTGATTTCGAATTGCGATTGGTCGGTGTATCGCCCCGTATAGGCGCGGGCATAGACGCCTAGCCTTTGGTGAACTGGCTAAACGTCAGCTGCTCGAATGGTTGACGAAGATTTCGCTCTGTTTTTGAAGTTCGGCCAGATTGAAGCAGCCAACATTGTATGATCATTTGGCAACACGGTTTCGACGTATATCGATGCGGTACGCTGACGAGCTGTTGCAGAGTGCTCGGTGACACGACTTCGACCTGTTTGGAAAGTCGCCAGCTTAAACACGTCAGGTGCATTCGAGAAATTCGATCGCAACTCATCCAGCGTCATGTTGGTTGACGGAAAATCGGATTGAGTGACGTGAAGGTAGTTAATCGGTATAGCGAAATTGAGGTTTTCGCCGCCTGCATCTGAATGCCACAACCCAATTATTTCGGATTTGCTGTTGGCAACGGACTCGCTGTTCGGGATTCGCGGCAGAAACTGTTTGTAGGATCATGAAACGTAGCCGACGAGGTATCGCGAAGGGAACTGATGATGCCCGTTTTGACTGACACTTGCGGAGAGCGAGGGGACTGCGATAACCAAAACATGTTGAATCGCCAAGCCTGAGCTATAGTTCGAATTCTCCTATCGACAGAGCGGCTAAATGGGATCCAGAATTCCGATAATGGACTAAGATCTGAGCTAACATCGAGACGCCAATACAGAGAAGCCGTCAGATTTATCGCAGATGATAGTTGTACGCCACGCATTTCGAAGATCCTTGATGACATAAAGGTTAGCAATCTTCAGCGTACTTGAAATGACGGAATCCTGTGCCAGAACATCAGACGTTATCGTACTGCTTTAATGAGTAAACTGCTGTTGAATTTTCTTAGTAATCTTGGCGGAATCGAATGACTGAGGAACTGGCGGTACTGCGGATTGAGCTAGGGCGAAGATGGGAATAAAGGGCAAGGGCATCGTTATAAACGACGATCGTCAAAACTGATCCTTTGTCGAAAAGACTCGAAGTGGACATTGACGAGGCTCGACTGTATGATTATGTCTGTTAATCGTATGGAAATATTCTGGCCCGGGACCTAATTCAGGCATAGCGGAGACATTAACACGAAGAGTGTTCTACCAAGACTAGGAGTACGTCGAAATTCGGTAGCCGAAGGCGCACTTTGTACGACGATCTTGAAATAAACGCGGTGCATCGGTTGTAAGACGGACGTGATTGGCAGCCCGACTGGCGAAATCGCGATAAGATCGTGTGAAAAAAGGCAAATCAGTGATATGATGGAAATTGAAGGCTAAAGGGTTGCTGCCGGAGCTTCATTGAGGTATTTAGTTATTAGGTGAGGGTTGCCCTCACGGCGGAATGCTCACACTCGAAAAGCGATCTGATTTACATCGGGTTTAGAAGAGCGCTTTTTCGGACGGTGCTTTGATTTTTTTTGCGGGCTTGCGTTTGGTGCCATGGAGGGACACTGCCATAAATTGCGTAACATCGTAACGAGCAAAGTCAAATTAAGACGTCTCGTCGGCGAGAGCACGCCGTGCCGGAAATGACGGTCGGTGGGGCGCGGACCGAGACAACGTCGGAGAGAGGATTCGGGATAACAAGCAACCAAAAAAGCGAAGGGTGCGGCACCAAGGCCAAAATTGGGCTGCAGCGGCGGAGCTACTTCGCCTGACTCAGGTTAAGTTCCGATGCGCCTCCCCAATTCGTCAGAAGGCACCGATCCTGCCGCGCTGAAGACTGCGGCGTTACGTTCAAATCTTGAAGAAAGGCCCTGCCCTCGCAGAGCCGAGGACAGGACACCGCGCAAGCGATCCTCGTTTACGTGAATGCGGGTCGAAGCCGCAAGAAAAACCGCACCCTTTACAAACGAAGGGTGCGGCACCCGACGGCCAAAACTCGGCCGCGCTCTGACTCTGTGCTTCGCCTTGATGGAACGCAAGTTCGCTTTGTGCGGCACCCGACGAAAATCCCCACGCGTAAAACCGACGCATGGGGCACCCACAGGCAACTGCAGATCCTCCGGTGTCAGGAGTCCGGTGGACTCCACCGGGTCCCCAAATCGGACCTCGACCATCCGCCGGCGGACGGCCGAGGGATGACAGCGTCGGATTAGTTGTGCGCCAAGGACAGGGCACCCGCAACCGATCCTGTCACGTGAATGCGGGGCGAAGCCGGGGAAAATCCGCACCCTTTACAAACGAAGGGTGCGGCACCCAAGAATCAATACGACCCGCGGCGGATGCTGCCGGCGTGACTGGGCCTTGGGCTTTACTTGGCCTTTTGCTTGGCGTCGGTGATCTTTTGGTATTCCTCGGGCTCCTGGTTTAGGGTGCAGAAGACTTCGCCCCACTCGTCATGGGGATCTTGGGCCAGGGACCAGGTGCGAGGGGCCGACTTCCAGGGTTTCGGTGAGCACGACGGGATCGTCGACGGTGACCTGGTAGATGAGGTAGTTCTTGGAGGGACGGGTGAAGCGTTCGACGACGTGCTCCTTCTCGCTGGGGAACCAGCCGTGCTGCGATCGCCGGGATGGTATTCCTAAGCCGGGTATCGATGGCGGTGACATCGACGACCAGGGTATCGCCCTCCCAGTGAGCGGCCGAGTCGCCGTTGAAGGTGGGATCGGGATCCTGGGGATGCGGACGGTTCAGATAGATCATGCGGACGTCCATGGGATATTCGTCGAGCATCACCACTCGCGAGGGCGAGCTGAATCAACTCCATGGGAGCGTGCTGGCTGATCTGCTGCAAGGTGGCGCCGGGAGTGCCGGGCTGATCGCAGCCGCCGTAAGGGAATTCCCTGGCGTTCAGATTTGTTCATCCCGGGCTTGTAGGAAGGCTTCTCCTCGGGCGTGGCTTTGGGATCGAATTGCCGGAACGCGTTGCGGTCGAGCAGGATAAGCGGCCTGCAGCATTTTTCCGGCCGCATTGGGATACCAACGCCCGGTCAGGTCCACATGGCCGTCCGACATTCGGGGCGCGGGCCCGCCCGACGGCAACGGATGCACGGCCTGAAAGCCTCCGGCGATATTTCCCGGAACTTTCCCGCAGGCGTCGCGATTGGCGATGCAGGTTTGATCGTCTTTCTGCGGAACCTGAAAACTTCCGGCGTTATTTCCCGGAGCTTTCCCCGGTGCAGGCGCGTTATTCGCTTGCGCGAAAGCGGCGGTGACCAGCAGGCAGGAAGCTGCGAATAGCGCTCCAGCGGTCACGAAAGTCTTTATTTCTCTCATTGGCAATCTCTCCTTTTGCAGAGCCGCAGTTGCCCGACTCTTGCCGGCAACAGGATTCCCGAGGCGGATTCACACTCCGAATTCACACTGCACATTCGCACTCCACTGGGCCAAACAGCTTGTCTGTCCTCTCGTCTATCCGGGTAGCTAATACGCCCGGGGAGCCTTGGTGTCAAGCTTGAGCTGCGGGAGGCGGCTTGCGGGTTAGGGATTTCGAGGAGGATCGAAGAGTCGCCATCGCGGACGGGGCCACGCGCGGGCAGTGGTCACTTCGAATTGTGACCTATCGTGTCACGAGCCAGAAGATTCAAACGGACCCGCTACACACGGCGGTCTTCGATTGACACGCGCTCCGCAAGTGTGATATTTGGCTGACAGTTTTTCTTCCACTAGGGGACGTCGCGAAAAATCAGGAGGTTCTATGAGTGCCGGATTCCCACGCGGGGGCTCTGTTTACGGAATCGTTGCGCGCGTGCTGGGCGCAGTGTGCGCAGTGTGCCTCATTTGTCTGCCTCTCCTTTCACAAAGCAACCAGGGCACCATCCAGGGCGGCGTGTTCGACCAGACCGGGGGCGCTGTGGCCGGCGCGACGGTGAGCGTGGTGGATGTGGCTCGCGGCGTGACGCGGACCTTGACGACCGATGGCGCCGGACAATACATCGCTAACGCTCTGACTCCGGGCACGTACACGGTGCGGGCGGAGGCCAAAGGCTTCCGGGCGGAGGAGCACAGCGGCGTGCTGGTGGAGGTGGGACAAAACGTTCGTATGGACCTGGTGGTGCAGCCCGGGGAGCAAACCCAGACCATCACGGTCACCGGTGAAGTTCCCGCCATCGATGCACCGATGCCACGCTGGGCGGGACGGTGAGCAATCAATCGATCAATGCGCTGCCTTTGAACGGCCGCAACTTCGCGCGCTTGCTGCAACTGCGTCCGGGAACGGTTATTGCAGTGGGAACGGGAACGGGCAGCACCAGCACCAACGGCCTGCCCGTGGACAAAGACATGCAGCGGGTGGAGGGTATCGCCAACATAAACTGCTGCCAGGGCTCCAGTCTTTTGAATTAGGCTTACGGAGGCGGGGATAGCAGGTCGCTGATACCCATCGACGCGATCCAGGAGTTCAGCGCTCAGCAGAATCCGAAGGCTGAGAATGGCTTCAGACAAGGCGGGGTGGTAAACGTTGGGATCAAGTCCGGAACGAACAGCATCCACGGCACAGCGTACGCATTTGGGCGCGATGCCGGCGCAACGGATTCGGCCAACTACTTCACCGGGGCGGTCACGCCGGCAACGCTGGAGCAGTTCGGCGCGACAGCGGGCGGACGCATCATCAAGGACAAGCTCTTCTGGTTCGCGGGCTTCGAGGGTTTGCGTGTCGGCGTCGGCGACGTGGCCACGGTCACGATCCCGACGTCGGTGGCATGGCGAACGAGCCTGAGCATGGTGGACGCGTGTAATGCTTTGGTGCCGCGCTTAAGGTCAATGGCCTCAGCGCGCAGTTGTCGGGCCTCAATCCCGTGACGTGCGCGGTCACACCTGCGTCTTCCACGGTGGAAAACCTCTTCCCGTCGCTGACGAGTACCACGTCGAATATCTTCGCCGGCATACCCAGCAACTTGCCCCTGAACAATGGGCTTTTAAAGGCGACTACGTCCTCAGCTCGCACCAGCATATCAGTGGGTTTTTGTACATCTCCAAGGCGTACCAAACATCGCCAAAATCCACCGGCACCCGGGATAACAACATATTGCCTCAATGGTCGCACACCACGATCGACGACGCCTGGCAGTACTCCGGAGACTGGACCTGGACGCCGAGTTCGAACTGGCTGAACGACTTCAGGCTGGGATACGTCTACTACAGAAATTCCATGGGCGTTGTAGACGACAACGTGCTTCCATCCAATCCCTGGGTTTGTCGCAGGGGCCGACCGGCTATGGCATGAATACTGGCGTGACGAATCCGGTGTATGGCAGTTTCCCGGTAATCAAAATCAGCGGCTTCAGTGGAATTTTAGGCGGCGGCGGCCGGACGTCGCGCCGCGGTCCGACCGGCGGCCTCGACTGTGGAAACGTCTCCTATTTGCGACGGCAAGCATGCCTTCAAATATGGCTTTGAATATCTGGACAAGGTTTTTGACGGAGACGCCTATAGCGGAGCTCAGGGCGCGGCCACTTCTCTCACGACACTGCAGAATTTCCTGCAGGGCATCCCAACAAGCGCGTCGATTCTTTTGGGTGATTCTACCGACAATATGCGGAGCCACTGGTTCGGAATTTTTGCTCAGGATGATTGGCGCCTGAGCTCCAGAGTCACCTTGAACCTAGGTGTGCGCTATGAGTACTACGGCCCGGAGTGGAGCGCAACAACTACATCGGCAATTTCAATCCCAATGTGAACCCGCTGACCACACCGGCGATTCAACAATTTGGGCCGGGCGCGCCGCTTTCGTCCGAATTCGACGCCGGCTTGGGAAACGTTTGGCCGCGCCTCGGCGTGGCCTGGGACATCCAGGGCAACGGAAAGACCGTGGTCCGCGCCGGATTCGGCGTCCTGGAGGGCGGCACAAGCATGGCGGCGTTGAATATTTCACCCCGTTCGGGGCAAATTTCCCGAGGCCGGCGTGAACAATAGCGGGACGTCCATAAACGCGCTTCGCCCCGAACGTTACCATTACTTGCGCGACATCGTCTTGCCCGTGCCAGTGGAATTGGAACACGACTGGCGGGCCCGTATTTCCCACAGCCGGGACGAGGGTTATCCGGTGGACGTATACGGGAGTGACCTGTGCTCCAATCGGCCTTGGGACACCCTGCAGCACGGGTGCAATAGACCCTAACTTGCGTACAACCTCGTGCGGATGAATGGAATCATTGACATTCAGCGGGCAATCACGAACAACTTGACAATTGACGTGGCCTACGTCGGCGATCATGGTTACGATCTGGAAACGATGATGGACCTCAATCAGCCACCGATTGGTACAGGGTGGAACACACCATCCGCAGCTCTTGGCGGGTTGACCCCAGCGGCGTCTTGTCTGGCGAGCGCGCCTGCCTATAATTCTTGCAGCGGAAACAAAGCAGTGGCCAATGCTGTCCAGGCCAGTGCCGCGGCTGCGGCCAATACGCCAGCAAGTTCCCTTACCTCAGCTCGATAAACCAATCCACTAATGGGATTTTCAGCAATTACAAAGGCCTGCAGGTAACGTTGCAAGCGCGGGATTATCACGGTCTGACGTTTCTTTCCGGCTACACGTTTGCTCATGCCCTCGGGGAGAAGCCCAATGACGCCGATCCGACCGACAGCAGCGGGCAAACCATTCTTCCAACCGACAACGGTAATCTGCGTCTGAACTACGGAAGCAGCCCCAACGATATCCGGCATCGCTTTACATTTGCACCGACCTACACGATTCCGGGGATGAAGTTGCCTGGGCAGATGCTCGAAGGCTGGTCGGTGAACGGGATCGTAACCCTGCAGACAGGGCTGCACTGGAACCCGAACGATACGACTACAACAGACTGGCTCGGTACCGGCGAGAAAAGCAACACCTCGATTCCAGTCGGGGTGGTGCAGTACTGGAATTACACAGGGCCAACCTCTGCGTTCAGCAATACCGGTCCGACTCCCATTCCCTGTTACGGCGTCCTTTCGGGCTGCAAGGCGTTTGCCTCAGCACCGGCCGCCACGCAAGCAGCCTGCCAGAGTCCGCGCAGGCACCTTACGCCGGCAATGCCCAGCTTCAACAGCTTGCGCTAGCGGCGCTGCAAATGCCGCTTGTTACATCCAAAACGGAGGGGTTCTGACTCCTCCGGCGTACGGAACTGTCGGTGATGCAGGGCAGGGGTTTTTCGCCGGCCCAAACTACAAGAACGTAGATTTTTCGGTCTTGAAGCTCTGGAAAATCAAGGAACGGTATAGCGCCCAGTTCCGGCTGGAGTTTTTCAATGTCTTCAACTGGGCCGATTTCTCGAATCCCGGAACCAACCCATCCGCCGGTTTTAGCGGAGGATTCGGCTATGCTAAGAATACGCCGGATTCGAGCAATGCAGTGCTCGGGTCAGGCGGGCCGCGCCACATCCAGTTCGGCTTGAAGCTGGCTTTCTAGCCGACGCGAATACGTCAGAAAGAAGGACCGCGAGATTGCGGGCGGTTGTTTTATTCCGACCGCGGCGGATATACGCGGAATCGGTTTTCGATTAAAATGGGGTGAAGGGCCCTGAGAACGGATATGGATCTTTTCGATTGGGAAGCGTTTGGCGCGACGCCATTGAGCCGCGATCCGTATGAGCACGTGGTGGTCAACGGGTTCGTGAAGGGCGAGGCGTTGCAGGCGATAAACGACGATTACCCGGAGATCCAGGACGCGGGAAGTTTTCCGCTGGAGGGACTGGAGTTCGGCCCCGGATTCAGGCGCATGGTTGAGGGGCTCGAATCCGAGGAGTTTCGCAAGGCTTTTCAGGAAAAATTCCAGACGGACTTATCCGGCCGGCCCACCACCATCACGGTGCGCGGGCGCTGCGCCGGCGGCGACGGACAGATTCACACCGACTCCGTAGGCAAAATCATTACCATCCTGATCTACCTGAATCCCAAGTGGGACGATTCCGGCGGCCGCCTGCGCCTGCTGCGGGCGAAAGACATCGAGGCCGTGGCAGCCGAGGTGGTTCCCTCGGGAGGCAACCTGGTGGCCTTTCTGCGCTCGGACCATTCCTGGCACGGGCACTTGCCGTTTAGCGGCGAACGGCGGGTGTTGCAGTTCAACTGGGTAGTGAACAAGCGCAACCAGAAGATCGTGGTGCTGAGGCACCGTCTCTCCGCATCGGTGAAGCATCTACTGCGCGGCGGCAAAAGTTCGAACGCCAAGCGTAAAGATTAGCCAGGAATGGTGAATTCCCGCCCGAACCGCCTCCTCGCTGTGCGGCTCAGTTCTCTCGGCGATCTCGTCCATACCCTTCCCGTGGTGCCCGCTTTGCGCGCGGCCTATCCCGATGCGCAGCTCGATTGGCTCGTGGATCGGAGATGGTCGCCGCTGATGAAGCTGGTTCGCGGGATCGACGAAGTGATCTCGCTGGCGCCGTCTGTCTCCGGCTATTTGCAGTGCATGGCGCGCGTGCGGCAGGCAGGATATTCGTGCGTGATCGACTTTCAGGGTATCTACAGATCGGCGATTCTCGGCTGGGCTTCGGGCGCGAAACGGCGCATCGGCCGGGATCGAAGCTGCGCGCGGGAGCGCGGCGCGGCGCGGTTTTACAACGAGCGGGTGGTTCCCTCCGGCCGGCACGTAGCGGAGATGAGCATGAGCCTGGCGGTGCAAGCCGGGGCGCAAATGCCGGCGGAGATGCAATTCCCCATTGAGGTGCCGAAGGAGGAAGCGGAGCGGATTCGCGAGAAGCTTCGGCGCGAAGGCGAAGAGTACATCGTGGTGAGCCCGGGCGGAGGCTGGAAATCGAAATGCTGGCCGCCGGAGCGCTTCGGGGCGATCTGCTCGGAGGTATGGCGGCGCCACGGGATACGTTCGGTAATCAACATCGCTCCCGGAGAAGAAGAGCTGGGCGAAGCTGTGTTGAGCAGTGCGCTTCCGGCGCAGCCGGTTGTGTATTGCGCGGCGCTGCCGGAACTCGTCGCGCTGATGGCGGAGGCGCTGGTGGCGGTGGGCGGAGACACGGGGCCGCTGCATCTGGCGGCGGCAGTGGGGACACACGTTGTGGCGCTATTCGGCCCGACCAACCCCGGGCGAAATGGCCCGCTACCCGCCGGCGTGGTGATACAGAACTATTCGGCGGAGCCACGCAATTATCAGCGCGGGGACTATGAGCGAGGGACGCGCCTATTCGTCGGAGATGCTCTCGATCAGCGTCGATCAAGTGCTGGCAGCCGTAGAGCAAGAGATGGCCAGAGCTTCGCTGGCGCATTCGCCGCGATAGCGCGCCGGCGCATGCATGAGGAAAAATGCGATGAGTCTGCGCGCCGGCCGACTGGCGCGACGCTACCAGACCGGCTCAGGCAGACCTGAACCGAAGCCGAGAGCAGGGCGGACCTTGTTTGAAGGCGGTGTGGTCGCGGGCCGCGAGAGGAATCCCGTGAATGCAAGCTCGAAGTTGAATGGAATCGCGAAGTGGAGTACGTCCCAGCTTCGGATTTTTCTCTGAACGCTCAGCGGCAAATAGATCTTGGTAAATTGACCGTCGATGAAGACGCCGGCATCGCGATAGCCGACGCTGGCGTAGGAGACGCCTAACTGCCGCTTCAAGGCTAGGGCCACCATACACTCGGTGGGCTTGCCGGATTTCCCGTTCTTTATATCTGCCCAAGTGACGTTGATTTTCATGTCGAGTCTCTCCATGTTGGGCTTTCACCAGGATATCAGGAGTGAATCGTTGGGGAAAAGGGTGGCCTGAAGACGACGGCAGGCTCGGAATGCAGCGGCTTGCGCAGTGCCGCGCGGATAGTGGCAAGACGCGGGGCAAAGGCCCCAGGGCCCCGCCAAAGTGCGGCGGGCGCCCTGGCTACAGAGCGCGTTCGGATTCCTGCTTGGCGGCGCTGTCGCGCCGGGTTATCTAGGGGCTGACTGCGGCAAACCGAGCGCGGCGAGCGATTCCTGGCCGTGCACCCATCCTTCCTTGCCATCGATCCGCGTGTGCAGCCAGACGTTATCGAAGCTGCATTCCGAGCGCCCGGCCGTATCCTTCCAGTGCACAGTGGCGAGCGTTTCGAGGAAATCTATTTTTGAATTGGCGGTCAGCGGAACTTCCACTGCTTCCTGGTCATTGATGGAGGGGAAAAGCGAAACATAAACGCCGGAATTGGCAGGAGCGGGCTCGCGCGGCGCTTCCACAGGCATGGCGCAACCCCGCTCTCTCAAGGTACCCTCAGCCAATTCGTAGCACGCCTCCGCCTCGCCCCATTGCGCGCGCATCCAGTCCACGCGCATGGGCACCAGCACATAAAAATTGCCGGTCCAGGCGCGGACCTGCAACTCCTCGGCGGCACTGGCCAACGGCAGGACCACGATGCCACCCTTGGTCATGACCGCAGTAACAACGCCGCCCACGGCAATATCCGAGCCTTGGCCGAGAGGCAAGACGGGACCGAACTTCGTAAGCCGGCCATTCGAGAGCCCGAAGATCTGCCACGATTCGCGGACCGGCGAGCCGGTGCCGGTATTTGCGGTCTGCTCGATAAATTGAATGACCAGCGCCATGCCGCCTTGGCTGGAGAAGAGCGAAGCGGATGCGTTGAGGATTTGGGAAAAGCGCCCGTCCTCAAGGGCAAACGGGTATGTCTCATGAAAGACGGGCTGGCCGTTGGCGTCAACAATATCCAACTCGGCGAGCGTGGCGAGGAAGGCGTTCTCACTTGGCGGAGGACTGCCGTTTTTGTCGAGAACTTTTTCGTGCAGCACCACGGTATATGGTTGATCGCCGATCGAGAACGGGCCCTGCTTCTCGACGGAGTCCGCCGGTTGCGGTGCGGGCTGGGCCTCGGGCTGCTCCTGCACATCGGTTCCAGAGATCTGTGGAGAGCGCCGGTTTGTGAAACCCGCAGGAGCTTTGCGAGCGCTTGCCGATGCGCAGATTGGGGCAGCGGCGAGTGCGCATGCCAGAAAAGCCGCAGCCAGCCACAATGCCGTTCTGAAATGGCTCACGCAGAACCTCCCAGGCGGGCCTTTTATTTGAGGGCCCTTTTGTTCGATGATCCAAAATGGCGCAGATCACACTTGGTCACTTGACCCTCAAAATCGTGGAGTCGCCCGTTCGTAAAGGATGCTATCGTTGCAGCGCGGCGATGCGCAATCCGATGATCTTCGTCGGCTAGTCCTCGGCGTCCCCTTCTCTGAAGATGAGTCTTCGCGAACGAATCGAGTCATGGCTTCGCCTGGCGGCGAGAGTTAGACGGCCGGAATACCGGAAGACATTTAGGAGGCCGGTCAAGGATTTAGCCGATGGTCTCCGAGTCCTTGCCGGTTTCAAATTTGACCCGCCGCCGCGCTTCGCTCAAGCACAAGGAGAATGTTTGTGACCAAATTTTCCGTGGGCGAGCTTTTTGCAACGGGCCAAGCTGAAATTTTAGTGGTGTTGATCATAGTCAGCGTGGTGATGGCCTTCATCTTTCTGACGCGCCCCGCGATCACGACCGGCGTGAGTGGGAAGATTCTGGCTTTCATGGGGCTCTTCGCGCTTCCCGCTCTTTGCATCGCCGGCGGTATCGCTGTGCACACGCAGCGTTCCGAGCAAACCCAATTCTGTATCTCGTGTCACAGCATGGAACCGTTCGGCCGAACTCTCTACATCGATAATCCGATGTACGTTCCGGCGGCGCATTTTCAAAACCATCTGGTCCTGGCCGATATGGCTTGTTACGCGTGTCACGCCGATTATGGTTTGTTCGGTCCGCTGATGGATAAGATACGCGGGGTGGGACGCATATATTTCCAGTATGTGAGTACGCCGCCTAATCCGATTCAGATTCCGGGCGGGTTCCAAAATGGGCAATGCCTGCACTGCCATGCCGGGGCGCGCAACTTCATAGAGAATCCAGTGCACAACGCCATTATGGACACGCTTACGTCCAATCAGGTCTCGTGTGTCTCATGTCACGACATGATTCACCCCGTGACGCAACTCAGCCAGCTCAAATTCTGGAGTCCCGGCCAATGAAGATCAGCCGAATCGGAATGAACCGCCTACTTCGAACGTCCAGTATCCTGGTGATCGCCGGGTTGCTCGTTGAGGTGCTGAGCATTTTGTGGTTTCATCCCCTCTCATTTGCGTTGTTCGTTTTTGTGGCAGCGAGTTTAACAGGTATTGGCATCTTGATTTTTCTGGCGTCACTCGTATTTGCGGCAAGGTCCCCAAGAGATGACCGAGGTTGAATCGAATGAGCAAAGCGGCGAAGACTCCGCACACAGAACAGGAATCGAGTAGGCTCTCTCTACTCAGGGGATCGAGCACCCGTTTTCGCGAAATCGCTGGCGACCATCACCTTCCCCAAACTGTAACGAAGCGAAACAGTTACTAGCAGGGTACAAATCTCAAAATTTGTGATCTAGATCACATAGCCAAGCCTCGGAGCCGTTGTACAAGAGATAGGACTTTTTCTTTGCTTTGGCTCAAATCAAGCGCGGCTCGGGGACGCGGAATGACAAAAGGCAAGGGGTTTGGGTTCACGGGGATCGCGGCTCTCGCCTTCCTATTCGCATTTCAGGGTGCTGTCCACGGGCAGGCAAAACAAAAAACTTCAAAATCCACGGCAAAAACTGCGGCGGACAAGTCCACGTCGCAGCCTCCGCCCGACGCGCAATATCTGGGCAGCGAAACCTGCAAGACCTGTCACGAGGATATTTACAACGGCTGGGAGAAGACGCCGCATTGGAAAACGACGCTCGACACCAAGGGCGGTCCCTCGCATCAGGGATGCGAAGGCTGCCACGGGCCGGGCTCGGCGCACGTGGAAGGCGGCGGGGACGTCACCAAAATATTCACGTTCAAGGATGCCTCGACCAAAGAGATCACCGACCGCTGCATGACCTGCCACGCCGGGGGCGACCAACATATGAACGCCCTCAATTCGGAGCACACCAAGAATGACGTGAGCTGCATCTCCTGCCATTCTCCGCATCACGCCGAGACGCGCCAGTACCTGCTGGTGAAAGCGCAGCCCGAGCTTTGCTACAGCTGCCATCTGCAGCAGAGAGCCGCAATTCGAGATGCCCTTCCATCATCGCGTGAACGAAGGGCTGATCCAATGCAGCGATTGCCATAACGTGCACGGGTCGGATCTGCCCAAACAGGTGCGTATGGCTTCGACCCAAGACGCGGTGTGCTTCAAGTGCCACACCGATAAGCAAGGCCCGTTCGTCTACGAACATGCCCCGGTGAAGGTGAATGGCTGCGTGTCGTGCCACACGGTGCACGGCGGGCCGAACCCGCACATGCTGAAGGTGAGCAACGTCAATCTGCTCTGCCTGCAGTGCCATACGACATCGAGCTTCAGCAGCGCGCCGGGAGCGCCGTCGTTCCACAATCAGGCCAGCTTCTTTCAATCGTGCACGCTGTGCCATGTGGCGGCGCACGGCTCGAATTTCAGTCCTTTCTTTTTCAAATGAGGAACTCGATGAACACCAGGGATTTCACGATGCGAAGGCAATCGAGTTCCGAGGAGCCGTCCCCTGCCGGCGGGACGGCAAGGAGTCGGGAAGGCCAGGGATCGCCGCTGGCTAGTTATCGGATTGGCTGTCGTCTCCTGCTTATGGATCGCGCCAGATGGCCGGGCCCAAAGCACTCCGGCCGAACAGGGAAAGGACGCGGGAAATTACAACATTCAAGAGACGATCGAGTTTGGATACCGCCTGAACGAGGTGAGTGGAAACCAGGATACCTACGACACGTTTGTCAATCTGGGGTCCGGCGTGCGCCTGTTCGATTACACGCTGAACATGAGCTCATTGAATCATCAAGGGCTTTTGTTCGACACGCTGACGTTTACGAACTTTGGTTACGGCGGCGATCCGAACGACGTTTCGCGGCTGCACGTGGACAAAAACAAGTGGTACAACTTCGACGGGATGTTCCGGCGGGACAAGAATTTCTGGGACTACAATCTGTGGGCCAACCCGCTCAATCCGGCGGCGCCGAGCCCCCTGGGATCGCAGACGGCCGGTTGCATCGTCAGCCCGCCTTCCGCCTTGCATCCGGGGCTTCCGGGTTACTGCTCTAATCCCGCCGTGGCGCAGACGACTTCCCCGCAGGCGTACGATTTGGTGCGGCGGATGCAAGATTACGATGTGACGCTCTTGCCGCAATCCCGAGTGCGCTTTCGGCTGGGCTTTTCGCATGACCGCGACGAAGGGCCAGGCTTTTTCACCACGGACAGCGGCACCGTGCCGGATTTCCCGGAAACGTACAGCTATACGACGAACGCGTATCACGCCGGGGTAGACTTTCGCGTGCTTCCGCGAACCACGATCTCCTACGATCAGTTCTTCACCGACTTCAAACAAGACAATAGTGTCCTGGAGAGCCCGACCGCTACGCCGCAGAATTACGGTTATCAGCTGGCGAACGGCACGCCGGTAGATCTGGGGATTGTGTGGAGCACGTTGACGCCGGCGGAAGCCTTGCCCTGCGCGACTCCCATCGCCAGCGCCGCGACCACGCCGCCCACGGCGAGCTCCAGTTGCAATGGATTCCTCAGCTATAGCCAGGTAGGCCAGCCGCAGGATCGGGTGCCCACGGAAAGGCTGCGCTTCCAATCGAACTATTTCAAGAATTTCGAGATGACCGGCGCATTCGGTTACAGCAGCTCGGACAATAAAATTCCCAACTTCGACGAGATTCTCAATGGGTTCGTGACGCGCAGCTCCACGCTGGAGAGCACGACATCGGGTCCAGCGGAGGCGAAGCGCGTTTCGGTGAATGCGGATTGGTCCGGAGTGTATGCGGTGACGAGCCAAGTTGCGCATCGAGGATATGTTCCGGTTCGACAATTGGCGCATTCCCGGAATGTGGGCGACCTACGAAACGAATATCTTTGGCGCTGCCGGTACAGGGGCGATCGGCTTGGGCTCGCCATTCTCGCTATTCAACCAGGTTTCGCCGACGGCGGCGGCCACGTTCGGGACGCTGTGTCCCGCGGCGCCCTACAGCCAGGCGGGTTGCCCCGTGCACACGAGCAGTTCCGGAGCCGACGTAACCAACGAACTCAGCTACCAGTTTCTGGGGCAGGATTTGAAATCGAACACGCTCGAGGTCGAGTACGATTTCACGAAACGCTGGACCGGCCGGCTGGGCTACCTTTACACGGCTCGTTCGATCTCGCAGTTCAGCGCTACGTTCGATACAGGCGAGACGTATTTCCCGGGAGGCACGGGAGCGTCAGTGGCCAACGATTTTCTTGCCGCGCGCGGAGACTGCGCTCTGGTGGGAGGCGCCTTGCCATCGGTTTGCAGGCTCAATGCGGATGGCTCGGTTACGGAAGGGTCTCCCACGAGTTTGGCGGGCGAGGCAACGAACGATTCGGCATTCGTGGTCACCAACATCGGAGAGAACGCGGCTGTAGTGGGCTTCAGCGGCCGGCCGGTGGACGCGCTGAGCATCACGGGAGACTTCGTTTTCGGCTACAACAGCAATTCCTTTACCCGGATCGATCCGCGGCAGACACAGAGCTATAAAATACACACGACGTACAAGCCCAAACTGTGGGCCACTCTGGACGGCGCCGTGGACATAAATGAAAACCGCAACGACGTGGCCTTTGTGGCCAACCTGGAGCACGACCGCATGTACAGTTTTGCGGCCATGCTGGCGCCCAGTCCGCGGCTGGCTATCGGCTTTGGATACAACTATTGGAACGTCTACACGCAGTCGGAGATCTGCTTCAACTACTCCGTCACGTACACGAATCCGACGGGCTCGCCCGCGACTCTGCCGGTAAGTTCGTCGCCACCCGGGGTAGCGACAACTGCCTGCCCCATTCCGGGGGCATCGGTGGGAGCGGCGGGATTGGGGACTCTGGCAACTTATAACAGCAACGATCATTTCGCTCACGCCAGCCTGATGTGGAAGCCAGTTCCGCGAGTCACGGCGACGCTCGGTTATGCGGGCAGCATTGTCCGGGGAAATACCACGTTTCTGAATCCGCTCGCGCCCACGGGCACGCTCGACTACAACTACGTAACGCCGTATGCCTCGATCGCGATCGATATTTACCGTGGCTTGGCCTACAAGATCGGCTGGAACTATTACGGATTCGATCAGCAAGGGAATACCAGCCCATTTGGGCTGGCTCCGATACCGCTCCAGAACTTTAACGGAAGCAACGCCACGTTTTCTTTTCGATACGCATTTTGAGTCAGGCCTAGCGCATACTTGTGCCGAACGCGGTGATTTATGTTCGGCTGGAGGGCAAGATGAAGATCTCAAAGAATGGCTCTCGTTCGTACCTTTTTGCTGTGTTTCTTCTTGTTTTTGCCGGCATGCGGTTTCCGCCGCGACCGCCAGCGCGCAGGATGCGGCAGGAGTTTACAAGACTAAGTGCGCGGCTTGCCATGGAGCGGACGGGAAAGGGGCCACACCCGCGGGCAAAAGTATGGGGGTTCGTGATTTCGCTTCGCCGGAAGTGGCGAAAGAGACGGACGCAGAGCTCACCGACGTCATCACGAAGGGGCGGAAGAAAATGCCCCCTTATGGCAACAGCCTCAAGGAGCCGCAGATCAAGGAACTGGTCGCGTATATCCGCGATTTAGCGAAGAAGTAACTGCCGGAGCTTCCCAGGCCGCGTAATCCCTTGTGACAAATAGGCTTTGCAGTGGCGAGCCCGAGAGGGCTTGAACCTCCAACCTTCGGCTTCGTAGGCCGACGCTCTATCCAGTTGAGCTACGGGCTCGTCGAAAGCGAGTCTAGCATACGCGATTTGGGCCCGCCAACGACCCCGGCAGGGCAGCGAAATCAGACTGACTCGGCGGGAACCATCAATGCGGCGGCGCGGTTGAAATGCCGCGAGACCCACAAAAATGGTCACAGCCACTTCGCTCAGAAAGACACTTGGTTTGTGGTAGGAAGGCGTGCGCGGCATGACGCGGTGCAAAAGCCCCAGGGCCGGCGGACAGCGCCGTGACCTGAGCTACAGGCTCCCGACGCACATTGCCGGACGACCTCAGCTACAAGCTTTACCCTGGGGCTTTACAGCGCGGGCATTCGGAGATTGCCGTCGGGGGCGTTCAGTCCTGGGCCTTGGCTTGCAAGCTCCGGCGGCTGTAACCGGCGCCGAAGGAGAGCAGGATCAGGGGCGTGGCGCCGCCGGGCAAGGCAATGCGCTCGATGGTGCACTCGAATTTCCTGGGAGCATTTCCGTCGGTCTTTATTTCAACCGTAAATGGAGCAATGGCGGCGCTTCCGTGCTGAGCCTTCTGCAAAGCGCTTTGCAACTCCGGATGGCCGGCGAGGACGTGGTCCAGGCGGTCGAATGGCTGGTTCCGCACGGAATCCGGGTTAAGGTGAAACGCGCGATAGAACGAAGGAGTGGCCGCCTTGATCTGCAAATCGGAATCGAGCAGCAACATCATTTCGGAGCCACGTTCAGCCGAAAGGGCCGCTGCACCTTGTTCCACCAGCGTCATGGCGAGGGTCATGGTGAGCACGACACCTTCGACTTTGTTATCGCTGGTGCGATAGGGCGTGAGACGCAAGAGGTAGGGCTTGCCCGATCGCCCGACCACCGCGCGTTCGACGGGAATGAAATCGGAAATTACCCCACGGACGACCTGCTGAAGATCGGGCATATCGAGACCGGCGTTAATGTTCTCAAATGGCCTCCCGATGTCGGTGGGAACCAATCCCAGGATTTTCTGGGCCTCGGGGGTGAAGCGGCGAATGGCCAGATCGTTGCCGAGCATGACGATGGCGACATCGATGCTGGCGAGCAGGTTCTGGAGATCGTTATTGGCCAGGGTGATTTCCTGGTTGCGGCTGCGCAGTTCGTCGTTCACCGTGGTCAACTCTTCGTTGGCGGACTGCAGCTCTTCCTTGGCGGTCTCGAACTCTTCATTGGTGCTCTGGAGCTCTTCATTGCTGGAGAGAATTTCCTCGTTGGCGGACTGCAACTCCTCGTTGGTGGCTTCCTGATTTTCGATGACGGTATGCAGATACTCGGTGGTGGAGGCCAACTCCTGCTGCACTTTGAGGAAGCGCTTGGAATGGGTCTCCTTGCGCATAGCCGCAGCGCGGCCCTTGCCGGCGGGACGATGCACGCGTTCCGCGCGGGGTTCCTCGAAGACAATCATGAGGTAAGGCTCGCGGGAATTGGAGACACGCAGGGGAATGACCTCGAAGGTGACGTCGCGCACGGTGTGGTCGGCCTTGACCTCGACGTGTTCGCGGCGAACCGTAATATTGTCTTTCTTGGCGCGCGCGACCGCATTGCGCAGCTCGAGCAGCAATCCTTCGCGGGCCATCTTCAAAATGCTGAGAGTGGCGCGGCCGGAGGAAAGCTTGAGATAGCGATCCACGTCGCCGCGGGAGTGAACGATCTCGAGGGCTTCATCGACGAAAACGGCGGCAGGCGCGTATTGCTGGAGCAGGCGGCGATCGAATTCCTTCTGGGCCTCGGCGGCGTTCCAGGAGGGCTCCTGGGAGTGCACGGCGTGAGGCCGGCGCCCAGCCGCCGACTCACCCCTGGAGAACTGACGCCGCGTGGAGAATGCGACCGGCTGGCGGATGGCGGTGGAACGTTTGCTATAGATCTTGTTGACTCGATCATCCAGCGAGAAGAGATTGCCGAGCGTGCCCACGGATTCGTTATTGCCCAGCACGAGAAATCCCTGAGGCTTGAGCGCGTAATGAAAAAGGGAGATGACGTTTTTTTGCAGCGGGGACTCTAAATAGATCAGCACGTTGCGGCAAGTGATCAAGTCCATTTTGGAGAAAGGCGGATCGACGAGCAGATTGTGCTGAGCGAAGATGCAGATATCGCGGACGTTCTTATTGATGCGGTAGCCGCCCTCGACCTTCAGGAAAAAGCGGCGCAGGCGATCGGGCGAGACATCGCCCTGAATATTTTCGGGATACAGGCCGTTGCGGGCCTTGTCGATACTGTTTTCGCTGACGTCCGATCCGAAGATCTGCAAAGGCATGGCCGCAGCGCCGCGATCGCCCAGGAATTCGAGCAAAGCGATGGCCACCGAGTAGGTCTCTTCGCCGGAGGAACAGCCCGGGACCCAAATGCGGATGGGCTCAGCTTCGGAATGGTGCTTCAGGATGGCGGGGAAGATACGGGACTTCAAAGCATCAAAGACCGCCGGGTTGCGGAAAAAGCTGGTGACGTTGATGAGCATGTCCTGGTAAAGGGCTTTCAGCTCAGCCGGGTTCTGCTGGACATACTTGACGTAGCGCGGCAGGGTATCGATCTTGTGCACGATCATGCGCCGCTGGATGCGACGGCGAATGGTGGTATGGCGGTAGTGGGTGAAGTCCACGCCGGTGCTCTTGCGGATCAACTGGAAAATCGTGTTGAGGCCGGAATCCTGTTCGGGGACAAGAACGGCCGCGGTTTTGCGCGGAGCGACATAAGGATGATGGGCGATGCGGGCCAATTCGCGGGCGATCTCCGCGGGCGGCAATACGAAATCGACGCAGCCTAAGGCGATGGCGCTGCGCGGCATGCCGTCGTACTTGGCGGTGGTTTCATCCTGGGCGAAGGTAACGCCGCCCTGGGCCTGAATCTCGGCCAAACCGAGACTGCCGTCGCTGCCGGCGCCGGAGAGAACCACGCCGATGGAGTTCGTGCCTTGGGATTCGGCCAGGGCGCGCATGAAGAAATCGACGGACAGATGCTGGCCGCGCACTTCGCGAGCGGTGAGGTGCAGGGTATGGTCCTGAATCGTCATGGTGGCATTGGGCGGAATGACGTAGACGTGATTGGCCTGGACATTCATGCCATCCTGCACTTCGACGACCGGCATAGTTGTGGAGCGGGAGATCAGCTCGGTGAGCATGCTTTCGTGCTTGGGATCGAGATGCTGAACGAGGACGAATCCCATTCCGGTGTCGGGAGGGAGATGGGAGAGCAGTTCCGTGAAGGCTTCCAGGCCGCCGGCGGAAGCTCCGATGGCGACAACGGGCACATCGTCCGGTTGCGCCGGCCGTTCCTCGCGGCTGGGCTTCATGGTGATTGGTTTTGAGGATTCCTCGCGGGCCTCGTCTTTGCCCGGCTTCTTTTGCTTCACGCTTGCCTCCGAGAAGCACGACGGCGCTCGGCCGCCGAGGCGCGCTTAAGTTTCGGTTCTCCTGCCGCGGGATTCGCCCTTACGCCGGTCCTTTCGGCGGCCACACTTTCAATACGAACGTCTGAAATCTCCCTGCGGGCAATCCGTTTGCCAGCAATCCGCGATTTGCGTTCTTCCCCTTCGCGTTGACGTCCGGCAATTTTAAGCGGAAGGACCGCGGATACGGCCGTACCCAGAGCGCTGGAGTGAATTTCGAGCTGGCCGCCCAATTCGCGCACGCGCTCGTACATACCGCGAAGGCCGATGCCTTCGAGCGTTTTGCCCTGCTTGATGCGGTCGATGACTTCGGAGGCACGCCTACGCCGCGATCGACGATGCGGATCTCGGCGCTCTCCTTATGTTCCGCGAGAGTGACCCAAGCAATATCGCTCCGGGAATGGCGCTGGATATTGGTGAGAGATTCCTGCACGACGCGAAACAGGGCCAGCTCCATTGCCGCGGGCAGGCGGCTGAACTCATTGGGGGTGTCGAGGTTGACGGCAATTCCGCTGCGCTCGGAAAATCCCGCCGTGAACCAGCGCAAAGCCGCCAATAGACCGAGTTCATCGAGGAGCGGAGGATGAAGAAGATAGGAAACCGAGCGCACCTCCTGCACGCATTTTTCAAGGGTTTCGGCGCTCTCGACCAGCAGAGTGCGATGCTGATCGCCCAGCGCCCCGGTCTCGCGCTTCAGGATATCGAAGTTAATTTTCATGCTGGTGAGATATTGGCCCAGGCTATCGTGGAGTTCGCGGCTGATATGGCGGCGCTCGTCATCCTGCAAGCGCATGAGGCGGGAAGAAAGGGCGCGAACGCGTTCCTCGGCGCGCTTGAGGCTGGTAATGTCGTTCATCACCCCGCCCAGTTCGGGCTTTCGGCCGGGGTGTTCGATGAGCTCGGCGGCGGCATGAAACCAGAGGAGCTGGCCGTGGACGCCGACCATGCGGAATTCGAAATCCTCTCTTTTGCGCTCTCGCACAACCCGTTGGCAGGCACTGACAACGAGTTCGCGGTCGTCGGGGAAAAGATGCTTCTTCCAGAAGTTTGTCTCGCCCGTCCAGCGTTCCAGCCAATATCCCAGCAGGGCTTGGGCGCGCGGACTCACGTAGGTGAATGTGAGCGTCTCGGGTTCGGCCCTCCAGAGTATGGCTCCGAGAAATTCGCAGGTGAGCGATAGTTGCCGTTCCATTTCGGCGCGCCCGCCTCTTCCATCGACAAACGGGTAAGCGGCTTCAAAGAAGATGCCGATACAGCGCGGACCCACGGGGAATGCGTGCAGCACATAAAGCCGGTCAATCTCCTATACTTCCGGGTCCAACGGGCTACTTCCGGGCCCCATAACTTGAGACTCCGTGCCTCGCGGCTCAGGCCCGATAGCCATTCGGGAGCGAACTGCCTCGCGGCGCTCGACCATTCCGATCATGCGGGGGCGGCGCGTGAAGAGGACTTCACGATAGAGAGCGGGCAGATCCACGACGGGAACCAAGCGCAGAAGTTCACCGGAGAGGAACGTCTCAATCGAAGGCGGCACGAGAGTGGACGCCAAAGCATTGATCTCCAGCAGGCGCCAAGTGGAGATATCGTTGGGATTGGCCAGCTCAAGCAGGGCGAGGCCCCGCGGAAAGGTGGCGAATACATCCTGACGCGGCGATTTGCGATCGTGCTTGGTCATAGACACGCAGGGCGACTCGGAAATGCAAGGCTAACGCGGAAGGACCCGCAGGGAAGAGGCTAGCTGCCCATCTGGTCCCCTGGCACCAATACTGAAGTCTAGCATACGACATTTTATGGAATTATGCAGGCCTCCCCCACAACGCGGCTTTTCATGCTGTATTGTCGGGCTTAAAGGCGCGGAGTACACTCGATGCGGCACCCTTCTTTTGTTTGGCATTGTTTGGCACTGTTTGGCCGAGAATTTTCTGCAAGTACCTAAGCTGCCGCTCATGGAAACGAAAACGCAAATCGACACGACCAAGAGCGAAGAGGTGGTTCGCAAACATCGGGAATACATATGGCCCGCGGTGGCTAATTTTTACGAGCACCCGCTGGTGGCCGATCGCGCGCGGATGCAATACGTCTGGGACCTGGAAGGGCGCAAATACCTGGACTTTTTCGGCGGCATTCTGACGATTTCCGTGGGGCACACCAATCCCAAGGTTACCTCGAAAATCAAGGCGCAGGTCGATCGGCTGCAGCACATCTCCACTCTGTATCCGACCGAGCCCATGGTGGACCTGGCGGAGAAGATTGCTCAGATCGCGCCCGGCAAGCTGCAGAAAAGCTTCTTCAGTAATTCGGGCACGGAAGCGAATGAAGCCGCGCTTCTGCTGGCGCGCATGGCTACCGGGTCGTTCGATATTATTGGGCTGCGGCACGGCTATTCGGGGGCTTCGGCGCTGGCCAGATCCGTAACGGGGCAAAGTACCGTGGCGCGCGGGAGGCGTGATCAGCGTTGGCGTGGCCCATGCGATCAATCCTTATTGCTACCGCTGCCCGCTGGACCTTAAATATCCCGATTGCGGCGTGGCTTGCGCGAAAGACGTTGAAAATTTAATTCAGACGGCGACCAGCGGGCACATCGCGGCCTTTATGGCCGAACCCATTCAGGGCGTGGGGGGATTCATCACCCCGCCGCCGGAGTACTTCAAAATCGTGTTCAACACGGTGAAAAAATACGGCGGACTTTTTATTTCGGACGAAGTGCAAACAGGCTTTGGGCGCACCGGCAAGCATTGGTTCGGCATCGAGCATTGGGAGGTGGTCCCCGACGTCATCACCTGCGCCAAGGGCATGGGCAATGGAGTGCCTGTGGGCGCCACGGTGACGACGAGCGAGCTTGCCGGCTCCTATCGCGGCATGACCATCTCCACCTTCGGAGGCAATCCGGTGACCAGCGTGGCGGCGCGGGCGACAATCGAAGTGATCGAAGAGGAAAATCTGCGCGAAAACGCCGCGTCGGTGGGGACCTATTTCCGCGAGAAGTTAGACGAGCTGCAGGAAAAGCATTCTCTGATCGGCGACGTCCGCGGCAAAGGACTGATGCAGGGGATCGAGCTGGTGAAGGATCGAGGCACGAAAGAACCGGCGCCCGAGGCCACCACGCGGCTGCTGGAACGCACGCGCGAAAACGGTTTGCTGATTGGCAAGGGCGGACTTTACGGCAACGTCGTCCGCCTTTCGCCCATGTTGAATATCTCCAAGGCTGACGTGGACGAAGCGGTTCGGGTGCTGGATAAATCATTTTCCGAAATTCGTGTGTAGGCATGAGTGGCGAGGCCAATCATCTATTGCCACGGGGGCTCCTCAAGGGCGGCTCGAGGGCGGCGCAGTGAACAGCAGTGAATGGGGGACGGGGTTCTCACAAGGGTTGAAGAGACGGCTCTTCGGCTTTGTGATTCCATTGGCCGTCGTTTTGGCGCTCGTGCCGATCATGGGGCCGGCTCGCGCCGGAGATAAAGAAGTCGCGTGGAAGCCTATTGAGCAAGCCCTTCTGCGCGTGGACGACCAGCCCGTGAAGAATTGGAACGTCTACGAGGAAAGCAAGAAGGGCGATCCGCTGTTGCTGGCCATGGGCAACCGGTTCCTGCTGATTGAAATCCACGACCACAAGATTTTTGAGCTGGCGCCTGCCAAAGTGGAGCACAAAGGTTCGGAGCTTTTGTGGGACCCGGCGGAACGTCCCGCCGAACCGCTAGCCGCCACCGACTGGGTGATTAAAGACGTGGGTTTGGCTTATCGCGTTGCATTTCGGCTGGAGGCGGAAAAGCACGCCTTCGACGTGCAGTTGCCGCATCCGATGGATCTGCGGTACATCGTTCGGTGAGGAAATCTCAGAGGAGCAAAAGCTAGGGCCGATAAACGGCGTAGACCCAGGGAATCCCGACAGTCCCCGACTGCACTTCCACGATCACGGAGTCGCCGGGCCGGAAGCGCCCGTAATCGTCGCGGCTCACTTCCAGCCGTTCGATGTCCCGGCCTTCGCGCCAGGAGGTAACCACCAGCCGCTGGGTGCGCAAGAAACCGGGCATGCTGAATTTTCCGACCACCGACGCAGACTCGCGCCGCGGCGGAGCGGTATCGAATTTGCCGTTGATGAAAAGCAGCCCGGCCAGAATCCAGGGTACCGGGAGCAGGCCGAAGTAGACGCGCTTGATGATCTCGATATCCTGGCCTCTGCGGGCTCGATTGACTATCCATAAGCCCAGACCGAGGACCAGGAAGAACAGAACGCCCACAAAAATCAGGATGCCGTCCTCTTCGAGCGGCGGAAACGCCTGGCTGGCCGGCACGAAAATAATCGCGCCCACCAGAAACCAGGCCGTGCGGCGCACCAGCCTCTTGCGCAGCACGACCTCGGCCGCCGCGGACGTCAGGCCACACACCAAGCATTGGTCGGTGTCGCGCTCGGCTCCGCAATCCAAACAACGCGTGATTGCCATGTCTGACTCGCTTTTGCCGTAAGTGCCGGCAGCGAGCAAGCACCGCGTCCGGCCATCTCGGCGGCAAATCTCCTAAACTTTGATGCTATTTCGCTGAAAGCGCGCCGTCAAGCGAGAGCGGGGGCGGCGGGTAGTGGGCGAGTTTGAAGTTTCACCTCTGAGTGTCGCATTATTACATCGAAGACCTTAGGTGACGATAGGTGCTAAGGGTATGAGAGGAGGGTCTTGGGTTATATCCCGTATTGCGAGAGGTTTTCGACGACTCGTATTGTCAGAGGCGATGCAAAACCGGTTACGCGAAGATTGGCCAACAGGTGAAGTGCGGCCACGGGGTGTTGAGACCACGCGCCGTAATGCGGGCACCTATCGGACGGAGGTGATTTCATGGCGCCTTTTCGGATACTTTTAGCTGACGATCACGAAGTCGTAAGGGCAGGGCTTCGTGCGTTATTGGAAGAGCAGAGCGGATGGGAAGTGGTGGCCGAAGCGGTGGATGGACGCGATGCCGTGGAGAAGGCGAGCAAGCTGAAGCCCGATGCGGTGGTTATCGATATCGCCATGCCGTCGTTGAACGGACTGGAAGCGGTGCGGCAGATCTTGAAGGCTGTGCCGAATGCGAAGGTTCTGGTTCTGACGATGTACGACTCCGATCCATTGATTCAGCAAGTTCTGCAAGCTGGAGCGCGCGGGTATTTGCTGAAATCGGACGCGGGCCGCGATCTCGTTTCGGCGATCGAAGCTTTGCGCCGGAACAAGACGTTCTTTACGCCCAAGGTAAGCCAGATGGTGCTGGAGGGTTATCTCGACAAGAATCCCAAGGAAAAGGAAAAGGAACCGGAGGGCGAAGCGGAAAGTTTGCGGCTCACCAGCAGACAACGCGAGATCGTACAGCTACTGGCGGAGGGAAAGAGCAGCAAGGAAGTGGCTGCCGTGCTGGGTTTGAGCGTAAAGACCGCCGAGACGCACCGCGCCAACATCATGCGGAAGCTCGATTGCCACTCGGTTACGGAGCTGGTGCGCTACGCGATCCGAAACCACATCATCGCTGCCTGAGCGCCGCGCTAACAGTGGCTGCGGCCGCTTCGTGGCGGCGGGGCCGGCAAAAAGTCCAACGAACGTCAGCGATTTCCAAGCACATTAGTAGTTCTGAACTGTCCAACCCGTTCGCACCGTTGTCGCCGTATAAGGGTCGACGACGTTCGTACCCGTGGAAAGGGTAGTGGACGGGAACCAAGGCGGCGAGAAAGCTCCCGCTGCGAAGCGCTGGTCAAAATAAAGGTTTCGCGAATTGCAATAGCAGGCCTTGGCGATATTGGCGATACGGCCGCCAACGAGAGTCACCGTATTGATATTGTTCCCGGACGTCCCGCTCCAGCCTCCCGAACCATTCTGTGAAATCATGGCGATCGAGGCGTCCAGCTCTATATTGCCATTGGACTGCTTATCGTTCATCTGTACGTCTCCCGTGGCCGTAAAGATGCCGAGTACCTGACCGTTGTTATTTCCGGGGATCAGGGTATCGACGTTGGGATAGGTGACGCCATTAACGGTCTGGTTTTGCGTGGTGGTGACGGGCGGAGTCTTATAGAGCACGTCGCCTGTCACAACAACGTTATTCGCGGCAGTAATGGTCATAGCGGAGGTGTCCTGGATGGCCGCTTGTCCTTGCCCGGGGCCGGAAAGCGAGTTAATGCTGCCATCCACGTAGACCATGGCGCTTTCCGTGGGAGGAGTGGCGGCGAAATTCTGAGGCACGCCCTGGATAGGTGGGTAGCTCGTAGGAGTGCCCGAGCCAACCTGTTGTTGAACGGTTGTGGTTTGTCCGCCATTGGAAGCGGAAGCCAGGTCCAGCGTCACGGTAGTAGTGGTGGTGGTGCCGCCGTCTATTTGCTTGATGGTGATCACCTGCAAGTTGTGGCCTTGTCTGCGGGCCGGAGCTGGGCGTCGTGGCAGTCAGCACGACCGAGCTGGCGTTACCTTCGACGTAGATTCCGCCTCCGGTCATCGTGTTCGTCCCGCCGGAGGTCGTATAGGGGAGGTATACGCCGTTATTCGTAGTGCCCCCGCTGGGATAAGGCGTGCCACCCGCAGTCTTCAGCACGGCGCTCATATTGGCGCTGGTGGGCGATACCGAGCCATTGCCCAAACCATCGAGCACCGCTTCCTTCTGATTGAAATCGTTTTGCGGCAGCGAGACAGCAGTTTGACCAAGTTTGTACCCATCCTGGAAACTGGGGGCGATGGTGGTGCCATTTTTCTTGTAGCTGGGATTGGCCGACTGCACGCAGTTGCCGTTGCCGTAGTAGTAGCCAAAAGTGCTGGAGACACTGCCGACCGAGCCGCTGAAAGAGTAGCTGCCTGGTTCAAAGGTCCAAGCGCCATTGGTGAAAAAGGGACCCGTGAGGGTTCCGGGCGCAAAAGGCATGCTGCACTCGGCGTATTGATCCAAGAAAGTACCCCAAGCGGAAAAGGACAAGTTGCTCGAACCCGGCGCCACGGGCACATTGATCTGAAGATTGCCTGAATCGACGATGGTGGTCTGCTCATTGGCCAGGGATTGCCCCACCGCTGTGAGGGTGTAAGGGACGGTGTAATAGAACTCCGTTGGATTCCCGGTAGGGGCAGAACAACTTGGGTTGTTCGTTGTGCTCCCCTTTGTGTAGCAGTTGTAGTAACCGTTGGCCGCTCCCGAGCCCAGGGTGACGCTGGTGACCTGGAAACTGCCTGGCCAAGAGCCGGCACCCTGCCCGCCGTTGAGGCTGCGGTTCGCGGCGGCGCCGGAAGGACCATAAAGAGTCGTAACGCTCGAGGCTATGGTCGTTAGAGCACCGGGAAGGTTCTGAAGCGGAGCGGTGTTGGGGGCGATCGAGCCAGTGGCAATGTTGGCTTCGAGCTGATCCAACATGTATTGGCGCGCGACGTTGAGTCCGGAATCCGCCGAGTAAAAGGAGGCGCGGAAGTTCCGGTAGTAGCGCGTGATCAAGGAATCGGAGGTGACGGCGATGACCATCGCTAGCGTCATGGCAACCATCAAGGACAGAAGCAGGAGCGTGGTCACAAGGGCCATGCCTCGCGAGTTGGCTTCGGCAGCTGCGACTTTGGAGCGTTTTTTGGAACTGTGAATGATTGTCATGGCCATCCTCTGCTATTGGTTGTTCATGCTCAGATTGCGCGGATTCACGACCACAGAGACGCTTTCGATCTGATACGGCCCGTTGTCGAATCCATTCCGGTAGGTATAGGTGGGATCCGTAGAGGGCGTGGTTCGTCCGATCAGCGAAATTTGTATCGAGCGGATCAACCAGAACTCGTTGTTGTAACCGGAGGTGTTCGCACCCGCGTCGCACAGCGGAGGGACACCGAGCGGGTTGGAGGCGTAGTAGTTGTATATCCCGCAGTCGTCCGAAGTTGCCCAAAGCGCGGCGCCCACCTTGAATCCAATCACTTGCTGGGCCAGCACGGAGCATGCGGGAGCCGTGCAGGGGCTAGAGACGGCACCGCCTTCGGTGCGCACCAGTTGCGGATTGGAGGGATTGGATGTGTCCACCGAATAGGTGATGGGCTCAAGACGCACTACCCAGTCCGGCGAGCAAAACTGCGTGGTACCGACGTAAGGATTGCCGTTGGCATTGGTGGTGTAGCTGGTTTGAGTAAGAAGGAGGTAATCATTCGCGGAGCTATTGGTGCCGTCAGCGTTGGTCGCGCTGAAAGAGAGCTTCACGCCTGAGTTCGTGCCGCTGGTAAAAACCGAGCCGTTAGCGGTCAGAAGGACGGTAGTGTATTGGGTTCCGCCGACGTTGAGCAGCAGCAGCTCGTCACCGCTATGAAAATTTGCGGCATAGGCCGTGGCGGCGGCGACCGTTGTGCCTGCCGGAGGGTACAGATACATCGGCGAAGAGGTGGAAAGAACGCAATTGCTGGTCGAAGGAATGAAGGAACCATTATCGGGATGCGCCGGCGCAGTATTCGGATCAGCGGCGATGACGTTCAGCTGGTCGAAGCAATTCGAGCCATAGCTGAAAGTCGCAGCATTGTTGCAGGGAGAACTCGGTATGCTGTTGGAGACGGAAATGCCAACGGGCGGGTTGGGCATATTGGGACCCAAAAGGGTGCCGCTTCCGGCGTTGACGATGTCCAGCTGTAGCTGAGCGATGGCATTGCGCACGGCGATGTTCAGACCGGACTGGTTTTGCTGCTGATTGAACAAGGGCTGCTGCCTGGAAAAGAGGGCCAGAGCGGCGCCGCTGATCAGCACCAGCAGGACGGTGGTGATCATCAGCTCAAGCAACGTGAAACCGCGTGAGTTGTTTTTCCTCATTTTTCGGCTGTCATCAGCGCCACAGCGTATGGGCAAAACAAATTCGTATTTCATGGCGAAGCCGTCCTTACCATGCTCATCTGATAGCTGACGGGAGGCTTTACATACTGGTTTGTCAAGGTCACCAGAACAGTAATCCGCTTTACGCCTGTGACCGGCTGGTCCATCTCAATGACCCAGCGACGGTGAAATGCGATGGAGTTGGGAATCGCCGCCGGAGCGCTGGTGCTCTGAGTTTGGCTCAGCATTCCGTTGGGGTTGTGGCTTAGCGTCGTGTAGGTTTCCGTGCCGTTCACCAGGCCGAGCACTGTTTCGGTGACCGCGCCCGTTTGAACCCCTGCGGAGGTGTTGGAGTCGCTGATGTATACGTTGTCGTAGTAGTTCACCGTCTCGGTGACGCCCTGTGAGGTCACAGACGCTTGGGCATCGGAAGTCAGGCTTCCGGCAGTGCTGCCCGAAGCGACGTAAACGTTGGGATCCCAGTATGGCCAGCGGTTCAGATCTTCTAGTTTTTCGGAGGCCAAGTTGGCCGCGAGGCCCGCAAAACGCGCGCTCTCGGTTCCGCTCAAGGTGGCCGTGGCGAGAGAACTCAGCGCGACCAGGCCGACAGTGAGGACCAAAATGGCGACCAGGACCTCGACCATGGTGAAGCCGCGCGAAGAATCCAGTTCAAGGCGTTGTGATGGATACGTTTCCATAGTTGGATACCGAAATCGTGTTGGAATATCCGTGATAGCTGATTTGAAAGCTCGTGGCTGAGCTGCCGTTTTGCGTGACAGTGACGGTTCCGTTGGGTTTGAATTGAACTACCGTAGGCTGATTAATGGCGGCGGCCGCGGTCAAAATGGGCACGGGACCACCGACGTTAGCGAAGGTGCCGCTAGGCGGCGGCTCGCTGGCGATCTGATAAGTCGGATTGTTGCCGTTAGCATCGCCTGCTATGGTGACCTGAAATGGATAGCTCTCCATCAGGGACTGGAAGCGCGTCGACTGAATCGCCCAGGTGGCGTTAGCTACAGCCGAACGCAAGCGATATTGATTGACCGCGGAGGTTACAACCGGGACGGCCATGACCGATATAATCGCGACGATCAGGAGAGCCATGCACAACTCGATCATAGTGAAGCCGGCGGTTAAGGTGCGGGACCAGGATTTCTGGTTTGCGTTGGGCCGACGGAGCCGGCCGAGCGCGTCTGCGAACTGAGCGATTTTGTATGAATTGTCATATAGTCGTCGTAAGCAGCAACAGTAAAGTGTCGTACTGCATACCCCAAGTCTAGGAGTGCGCCCGGTCCCCCGAAAGAGGACGCACGGGCAATGATTCGTAAGTGATAGCTGGACGACCGATCAGTTGATTAGGCCAGGGCGAGGGTATGGCCGTCTAAAGCTAAGTGGATTGTTATAAATTAGTTAAGAGAGCGATTGTGGCAGGTAAACGCCGATTCCTCACGCAACTCCGAATCGCTCTTGTCTGAGAACCGGTCTGACGGAGAACCACTCAATGCTACCGCTAGAAGGCGTAAAAGTCGTTTCCGTGGAGCAGGCTGTAGCGGCTCCCTTGGCTTCCCGTCACTTGGCTGATTTCGGCGCTCGGGTGATTAAAGTCGAGCGGCGTGACGGCGGCGATTTCGCTCGGGATTACGATCGGAAAGTACGCGGCATGGCGAGCTGGTTTGTTTGGCTAAACCGCTCAAAACAAAGCGTGACGCTCGATCTCAAGCAAGCCGAAGGGGCGGAGATCATGGGACGGCTTATGGCGGACTGCGACGTCTTCATCCAAAACATGGGCCCGGGAGCCGCCCGGCGCGCAGGCCTCGAAAGCGAGTCCCTAATCGCCAAGAATCCGCGGCTAATCGCTTGTGAAATAAGCGGTTATGGTGCGACTGGACCTTACCGAGATAAAAAAGCCTATGACCTCCTGGTGCAATTCGAGACGGGCCTGGTTTCCATCACAGGCACTCCCGAATCACCCTGCAAAACAGGAATCTCGGCGGCGGATATTGCCGCCGGAATGTATGCTTTTAGCGGGATTCTCATGGCGCTGTACCGGCGGGAGAGAACAGGACGCGGAGGGGTGGTGAGGGTATCGCTATTCGATGCGCTCAGCGAGTGGGTGTTGCCGGCGGCTTACTATGCGGCTTACGGCGGTTCGCCACCACAACGCAGCGGGGCCGAGCACGCGTCCATCGCTCCTTACGGGCCGTACTTCACGGGCGACGGCAAGCAAGTGAATATCGGGATACAGAACGAGCGGGAGTGGAGACAATTCTGCTCCGTGGTCTTGCTCAATACGAAGATCGCGGCAGACCCGAGGTTTGAGAACAACTCGAAACGCTCGGAAAATCGGAAAATTCTGCGGACGGTAATTTCCGAGATCTTTCGGACGCTTACGCTGGAGGAGGCTGTGGAGCGCTTGGAACGCGCAGGGATCGCGCACTCGCAAACGAATTCGGTAGAGGACCTGCTCACGCACCCGCAACACGTCGAAAGGGGACGCTGGCGAAATGTCGATTCGCCGGCGGGTCCTTTGCAGGCCCTGGCGCCGGCAGTGCTCCTGGATGGCGAAGAGTCGCGGATGGGAGCCATACCATCGCTGGGCCAACACACAGACACAATCCTTGCCGAACTTGGATACACGCCGGAAGAGATTCGTCAGTTGCGGGAGCAGGGAGCGGTGTGAAGACGCCGGTTTTAGCCAGCGCGTAAGCAAAAGAAAAGCCCCACCGGCTTTAGGGGGAGAACGGTGGGGCGGGTACTGCAAGTCAGGGGTCGTCACTTAACTAGATTACTGGGCGGGCATTCGCAGCCAGATGCGAATTCTGTAAAGCGCGGGAGGTAAAACCTGTAGCCTCTGCAAGAAGGCAGCGGCAAGCCGCAAGAGCCAGCCAGAGGGATGCAAAAGCGGAGGATGGGAACCGGCAGGATTAGCCAGGAAGGGTTGTCGCGCAACCCAGGCGGTGCATGGTGGGAATGAGACGCGAACCCATCTCTTCTTTCGGCAAGAAGGCGTTGGCCCCACATCGATCGGAGATTTGCTGATAAGAGTTGGAGGGGATGGCCGTGACAAGAATCACGATGATCCGCGGCCATCTCTCACGAATGGCTGTTGTAGCTTCCAAGCCATTCATCAACGGCATGGCGATATCCATCAGGATAAGATCGGGCTGCAGGTGGGCCGTCAAACTAATGGCCTGAAGGCCATCGCAGGCCTCTCCTACCACGCGAATTTGCAAATCTCCTTCCAGGAGATCTCGAACAGCCGCGCGAAAATCCTGGTTATCGTCCACTACCAATACTCTGATCATTGCTCACTCTTACTGAGCTGGGCCCCTTGTTATGTTAAACCATAGGTTCGATGCTTGATACGCCAACCACGGCTCTTACCCACCGGGAATTATAGATTAAGGCGCTCGATCGGCGTAGCCGGGCTTGGCCCAGTCGGCCTAGCCCACCTGGCTTCGTCCTCTTCCGAAGTAAAACGTGGCGGGAGTCTGTTCGTCCCAACCGACATTGCAAAATGGTATCGACCACTTCTGCACTTTAGCCGGCTCGAGCATGGGTTTACCTAGCGCTGGAGTTGAAAGGCAATAGGTACCTTCGTGGGTGCCAATCCAGACGAGGTTGCGATCCCATTCGATGAAAACATTCTCGGTGGTTCCGCGCCACCAACTGGTGTAGTTATCCATCTCGCCGTCGCGAGGAGGGACGAACCAGGCGACTTCCTTGGGAGCGGTGGGGTCGGAAATGTCGAAAATGCGGACGCCGGCGTTGAACCAAGTCATGGCCACGATGTTGGGCTTGGCGGCGCCAGGCTGCAGCCAGCAATTGGTGTTGTGGGAACCAAAGCGGCCGCGAGCCAGGCAGAAGTCGTTGTAAGGAGCGTCCGGCGGGGCCGCGGGGCGCGGGAACAGGCCGATAATTTTGGGATTGCGCGGATCTTTTACGTCCACCACGTAGGGAGTGTGGTAGTTCTCGCGGCAGTCGGCTTCGAGAGCCTCGTGCGAGGCGACCACAATATTTTGCAGGCGAGGGTGGGCGCCATCGGCGGTAATCGGCAAACAGGTGTGAAAGGGGATCGTGCCGAAGGTATCGAACTCGTATTGCACGTGGCCGTAGGGCTTGGGGTGCTTGATATCGGACAAATCCATAGCGTACATCCCGAAGGCGCCGAAACCGCCGTAGCCGACATTGCCTCCGTCTTCGACACGCTTCGGAACAGTGATCGCGCCATGGTTGCCGGTCCACGAGGTATGGTCGCCGGCAAAGCGGTATTTCTTGTACTCGGCCTCCTCGCCCAGCCGCTGGCCCGGCACCCACCAGCGCGAAACCTCCTTCACATTGGAGGGATCGGACATATCGACAATCATCAGAGCATTGCTATAGGGCCGCTCCAGATTCTCCAAACGCAACTGGTCGTCCCAGCCGCAATCGAGATAGGCATACTGGCCGCCGTCGTAGAAATTGTGATGGGTGCCGTTTCCCTTTACGCCGGTGTTGTATTCCTGGAGAAGCTTGGGATTTTTCGGATCGCTGATGTCGTAGTTGCGAATGCCCCTCAGGCCCTTATAGGCGAGCACTTTGTCTCGCAACTCCTTGTCATATTGCCCGTGAGGATATTGGGGTGTTTCCATGGTGAGCGGCTGAGCCGCGGTGCACATCATGATCCACTTCTTGATTTTCGTGTTGTAGGTGACCGTGCCCATACCCTGAGTGACGCCCTTGTTCAGAACGACCGGATTCTTGCCGTCGCTGATATCCACAAAGCCGCCGCCGGCGGGCAAGAGCCGCTGTTTGCCGCGCGCCCACATCACACAGAGCGGCTCGCCGCCCGAAATCGTGGCACCGGGGAGATGGGCCTGAATCTCCATATTGTGTATGTACTGCTTCTTGTCCAGATAGGTGAGGGCGCCCATGGGGAGAGCGATCTGGGGTGGCTCGTTGGTGGTATAAAGTCCGGAGACTTGGGCGCGCAGCTCCTTTGCGCCGATGACGCCCGCGGCAGCCGCCCCTAACGCGGCGCCGGCCGCGCTTTTGAGCAGCGACCTTCGGGTGAGTCCTCTCTGTTCCGATTTTTCAGAAGCCGTTCGAGAATCGTAGCGACCTTTGGACATACGGTTACCTCTTTTTCGATCGAGAGTGCCCGGCTGGAAGCCTTATTGAACGCTGAAGAGTCCCGATTGTTTGCCGCACCTACAGCTTACTGACGCCATTTAGCATAAGAGAATGGGGCTGTCAAAGAAAATGGGAGCAAAATACCGCCGACCTTTACTAAAAACGGCGGTCTAGACTCCAGGGGAATGGCTTTTCCATCTAATCAGCAGGGTCGTACAAACGCAGCACAAAGGACGCCGATGCTCACCATCCTGCTGATCATTCTCGTGTTAGCGCTACTCGGAGCACTGCCAACGTGGCCCTACAGTCATGCTTGGGGTTATTACCCGAGCGGGGGCTTGGGGCTTCTGCTGATTATCGTGATCCTCTTGATGTTGCTGTAGGCGCCGAAAAGCCCCTCAGCGGAGATTTCCTATCGAATAGTTCACGAGCGCTAGTTCGGTTTGATAATCATAAGTCGCGTTCACCTGCTCGATTTGAGCCTGGGTGAGGTTCAACTGCGATTGGGTGAGCTCGACGATCGAGCTCAATCCCAGTTGATAGCGCGACGTAGCCAAGCTCAAGGCCTCGGTCGCCTGGTTCACCAGTTGCTGCACCTCAGAAAGACGCTGGTATCCGGAGTTTGCGTCGTTCCAGGCCTGATTGACGTCGCGAACCACTTGATCCAACTCGTTGCGAAGAGTCTGCTGCTGCGCCACCGAACGAGCCATGGCTTCATTGCGGAGGGCGCCGAACAGGTGCCCGTTGAAGATCGGTATATTCAGATTGAAGCCAGCCGCCGCGTACTGATTGTCCAGGCCGGTAGTGGTTACATTGGCATGCAGCGGAATGAGGCCAGCGGCGCCGACGGCGGTGATCGACGGATACCAAAGATCGCGCTCGGCGGCCACAAACGTCTGGGCTGAATTCACCTCATAGCGCAGGCTGACCAGTTCAGGGCGATTCATGACGGCCTGCTGAATGAGACCCGCCAGATTCGCCGGAGGCCCTGGCGGCGGACCCGGCTCCATCAACTGATAAGTCCTCTGGTCCGCAAAACCAAGAGCGGTGGTCATGTCCGCGTAAGAACTCTGGAGATTATTCTGGGCCTGGATGAGAAGGAGTTGCGCTTGCGCCAGATCCACGTTGGCAAAAGTGACGTCCAACTGCGACTTGAGCTGATTGGCCGCCATTTGGGTGATTTGATTGGAAACGAGCTGGCGCTCGCCGACCGTCTGCTGGGCGACACGAAGTAAGGCCTGAGCCCTCAGAACGCCGTAATAAGACCGGTCGACCAGCAACAGAACGTTAGCGCGCGTGGTTACGATGTTCTCTTGCTGAGCCTGCTCATGCAGGTTAGCGCTCTTCACGATGTCGTAGGTGTGGCCGAAGTCGGTTACCAACTGGTTTACCGCAAAGCCTTGGGCAAACTTGGGGAAAATGCGGGGGTCGTTCAGAACCCCGGCGCCAATGCGATTCAAATCATTTGCTTCCGCGCCCGTAATGCTGCCATTAACCACTGGGAAATAGCTGGCCCGCACCTGGCGCTTCTGGGCGTCAGCCAACGAGGCCTCGGCAGCAGCCACCTGAATTTGCGGATGGTTCTGAATAGCGAGCTGTTCGGCCTGCTGCAACGTCAAAGTCTGGGCCGTTTGCGCGGAAGCCGCCGTGGAGATGAACGCCAGCGCCGCGACAAAGACGAAGAGCCGAAAGGAGATTCTCATTGGGCCTCCCCAAGTGCCCTTTGTACCTGGAACTGATCGCGGCGGCGATAGATGAGCAAGTAAGCGGCGGGGACGACGAAGATCGTCAGCAGAATGGAGGTGAGCAGGCCGCCGATAATCGCACGAGCAAGCGGGGCATAAGCTTCGCTACCCGCTTCCAGTTTGAAGGCCATGGGCAGCAAGCCGACCACCGTCGCCAGCGAAGTCATGAGAATGGGACGAAGGCGGATGCGGCAAGCGAGGGCTACGGCTTCGGCTGAGTGGTGGCCTTCACCGCGCAGCACATTGGCGAAATCGACGATCAGAATGCTATTCGATACCACCATGCCTTGCAGCATCACGATTCCCATAAGCGATTGGATGTTTAGCGTGGTGCCGGTCAAGACGAGAGTCAGGATCACGCCAATAATGCCGGTCGGAACGGCAAGTACGATGAGGAACGGGTCGATGAACGAACTGAATTGCGCAACCAAGAATGAGATACACGAGCACGATGGCCAGAAAGAGGCCCACTCCAAAACTCTTGAAAGACTGGTTCATGGTGACAACCAGTCCGCGCACGATCGATCGCGGATATTGGGAGGCAGCTTCGTATTGGCGATGATCTTGGAAATCGCCGTGGAGATCTTGCCCAGATCTTCTCCTACCGGAGCCACATAGATATCGAAATCTCTCTCCAACTGATAATGATCGACCTCGGTAGGGGTGAGGATGGGATTAACGTCCGCAACCTGGTCCAGATAAGTAGGGGTATTTAAGCTTGATCCGCGCAAGGGCATGGCCTTTAAGGCATCGAGACTGGTGACCTGGTTTTCGGGATACTGCACGGTGACGAAATAGTTGTTGCCGGAACGAGGATCGACCCAGTAACTCGGGCGCGATCATGACGTCTGATGTGAGAGAGGTAATGATGTTGTCGATGACCTCCTTGGGATTGAGTCCCAACTCCGCGGCGCGCGTGCGGTTCACGTTGATTTCCAGTCCCGGATAATCCATGTCCTGCGGGATGTAAACGTCGGAAACACCGGGCAGGGTGCGGAATTGGCGGGCGAGATTTTGCGCAATGCCATTGTCTGTTTGCAAATCGATGCCGCTGACTTGAACATCGATAGGGCGCGGGCACGCCCTGATTGAGCACCGCATCCACCAAGCCGCCGGACTGAAAGTAGGTGCGCAGCTCGGGAAGCTCGCGCGCCATCCGGTCGCGGACGGCGGCCATATAGGCGAAACTGCTCACCTTGTGATCCTGCTTGAGGCCGACTTCAACGAAGGCCGTATGCATGCCCGAGTTGGGCGTGAATAAGCGAAGAGAGGTCCGGCATGACGCCGATATTGGAGACGATCGGTCTGCAGTTCGGCTGGGGGGCACGACGTTCCGCACGATATCTTCGACCTGCTTGACGTAGTCGTTGGTCAACTCGATGCGCGTGCCGGTGGGAGCTTTGAGATTGATGACGAACTGGCCCGCGTCGGTTCGCGGGAAGAACGAGACGCCCACAAAAGGAAGCAGCAGAAAGCAAGCGCAAGAAGCAACCAGGAAGCCGCCCAACCGTTGTCCACGGCCGATCGAGCGCTCTGCGAACCCATTTTTCATAGAAGTTCAGCAGTCAC
Organism: uncultured Acidobacteriota bacterium; assembly: GCA_963823935.1. GTDB lineage: Bacteria > Acidobacteriota > Terriglobia > Acidiferrales > UBA7541 > Palsa-189. Next base: position 98,477 of record CAWGNM010000004.1, read on the forward strand.
TTCGAATTTGGCATTGAATCCGGCATGAAACCTCGCGCCCCACGATTGACCGACTGTTCATGGCCGCGGCAGCTGCATGCTCGGCTTTGAGGAAATTGGCGCAGAAGAGGGGCACGACGGTAACCGCATCGAAATAGGAGGCGAAGAGAGCGATCACGACGCCCAGCGCTAGGGCGCCGAACAGGAATTTGCTCACGCCGAAGAGGAACGTGACCGGGAAAAACACGACTACGGCGACGAGCATGATGGCCAGGACGGCCAAGGCGACTTCATTGGCTCCTTTTTCCGCCGCGACGCGCGGGCTCTTCACCCATTTCGAGGTGGCGATAGACGTTTTCAATCACGACGACCGAATCATCGATCAGGCGAGAAAAGGCGAGAGCCAGGCCGCTCAATACCATGGCGTCGATGGACTTGCCCATGGCATGCAGCACGAAAAAGGTGATCATCACCGAGATCGGAATCGACAGAGAAACAGCCACTGTGGCCCGGAAGCTGCCCAGAAAAACGAAGAATCATCACGCCAGTAAGGAAAATTCCAATGCCGCCTTCCCGCAGCACCGTGGAGATGGCTTCCTTCACAAATACGGACTGGTCGAAAACCACGCTGGCCTTCAGCTGCGCAGGAATATCCCGAAGGTGCGCGATGGCCTGGCGGATTCCGTCGACCACCGCAATGGTGTTCGTATCTCCACCCTGCTTCTGCACGCCCACATAAACCGATTTCTGCCCATCCACGCGCACGATGTTGTACTGCAGCGAAGAGCCGTCCACAGCTTGGCCAACATCGGAGACAAATACCGATCTTCTGGTCTTCGGTCTTAACGGCAGGTCGTTGAGCGCTTTGGCGTCGGAACCTGAGCGTTGGTATAGATGTTGTAATCCAGCGGCCCCATGCGGACATCGCCAGCGGGCAAGATTAGATTGGAGGAATTGGTGGCTCGCACAACGTCCATAGGGACTCAATTGATGGGCTTGCAGTTTCACGGGGTCCACATAGACCATCAGGGCGCGGTACTTGCCTCCAAACGGCGGGGGAACCGTGGCGCCGGGAACGCCCGCAATCTGATTGCGAATCTGATACTGCAAATAATCATGAAGCTGAGTCTCGTCCAAACCTTGCCCTTGGACGGTCAGCAGACAAACAGGCAAACTCGAAGCATCGACTTTGAGAACGACGGGGGGCAGCGTGCCTTGCGGCAATCTTCCTAGGTCCGCCATGGCAAGATTGGAAATCTGCGTCACGTCGGCATTGGCATCGGTACCCGGCTGGAAATAAATCTTGATGAGGCTTACGCCGGGCAGGGAACGCGATTCCATGTGATCGACTCCGCCGGCCAGGGTGAAGAAACGTTCGAAAGTATCGGTGATATCGGCTTCGATCTGTTGCGGCGGCATGCCGTTATAGAAGGTGGCCACCAGCACCACCGGAATGTTGATGGGTGGAAACATGTCCACAGGCATCTGGGCCATACTGGTGAGCCCGAGCACAATTACGACCAGGCAAAAAACAATGATCAGATAAGGATGTCGGATGGCAAAAGAAGGCATGGGATTACTGCTCCATTTCTTGTGCCTGAACATCTTTCGGTGAGACCAGATTGCCCGGCCTGATACTGGGTTTGTGATCCGAAAATGACCCGATCATTTTCTTTGAGGCCGGAGACAATCTCAACCTGGTTTGGCGTCTGAATCCCAAGGTGACATCGCGCTTTTCGATGTGATTGGCAGCGTTCTACTAACAAGCACCGTTCCCTTATTTCCGCGAACCGGGCTGTATCGCCTGTACGGGAACACTGAGAGCGTGGGTTGCTGTCCGAAGGGGAATTTCAACGGAAGCGTACATTCCGGGCACAAGTTCGTAATTCGGATTGGGCACTTGCACTTCGGTATGCATGGTGCGTGTTTGCAAGTCAATCTGGTCTGAGAAGCGAACGACCTTTCCTGAAAAGGTCTTTCCCGTGGCCGATACCTTGACGTCGATCACTTCGCCGAGGCGAAGATCCGGCACGGCCCTTTCCGGCACGGGGATGACCAAACGAAGAAGATTGTTCTGGGAGAGCCGGCAGAGTGCTTGCCCGCCAATGTTCGAAGAGGTCCCCCCAGGCAAGAGGGATCCCTTGTACTCGTAGAGGCGGGTGACGACTCCATCGAAAGGAGCCGCAATATGCGAGTATGCGAAGAGCGCCTTATCTTTATCGAGCGTGGCTTTGGCCCCGGCAAGCGCCTGCTCGGCGCCGGCGAGGGCATCCTTGGCCGCGGAAACGCCGGCATTGGCTTCGACGTCCTTCCCCTCAGAAACGTCAATATCCTCCTGGGAGATCAGGCCTGGCTGCGTTTTTTGCACTCCCTGGAGGCGCGTGTAAGTGAGGTGCGCGACTTTATATGAGGAGTTCGCGCGGTTGAGTTCCTCGCTCGCTCGTTCCAGGTCGCTCTCGCTGCGGTGAACGGCAGCCTGGTCTGCCTGCAGTTGCTGCTCTAACTCCGGGATTTCCAGATCGGCCATCGGCTGGCCTTCTTTTACGTGGGTGCCCCAATCCACATAGAGCTTCTGGATATACCCGGAGACCTTGGCGTAAACGTCAATTTCCTGAAAAGGCTCGAATTCGGAAGCGATCTCCAGCGTATTGGAAAGGTCGTGACGAGTTACGTTCACCACGGCGACCACGGGCGCCGGCGCGGCATCGACTTTGGCCGATCGAGCACAGCCGGAGGACAGGGTGGTCAGTAGCAGGAGAGCGAACACTCCGCAGGGCCAAGTGAAGGCAAAGGAGCGAGGCTTGAGTATGGTTGACGGTACCTTCTCGAGCGAAGACAGGCGTTCTTCGGATTCAATTGGAGTACTCATAGTTTTAATTTCTCTTCCTCTTCTCTCATGAGCTTTTGAAGCTTCTCCACGGAAAAATCGGGGGAGCGGCAGAGCTCAATCAGCCGCTTCCTGCGCTTAAGAATGTCGCGAGCCATGGCCGGAACTCTATCGGCGACTTCCAGAGGGATGGTCTGCACGCCATGAACGTCTCCATGGACGAGGTCTCCCGGCTCGACGTTCAATCCACCGACGCGGACGGTGCCACCAAAATCAAAGATGTGGGCATACGCGTGCGACACCGCCACGTGAGAGGCAAATAGCTGGAAGCCCGTAGGTTCGATATCGCTTATATCGCGCACAGCACCGTTGGTCACCAGGGCGACACAGCCCAGAGCCCTCAGAATATGCGCATGGACAACGCCTACGAAAGCGCCCAGACCCGGTGGTTGGTCGATGTCTTCAATAACGGCCACGCGGGGCGCCGGAATGGTGAGGATGTGTGTCCACCATTCCGGGCGATCATAATAAAAATAGCCATCGCCGCCCATGGGCACATCCTGGCTGCGGATACGTGCCGTGGCAGCGTAGCCGATGACCGGGGGAAGATCTTTAAATTGGCAACGCACGGTGGAATCGGCAAAACCCGCGTTGTAGAGACGAACGCCGAAAGGTTCGATGGCGCTGGCGGTCACACACGTACTGAGTTGGCGCAGTTCATCGAGTTGCTCTGGAGTCAAGCGGTCCGCTTTCACACTGCGAGGCATAGCAACCTCCTGACATTTAACGAGGACCCGAATACGGCCGGGCCAGCAAGGCTCAAACGCTCAAAGTTGTCGAAAGGGCCGAAAAGCTAGGCGAGAACTAAGGGAGGCGATCGATGTTGCAGAGAGACGGTTACAGCGATGGAACGTATCGGCGGCTCCGCCTCGGGTTCTCGCGTCCTGCGAGCCAACGGCCGTAATGGGACAAACCTCGCAACCGTTTCCGAGATGACTTTGCCTAAAACCGCAGGGCAGTGCGGGACCTGCATTTTGATAGCGATGTTCAGATAATGACCGGGATTAGACTGAGGAAGATACCAACTACACTTTGCCAAAGTGGATAGTGCAGGCACTGTGAGGATGAGCAGCACGAGCAACACCACCCTCACAAGGGGCCTCAAATTATTTCGCGTTGGTGCGGAAAGGTTGATTGAGCGCTCCTATCGATGACGGATGTATCCCGCAACAGCCAGTAAATTCTAGGCTCCCGAATCGTTGAAATCAAGCAACCGCGCCGGTTTCGCCCTGATGAGCCACGAGCGTTCGAGCGGAAGCGCGCGATTCTTTGCATTGGCAAACGGCTAATTCCCCGACTCGACGCGCTGGGCATAATAGCCGGTGCGAGTTCGCGCGGTAATCGTTCCATTTCCCGGCGGAGGAATGATTTCCACGCGCACGGAACGAAAAGACCCATCCTTGCGGGTGTTCGCGGGGTAATAAGCGAGGGTGTACTGGTGGCGAATCTCCCGGGCGATCTGATTGCAGCTCGCTTCGACGTCCTGCAAGTCTTCTGGAAAGAGGGCGGCGCCGCCGGTGGCGCGGGTCAAGGCCATGAGCGCCTGACGATCGCGCTCGGCCGATTCCGGAACTTCCTCCCGGAGCAAGCCAACGGCATAAATCAGGGCGCTCGATTTTTGCGCTTCCTTCAACGCGGCAGCCAGATTGCGCTGGCTGGAATTATCTTCGCCATCACTGACGATGAGGAGCACCTTCTTATCCATGTAGGCGCTCCGCAGGTGATCGAGCGAGGCGGCGGCCGCGTCATAGAGGGCGGTGCTGCCGTCGGGCTCATCGTGCTGCAGGGCTTTATTCAGTACGCCAAGGTCGTGGGTAAAGTCCTGATCGAAGAAATATTTGTCGTTGAAGTGGGCGACAAAGACCTCGTCTTCGGGGTTGCTGGTTTTCACAAAGGTCAGCGCGGCGGCATTCACCTTGTCCCGTTTATTGTCCATGCTGCCGCTGTTATCGATCAACAGGCCCATGCTTACGGGCACGTCTTCCTGCCGCAGCACTGAAATTTTCTGCTCGGAATCGTCCTCGAAGAGGCGAAAATTCTCCGGCTTCAGCCCTGGCACAAACTGCCCGTGCTCGTCGGTGACCGAGACGTGCAGGACAACCATGTCCACGCTTCTTTGAATTGTGTAGGCGCTTTGGAGAGGCGCCTGTGGAGCGCTTTCCTGGGGTTCAGGAGGCGGTGGCGGGGGCGAAGGGCGCAGCGGCTGCTGCGCGCGGCAAAAAGCAAACGCGATAACCATCAAGCATAGCGCCGCCAGGAATCTGGAGGGCCATAGGCCGCCATTCATTCGCCGGGTTATATGCGCCGACTGCATCTAGCCTAATATTCTGATGGTTCCTCGGCTCTGAGGGGCTGATTTGTGCAGGCGCCGTGCCATACAAGGAACCTGTACCAATGCTAGCAGGCAAACTGGTGTGTCGCTTGGCAAGTGGAGCGGAATCTGCGCTCATGGCAGGCATGCCACGCTAGCCCCGTGCGGCGATGCTAACATGCGATATCTGGGAAGCGACTGGGAGGCAAGATGAATCTACGAAATGCAGCGGCCTTGATTACCGGCGGAAGCAGCGGCATCGGGCGAGCCATAGCCGAAAGCCTGGCTTCGAGCGGCGCGCGCGTGGCGATCACCGGGCGCGACAAACGACGATTGGAAGAGGCCGCCCAATCCATGAAGGCTGTTCCCATCGTTGCGGATGTGTCCAAGGAATCCGATGTGGAGCGAACGTATCGGGAAGTTTTCAAGGAGTTCGGAGAGCTGGACATTTTGGTGAATAACGCGGGAGTGGGGGTATTCAAGAGCCTGGTGGATTTCGACCGCGCCAGCTTTGAATCCGTCTTTGCCACCAACGTCACGGGGGCCATGCTCATGGCCCGGGAGGCCGCCAAGCACTTCGTTTCGCGCCAACGCGGGAACATCGTAAACATCAGCTCGACGGCCTCATTGCGCGGAGCTCCGAATGGAAGCGCCTACTACGCAAGCAAGTTCGCATTGCGGGGCATGTCGGAATGCTGGCGAGCGGAACTTCGCCGCTACAATGTGCGGGTGTTATTGATCAATCCAAGCGAGGTGCTCACCAATTTTGCCGCGAACGCCGGATTATCCCAAAAGGAGAATCCAAGCAAGCTGCGAGCCCAGGAGATCGCCTATATCGTCAAGGCGGCGCTGGAGATGGATGACCGGGGTTTTATCCCCGAACTATCGGTGTTTGCCACAAATCCCAAGGATTAAGAGAAATTCGAACTGGGTGTATCAACTGACGATAATGGCGTCCCGATATTCGCTGAAATCAGAGATCAATTTCTCGAGCGATACCGAAGGATGCCAAACGATCGTGGGTGCGGGGATTACCTGAGTTTGGGTAATTGTTTGCGCTTCACTGGGCGCCTGGCGGCGCGCCTTTGGTTGGCTGTTTTTCATGCGGCCTAGAGTATGCGTTTGGCGTTGCAGGGACCATACGGGAACTCAACTAAGCCAGTGGGCAAAGAATACGCAAAGCGCCAGGGAGAATGGCGCATCTGACCGCCGTACAAGGCATCAAGTTGTCTGGAACCAACCGAATACCCGGATTAAAGGCAGAACGTCGCGAATCGTGGGTATTGGTATGTGCCGAGGCTTTTCAGAGCAAATTATCGCCCCCAAAAAAGCGAAAGCGGCCCAATTGGGCCGCTTTCAAGCAAAACCGAGCCTAGCGAATTTACTTGGACGCTGGCGCCTCGGTGGAGGCTGGCTTTTTGCTGCTCTTCTTGGACGACGACTTTTTGCTGCTCTTCTTGGCGGCCTTAGTGCTTTGAGTCGTCTTCGGCGTCGAAGCAGAAGACCCACTGGAACTGGTCTGCGCAAAAGCCAGACCGGCTCCGAGCATCAGCGTTACCACCAACATCAGTAGCTTCTTCATGCGTTCTCCTTCAGAGAGTTATTCTCCACAAAATCGTTTGTGTGCAGGGCGAGCTGCTCATCGCAGAGTAGTAAGGTTTGCGCTGGAACGGCAAGGAAATTTCCCTCCGCTGCTCTTAGTTAGTTATCTGCCTATACGGGCAGGCTAACGGCACAGGCAGCAGCCCTGTCCGACTTATTTAGACTGTGAGTGACCAAGATTCGTTAGCCAGGGCCAGGTAAAGACAGAGAGGGTGGCGCACCCGGGGAGATTTGAACTCCCAACCCCCAGCTCCGGAGGCTGGTGCTCTATCCAATTGAGCTACGGGTGCCCGGCCACATTGTAACGCAAACCTACTTGTGCCTGGGGTAGAGGCTGCAACTGCCGGTTGGCGACTTCTGGAGGAGGCTTTTTTGGGGAGAACAGCGCTCTATCCACCTGAGCCGCGGGCGCGCAGACAAGGGATGCATCAGCCGCGGACCAGGTCTCGTATGTGTTTGGCCAATTTTTCGATCTCCTCGGACTTGCGCAGCACGTCGAGGGATAGGATCTCAGTCGTGTCGTTTTCCTTGAACTCCTTTTGCAACTCATCCACGAGCCCGGACATTCGCGCGACATCTTTGGCGATGGCTTCTCGATTGGCTTTGAGTATGACCTGGTCGCGCTTCGGATTGCGCGTAGGCTCCGGCAAAGGCTGCTCCGGCTGCTTCGGAAATTGAGGACCAGGCTCTCCCTGCTGCGCGGACCAAAGGGCTTTGGCGGACGCGGCCAGAGAGATGGAGGCGCCGATGAAAGCTTTACGTGAGAGGCGCATAAGGTCCTTTCCAGGTGTTCCTATTGCAACATCGCTTACGCGTGAGTGTACACCTTCCGCTTCCGTCGAAAGCACGATGGTATAATTCGCGGTTCCATTCTAGCGCGAGAGGATTCTCCGGCGGGTAACGGTTAGCGAACGCCCTACGGGATTATGACAGACCACGTGTTCAGGTGGACGGAATTTGCGCTGGGGCACGGCACGCGGCTCCTGATTATTTTGTTGATCGCCCTGCTTCTGATTCGCGTGCTGCGAATCGTAACGCGCCGTTTGATTGCGGTGGCGGGAAGCGAATCCACCGTGCGCGTGGCCCGAATGCGAGAGCAGCAAACCCGAACGCTGGCGGGACTCCTCTATAGCGCCGGAAGCGCCATCATTGTCATTGTGGCCGTACTGATGGCATTGCCAGAGTTCGGCTTCAATGTGACTCCCGTGGCTGCCGCGGCCGGATTGGCCAGCTTGTCCATCGGCTTTGGCGCACAGCATTTGGTGCACGATTTCATCAATGGCTTCTTCACGGTTCTGGAAGACCAGTACGTGGTGGGAGACATTGTGCGCATCGGAGACGTGGTGGGACGAGTGGAGCACCTGACGCTTCGGCGCACCGTCGTGCGCGACCCGCAGGGCGCCCTGGTGACGATTCCGAATGGCGAGATTACCAAAGTGGCCAATTTGAGCCGGGATTGGGGACAGGTATTTTTGGATACGATTGTGGCCAGCGATCAGCCGTTGGACGAGGCCCTGAACACGCTCGAGGCCGTAGCCAGCGATTTTCGCGCGGACCCGTCATGGTCGCCCCTGCTGCTGGACGGCCCGCGTGTGCTGGGAGTCGAGTCATTGTCGGCCAATGGCACCAGCGTGCGGCTACAGGTGCGGACCGCCGCGACGCGACAGGATGACGTGGCTCGCGAGCTGCGCAGGCGCGTGCAGATGGAACTGGCCGAGCGAGGCATTCAAGTCGGCGGCGTGCAGCGCATGCAGTTGGTAGTTACGGAGCCGGAGGCACGGCCGATCGCTCGCGAATAGCCTTTTTAACTTCCTTGGGAGGAAAAGAATGGGACACGTGACGCACGACCAGGCGGATCTGCTTCTACGGCTTTATGAATTGCGGCGCGAACCGCGGCTGCGCGAAGCCCGGGCATGGTTTGGGAAGAACTTTGACGCCAAGACACCGGAGGAGCTGAACCAGAAATATCCCATGGGAAGCGAGGGCAACGTTAGTTTTCGTATGGTGGTGAGCTACTGGGATATGGCGGCGGGCCTGGTGAATCGCGGGCTCATCGACGATGAACTTTTCTTCGAGAACTCAGGAGAGGCGTGGTTTGTCTGGGAGCGTGTGCGGGCGCTCGTGCCGGCCATGAGGGCCGCTTCCAAGAATCCGCACGCCTGGAGCCAGCTCGAGTCGCTCATCAAGCGCATGGAAGATTGGAACGAGCGCCGGGCGCCAGGACATCTGGCTGCTATGCGACAAAGGATGAACCCGGAACGAACTGCCGTCGCACAAAAGTAAGCCGAGTTCCGAACCACGCGGCGAGCTTAGAAGGCTCGCCGCACCTCTTAACGCCAGGCGCTTTCCACTGAGGACCTGCCGCGATTTGGGCAGCCGACCGTCGAAGGGCGCCGTTTGTTGCTGTTATTTTCGGCTTTTGACGCCCTCCTAGTACCCACCCTTACGCCCGTTTTAGACGCCATACATTGTTTCGGTTAACTCCGGTTAGGGACTATTCCCGATTGTGCCCAAGCTCCTCCAAAGCCCATAGTTACAGTCACCTAGCCATATCTCGCCCAGCGCTAGGAGAGGAATCATGGAGGGGAACCGACGACCACGCGCGTATACGGGAATCGTGCTCGCTGCCGGTCTTCTGCTCGTTGTGTCGCTTCTGGCTTATATGAACGTACGACTGGGCGTAAGCGATGGATTCCGTTATGCAAGTGACCTCAGGCTCGCCTTTCTATTCATATGCCTCGCCTTCCTTGCTGGTGCGATCAGTGGTCTGAGCCAGCTAAGTAAACGGTGAACCTTTGCCGCTGCGCCGATCGCTTATCAGCGCAACGGCGCAAGGCAATTGTCAGGATCTGGGGCCCGGGAATTAAGGTCAGCCCCCCGCCACCCAGCCAAATAGTTCGAAGGCATAAACGCAATTTGAGATGGGTCTCGCAAACAAATTGAGAGCACGAGTGCGGCTCCCGGAGGTCCTGCGCCACGGTTGGGAGGAACGCGTATCCGCGCTGCGGAACGTGCCTGCCGTGCTGCGCATGTTCTGGGACTCGGCGCCGACGTCGGTCGCCTTGAGCCTGGTTTTTCGGCTGACTATATCGCTTGTGCCCCTCGGCATCCTGCTGACGACGCGGCTGATCATTAACGCCGTGGTCGCCCACGTCGCCAGACATGAGGAGCTTCCCCAACACTTTTGGCTGCTGGTGGTGGCCGCCTTTCTCATGGCGGGGCTTTCGGTGGTGTTCACGCGCGCAGTCGACTACCTCGACGAGATACTCGCCGCCCGCTTCATGATGTACAGCAGCTTGCAGATCATGAAGCACGCCGCGGAGCTCGATTTAGCGTCTTATGAAGATCCCAATTTCTACGACCAACTGGAGCGAGCGCGGGTCCAGGCGATCGACCGGGTGGGCATGATCCGGGCGCTCGGCCAGCTGATTCAGCAGTGCATCGTGGCACTGAGCCTGGCCGCCAGCGTGTTTTTGTTCTCGCCGTGGCTGGTATTGATCCTGGTGGGATGCGTCGTACCGGCATTCCTGGGGGAGACGCATTACGCCTTTCAGGGGTATGCGTTGCGCTTCCGGCAGACGCCCATGCGAAGAAGGCTCGATTACCTGCGCACTCTGGCATCGAGCAAGGAGACCGCGAAGGAAGCGAAGCTATTCGGGCTGGGGCCTTTTTTCACCTCGCGGTTTGACACCTTTTCACAACAGCTGCTCACCGAGGATATTTCTCTTGCCCGGCGCAAGCTTGCAGCGGGGTCGGTGCTCAGCTTGATCAGCACGGCCTGCTACTACGGCTGCTATGGGTACGTGATCTACCGGACGATCGCCGGCGCTCTCAGCGTGGGCGACATGGAGTTTCTGGCCGGAGCGATCGCCGGGACGAGCAGCAACATCCAGTCGATTTTTTCGACTTTTTCCGGCTTGGCCGATCAGGCCTTGTTCCTGGGCGACATGGTTCGGTTCTTTTCGATTGGCCCTCAGATCCGGACCCGGCCGAATGCCCTCAAAGCGCCGCGGCCGATTGTGCGGGGGTTCGAGTTCCGCAACGTTTCGTTCACCTACCCGGGGCGAGTACAGCCGGTGTTTACGGATTTGAACTTCCGTATTGAACCCGGAGAACGGGTGGCGCTGATCGGAGAAAACGGCCAGGGAAAGACCACCATCGTCAAGCTGCTGGTAAGGCTTTACGAGGCTACCGGCGGAACAATCCTCCTGGACGGGATTCCCTTGCAGGAGTACGACCTCGAGGACTTGTGGAAAGAGATCGGCGTCATTTTTCAGGATTTCGTGCACTACGAAATGACCGCGGCGGAAAACATCGCCGCGGGCCGGATCGACGACTTAGGAAATCTGCCAAATCTGATGGCCGCGGCGAAGAAGAGCCGCGCCCACCAGCTCATTAGCTCTCTGCCGGACGGTTACGAACAAATTCTCGGCCGCCGCTTCGAACGAGGACTGGATTTGTCCGGCGGCGAATGGCAGAAAATCGCTCTCGCCAGGGCCTACTTGCGCGACGCGCAACTTTTGATTTTGGACGAGCCCACCGCGTCGCTGGACGCGCAAGCCGAACACGACGTCTTCTCGCGGTTCGCCGAGTTGACCGCCGACAAAATGGCGTTGCTCATCTCGCATCGGTTCTCGACGGTGCGCATGGCGGACAAAATTCTTGTGCTTGCCAACGGAGGAATCGTGGAAGAAGGCAGCCACGCCGAGCTGATCAGCCAGGGCGGGCGCTACTCGGAGATGTTTGAATTGCAGGCGGCAAATTACAGGTAGGCGGAACGATGTTCGACACCCAAACAGGTCAGCATCATCAGTATTCGGGGCTGTTAAAAAAATATTTTGTGCAGCAAATTTCGGCGCTGACCAGCCCGGCCTCGGCGGAGCGTCAAAACCAAACCCTGGCCGATCGCGACGCCGAAAAGCTGGATCTGCAGAGCAGAGCGCTGGCGGAAGTTTCGGATTGGTCGGGCCCGATGAACCCGGCGCCTTCCAGCTTTCTTCCGCGGCAAACCTTCCTGACCTCCTTGGGAATCCGCCAGCTCTACAGCGGACTGCGCCAAGACAGCCGAGTGGAATGGATGGAAGATCTGCTGACCAACGGGCGCCTGCTGCATAACGTGACGTCCGCCTTCAGCGCCGCTCTCCGGAATGCGACCAAGCTCCGCAAAGTAAGCGTCTCCGGCAGCCGTCCGCTGCCGCGCGCGTTTGTGGCCATGCGCAGCTATCTCTCCGCCGTCGGTAACTCTTTCCGGCAGGATACGTTCGTAGTTTTCGTGAACGCGATTCAAGAGCACGTGACTTTCGATATCGATGAGCTATGGATCTTCAAACCACTCTTGCAGCTTCGGCTCATGCAGCGATTGCTTCAGGTGGGCAGCGAATTAGACCACACCTCCGGGTGTGAGGCGGTGCAGCGGCTATCGAATGAACTGAAAATAATTCTGGTGAGCCTGCGCGAACTGGACCATTCCAACTGGGACCGCATTTTCCAGAAGCTGAGCGTGGTCGATCAAATCCTGAGAGAAGACGCCATATATGCTCAGATGGAGCCCGCCAGCCGGGATTCTTACCGGCGTGCCGTCGTGGAAATGGCTGCCGGCTCGCCCCAAACCGAAGCCGAGATTGCCCGCCGAGCCATCGAACTGGCACAGCAGGACCAATCATCGGGATATACGAGCCACGTGGGCTATTACTTAGTCGACGACGGGCGTGAACTGCTGAGGAAGCTGGTTCGCTACCGGCGATCTCCGCTGGGATGGCTCAGGGAAACCATCATCCGCCATGCGGCTTCGGCGTACTTATTAGGAGTCGAGTTCGGCGCTTTCGTGCTGACAGCTTGCCTGCTTTTGGCCTGCGGGCGGACGATCTCGATGGCCATCCTGTTGCCTCTGCTGCTTGTGCCCGCCACTGGGGCCGCCATCGACGTAATCAATCAGCTGATCGCTCTTTTCTTTCCGCCGCGAGTTCTGCCGAAACTCGATCTGTCGAAAGGCATTCCCGACGAGTGCCTGACTGTGGTGGCTGTGCCTACCCTGCTTTTGAATGAGTCCCAGACGCGCCAGATGGTTGAGGCTCTCGAGGTACGTTTCCTCGGGAACAGGGATAAGAACCTCCATTTTGCGCTGCTTACGGATTCCGTGGATTCGCCCGGCGGACCAAACGATGCAGATCCCTTGATCCACCTCTGCTCTCAATTGATCGACCGGCTGAACCGCAAATATGCCCCGCAGGCACGCGGCAGCTTCTTCCATTTCCATCGGAAGCAGATCTTCTGCGCTTCTGAAAACACTTGGATGGGCTGGGAGCGGAAGCGGGGGAAGCTGCTGGACTTCAACAGTTTTCTGCGGGGCGAGCGTGACGCTTTTCTGGTGAAGACAGGCGATTTATCGCTGCTCACAAAAGTGCGTTATGTGATCACGCTGGATTCAGACACGCAGCTTCCCAGGGACACGGCGAGAAAGCTGATTGGCACCCTGGCGCATCCCCTGAATCGCGCCGTGTTCGACCGCTCAGGCAAAAAGCTGGAACGGGGTTACGCCATCCTGCAACCAAAGGCGGGCGTGGATCTGCAGTCGGCCCGCAAGTCGCGTCTGGCAGCAATCTTCTCGGCGGACGCGACGTTCGATGTATACACGCGCGCTGTTTCCGACGCTTACCAGGATCTTTTTGGGGAAGGCAGCTTCGTTGGCAAAGGAATTTACGACATCGACGCCTTCCACCGCCTGGTGGATACCTGGCTTCCCGAAGGCGCCTTGCTGAGCCACGACATGATCGAAGGCTCCTTTGCGCGGGCGGCACTGGTGTCGGATATCGAAATTGTCGAGGATTACCCTTCGCGTTACGCGGTTTACTGCCGGCGCAAGCATCGCTGGGCTCGAGGCGATTGGCAAACGGCCCCCTGGATCCTACCGCGTATCGCCGATCGATTCGGCCGGGAGCTGCCCAATGCGCTGCAGCTTATTTCTCGCTGGAAGATTGTGGACAATCTGCGCCGGGCCGTCTACGAGCCGGTTATGCTCGCCTTGCTCTTGGCCGGCTGGCTTTTTCTTCCGCGCGGGCCAGTTTTCTGGACGGGCGCGGCGCTGGTGGTGGTGCTGCTCCCAAGTTTCCTGCAACTGATCGGGGGCCTGACAAAAGTCAGGCGCTATTCGGCCGCCTATCTCAAGAATCTTGCAACAGGTTTTGCGATCGAACAGGTGCGCATGGCGCTGTTCATCGCGCTGCTCCTGCATCAGAGCATCATCATGATCGACGCGGCGGTGCGCACCATCTTCCGCATGCTGGTGTCCCGGCGAAACCTGCTGGAGTGGGAAACGGCGGCGCAAGCGGAGATGAGTTCCGGGGCGCGTTCGCTGGTCGACCGATACCTTCAATGGATTCCCTTGGCGGCGTTGGCGATCGCCGGAGTCATCGCCGTTGCCAATCCCCGGGCATTGCCTATCGCTCTGCCGTTTTTGGCTTCGTGGTTTCTGACAGGCCATATCGCGGCGTGGCTGGACCGGCCATGGTCGCAAAATAAGAGCAGAGTTGCTGCCCGCGATCGGGAGTTTCTTCGCGACACGGCTTTGCGCACCTGGCGCTTCTTCGCCGACTTCTGCAGCCCCAACAACCATTGGCTGATTTCCGACCGGCTGCAACAAGTTCCGGTGCGCGTGGTGGAGCGGCTCTCGCCCACGAACCTGGGTTTGGTTTTGAATTCACGTTTGGCTGCTTACGATCTCGGCTTCATCACCTTGCCGCAAGTGATCCAGCTAACCGAAGCGACGCTTGCTACCGCGGCCAAGCTGGAGCGCTATCGCGGTCATTTCTACAACTGGTATGACGCGTGCACGCTGAAGCCGGAGATGCCGTTCTTTATCTCTTCCGTAGACAGCGGGAATCTAGCCTGTTCTTTGCTGACGACGAGCCAAGCTTGTATCCAAATGGCAAGTCAGCCGCTTTTCCGGCCCCAACTATGGGTGGGCATCAAAGATCGCTTGCGCCTGCTTCGGGAGACTGCCGAGGCGGATGGCGCCAAGCTGCTGCTCGAGGCAATCATCTCCGTTGAGGACCGCGTCTGCAACCTTCCCGAAGCGCCGGAGCACTGGATTGGCGAATTGCACGCGCTCGAAATGAGTGCTCGGAAACTCGACAGGGCCATTCAATCCATCGGCCATAAATCGCCAGACCTGGCTTACTGGTCTCGCGACCTCCTATCCGAGATTCGCGAATTGCGCCACCTCGCGGCTACATTTGCCCCATGGCTGGTTGGGAAAAAGAAGGACTTCATTGAGAAGTTGGCCATTCGCCCGCAGGTCGACATCGGCCAACTGACGCTCGATGACGGGATCAGAACCCTCGAGGGACTCGTTTCCTCTTTGCGTGAAGTCCTGCAGCGAGGAGATTTGACCAAGGAAGAGAAAAGGAGCGCGGGGGCCTTATTAACGGGCATGAGTGCCCGATTGGAGCGGGCCCGCGGTTTGCGGCGAACCATGGAGCAGCTTGCCGAGAGCTGCGAAGAACTCGCGCTCGATATGGACTTCACTTTTCTGTACAACCGCCAGCGGAAGCTGCTCTCCATCGGTTACACCAAAAACGCAAACCGGCTGGAGAGCGCTTGTTACGATCTTCTCGCCTCCGAAGCACGCATCGCTACGTTCGTGGCCATCGCCAAGGGCGACATCCCGCAAGAAAGCTGGTTTTATCTCGGCCGCGGCCAAACTCAATGTGACCAGGATCCCGCGCTGATCTCCTGGGCGGGAAGCCTTTTTGAATACCTGATGCCCAGCCTGTGGATGCGCACTCACCCGAACACTCTGCTGCATTCCAGTGCGCGCACGGCGATCAGGTTCCATGAGAGCATGGAGACTCTCAAAGGCCATCCCTGGGGTATCTCAGAGGCCGCGTTTAGCGATCGAGATCCGAATGGGCTTTTCCAATATGAGGGCTTTGGAGCTCCGGGTCTGGCGCTGCGCCGTTATTCAATGCCGCGCTGGATTATCTCTCCGTACTCCACATTTCTCTCGTTGGGAATAGAAACACAAGCCGCGCTGAAGAATCTTTACCGCATGAAAGAGCGAAAGTGGATTGGCCGATATGGCTTCTACGAATCGGCGGAGATCAAGATTAACGGGGGCTCAGATTCCGCGGATCGCATTACGCGCTGCTGGATGGCGCATCATCAGGGGATGATTCTCTTGGCGATATCGAACCTTTTGTCGCGGTCGGCGATGCACCAGCGATTCCACGCCGTGCCGATGATCGCCGCCACGGAACGGCTATTGCACGAAAAGATGCCTGCGGAAGTTGCCGTCGAGGATACGTTCGCCGTGCCCAATCTGGACCTTGCGCCCGCGGCACCGGTCGAACTTGCACCGAATACCCTGGTGTCCTGAGCGCGGCACGGTTCGGGAGATTACTGCGGCCTAAAATGAGTTTTCCATCCCCGGCAAGCCGGGGATGGAAAACGGCGACACATTTTCAACTAGAGGGCGGTAACGTTCGCTGCCTGCAGACCCTTCGGGCCCTTGGTGACGTCGAATTCAACCGCTTGCCCCTCGGCGAGAGACCTGTACCCGTCTCCTTGAATCGCGGAGAAGTGCACGAAAACGTCCTCACCGGACTGGCGCTGGATGAATCCAAATCCCTTGCTGGCATTGAACCACTTTACTGTTCCTTGTTCTTTCACTGATTTGTTCCTTCTTTATTATCTGGGCTATCTGGTGCTTCTCGAGCCGCCCTCAGCAGAAAACAAAAAAGAGCCACGAGTTGTTTTGTACTCGCAGCCCCTTTAAACAAATCTAAAGGTTTTACAAGAGCAACAAACGCGATGGAATCATAACACAGATTCCGGCCAAAGGGTATACTAGAAGCGTCTAGTTTACACACCTTACCCCGCCGCCCGCCGCAGGCGACGGCCCTGTGCCACCGGATGTGCAAGCGGCAGATCGGGTACGACCCTGGCTTTTTGTAAGCAGTCGCACCGATCGTCAACGACATCGGACGAACGCCCAGCCAGTTTGAAAGCGCCGGTCTTGAGGCGGTAAATGAATAGGAGAATCTTCTATGGCGAATAAGACCCCGGAACCGTATTTGGACCCGGTCAGCGAAGGTCTTTGTGAAGTTCTGGACTGCTCGAGCCCCGCAAAATTTCGAGCATCGTGGGTCCAGGGTGTGATCGTCAGGCTTGTGTGCACGACCCATAAAGCAGAGGTTGAGGGGAAGCTTTTCGGAGACCTAACGCCGTCCAAGTTTGCAAAGAAACGGCGCACCAAGTAAGCGTCTTCATATCCAGGCTGTATCCGCGCTGCATCGGGGCTTCTGGTTGCGCGGCGCCCATCCGATAACGCCGCCGCGAAGAAGCGATCAGAGCTCCCGCCGCCATGCAGGATCGACTCCTACGATGCCGGCGGGCAAACCTGCAGGTCTAATCTACGGCGACAGAATGACGCCGCCCTTAGCGGCGACTACTTCTCGGCGCGTCCCTCGGTCTTGTTGTTGTGCTTATCCTGATAAATCTTGCGACTGGCCTGATTCTGCTGATGCTGGACTTGTTTGTGCTCTTGCGGAGTCAGCTTGCCGCCATTCGCGCGACGATCGGCGGCCACCTCATGATTGATGTTCGATTCCCGGTTTTCCAGGTGCGAGGTTTCGCCCGGCGTCAGCTGTCCCGAACGAACTCCCTGAGCTATGCGTCCCTGCTGATTGAAGCGGCGCCCGTTGACGGAATCCATGGCTGCCGTTCCCGGCGTCCCATGGTTTGTGGATGCCCATTGACTGCGGTCCTGGCTAGCCGTGTGCTCGTGGGAGAGTTGATTTGACGTCGGCTGAAAATGCTGCTCGCGCATGGCGGCCTCTTCTCCAGCGGTCGGCCGCGCCGCGATCCCGCCCGCGCCATTGAAGCTCGCATGGTTGACGATCGTCGTGTTGTTGACCACGGTCCTGTTGACGTAGACGTTTCTCACCACCTCCGTATTCACGTGCACCACCGCGGTGTTATAGGCAAATACTCCGCCTCTCCATTCGCCGCCCACAAAGCCCACGCCGCCGTAGCCGAACCCGTAATTAATGCCGCCATAGAACCCAACGTGCGGACCCCAGTAGCCTGCGTGCCAGCCGTAAAGGCCGCCTGCGAAGCCCCAGTAGCCCGGCGTCCAGAGCACGCCGACCCGCGGCGGAGCCACCCACACGCCGGGCACCCAGTAGTAGCCCACCGGGCCATAGGCCCAATATCCTGGCGTCCAAAGATATCCTTCCGTGGGACAGGGCGGCTGCTCATAAACCGGCAGGGCCGGCGGTCCCACGCGTATGGAAACGCCCACGGCAATTTGTGCGTAAGGACGCCAGAGGCGTCACGCATATGGCTATCAACAGCAAGAGCAATACGTTTCGAGTCTTCAGGATGCTTCGCATAAAATTTTGATCATCCTCTCCGGCTGGCGCGGTCTCTACCCAGTATCAAACAATCGACACGGCCCGCGACGCAAAACAATCGCGTCGATATCTAATCGATTAAACCCCGAATGCGCCGAAAAGTTTTAGCGGTATCCTACCTAGTGAGTCGGGCTGGTAAGTCGGATGGTCCGGAAAGTGGCTCATGGCCACTCTTCTGAGAAACCATGCGCAAGGGCTGGAATCCCAAAAGGCAGCTTGGTTTTTGTCCAGATCCGGGGGCGAAGTCGGAGCCTTATTTCGCTGTAGCGGCCGGCTCTCTCATTTCCTCTTTGTACTTCTCTTCGTCCGAAGGAACGCAGACATCCTCGCGCATGGCGAGCTTGGTGGTCAGTGTCCAGGTCGCCTTCATGCCCACCCAGGGCGCCGTATAGGCTTTGGGATCGGTTAGGGTCATGGTTGCCTGGATCGTGTCATGGTCCACGCGCTGGAATCGCTCTTCGAGCTTCATCTCATCGCTGTGCGGGTGGCCGTCATTGTCGACCCAGGATCGATCGTTGAAACCGTTCGTCTCGACCACCAACGTGTTTCCGTCCCAGTGGCCCACCGAGTAGCCGTACCACGTCGGATCCGGATCGGCGGGGAGCGGCCGCCCGTCGAGGTAGATCGTCCGGTGCACGTAGAAGTAATCGAAGAACTCGACCAGCCGGTCCTTCGTCTGCAGGAACTCCATGGGATAGGCGTTGTAAAACGCGATCCGCGGGTAGCCGACCGGATCGCACATCATCATGGGATCGTTGCCCAGCGGCTGCCCTCTCGCCGAAAGGCCGGGTTTCGCTGCGTCGTATCTGGCTTGAGCCCACGGCGTCATCGCCGGCGCCTTACCCATGTTGCCCCTGCCCGTCCAAACTCCGGAAAAATCGTGCGGATCGAATGGCAAGTTAGCAGTGGGCGAGGGGGCTTGACCTCTTCCGCGCCCTTGGCCGGCCTCGTTCTGGGCCCGGGTAACGGGACAACAGGCGACAATGGCCGCCAGCACAACGATCGAGCCGGCTATATGATTTCGCATCCTGTAGCTCCTATTCTGGTTCGTTCCGGTGATCGGTGATGTTGCTCCGATGGCGCCATGTTTCTCTTCGCCTGCTGTCCATCACGTATTCCCTCATCCACACTTTCTTTCTAGAGGGGCGCCTATATTCGCATTATTTTTGGTTGATCGCTACTGTGCCCAATTTTGCCCGTCACCAACTTCGTGTTGGTCGCCTGACGGGCGCAATAGACACAGCCCCACGCTACGTTTTCTGCTACACCGTTTCACTTTGCTAGAGAATCACTTCGGGCTAAGTGAAATGGAATCTTGGAGGCGCGGGTGGGATTCGAACCCACGAATGGAGGTTTTGCAGACCTCTCCCTTGGGCCTCTTGGGTACCGCGCCGAGCCCGTCAGTATATCGAAAAGCGATGGAGTATGTCAGTTGCGCGGGCGGAGTACGAGGACATAATCAGGCCAGCGAAGCTCAATTTCATGCCACCGATGTGGTAGCAGTGACCTGCGCTTCACGAAGGAAACGGGCTGACTCCTCCGGCGGAGTGGGGCAGATGTAAAAACCGGTTCCCCATTCGAATCCCGCCACCTTCGTCAATTTGGGGATGATCTCAAAGTGCCAGTGATAATGATCGTTGATCTCTTCGCCGACAGGCGATGTGTGCAGCATGAAATTGTAAGCGGGATGATCGAGCACGGTATCGAGGCGACTTAAACTATCTTTGAGCATTCGAGCCAGGCTGGAGTACACCGAGCTCTGATTATTCTCAAATGCCGAGCTATGTTGCTTGGGAAGCAGCCACAACTCGAAGGGGAAACGAGGAGCATAAGGAGCGATGGAGATAAACTGATCGTTTTCGCCGACGATGCGTACACCCGACTCCGTCTCTTGCCGGATCATGTCACAGAAGATGCAGCGCTCTTTCTCGCGGTAGTAGTGCTTGGAGGCGTCGAGTTCTTCGCGCACCCGCTTGGGCACGATGGGCAAGGCGATCAGCTGCGAGTGCGAGTGCTCCAGGGAAGCTCCCGCGGCATCGCCATGATTCTTGAAGATGAGGGCGTAGCGAAAGCGCTTATCGTTCTTCAGGTCCAGCACGCGATCGCGATAGGCCCATAGAACGTCTTCAATCGCCCGGACCGGCAACGTGGCCAAGGTGCTCTGATGATCGGGAGTTTCAATGATCACTTCATGCGCGCCCACGCCATTCATGCGATCGAACAGGCCATCGCCCTGGCGATCGAGGTCGCCTTCGATGCCTAGCGCGGGAAATTTATTGGGGACTACGCGAACCGTCCAACCCGGCGTATTCGGCCCACCGCCGTTGCGCCCGTAGGCGAGGACTTCCGGCGGGGTCTTGGTCTCATTTCCGCGGCAGAACGGGCAAAAGCCTTTCCCCTCGATGCGCACACTTTCGCGCACAAAGTCAGACGGCCGCTTGGCACGGTCAGTGGAGATGATCACCCAGCGGCCTGTGATCGGATCCTTACGAAGTTCGGGCAACGCTTCCTCCCCAGGCGCCGGCCGGATCGCCGGACGGTACGCCCCCTGCAATCTTCTAATTGTATCCTTGGCAGTCCAATTTAGCTTGGCGCCTCGGAAGCTGCAAAGGATAGCCGAAAGGGCTGCGACCTATCGGTCAGTAAAGGCCCCTTTGTGCAACCGTACAAGGGGGCGTTTCCCTGTTTGGGACTCAATCGCCAGCACGTCGAACCGCCAGTCCGTGCCGGTAAGCCTGCGCTCAGCGAGAAACCGCCGGGCCATTCGCGCCAGAAAGCGCCGCTTATCCGCTGTGATCGCATCTTCGGGCAATGCGGACGCGTTGGGCCTGCTGGTCCTGGTCTTAACCTCGATGAACGCTAATACCGCTCCATCAAAGCCAATGAGGTCGATTTCACCCTTGAGGCCCGCGGCCCGGAAGTTGCGGCCAACAATGACGTAGCCATGCCGCCGCAAATACCAGTAGGCAAACGTCTCGCCTCGTATGCCCATCAGATGCCGAGATTGTTGAGGGCGGCCGGAGCCTGCGGGCGCAGGTTCCGGGGCGAAACCGTTCCTGGCCGCCCAGTGAACCAGGCCAAAGATGAGAGTGGAGAAAACGCGCAACCGATTGCTCTCCGCAGAATTTCCCAAGCCTTCCCTTGCTAGCTGGGCTTATTACCGAGAGATTCAGCTTCTCGGAGGCAGGCTTCGAGCGTATCGATCGCGAAATCCGCCTGCTCCTGATCGATCACCAGAGGAGGCGCTAACCTCAATGTATTCGCTCCCGCGCCCAGAATGAGCAAGCCCTTCGCAAATGCCAGATTTTCGATTAAATCCCGGAGCTTGGGCGCCGGCTCTTTGGTTTGCTGATCTTCGACGATCTCGACGCCGATCATTAATCCCTTCCCCCGAACGTCACCGACAATGCGGAACTTCTCGCGCCATCCGGCGAGGCGGCCGAATATGTATTCGCCCACGCGCCGGGCATTCTCCATGTAGCGCTCCTGAATCAGCCGAAGGGTGACCAAGGCGGCCGCAATGGAAACGGGATTACCGCCGAACGTTGACGCATGGGCGCCCGGTTTCCAGTCCATAACCGTGGATCGCGCAATCGTTGCGCAAAGCGGCAGCCCGGACGCGATGCCCTTGGCAACGCACAGAATGTCGGGTTCCAATCCGGCATGATCGCCTGCCCACCATTTGCCGGTCCGCCCCATGCCGCTTTGCACTTCGTCGGTTATGAAGAGAATTCCGTGCTGGCGGCAGATTCGTTGCAGGTCCTGCAGGAATTCCGGAGGGCCAGGGACGTATCCGCCTTCGCCCTGAATGGGCTCAACGACGATTGCGGCAACCTCGCGCGGGTCGACAATCTTCTTGAAAAGCTCGCGCTCGATGAACTTAGCGCAATCCCTGCAGCAATCTTTCGCCGGATGCCCGTAGGGGCAGCGGTAGGGATTGGCATACGGAGCGTGGAAAATACCGGAAAGCAGCGTTCCGAATCCCGTGCGCTGACCCGCTTTGGAAGCGGTCAACGAAAGCGATCCCATGGTCCGTCCGTGAAAGGCGCCGTAGAATGCGATGATCTTCTCGCGCCCGGTATGGTATCGCGCAAGCTTTATCGCCGCTTCAATGGCTTCCGTTCCCGAATTTCCAAAATAGACTCGCTTTGAATCGCTCCCGGGCGATATGTCCGCGAGCTTCTGGGCCAGTTCAACCATGCCTTGGTAGTAGAAATCCGTGCAGGACATGTGGATGAGCTCGGTGGCCTGTCGCTGAATAGCCGCCACGACTTCAGGATGGCAGTGGCCGGTTGCGACCACGGCTATGCCCGCGGTGAAGTCCAGAAAGATATTGCCATCCACGTCTTCAACCAAAGCTCCACGGCCGCGACGCGCCACCAAGGGATAGCTGCGCGTGTAGGAGGGCGAGATGTAGCGGTTGTCGAGGTCGATCACCCGCTTGGCATTTGGTCCGGGAAGCGGAGTAATCAAGCGCGGCAGCTTCGATTGCAGGAGGGCCTCACTCCAGGGAGACTCTTTGGCCATAAGAGGATTGTACACGCGCTTGGAATCGACGGCCCCGGAAGAAAACCTGTGATCGACACCGTTCCAAATCGCTTTCGCTTGGGAGGGTTAAGCGGATTAAGCGCTTTCGC
This sequence comes from uncultured Acidobacteriota bacterium, assembly GCA_963823935.1. Lineage (GTDB taxonomy): Bacteria > Acidobacteriota > Terriglobia > Acidiferrales > UBA7541 > Palsa-189. The sequence goes on from CAWGNM010000004.1 coordinate 121,304, forward strand.
TACTTACGTTTCCAGCGAACGATTCCATCTTTGCTGTCTTCCAGAATGACTCCCCGATTCGCCAGATCCTGACGAATATGATCGGCTTTGGCAAAATCGCGCTTCGTGCGCGCCGCCTGTCGCGCGGCCACCAGTCCTTCGATCTCCGTATCGCTCGGCGAGTCACCACGAGCTTCCAGGCCGATCGAGGCCAGCTTCTGATCGTCGTCGTCTTTAAGCACGGCAAAAATATCGTCGAAAGTCTGCAAGGTCTTCCGCACCGGCGCGACGTCGCCCGCCCGAAAATCGCCGCGATCCATGGCCACATTCGCTTCGCGAATCAGCTCAAAGATCGCCGCCAATGCCTGGGCTGTGTTCAAGTCGTCCTCGAGGCCGCGTTCGAACTCCTCGCGGGCCTGCTCGGCGGCCTTGCCAAGAGCGGAGGCGCCTTCCGGAAATTTGCCGCTATCCAGGCGCGTTGCAAAATTCCTTAGCCGTTCGACCGAGTTGGCGGCCTGCTGCAGTCCATCTTGCGTGAAGTTGAACTGACGGCGATAGGGAACGGAGGCGAGCAGGAAGCGTAACGTAGACGGCTTGTTTCCTTTTTTCAGCAGGTCGCGGAGGGTATAGAAATTCCCCAGCGATTTGGACATTTTCTGAGAATCGACCAAGAGGTGCTCGGCATGAAGCCAATAGCGCACAAAGGGCTTTCCGGTCGCTGCCTCGGATTGGGCGATCTCGTTCTCATGGTGCGGGAATGCCAAGTCTATGCCGCCCGAGTGGATGTCGAGCGTCTCGCCCAGATACTTCATGGACATGGCCGAGCACTCAATGTGCCAGCCCGGACGGCCCGGCCCGATTCGGGTGTTCCAGAAAAACTCTCCCGGTTTAGGCGCCTTCCACAAAGCGAAATCCCGCGCATCCGCCTTCTCGTACCGATCCACGTCCACGCGCGCTCCGGGCTGGATTCCCGCGGTATCCACATGGGTCAGCTGGCCATAATTCTTAAATTGCGATATGCGGAAGTAGATCGAGCCGTCACTGACGTATGTGAAGCCTTTGGCTGTTAGCCGCTCAATGAGCTGAACCATATCCTCGATGTGATCGGTGGCGCGCACCACGTGTTCAGGCTTTTCGATGCCGAGTATGCGCTGATCGGTGAGGAACGCTTCGATGAACTTGGCCGTGTAATCGCGGATGTCGACCTTGGCCTCGGCGGCCTTGGCAATGATGCGGTCGTCCACGTCGGTCAGGTTCATGACCTGCACGAGATGGAAGCCGCGCGAACGCAGGAAGCGCCGGAGAACGTCCTGGAAAACGAACGTCCGGAAATTGCCAATGTGTGCGAAGTCGTAGACCGTGGGCCCGCAGGTGTATATCTTGACCTGGGCTGGTTGCAGCGGCACAAAGGGCTCTCTGTGCGCTCCGAGCGTATTAAAAAAGACGATATCTCCCATTGATCCTGCGGCGTCCTCCACCTAAGCCACTGGCTTGAGCCGAATGATGAGCGCGCGTCCGGCGGCGCCCCCTTGCGCAATGACGTAGCATTCTAGCCGACGCCAACAGTGGCAGCAACGAGACGCCCGGACGTGATTTGACCTGAATGTGCCTTCGCATCTGGAGTTCAAAGACACGCTTAAGGTTGGAACACTTCTCTTTGTCGGGCTTTACACAATTCTTCCGCTTATGATATCGTCCCGCTCGTAATCGCCGATCCGAAGCGCCAGGACGGCTGGGCCACTGCTAAAGGACCCGCCAAAGCTGTTGTCGCGTATCCCTTCCTCTCGAGGAAATCGAACACGCATCTGCCGAAGTTTCGCCTATTTGGCGAGACGTGGCGGAATATAAAGGAACCACTTGCTCAAACTCCGCAAGGTCGAACTCGTTGGCTTCAAGTCCTTTTGTGAAAAGACGCAGTTAACGTTTGGCGGCACCGGTCTGAGCTGCATCATCGGACCCAACGGATGCGGCAAGTCGAACATCGTCGACGCCATCTCCTGGGTGCTTGGCGAACAGAGCCATAAGTCTCTTCGCGCCGAGCGAATGGCCGATTGCATCTTTAATGGGACGGCCAAGCGGCCTCCCTTGGGTTTGGCTGAAGTCACCCTGACCCTGGTCGATTCCGAGCTGGCCGAGGCGGCGCGGTTCGTGCTCGGCGATTCCGAGCTGGCGATTTCGGCCGAAACCACTGTTGAAATAACCGAAATTCCTGATCCCGCGGCGGATGGCTCAGAACTCGAAGAGGTCACTCCGATCGATGGTGAGGACAGGCAGGCGGATGGTCCCAGGGGCAAGACGAAGAGGGCCCGAGGTGGGCACAAACACGCAGCACCAGGGCGGCCCGGGGAAGTCGTGGTTGGCCGGCGGCTCTACCGCTCGGGGCAAAGCGAATATCTCATCAATGGCCGCACGGCCCGGCTGCGCGATATCCAGGATCTCTTCATGGGTATCGGTTTAGGCCCAGATTCCTACGCGATCATCGAGCAGGGGCGCATCGGGCAGGTGCTCAGTTCCAAACCGTCCGACCGCCGCGCAATCATCGAAGAAGCCGCTGGAATCACGAAATATAAGACCAAGAAGCGCCTGGCCGAGACCAAGCTCGAATCCTCCAAACTTAATCTTTCGCGGGTCAACGATATTTTCGTCGAAGTCGAGAAGCAGCTGGCATCGCTCAAGCGCCAGGCGTCCAAAGCGCGGCGGTATGCGGAAGTGCGGGAGCAGATGCGCACGCTCCTGCGCGCCGTCTGGCCAGCAAAGCCTGCGAACTGCAACGCGAGGCCGAACGGCTTTCCCTGGAGCTCGCCGGAGCGGCGGAGAAAGAGAGCGAGCGAGCGCAATCGATCGCCGCAATGGAAGCGGAGCAGGAGCGGCTGGACCGCCGCGTTTACGAGCTGGAGACCGAACTGCGGCAGAACCAAAACCTCATCGGTCAGGCTGCCCTGGAATTGGATCGCGCGGAAAACCGCATCGTGTTCAACCTCCGCCGCCGGGAAGAGCTCGCCGAGCGAGGGCGCCAGTTGGCTGCGGAGCGCCAGCAAGCGGACGCGCAAATGGAGCGATTCGGATCACGAGTAACGGCCCAGGATGCGATCGTGGAGCGGCTCCAAGAGGAGACGACGCACCTTGAAAGCATCCTCGCTGAGCTCGCGACCCGCTCTACAGAGCTATCCACGATCAACCTTTCCGCTGAAACGCGTATCGCCGAATCGCGCCGCCGCATTCAGGAGTACGATCAAACGCTCGCGCAGATTCAGCAGACCCAGTCTCAGGCCGAACAGTTGCTCGCGCATCATTCGGGGGCGCTCGAAAAGCTGGAGAATTCCGAGCACGCCCTTCTGGAAGAATCCTTACAGTACCGGGAAGGCTCCCTGGCGGCCGATTTGCGCTGGCAAGCCGAGACGGAGGCCTTGCGCGTTCTCGAGGCTTCGGTGGCGGACGCACAGCAGCGGCTTGCGGAGTATCGCCGCGATCAGGCTGAGACGGCTACGCGATGCGACGCGGTTCGCGATTCCCTGGCATCGGTTCGCGCTCGCCGCTACGCGGTGGAGCAGGTCTTGAGCGATCGTTCTTACAGCACAGAGACGGTGCAAAAGCTGTTCGCCAACGGGTCTTCTCACGCTGAAGGAGGAACCCAAAATTTTCGCGCCGTTGGTTTGCTTGCCGACTACGCTGAAGTAGAGCCTCAGCATGAAACCGCCGTGGAACAATTTCTCAGGGATGAGTTCGAGTATGTAGTCGTCGAGACCTTCGATCATGCACGCGCTGGGATCGCTCTGTTACGCGAGGAGTTTGGAGGACGGGCGACGTTCTTCGTGGATTCCCTGCGTAGCTTGGAGCTTCGTCCTCATCCTGAAGTAACGCTTCCGTTTTCCGACGAGCCGGGCGTATCGCGCTTGGACCGCTTGGTTGAATTTCGAGATCCGCTCGGTCCGGCCGCAAAACAATTCTTGCCCCGGCTGCGGTCTGCTTTTCTCGTGGAGGCGCCGGAAACCGCCGAGCGCCTGGCGCGAGACAATCCCTCGTACATCTTTTTGACTCCTGACGGAACTTCGTATCAGGGACGCGCCGTCACCGGAGGCCGGCCTACGGAAGCCGGGCCCCTGGCCATGAAGCGTGAGCTGCGAACCTTGGCCACTGAGGCTTCACGCCTGGAAACTAACCTCACTGAATTGAAATCGGCGCTCGAAGAGCTCGAACGCGAACGAGAGCAAGCTGAGAAATCTCTCGAAACGTTGACGCTGGAGCACGTGGAAGCCGGCAAGAGAGTGGTCGGCGCGACGCTCGAACGCGATCAGGCGCGCGCGGAATTGGCGCGCCTCAGCGCGGAATTGGCCGCCTGCCAGGCTGAGGTCGAGCGCCTCCGGCGGGATGCCCAATCCGCCAGGCAAAAGGCCGACCGCGCCAATGCGGATCGTGAAGCGAGCGTGAAGGCGCGTGAGTCAGCTGAGTGCGATATGGCGGAGGCCACGGCGCTCATAACCGAAATACGCAATTTGGCACAAACGCATCAGGATGAACTCGCGGTCAAGCGGGCTGAAAGAGCAGCCATCGCGGAGCGGCTTTCCGCAGCTACTGCCATTGCGGTCCGAATCAAAGAGGAACGCGAAGAACTTCTCGCGCGCTTGGCTGTGGTTTCCACACAACAAGCTGCCGTGGAAGCAGAGGAAGCGGACATCGTCCGCCAGAGCGAGGAGCAGCGCCAGCAAGTGGAATCGCTGCGTGCGGAACGTGAGCTCCGCGAAAAGCACCAAGCCGAGCTCGATCGCGAATGCAACCAGACGCGGCTCCGCACGGCCGAAGTGGATAACGAACTCCGCACCGGCCGTCAGTTCCTCACCGATTTGAGGGAGCAGCGGAACCGCCAGGAGATCGAACGGGCCCGCAATGAGGCCGAGCGAGAGCATCTTCGCACGGCCTGCCTGAACGAATTGAACGTCCACCCGGAAGATCTGATGGCCGAACAGCAAATCCTGCTCGAGGGCGACGGCCTGGCTGCCTCCGAAGCCCAGTATCAGGAGATGAAAGCGCGCGTGGAGGCCATGGGGCCGGTGAATATGATGGCTCTCGAAGAGTACAACGAATGCGAACAGCGATTCGGGTTCCTGGAGCGGGAGCGCGCCGATCTGCTGCAATCGATTACGGACACGCAACAGACCATCACGGAACTGGACCAGGTTTCGCGTCAAAAATTCGAGGAGGCCTTCGCAATTATTAACACCCATTTTGCAGGCGCCTTCCAGACGCTTTTCGGAGGCGGTACAGGACAAATGCGCCTCTCTGAGCCGGACAGTGCCGGGGAGGCGGGCATCGATATTGCCGCTCAGCCTCCGGGCAAACGCCTGCAAAATATCCTGCTTCTCTCCGGCGGTGAAAAGGCGCTTGCGGCGCTGGCTCTCTTGATTGCCGTTTTCAAATACCAGCCCAGCCCCTTCTGCATTCTGGACGAAGTCGACGCTCCCCTGGACGAAAGCAACGTGGGACGTTTCTGCCAGATGCTGGCGGAGATGAGTACGGATGCACAGTTCATCGTCGTCACGCACAACCGGCGCACCATGGAGATGGCTTCGGTCCTATATGGCGTCACCATGCAGGAACCCGGCGTTTCTAAGCTCGTCTCCGTTAATTGGGAACAAGCTCGCTCCAGCGCAAGTCACGCGGCTTGATTTCCACAGCTTCACGCTTTCAGGTTGCATTTGAAACACTTTCTACGCTGACGCGAGAACTTTCCTGAGGCATTTCCTGTTTCCATTTTTCTTCACTGTTGACATCGCCTAGCTCTGCGCTAGAATACCGCCCTCTTCACCAGGACTAAATCACTCGTGGCTTCTCCTTACATGACGGCGGTTGTTTGGCAAACCGATTTCCCCGGACTCAAACTCGCGTCGAGGGGGAAGGTTCGGGACATCTACGAAGTCGGAGACGACCTTCTTATCGTCGCAACGGATCGCCTTTCCGCTTTTGACGTGGTGCTGCCCACCCCCATACCCGATAAAGGACGGGTGCTTACGCAGCTGTCGCTTTTTTGGTTCAAGACTCTCGCGGACGTTATTCCTCATCACGTCCTGAGCGCCACTGAGTTTCCGCCTCCTGCTAATGTTTATAGCCAGCAGCTCGCCGGGCGGTCGATGTTGTGCCGCAAGACGCGTCCCTTGCCCATCGAATGCGTCGTCAGAGGATACTTGGCGGGATCGGGCTGGAAGGACTATCGGACCAGCGGGAAGGTGTGCGGCGTGGCGCTGCCGCCCGGCCTGCGCGAATCGGATCGTTTACCCGCTCCGATATTTACGCCGTCCACAAAGGCCACGTCCGGCCATGACGAAAATATTTCCTTCGATGAAGTGGTCGCGCGCGTCGGAGGAGAGCGGGCCGAGGAGCTCCGGTCTGTCAGCTTGGAAATCTACCGCCGGGCGGCAGCCTATGCCGAACCCCGGGGTATCCTGCTGGCGGATACGAAATTCGAATTCGGGCTGATCGGCGATCAGCTGATCTGGATCGATGAGGCGCTCACGCCGGATTCCTCTCGCTTCTGGCCTGCGCAAGGCTATCAGCCGGGCCGTTCGCAACCCTCCTTTGATAAGCAATACGTTCGCGATTACCTGGAGAGTATTGGTTGGAATAAGCAGCCGCCCGGCCCCCAATTGCCCCCGGAAGTAGTGGAACGAACTCGGGCCAAGTATCGTGAAGCATACCGCCTCCTGGCGGGTGTTGAACTACCCTGATCTGTAGAACCGAAACAATCAGAAGCGTCTTGCGGAGCGGAAGATCGTGAAAGATCAACTCGAAGCGCTAGTGGGGCAGATGGTCGAGCGAGGCATTCTGTTTGAGGAAGCTGTGAACGAGTTCGAGAAAAAATTCATTAAGCGGGTTCTCGATCGTTCCAATGGAAATCAATCCCGCGCCGCGCGGCTTTTGGGCATTCACCGCAATACTTTGAGCCGCAAGATCGACCTCTACAAATTGGACCATCGGTCTCATCGGCGTCCCTGAAACTTCCGCGTCTCTCGATGGCAAAATGAAAACGGCCCCCGTGATTCAGGGGCCGTTTTCCGATTACGGTTTCTTGTGCTTAACCCAAATTACTGAGCAGGCTTCTTCGGCGCCGCGGTGCGCGCCGGGCGTTTACCGCCGGCGGGCGCGGGCTGCAAATCCTCCGGATTTACCTTGGCATTGTCCCAGGTCAGCATAAAAGGCGATTGCTGATAGCCCGTAAGCGTCCCGGTGAAGCGCACGGCGTCGTCCTTCATCAGCCGCTTGGCATCGGGTTGCCCGACGATGTGTAACGTCATATTGGGAGTGGTTGCCGCATCCATCTCCTTCGCGGCGGCATCGGGGTCTGCGGCATCCGGCCGATAGACTTGCAGCGTGAAACTGTCGGCATCCGTGGGCATGATATCGAGCACTTTCACGCCGACATCGGGATATTCCAATCCACAAGTCGCCAGCCACATCACTTGGCCGTGCGCCCCGCCTTCTTGCAGCCACGGCAGGAAATTCGAGGTATCGTCGCGAGCTTTCTGCAGATCGTCCGAGCTGGGGATCACCACCGATGCCGGCCGATCCGTGCTGGTGCCGGCGAGGGTGATCATTTGGTTGATTTCATCGTCGGCCAGCTTATCGCAGGATGGCTGTTGATAGTGCAGCAGTTGGTTTCGCAAATACGTGCGTACTTGCGCTTCCCCAGGGCCCTTCAAAGCAATCGATCGCGACAGTTCCCAAAATCCATCCGGATTGTCGGCCGGCATCTCCTCCAGGTAGGCGACTCCGAGCCGGAAATGCGTCACCGCATCGCTGGGATCGAGAGCCAGAACCGCCTTGTAGGAATCCGCCGCGGATTTATAGTCCTTCAAACCCGATTCGGCAATGCCTGCCACTGAATTGAACAGAACTCCGAGCCCTTTCTTGCTTGTCGCAAACTGGTCGTCGCTTTGACCTTGCGGCTTTTGCCACTGGCTCAACGCCTGCAAGCCCTGGCTGGCGGCGTCTTTGGCCTTGGTATAAGCTTCCGGAGTCTGCAGGGTCTTGTCGCCCGAACCATAGAGCACGGCTTGCGCACGGTAGCCTAGAGCTTGCAGCTTCGTCCCTAGTTGCTCCGGTTTCGCCAGATCCGGAAGGGCCAAAAGCTTGTCCACGAATTCGATTGCCTTCGGGTAATTCTTCATCGTGTAGTAAGTTTGGTAGTAGTCGCCATAAACATAAAGCAACAACGCCGAACTCGGATACTTCATAACAAAATCGTCAAGATCCTTCAGCTTCATCTGCGGATCTTTTTCGTTATGCGCGGCCTGATAGGCGTTGTACTCGGCCAAGGTATAATTCGGCTTCGCCTGCTGCTGCTGTTGATCCTGAGGAGCCGCCCAGGCTGCCGCGGCGGCGCTCACCAACAATACCGCTGCCACAATCGGCACAACCCATTTACATGCTGGTTTCATTCCACCGCCTCCTCGGCAAATTTCTACTGCGAAGCGTCTTTAATGATTTGCCGGCCATGAAGAACTGCCAACCGGGGTCCACGATGGCCCAAGGTGGCCCAAGATCAAAGGATTATAGGTATGTTTCTCCGAGGGCGCAAGCGCGTTCCCGGCGACTCCAAACCGCACGAATTTCGTAGACCTGGCCAGCTTCGATTTCCTAAATGCTAAGATGAGTTTTGAAGCGAAAGGGATTGCGCGCGAGGTGAAGAAATGTCCAGCAACGTGCGGGACGAGGCTCTCTCCCTAGGCTCGCCGCTCCTCAATAAGACCGCGGTGGTCACGGGTGCAAGCCGGGGCATTGGCCGAGCCATTGCTCTTCGACTTGGCCGGATGGGGGCGTCCGTTGCCATTTGTGCCAGAAAGCGCGCTGACATCGAGCACACCGCCGCAAGCTTCCGGCAGGAAGGCATAAGAGCTCTGCCAATCGTCGCGGACGTGACGCTGGCCGGGGACGTCGAGAGGTTAATTGAGCGGACCTCGGCCGAGTTCGGCGAGATCGAAGTGTTAGTCAACAACGCAGGAATTGGTTTGTTTGGCTCGTTTTATGAGCGCAGCGAATCCGATTGGGACGCCGTCCTGGATACGAATCTGAAAGCGGTGTTCCTCGCCAGCCGGGCCGTCGCAGCGCGAATGATTCGTTCGGGAGGTGGGCACATCATCAACATCAGCTCGTTAGCCTCCAAGAGCGCTTTCTCCGGTGGCGCCATCTATTGTGCCTCGAAGTGGGGCCTGATGGGGCTGACTGCTTGCATGGCGGAAGACCTGCGAGCACATGGCGTTCGCGTGAGCGTCATTTGCCCGGGCAGCGTAAATACCGAGTTCTCTCCCCATGCCGGCCGGCCACCCGCAACTCTCCTTCAACCTGAAGACGTGGCGCACGCGGTCGCCACGCTGCTCACCCAGAGTCCTGAGAGCTTTATCAGCGAAATCGATCTGCGGCCGCTTAAGAAGGCGTAGCAGGTCAAAACAGGCTGACTAAGCTTGTAATAAGTTTTATCACAGCAGTTGACGCACCTTCTCCGCCCCGCCTTGACAACCTGAATGCGAGTGTTAGGATGGGCTTCCGTTTTCTTGCTGCAGGAGGCGTGCGTGATCAAGCTGGACATCGTGAATGCCGTCGTCACTCGAACCAATGTAACGCGCACTAAGGCCGAGCAGGCCGTCGAGACCGTCTTCGAAAGCATCAAAAGTGCGCTAGGCCGAGGCCGCCGCATCGAGTTGCGCCGGTTCGGGGTGTTCAATGTCAAGCCGCGCAAGACCGGAATCGGTCGCAACCCGCGCACCGGCCAGGAGGTCAACATCCCTCCGGGTAAAGCGGTACGCTTCAAGCCTGGCAAAGAACTGCAATCGATTAGCTGAGGGCCCTGCTTCGCCGTTTGTCCGCCTGGCTGCATCCTAGGTATGCACATCTCTTTGGTATGCACGACCAACCAGACCCGATCCCTATAGAACTCATCGGACCGGAACCTGTGGCCTGGATTCCGGCTCGCCAGCCCGTCTTTCCAGTAGAACCGCGCTCAACCCGTTCCCTGATAACGGCTATTGGCTTATTCGTGATCACCGCGTTCTCCACGCTCGCCGCCGGGACGCAATTTGCCGCCGCGTTCGCCGCCAATGAATCGCCGGGGTTCGATCGTTTTTTTTCCGATTATTTCAGGCCTTTTATCGAACCGCGGCTCTTCCTCGCGGGCATTCCGTTTGCCGCCACACTTCTCGGCATTCTCCTGGCCCACGAACTCGGCCATTTTTTTGCTTGCCGCCATTACCGTATCAGTGCGACTTACCCTTACTTCATTCCGGCGCCCACTTTAATCGGCACGTTAGGAGCTTTCATCCGAATTCGCTCCCCGATTTTTAATCGCCGGGCTCTTTTCGACATGGCTTTGGCGGGGCCTCTGGTGGGCTTCCTGATCGCGGTGCCTGCTCTTGCCATTGCGATTCTTTTTTCAAAGGTTATTCCGGCAAGCGACGCTTCTGCGCTCGTTTTCGGCCGGCCCCTCATCGAACAAATCTTGGAATTGTGCCTTCGTCCCGGTGTGCCGCACGCATCTCTTTTGCTGCATCCGGTGGGCCGGGCCGCGTGGGTGGGGCTGTTTGCAACGGCGCTCAACCTGCTTCCGGCCGGGCAGTTGGATGGCGGCCACATTCTCTACGCGGTGGCCAGTGAGAAGCACCGCCGGGTGTCGTTTGCCGTGGCGCTCCTGTTGGTTCCCCTGGCCGTGAAGTTCTGGGCCGGCTGGATTGTGTGGGCGGTTCTATTGGTGGTTATCGGGTTCCGTCACCCGCCGTTGATCGATCGTTGGGAACCGCTCGATGCGCGGCGCCGTATTCTGGCAGTAGTGGCGCTGGTAATTTTTATTCTCTGTTTCATGCCGGCGCCTTTTGTAGTCTGAGGCCTCACAACAGATTCACGGGATCCACGTCGATGAGCACCGCGCGATCCGGAATCTCTTTCTGCCCGCAATAGCTCAGGCACTTATTCAATAGCTGATTGAGGCCCGCCCGCCGAGGCGATTTCAGCAAAAAATGGAAGCGGTATTCGCGCTTCAATCGCGCGAGCGGAGCCGCCGCCGGCCCCAACACCCTGATTTCGGCCTGGCCTTGCGCCTCGAAAAATGTTCCTATCAGCCGGGACCAGCGAATCGCGTTTTCCAGCTTTGTGTCTCTCACCAAAATGCTCGCCAGGGCCACAAAAGGCGGGTAACGCATGAGGCGCCGGAAGTGCGACTCCTTCTCGAAGAATGAGCTATAGTCCTGGCTCGCCGCCAACTGAATCGCGTAGTGCTCCGGATGGTGGCTTTCCACGATTACCCGACCTGGGAGGGTGCCTCGGCCGGCGCGGCCCGCCACTTGGGTCAATAGCTGAAATGTCCTCTCTGCCGCGCGGAAATCGGGGAAGCCCAATTGCGCATCGGCGGAAATCACGCCGACCAGAGTGACGCCGTGGAAATCGTGTCCCTTGGCCACCATTTGCGTGCCCACCAGAATATCGATCTTCCCGGCGCCGAATGCCCCGAGCACTTGGGCGAAGCTGCGTTTGTGACCAACGGAATCCCGGTCGAGGCGCGCGATGCGCGCTTCGGGAAACAGGGCGCGCAAGTGCTCCTCCACTTGCTCGGAGCCGGCCCCCACAAAGTAGACGTGCTCCGAATTGCATTTCGGGCAGACCCGCGGAACCCGGCGAGAGAAGCCGCAATAGTGGCAAGCGAGGCGCTCGCGCTTCTTGTGATACGTGAGCGCAATGCTGCAATTCTCGCAAAGAACACTGGCCCCACAGCTGCGGCAGAGCGCGAACCAGGAATATCCGCGGCGATTGATCAACAGGATCGATTGCCGGCCCGCCGATAACTCCGACGCCAGGGCCTCGCGCAAATTCTGCGAAATCGGCGCGGTCTTGTGAGTACGTCGAAAATCCTCGCGAAGATCGACGATCTGCACCGCGGCCATGGGCCGATTCTCCACGCGAGATCGCAGGCAAAGGAGTTCGTATTTGCCTTCCCGCGCGCGCTGATAAGTTTCCAGAGCCGGCGTGGCGGAGCCCAGCAAAGCCACCGCGCCCTCGATTTTCGCCCGCATCACGGCCACGTCCCGGCCGTTGTAACGCGGCGCTTCCTCCTGCTTGTAGCTGGACTCCTGCTCTTCGTCGACGACAATCAATCCGATCCGGTCTAAGGGAGCAAACACGGCGGAGCGCGTTCCGACAACGACGCGGACCTCATTGCGCCGGATTCGCCACCATTCGCGCGCGCGTTCCCCATCCGAGAGGCCGCTGTGCAGCACGGCAACGGCGCCGCCAAAGCGCGCCAGGCATAGCCTGCTGAGCCAGAGGGTGAGCGCGATCTCGGGAACCAGAACGAGCGCGGTGCGGCCCAGCGCAAGGGTCGCTTCGATCGCGCGGACATACACCTCCGTTTTGCCGCTGCCTGTGACGCCATAAAGCAATGCCGGGTGAAAGCCGCCCTTCTGCAACGACTGGGCAATCCTTTCCACCACCTGGGCTTGCTCGGCATTGAGCGAATTCTCAGTCGAAGGAAAATCGTCGTCTAATCGCCAATCGTCGGCGTTCAAAGGCGCCGTGCCCACTTCCAGTTTGCCTTCCTTCACCAGTCGTTGGATGACCCCTCGCGATACGCCTGCTTTCTGCAGTACGTATGCCAAGGTCGCCGGTCCGGGGTGTTCCGCCAAAGCGCGCTGAATCCTTCTGCTCCGCGGGCCGGGACTCGAGCGGGGATGGCCTGATCCTTCCACGCGATCGTCTTTTGCGTCCGCACGGCGCGATGCTGGCTTGCTTCCCGGAGAATGAGTTCGGATTTTCGCAAAAGGCGAGCGCCCGACGCCGAACCGCCCGGGAGTTTGCGAATGAGCCGGTCGAAGGCAACTCCTCCTTTGGTCGCGCAGAGCTGCAAGACCGCGTAGTCCGCCTCTTCTGCCTCATTCGGGCTCGACAGTTCGCGCAATTGCTGAAGTCGCGCCTGGCCTGCCTCGCTGATCTGCCAATGGCGCGTGAACCGCACCTCAACCGCGGGCGGAAGCATCGCTCGAAAGGTTTCGCCAACGGGAGACAAGTAATAGCTTGAAATCCAGCGGCCGAGTTCCACCAACTGAGGCGAAAGCGCCGGCATGGGATCGACGATTTCGTTTATTTCTTTTAACCCGGCGCCGTCTTGGCTATCTCCGCGCCCCAGAACGATCCCGAGCATCGCTCGATTTCGGAAGGGCACCAGGACACGCGCTCCAGTCACCGCGGCCTCATCGAGCGCGTCGGGAATTCGGTAGGTGAAGGTGGTGCGCAGCGGAAGGGGCAAACCGACTTCGCACGTTCTGACCATCGGAGCGCCTAGTCTATCAGTCCCGCGCCCTGACAGCGCCGTGAGAGGGGAAGAAAGCCAAGTCCGGCGCTGGTCAGGCGCGCTTTCCTCGCGGCGGCGTGAGGCCGAGCAAAGCCATAACTTTTTTCAGGTCGGCCCACACTTCCGGCTTGGCGTGCGGATTGCGCAGCAGATAGGCGGGATGATAGGTAGCCATAAGCTTGGCGCCGCGAAAATCAAACCATTGGCCGCGAAAATGTGAGATGGATTTGTTGGTGTTCAATAAAGCCTGAGACGCGACGCTTCCCAGGCAGACAACGACTTTGGGGTTTATCTCCGTGAGCTGGCGAAAGAGAAATGGCAAGCAGGTGGCAATCTCGTCCTTTTCGGGAGTGCGGTTCTCCGGCGGGCGGCACTTCACTACATTGGCGATATAAACCTGGTCCCGGCTGAGCCCCATGGCCTGGATCATCTGATTGAGCAACTGGCCCGCTCGTCCAACAAAAGGGACTCCTTGAAGATCTTCGTCATGTCCAGGCCCTTCGCCCACGAATACCAGCTCGGCATGAGTATTCCCCACGCCAAAAACGATGTTCGTGCGGCGGTGATGCAGTTTGCACCGCGTGCATCCAGCCAGGTCTCCGCAGATGCGCTCAAGCGAATCGCCTTCCACCCGCTCGGCCACCTCGAAGAGGGAGGGTCCCCGCCCGGCCAACTGCAGCTTGGGAGCAGCCGTGTGAGTCGGCGCGTCCGGCCCGCTCGCCACCGCGGCTACACCGACTGCTTCTCGATCCTTTTGTTTAGTCATTGATGGCCCGGCTTCCATGGAGGGTTGTTGGGGCGCACGATCGCGATAGAACGCTCGAATACCCAAATCTTCGTAGTAGCGCAGCCAGGATTGCAATTTTTCTTTGCTGGAAGTGGGCGATCCCGAATCCATCAGGCCTCAGCGACTTTTTTGCGAACTGCCAACGCCCTGCGCGGAACGCCGAAGCTCGGCGATTTCGTCCAGAATGCGATGCGCGACCTGAATCTTGGTCAACTTTGGCAACGATTGTTCGCGCCCTTCTCGATGGAAAATCGTAACGATATTCGTATCGTGATCGAAGCCCGCGCCGGGAGCCGTGACGTCGTTGGCCACGATCATATCCACGGCCTTCTCCGTCAGCTTGCGCCGCGCGTGTTCGGCCACTTGCTCGGTTTCAGCCGCGAAGCCGACGAGAAGCCGCTCGCCTCTCCGCTGAGAAACGTCGGCCAGGATATCGGCGGTAGGCTCGAACTCGATTGTCAGGCGACTCGATCCGCGCTTCAATCTTACCCGCATAAGGAGCCACGGGCCGGTAATCCGCAACCGCGGCAGCCATGATAACCACCGTCGCCTGATCCAAATTGGCCAGCACCGCCTTATGCATCTCTTCCGTGGTCCGAACGTCAATGCGCTCGACGCCCGCCGGGGTCTCCAAAGAGACCATGCCGCTGACCAGAACAACATGAGCCCCCCGCCGCGCTGCCGCCTCGGCCAATGCGTAATCCCATGCGCCCGGAGGAGCGATTCGTAAGGAACCGCACCGCATCCAGATCCTCGCACGTGGGACCGGCAGTCACCAGCACGGTTTCGCTTTCCAAATCGCGCTTGACCCCGAGGGCTTCAGAACGGCTTCGACAATCGCTTCCAACCCGGCAAGCCTTCCGGCGCCCACCATGCCGCAGGCAAGGTAGCCCTCATCGGGCGCGACGACGCGCACGCCGCGCTCGCGCAAGATCTGGACGTTCTCCCGAGTCGCGGCGTGCTCCCACATATTTACGTTCATTGCCGGAGCTACGATCACAGGTGCGGTAGTCGCGAGGTGTAAAGTCGTCAGGAAGTCGTCGGCAACGCCGCGGGCCAGTTTCGCGATTACGTCGGCAGTCGCCGGCGCGATGACCAGCGCGTCGATTCTTTGCGCTACGGCGATGTGTTCGATGGCGCTTTCGATATTGGCCGGCGCTTCGGCCCCAAACAGCCCGGTGATGACTTTTTGTCCCGTCAGAGCGGCAAAGGTCAGCGGCGTCACGAACTCCTGAGCGCTCTGCGTCATCACCACCTGAACGTCAATCTGCTCTTGCTGCAGCCGACGCACCAGTTCGGCCGCCTTATAAGCCGCCACTCCTCCGGTAACGCCGAGAGCGATGCGCATTGCTGAGCGGCGCTACTCTTTCCGCCGCTTGCCATCCTTGTCCGCGTCCAGATCCGGCGTCCGATATTCGAGTAGACCGGCGCTAAGTTCTTCCATAGCCACGCGGGTGGCCTTATGAGAACGAGGGTTCGCCACCAGCGGCGCGGCGCCCGACATCAACTGTCGCGCCCGCTTGCCCGCCACTGACACGAATGCGAATTGGCTATCCGGAGCTTGGTTGAGAACGGCCATGCTGTCAGCAACCTCCAAAAGATTCAATGATTTTGCGAAGCCGTTCATCGTTGTCCGGCCGGCGGCAGCGGGAAGCTACGGCGATGGCTCGCAGTTCATCGCTGGCCCGCTCGAGGTCGTCATTGACGACCACGAAATCGTATTGCCCCGAACTCGCTAACTCCTGCCGCGCGCGCTCGAGGCGGCGCGCGATGGCTTCGTCCTCATCCTGCCCGCGCGAACGCAGGCGCCGCTCCAAATCCTGCCTCGAAGGCGGAACAATAAATATGGCGATCGCCTCGGGCAGCTTCTTCTTCACCTGCTGCATGCCCTGAACGTCGATCTCCAGCACCAGGTCCAGTCCCTCGCGGCGCGCGTCATCCAACTGCTTTCGCGGCGTGCCGTACCAGTGCCGTCCGAAAACCTGCGCATACTCCAGAAAGTCGCCCGCATCCACTCTGCGCTTGAATTCGGCTTCGGTGATGAAATCATAACATTTCCCGGGGCTTTCCGTCAGGCGCTGCGGGCGCGTGGTGGATGAAATAGAAAACCTCAGGCCCGTCAAGCCATGCAGTTGCTGCACGAGCGTTGACTTTCCTGAGCCCGAAGGACCGGAAACGATGAATACTCTCGAGGTTGAGCCGGTCATCTTTTATTCTACGTTTTGCACCTGCTCGCGCAATTTCTCGATATCCGCCTTGACCTGTAACCCCAGCTCCGTCATATCCAGCCCTTCCTGCCCCAGCCCGGGCGTCTTTGAAAGAAGAGTATTGGCCTCGCGCTGCATCTCCTGCAGCAGGAAGTCCAGTTTCTTTCCCAGTTCGCCCGCTTCTTGGATCAGCCGATCGAATTGGTCCACGTGGCTGCGCAGTCGAGCCAGTTCCTCGGCGACATCGGCCCGTTCGGCGAGAATCGCCGCCTCCTGCGCAACCCGTATGGGATCGACGGTCAGCGTGCCCAGCAACTCCTGTAGCCGTACTTTCAGCCGTTGAGCATATACGGGCCGGCTCCGTTCCGAAAGAGCTTCCAAGCGCGCCGTCTTCGCTCCTATGCTCGATAACAATTCGTTCATCTCTCGGGCCAGAGAATTGCCCTCTTCGCGCCGCATTTCGTCCAGCCTCCCAAGGGCCTCCGCCAGGCAACTGCTGAGTCGCGATCCGAGCTGCTCCAGCTCCTTGTCTTCGAAAGCAGAGGGCATTGCACTGGCGGACCCAGGCGAGGCAACCACTCCAGGAAGCCGCAATAGGGCGCCGAGGTGAGGCTCCGGCGCGAGATTTAATTCTTGCCGCAGTTCTTCGATGGCTCGCCAATAGGCGCCCGCAAGTTTGCGATCGATATGCAAGCCTGCCGAACGGGATAGTTCCAGGTGAACCGTCAGATCCACGTGCCCGCGCTGAATGTGATCCCGTACCAATTGCCTCATTTGAGGCTCGAAAGCCTCGAGTCCTTCGGGCATGTGCACGCGCAGGTCGAGAAAGCGATGATTGACGCTGCGCAGGCTCAGCCGCAAGCTCCAGCCGTTCTGCTCCGCCCGGGCTTGAGCGTAACCCGTCATCGAACGCACCGTTTTCGCCGCCGGCCTATCGCTCATGGTTCCAGGGGACCTGCGGCGGAAGGCGTGGCGTCACTATCGGCGAATTGCAGCTCATAAAGGCGCGCGTAAGTGCCGCTGCGCGCAAGCAGCTCCTGGTGCGTGCCCACTTCCGAAATTAACCCGTCTTCCAAAACCACGATCTTATCCGCGCGCCGGATCGTCGAGAGCCGATGGGCGATCACAAACACCGTGCGTTCCTTCATCAGATTCGCCAGCGCTCTCTGCACCAGTTGCTCGGATTCGGAATCGAGTTCGGAAGTGGCTTCGTCCAGAATCAGAATTGGGGAATCCTTCAGCAAAGCGCGGGCAATCGCCAGCCGCTGCCGCTGCCCGCCGCTCAAACGCTGGCCGCGTTCACCCAGTACCGTTTGATATCCCTCGGGCATGGCCATGATGAAGTCGTGCGCCAGCGCCGCCCGGGCCGACGCGTACACCCGCTCTTCGCTTAGATTAGGCTGTCCGTAGCAGATGTTGTTCCACACGGTATCGTTGAAGAGAATCGTCTCCTGCGTCACGATGGCGATCTGTTCGCGCAGCGAGCGCAGTGTGGCGTTTCGCACGTCGACGTCATCGACTCGTAAAAATCCGCCGGTCACGTCGTGAAACCGGGGCAACAGGTTCACCAAGGTCGTCTTTCCAGCCCCGCTCGATCCCACGATGGCGATCACTTCGCCCGCGCGCGCCCTGAACGAGATGCCGCGCAGGATCGGCACCGCAGGATCGTAGGCGAAACTTACGTTATCGAATGCAACCTCGCGAGAAAACGGCCGCAGAGACACGGCGCCGGGATGCTCCTCTACTTCCTGCTCCAGGGCCAGATAGCCGAACACCTGCGTGGTGGCCCCGTGGGTCTGCTCAAATTGCTGGTATACGCTGCCCATCCCTTTTACCGGTTCGTACGCTTTGAACAAGGCGTAAACAAACGTGCCGAAGGTGCCCGTGGTCATCACGCCCGATCGGATCTCGCCTCGCGCGTAGAGCAAAACAAGCGCGATGACCACCGCGCTCAACAGATCCATCAGCGGCGAAGTGATCACAAAAGAACGAATCCAGCGCATGTTTTCGTGCAGCAGCCAGCGGGCCCGTTCTTTGAACCGGGCGATCTCGAAGCCCTCCATGCCAAACGCCTTCACCACGCGATTGCCGCTGAGCGTCTCCTGCAGAATCTGGCTGAGCTCGCCAAGATGCGATTGGCTCGTTTCCGTCGATCTGCGAATGCGCTTGCCGAGCTTCCGCACCGGAAGAAGCACAACCGGCAAAAGCAACACCGAGGCCAGCGCCATCTGCCAGTTCACCACGAACATCACAACCAGTAGAAAGAAAAGCGTGAAAATATAGCGGAAAAAAAGGGCCAGCGAATCCGAAAGCACGATACGTGCCCGCTCCACATCATTCACGACCGCCGAGATCAGCCGCCCCGTGGATTGCCGCTGCAGAAACTCCATCGGTTGGCGAACCAGCTTCTCGTAAACCTGATTGCGCAAGTCGGTAATCGCGGCCTGGCCGGCGAACTGTACTTCCACTACTCCCAGATACTCCGCGACGGCTTTGACGACGAAAATCAGGACCAGGGCAACCGAAAAAATCGTCCATCCCCAATGGAGGCTGCGCGGTAAAAAGGAATTTAGATAAACGGTGTGATTGCCGGGAAGCTTCACCAGAGGCAGCTGAGTGTCGTTGCTTGCCGGGGCCAGGATGCGGTCGATCATCGGCGTGATCATCAGAGCGATCACGCCCTCCGCCATTCCCAGCAACGCCAGAGCCACCACGCCCAGGATCAGGCGCGTGCGGTAAGGCTTGGCGTAGCGAAGCAGCCGCCTAAGCTCGTGAATGCGCTGTGTTTCCACTCCTCACTCAATCTACGCGTCCGAAGGGCTGCGTTTGGAAGCACAAAAAGCGTCAAGCCGTCCACTTATCGAGATCGCGATGAACCACTTTTGTGGTATAGCCGCTCTTGGCCAGCGAGCGGCGCACCGCCTCCGCCAGCATCACCGAACGATGGCGCCCGCCCGTGCATCCGAAGGCGATGGTCAGATAGCTTTTGCCTTCCCGGATATAGTGGGGAATAAGATACGTCAGCAGGCTTTCGATGCGGCGCAGAAATTCGCCCGTCTGCGGGAAGGAACGAATATAGCGCGCCACCTTGGGATTGCGCCCCGAAAATTTGCGCAGCCGCGGAATGAAGTGCGGGTTCGGCAGAAAGCGGACATCGAAGACCAGATCCGAATCCGCGGGCAAGCCATAGCGATACCCAAAACTGACCAGCGAAATCATCATCGGCCGCTTGGTCCGGCTTTGGAACCGGTGCGTGATGAACTGCCTGAGTTCGTGGACGTTGAAGCGCGTGGTATCGATCACCACGTCGGCAAGTTTTCGGATCGGCTCCATCAGACGCCGCTCGTGGCTCAGCACCTCGCGCACCGGGCGGTCCTGGCCCAGCGGATGCGGACGCCGTGTCTCGCTGAAGCGGCGCAGCAATGCTTCATCCGCGGCCTCGATGAATACCAGGCTCGCCGGCACATCCCGCCGGATTTGCTTGTAGATCGCCGGCAGGCGTTCAATCTGATTGCCCTCGCGCGCGTCCACTAAAAGAGCGGCGCGCTCCACTTCGGAATTGCCATGTAAATTGAGTTCGCTGAAGGTGGGAATCAGTTCCACCGGCAGGTTGTCCACGCAGTAGTAGCCCAGATCTTCGAAAGTCTTGAGAACGGTGCTCTTTCCGGAGCCGCTCAGCCCCGTCAGGATCACCAGTTGGCGGCCGTCCGAAGCGGCGCTGCGTTTCACGTTGGCTGGGCCTAAGCCTTCACGCGGCGCTGATGGGTGCTGGGGATACGCAGATCTTCGCGATATTTGGCCACGGTGCGGCGCGTCACCTGGATGCCGCCGTCGGCCAGCTTTTTGGCGATTTGGTCGTCGGTGAGCGGATGCGAGGTATCCTCTTCCTCAATCATCTTCTTCACAAGCCTTTTCAGAGTTTGAAGGGACATGCCCCCGCCTTCGGGGCCGTTCACGGATTCGCTGAAGAAGGAACGCAGTTCCACTACGCCCTGCGGCGTATGAGCGTATTTGCTCGAGACCGCCCGGCTCACGGTCGATGGGTGCACCCCCACTTCCTCTGCCACTTCCTTGATCATCAAGGGCTTCAGATGATCGGCTCCGTATTCCAGGAACTCCTCCTGCCGCTGAATAATGCATTGGCAGACGCGCAGGATGGTGTGCTTGCGCTGCTCGATGCTCTTCATCAGCTGCAACGCCGCGCTGAAGCGCTCCTTCACATAATTGCGCACTTCGCGGTCGGCGGCGTCCCGAGCCAATAGCTTCCGATAGACGTGGCTCAGCCGAAGCTGCGGCACGTCGTCGTCGTTCATGAAGACATGCCAGCCTTCGTCCATTTTGCGGAAGTAAACGTCCGGTTCCACCAGCCTCGCTTGGGTCTTGTTGTAGCGCAGGCCGGGACGAGGGTCCAAGCCTCGGATCACTTCCATGGCGCGTTTAATCAGCTCGATCGGGCGATTCAGGGCTCGCGCCACTTCCTTGAGCTGGTTGCCTTGCAGCAGCTTCGCCAAGGGACTTTCTGGGCTTTGCTGCTCCTCTTCGCTCGCCGCCAGAGGACGCTTGGGCATGCATTCGGAAACGATCTGCTGCGCCAGGGCATTCTGCGGATCGAGGGTTCGGAGCTGTATCAGCAGGCATTCCCGCAAGTTGCGCGCGCCCACGCCCAGCGGATCGAACTCCTGCACCATGGCTAGAGCCTCTTCCACGTCCTCCAAGGAATAGTTGCCGTTCTTGGCGATCTCCTCCAGGGAGACGGTCAGATAGCCATTTTCATCGAGGTTGCCGATGATCACTTCGGCGATTTCACGCACCGTTTCATTGCAAACCGTCACGCTCAACTGCCAAATCAGGTGTTCGGTCAAGCCTTGAGGCGAGGAGATAAATTTCTCGAACGACGGCTTTTCGATTACTTCGTGCTCGCCATTGCCGTTCTCCGCTGCCGCTATCCAGATATTGGTTGAAGAAGGAGGTGACGTCGAATTCGTCGAAAGGATTGGCGGGTTCGGTCTCCGGAACTTTTTCGGTTTCGGCCTTTATGAACGTCTCTTCGGTGTAATCCTGCTCGACGCCGGCGCTCTCGTCCGTCAACTCCTCGAGCATCGGATTGGCAACCATCTCCTGATTGATCATTTCGCGGAGTTCCAGACGGTTCAGCGCCAGCACGCTCACCATCTGCACCAGGCCGGGCGTCAGAATCTGCTTCTGCGAGACCTTCAGATGGAGTTTGGGCTGAAGCCAGCTCATGGAGTCTAATTCAAGCGGAAATTATCGCCCAGATAGATGCGGCGCACTTCCGGCATCCGTGCTCAACTCATCGGGCGTTCCCGCGAACAGGATGCGGCCGCCGTGCAGAATATAGGCGCGGTCGGCCACCGCCAGTGTCTCTGGAACATTATGATCGGTGATCAGGATGCCGATCTCGCGCGCGGCTCAAGTCCGCGATGATCTTCTGAATGTCCACGACGGCCAGAGGATCGATGCCGGAAAAAGGCTCGTCCAGCAGAATAAAGGCCGGATTCAGCACCAGCGAGCGCGCAATCTCCAGGCGGCGGCGTTCTCCGCCGGAAAGCGTGTAGGCTCGGCTGTGTCGTACCTTTCGAGTCCCATCTGCGCCAGCAATTCCTCCAAGCGTCCCGCTGCTGCTCCGGCTTCAGCGGAAGGGTCTCCAGAACCGCGCAGCAGGTTTTCCTCAACGGTCAATTGGCGAAAAGCCGAAGGCTCTTGGGGAAGGTAGCTGATGCCGCTCGCGGGCCCGGAGATACATCGGAAGATCGGTGATGTCTTCGCCGTTCAGCAGGACACGGCCGGAATCCGGGCGGGCCAGACCAACCAGGATATAGAACGTCGTGGTCTTTCCTGCGCCATTCGGACCCAGCAGGCCAACCACTTCGCCCTGGCCGACCTCCAGGTCGAGAGTCATCGACAACCTTCCGTCCCCGGTAAGACTTGCAGAGGTCGACGGCCTGAAGCTTGAACATATCGCATCATTTCTCGACCCGGTGCAGCGTCAGCGTCCGCAAACCTTCCGCCGAATCGATGTTAATGCTATCATCGCAAAAAACAAGGTCAATTGACGCCCTTTCGTGGCGTTTCCCAAAAGGTCATATACAGTCGGTGATCCACCGGAAAGCACGAATTTCCCGTCCTCGGCAGTGTAGTCTCCGCGATTTGCCGTCCCTTGGCGGCCTTCCTGCTCAACTTTCACATTGCCAAATGCCGAGGCACGAACGAGTTGCTGGGTACTCCCGCCATTTTGCCAAGGCCGAGCGGCCGCCCCGTTCGCCTTTTCATCCTCTGGATCGGAGTTTCCGGAGGGCGCGAAGAAGAAGTCCATCGCATCCGCGACCATCGATCCTTCCTCGGAATAAGCGTGGACTTTCTCCTCCATCCGCCCGTGGCCCTTGTCGCTCCAGTAGGTCAAATGATCGCCTTGCGCGTGCCAGAACTGGGATTTGCCCGGCCCCTTCTGCGCTCCGGCGACTCCGTCCTTGGAACCTGGGCCAGTCGCCGCGGCCTCTGGGAAGACGGCATGAACCTTGCCTGTTGCCGTCAGCACGTGTGTCTGCCGGTCAAGTTCCACCTTCTCGCCTTCCACAATTGAATCTCCCTGCCAAAGTCTCGCGTTACCGGAATAGACTGCGTGTCCCGTCGTGCTGTTCGCATCAAGCCGGTCTCCCGATGCCCGGCCCGGTCCCGGCGCAAAGTTCACCAATTGGCTGCCGCCGCTGGAGCTTTCGACCGTGGCTACCCGGCCAAATGCATGAAATTCTCCGCTCGTCTCGTTAAATGTCGCGCTGCGCGCCGTCGTCCGGGACGTCGCGTCGGTGAGCACCACGGAGCCCTCGAGCGATGCGCTATCGCTGGCCCTTTCGAAGTGGGCACGTTCCGCATGGGCATCCCCAGTGTCCTGATGCAATTCCACGTTGCCGCTCTCGTCTACCGTCGCCCATCCCCCGCCCGGTTCAAAACGGGCCACCATCTCCTTTGAAGTCGTGGTCTGGGGAGCCGACACTCCTATCTGCCGCTCAAAATGAACGCCATCGGAGCCGCGCAGTTCCCGCAAGTCGTTCGTGTCGCTAAAATCGGCTTCCAACTTCTGCGCCGTCAGGTGTATGTGCTCGGGAGCGGGTTTACCGCCGACCATAACTGAGTCCTGCAAGTCGATGGACCCGGCGGGTGTGACTCCATGTTTCAAGTGCAGTTCAGCTCCCTTCTTCGAGGGAGCGAAATCCACGTGTAGCATCGATGTTTGTAGATTTCTCAGGGCGCCTGCCCGCTTTGAGCGAACCATAACCTTTCCTTCGGCGTCCATTTCGCGAGGCTGATTGGAAGCCGGATCGAGTTCGGTTTTCACGTGATCCGCATCCAAATGGTCCTCTCCATCCTCGCTTTGCGCGACGGCGTGTACTTCGCCCTCGGCGACAATCGCCTCAATCCGCGTGGGCGAGGCCAAGGCGGTAATGCTATTTGCTGTCACCGAGATGTGCACGGCTCCCGCGCTCTGAAGGACAGGCTGCTCCGTAGCAATCAAGCGGCGAGCATACATGTGCTCGTCCAGTTCTACGTCCAGCTTGCCGCACACCAGGTCGAAATTGCCTTGGCGAGCGTGGACGGGCCCAAGGAGGTGAATGTATCGCTGATCGCGTTCAAAGGTCATCTGGCTGCCGGAGAGATGCAACACCTGTTCCGGCTCAGCTGTCTGGCCGGAAGGATCGGCTTGGTGCAATGCCAGCTCCACCGCGCTGAGGAGTTGCATTTCGCCCTGTTGCGTTTCGTACCGGAAGCCTACCCCCTGGCCTTCGCCCTGCGAAAAACGAAAACTCACCGGCCGGTCGGTTGTCGCCAACCCCGTCTTGTGGTCAAACAACACGTGGCTGGTGGCGACGTGTACGAGCCGGGGATCGTCCTCTGGCGGATCATTTGGCGCCTTGGCGTGATCGGCGGCGCGGTCCAACTCGATCTGCACGTCTCCCGCACAGCTGATCCTCTCCGAAGCAGTCATATAGTCGCAGGTGTGCGTGTGAAGATTATCGAAGCGCTCGCCTGCGCCGCCATAGGCCGTGATCCACACGTCCTCCAGAAGGCTGCGGCCGCCCTCCACGAATTCCGTCGCGTGAGACGCACGTACGGTAAATTCCGTCCGGTTGCCTACCATCTTGGAAAAGGAAAATCCTGCGGAACGCTGCTCTACGCTCGAGGGCACAGCCGCCGGCACTTTCCCCCGTGCTTGCAGTAATTGCCAATAGCGGGTTCCGTAGACATAAGCCACGACCAGAGACAGCAGGATAGCGATGCCTGCCGACCAGCGTGCGTAACGCGTGGCTTGGGTGGTGCGCATCGAAGGCGCCTCGCGATCTTAGAAGCTCGTTATGCCTAGAAGGTTTGCGCCCAACCTTCATTTAACAGCCATTTTAGATGCCGCAATTCTTGCGAGTCAGCTGGAGCCGAAGGTTTCCAGGGACTAAGGGGCTGCAGCGATTTGCGCGGAAACTTGCGATGCATTGGTCGTTGGCCGGCCGCATCCGCACATCTGCCGCGCCTCGCACTTCCGAGACGCGCGCAAACCCTCTGCGAAGCGAGACTAGCATTCCTGACGCTGATCAATCAAGACGCTGCCTGGAATGCTCCCGCGCTCATTGCGTGGTCAGCAGACCTTGCTTGGCAGCCGCGACGTTATCGCGGCTCGTGTTCTTGACCAGATACATGGCTTCATCCGCCAGGTGCAGCAGTTCCGCTTTGGTCTTCGAATCCGTGGGATAAGAAGCTACCCCGGCGCTCGTTGTGATGCGCACGTCAAGCCCTTCCGAGGTAAGCCAAGGGGTCTCGCGGATCAATTTGTGCAATCGCCGCGCGACAACGCAGGCGTTCTCCTTGGATGTCTGCGGAAGCAAAATCACAAACTCGTCTCCCCCATAACGAAACGCGAAATCGATCAATCGGCAATTGTCCCGCAGCACTTGGCCGATTTCGGCCAGTAACTTGGAGCCCGCCAAATGGCCGTGCGTGTCGTTCACGGCCTTGAAGTGGTCCAGGTCCAGGAAAACCAGGGAAAATTCATAGCCGTAGCGTTGCGACCGGTAGATCTCCGTCTCCAGGATGAAGTTGAGATGCCGCGCATTGTAAAGATTGGTGCAATCGTCGGTGATCGTCAGCTCGTGAATGCGCTGCACGTGACGGGCGTTTTCCAGCGCAATCGCGGCGAAATCGGCCAGAGCCTCCAGCAGCGCCAGATCCCGATCGCGAAAGCCTTCCATCCCCATGCAGTTGACCAGCTCGATCACGCCCAGGCAGTGATCCCGAAAGCGAACCGGCACGGCCACGATCGACCGCGTCTCCATCTTCGTCTTCTCGTCCACTTTTCCGAAGAAGCGGGTGTCTTTACTCACGTCCGGAACGATGACGGCTTGTTGATTCTGCGCCACCCATCCGGCAATGCCTTGGCCAATCTTGATGCGCACGTCTTTGAGGCCGTGCGCGTTCTTGCCAATCGCCAGCTCGAAATAAAGTTCCTGTTTGGCCTCATCGACCAACAGCATGGACCACGTATCCGGATGGAGAAATTCGTCGATCTTCTCCATGATCGTGCGCAGAACTTGGTCGAGTTGCAACGACGAGGTGAGGGCTTTTCCGAGTTCGTGGAAAACGGCTACTTCTCCCGCCTCCCGATGCTCGGAAGGAAGGCCGGGATTTCGCCGGCGTTCGATACCTGTAAAAAATTTGCTTTCGGACATGTTTTCGTCTGTCAATAGGTGCCCGTGGCCTTCCCACTTAAGGCCTTAAAAGCTTATGAATTATAGGCATCGGTCAAAACACGGTGCAATGCTGGATTCAAGAGAGTGTTCCCGATTGGTTTCGGGTAGCCAAGAGAGCACTCCTGTCGAATTTGACAGCCCTGGGATGCCCGCCTACTATGGCCTAATTCGTGTAGCGATGCGGGTGCATGAGTAAAGGGAATTTCGGCCAACGCCTCAAGCGAGAGCGCGAAATGCGTGGCGTTTCCCGCGCTGAAATTTGCGCGGCAACGCGTATCGGCACTCGCTTCCTGGAAGCCCTCGAAAACGAGCAATGGGAAGTCCTGCCCGGCGGAGTTTTCAACCGGGGCTTCATTCGAGCGGTGGCGCGATTTCTGGGCCTGGACGAGGATGATCTGGTCGCGGAGTACGATCTGGCCGTCAGTGAGCAAGCTCCCGCGGCGCCGGTGCTCGTGAGTGCTCCCCCTCCCCGGAAGTCTCCACCCAGACGCGTTCTCCTGGTGTCGCTCACTGCTCTTTCTGTGCTTGCCTTGCTGGGAGGAAGTTGGCTCGGCTGGAGATGGCAACACAACCGTCTTCGCCAAGCTGCCAATGAAGCCCACGGCATTTCGGCAACCCTTGCGCTGTCCCCTGGGCGACAGTCCAACGGGCCACAGCCAGTGTCACAGACCCTGAATGATCGAGGGCAGCCCAGCTCTTCAAACGTGACCGTCGGAGATTCAGCGAGTGTCGCCGGGCTTGCGGTTGGTGCCCCGAGCCGGCCGGGGAGTCCAGGACAAGGGCTCGAGCTCAAAATCGAGGCAGGTAAAGAAACCAGAGTCAGCATATCCCTGGATGGCGCGAAGGCTTTCGACGGCAGCATCATCGCGGGGCAGAGCCGGACGTTTACCGCGCGCGACGACATCGACATTTCAGCCAATGATGCCGGCGCTCTGCTTTTGGAACTGAATGGACAGA
This sequence comes from uncultured Acidobacteriota bacterium, assembly GCA_963823935.1. Classification (GTDB taxonomy): domain Bacteria; phylum Acidobacteriota; class Terriglobia; order Acidiferrales; family UBA7541; genus Palsa-189. The sequence goes on from CAWGNM010000004.1 coordinate 148,307, forward strand.
CGCTGGCTCCCTTGGGCCCGCCGGGACAGCCGGGCACTGCCACCCTTACCCGCAGTGATCTGAAACCAGCCGGAGGCGCCAATTAGCTCCGAAGTATACGAAGAAGTTCTGTCCGGTCGTACTACCCACGAGCGCAAGATGGCCGTTTGCACTGGCTCTGCCTCGCTAACGCCGCCCGAACGAGCGGAGTTGCTGACTGTGCTCGCCGAGGATGCCGATGAAACGGTGCGGGACCGCGCGGAGAAAGCCCTGCTCAGCCAATCGTTGGACGCATTCGCTGCCGCCCTTGCAGGCGAGAATCCTGCGGCTCCTCTCCTCCGGTATTGCGGTAAGCATCTCGCCGACAAACCGGCGATCGCCACAGCCCTCATCAAGTGTTCCCGTTGCCCGATGGAATTCTTGACTCCTGTCGCCAGAGCTTTGCCTACCTCCGCAGTGCAAGAACTGATGCAAGACCTGGACCGCCTTAGCTCCAATCGAGCGCTGGCTTCCGCTTTGGTGGTCTCTCCCTCGCTTACCGCCGACCAGCGCCTGCAACTGGAAGAACTGCTGGCGGATAAGGCAGTGTCCGAATCGGCATTCGCGGAAGCCGTAGCCGATGTCGACACGACCAATGAACACCGCGCCACGCTCCTCCAGCGGCTCGCCGGCATGCGGGTCGTGGAACGAGTGCAGCTCGCGCTGAAAGGAGGTCGCGAAGAGCGCATGGCTCTGATCCGCGATCCCTGCAAGGTTGTGCAACGCGCTGTGCTGCAATCCTCCAGGCTCACCGATCGCGAGGTGGAGACCTTTGCCTCCATGGCCAGCCTCACCGATGAAATCTTGCGAGTGATCGCCAGCAGCAGAAACTTTCGCCGGAATTATACGGTGACGCTAAACCTGTTGAATAATCCCAAGACGCCTCTGGACGTCACCCTGCACATGATCCCGGCCATCACGGGGCCGGATTTGAAGAAGTTGGCTGCCAACAAGAATGTGAGCGATCCGCTGCGCACCGCCGCCATGCGCTTGCACGTTCAGCGGACGCAGAAACGCGAATAATCCTCGGACTCGCCGGACCGTTCGCTGTTCACAATAGGACCAGGCGCGTGAAGAGCGGTTGCCCGTGTGATTGCAGTTCGCCGGATTGCCGTGCCTGACCGGGAATCTTCTAGAAGAAGTCGAAGCTTGATTCTACGAAACCCTGGGCGATTCGCACTGGTGTGGCTCGAGCTCGAGCAACGGTACCTCCGCCGGGCACCGCCATCGCACCGGCAGAACAATGGTTCCGATGCCGCGGCTGACGTAGATCTGTGTGCCCCCAAGTCGATCCCAGCCCTTTTTGAAACGCATCCTCTCGGGTGACCGGCCGTAGACCGTGCCCAGCAGCGGGACGTTTACTTGGCCGCCGTGCGTGTGCCCCGATAGCACCAACCCGATACCGCGACAGGCCGCGGCGGTCAATAACCGCGGATTGTGGGCCAGGAGAATCGTGGCTGCGCCCTCCGGAATGCCGCGGAGAGCTTGCTCCATGTCCGCGCCATAGCCGTAATCGTCCACGCCGGCCAGATACAGCGGCGCTCCGCCACGATGCAGCAGCCGATGCCGGTTGCGCAGAACCTGAATGCGTTGCCGCCGAAGAGCTCTCTCCACCGCATCCGCGCCTACCCGAAAATCATGGTTCCCCAGCACGGCCACCACGCCTGCCCGCGCCCGAAGCTCACCCAGGATTTCCGCGACCGGTTCTATGGAAGCTTTCGAATAGGTGACGAAATCGCCGGTAAGCGCTATGAGGTCGGGTTTGAGCTTGTTGGAAAGTTCAACCACCGCCTCCACTTGGCGTAGCGGCACAAACAAGCTGTGATGAATATCGCTCAGTTGAAGAATACGAAAACCGCGAAATTCTTCCGGCAGTTCACTTAGCCAGATGCGTTGCGTTGTGATCCCCAAGGGGCCTCGAAACCGATGTGCCAGCTCATGGGCGCGTGCAGATTCCGTGTAGTTTAGGCGATTCCTGAGCCTCGGGCCTTCCAGATAACGGTCGCGTAAGGCCGTCCATCGGCTGGTTGGAAGAGACGATGTAAGCAAAGTTCCCATAACTTCATAATGGCATTGCCGGACAGTTTTGCAAGGTCGCGGACGCGCCGGTTGGAGCAGATGCCGGGACGACACCCGAGCCTAACACCCTGGAAAGAGGCCAGTCAATCGTGCTGCGATACAGGCGCGGCGCGAAAGTTATTGTCTTCCCGGAGTGGGCTGCTTCTGCCGCTGAGCGGTCTCGGCTTCGATGCGTTGCTCTATATTCGCCGCTAGCCGGCGCATCTCCTCATGGATTCGCCCATTGGAGGCCACCGTTTCGTAGTCACCCGGACGATAAGGCCGGCCTGCGAAATCGGTCACTACTCCGCCCGCTTCGCGCACGAGAAGCGCACCGGCTGCCGTATCCCAGGAGTGCAGGCCAAATTCCCAAAACCCGTCAAATCGGCCGCAGGCCACTGCGGCAAGATCAAGGGCTGCCGAACCGTCGCGCCTCACACCATGCGAGCTTAGAGTGAAATCCCGGTAGTAATGTATGTTCGGGTTCCGGCTGCGTTTGACGCTCGGAAAACCTGTCGCCAGCAAGCTCGTTGAAAGGTGATCGATTTTGGAAACCTCGATGCGTTTTTCGTTCAGGTATGCGCCTTCTCCCTTCGCCGTCGTAAAGAGCTCTTTCGAGACCGGCTGGTAGATCACTCCCGCCAGGAGCTCGCCGTCTTGCTCGAATCCGATGGAAACCGCGAAACAGGGGTAGCCATGAGCGAAGTTGGTGGTGCCATCCAGCGGGTCGACAATCCAGCGACAGCTTGCATCCGCCTCCTGCCCGCCGCCTTCCTCCGCCACGATTGTGTGCCCGGGGAAGTAGCTTCGCAGCCGCCCCACAATGGCCTCCTCGGAGCGCCGGTCGGCTTGCGTCACCAGGTCTACTTCGCCCTTGTAGCTGATTTTTGGCGGCTTATCGAATTCGGAAAGCAAAATCCCGCCGGCTTCTACGCGCCGTTTCGATAGCCACTTCCAGGTATTGATTGCCCATTCGTTAACGCGACAGCGGCTTCAGTTTGCAACCCCACCACTATAGTAAGTCTTCCGGTAGCGTACCTTGTAGTCCCCTTTGAGACGGACCTCAATCGAACGGTAGGTGCCCTGCGGCGGCCTGGGTTGCGGATAATAGCCCAGGCGGTATTGGGTGCGCAGTTCGCGGTTGATGCGATTGAATATCTCGTCGAGCTGCGAGAGCTGATCCGGGTAATACATGGCGCCGCCGGTGTTGTCGGCGATCGTCTCGAGCGCATGTTCGCCCGCGGTATTTCGTCCGTTTTCGCTTCTTCCCGGCCGAATCACGATGGTGTAGAGCAGCGCCTGCGCGCGTACTGCGGCCCGCCGCGCGGTTTCAAAATCGGCGCGGCTGGTCGTCTCGCCGGCGTCCGTAATCAGAATCAGGACGTTGCGGCGATCCGCCGGTCCTTTGCCCAGCGCATCCGATCCAAGGTATACCGCGTCATAGAGCGCCGTGCCGTCTCCTGGCGTGACGTGCCGCACCGCCGTTTGCAGCTGCGGCACGTTATCCGAAAAGCTCCCCAGCTGCGTCACCGCATCCGCGAATTCAAAGACGCCCACGCGATCGTTCGGCCGCACCACGGAGCCGAGAAAACGAGCCGCGGCCTCGGTCTCAAACTGTAGCTCCTTGATTTCGCTCAAGCTGGAGTCGATCATCAGCGCCAGGCCCAAGGGCTGTTTGGTTTCCGTCTCGAAAAGCTCGATCTTCTGCGGCTTGCCTTCCTCGTAGATTTCAAACTGGTCCTTTTGCAGATCCGCAACCGGCCGATTGTTCTGGTCGAGCACGCTGGCAATCACGTTCACCAAATTCACGTCCACGCGAATGGATCCGCGCTGGTCGGTCCCACGGTCCTGTGCGTGCCCCTTGGTGATAACGTGTGGAAAGATTTCGGCTGACAGGCAAAAGAGGATCAGACCGGCCGAAGCTATGAGTGGGAAGCGCAAGATGCGTAAAGGAGGCTGCGCCCGCCAGGCCGCCTCACTTGATAGATTCCGTTTGGCCCGAAATGGATGGCAGCGGTGGAATCTCGCCTTGCGCCCAGACGGCGCCATCCTCGAAGTACTCTTTCTTCCAGATGGGAACCGTTTGCTTGAGCGTATCGATGCCGTGCCGGCAGGCCTCAAATGCCGCCCGGCGATGCGCCGAAGTCACCCCGATCATGACGCTGGTTTCCCCGATTTCCAGCCGTCCCAGCCGGTGAACCATCGCCACGCCGTCGACGCCAAATTGGGAGCGCATGGCCGCCGCTATAGCTCCCATCTGTCGCAGCGCCATCACCTCGTAGGCCTCATATTCAAGGTACAAAGTGCGCCGTCCGCCGGACTCGTTGCGCACAATCCCCTCGAATACGACCACGGCGCCATCCTCGGGAGCTTTCAACCTGGCCGTGATCTCCGCCGTTCGGATCGGGTCGCGTATCAGTTCAATGATCGTTTCGCACCGCGCCACTCCGGGTGCGCCCGCTCCGCCGCTTACCGGAGGCAGGAACGCCACTTCGTCTCCGGCAGCCAGAGTCGAAGCCCAATCGGCAAACGACTGGTTCACGGACGCCACCACGGAACGGCGAAAACTCGCGAGGCGAGGATAGCGCTGGCCATAATTCTCGAACAAATCTTCGAGCCGCGCGCCCTCGGCGAGTTCCACCCGATCCTCGCTGCGGCCCACGATCTCTTTGAGTTGTCCGAAAAAGAGAACACGCACGAGCATGGATGCATTCTATCGTTTCTGGGTTCGGCTCGCTACGAACCCATTTCCATATCCGTCATACCAGATCCAATCACCGTAAGGTGAGAGCCCACTCCACGATTACCAAAAGGAATTGCTTGACGAAACGCGCCATCTCAGCCTTACCTTTTTGCGTATTAACAACACAATGAATGGGTTTGCGCGATCCTGCACCGCTCGGCTCTTAGAGGTCGGAGCCTTTCGGTGAGGATACTCGTTTCTGGTTCGACCGGTCTGGTCGGATCCGCCGTCGCCGACGTCCTCGCCCACCAAGGCCACGAAATAGTTCGCCTGGTTCGCCCTGGAACGGTACTCCCGAGGGAACAGCCTACGTCCCCTGCCGAGCCGAGACATGTGGTCTGGAACCCCGGAACCGGCATGCTGGACTCCCGGGCCGAGGGCGCCGACGCCCTGATTCACTTGGCCGGCGCATCCATTGCCGGCCATCGCTGGACTCAGGCATGGAAGCGCGAGCTGCGCGAAAGCCGCGTCGCCGCCACGCGCTCCCTGATCGCCTCACTCCGCCAGTTTCGCCAGCCTCCGCGAATCTTCATCGCCGCATCGGCGATCGGCTTCTATGGAAACCGCGGCGACGAGGAACTGACCGAGTCCAGTCCGGCGGGGAACGATTTTCTCGCTCAACTCACCGCCGATTGGGAAGCGGAGTCGTCGCGCGCCTCGGAGTTCGGGGCCCGCGTCGTCATTCTGCGATTCGGGATCATTCTCGCCAGACGTGGAGGAGCCCTTCCCCGCATCGCGCTCCCGTTTCGTTTGGGTTTGGGAGGAAAAATCGGTTCCGGCCGCCAGTGGATGTCCTGGATCGCCTTGGAAGATATCGTCGGAATCATTCGCTTCTCGTTGGAAGCGAATCTTCTCAGCGGAGTGGCCAATGCCGTGGCGCCCACTCCCGTGCAAAATGCGGAGTTTACTGCCACTCTCGGACGCGTCCTGCACAGGCCCGCGATTCTTCCCGCGCCTGGTTTCGCGTTGCGAATGGCGCTCGGCGAAATGGCGGATTCGCTTCTGCTCGGCAGCCAAAGGGTGTATCCCGGCAAACTTCAGATGCTGGGATATCGGTTCCTATATCCGGAATTGCAGCCCGCTCTGGCAGCTATATTCAATCGAGCCGGCTAACCCATTTCGCTGCCGGTGGTATCCAACTATCGTCTAAGGCCGACAGCAATCTTGACACGCCTACCTCCTTTGTTAGCATGGTTGCGCCGGCCTTTCTCTATTTTTAGGACCTAAATTTGGCGATCTCAAAGATTCTTAGGCAGTTAACAGCCGCTTTCCTGATCGCCTTTATGGCCTCGCCTGCTTGGACCCAGGCCCAGGTGGCTGGCACAATCGTCGCCAGCCAATCCGCGACCACGCGCGATGCCCCGCTGCTTCCCGGTTCGACTGTCTTCAGCGGAGAAGCTGTCGCGGTGGGCCAGTCCGGTCGCGCCCAGATTGCGCTTTCCGGCGGTGGCCGGATCGAGGTTTTGGCAGACAGCACCGTGCTGTTAGCACGCAATTCGGCGGGAGTGGACTTCACGCTTCAGCGCGGCGCCGTTTCCTTCATGGGCGCGCCGGCGGGAGCCATTGAAACCATATGGGGCGATGCCACCATACGTCCCGCCGATCCTGCCGCCGTCGGCCTGATCCACCTCGAAAGCTCCGATGCCATCACCTTGGCCGCGATTAAGGGAAGGCTGACGATCAGCACTGCGCACGATGCCAAATCCGTCGATGTCCCCGAAGGTTCCGCGGTGCGCATCGCGCTGGCGGATGCTCCGAGGCTCCCCAGGATCAAGGCAATCAAGGCGGCGCTGCGCCCGCTGGCAGGGCCGCTCCGCCAATCCCCAAAATTGCGATCATCGCTTTCCTGATCGGAGCGGCCTTCCTCGCCGCCTTTTTGTGGATCGCATCCCACGAGCCCACGGAAACAACTCAGCAGTTGGCCTCCGAAATCAGCCCCTATACGCTGCAGTGAGCGCTCGCTTTCGAGTTTGCCAGGCCATTCAAATCCCGCTAATTCAAGTCCCGCTTGAATTGACATACGAATAGCCTCCCGGAATAATCGCTCTATGAGCCGTCCTGAAGCCGTTCGCCGCGTAAAAACTTATTCGGCGGCAACCGGTTACGTCTATCAGTATTATTTCTACGAAGTGCAAAAGGCGCGTCGCGGCTTCTCCGCCGGGACCGAGTACGTCTACATGGTCTCGGTGGACCGCAAACAGGTTTTTCCGCTGAAAATTTTTGTGAAGCAGTCGGCTGTCGAGAAGTGGGGTCGAGCGGCGGGCCGCCCGCTTTCGGGCACCGAGGAGTACGCTGTCGCGAAACTGCGCCTGTTTCAGGCCCTCGACGAATTGCCAGAGATCGCAGCCACCCGGCCCGACCTCATCGTCGACGAATCGAACCTCGAAGCCCTGCTCTCGCAGCTCGATCTCTAAAATGCAGTTGGTAGCCCCGACGGGAATCGAACCCGTATTACCGGCTTGAAGGGCCGATGTGCTAACCGTTGCACCACGGGGCCACGCGAGCCATCACCGCAACCGCATTGCAAATCTTAACATAGTGCCCGCCGCGCCCAGCCCATCGGACGGTCGGAATCTGCGTGAACGAATTGCAGGAAAAATCTCTAATGCTGTCGCGCGGCAACACTTTGGGCTTTGGACGCCAAGCCGGCGGCCTCGAGCAACTCCGCCTGCACCGCCGCGCCCAGAGCGATCACTTCGTCCGGGTCGATTTCAGTATGTGGACGCCGTCCCATAAGCTGCTCCACCATGCGCCGCACCAGCGGGATGCGAGTCGACCCGCCCGCCAGCACAACTTCGTCGATCTCTCCCGGAGTAAGCCCTGCATCCTCCAGCGCCGTTCTCACTGGACTGACCACGCGCTCGAGAATCGGCTGCACCAGGCCCTCGAACTCGGCCCGGCCGATCTCCCGCACGTAAAGGCTGCGGTCCGGCAGCGGAACCTCCACCCGAGCGCGGTCCGCGATGGAAAGCTCATGTTTTGCCTGCGCGAGCGCCCGGCGCAGCGCCTGGACGCACTGCGAGTCGGTGGCAAGATCCAGCCCATGGCGAATCCGGATCTCTTCGCGCGCGACGCCAAGCAAAACATCATCCAGCTCGTTGCCTCCCAGCCGTGCGTCTCCCCGGGTCGAAATCACGCGATAGCGGTCGCCGTCGCCCGCATCGGCAAGCCGTAAAATGGAAATGTCGAACCTGCTGCCGCCAAGATCAAACACGGCGACATGCTTTCGTTGCTGCTCGTGCAAGCCGTAGGCGAGTGCCGCAGCCGCCGGCTCCGGCATCAATCGCAATTGCTCGAACCCGGCCAGCCTTCCCGCTTCGTGCATGGCCCCGCGCTGCGCGTCGTTGAAACCAGCCGGCACGGCGATCACCGCTTGGGTCACCGGCTCGCCAAAAAACACCTCCGCCCAAATCTTTAGCTCTCGAATCAACAGTGCCGTCAGTTCCGGCAGCGTATAAAGGCTGTCGCCCAGGCGAATGCACGCTTCGTCTCCCATCTCCGCATTAAGGCGCAACGCCGCCCTCAGCTCTTCGTGAATCTCGCCTTGGCGCAGCCCCATGGCGTGTTTCACCGAGCGCGCCGTGCGATCCGGTTGGCTGAACAATCGTCGAGCCGCCGGAGCGCCCACCAGGACGCCGCCGTCTCCATCCACGCTCACCACGGAAGGGCAAAAAGTCTCGCCGTATGGACCGGCGATACACTTCGGCTGACCGGCGGCTTTATCCACGTACCCGGCTCTGCTGAAACTTGCTCCTAAATCAATTCCAATCGTCCGTGCCATATTCCTTCCTTTGAGCAGATGGAGAGCTGGCGTCAGAAATGCAGCGTTCTCACTGGCGAGCCAAGAAATTTATCGATGGCAACAACTCGTTTCGCGGGCAATCCCAGAAAATTGGCCCAGAAAATTGGAACGATCGGCGTCGCGAACGATGAGTTTTTAGACAGTGAATGAGGTGCCGCAGCCGCAACTGTGGGTGGCCCTAGGATTTTGGAACACGAACCCCTGGCGCATCAATGTCTCTTCAAAGTCCAGTGTCACGTCCTCGAGATAAACGAAGCTTTTCGGATCCACGAAAACGCGCGCCCCATTCTCTTCGATCACGTTGTCCCGTTCGCGCGCCTTGGCTTCCAGCCTCATGGCGTAAGTAAGCCCGGAGCAGCCGCCGCCCTGCACGCCCAGGCGCAGGCCCCCGGCAGGCACTCCCTCCTTGGAAAGAAGCTCTCGAATCTTTTTTGCTGCTTTTTCTGTAACGTGAATCATTTGTGGTGGAACCTCTGATGTAATCCCCTGGACAACGGTACAACCTAAGCTTACACCGGTTTGGAATTCGCTTTGCTTAAATGCGCGCCTTCCTTGGCCATTTCGTAAAGTGGCGAGATCTCCCGAAGGCGGCTCACCACTTCGATCACGCGCTCGCCCACGTAATCGACCTCCTCCTTGGTATTGAAGCGGCCCAGCCCAAAGCGAATCGAGCTGTGGGCCAAGTCTTCTTTCACGCCTAGCGCCTTTAAGACGTAGCTCGGTTCCATCTTGGCCGACGTGCAGGCAGAACCGCTCGATACCGCGACGTCGTTCATGCCCATCAGCAATGACTCGCCGTCCACATAAGGGAAACTAAGATTCAAATTCTGCGGCAGCCTGTGGACCATCGATCCGTTAACGTACACTTCCTCCAAACCCTTGAAAATCGCTTCCTTCAGTTGATCGCGCCAGCCGCCTAGCCGCTTGCTTTCCTCCGCCATTTCGTTCTGGCAGAGCTCCGCGGCCTTTCCAAACCCCACGATGCCCGGAACGTTCAGCGTTCCCGAACGCATCCCGCGCTCGTGTCCGCCGCCGTCGATCTGCGGGGCCAATTGCACGCGAGGATTACGCCGCCGTACATACAGCACGCCGCAACCTTTCGGCCCGTAGAGTTTGTGGGCCGTCATCGACAGCAGATCGATATTGTCCCTGTTAACATCCACCGGAATCTTTCCCACCGCCTGCACCGCATCGCTATGGAAGAAGACGCCCTTCTCCTTGGCGATCTTCCCGATTTCCTCGATCGGTTGAACTACGCCGATTTCGTTATTCGCGTACATGATGGTGATCAGGATCGTCTTGGGCGTGATCGCGCGCCGCAAATCGTCGAGATCGACGCGGCCGTCTTTGCCCACCGGCAAATACGTCACCGCGTAACCATACTTCTCGAGGCGCTTGCAGGTGTCCAGCACCGCTCTGTGCTCGGTCACCTGCGTAATGATGTGGTTGCCCTTCTCGCGATAGAGTTCCGCCAGGCCCTTGATGGCCAGGTTATTAGACTCGGTTGCGCCGCTTGTGAAAATGATCTCCTTCGGAGCCGCCTGAATCAGCTTCGCAATCTGCCCCCGCGCGTTCTCCACCGCCTCCTCCGCAGCCCACCCGAAGGAGTGGTTGCGGCTAGCCGCGTTTCCGAATTTCTCGCCGAAATAGGGCAGCATCGCGCTTAATACCCGCGGGTCCACCGCCGTGGTGGCATGGTTATCCATGTAAATTGGCAGGTTTATGCCCATTTGCTTCGACTCTGTCGCTCTCATTCTATCGCTAAAGGGTTGGCAGAGCCACTGTGACTAAGCCGCCTTATATCAATAACTTAGGCCGATCTGAAATCCGGGGCTCCCAACCCTTTAGAGAACTTCTAGTCGCCCTTCGATACACCGAAAATACCGAGAATGCGTCTCGGCAGCCGCCGCGAGGCCCTGTCACCACAACCCGGATAGACGTGCGCCGATTTTTTGTCCGCCGGCATAACTCTGCGATAAAATAACTTATTCCAAAATGGAACCTATTCTGGCCATATATCCCGGCTCATTCGATCCGGTGACCAATGGGCACCTCGACCTGATCGAACGGGGCGCTAAGATTTTCGGCCGTCTGACGGTGGCTATTCTTCGCAACACCGAAAAGGAGCCGCTCTTCACCCTGGCCGAACGCACCGAAATGCTGCGCGAGGTTACCGCTCCTTTTGCCAATGTGGATATCGATTGCTTTCATGGGCTTCTGGTCGACTATGCCAGGGAACGTAAGGCTCGCGTGCTTCTTCGCGGCATTCGCGCCGTGTCCGATTACGAATTCGAGTTGCAGATGGCCATGATGAACCGAAAGCTTCAGCCCGGGCTCGAGACCGTCTTCATGCTGCCGGCTGCGGAATATAGCTTCCTCAGCTCGCGCCTGGTTCGCGAAATCGCGCGGCTCGGCGGCTCCGTCAGCGGCCTCGTTCCCGTCGCCGTTGAACGCCGCCTTCGGGCCAAGGTAATCTAGTAAACCTCTCAGGGGAGTTAAATGACCGAACGACTTGCCGATCGCATAAACCGTATCGCTGTGTCGCCAACCATGGCGGTTCTCGTGGAGGCGGAAAGGCTGCGCGCCCGAGGGTTGGATGTTGTCGACTTCGGGCCGGGCGAGCCCGATTTTCCCACGCCCGCTCACATCAAAGAGGCGGCCATCGATGCGCTCGAGCGCAACCGCACCAAATACACCGCCACCGCGGGTATAACACCGCTGCGCGAGGCCGTGTGCCGCTGGCATGCGCAGCAACTCGGCAGCTCTTACGAACCGAGCGAGAGCATCATCTGCGTTGGCGGCAAGCATGCCATTTACAACGCCGTGATGTCCCTCATTCAGGAGGGTGACGAAGTCGTCATTCCGGCGCCCTATTGGGTGAGCTACCCGGACATCGTCAAGATCGCGGGTGGCGAGCCTGTTTTCGTCTCTACCGACGCCGCCAGCGCGTTCAGCTTGCGCGCCGATCAGTTGGAAGAAGCCATTACCCCTCGTACGCGCTTGGCCATCATCAATTCGCCGAATAATCCCACCGGCGCGGTGATTCCTCCGGCCGAGTTTGAAAAAATCTATGAAGTCTGCCGCCGCCACGGTATCTGGCTGCTCACCGATGAGTGCTATTCGCACTTCACTTATGGCTCGGCCAGCCCTTATTCCGTTGCCAGCATAAGGGGTTCCAAGCCCCATCTGATCGTCGTCGGCTCGCTCTCCAAGACTTTTGCCATGACGGGTTGGCGTATCGGCTATGCCCTCGCGCCCAAATCGATTATCGACGCCATGCTCAAGGTACAGAGCCAGTGCACCTCGAATCCTACTTCCATCTCGCAGTACGCGGCTCTGGCCGCGCTGACTGGGCCCATGGATTCAGTGCCCGTCATGCTCGCTGAGTACGCTCGGCGCCGTGCCCGCATTCTGGCTGGCTTGAGTGCCATTCCCGGCGTCTCTTGTCCCGAACCCTCCGGCGCCTTTTACGCTTTTCCCGATGTCTCCGCGCATCTGGTCAATGGCTCCGGCGATTCCACGGCGCTCGCGCGGCATTTGCTCGAACGCGAGCACGTCGCGGTTGTGCCTGGAGACGCCTTTGGCGCGCCCGGCTACCTGCGCTTCTCCTATGCGACCTCCATCGATCGCATCGAGGAAGGATTGCGCAGGCTCGAGCGCTTCTTCGCTTCCGCCGCAGTTGCTCCGTGAGCGTGTCGCCTTCGCGCCTGACGCCCGTCTTTGTGCCCCGCATTTGGGGCTCGCGGAACTTGGCTCCCTTCTTTGAGAGTATCGCGGCCGCGAGCGACCCGATCGGCGAAGTTTGGCTCACCGGGGACCAATGCGCCTTTGCCTCCGGCCAGCTAAGGGGACGCGCCCTCGGCGAAGCTTGGACTTCGCTTTCCGCCGACTGGATTGGGCGCCGCATCGAAGGCGGCCCTCACATTCCTCTCCTTGTAAAATTCATCTTCCCCGCCGAAAAGCTGTCTGTGCAGGTCCATCCCAGCGACGAATACGCTCGCCAGCATGAAGCCGCGGCAGGCGGCGTGGGAAAAACCGAAATGTGGTACGCGGTTGCCGCACAACCCTCCGCGGAACTTCGCCTGGGCCTGGAGCCGGGCATTACGCCTGAAATATTTCGCCAAGCCCTGGCCGAAGCGGACGTCGAACGCTGCCTGTGCAAGCTCCCTGTCCAGGCCGGGGATGCCTTTTTCGTTCCTGCCGGAAGCGCGCACACCATCGGTCCGGGCATGCTCTTATGCGAAGTGCAGCAGCATTCCGATATCACCTACCGGGTCTTCGATTACCAGCGGCGGCAGGCGGATGGTTCATTCCGCCCCCTGCACATCGATCAGGCCATGGATGTTCTGGAGTTCGGAACGCAGCGATGCGGAAAAACGCCGGGGCGTACAAATTCAGCAAGGTCCCTTGCAGAGAACCTATTTGGCGGCATGTCCCTATTTCGCCACGGAAATTTGGGAATTTTCCGATACCGTTGATGCAACCACCTCTCCGGACCGCTTCGAGTTATTGGTTCTGCTCGATGGGCAAGGCCGAATCCGGTGGGGCTCGGAATCCATGCCCTTTGCTCGCGGGGAAGCCTGGCTGCTGCCGGCTGCTCTCGGCGGTTACCAGTTGATCGCCCACTCGTCCATCAAGCTCCTGCGCACCTACGTACCCGATCTCCAGCAACTTTCGCGCGAACTCGCCGAAAGTGGAGTCGGCGAATCGCAGCGCTCAGCAGTCCTCCGCCAATGAAGTCGCCGGCGGCCCACGCTATCATTCTCGCGGGTGGACGCGGCACCCGTTTCTGGCCGCGCAGCCGCACTCGTTCGCCCAAGCAGCTGCTGAACATCGTCGGACAAAAAACGATGCTCGAGCAGACCTTTGAGCGCCTTTCCCCGCTCTTTTCCACTTCGCGCATTTGGGTCGTCACCAACCACGAGCAAGCCGATGCGGTGCGCCGCCAGTTGTGGCAGGTTCCCTCGCAACATGCATTGGTCGAGCCCGTCGGCCGCAATACAACAGCAGCCATTGCTCTTGCCGCTGCGCATCTGCTGAGGGAAGAGTCCAGCGGCGATGCGCTCATGGCCATTCTGCCCGCCGACCACTTCATCGCCAAGCCCGCGCGCTATCGCCAAATCGTTCGCGCGGCCTTGCGAATCGCCGCCCAGCCCGATGCTCTCGTCGTCCTGGGAATCCCGCCGACGCGCCCGGAGACCGGCTACGGCTACATCGAACGAGCTGCGCGCAACCGCGGGCAGTCCTCCGCATCTTCCAACGATGGCGCCTATCCCGTTCGCCGCTTTACCGAAAAGCCTTCCCTCGCGCTGGCCCGCAAATATGTCGCTTCAGGCCGCTATCTCTGGAATGCCGGCATGTTCTTCTGGCGCCTCTCCACATTCGTCGAAACTCTTCGGCGTCATCTGCCCAAAACACACGCCGCCATGATGCGTCTCGCCGAAAGCGTGGGAACCTCGAAATATTCCGCCGTGTCTGCAGCGCGAATACGCGCGCCTCGAAAATATTTCTGTCGACTACGCGATCCTCGAACCAGCCTCGCGCGATTCCAAGCACAGCCGCGTCTTTGTCATTCCCGCCTCGGTCGGCTGGAGCGACATCGGCTCTTGGGCCGCTGTCTACGAGCTTTTGGCCAAGCGTGCGGGCGCAAACGTCTCCGGCGGCCGATTCCTTGCCCTCGACGCGGCGGGAAACATCATCTGGAGCCCCTCAAAATTCGTCGCCGCCGTGGGAGTCTCGGACTTGGTCGTCGTGGAAACGTCCGACGCGCTTCTGGTCTGCTCTCGCGAACGCGCCCAGGACGTCGGCCGCGTGGTAAAGTGGCTGGAAAACCATCGTCTGCAAAAACTGCTCTAGCTCCGAGCCCTTCGCCAGCGCCATTGCTTCGCATATACTGATTGCCCCGTGAGCCCGTCACGTGAGTACGATCCGTTTTGGCACCGACGGCTGGCGTGGCGTCATTGCCGACGACTTCACGTTTGAAAATGTCCGCAAAGTCGCTTACGCCATCGCTCGTTACATCGTCCGCGCCGAGAAGCCCGATCGAGCGGCGTGATCGTCGGATTACGATAATCGCTTCGCTCGGAACGCTTCGCCCAGGCTGCCGCCGAAACCATCGCCATGACCGGCATGCCCGTCTGGCTCTCCGAAGTCGCCCTGTCCTTCTCCCGCGGTCTCCTTGCTGGTGCGCCAGCGTCGACGCGGCCGGCGGCGTCATGATCACGGCCAGCCACAATCCCTATCGCTGGAACGGCATCAAGTTCAAGGCCAGCTACGGCAGTTCGCCATTGCCTTCGATCGTGGCGCAGATCGAAGAGGAATTAGCCGCCGTGCTGTCCGGCGGCATTCCCCCTCTGCCTCCGCGTCCCGAGCAAATTCACTCGCTCGATATTCTCGGGCCCTATCTCGATACCATCGAGAAGCTGGTGGATTGGGAAAAAATGCGCGCCGCCGAGCCTGCGCTTCGTTGTCGATCCCATGCACGGCGCGGCTCGCGGGCTGTTGTCTTCGCTGATGCGCCGCCAGGGCGTCGCCTGCGACGAGATCCGCGGCACGCGCGATCCGCTCTTCGGCGGCGTCAATCCCGAGCCCATCGAGCCTCACGTCGCGGCGTTGCGTGAAGCCATGCTCGCGGGAGGCTACGATGCCGGGTTTGCCGCCGATGGCGATGGTGATCGCATCGGCGCCATGGATCGCGACGGCACGTTCATCACGCCGCACCAAATCCTTTCGCATCCTTTTCTGGCATCTCGCCGGCACCCGCCAGATCGCCGGCGATGTGGCCAAGACTTTTTCCACCACCAAGCTGCTCGACAAGATCGCCGCGCACTATCGGCCGGCCGCGTGCATGAAGTGCCCGTCGGATTCAAGTACATCTGCGAGCTGATGCTCGAGCGCGACATCCTGCTGGGCGGCGAAGAGTCCGGCGGCATCGGCACCAAGCTTTATCTGCCCGAGCGCGACGCCACCGTCATCGCGCTGCTGCTGGCCGAAGTCATGGCCTGGCATCGCAAATCCCTCGGCGAACTCGTCGCCCTCCTGCACGCCGAGTTCGGCGAACATCATTACGGCCGCGTCGATCTCGGAGTTGCGCCCCGGACAAAAAGAGCGCGCCATCGAATATTTCTGCGCGCCGATTCTCAGCCTGGCTCGCATCGGCGAATGGCCCGTCGTTCGCCGCGAAGACCTCGATGGCATCAAAGTGTACCTGGGTGAAATCGGCTGGGTCATGGTGCGCGCCTCCGGCACCGAACATATGCTGCGCGTCTATTCGGAAACGACGCGCCCGGAGACCACCAAGCGCCTCTTGAACGAGGTCAGCGCCTTGGTGCAGTCTTTGTAATCGGTCTTTGAGTAAGGGAAGATGAAACGGCACTTTTATCAGCTCGATGTTTTTACCGACAAGCCCTTCGCGGGCAATCCCGCTCGCCGTGGTCACCGATGGCGACGGTCTCACCTCTCGCGCAGATGCAGGCCATCGCGCGCGAGATGAATCTTTCCGAAACCGTATTCGTGCAAAAGCCCACCGGCAACCGGGCCCTCGCTCGCCTGCGCATTTTTACCACCAAATGCGAGCTGCCTCTGGCCGGCCATCCGGTCATCGGCACCTGGTTTCTTCTGGCGCAGCTCGGAGTCGTGCCGGCGCAGGAAGGCAGCGTGCACGTCCTGCAGCAAACCGGCGCCGGCGTGCTGCCCGTGGAAATTACCTTCCGCGAGGGGCGGCCCGTTCGCGTGGCCATGACTCAGAAGCCGGCCGAATTCCGCGCCGCTCGTATCGACCGCGCTGCGCTCGCTCGCGCGCTCTCTCTCGGCTCGCGCGATCTCGATTCCTCGCTGCCTCTCGAATGTGTCTCCACCGGAATTTTCAATCTCCTCGTCCCCGTAAAGCGGCGTTCCGGCCTGCGCCGCATCGAGGCCAATCCGCCCGCGCTGCGGCGCGTGCTTGGCGAGTCCGCCACCATGGCCTACTGCTTCACGTCGGAAAACAAAAATACCGTCTTCGCCCGCGGCATGCTTCCTTGGGAATTGGGAGAAGATCCCGCCACCGGATCCGCGGCCGGCTCGCTCGGCGCTTATCTCGTGCACCGGGGCCGCCTCAAACTCGCCACTCCGCTCGAGATCCATCAAGGAGTCGAAATGCAGCGTCCCAGCCGCATCCGCGTGGAAGTCCTCGCGCAACGCGGAAAATTGGTGCCCCGCGTGAGCGGCACTGCCGTTCCCATTATGGAAGGTGTTCTGGAAGCCTGACCGCGCCGCCGTCGCGCTCGGTCAGTCGTTCTTCTTGGGGCTTTCGCTACGTCGGCTTCTTGTTTTCCGCCAGGGCGTGCAACACCGAATCCAGCACGCCGTTCACGAATCCCGCCGCATCTTCGGACGAAAATGTCTTGGCCAGCTCCACCGCTTCGTTCAGCACTACTTTGCGCGGCGTCTTACCCGAGCGCAACTCCTGCGCGCCCAGCCGCAGGATGGCCCGGTCGATCACCGCCAGCCGGTCCATGCGCCAATTCTCGACGTGTGTGAGCGACCAGGGCGTCGAGTTCCGGCGCGTTCTTCACCACGGCCTCGAAAAGATCGTTCGCGAACGCGCGCGTGCTCTTCTCCGCGCGAGCGATGCGCCAGAAGCCGTCCTCGATGCGCCCAGGGTCTTGCTTGCCGATCTCCCACTGAAAGAGCATCTGCAGCGCGTACTGCCGGGCCTTTCGCCGCTGCGGCATCTTAGCGGCGCTTCTCGCATGCGCACGGCTGCAATCGGCGCGGCCGCCGCCCGCAACTGTCTGGACACCTGCGCCATTTCGAGCGCGGCCAGGCCCGACTCGTAGCCTTTGTTTCCGCTCTTCAGCCCGGCGCGGTCGATGGCCTGCTCGAGCGTATCGCAGGTCAAGACGCAAAAAATAATCGGCACTCCCGTGTCCATTTGCGCCAACTGAACGCCGCGCGCGACTTCCGAGGCCACGTAATCGAAATGCGCCGTCTCCCCGCGCAGCACGCAGCCGATGGCGATGATCGCATCGTAACGCCGCGCCTGCGCCATCTTTTTGGCCGCCAGCGGAATCTCGAACGAGCCCGGCACGCGCACGATGTCGGTGCTGCGCCGCCGACGCGCCGCCTTTTTCCAGGGCCTCGATGGCCCCGGCCAGCAGCCGTTCGGTGATGAAGCTGTTGAACCGGCTCACCACGATTCCGAAGCGCATTCCCGACGCGTCGTAGGCGCCGCGAATCTCATTGGCCTGAAAATCGTCGCTCATCGCGCTCTCCGCAATTGTGCCATCGCGCATGGCGCTCATTTTCCTTGAAACTGCGCCGCGCGCTTTTCGAGAAACGCCCGCGTGCCTTCGCGCATATCCTCGGTCGCGCAGCACACGCCAAAAAGCGCCGCTTCCAGAAAGAGGCCTTGCTCCTGCGGCATGTCCGGGCCGCGCTCGATCGCTTCCATGGTGAGCTGCACCGCCAGCGGCGCATTCGCGGCGATTTTCGCGGCCAGGTCTTGCGCCGCCGGCAGCAAGTTCCGCCGGCTCGTAAACATGATTCACAAGGCCGATGCGCTGCGCCTCTTCCGCCGAAATCATCTCGCCGCTCAGGCACAGCTCGTGCGCCACACCCTTGCCGCACAGCCGCGCCAGCCGCTGCGTTCCGCCGTATCCGGGAATGATGCCCAGTTTCACTTCCGGCTGGCCTAATTTCGCGGTGCGGCTCGCCAGGCGGATCGAGCACGCCAGCGCCATTTCGCATCCGCCTCCCAGCGCGAATCCATTGATCGCCGCAATCGAAGGCTTCCCCAGCGTTTCCAGCTTATGCAGCACGGCTTGGCCGTGCAAAGACGTTTCTCGCCCGCTGGCGGGCGTTTGCCGGGCAAGCTCGTTGATGTCCGCGCCGGCGACGAACGCTTTATCGCCCGCTCCGGTGAGAATCAGCACGCGCAAATCGGTGTCGCTCCGGGCTTCCGAGAGCAGCGCGTCCAGCTCGTCCATTGTTTCGCGATTGAGCGCGTTCAGGACTCTCGGCCGGTTGAAGGTGATCGTGCCGATATGGTCTTTTTTCTCGAAAATCAAATTCTGATAGGGCATGCAGGCTCCGCTCGATGCTCGGCGTTATCGCTCCATTTGCTAGCGACATCGGCTTGGGATTTTCCGGGTCGCTGTATTCGTAAAAGCCCCGCCCGGATTTCCGCCCGTTCCACCCCGCCATCACCATGCGTTTCAGCAGCGGCGGCGGAGCGAAGCGCCGCTCCTTGAATTCGTCGAACATAATATTGGCGATGTAATACGTCGTGTCCAGCCCCACGAAATCGAGCAGCGTCAGCGGTCCCATGGGATGTCCGCAGCCCAGCTTCATGGCTTGGTCGATATCCGGAATCGCTGGCCACCCCTTCCTCCAGCGCGCGCACCGCATCCAGCAAATAGGGAACCAGCAGCCGGTTCACGATAAAACCGGTGCGGTCGCTGGTGCGCACCGCCGTTTTGCCCAGCCGCGCGGCAAAGGCGGTCACTTCTTCATAGACGCTGCGATCGGTGGCAATCGTGCGAATGACCTCCACCAGCTTCATGATCGGCACCGGATTAAAGAAGTGCAGGCCCACGAAGCGCTCGCGCCGCTCGCGTCGCCACGGCCATCTCCGTGATCGAAAGCGAAGAGGTATTGCTGGCATAAATCGTTCGCGGAGGGCACACGGCGTCGAGGGACCGAAAAAGTTCCTTCTTGGCCTCAATTTGTTCGGTGATGGCTTCGATCACCATGTCGCAGTCCGCCAAATCCTCGAGCTTGCGTGGTTCCTCGCAAGCGGTCGCGCGCTGCATCGCGTTCGGCTGCGGTTAGCGTCCCTCTCTGTATCAATCGTCCCAGGTTTTTGTCGATGCTGGCGAAGCCCTTGTCGAGCAACTCCTTGGACACCTCGCGTACGGTCACTTGCACCCCGGCCTGTGCCGCCGTCTGCGCGATTCCCGATCCCATCAGCCCGCAGCCCACCACGCCAAGTTTCTCAATGGCCATCGTTCAATTTCCCCGCAAACTGGAGGCAATGACCACGTCGCCTCCGCGAGACATGCGCTTGTTCCAAACCCGCCTCGGCCCGGTTGATCAATTCGGTCACGATGTCCTCGCTATCGTAATCGGGACGCGCGACCGCTTCGGCCACGCTGGCGCTGAACGTGAGCGGCACGCCTCCATTCCAAGGCGGCGCAATTTGCGTGGCGGCCTTGCGCAATTTTTCCGCCAGGATTTGTGCTCCCGCAAGGCCCGTGTCCGGCAGGATAAACGCGATCGTCCATGCAGTGTACTTGACGGCCAGATCGGTCTGGCGGATGAGCGCCTGAAAGGCGCGTGCCAGCTGTTCCAGATAGCGCTCGAGCTGGATCTCGCCTTGCTTGCGCAGCATTTCAGGTCCGCCGTCGATCTGAACCAATGCCAGCGCCAGAGCAATGCCATTGGATTTGGCGCGTTGCGCCTCCGCCAAAAGGCACTCCTGATAGGAGCTGCGCGCCAGCAGGCCGGTTTTCTCGTCCGCGACTCCCACGGTGCGCGCCAGGCTGCGCAGGCGCGTGTGGTTCACGCCCATGAGCATTTGGTCGCCGACGGCCTGCAGGAAGTAAGTTTCGTTCGGCCGCCACGGGTGCGGAGAGGCGTAGCCCGCCACCAGCATGCCCGCCTGGCTCTGCGTCTCGCGGTCCATCAGGGCCACGCCCAGGACCGTTTCCAGTCCCAATTCGCGCAGGGCCGGTGCGGCCGCCGCATCCAGGGGCAAGGCCGCCGAGCGGGTCGGGCGCGGCGCGATCCAATTGATCGAAAAGCCTTACCAGCAGCCCCGTTCGCGGGCTCGACATTGGACGCGCAAAACTCCGAAGCCATCTGCGGCGGCTTACCCGGAGGTCCGATCACGGCAATACAGCGCGTGACGTGCAGATGATTGCCGATCTCGTTGATGCCGGCCGAGAGAATGGCCCGCGCCGAGGGCAGGCGAAAGAGCGACCGGCTGATCTCCGAAATCTTGGCCAGGTCGCGCATATTGTCCGCCGAATCGACGGCGGAGGTCGCGGTCGCTGCGCCCTGGTCGGAGGACGCCGCGGGCGTCTCGGAGGAGCCTTCGGGCCACCAGTTCGCGAGTTGATAGAGGTTGCGCAGCCGCTCGTTGTTTTTCTCCTCGCCTGGGAAAAGTTGCGCAATCCTTTGCAGCCGTTCCACGGCTTTGGGCTGCAGCGAGTACTGAAGAAAAATTTCCGCCTGCACCATCAGATCTTCCAGCGAACCCGGGCTGGTTTGTTCTTCTGAAGCAGGAGGCGAACTGCCCTCAGCGACCGGCGGCTGCGCCTCGGCGGCGTGCGTGCCCAACTGGCCCAGGCGAGTCCGCATACGGGAAAGAAAGGCGGGATCGGCCTGAGCTTCGATCTGGCTGAAACGCTTCTGGTTGCGGGCATCGTAGGGGTCGATGTCCACCAGCTTCTCAAATGTCTCGGAAGCCCGCCCCACATCGTTCGCGGCGGTATACAGATCGAAGAGCCGAACCAGGGCGTCGAAATATTTCGCTTCGCGGTTCAACTGGCCGTACATGCCGGCCCAGAATTCGGTGAGAGGAAGCGACCCGGGATGGGCGTCGGCCAAAGCGTCGAGACGACTAGCGAAGTCGTTGTCCCGGCCCCCTGCGCTCATCTTTTCTCGAAATCGCTGCAGTAAGGTCACGGCGTCCGAATCCTGATTGGCCGCCAAATAAAGGTTTGCTAACTCGAAGACTTTATTGCCCGTTTCGGGCTGATTGGCCGGAAGCCGCTCGAGCACCTCACGTGCGCGAGGTAATGCTCCTGTGGAAAGCAGCGCCTCGCCCAGGGTATGCAGGAACGCCAGATCCAGATCCCCTTTGGCAAAAGGTTCCAGGAGCGGCAGCGCGCCCGCGGCATCTCCGCGGCGCAGCAGAGCCTGCGCGCAAACCAGCGCCGGTCCGCGCTCGCCGGGCACAAGCTCATGGGCCCGCATCAACAGGCTCATTCCCGCATCCGCACTTCCAGATGCCTCAGCCAGCTGGCCTGCGCGTAGGAAACCCCTGGCCGCGAGGGCTTTCTTGCCCAGGTGTTCGGCGAGTTCGGCGATCGCCACCTGACGCTCGGAATTATCCGGATCGAGCTGCGCCACTCGCTCCAGGCAATCGAGTGCGGCCTCCTGCTTCCCGCGAGCCATAAACAATTCCGATGCGAACGAGTATTGCTCAACGGCTTCTTCGGGCCGGTTCTGCTTCTGCAGCAACAATGCGTAGCGCGCCAGGCGTTCCGGAGGCTGCTGAATGCCCTTGAGTATGCGGCTGTAGATCGCCAGGGCCTTGTTCTCCTCGTGCATCTCGAAGAAGCGGTCGAAGAGCATGTTGTAATAGGTGATGGCGCGATCGCTCTGGCCCAGCCGCGTGTACAAGTCTCCCAGCGCCTGCAAAGCCTCGGCATGGCCGGGCACTTCGTTGAGGACGGACTCATAGGCCTCCACGGCGTCCTCGAGCTTGTTCTTCTCGAGGTGCCGCTTGGCGCGGTCCAGGTGTTTGCTGACGTCGACGCTCATTATTTATGTAAGGCCCGCTATGTATTGCTGCTATCTAACCCTACTAGGCAAAGACCGCTAGGTAATGCCGTTCCGATTCGTTTCTGCCGGGTCTTACGGCGAGCCGGAGACAAAGACAATATATACCGTCCCGATTGCGCATAAAACTTTCGCCGCGTGTTCACGTGCCGCACTATCAACTGATTGTGCCCGAGACCGGGCAATTCTAGCCTCCGCCGAAGCTCCATCGGCTCCCGTTCCTGGCCGCGCGTCTCCAGTTGTGGCAAACTGAGTACTCTCAGCGCGCTTTGCTCCCTCGCCGCGGCGAGCCGCACGATTGCCTGGCGCCGAGATAACGCATCCACATGGATTCCCGTTTCATCCGTAACTTCTGTATCATCGCGCACATCGACCACGGCAAGTCGACCCTTGCCGATCGGCTGCTGGAGCTTACCGGCGCGCTGAGCCAGCGCGAAATGACGGCGCAGGTGCTCGACTCCATGGACCTCGAGCGCGAGCGCGGCATCACCATCAAGGCCAAGAGCATTCGCCTGCATTATCGCGCCGCGGACGGCCAAGAATATCAGCTCAATCTCATCGATACTCCCGGCCACGTCGATTTTTCCTACGAGGTTTCGCGCGCTCTTTCCGCCTGCGAAGGAGCGCTGCTGGTGGTGGACGCCAGCCAGGGCGTGGAAGCGCAGACTGTCGCCAACACGTTTCTGGCCGCGCAGCACAATCTAACCATTATTCCGGTGATTAACAAGATCGACCTTCCCGCCGCGCATCCCGAAGAGGTAAAGGAGCAGATGGAAACCGTGCTGGCCATTCCGGCCGCCGACGCGCTGGCCATCAGCGCCAAAAGCGGCCTGGGCGTGGAGAAAGTGCTCGATGCGGTGGTGGCTCGCATTCCGCCGCCAACAGGCTCCGCGGAAGCGCCGCTTCGGGCGCTGATCTTCGACTCCTGGTTCGACCCTTATCGCGGCGCGGTGGTGCTGGTGCGCGTGATGGATGGCTGCTTGCGGCCGCACCAGAAAATTCGCCTTTGCTTCAACAACGAAGTCTACGAAGTGGAAAGCCTCGGCGCGCTCACGCCCAAGCCCGTGGTGCTGGAAGAGCTTGGCGCGGGCGAAGTGGGCTTCGTGATCGCCAATATCAAGCGCGTGGCCGATGCGCGCGTGGGCGATACGATCGTCGACGCGGCTCGTCCCGCTCCGCCGCTTCCCGGCTTTGAAGCCATCAAACCGATGGTGTTCGCGGGACTTTATCCCGTGCAGTCTCACGATTACGAAATGCTGCGCGACGCTCTGGGCAAACTGCAACTGAACGACGCGGCCTTTTTCTACGAGCCGGAAAACTCCGTCGCGCTGGGCTTCGGGTTCCGCTGCGGCTTTCTGGGCCTGCTGCACATGGAGATCGTGCAGGAGCGCCTGGAACGCGAGTTCGGCATCGACCTGATCACCACCGCGCCGAGCGTGCGCTATCGCATCACCACGACGGCGGGCGAAGTGCTCGAAGTGGACAATCCCACCAAGTTTCCTTCGCCGGCGCAGATCGCCAAGATCGAAGAGCCCGTGATCACGGCCATGATCATCACCGCCGACGATTCCGTGGGCGCGATTCTGCAGCTCTGCACGGAGAAGCGCGGGGTGCAAAAAGGCTTCGAGTATCTCTCGCCCACGCGCGTGATGCTCACCTACGAATTGCCGCTGAACGAGATCGTGCTGGACTTTTACGACCGCCTGAAAAGCGTTTCGCGCGGTTACGCCTCGCTCGACTATCATCTGGCCGGCTATCGCGAAGGCGACCTGGTGAAACTCGACGTGCTGGTGGGCGGCGAGCCCGTGGATGCGCTGACGCTGGTCTGCCACGGCGATCAGGCCTACGAGCGCGGGCGCGAACTGGTGACGCGATTGCGCAAGCTGATTCCGCGGCAGATGTTTGAAGTGCCGCTGCAAGCGGCCATCGGCAGCCGCGTGATCGCGCGCGAAACGATCAGCCCCATACGAAAAAACGTGCTGGCCAAATGCTATGGCGGCGATATCTCGCGCAAGCGCAAGCTGCTGGAGAAACAGAAAGAAGGCAAGCGGCGCATGAAGCGCGTGGGACGCGTGGATATTCCGCAGGAAGCGTTCCTGGCGGTGCTGAAGGTGGCTTCGTCATCGGATCTGGACGATTAGCCGAGCGATTCGTCCTTTTCATTTTTTCCGTAAATTCTCCGCCGCCGGTTCGGACCCCGTTATTTCACCAGTGTTTTGCAGATTCTCAGCGGCGGTAAGCTCTCGCTCGCGCACTTCGGCGCCTAAGCGGCCGCGCGCGAGCTGCACGCGGATCTCGTCGCCAATCGCGACTTGATCGGCGGCCTGCACGACGTTGCCGGCCGCGTCGTAGCAGATGGCGTAGCCGCGCTCGAGCACGCGCAGCGGGCTGCGCTCTTCGAGTTGCAGGCGCAAATCGATCCAGCCGCTGGCGCTTTGGCCGCGAGCGCGCGCTCGATGCGCACCTCAAGCGCGGCGGCGCGCTGCTCCAGGCGCACGGCGGCGGCCCGGAGGCGGGCGCGAAAGTCGACGGCGGCGAGGCGCGTGCGAGCGACGTATCGAAGCGGCGCTCGAAGCGTCTGGAGCTGGCCGCGCAGGGCCTCGGCCAGCTGCGCGGCGAGCTCGTCGGTATGCTGGCGCTTGCGGCGCAGCGCGTCTTCCAGCCGGCGCGCGGCCGCGATGCAGATTGAGATCGCGCAGCCTGTGGCTGCGATTGCAGCAGGCGATAGCGCATGAGCTGGGCGATCTTTGTCGCGCAGCTCGGCCAAGGTGGCGCGTCGAATTCCTGGCGCGTGCGCACGACCAGTCTCGGCGGCGGCGGAAGGCGTGGAGGCGCGCATGTCGGCGGCGAAATCGGCGATGGTGAAATCGGTCTCGTGGCCGACGCCGGTGATGATGGGAATGGCGCAGGCGGCAATGGCGCGCGCGACGGTTTCTTCGTTGAAAGCCCAGAGGTCTTCGAGCGAGCCGCCGCCGCGCGCGAGGATGAGAACGTCGGCAAGCTGCTTGCGGTTGAAATATTTGATGGCTTGCGACGATTTCGCCGGCCGCGCCTTCGCCCTGCACGCGCACGGGATAGAGCATGAACGTGCAGATTGGGAAAGCGGCGGCGCAGGATGCGCACAATGTCGCGCACGGCGGCGCCGCTGGGCGAGGTGATCAGGCCGACGCGCTGGGGCAGCACGGGCAGCGGCTTTTTGCGCGCGGGATCGAAGAGGCCTTCGGCGTCCAGGCGCTTTTTCAGCTGCTCGAAGGCCAGTTGCAGCGCGCCGAGGCCGACCGGCTCGACGTGCTCGACGTAGAATCTGATATTCGCCGCGCGATTCGTAGACGCTGATGGAGCCGCGCACGGTGACGTGCAGGCCGTCCTCGGGGCGGAATTTCAGGCGGGCCAGCTGGTTGCGGAAACAGACGCAGCGAATCTGCGCGCGAGGCGTCCTTGAGCGTGAAATAGAGATGGCCGGATTGGGCGGCGTGGGCGTTGGAGACTTCGCCCTCGACGAAAACGTCGGTGAACTCGCCGGCCAGCAGATCGCGGATGCGCGCGGTGAGGTCGCTGACCGACCAGATGGTGCGGCGCGGGCATCAGCGGAAGCTGAAAGGGTTTTACCATGGGCAAAGTTTCGCCACGACTTCAGCCGAGAGAGTTTCCTTTCGGAATCATTTCCGGAAATAAGAGACCAGCCACATCAGGAGCGTAAGCACGACGCTCAGCAGGAGGCTGGTGACAATCGGAAAATAGAACGAACCGTGCCGGCCGCGGATGGCGATATCGCCGGGCAGACGTCCGAGGCGCAGCGGGAGACGGCTCCCGAGCAGCAGGAGCCCGCCGAAGGCAAGCAGGATGAGGCCGCCGAAGATCAGCCATTTTGCGAGTTCACGTGCCGGGTCCATTGGTTACCAGCTTGTCTAGCTTTGTCTTGGGCTAGTTCGCCGGAGGTCGATTGCACCCCCTACCCCCCCACCTTGTTTTCGTAAGTGCGCATTCTAAACGACTTTAAGTCTAATGATCCTGTAAGTGCGTATTCTAAATGGCTTACAGACGCATTTTTGTAAGTGCACATTCTACACGGGTTGTGCGAAAACCTCCCGACGCATCTTCCATTCGACTTTGCCGAAACGCGTATGGGCCGCCACGCCGCAGAAAAAGCAGATCCCTCACCGCCGTCCAAAATACGGCCGGGTTTGATTGGATGACGAAGGAGCGGCTCCAGAACCTAGCGAGTAGACTTGTGTTTGCGAAAACCAAGGCTCGGTCGGAAGGAGCCGCAATGAAGATTATAGGCTGCGATTTTCACCCGAACTACCAGCAGATCGCCATGGTGGACAAGGAGACGGGCGAGGTGTTGGAATTTCGTTTGGAGCACGAGAAAGGAGAGGCGCGCCGGTTCTATCAACAGCTGCAGGGGCCAGTGCGGGTGGGGATGGAAGCGGTGGGCAACTCGCAGTGGTTCGAGCAGTTGCTGGCCGAGTTGGGGCAGGAGTTGTGGATTGGGGACGCGGCACAGATCCGGCAGATGGTGGTACGACGACAGAAGACCGACCGGCGGGATGCGCGGCATATTTTGCAGTTGCTGATCGACGGGCGGTTTCCGCGGTTGTGGGTTCCCAGCGGGAAGATACGCGATGTGCGGCAGTTGTTGCGGCACCGGCAGAAGCTGGTGGAGTGGCGCACCCAGGTGAAGAACCAGTTGCAGCATCTGGCGCTGAACCAGGGTGTGCGGCGGAAGAGGAAGTTGTGGAGCAAGGAAGGACGCGCGGTGCTGGAACAGTTGCCGTTGGAAGGCTGGACGGCGCGGCGCCGAACGGAGTTGCTGGGGATGCTGGATCGTTTACAGGAGCAGGTCCAAGAGCTGGACACCGCGGTGCGAGCGGAAGCCGAGCAGCGGCCGGAGGTGCGGCTGTTGATGACCCATCCGGGCGTGGGGCCGGTGGTGGGATTAGCGTATGCCTTGACCATCGGACCGCCGGGAAGGTTTCCGCGTGGCAAACAGGTGGCCAGTTATTTGGGATTGATCCCGCGGGAACATTCTTCCGGCGGGCGGCAGAAGCTGGGAGCGATCAGCAAGCAAGGCAATACCATGATGCGTACGCTTTTGGTCGAAGCAGCCCAAAACGCGGCGCGTTTCGATGAACAGTTGCGGCGGGACTATCGCCGGCTGGCGGCGCGCAAACACAAGGCGCTGGCCAAGGTGATGGTGGCGCGCAAGTTGGCGGTGCGGCTGTACTGGATGCTGCGCGAGCAGCGGCCCTATGCACCGGCAACCGTTGCTCGTATGCAGGGCGGCCCGAGTCATTCCGTGGTCGTAGGATAAGGCCGAGCGTTTGAGTGGGCACCCTGCCTCCCTGGTCGTGGACAGGGAGTTCGCAATAGCAATCATGGTCGCTGTAGGAGACCGAAGAGATGGTTGGTGGAGCAGTCGGACCACCGCGTGATGCAGATCGAGAACGAGCCTGGTGTTCGCAAAAGACTCTGGTAAGGAAGAAAAAACTCCGTTGCTGCACACACCGTGCAGCCCCGTGTTGGTGTGCCTTGACACGGCACGGTTCGTCAGAGACGGGATGACACCATGATGCGGTGCCCTGGGCTGTAGGCTGCGGCTAGGGTCAAACCTTCAACCACCACTAGGTCGTTTGGCACGACAAGTGCGCCCCACACCCCTCCCCCCACCTTTTTTGCAAACGTTGTCATTCCAAAGCAGTTATTTTGCGCCCTTGGAAAACGTTGTCATTCTAAGGTACTTAGCTGGAATTCTGCACAAGGGCACGACAGACGCGACCGAGACCGTGACGCGAAGGGAACATGCGTCTGCGCAAAATTCGAGCATGTTCTATTTTACCGCACGAGTAAATAGTCGCGCTCTCAGTTCGACTTCTTTTTGGCCTGTAGAAATCGTTTGCGGTAGTCCGAATATTTAATCGAGTCGTAGGTTGATTTCAAGGCGGCGAAGAGACTCCATAGGAATAGGAAGCAGAACAGGGCCACAAAGAACTTGTTTTGGTGGCGCACCGAGGCCGCGATCCGTGCCGCAGTATATGCATAGAACACGAGTGAATACATCAGCGCAAGGAATAGCAGTCCGAGGGTGAATTTATAGTTCGCGACGAGAGCAGAGTAGTTACCTTGTTCTTCAAGGAACAATACAAACTCATCGTCGCTGGCGGTGATTACTACGGCCAAAGCCGCAAAGAACAAGGAAAATACTATCGAAAGGACGGAGATGCCTATGCCGTAGTAGTCTTTTGCCAGTTCACTGGGGACCCACGTCGGAAGCCAAGATACAAAGCCGATGGAGATGATGATCGAGAAAATAAAATCCCAGGAAAAGAAGACAGCCCGTGAGTTCATCTGAATCTTTCCAAGAAGGATGTAATTGTGTCAGTTAGCGCTGGTAATATTCTTTCTGGAGGCGCGTCATCTGAGGGAGCGAGGATGCTCATGGGACTATCGCGGGTGGACACCCTGCGGGTTGCGCCGTCTCTCTCTCCGATAACGTCTACCTTTCCATAGCCGTCCTCTGCCATGGCAATTTTGCGTCGAACGTCTTCGTCCGCCGCAATCCTAAGCCCCCCTGTAGCCCTATCTCCGTCGAACCGTTCCCAATAGCCCGAAGCATTTACATCTTTTAATTGCTGGTCGACTCGTCGCCAAATGTCTCTGCTGCTCGGGTTAGATGGATGAAGGTAGATTGAAACTCGGGAAATCGTGGTGAAGGACTGCAATTCTTCGAGGATTTTAAACTGTTCCTGAATTGCCTGGATTTCAGCATCGATAAAGAAGTTCTGAAGCGCAGACTTCAGTACCTCTACAAACCTGCTTTCAAAGAGATGACGCGGAATCTGGCTGCTGACGGGGTGGTAGGCAATTACTCCGGAAGCGGGGTGCAAAAAGAATCTTGATTTTGCGGTGACTCGATTCTCAATCGACTTATCCTCAAGGGCACGGCGCTCGGGGACGACTACTTCTTCTTCAGCTTCGGGTTTGTACTTGACGAGAAAGCCAGTCTGAAAGACCTCGTTGCCGAGCCTGCGCTCGTTAAATTCGTAGAATCCCCAGCGCTGTCTCCTAACCGGTAGCGCCACATTTGAAGCGAGCGCGGTCCGGAGGACCTGGAACTTTTCGCGCCCGGCGACAATCAGGTTTAGACGTCCAAAATAATATTTTACCAGTTTGGGTGCCATTTGCGTTCAGGGCCTCCGCCCGGAGAAATATGTGGGTGCCCTTTTCGAGCCAAGCTTAGGAGGTGGGTATTTAGCACAAATGACGACGAAACGCGACGAAATCTCCAGCAAGAGGGCGGCAGCTTGCGGGGGGCGGCGACGTGGGCGACTTTCTTACCGTCTAGCTGTGTCCTCGGAGGAGCGCGCAGGTTACTCCTTACGGATTCGCCTCAGGAAGTTCCTCAAATTGTCGAGCAGTTCGTCGAAAAGTACGATTTCGATATTTTTGAGCGCGTTGTTTAACAGTCGAAAAGAATCTTCGATCACTTCGTCGCCTTGCAATTGGCTGCGGCTCCCCGCGATAATGATGCCTCGCGGTTTCAATACGCGGACTTCGAACTTTTTCTGTTTGCGAATCGCCTCGCAAACGGCCGGTCCTTGCCTTTCGACGTAGGAAATGTAGTTCTCGACTTGCGAGATCGCCTTCGTTATTTCGACGTCCCAATAATAATTACCTCGACTCTCATCCTTCCGTAGTAGGTTAGTTTTTGGCTTCTTGATTTCATATATGTCGAGATAGTTATACGCGTCGATGAGCATGAAGTCGGGGTACTTCGTACCTACGAGGGCGATATTTTCCTTTTCCAGGATGGTTGCATAGTTCGAGTTGAATAGCAGGATATATTCGCGGAGAAATGCTTGCCAGTTGTGCTCGTTGTGATTAGCGTCGAGTCGTTGCTCATAGTCCTTGACGATCTGATCTACGTAAACGACCTCGGCGGCGCGTTTGGTGCTCGAGAGCGCAAAGGTTTTCGATGTCTTGCCGGCACCGGTCCCTCCATAGCTTGTAACGAAGGCAGGAAAGAACTCGCTCAAGCTTACGACGTCGTTCTTAGACAGGTTCTGCAGAAGCTGGTGTCGGCCAAGTATCGCTGCCAACGAGTCGGGCTGGTACTCATCTCGCTGAGATGGAGCCTGGAATGCTGAAGGGAATTTATCGTGTAGAAAGGAGTTCACGGTGCTCTCCTGCTGTCGATAACTTTCACGTCTCAAGCCCGAGATTGCGTTCAGAACCGCTCGAAATTCGTTATGGTTCAACATCACCTTGTATGAGTCGTTTTTCGTCTCCAGCGCCGTCGGCCCGTTCGCATCGAGCGTCAAGTTGAACTTGTCGAGTCCTTCGGATAATCGCTTGAGCAAGAGGTAGCCGCCGCGAATCAACCCCTTCCCGTCAGACCGGAGGCCTGCCGGGCGGCTTTTAAAACCGGAGAGGCTTATGCTCTTGATGTACGGGTTTCTGATCTTCCTTGAGAAGAAGTAAGTCCCTCGGCGGCTCTGCAAATCAATTTGACAAACGAGCTCGCGGGACTTGTTCCGGAGCGTGTAGTAGCCGGTTTTCTTTCGCACCACAGTCGGACTACTGTATCAAAACCGGAGTCGAAGCCGCACCTGTGCGGTTCAATCGGAGGCGGAGTCGGCGGGGGTGGGGACTCGGGGGACTGTGTCTAGGCGGGCTAGTTTTTTGCCGCCGCTGATCCAGGCGCGGAAGCGATCCATGTACAGATAGATTACCGGAGTGGTGTAGAGCGTGAGCATCTGGCTGACGATCAAGCCGCCGCAGATGGCGATGCCCAGAGGACGGCGGATTTCCGAGCCGTTGCCGTGGCTGAGAGCGATGGGCAAGCCGCCCAATAGCGCGGCCATGGTGGTCATGGTAATGGGCCGGAAGCGCAGCAGGCAAGCTTCGTAGATCGATTGCACGGGGGAGTTGCCCTCGTTGCGTTCGGCCTGAATGGCGAAATCGATCATGAGGATGGCATTTTTCTTGACGATACCGATGAGCAGGATGATGCCGATCAGCGAGACGATATCGAGCTGAATGCCGGTGACGAGAATGGCCAGCAAGGCACCGACGCCCGCGGAAGGCAAGGTGGAGAGAATGGTGATGGGGTGGATGAAATTCTCGTAAAGCATTCCGAGGACGATATAGACGGTGCCCAGAGCGGAGAGGATGAGGATGGGCTCGGTGGAGAGCGAATCCTTGAAGGCTTGCGCGGCGCCCTGAAAACCAGCCTGGATGCTGGAGGGCAGGCCGATGGCGCGCTGGGCATTTTGAATCTCAGTGACGGCCCTGCCCAGAGGAATATGCGGATCGAGATTGAAGGTAATGGTCACGGCGGGGAAGATGCCTTGATGATTGACCTGTAGCGAAGTGGAAGACGGTTCGTAATGGGTGAAGGCGCTGAGCGGCACGGGGCGTCCCGTGCTGGAGGGGACATAAATATTCTTGAAGCTTTCGGGATCCTGCCGGAACTTGGGATCGATTTCCATGACCACGTGATACTGATTGATGCCCTTATACATGACCGAGACCTGACGCTGGCCGAAAGCGTCGTAGAGAAGGCTATCGAGATCGCTGGCTTTCACTCCCAGGCGGCTGGCCGTATCGCGGTCGATCACCAAGCCGGCTTCCAAGCCGCGGTTCTGCAGATCGGTATTCACATCCTGAAGGATGGGGACCTTTTCCAATTGCGATTCCAGACGGTTGGCCCAGTAGACGAGCTCCTTTTCGTTATCGCCCTGCAAGGTGTACTGGAAGGCGCCGTTGCCGACACGTCCGCCGATCTGCACGTCCTGCCAAGGCTGAAGGTATAAAGTGGCCCCGGGAATGGCGGCGAGCTTGGGGCGCAGGCGATTGACCACGTCAAAGGCGCTGTCTTTGCGCTCGGAGAGCGGCTTGAGGGTGATATTGAATTGGGCGGTATTCACGGCGCGGCCGCCGGTGAAGCCGGCGACCACATCGACGGCGGGATCGGCGCGGAGCACGGCGACATATTCGAGGAACTTCTGGCTCATGGACTGGAAGGAGACAGCCTCATCGCCCACGGCCAAGCCGGTGATGCGGCCGGTATCCTGCAAGGGGAAGAAGCCCTTGGGCACGATCACGTAGAGATAAAAATTGAGGCAGAGCGTGGCGAAAGTGGCGACCAGGACCAGGAACTGGTGTTGCAAGACCCAGCGCAGAGAGCGGGCGTAGCCGGAGTGGAGGGCATTGAAGCCGCCTTCGCTCCAGCGATAAAGAAAGTTGTGGCGGCGCGCGGAATCGTGCCTGAGGAGCCTGGCACACATGGCGGGCGTGGTGGTGAGGGAGACGACCATGGAGATGGCCACGGCGACGGCCAGGGTGACGGCGAATTCGCGGAACATGCGGCCGACAAGGCCGCCCATCAAGAGAATGGGCAGCAGGACGGCAATAAGGGAGGTGCTCATGGAGAGAACGGTGAAGCCGATTTCGCGCGATCCCTCGAGAGCGGCGTCGAGCGGGGCCATCCCTTTTTCAATATAGCGGGTGATGTTTTCCATCACCACGATGGCATCGTCCACGACGAATCCGGTGGAGATGGTCAAGGCCATGAGGGAGAGATTGTCGATATTGAAGCCGGCGAGGTACATGACGCCGAAGGTGCCCACCAGAGACAGGGGCACGGCGATGCTGGGAATGGCGGTGGCCCAAACGCTGCGCAGAAAGGCGAAGACGACCAGGATAACGAGCAGGACGGAGACGACCAGGGTGATTTCGATGTCGTGGACGGAAGCCCGGATGGTGGTGGTGCGGTCGATACCGATGCCGAGGTGAATGGAAGGCGGGATGGAGGCTTGCAGTTGGGGCATGACGGCCATGATGCGGTCGACGGTGTCAATAATGTTGGCTTGCGGCTGGCGGCTGATGACCAGCAATACGGAGGGACGGCCGTTCACGGAGCCGGCGTTGCGCATATCCTCCTGCGCATCGACGACGGTGGAGACATCGGAGAGGCGCACGGGCGCGCCCTTGCGATAGGCAATGATCAGCGGAGCATATTGCTTGGCCAGGAAAAGCTGATCGTTGTCGTTGAGGATGCTCATGTGCGAGCTATCGGCGAGAGCGCCTTTGGGCTGATTGGCGTTGGCGCCGGCGAGCGCCCTGCGGACGTCTTCCAGGCCGATGCCCAGGTTGCTCAACAGGAGCGGATTAATCTCGGCGCGGACGGCGGGGAGCGAGGCGCCGCCAACCGTAACTTGTCCCACGCCGGCGATCTGTGAAATTCTCTGGGCCAGGACGGAATCGGCGACGTCGTACATTTGCGGCTGGGTGGCCGTGTCGGAGGTCAAAGTCAGGACGAGGACGGGCGCATCGGCGGGATTGACCTTATGCCAGGAGGGGTTGGTGGGCAGATTGGAGGGCAATTGACCGCGAGCGGCGTTGATGGCGGCCTGCACATCGCGCGCGGCGCCATCGATATCGCGGTTCACGATCGAAAACCAGGATGACGAAGGTTGAGCCCAACTGGCTCATAGAGGTCATCTGGGTGATGCCGGCGACGCGGCCGAACATGCGTTCCAGTGGAGTGGCTACGGCGGAGGCCATGGTCTCGGGGCTTGCTCCAGGCAACTGGGCGGACACAAAGATGACGGGATAGACCACGTCCGGCAACGGAGAGACGGCGAGCAAACGGTACGCCAGCGCTCCCGAAAGGAACAAGGCAATCGTCAGGAGCGTGGTGGCGACGGGCCGGCGAATGAATGGCGCAGAGATATTCATGAGCTATGGCTGGGCTGCAAACAACCGAACAAAACGACCCACAGGCGAAGGGGTGAATTCGCCATTCAAAAATAGCACGAGTACCCGACTCTGACTTCCTTAGTCAGATGCGATATTCATCGCGGGAGTAACGCGGGCAATCAGGCGGCCGGGGGAATCGACTTCGTCGGCCTGCTCGGCCTAGTCGATTAGCCGGCCTCCTCGGCCTAATCGGAGGCCGAATCGATGGAGGCTACGGAAGGCAGAGTATCGAGGCGGTGCAGCTTCTTTCCGCCGCTTACCCAGGCCCGGAAGCGGTCCATATAGAGATAGACCACCGGAGTCGTGTACAGGGTAAGAATCTGGCTGACGATCAAGCCGCCGCAGATGGCGATTCCTAGCGGGCGGCGCAATTCCGCGCCATTTCCGGTGCTGACGGCGATGGGAATGCCGCCGAAGAGCGCGGCCATGGTGGTCATCATGATGGGCCGGAAACGCAGCAGGCAGGCCTGGTAGATCGATTGCTCGGGGCTATTGCCTTCGTTGCGTTCGGCCTGAATGGCGAAATCGATCATCAGGATGGCGTTTTTCTTGACGATACCGATGAGCAGAATGATGCCAATCAGGGCGATGATATCGAGGTCGCTATGAGTGACCAGAACGGCGAGCAGGGCACCCACTCCGGCAGAAGGCAAAGTGGAGAGAATCGTAATCGGGTGGATGTAATTTTCATAGAGGATGCCCAGGACGATGTAGACGGTGGCCAGCGCCGCGAGGATGAGGTAAGGCTCGGTGGCCAGCGAATCCTGGAAAGCTTGCGCGGTGCCTTGAAAGCCGGGATGAATGGTGGTGGGCAGGCCGATCTCGCGCTCCACTTTTTGAACGGCGGTGACCGCGTCTCCCAAGGGGACATTGGGGGCCAGGTTAAAGGTGAACGTGACCGCGGGAAACTGGCCCTGGTGGGCGACGGCCAGCGCGGTGGTCGAAGGCTGCGTAATGCGTAAAGGCGCTGAGCGGCGCGAATCCTCCGCCGGATGAGCGCAACGTAAATATTCATTCAGCCCGTCGGGGCTTTGCTGAAACTCCGGATCGATCTCCATGACCACGTGGTATTGGTTGATGCCCTTGTACATCGTGGAGACTTGCCGCTGGCCGAAGGCGTCGTACAGCGCGTTGTCGATCGTGTTGGCGGTGATTCCCAGGCGGCTGGCGGTGTCGCGGTCGATGACCAGGCCGGCCTGCAACCCGCGGTTCTGCAGATCGCTATTCACGTCGCGAAGCTCGGGAAGGGCCTGCAGCTTCTGGTGCACGATCGGGGACATAGGCCAGCAGATCCTTCATGTTGTCGCCCTGCAGGGTGTATTGGAATTGCGCGTTGCCGCTGCGCCCGCCGATTTGCACGTCCTGCACGGCCTGCAGGAACAGCGTCGCCCCCGGGACACGCGCCAGCTTGGGCCGCAGGCGATTGACGACCTGGTCCGCGCTGACTTTTCGCTGCGAGAGCGGCTTCAGAGTGATATTGAGGCTGGCAGTATTGGCCGGCCACCGATGAAGCCGGCCACGACATCCACGGCCGGATCGCTCTGCACGATGGCCACGTACTGGTCGAGCTTCTGTTGCATGGACTTGAAAGGAAATGTCCTCGGGAGCCGAGGCGATTGCCGTTCAAGCGTCCGGTGTCCTGCTGCGGGAAAAAGCCCTTGGGAACGATGATGTAGAGATAGACGGCCAGGCAAACGGTGCCCACGGCGACTCGCCAAGACGAAGGGCTGGTGGTCGCAGCACCCAGCGCAGGCTGCTGGCGTAGCCTTCGTAAAGCCACTGGAATCCGCGCTCGCTGGCGCTGTAGAAGCGATTGTGCTTCTCGCGCTTTCTGCGTGGGCTTTGAGGAGCTTGGCGCACATCATGGGCGTGGTCGTCAGCGAGACGACCATGGAGATGGCCACGGCCACGCTCAGGGTGATGGCAAACTCGCGGAACATGCGGCCGACGATGCCGCCCATCAGCAGAATGGGGATGAACACGGCGATCAGCGAAGTGCTCATGGAGAGCACGGTGAAGCCGATTTCGCGCGAGCCCTCGAGCGCCGCTTCCAGCGGGGTCATGCCCTGTTCCAGATAGCGCGTGATGTTTTCGATGACCACGATGGCGTCGTCCACCACGAAACCGGTGGAGATGGTCAGGGCCATCAGGGAGAGATTGTCGATGGTGTAGCCCAGCCAGATACATGACGCCAAAGGTGCCCACCAGCGACAGGGGCACGGCGATGCTGGGAATGGCGGTGGCCCAAACACTGCGCAAGAAAGACGAAAACCACCAGAATCACCAGGAGGACGGAGATGACCAGCGTGACTTCAACATCGTGGACCGAGGCGCGAATGGTGGTGGTGCGGTCCTGGGAAACGCTGATCCGGATCGACGGAGGAATGGAGGCCTGCAAGCAACGGCAGGAGGTCCAGCACGCGGTCCGACGTGGTCGATGATATTGGCGGCCGGCTGGCGTATATACTGAATGAGGACCGAGGGCTTGCCGTTCACCGCTTCCGGCATTGCAGCCTGTTGAGCTGGTTATCGATCGACCTTGGCCACATCGGAGAGGCGCACTGGGGCGCCGTTGTGATAGGCAACGATCAGCGGGCGCGTATTCCTGGGCGACGAAAAGCTGGTCATTGTCGTCCAGGACGAGACGTCGGTCGTGATCGGCCAGCGAGCCCTTGGGGGCATTGGCATTGGCTTGCGCGAGCGCAATCCGCACCTGATCCAGGCTGACGCCGAGCTTGCTGAGCAGGAGCGGATTGACCTCCACGCGGACGGCCGGCTGTGAACTGCCGCCGACGTTGACCTGCCCCACGCCGCTGATCTGCGAGATCTTTTGCGCCAGGATGGAGTCGGCCATATCGTACAACTGCTGCTGTGTGGCCGTGTCCGAGGTGAGCGCCAGAACCATAATCGGCGATTCGGCGGGATTGGCTTTGCGCCAAGTGGGATTCCTAGGCAAGTTCGCGGGCAACTGCCCGCGCGCGGCATTGATTGCCGGCCTGCACATCGCGCGCGGCGCCATCGATATTGCGGCTCAGATCAAACTGCAGAGCCACGATGGTGAAGCCGAGCTGACTGATGGAAGTCATCTGGTTGATGCCGGCAATGCGGCCAAACATGCGCTCGAGAGGCGTGGCTACCGCGGTGGCCATGGTGTCCGGACTGGCGCCGGGCAGTTTGGCGGTGACTTGAATGACCGGATAATTCAACTTCGGGCAGGGGAGCGACGGGAAGCATACGGTAAGCGAGGGAACCGGCCAAAAGGAGCCGAAGGTCAGCAAGCGAAGTCGCGACCGGACGGCGAATGAATGGAGCGGAAATATTCATCGTGTATCTTTTTCCCTAGTCGGTCCAGCTTGACGCAGAAGCCCGATGAACTTCGGATCAGTCGCCGGGTTGAGGAGCTTCGATGGGCCCGTGAGCGGCGCCAACTCCGCGCACGCGGCTAGCCAGGCGATCAAACCAGATATAGACGACCGGGGTCGTGTAAAGCGTAAGCAACTGGCTGAGCAGCAGGCCGCCGACGATGCTGATGCCCAGCGGATGGCGCAGCTCCGAACCGGTGCCGCGTCCCATGGCCAGCGGCAAGCCGCCGAACAAGGCGGCCATGGTGGTCATCATGATCGGCCGGAAGCGCAGCAGGCAGGCCTGATAGATGGCCTCCTCGGGAGGCAGATGCTCGCCGCGCTCCGCCTCCAGGGCGAAGTCAATCATCATGATGGCGTTCTTCTTCACGATGCCGATCAGCAGGATGATGCCGATCAGAGCGATGACGCTGAGGTCGAGATGGAAGAGTTGCAGGGCCAGAATCGCGCCCACGCCCGCCGAGGGCAGGGTGGAAAGAATCGTGAGCGGATGAATGTAGCTCTCGTACAGCACGCCCAGCACGATGTAGACGGTGACCACCGCGGCAAGCAGCAGCCAGGATTCGTTGGCCAGCGAGTTGCGGAAAGCGGCGGCCGTGCCCTGAAAGCTGGCTGCCACGCTGGCCGGCATGCCGATGTCGCGGCCGGCGTTTTCGATATCCTGAACGGCGTCGCCCAGGGAGGCGCCCGGAGCCAGGTTGAAGGAGAGCGTGGTGGACGGGAAATTGTCCCTGGTGATTGAGCGTCAGGGAGGTGGTGCCGGGCTCGAAATGAGTGAAGGCGCTCGAGCGGCACCTGCTGCCCGGTAGTCGATTTGACGTAAAGGTTCTTCAGGGCGTCGGGGTTCTGGCGGAACTCCGGCGCGACCTCCAGTACGACGTGGTATTGGTTGAGCTGCGTGAACATGATGGAGACCAGGCGCTGGCCGAAAGCGTCGTACAGGGTGTTGTCGATGGCCGAAGCGGTCAAGCCCAGCCGCGAGGCGGTGTCGCGATCGACGACCAAGTCTTCTTCCAGGGCGTGATTCTGCTGGTCGGTGGCGACGTCCCGCAAATTCGGAAGGGCTTGCAGCTTGGCCACGAGCCGCGGCACCCAGGTGGCCAGGTCGTTGGGATCGGCGGCCTCCAGGCTGTACTGAAACTGGGTGCGGCTGACGCGATCTTCCACGCTGAGGTCCTGCACCGCCTGCATGTACAGGGTGATTCCCTCAACGGATTGGGTCTTGTCCGAAAGGCGGCGGATGATCTCGGCTCACATCGGATGTTCGTTCCTCGCGCGGCTTGAGATTGATCTGGATGCGGCCGCTGTTGGGCGTCATGTTCGTGCCGTCCACGCCGATGAACGAGGAGAGGCTGACCACGTCCGGATCCTGCAAGATGACGCGAGCGAGCTCGCTCTTGCTTATCGGCCATGCCCTGGAAGGAGGTGGACTCGGGCGCCTGGGAGATGCCCAGGATGACTCCGGTATCCTGCACGGGGAAGAAGCCCTTGGGGACGACCACGTACATATACAGGGTGAGGACCAGGGTGCCCAGCGTGACGAACAGAGTGAGCGTCTGGTGGCGCAGCACAACGCGAAGCGTGGAGGCGTAGCGGTCGACGACCCATTGCAACCGCGCTCCGAGACTCGATAGAACGCACCCTGGCTGGCCAAGGGACGGTGCTTCAGCAGTTTCGAGCACATCATGGGCGTGAGCGTCAGCGAAACCACGGCGGAGATCAGAATGGTCACGCTCAGGGTGATGGCGAATTCACGGAACAGGCGGCCGACGATATCGCCCATGAAGAGCAGCGGAATCAAGACGGCGATCAGGGAGACGGTCAGCGAAACGATGGTGAAACCGATCTGTCCGGAACCCTTGAGCGCGGCGTCGAGGGGCGAATCCCCGGCTTCCAGATAGCGCTCGATGTTTTCGATCATCACGATGGCATCGTCCACCACGAATCCGGTGGAGATGGTGAGCGCCATCAAGGAAAGGTTGTCGAGCGAAAATCCGAGAAGATACATCGCCGCGAACGTGCCCACCAGGGAAAGGGGAACGGCGACGCTGGGAATGATCGTGGCCGCGAGGTTGCGCAGGAAGAGGAAGATGACCATGACCACCAGGCCAACGGTCAGCATCAGCTCGAACTGCACATCCTTGACGGAAGCGCGAATGGTGGTCGTGCGGTCGGTCAGGGTCGTAATCTGAATGGCGGGAGGCAGCGAAGCCTTCAGCTGCGGCAAAAGCGCTTCGATGCGATCGACAACGTTGATGATGTTGGCGCCGGGCTGGCGCTGAATGTTGACGATCACCGCGCGGGTATCGTTGACCCAGGCGGCCTGACTGGTATTTTCGACGCCGTCGGTTACGGTGGCGACATCCTCGACGCGCACCGGCGCGCCATTCTTGTATCCGATGATGACCGGCTTATATTCGGCGCTGGTAAAGATTTGATCGTTGGCGCCGATGGTGTAAGCCTGGCGCGGGCCGTCGATATTGCCCTTGGCCTGATCCTGCGTTGGCATCGGCCAAGGCAGTCCGCAGGTCTTCGAGACTCAGCCCATAAGAAGCCAGCGCAGTGGGATTGGCTTGCACGCGCACGGCCGGCTTTTGGCCGCCGCTGATCGTCACCAGACCGACGCCGGGAAGCTGAGAGATTTTTTGGGCCAGAGTGGTGTCGGCCAGATCCTCCACCTCTTGCAGCGGTATGGTCTCGGAACTCAGCGCCAGAGTAAGAATCGGCGCGTCGGCGGGATTCACTTTGTTGTAGATCGGCGGATTGGGGAGGTCGGTGGGAAGAAAAGTGCCGCCGGCATTGATGGCCGCTTGCACTTGCTGCTCGGCGACGTCAATGTTCTGATCAAGATCAAACTGCAGAACGATCAGCGAAGCGCCGAAGGTGCTGGTCGAGGTCATCTGCTTCAGGCCCGGCACCTGGCCGAACTGCCGCTCCAGCGGAGCGGTCACGGACGAGACCGATGACGCTCGGTCCCGCCCCGGGATAAAACGTGAGCACCTGAATCGTGGGGTAGTCCACCTGCGGGAGGGCGGAAACCGGCAATTGCCCATAGGCAACGAAGCCCGCGAGCATCACGGCAGCCATCAAGAGAGTGGTGGCTACCGGGCGAAGAATGAAGATTCGAGATGGACTCATTGCTGCCGGTCGCGATTCTTGTTTCCGGACTTACCGTCCTGGCGATTACGCGGCTGCCCGTTCTGACCATTGGGCTGTGAACCTCGCAAAGGATGAGGAACCCGCGGGCGGAGCAGATTGGCCTGGAGGGTCGGGCGTCGTCGCGTCGAGGAGGGCATTCCCTGGGCGGGCGGGCCGCCTGCTGGCGAAGCCGTCTGCGAAGGATCAGCCGCCGGTCGCGTGTCCGGCCGGGCATCGACGCGAACTCCCGCGCGCAACCGGTCCTGTCCATCGGTGACCACAAGATCGTTGGGCGAAATACCGCTGTCGATCAAGGCAAGATTGTCCTGGGTGAGGCCCACGCTGACGGAGGCAACTTCGGCGGTCTGTTGCTTGGGATCGATTCGGTAGACGAAAGAGCCTTGATCGCCGTGCTCAATGGCCGCGGCGGGAATGATGGTGGCATTTCTCTTGGTGTCGATCAGCAGGCGGGCGTTAACGAACTGATTGGGCCAGAGAGCGCGATCCTTGTTGTCAAAGATGGCCTTTAACTTGACGGTTCCCGTCGTTTGATCGATCTGATTATCGATGGTGAGGAGGGTGCCCTGAGCGATCTGGGTTCCGTCATCGCGGCTCAGCGCTTTTACCGTGAGCGCCGCGCCGGAGCGCATCCGGCTGTTTACGGCAGGCAGGCTATCCTCGGGCAGAGTAAAAATGACGGCAATGGGCTCCATTTGAGTAATGACCAGCAGTCCGTTGGCGTCCGCCGCGTGGACGATATTGCCCGGGTCCACCAAACGCAAACCGACGCGTCCATCGATCGGGGAAGTAATCTGTGAATAGGTGATATTGAGCTTGGCGCTATCGATCTGGGCCTGATCGGAGTCCACGCCACCTTGCAACTGATTTGCCAAGGCGACTTGGGTGTCGTATTGCTGGCGGGGAATGACGCCGTCTTTCAGGAGTTGGCTATAGCGATCCGCGTTCAGCTTGGCATCGGCGAGCTGCGCTTTGTCTTTGGCCAGATTAGCCTCAGCCTGGGCCAAGGCTACTTGATAAGGACGCGGATCGATGATGGCGAGGAGATCGCCCTTATGCACCTCCTGGCCTTCCTTGAAACGAACCTCCATCATTTCGCCGTCGACTCGGCTCTTAACCGTAACGGTATAAAACGCTTCGACGGATCCGAGGCCGTCCAGATAGATCGGCAGGTCGCGGCGCTGCGCAGCGGCAACGATGACGGGCACTCCTTGAGCGGCATTGCCATCGGCATTGCCTCGCCGCCCCGCGGCATTGGCGGTGGGCGGCTTGCGCGTGCCGCGCCAGAGGAAGAAGCCTCCGACCAAGACGGCGAGCACCAGGAGGAGCGCGATGGTGCCAGCGCTGGAGCTCTTCTTGGGTGTCTGCTTAGGATCGTCCGGGTGAAGTTTCAGAGCAATCTCCGAGCGCGTGGGAGCTTCTGTGATTTTGTCGTGCATGGTCCTCTCGAAATCGCAAAAATGCGAACTTAACTATTTTGGTTTTTAACCCGGACAAGGGTCGCTTGAGCCGCAGCCCTTCTCTCCAGCCCGAGCGGTGTACCCGATTCCGCCCCTGGGGTCAGTGCGCACCCCCGGGGTCCGGCTAATATCCGCACAGTCT
This sequence comes from uncultured Acidobacteriota bacterium, assembly GCA_963823935.1. Lineage (GTDB taxonomy): Bacteria > Acidobacteriota > Terriglobia > Acidiferrales > UBA7541 > Palsa-189. Next base: position 190,359 of record CAWGNM010000004.1, read on the forward strand.
AGCAGAGTATTGATCCACCGTTTAGACGAATGATGGGGTACAAGCGTTACGTCCAAAAAATGGAGCATGGGTATCGCGCTCGCTGGGCCGGGGCCCGGCGCTGGGGCGTGGCCGACGAGGTTGCTCTTGCCGGCGCGCCGGGCGCGGGGAGGAGGCGCCGAGCGACATAAGCCATACTTATAGGATCTGCCAGAAACATAAATTGGACTCGCAATGGGAATTTCTGCTATGAATGAGAGCTAGGCGAGTAAGGGAAGCGAGTTTCAGAGATGCCGTCAAACAAGCCGTCAAACAAAAAAGTTCCATTGCCCCCCAGCGGGGGAGCCGGACCGCGAAAGCTGACCGGCGCCGAGATTATCTGGGAATGCCTGGAGCGCCTGGGCGTCGAGCACGTCTTCGGGTATCCCGGCGGCGCCATTCTTCCGACGTATGACGCCTTGACCAAATCGCGGGTGCATCACGTGCTGGTGCGGCACGAACAGGGCGCCACGCATATGGCCGACGGGTACGCGCGGGCCAGCGGGCGGGTGGGCGTGGCGCTGGCGACCTCGGGACCCGGGCGCGACCAACATGGTCACGGGGATCGCCACGGCGATGATGGACTCTTCTCCCATCGTGTGCATCACCGGGCAGGTGGGCAGCACCGTGCTGGGCAGCGACGCTTTTCAGGAAGTGGACATCACCGGCATCACGCTGCCGATCACCAAGCACAATTACATTGTGACGCGGGCCGACGAAGATGGCGGCCAGCCTGCGCGAGGCGTTTCACATCGCGGCGTCGGACCGGCCGGGACCGGTGCTGGTGGACATCACCAAGGATGCGCAGCTCGGTTCGTGCGAATTCGATTGGGAGGCGGCGGCGCCGCGGGCAGCACCGGGAAGTTCCGGATTTCTTCCCCAGCGCGGGCGAAACTTGCCGAAGCGCGCGGCGCTGATCAACGAGTCGCAGCGGCCGGTGATTCTGGCGGGACACGGCATCATGCTGTCCGGAGCGGAAGAGGAGGTTCGCGCGATTTGCGGAAACCGCGGATATTCCGGTGGCGCTGACGCTGCTGGGGCTGGGCGCATTTCCCGGCTTCGCATCCGCTGAATCTGGGCATGATGGGCATGCACGGCGAGGCCTGGGTGAATCAGGCCATCCAGGAGGCCGACCTGCTGATCGCCCTGGGGATGCGCTTCGACGACCGCGTGACCGGCAAGCTGAATACCTACGCGCCCAAGGCCAAGAAGATTCACGTCGAGATCGATCGCGCGGAGATCAATAAGAACATACACGTGGATGTGCCGCTGATCGGCGATCTGCGCGAAGTGTTAGGCAGGCTGCTTCCGGCGTCAGGCCGGCACGCGCATTCCGAGTGGTGGCGCAGATCCACAGTTCGCAGCAGGATTCGGCGGTGCGCGACATCCAGAATCTTCCCGACAATGGCCATCTCTACGCCGCGCACGTGATCAACGATCTTTGGCGCGAGACGCAAGGGCGACGCCATCGTCGTGACCGACGTGGGCCAGCACCAGATGTGGGAGGCGCAGTACTACCATCATGAGAAGCCGCGCTCGCTGATCACCTCCGGCGGCTTGGGCACCATGGGATTCGCTCTGCCGGCGGCCATCGGCGCGAAGTTCGCCCGGCCCGAGGCGGAGGTTTGGGTGGTGGCGGGCGACGGCGGTTTTCAAATGACCATGTCGGAGCTGGCCACGATCGTGCAGGAAAAGCTGAACGTCAAAATCGCCATCATCAATAACGGGTACCTGGGCATGGTGCGGCAGTGGCAGGAGTTCTTCTACGAAGGCCGCTATGCGTCGCACGCCGCTGCTGAGCCCCGATTCGTGAAGCTGGCCGAGGCTTACGGAATTCCGGGCCTGACGGTCACGCAGCGCTCGCAGGTGGTTCCGGCGCTGCACACGTCGCGATTCCATGCCGGCCCGGCGCTGATCGATTTCCGCGTGGAGCAGGAAGATTCGGTCTACCCCATGGTGCCGGCGGGGGCCGATTTGCACGCCATGATCCGGCGGCCCACTCCGCTGGTGGAAAGGCCGTCGGATGAGTGAGCGCGAAAGGCCGCATACATTCGTCGTCTACGTGGAGAACAAGCCGGGCGTGCTGAACCGCATCGCGTCGCTTTTCCGGCGGCGCGGCATACAACATCGAGTCGCTCACCGTGGGCCACACGGAGCGGCCAGGCGTCTCGCGCATGACGATTGTTTCGTCGATCGGCGACGGCGCGGCGCACCGCGTCGAGGCCAACATCTACAAGCTGGTGAACGTGCTGTCGGTGGAAGACGTGACCCAGGCCATCGACGGTTTCGCGCAGCCTGGCGCTGATCAAGGTGGAGGCGTCGCGAGGAGTCGCGCCACCGGCTGATGGAGATCGTGCGCGTCTTCCGCGCGCGGGTGGTGGATCTGGCGCCGCGTTCGTTAATCATTGAAATTACCGGCGCAGAGGATAAAATCCACGCTCTGGTGGAAGTGCTGCGACCGTTTGGCATTCTGGAGATGGTGCGCACGGGCCAGGTGGTGATGAGCGCGCGGCGCGCAGGAGCGCGCGGAGATTCACTCGCCGAAAGCCGCAGAGGAGATTCCCCGGCGCGCCGGGCAAGAAGCAGGAGCGGAGCCGAGCGGCGCGAATGCGCTGGTGGAAGCGGAGCGCCCTGGTTCAGTGTAAAACGGGCCGCAGTTGTCCGTAATAAATTAAGGAGCAAACGAATGGCAACGATTCATCACGATGAAGCCGCGGACCTGTCTCTGATCCAGGCCAAGAAGATCGCCATCATCGGATACGGTTCGCAAGGGCACGCGCACGCCCTGAATCTGCGCGACAGCGGCTGCACGGTTTGCATCGGGCTGCACCCGGAGAGCAAGTCGCGGCAGAAAGCGGTGGCCGCCGGGCTCACCGTCAAGTCCAACAGCGATGCCGCGGCCTGGGCGGACGTGATCATGATCCTGGCGCCGGACACCACGCAGCCGGCCATCTACGAAAAGGACATCGCGCCGAATCTTTCCGCCGGCAAGATGCTGATGTTCGCGCACGGATTCAACATTCGTTACGGCACCATCCATCCGCCGAAAAACGTGGACGTCACCATGATCGCGCCCAAGGCTCCCGGGCATCGCGTGCGGGAAGTGTTCGTGGAAGGCGGCGGCACGCCGGCGCTGCTGGCCGTCCATCAGGACGCCACCGGCAAAGCCAAGCAGCTGGCGCTCTCCTACGGAAAAGCCATCGGCGGCGACGCGCGCCGGCGTGATGGAGACAACTTTTACCGAAGAGACCGAGACCGACCTTTTCGGCGAGCAGGCCGTGCTCTGCGGCGGCATCAGCGCGCTGATGAAGGCGGGATTCGACACGCTGGTCGAGGCGGGCTATCAGCCGGAAGCGGCCTATTTCGAATGCGTGCACGAAATGAAGCTGATCGTGGACCTGATCTACCAGGGCGGGCTGAATTACATGCGCTACTCGATCAGCGACACGGCCGAATGGGGCGATTACATCGCCGGCCCGCAGATCATCAACGCCGAGACGCGCCGAACCATGAAGGAGCTGCTGACCAAGATCCAAAACGGCGAGATTGGCGCGAGAGTGGATCGCGGAAAACGAAGCGGGCCGCCCGAAGTTCATGGAGATGCGCCGCAAGGAGCAGCACCTGCTGGTCGAGCAGGTCGGCGCGCGGCTGCGCGCGCTGATGCCGTTCCTGAACCCGGTGAAGGTGCCGATCGAGCCGCCGAGCGCGGCAGTCGGAGCGAAGCCTTGAGCAGGCAGTTCTTATCCGTAAGCGAACCGGATTCCCGAATCGCTCGGCAATTGCCGCGCTGAATTGCCCCGCTGAATTGCGATGACCGAAACCGCTACGCGTCTCAATCGAAAAAGCCGCCTGGTCACCCAAGGCGTCGAGCGCACTCCCAACCGCGCCATGCTGCGCGCCGTCGGATTCGGCGACGGCGATTTCGACAAGCCCATCATCGCGCGTCGCCAACGGCTACAGCACCATCACTCCCTGCAACGCCGGACTGAACGATCTGGCCGAGCGCGCCATGGAGTCGCTGCGCGAGGCCGAGACCATGCCGCAAATCTTCGGCACCATCACCGTCAGCGACGGCATCTCCATGGGCACCGAGGGCATGAAGTATTCGCTGGTGTCGCGCGAGGTGATCGCCGATTCCATCGAGACCGTGTGCAGCGCGGCGCGAGGCGGACGGGCTCGCTGGCCATCGGCGGCTGCGACAAGAACATGCCCGGCGCGATGATCGCCATCGCGCGGCTGAATATTCCCGCGATCTTCGTCTACGGCGGCACGATCAAGCCCGGGCAGCTGGACGGCAAAAATCTCACCATCGTCAGCGCGTTCGAGGCGGTCGGCGAATACAGCGCGGGACGAATCGACCGGGCCGAGCTGCTCGAAGTCGAGCGGCATTCCTGCCCGGGCGTCGGCTCCTGCGGCGGGATGTTCACGGCGAATACCATGTCTTCTGCCATCGAAGCGATGGGCATGAGCTTTGCCCTACTCGTCGACGATGGCGGCCGAGGACGACGAGAAAAAGCGAGAGCGCCGCGGAATCCGCGCGCAGTGCTGGCCGACGCCGTGCAGCCGGCAACTGCTGCCGCGCCAGATCATGACGCGCAAGGCGTTCGAGAACGCCATCGCGGTGGTGATGGCTATCGGCGGCTCGACCAACGCCGTCCTGCACCTGCTGGCGATTGCGCGCGCCGCACGCGTCCCGCTGGCTCTGGACGATTTCGAGACGATTCGCAAGCGCGTTCCCGTGCTTTGCGATCTGAAGCCTTCGGGCAAATACGTCGATCACGGAACTGCATGCGGCCGGCGGCATTCCGCAAGTGATGAAGATTCTGCTCGCGCACGGCGTGCTGCACGGCGACGCCCTCACCATCACCGGCAAGACCGTCGCCGAAACGCTGGCCAGCGTTCCCAGCCGAGCCGCGGCAGGATCAGGACGTCATTCATCCGTGGCAATAAGCCGGTCGCGCCCGAGGGCCATCTGGTGATTCTGAAAGGCAACCTCGCGCCGGAAGGCGCGGTGGCGAAGATTTCCAAGATCCGAAAAGATCACCGGCCCGGCGCGCGTCTTCGATTCCGAAGAGGAGTGCCTGGCGGCCATTCTCTCGAAGCAAATACAGTCCCGGCGACGTGATCGTGATTCGCTACGAAGGGCCGAAGGGCGGTCCCGGGATGCGCGAAATGCTGGCTCCCGACGTCCGCGCTGATCGGCGCCGGATTGGGCGAGTCCGTGGGGCTGATCACCGACGGCCGTTTTTCGGGCGGCACGCACGGCCTGGTGGTCGGCCACGTCGCCCCGGAGGCGGCCGTAGGCGGGCCGCTGGCGCTGGTCCGCGACGGCGATTCGATCACCATCGACGCCGAAATCGCACAGCCTCGAACTCCACGTCTCCTCGGAAGAACTCGCGCGCAGGCGACAAGGCCTGGAAGGCGCCGGAGCCGCGCTACACCTCCGGCGTGCTGGCCAAATACCGGCACTTGGTTTCCAGCAGCAGCCTTGGCGCAGTGACGGACCTGTTTCCCGCCGAATAGATTCCTTTGGTTCGCTCGTTCATACCTTTTTCAGAAAAAAGTCATATTGATAATAGGAGAGCGCATCGCTATCTTTAGCGCGCAAAAGCCGCATAGGGAGGGCGTGTGCAGATGAAGATTTATAAGCATTTTATAAAGATGCGAAATCAAGCATGGAAGCTGCGTGGCACGCTTCACGGGAATGGCGGATCTTCACGCAGTAAGCCTCCTTGGCCCGCGCGTTCGACGAAGGATGGCCGCGCTCGGTTCGCCGCTTACATGCTCTTAGGCGTGGCGCCAGTTTTTTCCGCAGTGGCGCCGCCGATGCGCGCAAAGGCGCGGACTGCCGCGACGGCTTCAGCTAACGATGCACTCTCGACAGCGGACCGCATCGCGGCCCTGGAGCAGAAAGTGGCCGATGCTCAGTCAGCGGGCGACAACGCCTGGATGCTGGTCAGTTCGGCGCTTGGTGCTGCTGATGACCGGGCCGGGGCTGGCGCTCTTCTACGGCGGGCTGGTGCGGAAAAAGAACGTGCTCGGGACCATGATGCAGAGCTTTTCGCTTGATGGCCTGGATCAGCGTTCTGTGGGCGCTGTTCGGTTACAGCCTGTGTTTCGCTCCCGGGAATCCTTTTATCGGCGGGCTCGATTATGTGCTCCTGCATAATGTCGGCGGCGCGCCCAATCCGGCCTATGCGGCCACCATCCCGCAGCAAACCTTCATGGTTTTTCAATTGATGTTTGCCATCATCACGCCGGGATTGATCGCGGGCGCGTTTGCCGAGCGCATGAAATTCAGCGCCATGCTTATTTTCACAACGCTTTGGTTTCTGTTCGTTTACGCGCCGCTGGCGCATATGGTTTGGGGACAAGGCGGCTTTCTGAACGCCTCGCGGCGGCGGGCCTTTTCCCACTCTGGATTTTGCCGGCGGCACCGTGGTGCACATCAGTTCGGGAGTTTCGGCGCTGGTTTGCGCGCTTTACCTCGGCAAGCGCATCGGATACCCGCGCGAGCCGATGCTGCCGCATAGCGTGGTCTTGAGCTTTATCGGCGCCTGCTTGCTGTGGGTGGGCTGGTTTGGGTTCAACGCGGGAAGCGCGTTGAGCGCCGGGCGGCTGGCTTCCTCCGCGTTTATCGCCACCCACTTCGCGGCGGCCGCGGCGGCGTTGGCATGGGCCGGGGCGGAATGGCTGCGCAACGGAAAGCCCAGCGCGCTGGGAGCGATTTCCGGGGCGGTGGCGGGGCTGGTGGCGATCACGCCGGCCTCAGGATTCGTCGGCCCCATCTCGGCCCTGGCGATTGGATTTTGCGCGGGCGTTATTGTGCTATTTCATGGTTGCTGTGCTGAAGCCGCGGCTTCGGCTACGACGATTCGCTGGACGCATTTGGAGTTCACGGAGCGGGCGGCACGCTGGGGGCGCTGCTGACGGGAGTTTTTGCGTTGGCGGTGGTCAACCCGGTGTTTCATGATGCGCAAGGCAACGCGCTGCCTCTGGGACTGCTCGACGGACATGGGCGGCAAATTCTGAATCAACTGGCCGGCGTGGCGATTTCCTGGGGCCTGGCGATCGTGGGAACGCTGGTGATCCTAAAGGTGACGGATCTGCTGGTGGGCGTGAGGGTTTCGAGCGAACACGAACTTCAGGGCTTGGACCTGTCGCAGCATGGAGAAGTAGGATACGATTTCGAGTCCTAGCGGCGGCTGTGGTACTGATCTTGCGCGGTAGACAGAGGAGAAAACTCAATGATGCGGATTGAAGCGATCATCCAGCCTTCGCGCTTTGAATCGGTGAAGGAAGCGCTGCACCAGATCGGCGTCGAAGGCATGACCGTTTCAGAAGTGCGGGGCCACGGCCGCCAAAAGGGACACACGGAGACCTACCGGGGCCGGGAGTACGAGGTGGATCTGCTTCCCAAGATAAAGATAGAAATGGTGCTGCCGTTCAATTTGGTGGATGGCGCGGTGCAGACGATCTTGAAAACGGCCCGGACCGGGAAGATCGGCGACGGGAAGATTTTCCTTTCCAAAGTGGATGAAGCCATCCGCATCCGAGATGAAGAGAGAGGGGAAGGAGCTCTTTAGCCAAGTGCAGTAACTTCCGATTCCTCATTTCGAGCCATCGCCGTGGGCATACCTTCGACACCGTTGACCGTGGCTCTTCGCGATCTGTACGGCGAGGAGTTCGCCAGGATCGAGCGTGAGTTTCGCGCGACGTCCAACGGCCGCGTGGCCACGGAATGCCGCGCATCGTTATTGGACCGCATCATCCTCGACCTGAGCCGCGAATTTCTGGAACCACAGCCGGACCAGCTGAAGAAAATCAGCCTGGTCGCACTGGGAGGGTACGGCCGCAAGGAACTTTTCCCGCACTCGGACATCGATCTCATGTTCCTGTTCGAGGATTCCGACGCGGAGAGGCGCTATCGGGAGGGAACTCAGGCCATCGGCAGGGCGTTGTGGGATCTTCGGCTGCGGGTGAGTCCCACGCCCCGGCTTCTGAGCGAGTGCGAAAAAGTTCAGCGCGACAATCCGGAATTCAATATCTCCGCTCTGGACAGCCGGTATATTGGCGGCGACCGGGAACTTTTCGAGCGCCTGCGCCATAAGTTCCTTCCCCGCATGATCGACGCGGCTGGTTCCGACTTGCTGCGCGATATTTCCGAGCTCACCGAGCAAAGGCACCGGAAAGAAGGCGATACGATCTTTCATCTGGAGCCTAACCTGAAAAATTCGCCCGGGGGCTTGCGCGATTACCACGTGGCGTGGTGGGTGGGACTTATATCTAAAATGCAAAAGGCGGGCAGATGGGCCACGCAGGAAGACGTCTGGCCGGCGAACGCGCGCAAGGATATGGACGCGGCTTTCGATTTTCTCGCCGCAGCCCGCTGCTTCCTGCACTTCCGGCGAGGCCGCGACGACAACGCGCTCTCCTATGAGCTGCAGGCCGCCGCCGCGGCCCGCGGGATTGGCGTTGAAAACCGCCGGGCCCTGGAGCCGGCGGAGTGGATGCGGATCTACTTCCGGCACGCGCGAGCGGTGTACGCGCTGTGCACGCAGTTGCTGGACGAAGCGCTGCCCTCGCCTTCCAAGCTGCGGGCCCGCCTGCAAGGATGGAAATCGCGCCGTGCGCACCCGGGATTTTCCGTAACGGGTGTGCGCCTCAGCGTGCTCGACCCGGCCAGCCTTCGCGAGCCGCAGCGGCTGATGGACGTTTTCCGATACGTCGCCAGCCAGGGCGTGAAGCTCAGCCGCGAGGCCGAGGACCAGATTCGCGAGACGCTGCCCGGCGCTTTCCAATCGGCGTGGGATCCCGCGGCATTGTGGAGCAATCTTCGCGAGATTCTGCTGGCCCCTTACGCAGCCGAAGCGCTGCGCGCCATGCATAGTTCGGGGTTGCTGGTGCGGCTGTTCCCGGAGTTCGGCGCCATCGATTCCCTGGTGATGCGCGATTACTACCACCATTACACCGTGGACGCGCACTCCTTCATGGCCATCGAAAATATCCATCGTTTGCGGTCGCCGGAGAGGGATTGGGAGCGGCCATTCGCGAATCTCTTTACCGAACTCGAGGAGCCGGAGCTGCTTTTCCTTTCGCTGCTGTTTCACGACGTGGGCAAAGGAATGGCTTGCGAAGATCACGTCGCCGGGAGCCTGCAGGCCATCGAGCGAGTATTCACGCGGCTCGATCTGAAGCCCGACCAGGCCGATACGGTCCGCTTCCTGATTCGCGATCACCTGGCGATGTCCGCCAGCCTTTTGCGCCGGGATATTTTCGATCCCGAAACGATCCGGGCCTTCGCCGAGCAAGTGGGCACGCCGGAACGATTGAAGCTGCTTGGCCTTTTCACGTACGCGGATATTCGCGCCGTCAATCCCGAGGCGCTAACCTCATGGAAAGCGGAATCGCTCTGGCAGCTGTATGTTTTGACGTCCAACTATCTGAGCCGCAGCCTGGACGAAGAGCGATTCCATGCCAACGCGGAGCCAGCCGATCTACAGTTCGTCGACCGCATTTTCCCGCTGCTCGCCAAGGGGGCCTCGCGCGAGGAGTTGGCGTCTTTTCTCGAGGGCTTGCCGCGGCGGTATCTTTTCGCCCATTCGCGCGGAGGAGATTGCCGCGCACTTCGAGATGGCGCGCCGGTTGAAGGAGAAAGACGTGCAACTGCGCCTCGAACTTCGCGGTCCGATATATGCGCTCACGCTGCTGGCGACGGACCGGCCGTTCCTGTTCGCCGGCGTGAGCGGGACGCTGGCTTCCTGGGGAATGGACATATGGAAGGCGGAGGCGTTTGCCAATGCCGCCGGCGTGGTGGTGGATACGTTCCATTTCACCGATCCGCACAAAACGCTGGAGCTGAACCCTTCGGAATTGGCGCGCCTGGAAAAAAACATCGAAGACGTGCTCTCCGGGGCGATTCCGGTGGAGACGCTGATGCGCGGCCGGGACGCGGCGCATTCGAATTCGCAGCCGAAGGTGAACGTGGCGACGCAGATCCGTTTCGACGACGGCAGTTCTCCGCATTCGACGCTGATGGAGATCGTGACGCAAGACCGGCCGGGCCTGCTTTTCCGCCTGGGCTCGACGCTGGCCAATTTCGGATGCAATATCGAAGTGGCGCTGATCGATACCGAGGGGCAGCGCGCGCTGGATACGTTCTACCTGACTTTTGGCGGCGCGAAGCTCACGCCCGACACGCAGGAACGCCTGCGCACGCGCCTGCTGACGGAAGGGTAGGCCGTCCGCGGGCAAGGCAGTCGCCGAGGGGCACGTCGATTTACATCCTTTAGTATATACAGAGGATGTGCTCCGATCGTCTGATCGTGTGATCCATGCGCAGGGGAGTTATTCTTAGAGTTGGCCATGGCCGAACAGATTGTTTCCGTTTCCAGGCCCGCTGAGATTGCCCGCGCTCGCCGGGTGAAGCGCGTTAACGCGATTACGACTCTGCTCAGTGGGAGCGTTCTGGCGGCGATCGTTTTCAGGCTGGCCGGCCTGGACCACCGCGCACTCGAGCCGCTGCGCCTCGCGGCCGGGTTTCTCGCGGGAATTCTCTACGCCAACGCTTTTGAATACGTGCTGCACCGATTTTTCCTGCACTGGGGCGAAGGCTTTCTGGTGCAGCGCCACGGGCTTCACCACGATACCGCGGGAGCGCCGGAGGAGCCGCGATACGTCAATTTCGCCACGTCGCCGTGGGTGGTGGTGCTGGTGTTCGTACTGAATGCGATTCCCGTGCTGGCGCTGGAGTTTTTCTTTCGTCCGGGGCTGGCGGTGGGAATTTTCGCGGGCTTCACGCTTTACTTCATCTCTTACGAAGAGATTCACTGGCGCTTCCACATCGACGGCTGGCTGCCAGGATGGATGCGGGCGGCGCGGAAGCACCACATGCTGCATCACGGCGGGTTCGAGGGCCGGTACAACGTGTTCCTGCCGATCTTCGATTGGATTTTTCACCGGGCGGACTGGAAGGAAGGATCGCTGCACCAGTCTCGCTGACGCGCGTTCTCGCAATCTAAGGGACGGCTGGCTTTATTGTTAGGAGCGGAGACGCTGAAACAAGGATTTCTTTTTCACCGGCGGTTTGTCCACGGGAATGATTTGCAGTAAGTGTTCGACCTCGGAACCCGACAGCCGCTCGGCGGCGTGGCGCCAATAACCTACTTCTCGCAGTCCTGTCCAAGCTTCCAGGCAGCGGAGACAACCGGAAACGTGCTTCTCGACCGGCTCCTTGTCGTACCAGCTCACCTGACCGTCGTGGATGCGCACGCATTGATGCGCGGGGACGCAGCTCTCCGTTTTGAGCGCCCGCGCCTGCTTTAGGAATCCGAGCCATTCGAGGGGCCAGGGGCAACAATCTCGCTCGGCGCGAAGAGCGGCTCCATATTCGGCAGCCAGGCGCTGGAATGCTTTTTCGGCCACACGCGGCGACATGCGCAGGATTCGTTCGATGGTGGCGTCGGTATAGCCGGCTAGCTTGAAGAAAAGCATCTCCTTGTGCAGCAGGGGAAGGTCCGCGAGCAATTGAGAAATCTTTTCCGTTTCGAAGCCGCCGGCCGGTTGGGCATCGCTTGGCGCAGCGGATGGAAGCGCGACCTCCAGCAGAAGGGCGCGAATATCTCCCAGAAATTCGCGCTCCGATTCACGGGAGGTGGCGCGAAAGCGCGCCAAGCCATTGGCCGTAAGCTCCGCCAGCATGCGCTTTAAAGCTGCGGAAGCGTCCTGAGGGCGGAAAGCCCCGTTAATCTCCAGCAGGCGAAGAAACGCCGGACTGTAGAAATCGAGAAAGGCGCGCCAGGCGTCCGCATTGGCCTGCTCGCCTTGGTCTCGGATTTTGTGAAAGGTGAAAAGTACAGGCTTATTCACGAGGCTCGTTCTCGTCGTGCGAAGCCGCCAGGGCGCATGAACTTTTGCGAGGCCGGAATTAAGCGCGGCACCTAATCCGCGGTCTTATTCGCGGAACGCGCGGTTACCGGTTCCAGAGGAGCCGTGGCGACCGAGTAAGGAAGCCCCAGCCTCTCCTGTAATGTGGCCTTGTCGAGTTCACCTTCCCAGCGGGCCAACACCACCGAGGCGACGCCATTACCGATCATGTTCACGGTAGCCCGGCCCATGCTCATGAAGCGATCCACGCCGAGGATCAAAGCCATGCCGGCGACGGGGATGGTGGGAATGACCATGAGCGTGCCGACGAGCGCGATGAACGAAGCCCCCTGGACGCCGCTGGCGCCCTTGGAGGTGAGGACGGCCACGGCAAATATGGTCAGTTGCTGGCCTAAGGTGAGGTGAATGTTCGTGGCTTGGGCGACGAAAAGCGCGGCCAAGGTCATATAGATGCTGCTGCCATCGGTGTTGAAAGTGTAGCCGGTGGGCACCACCAAGCCGACCAGGGCCTTGGAGCAGCCCAAGCTTTCCATTTTCTCCATTAATGTGGGCAGAGCCGGCTCGGAAGAGCTCAGAGTGAGGCAAAGCACGATCTCTTCCTTTATGTAGCCGAGGAAGCGGAGGATGCCGAATCCCGAAGCCCAACAGATGGCGCCCAGCACCACCAACACGAACAGAATCGAAGTAATCCAAAATACGCTCACGAGCTTAGCCAGCGGCCCCAGCGATTTGAGGCCGTACTGGCCTACGGTGAAGGCCATGGCCCCGAAGGCGCCTATGGGAGCGGCCTTCATCACGATATTCACCACGCCAAAGACGGCTTGCGTCAATCCTTCGATTACGTCCACAAGCGGCTTCACGCGCTTGCCCATGATGGCCATGGCGAGGCCGAACAACACGGAGACGAATACCACTTCCAGAATGTCTCCGCGGGCAAAGGCATCAACCACCGTGGTGGGGATGATATGCATCAGGAAATCGGCGACCGTTTGCGCCTTGGCCTGGCCCGCATAATTGACCACAGCCTTGGCGTCCAGAGTGGCGGGATTGGCATTGAACCCCGCTCCGGTGGGAACCAGGTTGCCTACGATTAGTCCCATGAAGAGCGCGATGGTGGAGACAACTTCGAAGTAGAGCAGCGCCTTCCCGCCCACACGGCCCACTTTCTTCAGATCGCCCATTCCGGCGATGCCGGTGACGATGGTGCAAAAGATCACCAGCGTGATGATCATGGAGATCACGCGGATAAAGGCATCGCCTAACGGCTTCATGGCGACAGCGGTGCCGGGGCGCACATAGCCGAGAATGACGCCGATGGCTACGCCGATGAGCACCTGGCCCCAAAGGGTTCTGTAGAAGGGTTTTTTGCGGGCAGTGGTAGCTGATTCGGCCATGGGTTAAGCCTCCCTATCGCGGATTGCAACGCCTGTCGGCCCGACCGGAAGCTAGGATTTAGTGCGGCCGGGTTCGGTCACCGAGAGCTTCTCCGGTCGTTCTGGAGCCGGAGTCTACCACAGTCGGCGACAATGCGATAAGGCCCATGAACTAGTAGCGGATGAACTTAGTGTTTACGTGAGGGCCGCTTACCTGAGGGGTTGGGGCGATCTTTTGCAGGCTTGTCTGTGGCCTTAGTCAAGTGCCAGGCGTCGCACCATGCGCAGCGATAGGCACGAAGCTTCGGCGCCTGGGCGGCTTCCATCTGGTGCGCGGCGGTCGACAGGGCTTCGCCTTCGGTCACATACTTTCGCTTGCCGCTCACCGGGCATTTCGAATCGTCGTCCACGGAAGACTCCCCGAGAGAAGCTGCCGAAAAGGGGTTTGGCTACTTTGCGGCGGACGTTTTACTGGTGGTGGCGACGGGCTGCTTGAAAGCGGGATTGCGGGGGAGGCTCAGCAAATTCGCGAACAGCCGATAGGCCCCCGGCACGCCGTCGGGCAATTGCCGGTACAGCGCGAAGGCCGCGTAGACGTAAACGCCGCGTCCGTATCGTGCGTACACCAGACCGCCGCTCTGGGGATCTTCCTCGGGATCATGGGTCTCGAGAGGCGCGATGTATCGCTTGTCCCAGGATTTCAGAAAGCTGTGGCCGCGTTCTTCCACCCAGCCTGCGAAATCCGCCTGCGTGATTTGGTTGGGCCAGGTGAGGAGGGGGCTCTTGGGATCGGTGAACGTCACCAGGGAGTGTTCGTCAACGACGCGTTCAGCGTCATTCGGCAAGCTATAAGGATATGGGCCGAAATTGTGGTCATACTGCACGGACTGGTATTGCACGACGACCACGCCGCCATTTTGCACGTATTCCAGCAGCCGAGCGTTATTCGTGACCAGGTCGGGCCGAGCGGTGTAAGCGCGGACGCCGAGCAAAATCTCGTCGTACTTTTGCAGATCGGCGCTGCCAATATCTTGCGCATTCAGGAGCTGCACGTGGACGCCGAGGTCCTCGAGGGATTCGGGGACCGTGTCGCCCGTGCCCATGACGTATCCGATGCGCAACCCCTGCGAGACTTTCACGTCCACGCCGGAGGTGCGGTAGGTCGCCGGAGCGTAGAAGTTATACGGACGCAGACCGGGATAACCCGCGGTGACAAAGCCTTCGCGGTACTGGCGGCCGCCGGATTCAGCCACGGCCGTAACCGAATAGGGCTTGGTCGCCAAGCGGTCCGCGATCACCTGGAATCGCACGATCTGCTCCTGGCCGGCGCGGTCCAGCGCGAAGGGAACAGAAGCAGGCTCGGAGTGCCAGCCTTCCGGCAAGTCGAGCCGCACCGTGCCTTTGGCACCCGCTTGCGCTTCGGTATGCACTTGCGCGGAGAGATTGAACGATTTGGAGCCCAGCGGCGTGATGCCGGCTTCCGGGAAAATTCTCACGGACACTGCGGGCGCGACTACCAGGGGATTAAGGACCAAGCCTCGCCCGCTCTCCTGCTGTACGGTCTGCACAACCTGGCCGATACGCACGGGCACGCCCAGATAGGTGAAGTCAATCCAGGCGGCCAGCGGATACGGCGCGAACGAATCATCGCGGTATCGTTCGTCCACCCTATCGTAATAGGGGAGTTCTTCACTGGGCCGCGAGAAATACGGGCGCGTCGGCGCGGCATTTTCCGGCAGCTTCACGTTGAACTGCTGATCGAGCGCATGGTCCGCCTCAACGGCCGAAGGCGCAGCGGCTTCAGATGTCGCACTCCACGATTCTCCGGCCGGGGTCTCCAGCCAAACGCGGTTGATCTGGAGCGCACTCTGGCCAGGATTATCCAGGTGCACGCGCACGGGGAATTGCTCGCCGGGAACCGCCGATTTCAGAGTCTCCGCCGGCATGGCGAAAAGAGGATTTCCGCGATTGGGCTGCCGGTTGGGAACCACCATCGCCTGGAAAGAGAGATTCAACGCCTGGACAATGGCTCTTTGAAACTGGTCCTGCTTGGCGCGCAGCTCGAAGGTCACGTCATATTTGGACTGGTCGGAGAGGCTGCTGGTGGCGACTTGCGCGATCAGGTCGTTCGTCTCTTTCAAGCCTTCGGCGAGAAGCGGCGCGACCTTTTCGGGATCGCTGAGGGAAAATCCAGCCATGGCGCGATCCACCGAGGAGTTGATGCGGCCCAGCCCTTCCTTCACAAAGCCATTGTCTTGTCCGCCGGCGAGACCGGCGATAGCGCCGAGGGAGATGTCAATGCCGTCGAAATACGACTTCTCTTTGTCAGCAGCGGGAACGGAGGAAGCAAAGCGGTGATACGGCGCGGCCGTGGGCGATGCGAGCGGAATTCCTCCGCCGTTATTCTGAGATTTTTGCAGCGACCAGCCTTCCCGCGCGATTTGCGTATAGGTCGCCCCCAATACCGGATCGCCGTTTCCTTCCGGAATTTCCACATTTGTGCTGAGGGGCCCTTCCGACCAGGTCTTCGTGATGAAGTCATAGAAGCGCACAGGATGGTATTTCCCCGTGGCCGAATCGAGCATGCCCTTATCGGAAATGGGAAAAAACGGAACGCGCGCGTACATTTTCAGCGGCGACCAGGGCCGCAGCCCAGCGCGAATCTGCTCCGGAAACATGTTGGGGTCGCCGGCCGCAGCGAAAACCTCCTGGGCGATCTCTCCCGAGGAGGAATGATGCCCATGCCCATCAGTCGGGCCCCCGACGAAAACCGCTGTAATCACCAGGGGCCGCGTCATGCGGACGACGCGCACGGCCTCCTCGAGGAGCCGGTCGTGTCCCCAGAGCTCCAGCGCCTCCTCCCGCGTTTTCGAGAACCCGAAATCGGCGACGGTGCCCCAGAATTGCTGCACATCGTAATATCGGTCCGCAGCCAGCAGTTCCTCGGTGCGCACGAGTCCCAGCGCGTCCCAAAAATCGTCGGACATGACGTTCTGCCCGCCTTCGCCGCGGTTCAGAGTGAACAAAATCGCGCGCGCGCCCTGTCCTCGGGATTCGTAGGCCAGCATGCCGCCGTCTTCGTCGTCGGGATGAGCCGTCACCAACAAAAGACTGGCGCGCGTATGCAGCTTCAGGAGGGTTTGCCAAAGCCCGGCGGCGCCCCGATCGATCTGGAGAGGAGCCGCGTCCGGCGTGGGCCATTCCCAAGGGGGCGCGGAGGCGTTACTGCTGGCGGCGGGCCCTTGACCGTGCACGGCCTCGGGGAAAGCTATTCCGGCGAGCGCCAGCGCAAAGAGGCTCACCGCCAACGCACAAACCTGCGCCCAACGGGCCCTAGGCTTTTCTCCGGGGTATTTCATCTCTGACTTCACGAGGCGTCTCTATTCGTTAAGTCGCGTGATTCGCGCCTGACTTGCGGTTTCGCTAAAGCCCCTCAGCAGCGAACAACCTAAGGTTATCGCAGACAACAGGACGCAGCACTCTTTCCAGCAGATACGCTCGGACCGTCATAGCATAACCTAATCGCGAGAGACAAGTTCAGCGGCTGTGACGCCGCAGGGCGATATACCGGCGCGTAAGTTTCGTCTCGGCGGCGCCATGGTATAACATGTTCGCCCCTGAGCTAGGGAGTCGGCCCAGGCCCATACCGCACCGACATGAGAATTGGAATCACCTGTTATCCGACCTATGGCGGCTCCGGCGTAGTGGCGACGGAATTGGGGATGGAACTGGCCGCGCGGGGCCATGAAATACATTTCATCAGCTACGCACCGCCGGCGCGGTTGACGCCGAACGAACGCATCACCTTCCACGAGGTGGAAATTTCCAGCTATCCGCTTTTCGACCATGCGCCCTACGCACTCACGCTGGCGGTAAAGATGCTGGAAGTGGCGGAAGCTGTCCGGCTGGACCTGCTGCACGTGCACTACGCGATTCCGCATTCGGTGAGCGCGATGCTGGCGCGGTCGATGGCGGCCCCGCGACGCCTGCCGTTTATTACCACCCTGCACGGCACGGACATTACCCTGGTGGGCAACGATCGGAGTTTTCTGCCGATCACGCGTTTTTCCATCGAGCAATCCGACGGGGTGACCTGCATCTCCAATTACCTCAAGAAGAAGACCATCGAGGAGTTCGATATCAAGCGGCCCATCGAGGTGATTCCCAATTTCGTCAATTGTGAGATGTACTGCCGCAGGGAAGACCTTGGTTTGCGCGCCCAGTGGGCGCCTAACGGCGAGCCAATTCTGATGCACTTATCGAATTTTCGTCCGGTGAAGCGCGTCACGGATGTGGTGGAAATTTTCGACTTGGTGCGGCGCAAGATGCCGGCCAAGCTGGTGCTGATCGGGGATGGTCCCGACCGCGGCGCCGTGGAATGGACGATTCGCCGCAAGGGGCTGACCAGGGATGTGTTCTTGCTTGGCAAGCAGGATCGGGTTTACGAAAAGCTTGGCGTGGCCGATCTTTTTCTGTTGCCTTCGGATCTGGAGTCTTTCGGTCTGGCGGCGCTCGAAGCCATGGCCTGCGAAGTGCCTGTCATCGGCACGATCACAGGCGGCATGCCAGAGGTGGTGGAGCACGGCGTTGACGGGTATCTTGTCGAGCCGCGCGACGTTGGTTCCGCCGGGCGCTATGCCCTGGAGATTCTCTCTCGCGCCGATCGCGGCAGGGAGATGGGCCGGCGCGCGCGCGAAGACGCTCGCCGCCGGTTCTGCGCCGAGGACATTATCCCGCAGTATGAGGATTACTACCGCCGCGTGCTGGAAACCGCCGTTCACGCCGGCGCCTGAGAGCGCGCCGCAGTGAGCCTTCTCCCCAAAGACGGCGCACCCGATAGCTCCCCGCGCCAAACTTCTCTCCACACTTCCACGCCTCAGGCAGCAGCGCCACAGGAAGCTCCACAGCAGAACTTAATTCGGGGCATGGGCCTGACGAGCGCGGTCGCGCTGAACATGCTGGACATGATCGGCGTGGGCCCGTTCATAACGCTTCCGCTGGTGGTTGCCGCCATGCACGGCCCGCAGGCCTTGCTCGGGTGGATTCTTGGCGCGTTTTTGGCGGTATGCGACGGGCTGGTGGTGGCCGAACTGGGCGCCTCCATGCCGCGCGCCGGCGGTCCCTACGAATATCTAAAGCAGATTTATGGGCCCAAGAGCCTGGGCCGGCTGATGTCCTTTCTTTTTATCTGGCAATTGACCTTCAGCGCGCCGCTCTCGATTGCTTCCGGTTGCATCGGCCTTGCGGCTTATGCGGGTTACCTTTGGCCGAACCTGCGCGGC
This sequence comes from uncultured Acidobacteriota bacterium, assembly GCA_963823935.1. Taxonomy (GTDB): domain Bacteria; phylum Acidobacteriota; class Terriglobia; order Acidiferrales; family UBA7541; genus Palsa-189. The sequence continues at coordinate 208,918 of CAWGNM010000004.1, forward strand.
GTTTTGCTGGAGCGCAACCTGCATCTTGCCGTACCGCTGCTGGGGCGCCTGGAAGCAAATGTCGTGATCACGCCCGGAACCTGGCTGGCGATGGGCACGTGCGCATTGGCCGTGGTGCTTCTCTATCGCCGCATCACGAGCATTGGGCGGCTTTCGAAATTCCTGTGGGGAGGCGTCCTTGCGACGGTCGCCTGGGTGATTGGCGCGGGCGTCACTCATTTTCACGCCGGGCAGGCGTTCGCCTTTCCGCCGGGGGCGTTCACCCCGTCCACCGATTTCTTCACCGGCCTTGGCGCGGCGATGCTGGTGACCGCATACGACTACTGGGGTTACTACAACATCTGCTATCTGGCGGGCGAGGTGGAAAAGCCGGAACGCAACGTGCCTCGCGCCGTGCTGATTTCGGTGGGGCTGGTGGCCGCAATTTATCTGCTGATGAACGTCAGCGTTCTTGGCGTGATCCCCTGGCAGCAGTTGCAGGGGCAGGTGAGCGACAACGCGCGCTCTTCGGTGATCTCCGTTTTCATGCAGCAGATTTATGGGGGATGGGCCGGCAAGCTGGTGACGCTGCTGATCATGTGGACGGCGTTCGGATCGATCTTCTCGTTATTGCTGGGCTATTCGCGCGTGCCCTATGCGGCGGCGCTGGACGGAAATTACTTCGCGGTGTTTGCCCGGCTGCACCCGCGCTACAAATTCCCGCACGTTTCGCTGCTCGTGCTGGGCGCGGTGGCCACCGCGTTCTGCTTCTTGCAATTGACCGAAGTGATCGCCGCGCTGGTGGTGATTCGGATTCTGCTGCAATTTCTCTTGCAGCAGGTGGGCCTATTGATTCTGCGCGCGCGGCATCCGGAGATGCCGCGTCCTTTCCGCATGTGGCTGTATCCGCTGCCGGCCCTTTGCGCCATCGCCGGGTTCATCTACATGCTGATCTCGCGGCCGAATTTCCTGAGGGAGATTCGTTACGCCATCGTGGTGCTGGTGCTGGGCCTGGTTCTTTATTTTCTGCGCGCCATTCGCCGCGGCGAATGGCCTTTTGACGGCTCGACCCGCACGGGCGCGGCGTAGGCGCCGGTCGCACGCGATTGAGATGGAGACTCGTCACGTGGAGACTCGTCGCGTACGAGCAGCAGCGTGCTTCTCTTCGAATGCTCGCGCCGTGGCGCAGTTGTGCTGTCCTTGTGAGCGGCGCTAAGATTAGCCGGTGCCCGGAACCGCCCAGCCTACATCCAACTTGTTAGCTTTACCGCAGACAAATTAAGTAGGAGGCGAAATTTATGGCACAGCAAGCTACCTCACCGAAGGAGGGTCATGTGGCCCACGTTCTTCCCCCGCTTCCCTATCCGGCGGACGCGCTCGAGCCGTATATCGACAAGATGACCATGGAGATTCACCACGATAAGCACCACGGTGCTTACGTCACGAACTTGAACAAGGCCCTCGAGGGACACGCCGATCTCCAGGCGCTTTCTATCGAAGAGTTATTGAGCAATCTCGACCGGGTCCCGGAAAACATCCGCACCGCCGTGCGAAACAACGGCGGCGGCCATATGAATCACTCCATGTTCTGGAAGATTATGAAAAAAGGCGGCGGTGGCGAGCCCAAAGGAAAGCTGGGTGAAGCGATTCACTCCGCATTCGGATCATTCGCCGATTTCAAGACGAAATTCAGCCAGGCTGGGGCGACGCGCTTTGGATCCGGCTGGTCTTGGCTCTTGGTTAAAGACGGAAAGCTCACCGTTGAATCCAGCCCCAACCAGGACAATCCGGTGATGAGCGGCGGCAAGCCGGTGATGGGACTGGACGTATGGGAGCACGCCTATTACCTGAAGTATCAAAACCGCAGGCCGGACTACATCGAGGCCTGGTGGAACGTCGTCAACTGGGAAGAGATCGAGAAGAATTACGGATCGCTGAAATAACCAAAAGCTAGTTCCCGCGAAGCAACACCCGCTTGGCATGGGGATAAAGAAAAGGCCCGCTGGCTTGATCAACGCGCTTAAGCCAGCGGGCCGTCTTATGCGGAACGGAAGTAACGAAGTTCCCGTGCGCTGCGGCACGGCAATGGTTCACCCGTGCACTGCGGCACGGTTGCCTTCGTTAGCCGACGCGCGCATTCGCCGGCATTCGTAAAACACGCTCGCCCACAGAGGGAATCTCGGAGGCAATTTCCCCAGCCGTTTCCTGTGCCGAGACAGGGAAACCGAACAGCGTGTCTACGGGAGGCCCGGCAGGAGAAGACCGCAGCCCGCTCGTGGCTTCGCGCATCAGACTCACGCGATCGCGGACATTGAACTTCGCCAGCAAGGCCGAAACGTGATACTTGACGGTGCGCTCGGAAACATTCAACCGCGCGCCGATCTCCTTATTGGAAAGATTTCGCAGCACGCACTCGAGTACCTCTCGCTCACGCGGGCTCAGGCGAACTTCCGAGCCAATGGCGCGACCGGCGTCCAGCAATTCTTGCGCACGCCGCCCGACCGAATCGAGCAGGCTGCCACGAGGTACGACGAGTACGGTGTAATCGGAGGGAGCTTGGCCGCGAACCAGACAGTGCATAGCGAGCATGCTCGCCGCTCGTTCCAGCGGCAAGCTGCCTTCCGGAGCTGCTTCGACTTGAAATCGCGCCGCCCCTGATGCTCGTTCACAAAAAACGAAAGCGCCTGGTTCCAGCGAGTGTGCCTTTGCGGGAATAGGATTCACTACCGTGTTGGTCCGTGTCTTATTCAGAACGACCTCGCGTCGTCCGAAATCCAAGGCTGCGGATCTCAGACCTACTTTGGATTTACTGAGGCTGGGTAACCCTGAAGGGCCATCTCATAAGGCGTACGGCTCTTACTCGATTTCGCCCTTACAACCGCCGCAAGCTTCGTACAGTGTTGTTGCAATGAGGATGCCACTCTCTAAGGTTTTTCCCTTATCGAGGAATCAGTAGTTTACCGGGGGTCTAGCGGCCCGTCGCGGCGGTCTCAGGGGAATTGTTTTCATGCGGAGTGCAGAATTTGCCGCTTGACCGGTGCAATAAAGGCATCGAAGCAGTGGGAAAACGGATTTAACGGGCAATAATCCGGGTGCGAACGGGCGAAACCAGCTCGTAACGAATACCGCGCCAGGTTATTTTCCTCGTGAACGCGGCGGTCAAGGAATTATAGACGTAAACGAAGGGAACCAGCGGAGCGAGCAAGACCCACACCCAACCTTCGCTGAGCAACTGTTGCCGCAACTCGGGAAGCAGATCCAAGGCGGCAATCAACCGGAGGACACCCCGTACCGCGGCAAAAAGAGGAGGGATCAACAGGAGCACAATGAATTGCATGCTGGGCAATCCACTCATGGAGCTTAGGATCCAGGAGGCGACGCCCGTCAGAATCGCGGCGCAATAGAACAGATGGGCGATCAACGCAGTTAGCCATAGCTTGGGGGCGTAGACGCGCGTAATGACGAGCTGCCGATTCGTAAATTCAAAGAACGATCGGGCCCTGAAGGCGCAGCCTGAAGGAACCAGGCATTCGGGAACAAAAACGATGCGCAATCCATTATTGTGGAGGGCCAGCGTGAGGGCGTAATCGTCACTGGCCGCGCCTCGCCAGAGATCCAGGATACGGAGCTGGTCAAAGCGCTGCCGCCGAATGGCCATTCCGCCGCCCCAGCAAAAATTACGTTTGTGGTCGCCCAGGTAGGTAGCGGTAGAGGCGCTCCAGGCCGACGCCAAAGCGTTCCAGAAGCCGCGCCGGCTTGGGAATAACCAGCGAAAGGTGGTTGCGGCGCCGACGGTGGTGTCCGCCAGGGGCGCTACGAGGCGGGCCAGCCAGCGCCGAGGGGGCCGTCCATCCGAATCGGTAAAAACCAAGACGTCAAATTGGTCGTCCAGTTGAGCAACGGCGGCGGCCAGATTATGGACTTTGTCGCTGCAATCCAGGGCGCGTCCTGCACGAACGATGTGCACCGGGCGCTTGCTTACCGAGGCAACTCGTTCGAGCAATTGATAGGCGGGATCGTCCGCGGCAGCGATGGCAAAGAAAATTTCGTATTGTGGGTATTCAAAGTGAACGAGGGCTGAGAGATTCCCTTCCAGGTCCTGCTCCATTCCTTTTATGGGACAGATCAGCGCAACCCGGGGTGCATAAAAGCCGGTCGCCGCACTCAAGCGTCGCCGGGCCATCTTCAGCCACTCTACCCCCTGCCATAGGCTGTAAAAGCCCTGCAGGATCTGCTCGAGCACAAGAAAATAGAAAACGGTAATCACGAAAGGGAGAATACCAAAACCGCGGGCGGTGGCTTGCGGATGTTTTTGGCAGTGTGGCGCGAGCAGAACCCCATGCCCACCCGAACAAATGCCAGATTTAGCGCCGCCGGCGCGGGGGCTTGGCCCGATTGATCGGTTTGCGCCCCGAGCGAGGGCGTTTAGCTGGGGTACTTGCAGCGCCCTTCCTGGCGCGAACGCTGGCAGATCGCGCCTGGGCACCCGATGGCTCGGACCGGCGGGAAACCTGGCGTCCAAGCCTCCCAAAAATGCGCGCCCCGATTCGCAAAAGATCGGTCTGAAACAGGGCGGCAGCGCGCCGAGCCTGCTCCATCATTGCCGGATCGAGCAAGATCGCGCAGCGGTCGGGGAAGGGAGCGTCGTTCGCCGAACGCAGGCTCTTCGCAGACAAGGTGGCATTGCGTTCGCGCCAGCGGGCATAAATCGCGAGGTCTTTCCCGAAAGCCTCGGACTCCGCTTCGGCTTCGACCGAAGGCCACTCCAACGCGCGGCCCAGAGAGTCCAGGAACTCCCGGTAGAAGAGATCGCATAGCTCAAAACCTTGAGAACCCGTCCCGTGGGACGATCCAAAAGCCTGCGGCAAAAGGCGGCGCACGTCCGCGGCGACCAGCAGCAAGGCCTCTCGGCTAATGGTCGATTCCATCTCCCGAAGGCGCTCGGCATTCGCCGCGATCTTCGGACGATGATGGCGCTCGCCATAGGCGCGCACGAATTCGATGGCCATACCATTGCGAGCTATGGCGGTTACAAGACGGTGTGCCAATTCCCCTGCGTGAGTAAGAAAGAGTTTTCGCGCGGGGGCCATTACGCACAACCTGAGGCATAGGCGGGGAGTAGCGCAAGCAAAATCTGAAGCGAAAAAAAAGGCTTGGCCGAGGCCAAGCCTTTTTGCGGATTTCGAGGCGGCCGACCTAGTGTACGGCCGGAGAAGTGGGCGTGGGTCCCTGCGGAGGCCGGGGACCTACCTCCAAAGAGAAGCCGGGGGTCGCTGGACCCAGAGCGAGGTCCAGCGCCTGTTCGGCAGTGCGTACGTAGTGGATTTGTATCCCTTCGGGCAGTTCCGGGAAATCCTCGGCCACATTCAACTCATTTTCGGCGGGCAGGATCACTTCGCGGATACCTGCACGCTTCGCGCCGAGCACCTTCTCCTTGATGCCGCCCACGGGCAGAACAAAGCCCGAGAGCGAAATCTCACCGGTCATTGCAACCCTGGGACGCACGGGCCGTCCGCTGAGGAGGCTGACCAAGGCCGTGACCATGGCGATTCCCGCAGAAGGACCATCCTTTGGCACCGCGCCCGAGGGCACGTGGATGTGAATATCCTGCTTGCGGAAGAAGTCGGAATCGATGCCGTAACGCTCCGAGTTCGCACGTACCCACGAAAGCGCCGCGGTCATGGACTCCTGCATCACCTCGCCCAGGTGCCCGGTCATGGTGAACTGCTTACCGCCTCGCATGCGGGTGGCTTCGATAAAGACGATGTCGCCTCCCGCCGGCGTCCAGACCAACCCGACGGAAACGCCGGGTTGCTTGACGCGGTCCTCGACTTCGCGCTCGGCGCGGAATCGCGGAACACCGAGGGTCTCGCGCACCACGCTCGGGCTCACGACCATGCGGTCGGTCTTGCCCTCCGCCAGCCGGCGAGCCTGTTTCCGCGTGATGGTGGCGATCTCGCGTTCCAAGTTGCGGACGCCAGCCTCCCGCGTGTAGCTATGGATCACTTCACGCAATCCGTCGTCGGTGAACTCGATCTGGTCGCCCACTTTCAGGCCGTGTTCGGAAGCCTGCTTGGGGATGAGATACTTGTTCGCAATGTGGACCTTCTCGACTTCGGTATAACCCGCCAGCTCGATGATCTCCATGCGATCGCGCAACGGCTCCGGAATCGGATCAATCCAGTTGGCCGTCGCGATAAAGAGAACCTTTGAAAGGTCGAAAGGTACATCGAGATAGTGGTCGCGAAAAGCCGAGTTCTGTTCTGGGTCGAGAACCTCCATCAGCGCCGAAGAAGGATCGCCTCGGAAATCCCGGCCTAGCTTATCGACCTCGTCCAGCATGAACACGGGATCGTTGACTTCGGCTCGACGTATTCCCTGAATGATCTGACCCGGCAAAGCGCCGATATAGGTTCGACGGTGGCCGCGGATCTCGGCTTCGTCATGCATTCCACCGAGGGATATGCGTACGAACTTTCGCCCGAGAGCGCGAGCGATCGATTTGCCGAGCGAGGTTTTGCCGACCCCTGGAGGCCCCAAGAAGCACAGGATCGGGCCTTTCATTCCCGGCTGTAACTTCTTGACCGCCAGATAGTCGAGGATTCGCTCTTTTACCTTCTCGAGATCGTAATGGTCTTCGTCCAAGATCTTCTGTCCATTCGGGATATCGATCTCCGGCGCTCCGGAAGACTTGGTCCAAGGGAGCGCGGTCATCCACTCGAGATAGGTTCGCGCCACCATGTACTCGGCCGAGGCAGGCGTCATCTTCTGCAAGCGCTTGAGTTCGCGATCGCATTCCTTGCGCGCTTCTGCAGGCATGCCAGACTCGTCCAGCTTCGTCCGTAGCTCGTCGATTTCCGCCTGACTATCGTCGGATTCGCCGAGCTCCTTCTGAATGGCCTTCATTTGCTCGCGCAGCAGGTACTCGCGTTGACTCTGGCTCACCTGCTCCTGGACTTGCTCTTGAATCTTATTGCGCAAATCCAGAACCTCGATCTCCTTCGACAATTCACGGACCAAGGTCTCGAGCCTTCGGCGGACATCCGCAGTTTCGAGAAGTTCCTGCCGCAAGAGCGTCGTCAGGGAAGGGAGGTTCGCGGCAATGAAATCAGCCAGCCTGACCGGATCTTCAATATTTAACGCTACCGTCTGCAGGTCATCGGAAAGCTGCGGCGACCTGGCTACAACGTCCCGGAAGAGCTCGCGCGCATTCCTTTCGAGAGCGGAGAGCTCCGTATCGCGAGGACCGATGAGGTTCGCGACCGGCTCGACGTTGGCACGCAGGAACGGCTTGAGCGTCGCGACGGAGACCACGCGAATGCGCTCCAGGCCCTCGACGAAAACGACGAGGTTTCCGTTAGGCATCTTTACTGTTTTGTGCAGCTTAGCCATCGTTCCCACGCGGTGAAGATCCACCTCAGTGGGGTCTTCGACGCGCGGATCGAGCTGAGCGACAACGGCCAAAAGGCGTTCTTCGCCCTGAAGAGAATTGAGCAAGGCCAGCGAGCTCTCACGCCCGACCGTCAGCGGCAACACTCCTCCGGGGAACAGCACGGTATCGCGTACGGGCAATACCGCCAATTCGGATGGAACAACTATCTTGTCAGTTTTTTCAGCCATAAAACCCCCGGGCGAAACATAGAAATTAGAGCATTTGCATCGCCAGACCCGTTAGATGAGGTCACACAGGGAATGGGTGCAAGATTTCGATAAATCCATGCTAAACAAACTTTAGTACATGATACTAAACTTCTGATCTTTTCCAAGAGGCCGCCAAGTCAAGGATTTCCTTTTGGTTACCCATACTCATTTTGAAAGCCTCAGACTGCTCCTGGTTCAGCGGCTTGCCGGTATTGATGAAGTACGAAGTTCAGGGCCTCCTCACGATTCGTTAGACGCCCATCCAGCTGGCCCTCCTCTACGGCGTGGAGGATTTCCTTAAAGGACGGCCCCGGTTAAAACCCATGGCCTTGAGGTCGTCGCCGGTTAATAGCCGCGGCGGGTGCACTTCCTCGGGTGGCGTTTCGCGTAAGAAGCGGCGCACAAATTCGTAAGCGTCGAGATTACCGTGGCTGCATAGGCAATCGAGACGGTGGAGCTCGAGATGCTCCTCCTCGAACTTGGGCAGCCGCACGAAGCGCTTGAGCGTAGCTGGCCTCATTTGAAAGACGTCTTTGAACCGAAGATGATTGGCCACAAGAGCCTCAATCTGTTGGATGTCGTCCGCTGAAAAACGAAGCCTGCGGCAGATGGCGGCGGCCATGCGGGCGCCAATTTCTGCATGACCATCGAAACGGATACGATCCCCGGTCTCCTGAGCGGACCTGAAGGTCGGAGGCTTGCCCACATCGTGCAGCAGAACAGACCAAGCCAGCGTTGGCGACGAACGCGACTTGAGGCGTTCGAGCATGAGTAGCGTATGGATCCAGACATCCCCTTCGGGATGAAATTCCGGGGGTTGGGGGACGTTCTGCATGGCCGCTACTTCCGGCAGGGATGGTTTCAGCAATCCCGTCGAGTCCAAGAGTTCAAAGGCGGGGCGAGCCGCTCCCTCGGTAAGAACCTTCGTTAGCTCATCGCGCAGCCGTTCCGCGGAGACGGAGGTGATGTGCTGAGCCGCGCCACGGATGGCTTGAAACGTGGCAGGTTCAATGGCGTAGCCAAAGCGGGCTGCGAAGCGGACGGCACGCGCCATGCGCAAGCGGTCTTCGCGGAAACGGACGTCTGGGTTGCCAATCGCGCGGACAATTCCTTGGTTTAGGTCCTCTCGTCCGCCGACGAAGTCCAGTATTTGCTGTGTCTGCGGGTCCAGCATCATGCCGTTAATGGTGAAATCGCGGCGCAGAACGTCTTGCTCCGGCGAGCTGGAGTACTCGACGCGATCGGGGTGGCGCCCGTCGGAATAGCCGACGTCAGAGCGAAAGGTGGCGACTTCGACCTGCGCGCCATCCGCCACTACAAGAATGACCCCGAATTTCGCACCTACATCGACACTCGACGGGAAAAGCTCCTGTACGCGAGCAGGATGCGCGTCGGTGGCGACGTCGTAATCCTCCGGCTCGCGACCGAGCAGGAGGTCTCGCACGCAGCCGCCTACGAGATAAGCCTGGAATCCGGAACTTTGCAGCCGACGGCAGATATCCGCCGCGAGTTCGCGCGGGGTCATCAGGCGATTATGCGCCAGCCGAACTATGGGGCCAAGGCAAACGAAGACTTATCTTTCCGAACCGAGCCGGCGTTCTTGAGACTAGTGGTTTTTTGCGCCCAGCGAACCGCCAAACTGAACCTTTGCAAATCCGAAGCGATCCCGCAGTTCGTCGGTGGCGCGAGCGAGCCGTTCCAGCTTCTGCCGGCGTTCGGGATCAAAAAGGCATAGCTGGTTTGCGCCGTGGTATAGGGCGGCGAATTCGATCCCGATGAGGCGCACCGGCTGCCGATTCCAGTGCTGGTCGAAAAGGCAGCTTCAACGTCGAGAGGAGCAATGGATCGAGGTGCGTAGGGTCAGGCAAAGTCTTGGAGCGCGTCACGGTTTGAAATCCGGAGTATCGAAGCGTGAGCGTCACGGTGCGGGTATCCAGGCCGGCCTCGCGCAAGCGCTTGGCGCCTTGCTGGCAGAGGCGGCTGAGCATCGATTCGAGTGCGGTGCGATCGCGCGTATCGGATCCAAAGGTGTGGCTATGGGAGATTGATTTTGGTTCGGCATCGATCAGGAATTCGTAGGAATCCTCCCCGCGCGCTTTCCGCCAAAGGGCCGTGCCCCATCGTCCAAAGAGTTCCTCCAACCGCTCTTGCGGAACAAGGGCCAGCTGGCCAACGGTTTCGATTCCCGCTGTACGCAAGGCCGCTTCGGTAACACGGCCGATTCCTGGAATTCGACGCACGCCCAGCGGAGCGAGAAACTTGGCCTCGGCGCCGGCTGGCACCCACACCAATCCGCGCGGCTTGGCTTGATCCGATGCAACTTTTGCAACAAGCCGGGTGCGAGCGAGACCGGCGGAGCAGGGCAGACCCGTGGTCGTGCCGATTTCGGTCAACAGGGAGTGAGCGGCGGCTAGCGGGGGGCCGTGGAGGCGGGTGGTTCCAGAAAGATCGAGATAAGCTTCATCGATCGAAGCCATCTCCACGATCGGCGAGAATCTGGAGAGAATGGTAGCGATGCGATCGCTCCATTCCGCGTACAGATCGTGGCGCCCCTCGAGGAAGACGGCTTCGGGGCAGAGCCTCGCCGCAGTGCGCAGAGGCATCGCCGAGTGAACGCCGTAGCGGCGGGCTTCGTAGCTCGCCGCGGACACGACCCCGCGGCGGTCGGGCTGTCCTCCGACGATCACAGGCCTACCGCGCAGTTCGGGATGCTCGAGCAACTCCACGGAAACGAAAAACGCGTCCATATCCACGTGCAGAATGGGCGTGGTATCCGGGGAGGGCGAGCCGGCGTCGCGTTTGGCTCGGAAATGGGCGAGCCTGGGCATAAGCGTTGTGGCAATTTTCTCACAGGTTGCGGCAGGGGGAAGAACTACAAAGAAGAAAGGCGGGCTGAGATCACGCGCTCGATTCCGGCCAAGTCGGGCGTAATGCTCACGTCCGACCAGCGACCCGCGGATAAGAGCGATCGCACGAAGTTCGCGCCGTTGTAGCCCATTTCAAGAACCAGAGTCCCGCCCACACTGAGCGAGCGCTCCGCCGCAAGGATGAGACGCGGGTAAAAGTCCAAGCCTTGATCTCCGGCGAAAAGCGCTTCCGCAGGTTCGTGGTCGCGCACTTCCCGCGGGAGTTGTGGGGCGTCCTTACCGGCCACGTAGGGAGGATTGCTGACGAGCAGATCGAAACGCTTGGGCCGGTCGGGCGCCCTGGACGCCTGGCCGTCAGCATCCGCACCGGATGACAGGATGTCGACCTGTCGAAAGTCGATGCGGTGCGAGAAACCGTGGCGCGCAGCGTTGCGCCTCGCGTAATCGAGAGCTAACGCCGAAATGTCCGTGGCGACGATCTCCGCAAGCGGCAGCTCGGAGGCGAGTGCAATCGCGATGCATCCGGAGCCGGTCCCGATATCTGCCACTCGCAGCGGGTCGATGCGCCGAATTCCCATCCGCGATAGCGCGACCTCGATTACGTGCTCGGTCTCCGGCCTGGGGATCAGAACCCCAGGGCCTACCTCGAATTCCAGTCCCCAAAACTCTTGGCTGCCCGTCAAATATTGTGTGGGAACACCATTGGCGCGCCGCTCGATCAACTCCGCATACGTCGCAGCCTCTGCCGAGGTTAGTTCGTATTCAGGATGGGCGTAGAACCAGGCGCGATCGCGCCGGAGAACGCGCATCAGCAGAAGCTCGGCCGCGAGAGGCGCGGAAGGAGTCTGGCATTGCTCGAGACGCGCGATGGCCTTCTGCAAGAGCGTTCGCAGATCTGCCGCTTTTGCCTCCACCCCCGAACTCGTCGCCGTTTTCACGCTTCCACTAGCTCCTGTTTCAGGCGCTCAGCCTCGTAGTGGGTAACCAGACCGTCAACCAGGGGCGCGAGCTTGCCGTCCATGACGTCGCCGAGTTGGTGCAAGGTGAGCCCGATGCGATGGTCGGTAATCCGGTTCTGCGGGAAATTATAGGTACGAATTTTTTCGGAGCGGTCGCCGGTCTTGATCTGGCCGCGGCGCTCGGCGGCAATCTGGTCGTGCTGTTTCTGCTGCTCCAACTCATACAGCCGGGCGCGCAATACGCGCATGGCCTTGGCGCGATTCTTGATCTGCGATTTCTCGTCCTGCTGCGACACCACCAACCCGGTGGGTAAATGGGTAATGCGCACAGCCGAATAGGTGGTGTTCACGGACTGGCCGCCCGGCCCCGAGGAGCAAAATGTATCGACGCGCAGATCCTTGGGCTCAATCTTGATGTCGATCTCGTCGGCTTCCGGAAGCACGGCCACCGTAGCCGCGGAGGTATGGATGCGCCCCTGCTGTTCGGTGGCGGGGACGCGTTGCACGCGATGCACTCCGCTTTCATATTTGAGCTTGGAATAGACTTTGTTGCCCTGAATGGCCGCGACAACATCCTTTATCCCTCCGAGAGAAGAGGGGGAGCTTTCCAGCACCTCGACGCGCCATTTCTGCGATTCCGCATAACGCGAGTACATGCGAAAGAGTTCGGCGGCGAAAAGAGCAGCCTCGTCCCCGCCGGTACCGGCACGGATTTCCAGAATGACGTTCTTCTCGTCGTTTGGATCTCTGGGCAGCAGCAGGCGCTTCAAATCGCTCTCCACAACGTTTTTACGTTCGAGCAGTTGGCGCTCTTCCTCGTGCGCCAGTTGCATGATTTCCGCGTCCTCGCTTTCCATCAACATCTGCTTGACGCCGTGCAGGCCTTTCTCCACATTTTTCCATTCGCGATACTGTTCCACGACCTCGGCGAGATCGGCGTGCGTGCGCGCGAGTTTCTGGTATCGGGAAGAATCGTTCAGAACTTCGGGCGACGACAATTGCGCGGTTAGTTCCTGGTAGCGCGATTCGATCTGATCGAGTTTTTCAAATAATGTAAGAGCCGCCATAGCGCACCTCTACGAAAACGATTGGATTATCCGGCAAACTGCAGTGCGGGCAAGAGACGCCGCGGAGCGCCGCTCGCGCATTAGAAGGAAGCTAATAAAACGAGGTGAGCATGCTCGAAGAACCATTCTCAGGATAGACGCTGGCGAGAACTAAAGCAACTCTCCGGTTGGAGCGTTTTGGCCCATCAGGCTATGGAATGCTTTGGCTCAGCGGCTTTGTTCGCGCCAGCAAAAGCCCGGTCCACAAGGCAAAGAACCAGGCCGGTAATCGCGCCATCGACGGGCACCTGCCAGAGGTTCCGCCCACCCAAAGCATCCGCCGTTTTCAGGCAAGACCAATGAGAAGCTCGCCGAGCGGACCGGAACGAAGCGAAAGGAGCGCGCCTTGGGCATGAATGAATCCAGCGATCAAAAGCAGAGCCAGCAGACCTCCTGCCAGCGGCCAGGCCAATAGGTTATGCGTGCCCAGCAGACGCATCGATAGGCGAAGCAGCGAGGAAAACAGCAAGACGGCAACCGCGCCGAAGACCAAGGAAAAGAAGTACGTGGTCAGCAAAACCGAAGCGGGCCTGAGATCGCCGGCGATTGCGTCGCCAATCCACTGAAGGAAAGAGACAACAAAGCAGCCGATCACCCAGGCGGCCAAGTAGTAGGCCAAAGTTCCGCGCCGGGTCATATGCGGCGCTCGATTTTGGGGAACTCCTGCCATACCTTAACGCCGCAGAAATGCGAGCCCTCCGTACAAATGGGCGTGGTTACACCGGCGCGAACATAACAGGGTGGGCCGATATAGCGCGCAAGCTCAGGCATGGCCGCGCACACCTGGGCCACTTCCTCCATGGAGGCCTGGTAGATCTCCTCTTGCGCATTGAAACAGGTCCGCATGGTCCATTTATGGAGCAGATGCAGTAACGAGCCGCTCTCGAAGAGCCTGATGGCCTTTGCGTTGGGCAAAAGGTAGAGCGCGAATTCGCGCGGAACGCCCCGATCCAGCAGTTCGTTTTTTGCCTTCCAGGAATCATGCATGGCGCGTTCGTAGATCTCACGCGCGCGCGGATTTTCCCGTATCAGCATGGGCGTGATGAAATCGGGATCGGCAGTATCGGTGAGGACTAAAAGCGGCCGGGATCCGGGTACCATGCGATGGCGCTGATCCTGGCTATCGGCGCTATGACTCAGTTTCTTGGCAAAGGTGAAGTTGGCATGCTGCAAAGGGCGCATCAGCGGAGCGTGAACGCCGACGTTTAGCGTTTCGAGCCGATAAGGATTGCGGGCAGGATTGAGCATGCGGTCCAAGGCCTGGGCATCCGAACATTCGGCTTCGCTCAGACCTAAGACGGCGCGATAAGCTTGGGCCATCACGCGGGGCGCGGCGGGAGAATAGTCGACCAGCAGCGAGGTTCGGGCGCCAAGGCGGGCATCAAACTCGCGCGCTTGTAATTGGCCTCCCGTGGACGGCGCCTCGTGCCATTCGGGCAGATCCTCCAGAGGCCCGCCATCAAATCGATCGAAGAACTGCGAATCCACTTCTCGAACTCGCGCGACCATTTGGCCGATGATGGCGCGAGCCTCCGTGGGCGTGTCGCCGGCCTGCTGCATGCGCCAGAGGCGGTGCAAGACCACCCCGAAAGGGTGTGCACCATGGTTGTAGCCGCTGCCACGGGTAGAACGTAACGAGCCACCTCGATGGCGCGTTTTTCGGCCTGCCGCTCCACCTTCTCGACTCGCCTGGGATGGGACATGGCGCCTACGTTCCAGATATCGGCGAGAATGCGGCGGGCGTCATCCTTGAGCAGAACCGTTAGTTCGCGATAAGCGCTCCAGGCGCGAGCGACCGCCTGCTCGAAGATCTCTCGTTCGGGAGAGCTAAAACGATCGCCGGATGGCGGAATGTAGGCCAAGGCGCGGTCCAGGCGAACGTAGCGCTGGCTCTGCTGCTCAGAGTTGTAAAACGGATGAGCGTGAAGGAAAGACCATACGAATTGGCGGCTTACGTTCTCGAGACCGAATTCGAAATGCGCGTGCTGATAGACAGTATGATGGCCGGCGTAAAAAGTGGCCGCACCTATGGTGGTGCGCTGCTTTTCGGTGATCTCCTCCGGGCGAAATCAGGCGCGGGGCATAGCACGTCCGGGCGGCGGCAATCGCGGAATCATAAGGATGCGCGAATGAATTCCGCAGAGTAACGCTGGCAACCGCAGGCTCGACAGTTACGGGCGCCTGAACTTCGCCAGAGTTGTATGGTGAACGCGAGGCCATGCTCGGCAAATTCTACACCCCGCCTGCATGGCGAAACAGCAAGGTTACTTTTTGCCTTTGGCGTCTTTGGCTGCTTGGACGGCTTGGGCGGCCTTCTCGTATTTCCGCTGGAAGCGCTCCACGCGTCCGGCTGTATCGAGCAGCTTCTGTTTCCCGGTGAAGAAGGGATGGCAGCTCGAGCAAATCTCGACTTTCATGAGATTCGCTTTGTAGGTGGAGCGCGTCTTGAAGGTGCTGCCGCAGGCGCAGTGAACGGTAACTTCGTGATAATCAGGATGGATTCCGGCTTTCATTCTTACTCCTTCCGCAGCCGGTCTGCGCGATTGTCGGGGAACATTACAGTCGCGTCGCTAGGCTGACGGTCAATCCTAATAGTACGCGATCACAGCAAACTTTCCAAGACAGCTACCGCGGTGCTCCTGCACAACTGAGCGTACACATGGCGAATGATTTCCACTTGTTCCCTGCGAGGAGCAAGTGTAGCGTGCGAGCGATGCGCGTTGTAATTACAACAGACACTGCACCAGAGCCGCCCGCAACCGACAACCACGCCCCCGAGCAACTCGATGGCTGGGACGCGGACGCGATTAGAGGAGAGGCCACCGAACGCGAATCTGCCGTTCTTCGCGGGTTCCTATCGAGCCTAAGCGATAAGGAATCACCGTTCTCCATCGTCAGTTACAAGCTCTGGAGCGCAGACAGCAATGTGGAATCCGAGCCGATCGTATTTGCATCGCGCGTCGACCTCACGATCGCACAGGGCGCGCAAAGCTTGCATAGGCGTCAGTATGAGGATTTCGCCGCCGAGTTGGCTAAGTTGCTCGAGCGCGAACCTGGCGATGCGCTTGGTGTGGAATTGCAGATTGCCTCGGTACGGCTTCCGGACGGGAGGCAAGGACTGTCTTTAGGAATCTCGCTTGTTGCGCGTGGAGTAGGCCGAGATCAGGCGCAATTGCGCTGGAGTTTGGGACTTGCACGTGTCCAGCAGGCCTTGCTGTTTGAAGCGCGCGCTCTTCGGCAAGGGCGCTTCTAAAGGCAGTGCGGAGAACTTTGTTTGGTAGCGGTCAGGAAACGAACGCGCAACCTATTCTCAAGCGTCCGTTGGCCGTGGGAACTTGATAAAGCTTTTTCAGGACGACTCTCACCGGCGGAAGAATCGGAACGTGCAGGACTGCTGAAAATCGCGATCCCAATTCGTCCGCAAGGGCCGTCTCCAGCGCGACGCCTCCGTACCCCAAATCCACCACTCGCGCCGTTTTTTGCGGGTCGTCGGCCAGTTGAGCGTAAGCCCGAGTTCCCTCGAGGGAAACGCGCTCCCATTTGCGTTTCTCGCCACTTCCTGGCGCCATGGAGGAGGCAGGTGGCTCTACTGGAGGCGCGGCTGGGGTGCCGATGGGGCGAAACGGTGCCCTTTATTGGGGCGTTTTGTGCCGGGTGTTGCTCAAGCCGTTGCGACTCGCTGGGCGGCTGGGTAGTGGCACTTCGCTGTTGGTGCTTCATATCGTACAAACGTTGATCGGCGATACGAACCAGAACGTCTTTTTGGTCGCCGTCTACCGGAAAGACGGCAATACCATAATCCATTCCCAACCCAACACTGACTTGCATCGATCCCACAGCGGAACCGAAGTTGGCGCGAATACGGCGGGCCAGCGTGCTCGCCTGCTCGGTATCGGAATGCACGAGAAGAAGGGCAAATTCATCACCGCCAATGCGGAAAGCATAATCCGAGGTACGCAGGGATTTGCGCAGCGTGGCGGCGGCTTGCCGTAAGAGGGTGTCGCCTTGAGGGTGGCCGTATCGATCGTTGACCTCCTTAAACTGGTGAAGGTCCAGCATCACCAGCGCCAGATGTTGGTTGTATCGCAGCGCCCGATTCAACTCCTTTTCGAAATGCTCTTCGAACAGCCGCCGATTATAGAGACCTGTAAGTGGGTCGGTCGTGGCATTGCTTTGAAGTTTCTTAAGCTCGTCATATTCCATCAAGATCGGAACACGAAGGTAGGTAGACGAAGCCAGGACATCCACCATGGCTGCCTTCAGCGAAACGGCTTTGCCCAGCGTATCGGCAAGCTGGCGCCGACGCTCGAGAATCTGGTCCCAATATTCTGAACTCAGGTTTTCGCTTAGTTCCAGTTGCGCGATGGTCTTGAAGAATTTTTGTAGAAACTGCCCACGGGGCACCCGATCAAGGTTCTCAAGCGTCTCGGCGAGCAACTCGAGGAAAGAGTCCTCGGGCTGCGCGCTGGCCCGCGACGGGTCAGTGGGGGTAGCCATGGGTTTCCGTATCCGATAAACCCAGCTTACCCCAACGGGGATTTGGGATAGCACACGGTTCGCTCAGGAGAAAGCACGCTAAGGGCCATCCCGGTCATTGGGTTAGGCTCAATTTGCACGGCAAAGTCCGAGGAAAACACTCGCTGGAGCCGTTGGGCGTGAGCCTTTGTGCAATCGAAGTTCTTCGAGCGGCAATTCTCTTCACATCCTCAACCCATTGTCTAGGACTTTGCCTATTGGGTCTGTGGGAAAATATATTCTTATTGGTACTTTTGTACCAGTACTTTCTCTGAAACAACGGAGTCTTGTCCGGCATAGCCTGGCCACAAGCAACACCAACACCTAGACTTAGTTCTGAAGTGGCTGTTGAGATCTCGGGAGATGAAATCTTTTTCCTTCCGATCAAATGGAACTTTCTTACCATTGACACTTTGCTGCATATTTTGCCACTATTCTTCCGCTTTAGCAGCCTGGCGAAGTTAAAACTCACTTAAAGCGACAATTTTGGGAGAGTATTTTGCGGCAAGCTATTTCTGTCGAGAGCCAAAGCGAGTCATTTCCAGCCAGTCTCACGCTGAGACTCTTGGACCTGTTTGAGGGTCCGGTCCTGGTGGCTAATCTCAGTGGAGGGCTGCTCCTCGTTAATGAGCGCGCCCGTCACGTTTTGGGCTTGCCGGAGAGTGGGGCCTGGGCGCGGCTGAATCTTTTTGGCGACATCCTGCGCATGGACCCGCAAGTTTTGCTCGGCCAGATTGAAAGTGGCGAAAGCGAAGTGGACCTTCAGCTAGAGACGGCGTCAGGAAGAGTTCGCGCGCGTCTGGAGCAGCTGCCAAATTCGGAATCACTCGTGCTTAGACTCGAGCTAGCCGGCAATACAGGTTCTTCCTCATCAGATAGCCAGTCTTGCGAGCCCACCGTTCAATCGTTGCTGCAGGAGCGGGAAATCACCTATCGCAATTTGCTGGCTGCGTATTTACGGCTTCAGGAGGTAAACCGCCAAAAGACGGTGTTTCTCGCGTCAGCGGCTCACGAGCTGAAAACGCCGCTTGCGGTGATCAAGGGTTATTACGACCTGCTGCTTTCAGGCTCTCTGGGCAAACTCAACGAAAAACAGGCCGACATTCTGCAGGAGTCAAAAGATAGTTGCGAGCGCCTGGTACGCCTCGTTTCCATGTTCCTGAACTATTCCACACTGGAAAGCGGGAAGCTGGTGCTGCACTTACGCGACAACGACCTGCGCGATTGTCTGACTGAGTTAGCGACGCGCTGGCACGAGGCCTTCCAACGGAATCATGTGCGCCTGGAATCGACGTTCGATGAAAAGTTGCCGATATTTAAATTTGATTACCAAAAGGTACAGCAGACCGTAGCCAATCTTTTGGACAACGCGCTGAAACACACGCCCGCCGGCGGTTGCGTCACCTTGCGTGCCGAACCGCACTTTTGGGAGCGCCGCGTGGCCAAGGAAACACTGGCCACGGATCGCCGCCGGCAGCGCAATCAGCAGCCCAACAGCGTTCGCGTGGCCGTGACCGACACCGGCGCTGGAATTGCAGCCGAGCACCATCAGGAGATATTCGAGGATTTCGTGCGTGTAGACCGCACGTCGTCCGGAATGGGACTTGGGCTGGCCATAGCAAAGCGGCTGGTTCAAGCTCACAGGGGAAAGATTTGGGTGGACAGCGAGCTGCGCAGGGGCTGCACGTTCACGTTTCTGCTCCCTATCGATAAGCAACAAGAGGATCAATAAGAATCTCTGTTCGGAAAATAGATCGGGTGACGAATGAGTGAAAAAGAACACGTTCTCGTTGTAGATGACGAACCGAGCATTCGCAAATATCTGCAGACATTGCTCGAGGTTGACGGCTACCAGGTTACCGCTGTCGCTTCCGGCCAGGAGGCTCTCGAAGCCGTGCAGCAAAGTGAGCGTCCGGATTTCATCATTCTCGATGTGCTGATGCAGGAGATGAACGGGCTGGAGACTTTGCGTCAGCTCATCCAGGTGGATCGTACCCTGAACGTGATCATGCTCTCATGTTCTAACGAAGTTACGACCGTAGTCGAGGCCATCCGGCTTGGGAGCCCAGGACTATCTGACGAAGCCATTCGAAAAAGCGGAATTGGATGCGGCCATCTTGAAGTGCCGGCAGAAAATGGATTTGCGCAAGGAAAACCAGGCTTTGCGGGAATACTGCGATCATTTGACTGAAGACCTTTCATTTTTGGCCGCCAGCCCGCAGATGGTTCGTATTCGGCAGCAGATTTTGCAGATTGCGCCGGTCGATGTGCCGGTATTCATTTGCGGCGAGAGCGGCGTGGGAAAGGAAGTCGTGGCGCGCATGATCCACATGCGTTCGACGCGCCGGAATCAGGCCTTTGTGAAGGTCAACTGCGCCGCCCTTCCTGGCGAGTTGCTCGAGTCAGAATTGTTCGGCTACGAGCAAGGAGCGTTCACAGGCGCGGTACGTTCGAAGCCCGGGAAGTTTGAACTGGCCAACAAGGGCACCATCTTTCTTGACGAAATCGCCGAAATGAGCCCTCACCTGCAAGCCAAGCTTCTGCACGTCCTGCAGGACCATCAGTACTCGCGGCTCGGCGGACGCCACATGGTTGCCGTCGACGTACGCGTGCTCGCGGCAACGAACGTGGAGGTCCAAGAGGCCATGAAGTCAGGGCGATTGCGCGAGGACCTTTATTACCGATTGAACGTGCTGTCGATTAATGTTCCGCCTTTGCGCGAGAGGACCACGGAAATTCCCTTACTGTTCAGGCATTTTCTGAATAAATATAGTGAAAAATTCCAGAAGGAACCCCCCAACCCATCGCAACACTTGATCGAAGCGGCCATTCGTTATGCGTGGCCCGGCAATTTGCGGGAGTTGGAGAATTTTGTGAAGCGCTACGTGATCCTCGAGGACGACGAAGGCAGTTTCCGCGAACTGGTCGAAATGTCGGCTGCTCGACAGCGCATCTCCCCACGAGAGGAACCCTCCCCTGTGAAAGAACAGGGTCTAAAGGCGCTGGTGCGAGGACTGAAAGATGAGGCTGAGATGGAGGCTATTGCGGACGCCTTGGAGAAAACCCACTGGTGCCGCAAAGATGCGGCGAAGATGCTGGGAATCAGCTATAAAGCTCTTCTTTATAAGATCCGGCAGTTCAACCTGGATGCGGGAAGGGGATCTCGTACTCGAACCACGGCACCCCCAGCGTTGGCGCCCGCAGGTAAAGAGGACTGAGGCGAAGCTGCAATCTATTGCCTATTCGAGGTATTCGCTTCCCGAAAGTCATTCGGAATACAAGGGTTCTGGTAAGACCGGTTGCAATTTTTTTGCTTCCATCGAAGCGGCCGGATTTTTGTCTTGCCCGCTCTGGGGATAAGGCTGGAACGCCCGTTCTCCTCTTTCTCCTTTGTTCTTCGGGAGTTACTCAACCTTAACATGAGCGTTAACTCTCATTTAATTTCAACACGATTCCCACAGACCGGGCTCTCCCGCTTTGAGCTGACGGCTGGGCCTCTGGAATGAAAATTGCTGCCTCTAATGGCGAAGCGTTGCAAGGCTTATACTCAAGACTACCGAAGTCGGAGATCTGGGGGCTATGACGGACCGTCGCACGGCACGACGATATGACCTTTCTTTGCCCGTTCTCATCCGTGTGCCCCTAGAAAGGGACGCGTGTAACGGGAAGACCCGCGACATCTCTACGAGGGGCGTCTATTTTGTCGTCCAGAACCCACTCGACGCGGGCGCTGAACTGGACTTGACGATGACTCTGCCAGCCGAAGTCACCGGCGGCACGGAAGTCTTCATTCGCGCGATCGGTAAAGTGGTTCGCGTCGAAAAACCGCCCGAGAACACCGATCGTCACATCGGCGTAGCCGCTCTTATACAGCGCTACGAGATCGTCCGTAACGAATCGATGAAGATGTAGGCTTGGGTAGTTGCCAGTTTCGGCGACGAAGTCCAGCGCTTAGATTTGCTTGACAGTTTTATTTCCGTGCCTGCTGTGTAATCTCTCCCACCGATCTCAGACCAAGACGAAGCGCCGGCTCTCGGGGTTCGCAATTCAAAAAAAAGCGCCCGCCAGTGGGCGGGCGCTTTTTGGTGCGGTTGGTCGCGCAGCCAGGAGTGGCTGTGCTGCAACGATTAGTACATTCCGCCGCCGCCCATGCCGCCATGCGGAGCGGCGCCGGCGGCCTTCTTCTCTTCTTCGCGAATGTCGGCCACAAGAGCTTCGGTGGTCAACATCAGGCCGGCGATCGAGGCCGCGTTCTGGAGGGCCAGGCGGGTGACCTTAGCAGGATCGATCACGCCCATCTTGACCATGTCTCCGTACTCGTCGGTTTCGGCGTTAAAGCCGAAGTTTTCGTCCTTGGACTCTCGGACCTTGCCGATGACCACGGCGCCTTCGAACCCAGCGTTATAAGCGATCTGCCGCAAGGGCTCTTCGAGCGCGCGCTTGACGATATTGATGCCGGTGGCCTCATCGCCGTCAGCCTTCAGCTTGTCGAGCGCCGCGACGCAGCGCAACAGCGCCACGCCGCCTCCGGGAACGATACCTTCCTCGACGGCAGCGCGGGTGGCGTGCATGGCGTCTTCCACGCGAGCTTTCTTCTCCTTGAGCTCGGTTTCGGTCGCCGCGCCTACCTTGATTACGGCCACGCCGCCCACGAGCTTGGCGAGCCGCTCCTGGAGCTTCTCGCGGTCGTAGTCGGAGGTGGTTTCGTCGATCTGGGCGCGGATCTGCTTTACGCGACCTTCGATCTCGGCAGACTTGCCAGCCCCTTCGACGATGGTGGTGTTGTCTTTGTCGATGGTGACTTTCTTGGCCCGGCCGAGATCCTCGACTTTCACGTTTTCAAGCTTGATGCCGAGATCTTCGGTGATGGCCTTGCCGCCGGTGAGGGTAGCAATGTCCTCAAGCATGGCTTTGCGGCGATCGCCGAAGCCGGGAGCCTTGACGGCGGCGCATTGCAGCGTGCCGCGCAACTTGTTGACGACCAGCGTGGCGAGCGCTTCGCCCTCCACATCTTCCGCTATGATCAGGAGCGGCTTGCCCATTTTGGCAATCTGCTCGAGTAGAGGCAGAAGGTCCTTCATGGAGCTGATCTTCTTTTCGTGGATCAGAATGCGAACATCTTCCACGACGCACTCCATGCGCTCGGGATCGGTGACAAAGTAGGGGGAGAGATAGCCGCGGTCGAATTGCATACCTTCCACCACTTCGAGAGTGGTTTCCATGGTGCGGCTTTCTTCGACTGTGATTACGCCATCCTTGCCGACCTTCTTCATGGCCTCAGCGATGATGCCGCCAATCTGCTTATCGTTATTGGCACTGATGGTGCCTACCTGAGCGATCATGTCGCCCTTGACGTCGCGGTGCATCTTGCGAACTTCCTCAATGGCCGTTTCGACGGCGCGTTCGATGCCACGTTTGAGGCCGGTGGGGCTGGCCCCGGCGGCAACCGTACGCACGCCTTCACGGAAGATGGCTTGCGCAAGAACGGTGGCGGTGGTGGTGCCGTCCCCGGCAACGTCGGAAGTCTTCGAAGCGACTTCGCGCACCATCTGAGCGCCCATATTCTCGAGCGGATCCTGTAGTTCGATCTCCTTGGCTACCGTCACGCCATCCTTGGTAATGATCGGCGCGCCAAACTTCTTTTCGATCACGGCATTGCGGCCCTTGGGGCCCAGCGTGATCTTCACGGCGTCAGCCAGCACATTGACGCCGCGTAAAATAGACTGGCGAGAATTTTCCCCAGTCACAATCTGCTTTGCCATAATTCCTCCTCAGGATTTTACTGCGCTAATTTCACTGACTCTCTTACTGCTGGTTAGGGTTATCGCTTCGACGTCGCGGCCTTTGCCGCTCCGCCGAGCTTGGCCAGAATCTCTTCTTCACGAAGGATCAGATATTCCTGGTCTTCGACTTTGATTTCGGTACCGCTATACTTCCCAAACAGAATGCGGTCGCCCGCCTTGACATCCATCGGAACGCGTTCACCCTTCTCGATCTTGCCCGCGCCGACGGCAATGACTTCACCTTCCTGTGGTTTCTCTTTGGCCGTATCGGGGATAATGATCCCGCCTTTGACGGACTCTTTCTCCTCGACGCGCCTTACGAGCACCCGGTCATGCAAGGGAGTTACGTTTACAGCCATAGTCGATTGTCCTCCAATCGCGTGGTCAACTTGTTTATTCGGACTTGGTCTGGAATTCGCTCGAGAGTTGAGATTAGCACTCCTCCCAAGCGACTGCTAATGGTATTGGGCTGGTCGGGATCTGTCAAGATGAGTCTAATGCCGCTCAGGGTGGGCTGTGTATTTCCCCTAGACCTGATGCGGATAAGGGTCTGTCTGTATATGATTGTAAATATTACGTTTACGATTACAATAGAAACTGGCGATAAACCCTTTGGCAGCTCCCTTGGGCGGGCCGTAAAATCGCTTCAGCTGTGACTTTGTGCAGCCTGCATGGACCATTACATCGAGTTCCGCGAAGTCACCAAGGCGTTCGACGATCACCTGGTGCTCGATCGTGTCAGTTTTACGGTCGACCCCGGGGAGACCTGCGTGATCATGGGGCGAAGCGGGGTGGGGAAATCCGTCACGCTGAAGCATATTCTCGGATTCCTGAAGCCGGATTCTGGGCGGGTCATCGTAGCCGGGCAGGACATTACCGATTGGACTGAGCAGCAGCTGGTGCAGATTCGGCGGCGGGTCACCATGGTGTTCCAATCGGGCGCGCTATTCGATTCGCTGACGATTCGCGAGAATATCGCGTTTCCGCTCGACAATCGAAAAGACCTTTCGCCGGAACAGATCGACACGCGCGTGGCCGAATTGGCGGAAATGCTGGAAATCGGCGACGTCCTGGACAGATTGCCCTCTGAACTCAGCACCGGCACCAAGCGAGCGGTGGCGATTGCCCGCGCCCTGGCGCAGGATCCGGAAGCGATTCTCTACGACGAGCCCACCACGATGGTCGATCCGCTGATGGCCGCGTATATGAGCAATCTGATCCTCAAGCTGAAGCGAGCCATGCATAAGACGTCCGTGGTGGTTACACACGATACGCACCTAGGGAAAAAAATCGCCGACCGGCTGGTTTTTTTGCAGGAGGGTAGAGTCGCGTTTTTTGGTCCCTGGAGCGAATTCGAGGCCTCGCCCGACCCCTTCTTGCGCAATTTCCTCCTGCAAGACGAGCTCATACCGGCGCTGGACGCCGCGGTGTAAAAGCGATCGCGACCCAGCATTTCCAAGCGTTCTTGCCTTTGATATTGTGGCTCGGCCTTGAACCCTGGTTCTGAATCCGCCGCACATCCGCAATTACCCCGTGTAATGGGCTTCTGGGACGTGCTTCTCTTCAACATTGCCACCGTGCTGGGGCCGCGCTGGATTGCCGCAGCCGCTCACAATGGCCCTTCCTCGATCAGCCTTTGGATCATCGCAGCGGTCCTCTTTTTTGTGCCAACCGCCCTGGTGATTGTGGAGCTGAGCAGCCGCTTTCCGGAGGAGGGGGGGCTCTACGCCTGGTCTCGGGACGCGTTCGGCGAATTTCACGGTTTTGTGGCGGGATGGACGTACTGGGTCTATACGCTTTTCTATCTGCCTGGCCTGTGTTTCGCGAGCACGGCCATGAGCGCCTATGTTGGCGGGATAGGCGGGGCGAAGCTGGCACAGAACCGAACCTTTCTTCTGGTGGGTTCGTTCCTGCTGCTTTTCGTGGCCGTTTTTCTGAACATTATCGGACTGCGGATAGGCAAATGGCTGCAAAACGCGGGCGGCGTGGGGACCTATCTGCCGCTATTGATTTTGGTCGCGGTTGCCGTGGCGGTCTGGCGCGTGCATGGGTCGGTGATGCATTTCACCTGGGCCGGAATGCTGCCGCGGTGGAATTGGGACTCGGTCAATTTCTGGCCCCAGCTTGCGTTTGCCTTTACCGGCCTGGAACTCGTTGCAGCGATGAGCGATGAGGTGCGAAATCCGCGCAGGACTTTGCCGAACGCGATTTTTGGTTCCGGCGTGCTCATTGCGCTGATTTATATCGCGGGGACTGTTGCGGTTCTGGTTGTACTGAACGACACGGCCGTCGACCCGAAGAGCGGCGTATTTCAGGCCATCACGGCGGCGTCGGCAGTCCTCAAGATCGGGGCAATCGGCATTATTGCCGCATTGCTGGTGACGGTAGGGAACGCCGGCGGCGTCGGCTCGACGGTAACGGGAATTGCACGCGTGCCTTTCATGGTAGGTGTGGATCGATATTTGCCCCGCGCGTTTGGCAGAATCCATCCCCGCTGGAAGACGCCGTATGTTTCAATTTTGGTGCAGGCGGTCCTTTCCGGCGTAATCCTTCTGCTGAGCCAAATTAACGAGACCAGCGTTGGCGCCTATCAGATCCTCGTCGATGCGACCGTGATCCTCTACTTCATTCCTTTTCTCTATATGTATGCAGCGGCCATCAAACTCGCTTACCGTCCCGATCGCGAGCGTACGCCGGGTGCGGTGCTCATTCCGGGCGGGAAGATCGGCGTGTGGATGGCCGGGGGGCTGGGCTTTCTGGTGGTGCTGCTGGGTATCGTGTTGTCGTTCATCCCGCCGGGCGAGACGCAGAATAAATTGCTGTTTGAAGTAAAGCTTGTCAGCGGGACGGTGCTGGCCGTCTTGTTGGGGTTGGCGCTCTATTTCCGCGGTGCCCGGTCCAGGTCGCACGAAGCGAAGACGTAGATTAGGGGCGCCCAGCTGGCTAAGTGGCCGCCTTCGATGCGTGGGGCGGGAGGTGCTAATAGTTGGGCCAAATGCCGGGCGTCGCAAGCTCGACCAGATGGTCGTCGAGATCGCGAAAATAAAGGCTCTCGCCGCCACGCGGCCATTTGACGCGGCTCTCAATTTTGATGCCGGCCTCCCCGAGCCTTTTTTCCCAAGCAGGCAGATCCTCGGCCGGTATGGCAAAGGCAAAATGCAGGTGGCCACTCCCATCGTGGGGAGGGATCACACCGCCGGGCAGCTTCACGGGTTCCCTAGTGCCACCGCGGCGAAACAGGATCAGGACATCACGGCTGCCAATGTCGAAGGCGCAGAAGCGTTCGTCGGCTCCGACGCGGGGGAAGCCGAAAAGGCTCTCGTAGAAGTGCGCCGACCGTGCGACATCTTCGACGTGAATACAAGTTTCGAGCATGCCGGTGACGCGCGGCCTCGACATCTCAAAAGCCTTCCTCGATCAAGCGCTCGAGGGTGAGTGTGGAAGCCGCCGCCGGACGGCGCGTTTCGAGCAAACGCTCCAGGTACTTGGCCAAAATGTCGGCTTCGATATTGACGGCGTCTCCCGGGCGGAGCGCCTGTAGATTCGTGTTCGCGTATGTGAAGGGAATAATCGCCGCTTCCACAACGTCTGTCGCGAGATTCGCTACCGTGAGGCTGATTCCGTCGATGGCGATGGAACCTTTCATGGCCACGTAGCGCAGTAGCTCCGAAGGCAAGCGCACGCCAAGCCACCAGTTCGCGCCTTCTGGATCGACGCGAGCCACGCGGCCGATGCCATCCACGTGACCTTGCATAAAATGGCCGCCGAATTCCTTGCCGGCGGTGAGCGGGCGCTCAAGGTTCACGCGAGCCCCGCATTTCAATTCGCCGAAGGCGGTGCGCCGAAGCGTTTCGGAAGAAAGATCCGCGGCGAAAGTTTCACCCTGGATTTCTATAACCGTGAGGCAGCAGCCGTTGACGGCGATGCTGCCGGAAATCGCCAGCGACGCGGCGAGCGGCCCGGCATGTACGTACAGCCGAGATCCTTGGGCGCTCGTTTGGAGCGACTCCACCTTTCCGACGTGTTCAACGATTCCGGTAAACATCGCGCAAGTATCCTTCTACCGCGAAATCGCGACCGAATGCTTCGGTGCGCAGGTGTAAAAGCTCACGGATTGGCAGGGAGCCCGCGCGCTTCCGCGACGGTAGACCCCGAAGGGAACCCCCGAGACCGACGAGCACGGGCGCGTAAAATAGTCGGACCTTCTCGACCAGATCTGCTTGGAGCGCTGCTTGATTCAAGAGGGGGCCTGCTTCCAGCAGCACACTCAGAATCTCGCGGCGGCCTAATTCGTCGAGTACAGCGGCGAGGTCGGGCCGGCCCCGGCGCGGTCGCACGCGGCAAATTTCCAGGCCGCGCGCGCTGAGCTGTTTCGCGCGAACGCTCGAAAGACTCGCACACGTAAAGACGAGCACATCGCCTCGCGCGGAACCAACGATCTTAGAGGTCGGTCTGAGCTTCAGACGCGAGTCCAGGATCACACGCAAGAGCGCCCGGCGTCTGGGGAGGCCGGTGCGATCGGTGAGCAGCGGATCATCGGCAACGATCGTGCCGATTCCGGTCATGATGGCGTCCGAGGCGTGGCGCATGCGTTGGACCTCGGCGCGAGAAATTTCCGAAGTAATCCAGCGAGACTGATGGCCGTTGGGCGATTTCGGAAGGACCAGGCTGCCATCGAGAGTCATGCCGGTCTTGAGAGTGACGAGCGGGCGATGGCGGCGAACCCACCAGGCAAAAGCTTCGTTGAGGCGGCGAGCCTCCTCCGATGAACCTGAAGTGCAACTGCAATCCACAGGTATTCCGGCGGCGCGCAGCTCTTTGAACCCGCGACCGGAGACAGCCGGATTCGGATCGGGCATGGCGGCGACGACGCGCCGGACGCCGGCGGAAATTAGCGCACGTGTGCAGGGGCCAGTGCGTCCGGTGTGGCAGCAAGGCTCGAGATTAACGTAGAGGGTAGCACCGCGGGCATTTTTTCCGGCAGCCTCAAGAGCGATGATTTCGGCGTGGCGTAGGCCGTCATAAGTGTGAAAGCCTTCGCCGACAACGCGGCCATCGCGCACCAGCACCGCTCCGACCATAGGATTGGGGCTTGCTAATCCGAGCCCTTGAGCGGCAAGCGCCAAAGCCCGCGCCATCCACTCCTGGTCTTCTGCGACCTCTTTTGTATCCGGAAGTTCGGGCGGCATGCTTTACTCGAATAACGAATTGACGAAGGTTTGGGCGTCGAAGGGCACGAGATCGTCGGCAGTCTCCCCGGTACCCACGAAGCGCACCGGAAGGCCCAATTCGCGTACGATGGGAATCACGATGCCGCCGCGCGCAGTACCGTCGAGTTTGGTCAGCACAATTCCGGTGACGCCGGCAGTCGCGGTGAATTCACGCGCTTGTGAGAGGCCGTTTTGGCCCGTGGTGGCATCAAGCACGAGCAGAACGTCATGAGGCGCGCCGGGCACGAGCTTGGCGGCGGTGCGCTTCATCTTCTCGAGTTCCTGCATCAGGTTGGACTTCGTGTGCAGGCGCCCCGCGGTATCCACGATGACCACGTCCACGTTGCGCGCGCGAGCGGCGGCTAGGCCGTCATAGACGACGGCGGCGGGATCGGCGCCGGATTTCTGCTTGATCAGTTCAGATCCGGTGCGATTGGCCCAGACAGCGAGTTGCTCGATGGCGGCGGCGCGAAAGGTGTCTCCGGCGCAAAGCATCACGGTCAAGCCATCTTGACGCAACCAATGCGCCAGCTTGCCGATCGTCGTGGTTTTGCCGGTGCCGTTTACGCCCACTACGAAAATTACCCGCGGACGGGCATCGGCCGGAGCGCCATTCGATTTAGCAGGAACCGCATTCAGGATACCCAGCAGCTGATTTTTCAGCGCGTCGCGCAATTGGCCTGACTCGTGGAGCGGCGCCTGGTCCGCGGATTGGCGAACCGCGTCGATCATCTCTTTAGTCGTGCGTACGCCCAGGTCAGCGGCGAGCAAGGCATTTTCGAGGCGCTGAAGCTGCTCAGGATCGAGCCGCCGGTCGCCCGTAAATATGCCTTCGACGCGCGAGGCGATTTCGGAGCGCGTCTTGCCAATCGACTTTTTGAGGCGATCGAGGAGCGACGGCGGCGGTTCGTTATTGCCAAAAAGCGTGATCATGTTTGTAGCGCCAGATTCGGCGGCAGCGCGACGGACGTTTCTTGGCCCGAAAGTGCGCTGAAAGGCCCTTCACTCGCATATCAGTGCGATTCTAACAGAAGCTCATTGATGCTGCCTTCCAGCTCCGCGCACCGATGGCTCGAACCGCGATCCAAGCGTAAAGCTAATGCGGCGGGTGGCGTGGGTAGGTATCGGAGTATATATTTCCTATCCGGAGGAATACGTGATGACCAAAATACTTTCCGCCATCTTCCTTGTGTTGACGCTGGCTGCTTCCGCGGCTGCGCAAGACGCAACCCAACCGGCGCCTTCCTTTGCGTCCTGGTTGAAGAACGCTTACACGACCAATCGTCAGAATATTGTGCGTTCCGCGGCGAAAGTTCCGGAGGGGGTTTATGGGCTGCGGCCCGGCCCGCAAACGGAGGTGCGAACGTTTGGCCAAATCATTGGTCACCTTGCCAACTTCAACTACTTATGGTGCTCGCAAGCAAAAGGGGAGAAAAATCCGAATGAAGGCAGGGATCTGGAGAAGTTGGCCTCAAAATCCGAGCTGACCAAAGCTCTCGGCGACGCTTTTGCATATTGCGACGGAGTGTACGGTTCACTTACAGATGCGTCCGCACAACAGGTGGTCGAAATCACACAGGAAAATGGAAGCAAAGCGCGGTTGAATCGGGTTTCTTTGCTGGTACTGAACTACGGGCACAACAACGAACACTACGGCAATCTGGTCACCTACATGCGGATCAAGAGCATCGTTCCCGCATCATCGGAGCCCCGGCAGCCTTAAAAATAACACTACTGGATGGCGTGCCCCAGATCGTTTGCCGCTCTATCGATCACGGCGGCTTCGTTTTCGAGCACCTTGGCAACCGTCTCGATCGATTCTTGCGCGACGCTCCACTGCTTTTGCTCGATCGCCTCGCGAACCGCCGGCACAGTCTTGGCCCCATAGCCGGTATAAAAGCCGGGAGCGTAGAGCTGGTGCTTGAACCACGGCCGTCCGGGTAACCCTTGCTGGTCGGTAAGCGCGCGCTCGCTGTGAAGGAGCTCGCCGTTCACGTTTGCCAAAGAACCGTGCTGTAGAGCCGCCCCGCTGTCCCTTTCCCCCTGCATATAAACCTTCTGGTACTGATCGGCGCTATGGCCCAAGGCATCCACCGCATTTTGTAAAGGGACGAAATTGAGGTGCGGAGGCGCTTCTTCCGGTGTGGGAGGCACGGAAACTACCCGGGGATCGGACGTCGCCCTAAATACGCCTTCGCTGATCTGTCGATTGCGTTCCTGGATTTCATCGGCTTGGTTATGGGCCAACTTCTGCAGATCGTTTACGTACTCTCGCACTGTGGAGGCTAAATCGCCGAAATTAAATGGCAGCAAATCGGCATCCGCCAGGCGCATCCCCGCAATCCCGGCAGTTTGAGCCAGGGCGCGACCGTACGCGAAATCGCGGTCGTTGAAATGGGTGAGCCAATAGAAATCATCGTAAATGGAATGATATACGCCGCCGTCCGATTCGCCCCCGTAGTCGAAGTTCATCGAGGCAACGCCGGCAAAGTCAAGGAAGGCCGTATAGTCTGAGCCGGAACCCAGCGCGTCGATGGGCCAAGTTGGTTTTGAGCGCAATCGTTCGCGATCCTCGGCTGTGCCGGCGTCAGCGATCCGTCTCAATTGATGGCGCTGCCATACGGAAATATCCTTTTCTGGATCGATCACGTCGCGCGCAACCTGGTTGACAAAGCTCTCGAGCGAATGCGAGCCGGCGGCATTCAGATATCCGCGGCTATGCGAATCTGTGTTGATATAGGCCACGGCGTGCTCGCGGAGTTCGTCCACGTGCGTCTCTACCCATTCCGTCGAGCCGATCAGCCCGGGCTCCTCGGCATCCCAAGCGCAATAAATGATCGTACGCTTGGGTTTCCATCCCGATTTGGACAATTCACCGAGCGCTCGCGCTTCTTCCATTTCCGCGGAAAGTCCCGAGACGGGATCTTGCGCGCCATTAACCCAAGCGTCGTAGTGATTCCCCCGGATGATCCATTCGTCCGGTTCCGAGGCGCCCGGCATTCTGGCGATCACGTCGTTAATCTGCTTCATGTCCCAGTTGAACTTAACGCGCAGGTGAACCTTGGCCGGCCCGGGACCTAGGTGGTAAGTGATCGGCAACCCACCGCGCCATCTCGCCGGCGCCACAGGTCCTTGCAAAGCCGCCAAGAGCGGTTGCGCATCGCCGTAGGAAATGGGCAGCACTGGAATTTTGGTGAACACCTGGACGTCTTCGAATTTCAGCCGCTTGGCCTCCGAAGTCGCTCCAACGCCCGGCGTAAGCGGGTCGCCCGGGTATAGCGCCATGTCCATCACGCTCCCGCGCTGAACGCCCTGCGGCGGGCGCCATGCCCCATTCGGGAAGACGTCTCCAGCGGTATAACCGTCGTCGCGAGGGTCGGAGTAGATCAGGCAGCCTACGGCGCCGTGTTCGGCGGCGACTTTCGGTTTTATGCCGCGCCAAGAGACACCGTAGCGGGCAATGACGATTGCCCCTTTTACGGAAATGCCCATTCGCTCGAGGTCGTCGTAATCATCCGGCACGCCGTAGTTGACGTAAACGAGCGGCGCAGTGACGTCGCCATCAATCGAATACGCATTATAGGAAGGCAATTGCTCGGCTTGCTGGCTAGAGGTTGGATCCTCGGGAATCGGCGTTTCCTGCAGCTTGGCTACGAAACGGACCGGCGCGACCATTTCCAGAACACGTTCTTTTGGCGTAGGGAAGAGAATCTGAAACGATTCCACGTGAACATCCCAGCCCCACTCTTTGAATTTGGTGGCCAACCACTCCTCGTCCTGTTTATCGTACGGAGAGCCGACGTGGTGAGGGCGCGCCGAAAGGACTTTGTCGTAATCGCGGATGTTGTCCGCGGAAATCGCAGAGCGGAACTTCTCTTCTCGCTGCTGTTCCATTCGCGAATCTTCATTCGAGAATCCTGCCAGTTGCGGCGCTGCGCCCTGCTGCGCCAGAAGGGTCCATCCGGCCAGAACGAGCACCGCTAATGAGACCGTTCGTCGCATGCTGCCCGCCGAAAACACGTCTCAGGATACAACGACTGGACCGAGGGAATACACTCCGCCTCAGGCGCCTGGCACCTAGGCTATTTCCAGGCGCCAAGCAGGCGCCGCAGGAGAATCAATTGCCCAATATGGTAGGAGTTATGATCGGCGACCAGCAGGGCTTCCCGCAAAAGCGTCTGACCTTGCCCGTGCGGAATGGGAGTGAAAAGATCGTTGGAAGGATCTTTGACAAGCTTCACCATTTCAGCCAAATCTCGCCGGAAGCCCGCCACGCTAGAATCCCACGCGGCCGCAGTCGGAGGAGCATCGCCGTCGGGCCAATATCCTTCTGGCCACTTCGGGGATTTATGTTTTGGATCTTGGCTGAACTCGAGTATGTCCCACTGCGCCAGGCGTAGGTGTTCCAATAGCCGCCAGGGCGTGAACGGCACTTCTTTAACGCGTGCTCCTCGCAACTCCTCGGGCAGTCCCTCCATCGCCTGGTCGAAATCGGCATGGGCTCCCTTGCCACGAAGAAGTTCAATTACGTGCTTCCGTAGGGAAGCATCCTGATCAGTGCTCGAACTTCTCTTCGAAATTCGTCGTTTCGCCTTGGATTTCATGCCAACCTCCGTTGATCCCACACTGCCATCTACCGTTCGCACAGTATGCACAATTTGAGCGGTGCAATGTGATCAAGAACTCTTGGTATGGACGCAAAGAAGGCAGAAGCGGGTACTTATGTAGACGTTTGGTGGAGCTGGGGGACTTGCCCCCACCCCTGCTTGCGCATTCACATGCAGAAAAGACGTGCTCGCGTCGCGTCTCCTACCAAAGCAGCTTGAGCCCGAACTGCACTTGGCGCGACGAGGTTGATGTGCCAGTGATCAATCCTCCTACGCCCGAAGATGTAGGTGTCGTCGCGCCAGGCTCCAGCACAGCGACGATAAGGCTCGGCGTGTTGAAGTTGGCGCGGTCCGTTATATTAAATATCTCCACGCGGAACTGCACGGTCATGCGCTCGCGAATTGGCGTGTCCTTCATCACGGAAAAGTCCCAGGTGGCAAGTCCCGGGCCGATCAGCGTGTCCCGGCCAAGATTTCCGAAGAAGCCGCTGTTGTTTGGAACGGCAGCGAATGCCGCGGGGTTGAACCACTCGTTGGGGGTCCCAAGAATCACGGGGCCAGTAAAAGTTGGATTGACGAATGGCCGCACGGGATTGCGCGTATCGCTGTCATTCGACGGGTTGTAACTGAGTTGTGGCGTGAACGGGAACCCGTCCTGCAGGGTCACAATGCTGTTGACTCCCCAGCCGGCTGGCTAGCGCGCCAGCAAAGCCTTTCGTGCTTCCGAGCCAGTGCTTCCCATGTCCTAGCGGAAGGTCATACGTTGCACTGATCACTCCGGCGTTACGCACATCGAAAGTTCCCAATCCCCAATCCGCACGGACATCATAGGGATTCGATACCAAGCCTGGTGCATTTCCGGCGGCCGTACCGTTATAAGAATCTCCGTCGTCGAGAACTTTGGAGAAGGTATAGACTCCCCGCAACGACAAACCTCCACTGAAGCGGCGATTGATATCGACCTGCAGGGCGTTGTAGGAGCTGTTGCCCTCGGACATCCAGGTCCAGGTATTAGCGAGGGCGGGATTAGGCTTCGCCGGCGAACCACCAGCCGCTGTCGGCGCGATATAGAACGTGCCCGCGGGCACCGGCAATCCAGCAAGGACGCCATATGCCGCAGTATTCGGGAACGTTGCCGGACACGGAGCCGCCGGACAGACCACGGGCTGAAGCGCGTTATCGTCCACGCCTACCAATTCGTGATACGCGTGATTGCCAACATAGCCCACGGTCAGCGACGTGTTCGGCGAAAGTTCGTGTTCTACCCGAAGCGACCAGGTCTCGACAGTAGGCGTATACATGTCGGGTTGCACTCCGCCTGGCACCAGCGTGCCGGCGAATGTTGAGGCTGTCGGTGAGATCGGGAGTTTGAGATTAGCGATACAGCCGACCGTGGTGCAAGCCGCAACCGTGTAGGTCGGATTGAACGGCGCGTTCTGGTCGGCGCGATAGCCGAGCGCGTCCTGCAGATCGTTGTACATGCCAATGCCAGCGCGGATCACGGTCCTTCTTCCAAAGGGACTCCAGGCTATGCCAAGCCGCGGCTCAGGCAGGAACTTGGCCCGATTGACGCTGAAAAATGATGAGCCCACGACCGGCAGGCACGGTCCGGTAGTCGACTGGCACTGGGCAACTCCATTAACGAGTTGCGTAATTTGCCGCACGGCCGTGCAGCTTCGTTCCAGCCCGTGGTGGATTCGCCGCGAAAGCCAAGCGAGAGCGTCAAGTCGTGGGTTCAGGCGAATCACGTCCTCGACGAAAAACGCGCCAAAGAGCGACCGCCATCCCAGCGGCGTGGGCGTAGGATTATATAAAAAACTGGCCTCGCCGACTGACGAGTGCCCCGAGTCCCGGTGAACGTCAACTGGCCATATTGGCTGAGCTGCGATGTTCTCATTGGATTGAAAACGTTGCAGCCAAATACCAGCTGTCCATTGGTGCCGCCCATGGATTACCGAAACCTGATCGCTATAAGTAGCGAGATTTCGGGCAATGTCCAGATTGCTGCCATTGTTGCTTCCCGCGAGTCCTATCTGCGTCTGGGGATTGGAAGCCTGACTGCCTCCGACCACTACGGCCCCGATGGGGAGTCCTGACAAAAAACCGGGTGACGGCCGGCTGCCGGCGTGCCAGGCGTGGGCTCGCCGGTGAAAAAGTATCTGGCACGAGAGAAGCCGAAGCGCGCCGTGTTTATGATGTTCTGCGAGAAGACGTGTGATTCTCCTCAAAGCTGAAGACCTGCTCGCGAAGAGCGATGAGGTCCGTGCTGTTAGGGTCGAAAACTGTCGCGGTGTTACTGTAGCTGTCATCCACTGTGTAGACTGCGCTGGCTGAATCGTCGCTGGAAAAAGTGCGATCCAGCCGCATGGTTCCAAAATCCTCGCGAATGCTTTGCAGCGGGCTACTGAAGTACTGCTGTATGCCATCGTTGCCGGAGACCTTAGTGTCCGGCGCGTTCGCGGGCGCGACCGGCCAAAGACTCATCAGCCCCAGTTGCTGCACGATGGGTGCGGCATCCGCGCGCGATTGCGCATCGGGGACCAGGGCAACGGAGGTTTGATGCAGGGCCTGGCGGAACCCCTCGTAGTTGGAGAAAAACAACGTTTTGTCCTTTTGGATCGGACCGCCCATGGAGACGCCGAACTGATTTCTCTTGAAGGGCGGCGCGGAAGAAGCCGAGTCGAAGTAATTGCGCGCGTCCAACGCATTATTTCGCAGGAACTCGTACACCGAACCGTGCCACTGATTCGTGCCTGATTGCGTGACGATGGAGACTTGGCCGCCGGGCTTCTTGCCGTATTCCGCGCCGTAGGAGTCACGCAGGATGTTGAACTCTCGCACCGCGTCGATGCCCAGCAATTGACCACTCGCGCCGCCCGGCGTCATGTTGTTTTCCGCTGCGCCGGTGTATTCAATGCCGTTGAGTAAAAACAAATTCTGCTGGGGCCGGTTGCCTGAAACTGAAAGCATGTTCGCCGTAGTGGAGTTGGAGATGCCGACTAAACCGCCCGTTTTCTCCCACGTAAAATTGACCACGCCGGGGTTCAAAGTCATCAATAAGTCGAAGCTGCGGCCATTCAGCGGCAGATCTTTCACCTGCTGCTCCCCGACCAAGCCAGAAACGTCTGCGTTTGTGACGCTTACCGGAGGCGCGTCCTCATTTACCGTGACTCGCTCTGCGGTCTGCCCGAGGCGCAGCGCGAGGTCAACCTCGGCTTCTTGCCCTACGACCAGAAGAATTCCTGTGCGTACTTCTTCGAGGAATCCTGATTGCTTGACGTGAACCTCATAAGGACCCACAGGCAGGGAAACTACTCGGTATCGGCCCATGTTGTCGGTGACTACAACACGAACCGTCCCCGTATCCACACCGGTCACCGTGACGTTTGCGCCAGCTACAACCGCGCCCGAAGGATCTGTAACGGTGCCGACGATGGTACCGGAGTCCTGAGCCGAAGCTAGCGGCGCATGCAAAAACAGTAGAAAAAACAAGATGAGGCCGGTAACAAAGCCGAAGCCATAAAGTCGCGACGGTCGGTTGAAGACGCGCCTTCCTTCTCCATGCCGCGACATAAGAAGAGCGTTAACGAAATACGATCTCATTTGAACCCCTTTTCGGTTCGAGTAGGAGGCAATGGAACGCACCCGAGGTGTTACGTTTTAATACGGTGAGAGTAGAGAAGTCAAGTCGATCTGAGCCGATGTTGGTGCGGATATCGTTGTGAGAAATGCCGTTTCCAGCTTGCACCTACCCCTAAAGTCGTCTGTACTTGTATATGGATGGATATATAATATCGAGCTGTATTAATACGTATTGTGGGGGTAGGTGAATTAATACAGTTGAGAAGTCATGCCGGCACTTCGACCATAAGGTATAGAGCATGGGAATGATGCATCCATCGCGCAGGTCCAGGCCGCTGGCGAGTTCGGAGGATAGTTGAAAGTCTTTCGCCTGATCTCTTGTCTCTTGCTCGCCTCTCAGCTGTCTGGAATCGCAGCTGCGCAGGAATTGCGGGTCGCGGCTGCGGCGGACCTGCAGTTTGTTTTTCAAGAAGTTTCACTCAGATTCCAAAAGGAAACAGGCCACGCTGTTAGGCTCACTTTCGGCTCCTCCGGGAATTTCTTTTCGCAGATTCAGAACGGTGCGCCTTTTGACATGTTTTTCTCGGCTGACGTTGACTACCCCGCGAAACTTGACGCAGCGGGATTAGTGGAACCGGGAACGCTTTCTCGGTACGCTACTGGCCGAATAGCGCTGTGGGTGCGGAAGGGATCGCCGATCGATATAAGTCGAGGCCTTCAGAGCCTAGCCGATGCCAGGGTACGTAAGATCGCCATCGCCAATCCAGAACACGCTCCCTACGGGCGCGCCGCAGTTGCTGCCTTGCAACACGACGAGAAAATCTATGACAAGGTCCGCGACAGATTAGTGCTGGGGGAAAATATCGCACAGGCTGCGCAGTTTGTTGAGTCAGGCAATGCGGACGCCGGGATTCTCGCGCTTTCTCTGGCGTCAGCACCTCCTTTGAAAGGCGAAGGAAAGTACTACGAAATTCCCACATCCTTCTATCCAGCGATTGATCAAGCGGTTGTGATTTTGAAATCCTCGAAGCAGAAAGAGATCGCTCGGCAATTCCTTAGTTTCCTCAAGCGCCCGGAAATCGCCGATTTCATGCGCAGCAACGGTCTATCCGTGCCAGAATCGCAGCGCAGCAAAGGAAAAGCGACGCCGTGAAGTTCAGGATTCGGAGAGTGTGCGCATGACCATCAGGTTCCTAAATTAAGAAGCCTTCACTCATGGACTGGCCTGCGATTCTACTGAGTTTAAAGCTCTCATCTTTGGTGTGTGGATTTCTCCTGCTCATCGGTACGCCGATTGCCTATTGGGTGACTTTCTCCCGGTGGCGTTGGAAATTCCTTGTCGAATCGGTTGTGGCCCTGCCGATTGTTCTGCCGCCAACCGTTCTCGGTTTTTACATCCTGGTGGCGATCGGTTCGCAAAGTCCTATCGGGCGTGGCTGGGCGGCATGGTCCGGGCATGGACTCGCATTCACCTTTGAGGGCTTGGTAGTCGCTTCTTGTCTCTACAGTTTACCCTTCGCCGTCCAGCCAATGACCGTAGCGTTTTCCCAAGTCGATCGGCAACTCATCGAGGCCTCGTCAGTCCTCGGCGCCTCCAGGCTGCGGACATTCACTCGCGTTATCCTGCCTCTTTCCGCCAACGGTGTGATCACCGCGGCGGTCCTTAGTTTCGCCCACACGATGGGGGAATTTGGCGTAGTGCTGATGGTTGGCGGAAACATTCCCGGCGTCACACGGACCGTTTCGATCGCGATCTACGATGAGGTCCAAAGCCTGGACTACGTCTCAGCCAACAAAACTGCATTGCTGCTCCTGTTGTTCTCTTTTGCGGTGCTTTCCGTAGTCTATGGGCTCAACCGGAAAGTTTGGGCGGCGTGGCCGCTGCAGCGGTAAGCGCGCGCTGAGGAATGATGCAGCTTTCCGCCAATTTGCAGAAGCGTCTCTCGGCAAACTTCGCTCTGGACGTGAAGTTCTCAATCCCTCCTGGCATTACGATGCTGTTTGGCGCATCGGGTTCGGGTAAGACCACGCTCCTTCGTTGCGTCGCCGGCCTGATTCGCCCGGACTCAGGTCAGATCAAAATCGGCGACCATACACTCTTTGATTCGGATGCCCGGGTGGATGTTCCCGTGCGTGAGCGCAAGGTTGGGTTCCTCTTCCAGAGCCTGGCACTGTTTCCGCACCTGAGCGTGGCCAAGAATATAGAGTATGGCTTGGACGGACTTGACCGGACCGATGCGCGGCAACGCACGGAGAATATTCTCAGCTCGTTTCGCATCTCAGGCGTTCGCAACCACAAGCCCAGTGAGATTTCCGGCGGTGAACGTCAGCGCGTTGCGTTGGCACGCGCGCTTGTCACGGACCCGCGCGTGCTGATGCTTGATGAGCCGCTCTCAGCGCTTGACCATCCAACTCAGTCGCAAATCATTGAAGATTTGCGCGCCTGGAACGCTGCGCAACATATTCCTATTCTTTACGTTACCCATTCTCAAAGGGAAGTGTTTGCCCTCGGTGAACGGGTCATCAGTCTCGAAAACGGCAAGATCCTGACTCAGGGAACGCCCCAGGATGTGCTGGAGAGGCCCACGCATGAATCGGTGGCTCAACTCGCGGGCTTCGAGAATTTCTTCGACGCCACCGTCGTTTCCATTAGTAACGATTCCGGGACGATGCTTTGCAGGCTGGACGGAGCAAAAACGGAGGTGGAGGTACCGCTGTCCCGAGTCGAGGTTGGTTCCAGCATCCGTATCGCAATCCGGGCGGGCGACATCATAATTGCTGGTGAGTTTCCGCGCGCCTTAAGTGCCAGAAACGTGGTGCCCGCCAGAATCATATCGCTGAGGCGGGAAGGCCCGACGGTCATCGCGGAAATCGATGCGGGCGGCAAGTTCGAAGTGCATTTGACGCCCGCGGCCTGCGAATCGCTGGGGCTGAAGCCGGATCGGCAAGTGTGGCTTGTAATCAAGACGCACTCGTGGCGCCTGGTGGCCCGGACGATTGCCTCGGATCCCCAGCGATAGAGCGTGTTCTTGAGGCTGTTCGCTTGAGCTTCTACGTCGTTGCCGTTCATTAAAAGGAGAGATGATCATGACCTTGTCGGCGCGAAATAGGCTGGTAGGAAAAGTGACTGAGATCGAATTCGGTGGCGTGGTGGCGCACGTTGTCGTTCAGGTGGGAGAGAACCTCATCGAGAGCGTGATTACCAAGCGCAGTGCGGAAGAGTTGAAGCTTAAAGTGGGAGATACGGTAGCCGCCGTGATCAAGTCTACCGAAGTAATGTTGGAGAAGAAGTGAGATTGGAGACTCACCTCCAGATATGAGCGTAAGGATGTTCTATTTCGCTTGGTGTTAGCTCCTCCCGCTCTGACAAGTCATAAAGTACCTACAGTACCTCTCTGGCATTGTGCTTTTCCTTCCGTGGTTCCATTTCCCCTCCTCGCTTGATAGCACAAGCTAAGGAACTACTTTTTGTGGGCCTAATTGAAACCTCTTGATGACCTGGTGCGTTCCTGGCGTAGCTGGTTCAGTACTCTGGTCGCTGCGGAATACTCGGGGTTCGAGGCAGCCATTCTTTCCACGTACTCCAGCCGGCGGATCGCTTGATCGCAGTCACCGAGGTTGGCGTGGGCTACGCCGGCGCACAAATACGGAGTGAGCCATTCCGGCGTTTTCCGAATTTGCTCCTCGCACAGGTCCCTCACTTCCGTCCACTGCCCGTGCTTTTCGAGTTCCTTGATGATTTGAAAGATTGCGAATTCGTTCCAAGTCGAAGTTCCGCTGTCGCGGCCGTTCCGAATATGCTTGATCCCGCTGAATTCATATCGAACGGCTTCGCTGGAGTTGAAATTGTCCAAGTCGCGCCTCGCAAGCAGGCCATTTGGGCCGCGAGTGCGTAATGTTAACACTACACTGTCTGCTTTCAAGTACAATCAGCGGGACGACTGAGGCGTCGGGGTTGAGGTTGGCCCAGCGTCCGTTCTGCACGACACTGCAAGGTATGAGACACATGAGACCGGTTTCTCTCAGCATTGCGATCCTGTTGCTTTGTGTGCTTCATTCCGGCGCCCAGTCGGCCCCCGAGGCGAAACTGGTCGTGACGGGTGACGTTCCGACGCCTCTAACGCTGAACGCCGGCGATTTGGCGGGTATGCCCCGCGAGCGCGTCGATCTGACGGAGCAAGATGGCGAGAAGACCACCTACGAAGGTGTGCCGCTTCAGGAGATCCTCAAAAAGGCTGGCATTCAGTTTGGGCGCCAGATGCGAGGTAAAGCCTTGGCCGGATATGTTCTCGCTGAGGCCAAGGACGGTTATGCCGTTGTGTTCAGCCTCGGTGAACTGGATCCAGACCTGGGCGGTGCACGCATCATCGTGGCGGACAAGCGCGACGGCAAGCCCTTATTCGAATATCAAGGTCCGTTCCGATTGGTCATCCCTGCGGATAAGGAAGGCGCTCGCTCCGTGCGGATGCTCGAACGGCTGGAAGTCGCAAGCCTGCGAAAGTAATGACCAAGGCGAATAAGCTCTGGTGTTGTCTTCTCGGTATGCTTGCCGCGCTCGGTCTGGTCAGGTTGGCGAGGTCGCAGACGCCTACTGTCCCGAGCGACAACGGCGAGTATCAATGGAAGCTGCCGAAGGGCTTTCCTAAACCCAGGGTCCCTTCCGATAATCCCGTGACTTCAGCTAAGGTCAGCCTCGGCGCACTTCTGTTTTACGATGGGCGGATGTCGGGGAATGGCACGCAGTCCTGCGCCACTTGCCATAAACAGGAGCTTGCTTTTACCGATGGCAAAGGGCAGGCGGTTGGCTCGACCGGCCAATCGCACCCACGCGGAGCTATGAGCCTCGTCAACGTTGCCTACAGCGCAGTCTTGACGTGGAGCAACCCTAACGAACACAGCCTGGAACATCAGGCGCTTACGCCGATGTTCGGCGATCACCCGGTGGAACTCGGCTTGACGGGCAGGGCGAGGCTTCCCTCGATGTGTTGCAATCGGACCCCATGTATCTGAAGTTGTTTCCCTTGGCATTTCCGGGCGAAACAAACCCTTTCACGATCTCCAATGTCACAAAGGCTCTTGCTACATTTGAGCGAACGATTATCTCGGCCCGTTCTCCGTACGATCGATATCACTACGGCGGGGATGATCAGGCGATCTCTGAATCGGCAAAGCGGGGTGAGGTTTTGTTCTTTAGCGAACCCCTCTCCTGCTTCCGCTGTCATGGCAGCTTCAACTTCAGCGATGCCACCGATTTCGAGGGCAGGCGCGGCGGGGAAGTGCAGTTTCACAACACAGGTCTCTACAACCTTGCCGGCGCGATCTCCTATCCACAGCCGAATGTCGGCATCTATGAATACACCTCAAAGCCCGAGGACGTTGGCAAATTCAAAGCGCCTACGCTGCGCAATGTTGCGTTGACTGCACCTTACATGCACGACGGCAGCGCTAAGACGCTCGACGCTGTGCTGGATCACTATTCTGCCGGAGGACGCACGATTGTGGGTTCCGCGAACGCGGGCGAAGGTTTTCGCAATCCGAACAAAGACCCGTTGATTCGAGGCTTCCAATTGTCTGCCGTGGACCGATCCGATCTGATCGCATTCTTGGAATCTTTGACCGACGATGAGGTCATCCATGACCCGAGATTCGGTAATCCCTGGGCAAGCTGGAAGGCAATGGAGAAGTAGTGTCGCGACAACCGTTAGATTCTATGAGATACGGCAAGCTCGTGGATCGGAGCGCTCCGCGTTTTCAGCGATTTGGATTTCTATTTGATCGCGGGCAGCAGACGGAACAGCTCAGCGACGAGCTGCTGTAAGCCCTTTGCAGCCAAAAGGATTGGTGGACGTGGGGGGACTCGAACCCCCGACCCCCTGCTTGCAAAGCAGGTGCTCTGCCAACTGAGCTACACGCCCTCCGCTTCGGTCACGAAGCAGGCACGGAAGTTTTCATGCTACAGAGACTTGCTAAGCGTCGCAACTGGTTCCCTGGCTCAATGAGTTCATCAGCTGCCGCTCAAGCGCAAATCTTGATCAATCTCCCGGGGCATGAGCGCAGCTCTAACGGACTTGCTCAACGAGTTCGGCAATCGTGCCCATGAGATCGTATTTCGTAAGGATCTCGTAGCGTCCTTCGCCCATGACCACGAAAACGGCGGGGCTCTCGTGGCTCAGCAGATGCGTGACGCGCTCTACGGGAGCGTCGCGGGGAACTTGCGGCAGCGGTTTGCTCATCACTTCGCGGATGACGAGCTTGCGGAGGTCCTTGCCTTGCAAAGCCATATTGAGAATTTGATCTTCGTAAATGGTCCCGACGATGTTGTTCTCTTCGAACACAGGTAGCTGCGAAATATCTTGCTCCTGCATGGTGCGCAAGGCGTGAAACACCGTTTGATAAGGGCGCACGATGATCATCTCGCGAACTTTTCCGGCCCGATGTTTTACGGCAACTACGTCAGCAGCGCACAGAGGAACATCCGAGTCAAGGTAGCCTCGCTCGCGCATCCAGGCATCGCTGTAGATTTTGCTTAAGTAACGCGTGCCCGTATCGGGCAAGAAGGCAACCACGAGGTTACCGGCGGGCAACGTCCGGGCCAGCTCCATTGCCGCCGAGACGCAGCCACCGCCCGAACCACCCGTGAAGATGCCCTCGCTTTTGGCCAGATTGCGCGCGACGATAAAACATTCGCGATCGGTGACCTGGACGATGTCATCGAGCACGTCGAAGTGCATGGTTGAAGGGAAAATGTCTTCGCCAATTCCTTCCACAACGTAGCTGTGGGCCTTGCCGATTTTACCGGTCTTCACATATTCGTAATAGAGCGAGCCGACGGGATCGATGCCGATGACCTTGATCTGCGAATTTTTTTCTTTCAGGAAGCGCCCCACGCCGCTGATGGTACCGCCGGTGCCCATGCCGCAGACGAAGTGCGTGATTTTGCCTTCGGAGTCGTCCCAGATTTCGGGCCCCGTCGTGCGATAGTGGGCTTCGGGATTCATGGCGTTTTCGTACTGATTGGGATAGAAGGAATTAGGAATCTCGCGGGCAAGTTTCTTGGCGACGGAATAGTAGCTGCGCGGATCGTCAGGCTCGACGGCCGTCGGGCACACGATTACTTCGGCGCCGAAAGCCTTCAGCAGATCGACTTTCTCCTTGGATTGTTTGTCCGTGATCGTAAAAACCATCTTGTAGCCGCGAACGGCCGCGACCAGCGCCAAGCCCATGCCAGTATTGCCGGAAGTGCCTTCAATAATGGTGCCGCCGGGCTTTAGAAGCCCTTTGCGCTCGGCTTCGTCAATCATGGTGATCCCGATGCGGTCCTTTACCGAACCGCCGGGATTCAAATAATCGGCTTTGACGTAGACCTCGGCTTTGCAGTCGCGCGCCAGGCGACCGAGACGAATGAGCGGGGTACGGCCGACGGCTTCGAGAATACTGTGGAGCTTCATGCCAATTTTCCTTGGCCGGTTCGAAGATGAACCGGGCCAGCGCAGTGTACCATGCAGGCGGGCCGCAATCGGCCCGAATGCCGCCCGCGACGGCAGGAGAGTACAATTCAAAAAACTAGCGTTTGAGGAGAGCATGAAACGAATCAATATTTCTTCGGGAACGAGGTGGGAACCAATCGTGGGCTATTCCCGGGCCGTTCGCGTTGGCAATGTGGTGCATGTTTCCGGAACGACGGCGACGGACGAGGCGGGAAGCATCGTAGGCGCCGGGAGCGCCTACAAACAGACGATGCAAGTGTTGCGAAACATTGCCAGTGCGCTGGAACGAGCGGGGGCGTCGATAGGCGACGTGGTCCGGACGCGGATCTATGTGACGCGCATCGGCGATTGGGAAGAGATCGGACGCGCCCACGGCGAGGTTTTCGGCAAGATTCGTCCGACGACGGCAATGATCGAAGTGAGTAAGCTGATCAATCCGGAAATGCTGGTGGAGATCGAAGCAGAGGCCATCCTAACGAGCGGAACGGGGAGCCGGTCCAGGGAAACTAGTCGCTCGACAAAAAAGGGTTCTCGCCGCCCTCGCCGCTAGGAAACGAGCATACAGCTTGTTAGCCCATGGCCGACGAGTCGGCTGGTCCTGATGGAGGAATTATGGACGCGAAAATGCCGTCATGCGCCTGTCGGTTGCGGAAGCTACTCGTTGTGGGATTTTGCGGGCTTGTAGGATGCGCGATGCTGATATCCGCGGATCCGCGGATTGAACTCCCGGCGGCGCAGCAGCCTGGTGAAAACCGCAGTCAGCTCACGGTTGAACGCATCTATTCGGCGCCCAGCCTGAGCGGGAGGATTCTCCGCGACACGGTGTGGAGTCCGGACGGCAAGCTGCTGACTTATCTCGACGACGGTGGGGGGCGGCCGGAAATTTGGGCAGTGGACGCGACGACTGGGCGCAAGCACGTACTCGTGGATGCGGAACATCTGCGGGACGTGCTCTTGCCTCCTGAGTCGCGTGGTCAGCAGACCGGGCTGGGGCGGTTGAGCCCGACCAGGTATCTGTGGTCGCCAGACAGCC
The DNA here is from genome assembly GCA_963823935.1 of uncultured Acidobacteriota bacterium. GTDB lineage: Bacteria > Acidobacteriota > Terriglobia > Acidiferrales > UBA7541 > Palsa-189. The sequence continues at coordinate 253,687 of CAWGNM010000004.1, forward strand.
AGGCTCTGGTTTTTATCTCCGCACGGGAACTATTTTGGTATGACCTCAAAAGCCAGTCCGCGAAAAAGCTCGTTGGAGAAACGAAAGGCCAAGAGTCTGCGGCCGAAGGTGCGGACGTAGATGACGCAAAGATTTCGCCGGATTCGCACTGGGTGAGCTTTTTGCGCAACCACGATCTGTGGGTGGCGAGCGTGGCGGGCGGAGAGCCGCGCCAGCTCACCAAGGGCGGTTCGGAGGAGTTGCACGACGGTGAGCTGGATTGGGTTTATCCAGAGGAACTGGACCTGGAGACGGCATATTGGTGGGCGCCGGACTCTTCAAAAATTGCATTTGTGCAGCTGGATGAACATGCGGTGCAGAAGTATCCTCTGGTAAACGAGCTTCCCGACGTAGCCTCCGTGACGGAAGAACAGTTTCCGGCTGCGGGCTCGCCAAATCCCGTGGCGCGCGTGGGCGTAGTGGACACACAGGGCGGAGATATCCGATGGATGGATACGGGCAGCGACCCATCCGTGCTGCTGGCGCGCGTGGCGTGGCTGCCGGACTCACGCCGCGTGGCTATCGAGCGGCTCAATCGCGTGCAGAACCATCTGGAGCTGCTTTTCGCGGAGGCCTCGGACGGAAAATGCCAGACGGTGCTGACCGAGCAGGATAAGTACTGGATCAACTTGAATGACGACCTGCACTTTTTCGCTGACGGACGGCGCTTCCTCTGGGCCAGCGAACGCTCCGGTTTTCGCCATCTGTATTTGTACGATGTTTCCGGCAAGCAGATCGCGCAGCTCACGCACGGTGATTGGGAGATCGAAGACGGAGCGATGGTGGATGAACACGCACAGACCGTCTACTTCACATCCACGAAGAATAGCCCTATTGAGCGGCAATTTTATCGCGTGGGGATCGCGGGCGCCGAGCCCGTGGAGCTGACTCACGATCACGGCACACATGAAGTAAGCATGGCTCCCGACGGCAGGCATTTTCTGGACACCTATTCAACCGCAATAAAGCCGCCGCAGCAGCGCCTTTACAACGCAGATGGAAGCCTTGTGGCTACGCTTGAGGAAAATAAGGTCCCGGAGCTCGAGAAGTATCACTTGCAGCCAATCGAGTTTTTCACCGTGCCCGGGGCGGATGGCACGCCTTTAGACGCGGCGATGATCAAACCTCCAGGGTTCGATCCAAACCGGCGCTATCCGGTGATTGTGCATCTTTATGGCGGGCCTCACGGGCAGGAGGTGCGGGACGAGTGGCAGGGGTCGAACCTCTTGTGGCATGAGCTGATGGCGGAGAAAGGGTTTGTGATTTTTGTATTGGATAATCGCGGCACAGCCGCGCGCGGACATAACTTCGAAACGCCGATCTATCATCACTTTGGCAAAGTAGAGCTGGCGGATCAATTGGCCGGCGTGAAGTGGCTTTCGAATCAGGCCTACATTGACCGCTCGCGCGTTGGGATTTGGGGATGGAGCTTTGGCGGATACATGACTTGTGTGGCCATGCTGCGCGGAGGCGGTGTTTTCAAGGCTGGATTTGCCGGCGCCCCGGTAACGGATTGGCAGCGATACGACACCATTTACACCGAGCGCTACATGGGTACGCCGCAGGAAAATCCCGACGGCTATCGCGATTCGTCGCCGGTGAATTTTGCAGCCGGACTGGAAGGCAAGCTTCTGGTCGTACATGCCACAGGCGACGATAATGTGCACTTCTCAAATTCCGTGGCTTTGTCCGAGAAGCTCGTGGAGGCTCAGAAATATGCGGAGTTCCTCATTTATGCCGATCGCGGACATGGCATCAGCGACAGGGCAGCACGCCTGCACATCTTCTACCGTGCAACGCAATTCTTTGTGGAAAACCTTGGCAATAAGGCCGATTTAGCCCGTTAAAGTGGGTTAACAAAGGCCTCATAAACGCGCCTCGAGTTTAGACGGCCGCGGCGCCGCTGCCGGTTCCGACGCGGGCGAGTAATTCGGTCAACTTTTGCGGATCGCTGACCGGCGGAAAACAAATACCGGCGGTGCAGACAAAGGCCTGGGCAGTTTCGGGACGTAACCCGGGCAGCGTCTCGCGTAAGGCCTGGGGCAGCGCCTCCAGGTTAGTTTCGGGAGTGACGCGCAAAACCGCCTTGCCGAATCGATAAAACCCTTGCGCAGCTTGCTCCAGCTTGCTCGCGATGTCATCGGACAAGGCGCCGGTGACCACAACCTGCACTGGATGGCGAGCGTGAATCAGCGTGGCCAATCCATAGGTCGCGGCAAACATGCCAAATCGTTGAGCGACGCCCGAAAAAGCCTCCAGAGCGATCTGCGCCTGCTCGCGATACTCATTATTTCCGGTGAATCCGTATAGTCGGTCGAGAGCGATAGCTGCCATGGCGTTGCCGGCTGGAGTGGGTGAGTCCTGAATCGGCTTGCGGCGCACGTCGAAGCCGCCGAGCGGAGCAGCGTCCGAGGCGCGGTCAAAAAATCCGCCGTTCTCATTATCGGCATATTTATCGATCACCAGGCGCAGGGCGCTTTCCGCCATCACGAAATAACGTGGATTGAGGGTGGCTTCGAAGCCGTCAAGCAACGCGTTCGCGGCGAAGACCTGATCATCGAGTGTTCCGTCGAGACGGACTTTTCTGAGCCGATCGGGGTTAAGGCGATCGGGTTGCAGATCGTCACCGGAGTCGAGCCGATGCGAGAAGCCTCGGCGGTCGTCCCAGCCTTCCGCGATTAGCCGATCGAGGCTGCCCAGCGCAAATACGCGGCAGCCAAAGCCCTCGTCGCCTTGAAGGACTTGAGCCGCTTCGAGATAAGCGGAAATGAGGAGAGCGTTCCAGTTGGTGTAGATCGTGGTATCTACATAGGGCGCGTGGCGTTTATGCCGCGCGGCAAACAGGTCCTGGCGCGCCTCTTCAATCTTTCTGGTCACATCTTCGGTGGAGGTGCCGAGCGCTTCGGCGATGGCTTGCGGCTCGCGCGCCACCCATAGAACATTCTTTGCGGGATTGTGGTGCATCTCGCCGCGAGGTCCAACGTCGTAATAGAGCTCGATTACGCGTGAAAGCTCCGGCTTCAATACGGCTCGCACTTCGTCCAGGGTCCAGGTGAAGTAATCGCCGTCGTCATCGAGAGAAACATCGGCATCCTGGCTGGCGTAAAAGCCGCCGCGTTCGCGGTCGGAAAGCGTGGTATCGATCCAGCGGATGATGCCCAGGGCCGTTTCGCGGAAAAGAGGATTGCGCGTAACGGCATATCCGTGCAGATAATTTTTCAGCAGTTCGGAATTGTCGTAGGACATCTTTTCGAAATGGGGGACTAGCCAGCGTTCGTCAACCGAATAGCGATGAAAGCCGCCGCCGAGCTGATCGTAAACGCCGCCGCGAGCCATTTTTTCGAGCGTGGTCTGCGCGGCAAGCAGCAATTGCGGCTCATGTGTCGCCTGATAGCGCTCGAGAAGGAGATCGATGGAGGCGGAGTGGGGAAATTTGGGTCCGTTGCCGAATCCGCCATAGTGCGGGTCGAAATGCTGAAGGATCGTGTCGCTGAGCTCGCTCACCAAACTGGGCGCCCATGTGCCGCGGGCGCCGGCGGAGTTCTCGGCTCGGCGTACGGCGTCGAATAAAGCGCCCGCGGCCTTTTCCACTTCATCGCGGCGCGTCTTGAAGGTTTCAACGATGGTTTCGAGTACTCGGCGAAAGCTGGGCCTGCCCATGCCGTCCTGCGGAGGGAAGTAAGTACCTCCGTAGAACGGCCGGCCATCGGATAGCAAGAATCCCGTAAGCGGCCAGCCTCCCTGGCCAGAAACGGCGCTGACCGCTGTTTGGTAGCGCGCGTCCACGTCGGGCCGTTCGTCGCGATCGACCTTCACGGCAACAAATTGTTGATTGATCAGCGCGGCGAGGGCCGGGTCTTCGTAACTTTCGCGGTCGATGACGTGGCACCAGTGGCACCACACCGCGCCGATATCGAGCAAGATCGGCTTATCTTCCGCTCGGGCGCGGGCGAAAGCCTCCTCGCCCCACTCATACCAATCCACGGGCTGGTGTGCGGCCGATCGCAGATAAGGGCTGGCGGAATGCGCGAGACGGTTGGATTGCTCAGCGCCCAATGTGTGCCTCACTGAATGGGATTGTCGGCTCCTGGATCGCCTGGGTCGAGGGGTTTGCGTCCGGCAAAGCCTTCATTTTGCCGATGCCAGAAACGGATGCGCTCTTCGCCAAGCCGCCAGCACAGCAAGACCTCTTCGTTATTGATGATAGCCGGGAAATCGAGCAGGCCGCTGTCCAGATCTTTAATCAGGCAGCCTGTAGACTGAATGCGTTCGAGTGCAGCTTTCAGCGACTCAGCAAGACGATCGTGCTCGAATCGCAGGCGGGCCGTCTTTTCGTAGGGCACAACGGAGCCGCCAACCCATTGAATATGTGCGGAAATGGCGCCCAGTTCCTCAACCAAGGGCGCCAGCTTCTTGCGCAGCTCGATGGCCTCGATCAAGACCGGCTCTATTTCCCGCCGCGTGCGTTCGGCCTCCGTGAGCGTGAATAGCCTCGGCTCCGGCGCTTCCTGTTCGTTCTCTTCGTCTGCCATCGCGTACGCCGTTAGGTTTGCGCCAAAGCGTCAAAAATACTCTGCGGCACTATAAAGCGGCCAACGAGTATTTTCCCTTACCCTGAAGTACATTACTAGCCCTGCGCTGGAGGAAATCCGCGGGTCATCGGATCATCTGAGAGCCGTACCGAGCGCGGAATGTGAGACTTTTTCACAGCGCTTCACAGCTTACCGGCGTTTTTCACAAATCTGTGTACTTTTGATGCTCCCGATCACTTCTTTGAGCAGCACATTTCGTGACCGCGCAGGTAAGCTAAGAGCCGCGAAGGGGTGTCCTCAATGCCACGTAAGGGCCCAGTAGGCGAGCCGCTGCAAGAGAATATCGATCTTACGCAAGTCGAGGAGGTGCGCCCTACCGGCCAGGCCGGCATGGTGCTCACGTTCAATGAGATCGATCAGCTGACGGCGGAGAGCGGCAAGCCGGCGGAAACTCTAATGAATGTCGTGGCCCTGATCGCCAGGACTTTTCACACCGATGTGTGTTCGGCTTATCTGCTTGAGCCCGACCGCGCCAACTTGGTTTTGGCCGCGACACTGGGGTTGCGCCCCAGTTGCGTGGGCAATTTGCGGATGGCCCTAAATGAGGGGCTGGCGGGATTGGTTGCTGAGCAAGTGCGTCCGGTTGCCGTCGAACAGGTGAAGAATCATCCCAGGTTCAAGTATTTCAGCGAGGCGGGCGAGGAGCCTTACCAGTCATTTTTGGGCGTCCCGTTGATCGACCGCGGCGTGCTGCAGGGCGTGCTCGTGGTGCAAACGATCGAGCCGCGCGTTTTCCGTGAAGATGAGATTCGTATGCTGGTGCAAGCGGCGGCGCAAGTGGCGCCGGTAGTGAGCGAGGCCCGCACACTCGACCGCTTCATCGCCCCGGCGCAGGAGAGGCTCTGGACCCTGGCGCGCAATCTATGGTGGAGCTGGGACCACGATACGACGAGCTTGTTCCACGAACTCGACCCCGCCCTTTGGTGGCAGCTCAATCAAAATCCTATCTCCCTGCTGTCAGAAATCCCTTTCGCGGGAATCGAGCGGCGCGCCCGAGAAATGGTTCTGCACAGCCGCATCAACTACGCCTACCGGCGACAGCGTGAATATCTGGAAGCGGATCGTACCTGGGGAGCGCGGCATGCGGGTGTTCTTCGGACGCGCCCAGTGGCTTATCTTTCGGCCGAGTTCGGACTGCACGAATCGATTCCCACCTATTCCGGGGGATTGGGTGTGCTGGCCGGCGATCACATTAAGAGCGCCTCTGATCTGGACATTCCCCTGGTCGGCATTGGTCTCTTTTACGGCCAGGGCTATTTCCGGCAGCGGCTGGACCGGAATGCTTGGCAACGGGAAGAGTATCTGCCCTCGGACATAAGCCAATTGCCCATGGAACCGGCCATCGGGAGCAAGGGTGAAGCTGTTACGGTGCAAATCGAGACGCGCAGCGGTTCGATTCGCGTGAAAGTTTGGCGAATCAAGGTGGGGCGCTGCGATCTTTTCCTTCTGGATTCTGATGTGGAAGGGAATGCCCCGGAAGACAGGGAGCTTACGTCACGCCTTTACGGTGGCGATGCGCGCACCCGAATCAGGCAGGAATTACTGCTGGGCGTGGGAGGGTTTCGCACTCTGCGGGCCATGGGCTTAGATCCCGGCGTCCTGCACTTGAATGAAGGGCACAGCGGCTTTGCAATTCTCGAGGCGATTCGTCATCGCATGCAGGATGAGGGACTCGATTTCGACCGCGCTTCCGTGCGAGTGGCCCGCCAGGTGGTCTTCACCACGCACACTCCCGTGCCCGCGGGGCATGATCGTTTCCCTGCGGACCTGGTGGAGGAGCATCTCGGCCCCTTGCGCGAATCTTTGGGAATTTCCCACGACCGGCTCATGCAACTCGGGCGGGAACGGCCCGAGAATTTCGGCGAGGAGTTTTGCATGACCGTGCTGGGCCTGCGGTTTGCCCGGCGGGCGAATGCGGTTTCCAGTCTGCACGGCGAAGTTTCCAGAGCCATGTGGAAGGACCTCTATCACGCGAAACAGGAAGATGAAGTGCCGATTGGGCACATCACGAACGGTGTGCACGTTCCGTCATGGCTCGCCCCGCAGATGTTTCGGCTGTACGACCGGCATTTGGGCGGCGGATGGCATGAGCGCAGTGGGGAACCGGGTCTCTGGGACGCCATCGAGAATATTGACGATGCCGAACTCTGGGAGACTCATTTAACCCTGAAATCACGGCTCTTGGAATTCGTTCGGCTTCGCCTTGTGGAGCAGGCCGAGAGGCGGGACGAGCCGACGGATGTTTTGCAGGCACTGAGTCGAGTGTTGAGCCCGGACGCCCTCACGATTGGATTCGCCAGGCGCTTCGCAACGTACAAGCGCGCGAACCTGATTTTGGCCGATATCGAAAGGCTCGCTTCCATGGTCAACGATCCGAAGCGTCCGGTACAATTTGTCTTCGCGGGCAAAGCGCACCCCCGGGACGATCCCGGCAAGCGCCTGTTGCAGGAGATCGCGGCAATTATGCGCGACCCGCAATTTTCGGATAAGTTCGTGTTCGTCGAGGACTATGACATTAACGTCGGGCGCCACTTCGTTCAGGGTGTCGACGTTTGGCTGAATAATCCTCGGCGTCCCCTGGAAGCTTCCGGCACCAGCGGCCAAAAGGTCGTTCTGAATGGCGGACTGAATCTCTCCGTGCTCGACGGCTGGTGGGCGGAAGCCTATGACGGGCTAAACGGGTTTGCCATTGGGACAGGCAGAACTCACTCGAACGTGACCCTCCACGATGCGCGCGACGGCGAGGAACTCTATCGTGTGCTGCGCGACGAAGTGATCCCGCTTTACTACCAACGCGATCGCGACGGCTTGCCTCGCCGCTGGATCAAACGCGTGAAGCGCGCGATTCGCACTTTAGGGTGGCGCTTTAATGCCGATCGCATGGTCATGGATTACACGCTCAAATGCTATGTCCCTGCGGCCGGGAGGTACGTCCAGCAATACGCGCGTGGGGCGGTAGGAGGCTGGGCCAGGGTCAACGATCAACCGGGTAACGCGCCTGTCAGCTCACGAGGACCGCAACCGGGCGCCGGGAAGCATCTCAGTGTTGCTGTACGTCACGGTAGTGATCGTACTGCCCATCCTTCGAATGATCCCAGTCGGCGTGATGCTTGGCGCACCATTCGCGTTCTGAGTCGAGCTTTTTCAAATCGTCCCTCACCTGATGGCTGCCCTGCCCATGCTTCCCGGCATCCCGGTCGATGTCCGCTTGAGCTTTCGCAATTCGATTTTGACAGTCATCGTTGTCGTTCCTGGCCGCGTGGATTGGAGTCGTGCCCACGGCCATTACCAAGCCGCCGGCCAGCGTGCACGTGAGCAATGCGCGACCCAGAAAGTTCTTACGAATCATAGAAACCTCCTCCTGTTGGGGCGTCCAGACTCCGCCCCCCTCATTATGGGATGCGTCCTGGAATGGCTCCGCGACTCGGCTCCGCGTCGGGATCGCTGCAAACCAAAAGACTCCGGAGAAGGACTTCCCAGGAATTCGCGTGTATAGTCGAACTCGATTATGCTCTGGCGAATCGAGCGATGAAAAAGGGTCCCGTGATCGCAGCCGTTTTTCTAGCTGCTTCGGCCATGTTCTCTTCCGCTCAGATGGGATTCTAAACACTTCAGATGGCAAGGCTCATCGCACACTGGGTCCTCAGCGCGCTCTGCATACTGCTGGTGGCGCGATTTGTGCCCGGAATTTCGGTAAGCGGATTTGGAGCTGCGCTACTGGCTGCCGTAATCATTGGTTTCGTAAACGGCACACTAGGCTTCCTTTTGAAAATCGTCACTTTTCCTCTCATCGTGCTCACGTTTGGAATCTTCTGGATCATAATTAACGCGCTGATGCTGAAGTTCGCGTCCTTGCTTGTGCCGGGGTTTAACGTCCATGGATTCGCGCCGGCATTTTGGGGGGCCATCATCTTGAGCCTTCTGAATATCGCGGTACGGCAGGTGCTCCGCGGCTTTGGTCCTCGGCCATTGTAATGAGTGCCCATTCGACAGGTCTCGGACGCTCAAAAATAGTAGATGGCCAGAAGGGGATAGCGCACCGTATTTTGCAGCGCGGCTCCGCTTACTCAAACTCGGATGGGATTGCTGCTGGAAACAACTGGAGTTGACGGCGCCAGTGCCTGCCGGATTTTGCGAAGCAGTTCCTCGCGTGTAAATGGCTTTGAAATGAGCGCGGACCGAGGGGCAATCAGGCCTCGGCCCACAAATCCGGTATAGCCGGACATGAACAACACTTTGGCCTCCGGATGCAGAGAGGCAAGCTTTTCCGCCACCGAGGGGCCATTCATACCGGGCATGATCATATCGGTTAAGAGCAAGTGGATGGGAAGTCCATATTGCTGCGCCAAAGCAATCGCTTCCTCGCCGTCGCTCGCCTCGAGCACCGTGTAGCCGCTCTTCTGAAGCAAGGCGCAAGTGAATGTTCTCAGCGAAACCTCGTCTTCGACCACTAGGACTGTCTCCGACCCTTCGCAAGGAAGGTCGGCCTCCGGCGGCCGATTCAGCTTAGGCTCCGGCTGTACGCGCGGTAGGTATATTTTGAAACTCGAGCCGACTCCGGGTTCGCTATATACCGAAATATATCCGTCACTTTGCTTCACCACACCGTAGACCGTCGCCAGACCTAAGCCTGTGCCCTTGCCGCGAGCCTTCGTCGTGAAAAAGGGCTCGAATATGTGTGCTTGCGTTTCGGCGTCCATGCCCACTCCCGTATCGGAAACGCTAAGCAAGACATAATCGCCGGGCGCAATAGATGTGCGGCGCTCTCTTTCCTCCTCGACCGAGACGTTGCGCGTTTCGATCATCAGCTTGCCGCCCTGAGGCATGGCGTCGCGCGCGTTCACCGCCAGGTTCATGATTACCTGCTCGATCTGGCTTTGGTCGCCTCGAACCGCGTGCAGCTCGGAATCGAGCTTGGTTTGCAATTCGACATCTTCGCCAATCAGCCGAAGCAGCATCTGCGCCATGTCCGAGATGATGGCGTTCAGATGGAGCGTCTTCGTGTCCAGCACTTGCTGCCGGCTGAATGCCAGCAGTTGCCGGGTTAGCGCGCTGGCCCGTTCGCCGGCCTTGCGGATCTGCTCCACTTGTCCGCGCACGGAATGCGCGGGATCGATTTGATCGAGCGCCAGCTCGCTATAGCCGATGATGACCCCGAGCAGATTGTTGAAATCATGCGCCACGCCGCCGGCTAAGCGCCCTATCGCCTCCATCTTCTGCGCTTGGCGAAGCTGTTCCTCCAGGCTCCTCTGCTTGGTGATGTCCTGCACCATCAGGTCGAAATGGTCGATCTCACCCGCTTGATTTTTCACCACGTGGCTGCTGAAGCGCACCATGATGGGCGAGCCGCTGCGGTGCTTCCACTCTACTTCGACGTCCTTGAGATACTCCGTGCCGTGAGCCTGTTCGATCGCTTTGGCGTGGTCCTGAGGGTGGCGGTAGATATCGCTGGCCATGTTAAAGCCAAGAAGCTCGCTTTCTGAACTGTAGCCCAGCATCCTCGCGACCGCTGGATTCGCGAGCAGGATGCGGCCGTCGGGCAAAGTTCGCAGCGCCCCATATGGGGAGTTTTCGATCACCGAGCGAAAGTTTGCTTCGGAGCGGCGCAGCGCCGCTTCCATTTCGATCCGCTCGGTGATGTCACGAGCGATGGCGGCCGAGCCCGTAAGCCGCCCGGCCCGGTCCCGGATAGGTGAAACCGTTAAGGATACGTGAACGGGCTTGCCATTCTGAGTCATCCGCACCGTTTCCAGTTGGATGACGCCCGCTCCTTTTCTGATTTTCGCCAGCGTTTCGAAAGGCTCGTGCCTTCGTTCTGGTGGCGCGATGATAGTGACCGGCATTCCCACAGCCTCGGCGCGCGAATATTTGAACACCTTTTCCGCGCCGGCATTCCAGTCGGTGATCCTGCCGTTGAGATCCGTCGCGATGATCGAGTCCTCGGAGCATTCCACGATCGCCGCCAGGCGCAGAAGATCTTCCTCCTTGCGCCTGCGTTCGGTGACTTCGGTCTCCAGGTGACGGATGGCGCGCGCCAGCTCCTCGGTGCGGCCGGCGACTTTCTTTTCCAGATCGTCATTGAGTTTGCGGATCTCCTGCTTGGCACGTTCGCGCTCCGCTACCTCGCGGACCATCGCGCGAGTGATAAAAATGGCGATGGCGGTCGCGGTTAGGAACGCAAGCAGGATCAGCAAGGTAGTCAGGCGGCGTGCAACGGCATAGTGTGCTTGGCTTTGATCGCGCGCCTGGCGCATTTGCGTTTCCTCGAATTGCGTGAAACGGTCCCAAGCTGCGCGCAGGGCGTCGAGGTGCGGGATCACCTCAGTGACCATGGTTTCGCGGGCTTGGTCGATTTTGCCGTTCCTGAGCAAGTCGGTAATCTGGGCGATGCTCTCGAGCGAGGCAGAGCGGTCCTCCTCGACTTGACCCAGGAGCTCTCGCTCCTTCGGGGATTCAATTTGTTTGTTTAGTTTCTGGATAATTTCGGTGATCTGGCTTACATTGCGACCCCGATTGGCCAGCAAAGAGGCGATCTCCGCGTCTTTGCCCGTGAGAATGGCTCCTTCCAGAAGCCGGTCGTTCAGATTCGAGTACGCGGAAACCTCTTGCGCCAATTGAACCTTGGCCCAGCGCCGATAACTAATATCGTTAAGATCGGCCTTGACGCTGTCCATGCGGTTCAGACCTAGCCAGCCGATGACGATGAGAATGGAAACTAGAAAGCTGAAGGAAATGGCTAATCGGACGCCGATGGGAAACCTGTTCATTTTATTGTTAGGCCCAACCCGGCGAACCCTCAGAGCAGCTAAAAAGAATCGTTCAAGTCCCGTGATAACCGAGAGTTAGCAGACTGTACCGTTTTGAACTATGTACAATTGTCCTACGGACTTCCGTGGGGTCAATCGAACGCCTTCTTCGCGTCCTAGGAATGCTAATAACTAGGGCGGTTAGTACTTTCGTTTGGGCTGTGGTTTCTTGCTTGCCGTTAGGGACATTTGGTTAACTTTGTAGGCCAGCTCATTTCCAGACACGCCGGTTTTGAAGGGGAATTGCTACCGGGGATCGACTTGCTCCCGCAGACGGTGAACCAGACGCCTGCCCGCACTATTGAAACCGGTCAGAAGACCGCCCCAAACATGAGTGCCGGCCCACAGCGTCTCTCCCGTGATCGTATCAATCACTGTTAGGTATGCATTGGCCGGCCGGTAGTGGAAATGCAGGAACCAGTCCGGTTCAAAATCCGCGTTGTTGGCCGGTCCGAGGTCACCAACTTCTTCGGAGTACTCCTCCGAGGAAAGTACGAACACGAGATCGGCGCGATCTCGATTTTGCACTAGGCGGAAGCGGCCCCATCTCTTCAGTTCTCGGATTGCGTCGGCGCCCACCGCTGCGAATCCCGTCTCGTTATCGAAATATACCGCTTTAGCGAAAAAGAGCTTGGCTGCCAAAAGGCGCCGCTTTGGAGCCTTCGCTCCGGCTAACAATCCGAAGCTAAAAACGAACACGAGAGCTAGAACAACCACCCGCTTTTGCATCTTGGCATCCGACCTGGCGTCTCGAAAGTGTGGGTCCCGAGGAGCTAACCAGAGCTTACAAATCCTCTGATGCATTGCCGCACCTTAAGGACGATCTTTCCCCGCCTCTTTCTGGCGATTGGACGCTTATTTCCAGGCGGCGTAGAGCGGTTTGCCGACCAGGTATGCCGGGTTGGCGCCGGGACGCGGACGGAACTTCTGTGCGCGACCGTTGCCCACTTCCGCGATATATAGATTGCCTTCCTGGTCTACGCTCATGCCATGGGTGTTCCACATGCCGCCGGGCTGGTCGCCCTGGCTGCCCCACGTGTAGATCAAATGCCCTTGAAGGTCATATCCGGAGATCTTCCAGCTTTTATCATCCGGCATCCAGAGCTTGCGATCCGCGGTCATGAAGAGGAATTGCGGATTTGAGGTTCCCGGGGCGCCCGTGCTCCACTGATCGAGGAATTTTCCGTTTTCATCAAACACCTGAATGCGGCGATTGGAGCGGTCGATCACAAAGACATGGCGCGTCTGCGGGTCCACGGCGATTCCATGAACGGTGTTGAAATACCCGGGGCGCGTTTCGTTCGGCGGATTGCCCTTCTGCCCCCAGGTCAGCAGGAATTTTCCGTTTTTATCGAACTTAGCGACCCGCGTGCCGTTGTAGCCGTCGGCCACGAACATCGTGCTATCCGGCAGCCAGGCCAGAAACGTCGGCCGGTTGAAGTGGCTGGGGTCCTCTCCGTGCTCATTGGGTGTGCCGATCGTTTGCAAGAGCTGCTTGCCATCGTGGGTGAACTTGAAAATGGCGTGGCGATAGTCGTCCACGACCCACACGTTTTTGTCCGCATCGTACGGATTGATGTAGATGGCGTGCGGCCGCCTGAAGAGCGAATCCCACTGCGTCCATCGTTCTGTGATATTGCCGTTCGCGTCCACAACCACCAGGCAATCCTCCCAGCGCGCGTCAATCCCCATCCTGCCTTTCCAATTCTTATCGGCATCCTCGGAAAGGTCGCCAGGACCGCCGCCGCCAGGCAAACTAGCCACCGGACCTTGGGAGGCGTTGCGGAAGGGCACTTCGCCCACCGGGAAGGAAAGACTCGGTCCGACCTCAGGCAGGAGCTTGGCCGAGGGGCGCCCGGACATCAAACCCTTAAGATCGCTCAGCTTCAGCGCTGGCAATTCGCCGCGCTGCAGGATGAAGACGCGATTCGGACTCTCTGCAAACACGCTCTCCACCGCTCCCCAAGTCCAACCCTGGTGCCCCGGAAGCGTCGAAAGTGGCTTGGGCCAGTCAGGAACCACGTCGTAAGGACCGGTAAAATCTTCGCCGCCCGTTTCCCCGGGGACGGCCACGCCGGCTCCGGCTCGAGACTGTCCTAGCACCGAATGTTCTCTGCTGGCGAGCAGAAAGCCGCAAATAAAAGCTCCGAGGATCGCCATGAGAGTTAGCACACGCTTGAACATAAGCCCCTCCACTTTTGTGCCGGTAACATACAGCGAACCACCTGCCGTGCAATGGCGGAGGAACGCAAGGCGGAGGATAATCTCGGCGCGGTCCTGCTTTGTAATCGGCGAGAAATTAGGTCAGGTCGTAGTCTGCGCGCGATCGGCGGAGGTGACTGAAGTCCAAGCGCGAAAGATAAGCCAGGCTACTGTGGCGCACATGCCCAGCCAGCCGAGAGCGCGAACGGTCGCCGGCGATAGCCGTATCGTGATTGAGCACGCCCAAGCTGCCAAAAAGATAATTCCAGTCGTGGATGACGTAGTCCGCGTCGCCGACTGTCAGAAGAGGGAGTTCCTGCGCGCGCGCGTCCGCCATGTACGTGGAGATGGGCAGAAATTGTTCGAAGAAGAAAAACGAGCAGAATGCCGTGCCGGCCGCCTGACGGTTCAATGCAAAATAAACCGCCAATGCGAAGGGAGTGAAGAGCTGCAGGAAAGTACCGCCCGCCACGCTGATCCATTGGCCGAAAAAGCGAAACAGAAGATGGCCGCCCTCGTGGATAGGAATGAAGACCAAATCGATCATGAGAAGAGTGCCTTCGCCGCGATAAGCCTGATAAAGAAAAAGGACGTAAAAAACGAGCCAGCCGGCAAGGGCCCAGCGCGCGACGGGCTGCCAATCCTCTTCCAATGTGTAAAGGAAGGGCAAACGCTCCGTTAATTGGTCGGGCAAATTCATGAGTCCCTTAATGAATCCTCAATTCAGATTATGACTCTCGGCACGCTTGCGTAATTGTGCCGTTCGATCGCATGTGGCAACATGATTACTAGCCAGCAGTATGTCAGGCGGAGGAGGAGAGCAATGGCCAAAGCGGCGTTTGGCGCCGGGTGCTTTTGGGGCGTGGAGAGCGCTTTCCGGCAGGTAAAAGGCGTTACCGATGCGGCCGTCGGCTACATGGGCGGCAGCTTGGCGAATCCGACGTACGATGATGTGTGTACGGACCGCACCGGCCACGCCGAGGTCGTGCAACTCGATTACGATCCCGCTCAAGTCACCTATGAGGAATTGCTGCGCGTTTTCTTCGATCTACACGATCCCACATCCCTCAACCGCCAGGGTCCCGATTATGGCAAGCAATATCGGTCGGTCATTTTCTTTTACGATGCTGACCAGGAGCGCGCGGCGCGAAAGATGAAGGACGATCTCGATCGCTCGGGCCGGTTCCCGCGCAAAATTGTGACCCAGATCGCACCCGCGCCGGAGTTTTGGCGCGCCGAGGAGTACCATCAGCGCTATTTCGAGAAACACGGCATTGCCGCCTGCGGAACGCACTGATGCGAAGGCCTCGCCTTGTTTCGCTGAACTTGGGTACAGTCTCTCTCTCGGGATCGTTTCGCTGATCGCGCGCGATAGGCGGCGCGGAGCGGATCTGGATTCCATGCTTATCTTGGCCCTGCGGGATGGAGGTGTGGCGTGCCGGCTTGGTTGACGGGCTTGCTGCCAGCCGAGGGTCTGAAGATCGTCCTGGTTCTCTTTCTTTCCTTTCTGGTCGGCCTCGAACGCGAGGAGCACCGTGCCGAATTCAAGGTGCCCGAGACGTACGCCTTTGGCGGGGTGCGAACGTTTCCACTGATCGCCCTCATCGGCTATGCCGCTAACTTGATTTCCGGCGGCAGCTTGATCTTTCCGGCCGTAGGTTTCGCGGTCATCGGCTCATTTCTATGGCTCTCTTACCAGCATAAGCTGGCGACTTCGGAATATGCCGGCGCCACCACGGAAATATCCGGCCTGGCCACCTACCTCGTCGGCGTCCTCGTTTCGCGCGGCGAATTTTGGATTGCCACGACCATCGCCATCGTCAGCGTACTTTTGCTCGAACTCAAGACTGTGCTCGAGAATCTTTCGCGCCGTTCGCCTGGCGAGGAGATCCTCGCATTTACGAAGTTTTTGCTGCTGACGGCGGTCATTCTTCCCGTCATGCCCAATCGCACTTTCGGAACGTTTGGGTTCAATCCCTTCAAGGCATGGCTGATCGTCGTTGCCGCGAGCGGCATCTCCTATGGCAGCTATTTGGTGGAGAAGGCCAGCGCGGGCCGCGGCGGCGTGTTCCTATCGGCGCTCTTGGGCGGCGCATATTCTTCCACTGTGACCACGGTTATTTTGGCGAAGCGAGCGCGCGAAGCGAATGCGCCGCGTGTTTTCGCCGGCGGCATCTTGATGTCTTCGGGAATGATGTACCTGCGCCTTCTCATTTTGCTCGCGATCTTTGATCGCAGGCTCGCGGCCATGCTTTTATTGCCGTTTGTGGCCGCGGCCCTTGGCGCCATCATTTTCGGCTGGTTGTGGGCACGTGGCGCCGATTCCAGAGGTCAGAGCGGCCGGCGCAGCCTGGATGTCAAGAATCCCCTCGAGCTATCGGCCGCCCTTCTCTTTGCTCTCCTGTTTGTTGTATTGCTGGCAGCCTCGCATTATGCGCTCGAGCATTTCGGGCGCGGCGGTATCTACGGGCTCGCTGCGATTACAGGATTAACGGACATCGATCCTTTTGTCTTGGGAATGACGCAGTCGGCAGGCCAGAGCTTGACTCTGGCAGCTCATGCGATTGCCATCGCCGCTTCCAGCAATAATGTGGTGAAGGGATTTTATGCCTTCGGTTTTGCCGACCGAAAAACCGGCAGACAGGCGCTGGGGTTGCTCGTAGCCCTCGCACTCGCGGGTCTGGCGCCGCTCTTATTCTAGAGTCTCCCTGGAACTGGCCTACGCGCGCAAAAAATCCGCCTGCCAATCTTTGATGCGCCTCTTGATCGTTTTACGGTCGTTCAGCTTTTCATCCAGCACTTGCTGCGCAAGCAGGGGCAGTTCTTGATCGGACGCGAAGCGCAAGGAAACCAGCTGCGGAACCGTGAATTCCGCAATCCTCGAGCGCAGGTCCGGAGACAACGCCCGCTCTAGCCGCAAGCGCATCTCCAGGCGAATCACGCGGTCCTGAACCGTCAACGAAAAGACGCGCGCATAAAAGACCAGAATCACAAACGCCGTGGCAAGGAGCACGTTCATAATGGAAGCGAAAGTTATCCCATCTTTCAATTGGACTAGACGCCACACGAAATTGATCATGAATACGGGAATGACGAACATGTGGTAGGGAGGAACTACTCTAGTGTGATTTCCGAAGTTCTGCGTCTTTTCTTGAGCCACGTGTGACCACCCTTCCTTCGCCGTGAGCGAATTTAACGAATGGGTTCAGGGAACGAGAATACCGGATCTACATCCACAGGAATATCGCTTGCGGCGGCGAGAGATTTCGCCAGGTCTTCCGGCATGCGGTCGTATTTCTTGAACCAGGCTTCCACGCGCGCCCGGTCGCCGGTGGCTTCCATTTCCAGCAGTTCGTGCGCCAGGGAAGTGATCGCCGCGGGCACGTGGCCGCTATCGATAGCGTAGCGGCCGGTGCCGGAATCGCGCGCGATTACGCCCTTTTCCACCAGATAATTGAACTCCATCATTTCGCCTCGGCCATGCGCTTCGGCAATTCCGAACCGCACCGTGCGAAAAATTCCGCCCACATAGGAAGCGTAATATTCGGTTCCGTTGTTCCTTGGGCAGCGCGTCCGTGCTCGATAAGCCAATCAAGGCCGAACATCCCCACCACGTCTGCCTTGGACTCTTCCAGAGCGGAGTAGGCCGGGCCAATCGCTTCGTTGATTTGCGCGCGTCCATTCGCCGTGTGCGAGTAGGTTGGTCCCAGTTCATGGGAAATCTCGTGCATCATGGTAAACGCCAGATAGCCGTCGCCCGACGCTTGCGCCGCCTGATCCGCGCGTAATAAGCGCTTGGCGATGGGAAGCACTACGTAAGTCACCCGCGCATCCATGAAATTCTTGAAGAACATTTTCTTGGAGCCCTTCTCTTGATGAATGCGCGGGTCGTTGGGAAGGTTATCCGCCACCGCCTGATAGCCGTGCCGCAGATCGCCGGCGCGAAACGGCGTGTCCATAACTTCCATTGGCGAACGATGGCCGGCCTTGGAGGGCCGATCCTCCGCCGCGATCGGAAGCGCATCTTCGATCTCCGGAACATACTTCTGGAAGAGGGCCAGTTTCCGGCTCTCTTCTTCATTGCGGATCATCACCGCCGCGCCATACGAGGTCTTTACGCCCAGAAGATCGTCCAAATAGACTTCATACGGCGCGAAGATTACGTCGAACTTCGGGTTTTCCAGTTCGATCCAGGCGATATCGCTGGCATAGAAATCGTCATCAAGCAGCGCCTTCGCTCGTAGCCGCAAAAAATTCGCGAATTTCTGATCGTCGCTCAGCGCGGCAGCCTCGTTGAGCGCTTGCGCCGCGGGCTCGAGCCATGGCCGATATGCCACGTGATAGGGAACCGCGACGAGCCGATCGCCATCGCGGCGAACCACGGTTTGAGGCGCGTAGAGCGCCGCCTTCTGCTCGGGATGCGCGCGAACGTAAGCTTCCATCTCCTCTCGCGTCAAGCCGGGCGGATACAGGCCGTGATCGGGCGACATCGGGCCAGTGCCTACAAAGGGAGCATTGTTGCGAATGAGATCGTAACGGCTGCCATTGATCATTAAGAATCGCCGCAGGGCCGCATCCTGCGGAGCCTTGCTGGCTTCGAGCGAGACCAGCAATTTCAATCCGTCCGGATCGCTCTGCCGCCAATAAATCTGCTCCAAATACTGCGAGGCCTCCACTAGTTTCTTGACTAGGTCCTGTTCTCGCGCGCTCAGTCCCTGGGAATGAAAAGGCATGGGAACGCGCCGAAACTTCGCCAACTCCTCATTCAGGCTGGGAGCCACTTGCAGTTGATTCGCGCGAGCCTGCTCCTGTGCAGCTCCCGAGATCTGCTTTGAATTCGCTTGGGAAAACATGACGTAGGTCAAAAGGCCGAATACCGCCGCGAAGAGAGGCCACTTCGAAAGCATGACAGGGCGATTCTATCAGAGACCTAGGTCTCAAAGGGCGGTGGGGACCTGTACGCGCGGACAGCTAAAAGAATGGACAATCAAAACCTTTTCTGACGTTCAGTGTTCGATAAGCCGGTGGGAGAATCCCCTGAGGCAAGGAACTATGGGGCGAAGATCAATTTCTTAGGAGGAAATGCATGCGCAATCCGGTTCTGAAAATCTTTGGCGGAATACTCCTGGCGGGCGTGTTGACGGCTCCTATGCTTGTCTCGGCGGGTCCGCAGCCGGTACCGCAGGGACCTCATCCTGTCATCCGCGAATCGATGGAAAAGGTCGAGAACGCTCGGCACGATTTGGTGGCTTACGCCGAACGTGATTTTGGCGGCCATCGCGCCAAAGCGGTCGAGCATCTCGATCAAGCGCTGAAGGAACTGCATTTGGCGATGGATTTCGACAAGCGCTAGTCGCCAACAGCACGGCGTTGCGGTCCTCAAGGGCAGCCCTTCGTGGCTGCCCTTTTTCATCGTTGCTGGAACTCCGGCGAGCCCAGCACAAGCCCGGCGATCGTGCCGAGATTGGCCTGGGTCCTTCCGCCCGAATTCGTTTGCACGATCTTCGGATCGGCGGACTCCCTTTCCAGAGTCGAGCGCGTGTTCGGAGAAACCTGGCCGGCTAGGAAAAGATCGATGGCGCGTTCGAGCGCCTGATAAGGATCCGTTTGCGCCTCTGTGCCCAGTAACGACTCGATCGGCGCCTGACTGCCGTTCAGGCGATTGCTCGCCAGCGCGAGGGCAAAGTTCAGCCGGTTGAGCAATGCTCCGGAGTTCACCCAGGCGGACGCTTCGTCCGAATAGCCGGTCGGCGGCAAGCACTGGTACAGCGGCTCGCCGATGCGCCCAACCCAATTGACCAGCGGTAGAGCCGTATCCACCTCTGCCCCCAGCGCGCGTGCCGCCGATACGACCAACTCGAACGGCGTCTTGACCTTGGCTCGGTAGGCGGCTCTGGACCAGAATTCCGGCGAATAGATCATCGCCCGCATCACTTCGCGCAGATCGCCTCCGGATTTTCGGAAAGCCGTTGCCATGCGATCGACCAAAGCCTCGGGCGGATTATCGGAAACGAAATGCTCCGCCAGTTCGAGCGCGATGTGATGAGCGGTATGCGGGTCTTGCGCGAGCAGATCGAGCACCTGCTCGCCATCTTCGATTCCCCCCGCATGAATGTTCTTTCCCAGCACGCGTTTCGGTTTCGGGATCGTGGACGCGGGCGTCAAATGCAAATTCCGGTTTGGTTCGCGCATCGCGTATGGTCCAGCCCGTGAAGCTGCGCGCCACTTCGATCACGTCCTGCTGCGTATAGCCGCCGTCCACGCCCAGAGTGTGCAGCTCCATCAGCTCGCGGCCGTAGTTTTCGTTCAGCCCGCGGTTGGCCACCGGCGGTAGCCCGGCAAACTGGCGCGCGCGCATCTTTTCGGGATGAGCTTTTAGGCGCTGAGCGGCTTGCGGATCGGCGCTGAGATAGTTGTCCAGATAAAACAGCATCGCCGGGCTCTTCGCCGTGGCGTCGAGCAAGTCCCGAAAGTTGCCCCAGCACGTGCGGCCGAATGGCGTCGCTTTCGTAGGAAGCGACCAGCCACAGGTCCAAATCCTTGTTCGCGAAGACATTGAAATGATTGAACCAGAAATCGGTCAGCTGCTCCTGCGAGCTGACGCTCGCTGTAGATGGCGCGCAATACCTTGGCCTGCTGCGATCTCGTTGAACGCTTCCTGCGGCAATTTGCTGGGCGCCGGACGCACGCCCTGCGGCGGATGGGTCTGCGCGTCCATGTGCTTGCGATACTCCTCGACGGTGATCCCCATCTTCTTGGCGGCAGCCTCGGGCTGCGGATACTCGGCCAGCAGCGCTTGTGCGTTCAGATTCGCGGCGGGAAGCTTCTGCCAGGCGAGCTTGTAGTGAGGAGTCGTCGATCTTTTCGGGATGAAGCTGGCGCTCGATCCAGTTTCTCGAGGCCCATGCGTTTGACGCGTTCGACATCGCCTGGCCGCGGGCCATAGCCCAGGCGGTTGAGCGCGTGCAGGATGGCTTCATTCTCCGTCAGTTCGGTGATGGGCAGTTTGCCTTTGAAGGCAGGATCGAGTGGCTGCGCTGGCACGCTGGCGGCCCCACTTTGCGGTGAAATCGTGCGGGAATTGGCCGGCGCCGGCGGCTGGCTTATTAGCGTCTGGGGGAGGCCGATCGACAGCAACAAAAACGCAGCGAATGTGGCGCGCGCTTTAACGGCCAGGGAGCGATGATGCCGAATCAACATTTGACGCCGGGACCGGACGCAGTATCAGCGACAATAACGCCATGCCCATTAAGTGAAAACCAGCTTGGGCGATAAAGTTGCAAACCGCCCTTGGTATTCAGAGCTTCGCCGCCGCCTGCTGCGTTAACCGGGCAACGTAATCCACCATGTAATTGCTGAAGACTTTGCTCCAGCCGTTGCGTAATCGGTCCGGGGGCGCCCGCAAATTTATGGCCTTCTACCTCGGAGACGCCGAGCAGGCTGCGATTGGTCGAAGTGATGAATACTTCATCGGCGCTGTACAACTCCTCGGGCCGGAGCGCTTTCTCCTCCACCGGAATACCCGTTGCCGGAGCGATCTCCAGCAGGATGCCGCGCGTCACGCCTTCGAGACATCCGGAGGAGAGCGGCGGCGTGAAAACGCGTCCTTGCCGAGCGCAAAATATGTTCGCTGCGGTGCATTCGGATATCTCGCCGTGCTCGTTGAGAAGCACGGCTTCGTCGAAACCGGCTTGCTGGGCGCCCTGCAAAGTCCATGCGTTAAAAATCCACGAGGTCACTTTCACGCCCGCGAGCGGGGACGCCGCATGGCGGCTTTGCTCGCGTACGGTCAAACGAACCGGTTCCCGGTACGAGGGGAGCCCCGCCGTGCAAAGCAAGAGGTCGACTTCCGGCAGGTCTTCGCCGCTCTGCCAGAATCCCACTTTGTTGTAGACGGCATAAATGCGTGCCGTGCCTTCGCGCAGCTCATTGCGGCGAATCAGTTCCCGCAGATTGGAGCGCACCTCGCTGGGATCGAAGCGAAAAGGTATTCGTGTACGCCCAGCGTCCTTTTCGAGCCGCTTCCAATGCCTCTCAAACGCGAACGGCTCGCCTTGAAAAACGCGCAAAGTGGTAAAGAGTCCCCATCCATTAAGAAGACCGGCCTGCCCTGGCGACAGTCGAGCCTCTTCAACAGGGACGATAAGACCATTGTGAAATATGTAGCGATGGATCACGTCAGCCCTCAGCCGCATGCAAAGACTCATCGCATGCTCGGCTTAATTCTAACCCACGGCGGAGCGGCGTCCGTCGGAACCTGATCTAAAGTTGGCTAAAATCTACCGGCAAGACAGCTGCAAAGCCGCACGATTGCCGCGTCCCGCCTGTTCCGCCGGACAAGTACCCGCAGAGAACCACTCTCCGCGAGTAGGATTGACACATACAACGCCTGTCTTTACCGTCGATTAACGACCTGCGCGGGTCTTTTGGAGACTGTGTGAATAGAGCCCTGAGGCCAATTCGCATTGGCGTTTTTGTGGCGTCGCTGGCGTTCGCCGTGACGCCCAATCTGCACGCCGATACCATCTATCTCAAAAATGGCCGCCAGATCCAGGGCTCTAACACCACACGTCAAAACGGCAAGGTAACTTTCGAGACTTCCGCCGGCATCATGAGCCTGCCCGAGGCGTCTGTCGACCGGATCACCAAAGATGATTCTGACGTCGTCTCTTCGCAAGCGACTTCAAATTCCGCCGCTGCGGTTCTGACCATGGCCCCGCCTCCTCCAGTCAGTTCGGGCCCCGCGCCAGACGCAGTCCTGCGATCAATTCTCCGGGACGGCGTCATCGATGAGGAAGGCTTGGCCGAGATTGACGGCAAGACGGCGACGCACGCTCGTGCTGACTTGGTGCGAGCCATTGAGGCAGAATCGGCGGCCAGCCGGTTCGAGTTTGACCGCAATAACTTCGGTGCGGCGCTGCGGCATGCCGAACGCGCCCTGAGTTTTGCCCCCGACCAGGTTCCCTTACTCCTCAACGCCGCCTATTTGCATTTGAAGCAAGGCGAATATCGCTCGGCGTTGGACCAGATCGACGCCGCGCGGCGCATCGATCCCGATTCGGCCGATACCGCCAAGCTGGCGGGCTGGGCGGATTACGGGCTGAATCGCTTGTCGGAAGCCATCGCCGAATGGAAACATTCCCAGGAGCAACATCCCGACCCCGAAGTGGCCGCCGCCCTCCAAAAGGCCGAGCGCGATCTCGATCTCGATAACGCGTTTCACGAAGGCCGCAGTGCCCATTTTGATTTGCACTATTACGGAGGTGCCGCGCCGGAACTCGCGCGCGAAGCGCTGCAGGCGCTGGAGGCCGATTTCGACGAGATCTCCGCCGCGCTTAATTACACGCCGAAAGATCCCATCGCTATCACGCTCTACACCAATCAAGATTTCAAGGATATTACCCAGGCCCCCGGCTGGGTGGGCGCTCTGAACGACGGACGCATTCGCGTGCCGGTGCAAGGCCTTGCCAGCGTCACGCCCGAACTGGCTCGCGTGCTCAAGCACGAGCTAACACACAGCTTCATCACGGAAAAAACGCACGGCCGCTGCCCCACTTGGCTTCAGGAGGGCACTGCGCAATGGATGGAGGGCAGACGCACAGACGCGGCCACAGCCGCCGAACTTCTCGACCTCTACAACCAACATGAGGACCCGTCACTTTCGATTCTTGAGCCATCCTGGCTCAATTTGCAGCCGGGCTTCGCAAGCGTCGCTTACAAATGGTCGCTCGCCGTGGTGGAGACGATTGAAGCCGCCAGCCCAGGCGATTTGGAGCGTATCCTCGACCGCATCGACGAGGGCGTATCCACCCAGGACGCCGTGCGCGCCACGCTTCGCCTGAGCTATGCGGATCTGAACAATACGACGGCCGATTATCTCCACAAGATTCACTAACCTTCCTTTCACAACCGCGAACCGAGGGCTATAGCGTCGCCAGGAGCCCCGCCAGCAGCGCGGCGCGCTGAGGCAAAGCCGAAAGGATCACCTGTTCGTCAGGGCTATGCGCGCCTTCCCCAATAGCGCCCAAGCCGTCGAGTGTCGGAACGCCCAGCGCTGCGGTGAAATTGCCGTCGGAGCCGCCTCCGGCCAGACATTCGCCCACGGAAAATCCCAATTCCTTTGCGAGTTGCTCCGCGTGAGAGAAAAGCGCAGCGCTCGCCTTACGCTCCAGCGGCGGACGCGAGAAGCCGCCTTTCACCGTAACCCGCGCGCCCGGCAAGATCGGCCGCAGCGACCTCAGTTGGCGTTCGATCCGCCGCATATCGTCGCGAGTCTCCACTCGCAGATCGATTGTCAGGCGCGCCTCCGCCGGAATCACATTGCTGCGCGTCCCTCCCTGCGCCAGTGTCGGGCTCACCGTAACCCCGCGGCGAGGATCGTTCAGGCGCACCAGCCTCTCCGTCTGCAGCGCTAGCTCCCGAATCGCGTTCACGCCCTCATTCGGATTGAGCCCAGCATGCGCCGCGCGTCCGCGAATCACGATCTCCGCAGTCCCCGTGGCTTTGCGCCGCGTTTTGAGTTGCCCGTCGGGCCCATTTGCGGGTTCGAGCACCAGCACTGCGGCGCTGCGCCTGGCTTCCTGCTCGATTGCATGTTGTGAACTTTTGCTGCCGGTCTCCTCGTCCGAAGTCCAAAGGAACGTGACGGGCCGTCTCGGCAGCCAGTTCACATGGGCGAGCGCGTCGGCGGCAAACAGCGCGATCACGAGTCCGCCCTTCATGTCGAAAACTCCCGGCCCGAATGCCCGGCCTCGACTAACGCGAAAAGGCATCCCTCGGATCGTGCCCACGTCGTATACGGTGTCCAAATGGCCGAGCACGAGAATCCGGCCTGGCGAAGTGCGGGTGCTGCGCGTGGCGCTCCGCAGGCCAGGTGATCCGCAGGTGGTCGCCCGCCTCTCTTCTGGTCAAATATTCGATTTTCGCTCGACGCTTCCGCCATTCCGCCGCAACTGCGTGCCCCAGACGGTCGACGGCCTCCTTATCGTCGGTGGGCGATTCGCAGCCCACGAAGCGTTTAAGTAAACGCTCCGTTGCCGGCCCGCGGTTTTGCAAAAACCGCCGTATTTGCGATAACTTCTCGTTCTTGCTCACGGCTGGCGTATGCTAACAGCCGCCGTTTTCGGCGGCAATGCGGTTCCCGCGCCTCAGTCCTTCGCTTATAATGCCTTGATTGCTTTTTGCGTGTCGTGCGGCCTCTCGCCGGAATTGAGGAGCTGATGATTCTGGACACCAATGAGATCCAGAAAATCCTGCCACATCGTTATCCTTTCCTGATGGTCGACGCCATCCTGGAAATGGAGCGATTCAAGCGCATTGTCGGAGTCAAAAACGTAAGCATCAACGAAAGTTTCTTCCAGGGCCATTTTCCTGGAAAGCCGATCATGCCCGGTGTTCTGATCATTGAAGCCATGGCCCAGACCGGCGGATTGTTGCTTTTGCAGGAAATTCCCGACCGTGAAAATAAGCTGCTCTACTTTGTCGCTGTCGACGACGCCCGTTTCCGCCGCCCGGTGGTTCCGGGAGAGCAATTGCGCCTCGAAGTTGCCGTGGTTTCCTGGCGCGGCAATTTCTGCAAATTGCGCGGGATAGCCAGCGTCAATGGTGAGCACGCCGCCGAGGCGATCTTAATGTGCAAGATGGTGGACCGTGACCCGGTCGAGATTCCCACCGCTACCCAGTCGGCCGGCGTGGCGGGACGTTGAGCATGGGCGAAGCGAAAAATGGAGCCACGCAGGGAGTCGATCCCCGGGCGGTAGTTTCCGCGGGCGCGCGGTTGGCCTCTGGAGTACGCATCGGGGCCTATGCCGTTGTCGGCGACGATGTGGAATTGGGCGAAGACTGCGTTCTTCACCCCCACGCAGTGATAAACGGCCCCGCCCGCCTGGGTCGTGCCAACGCGCTGCACTCCTTTTGCAGTATCGGCGGCGATCCCCAGGATCTAAAGTACGCGGGCGAGCGAACCCGTCTCGATATCGGCGATCGCAATGTATTTCGCGAGGGCGTGACAGTGAGTCGGGGAACGGTCCAGGGCGGCGGAGTTACGCGCATTGGCAGCGACAATCTGTTCATGGCCCAAGCCCATGTGGCCCACGATTGTGCCGTCGGAAGCCATACAATTTTTGCCAATAGCGCCACGCTGGCTGGGCACGTCACGGTTGAGGACTACGCCACGATTGGCGCCTTTTCCCCGGTCCATCAGTTTTGCCGCGTGGGCCGTTTTGCCTATGTAGGCGCCTCGACCGTGATTACCCAGGATGTCGCGCCATTCTGCATGGTCGTCACCGAACGCCAGACGCGTTGTTACGGGGTCAATAGCGTTGGCCTTGAGCGCCGTGGCTTCAGCACCGAACGAATCCGGGCCATTGAGAGCGCCTATCGGCTTTTCTTGAACTCGAAGCTCAATACCACCCAAGCCCTCGAACAGATGCGGCTCACGCTCAACGGCTCCGTGGATGTCGCCGAATTGCTGCGCTTTGTGGAGTCGGCCGATCGCGGTGTTACCAAGTAGGAGTTTTTCATGCCCTCAACAGCCGCAACCCTTCCCGGAGAATGGGGTTTGATCGCTGGGAATGGCCGCTTTCCCTTCCTGGTGCTCGAAGCGGCGCGCAGTCAGGGAATCGAAATGGCCGTGATTGCTTTGCGTGAGGAGGCTTCCCCGGAACTGGAGCAGGTTGCCAAGCGGCTCCATTGGGTGAGCCTCGGAGAACTGAGCCGCACCCTCGAACTGCTCCATCAGGAACGCGTTACCCGGGCCGTTATGGCCGGCCAGGTCAAACACACGAAAATTTTTAGCGCCATTCGGCCGGATTGGAAGCTGGCCAAACTGATATTCTCGCTGCCCAGAAAAAATACCGACTCCTTGATTGGCGCGGTGGCCCGCGTCCTCGAAGACGAAGGCATCCAACTCGTGGATTCGACGGCTTTTTTGAAGCCGCTATTGCCCGAGGCCGGCGTTCTCACACGTCGCGGCCCCGATCCCCGCGAATCGGCCGATATTGCTTACGGCCGCGAGATTGCGCGTCAGGTTGCAGCCCTCGATTTAGGCCAGACCGTCGTCATCAGCGATCGTGCTTGCGTCGCTGTCGAGGCCATGGAGGGAACCGACGAAACCATTGAACGCGCGGCTCGGCTCGTTTGCGGCAAACCCCTTGTCGTCGTGAAGGTGGCTAAGCCTCGCCAGGACATGCGTTTTGATGTACCCGTCGTCGGCCTCCGAACCGTCGAAACCATGAAGGCTTGCCGGGTCACCGCCCTGGCCATCGACGCCGGGCGCACCTTGCTTTTCGATCGCCCGCGGTTGATCGAAGCGGCCAATGAAGCCGGCATTGCCGTCGAAGCTTTTGCGCCCGACCTGCCGGGCGAAGCGCGGCAAGGCGAACGGGATAGCGCGTCCGGAGCGAAATCCCGATGAGCGACCGGAGCGTTCGAGTGGCCGTGGTTGGCGTCGGCGATTTTGGACGCAACCACGCCCGCGTTTATCGCCAGCTTGAAGGGGTGGAACTCGTTGGGGTCGTGGATTCCAATTTTGAACGCGCTCGCACTATCGCCGCCGAATTCGGCACGCAGGCTCTCCCCAACTTGGAATCGCTGGGAGGCAGGGTGGATGCCGTAAGCGTTGCCGTGCCTACCCGCGAGCATGCCCGCATAGGCTGCTTGTTGCTGGGGCAGGGAATTGACGTGTTATCGAAAAACCGATCGCGGCTTCGGTTTCCGAGGCCGAATTGCTCATCGATGCCGCTCGGCGAGACGCTCGCGTGCTGCAGATCGGGCATCTGGAACGCTTTAACCCGGCTTTCCAGGGGGTCTTGCCCATCATCAAGGAACCTCTATACTTTGAGGTACACCGGTTAGGCGTATTCAGCCCTCGCAGCCTCGATATCGACGTGGTGTACGACGTCATGATTCACGACCTCGATATTTTGCTCGCGCTGGCTGACTCTCCGGTCACCTCGATTCACGCGCTCGGAATTCCCGTGATCACCGACAAGGTCGATATCGCCCACGCTCGCCTGCAGTTTGCTTCCGGCGCCGTGGCCAATTTAACCGCCAGCCGCGTCTCCACCGAACGTGTTCGCAAGCTTCGCTTTTTCCAGGAGCACGAATATATTTCCCTGGATTACGCGCGGCAGGACGTGCTGCGCGTTCGCGTTCGCCGGCCCGCTCCCCAGCCGGAATTTGACTTCGAACCGATACCCACGCGGCAAGAGGAGCCGCTGGCCGCCGAACTGCGCGCCTTTGTTGACGCCGTTCGCCATCGCACCGCTCCGCTGATGGATGGCCGCGCGGGACTCCGTGCCCTCGAACTGGCTGACCGGGTGATGGCGGGCATCCTGGAGCACAATCAACGCGTCCAAGTGGATGCCTTCTTACCCCCGCGAGAAAATTGATGATTCCGAGAATCCTCGTTCCCCGCGACGTGCGCCCCGCTGCTGACAGAGCGGATGCGCCGCCTCCCCGCCGGCTTACCACCCTGCTCGACGACCGCACCGTCGTTGCCGCCAATCTGCCGCGCACCGATCTCCAGACCCACAGCGACATTCCCTCGCATATGCCTCTGGACGTGCTTGCCTCGCGCGTCGTCGTTCCTCGAGATACGCCGGCTACGCCGTTTGCTCCCGATATGGTTCATCCAGGCTACGCGCCCGTGACCGTCATGGATGAACGCGTTACCGTCCCCATGGCTTTGCCCATTGTCGAACTCGAGGGCAAGGGGCTGGTCTCGGCTTACGAGTTGCCCGATCTCCTCAAGCCCGACGTTCTTACCACCGGCGATGTGAACTTGATGGTCGCGCCGGTGGAAACGCCTCCTCGAGATTGGAATTGGCTGGGCCGCTCCGGATCGATCGTTTTTCACATCCTCTTCATCCTCTTGCTGATCCAGATCTTCCAATATAAGCCGCCCACGCAATCGCAAATCGATCTGGCCCGGCAGCAATTGAATTTCATCTATATGCCTCCGGATGTGAGGGGTTTGCCTCCTACGCCGGCCCCCCGGGGCCCCGCGGTGCATATTGACCCGCGCATCTTGCGTCAGATGGCGCCTCCGGTGATGCCGCAGCCATTGCCCGCGCCAAAGTCGCCCACCGTGCGCGACACGCCCACCGAGCCGCCGCCGGACTTACCCGCGGCTCCCAGGCCGCAGCCGCAGGCGCAACAGCAGCAAGCCGACACCCGCTTTGATGCTCCCAAGCCACAGCCTCAAACCGAGGCTGAAAATCGTTTGGTTTTGCCGCAAATGTTTTCGCCGGGAAGAACGATCGATCAATCCGCCCAGCAATCGCACGAGAGCTCGGGCAGCGGCCTTCAGGGCTTTGGCGGACGGCTCCCGGCCAGTCGTGGGCAGGGTTATCCGGGTGGTGGGGGCGGCGGCGGCCAGGGTTATGGCGCGGTGCAGATGCTCACGCCGGACCAGGGTGTGGACTTCAGCGGCTATCTTCAGCGCGTGGTGGAAAGGGTAAAGCTAAACTGGTATTCGATAATGCCGGAGTCGGCCTACTTGGGCGAAAAGGGCAAGGTCATCTTGCGATTCAAAATTATGAGCAACGGCGTCGTGCCGGACGCCGATCCGGTGCAGGAGGGCTCTTCGGGCAAGGAGCCGCTCGATCGCGCCGCATACTCTGCGATTCGTACGTCCTCTCCCTTTGAGCCTTTGCCTCCCGCCTTCAGCGGCCCATTTATCGAGTTGCGTTTCATCTTCCTGTACAATTTGCCCTTGAGCTACGCCCAGTGAAACGCCCGTGAAGCCCCGCCAAGCTCAGGCCTTCGGCTCGCTCTTCTTGGGCGCGCTGTTCTTTCTCTATCTCCTGATCCGCTATTGGAAACTGATTTGATCGCTCCGATAACTCCTGCCGAAGGCTGGACCATGCGCGCGACGCTACCGGCAAAAGAATTCACCCAGATGCACCCCGTGCCGCTCGTCGCGATTATGGGCCCCACGGCTTCCGGCAAATCGGCGCTGGCCATCGCTTTGGCCGAGAAATTGGCCGGCGAGGTCGTCGCTTGCGACTCAACTCAGGTCTACCGTGGATTCGATATTGGCACGGCCAAGCTGTCTGCGGCAGAGCGCCGTGGCATCCCTCATCACATGATGGATATTGTCTCGCCCGCTGACATTTTTACCGCGGGTGAATATCGCAATCGCGCCGTGGAGGTGCTTGCGGATTTGCGCGGTCGCCGGCGGCTGCCTATTTTCACCGTCGGCACCGGCCTTTACTTTCGCGCCTTGATGGAGGGTTTGGCCGATGCGCCCCCGCGATCGGATAGCCTTCGCACCAGGCTGAATTCCATGCAGGCACGCCGCGGAGCCGTGTCCTTACACAGGCTTCTTCGTCGGCTCGATCCCTCGGCGGCGGCGCGTATCTCATCGAACGACCATCAAAAGCTCGTGCGCGCCCTGGAAGTGTGCTTATTGGCAGGGAAGCCTTTGAGCGAGGTGCATCAGGCCGGCCGCCAGGGCTTGCAGGGCTATACGGCATTGAAGGTCGGACTCAATCCCCCCCGCCAGGCCCTTTATCAGCGCATCGAAAGGCGCGTTTGCGCCATGCTTGATCGCGGCTGGGGCCAAGAAGTGGCCGATTTGATCGCCGAAGGGGCGCCGGCCACGGCGAAGCCTTTTGAGTTCATCGGTTATCGCGAGCTAAGCGCTTGCGCCGCCGCTGGGCAGCCGCTCGCGACCGCGACGCAGGCAATCGCCCAGGCCACGCGCCGTTATGCCAAACGCCAACTCACTTGGTTCCGGCGGGAGCCCGGCACTCAGTGGTTCGCAGGTTTTGGCGATGCGCCTGAGACGATCTCAGCGGTTCTGGAATATGTGGAAGGTTTCTTGAACTCTTTGCGGACTGGCCAATCGGGCACGCTCGACGCGGTATAATTGGCCTTGGTGCGAATGTACAGCCCAATCTCGGCGGCCTCGGTTTCTTCTCTATCGCACTTTTCTTCATCCGCTTCATGCCCGCCGCTGTTCCTCTTATGAAGACGACTAGGCCAACCGACATCCGGGAACGAGCGCTTTTGGTCGGGCTCGGTTTGAAGCGTCCGCCTCGTGTTCCCGGCCATGGATCCGATGAAATTGCTCGCGAGTCTCTGGAAGAGCTTGCTGAGTTGGCGCGCAGCGCGGGAGCCATCGTTGCCGGCAGCATTCTTCAGATGCGCGACGCCATCGATCCCGCAAGCGTCGTGGGACGAGGCAAGCTGGAGGAAATCCGCGCCGAAGCCACCGCGCGCAAGGCGCCCTTGATTATCTTCGACCGCGAGCTCACCCCCGTGCAGCAGCGCAATCTGGAGCGGGGAGCGGACTGTCGCGTGATCGATCGCACCCAGCTGATTCTGGATATTTTCGCGCGCCACGCGCGCAGCCGCGAAGGACAGTTGCAAGTCGAGTTGGCCCAGCTGAATTATCTTCTGCCCAGGCTCGCTGGGGCCGGTCCTGAGCTTTCCCGGCTCGGCGGTGGTATCGGAACCCGCGGTCCTGGCGAACAGAAACTGGAGACTGACCGCCGTCGCATTCGCGAGCGGGTGCGTCGAATCGGCGCCGCCATTGAAACTTTGCGGCGGCAGCGATCTCTGCGCCGCAGCGCCCGCCAGTCGGTGCCCCTCGGAACCGTCGCGCTTGTGGGTTACACCAATGCTGGCAAATCCACGCTCTTTAACGCCCTCAGCCGGGCCGACGTCGTGGTCTCCTCGAAGATGTTTGCCACGCTCGATCCCACCGTCCGCGCCGTCCGCCTTCCCTCCAATCGTCGCGTTCTTTTTTCCGATACAGTCGGTTTCATTCGCGACCTCCCCAAAGGGCTGCTCGCCGCATTCCGCGCCACGCTCGAAGAAGTCCAGCAGGCATCCTTGATTCTTCACGTCACCGATGTTTCCAACTCCCACCATACCGAGCAGGATGCCGAGGTGGAAAAGGTTTTGGCTCAGCTCGGAGTGAACGATCGGCCTCGTCTGCGCGTCTTCAATAAAATCGACAAATTGGATAGCGAGACCCGCAACGCGCTCTCCCCGGCCAACGGAAATGTCTACGTCTCCGCGCTCCAAGGCACGGGCCTCGATGAGCTGCTCCGGCGCGTTGACGAAAACATTGCCGTCGATCCGATACAGCGGCTGCACTTTTCGCTGCCTGTTGCGGAAGGCCGCAAATTGGCTCTCGTGCATGGCCTCGGGCGCGTACTGAATAGCGAGTTGCGCGATTCGGAGATGGTCATCGATGCTGAGCTGCCCGCATCGCTGGTCCGGCTGCTGCGTCTCGAGCCGTTTTCCGAGCCCTAATGGCTATGCAACCGTCCCGCGCCTAGTATTTCTATTTGGTTAAAGGCAATGGAGTTGGGTCGGGGCATTGCTGTACTTCTGTGCAAATCGCCTCGCGCAAATGGCCGCTAAGTTTCGGCTCGCCCCAGGTCAGTCTCGGGTCCGTCGCTCGACAGAAGCCCTGTATTCTCTGTGAGTTACGGTAGATATAAGGCCCGCTAAGGATCGGTTCGACTATCCAATTCAAGCGCATTAACTCGAAAGTAATCTTCGATTTCCACACAGAAATCCACAGCATTCCGGCCCTTTTTTCTGCCTGACCGGGGTTAACACGCCCGTAATAGTACGATTCTGGGCCTCTTTAGCGGCTTTGAGCGGCTTCTCAGTTTGTTGACAATTTGGATACCGCACGACGTTCCTGGCGAGGCTCAGATCGGGTGCCGCCTCTTGCCGCGTTGTTCCATCAGCTTCGTTGACTGCCGCATCGCTGCCAGACTATAGTGAAGTGGCATTCAGACTGGGTCGACGCGTACTTCGGATGTTTCTGACGGACGTGCTTGGCCTAGGTGCTTCATGAACCTTCCAAACAGCCTCACCATCCTGCGTATCTTTTTTATACCGCTTCTGGTTGTCGTGCTGCTCACGCGCCAGCCCAATGTCGTATTTCTGAGCGTCCCCATGAATTTCGCGGTGTGGGGTGTCCTGATCCTATTGCTGGCCGCAGCCACGGATTGGGCGGATGGCTTCTACGCCCGGCGGCGTGAACAGGTGACCACCCTGGGCATTCTTCTCGACCCCATCGCCGACAAACTCCTGATCTCCGCCGCTTTTATTTCCTTGGTCCAGATGCAACTGGTTCCCGGTTGGATGGTAGTTATCATCATTGGCCGAGAGATTACGGTATTGGGCCTTCGCAATATCGCTTCCGCTGAAGGATTCACGATTCCCGCCTCCGCCTTGGGGAAAACGAAGATGGTGCTCCAGGTGATCGCCGTCTGCGCGGTGATTCTGGGAGCCAAACACACCGAAGTGCGTCCCCTTGGCACGATCCTGGTGTGGCTGGTGGTGATGAGCGCCGTGGCCTCCGCTTTTCAATACTTCTCGAAGTTTTGGAGCCATGTGGACGACCGCGTAAAGCAAAAGCGCCATCTGAGACTGCTGGAGCGCCGTGGAAAAACGCAGGATGCCCCCACGCTCTGATTTTCGGGTTTCCAACGAAGATCGATCCACCCTCCTTGCGCTTGCCCGTCGGGCCATATCCCACGTCGTCTTCCATCTGGATTTTCCTGATCTGCCTCCGCCGTCGGGCCGCTTGGCTCAGCCCGGCGCAGCTTTCGTTTCCCTGCGCTGCAATGGAAAGCTGCGGGGATGCGTCGGCCGCACGTCTTCCGACAATACCCTGGCGGAGACCGTTGCGCAGTGTGCCATTAGTGCTGCGCTCCAAGACCCTCGCTTCCGGCCCGTTGGCAATGAAGAGATGGCCGCGCTGCGGATCGAGATTTCCGTTCTCTCTGAATTGCTGCCCCTGCCGCCCGGAGAGATTCAGGTGGGCCTGCATGGAATTCTGGTGATCCGCGACGCCCATCGCGGTCTGCTATTGCCGCAGGTGGCCGTGGAACGGAATTGGTCTGTGGAACGATTTCTCGAGGAGGCCTGCCGTAAGGCGGGGCTCGCGTCGGATGCCTGGCGCGATCCCGAAGCGAAACTCCACGCCTTCACAGCTGACGTCTTCTCCGAAGCGAGTCTTATCGCTGCGGCAGAGGAGTCTATTCGCGTCTAAAGCAAAACGGCCCGCCTGAATCTCGGCGGGCCGTTCGGAAATCTCCTAGGTTTAGAAGCTATTCGAGTTCGACGTAATCGCCCGGATACATCTGGGTTTTGCTGAGTGTAATCAACACCGTGGCCGCGTTCTTGCTCACACGCAATACGACTCCTTCGCCCAGAATGTCGCGTGGGAGTTCCGCGCCGGTATAAGGTCGTGGCGTTGTACCAAATCCAAAAATCTGGTACGCCACATGCGGCGTCTGAAATTCAGTTTCGAGGTCATTCCCCTGAAAACGGAACACACGGAAGTAGTCGCCGACCTTTACCCCTTGCGCGCTGCCCAGGTTTACATAGGCGATTCTGCCTTCCCCTCCCAACTCGCCAAAGTACCTGGTCGTGACGATCATCGCTTTTGCTTTGCCGCTTGGCGGCGCGAAGGTGTCAAAGCCCTCTGCGGACTTCAGCGCGGGGGCGGGACGGGGAGTGAATGGCAGCGCCAGATCTCCGCGCTGCACATAGCTACAGGAAAAGACTACTTCGGCCGTAGAGATATTTGGCTGCACATTGACCACACGGACATGCGCCTCGTCTTCATAGGTCGCGCCCATCGCCTTCAGCAGCTTATTCTGATCTTTGAACCACTCGTATCGGACGGGGTCGCCACTCATCGGGCGAATCACCTGGAATTCGTCACCGACCTTCACACCTTGTGAGCTCCCCTTGTTAATGAAAATGAGCTTGTGGTCGCTGAAAGTAACCCGAAAATAAGAATCGCCGCCGGAGATGACGTACGTGTCGGCCGGAACCGGATCTGGGGTGACAATGCCGCTGCAATAGACCTGGTTCTCTTCCGCGGTCACCGGCGCCTGTTGGGCCTGCACCGCTGAAACCATAAGCCCTGTAAATACAAGTGAATAGAACAATCGCCGCATCATTTTCGTGCTCCTCGTCGAGTTCGTCTGGGGCCTTCCGTGCCACTACATAGCCGCAGAACGAAATTAACAGCTGGTACTAGAACCGGTCAAGCTGCTCTCGACCCTTGCTTTACACATTCGATACCGCATGATAGTAGCCCTCGACCGAGGAGGTTGGCATCGCCCGCATCCTAGCCGCTCGTGCCCTCCACGCCGGATCTGCCGGCTTGTACTCCCGCGGTATTGCAAGTGGGGTGCACGCGGGCGAATTCTTTGGCCCGGATCGTCTCTGTGCGGTTGTAGCAGCCAGAAGCGCCGGCGGCGCTATCGAGCAACTCCGCTTGGCGAAGAACACTGCCAAGGCACGCGTCATCGAACTACGGCTGGATTTCCTCGCGGGCCGGGCGCAGATAGACACTCTTCTAAGCTGGGTCGCGCGCCAGCCGCGAAAGCCCATACTCATCGCCACTTGCCGGCGCCTTCCCGCCGGGGGCCGGTTCAAAGGCAGCATAGAGGCGGAAATCGCCATTCTCAGGCGCGCCGTCGAAGCCGGCTGTAGGTGGTGCGACGTCGAAATCGAAACAGCCGAACGGCTGGTCCCGGCACTGTTGAGAAACAATCTAGCGCCTTCGCGCCTGCTCGTCTCGGCCCATGATTTCCGCCGTTTGCCTCAGAATTTACCGGCGCTCGTGGCTCGCCTCGAAGCGTGTAAAGGCGACGCAATAAAACTTGCCGCCGCGTGTCACTCCCTGGCCGAGGTCCGCCGCTTATTAAAGTTCGCCAGCGGCAGGCCTGACTTGGTCGCTATCCCCATGGGAGAGGAGATGCTAGCTGCGCGTGTCCTGGCGCTTCGCCAGGGCAGTGCGCTCGCTTACGCGCCTGTTAGCCAGGTCACGGCTCCTGGCCAGATCGCATTCGATGAA
This sequence comes from uncultured Acidobacteriota bacterium, assembly GCA_963823935.1. Taxonomy (GTDB): domain Bacteria; phylum Acidobacteriota; class Terriglobia; order Acidiferrales; family UBA7541; genus Palsa-189. The sequence goes on from CAWGNM010000004.1 coordinate 289,173, forward strand.
ATCGAGCGCGTCTATCGCCTCAGGCGTCGTTTTGGCCGTTCGGCTGGAATCCATTCGCACACTGCCGTTTACGGCGTCATCGCCGATCCTGTCGCTCATTCGCTCTCGCCATTGATGCACAACGCCGGATTTGCCGCCCGCAAGAAAGACGCCGTTTATCTTCCCTTTCGTGTTCAAAACCTTCGGGATTTCATCGCCGCCATCGAGCCCTTCGGAATCGCCGGCTTCAGCGTGACCATTCCGCACAAGGAGCGCATCCTGCGTTATCTCGACGACTGCGATCCTCTCGCGGCTGAAATTGGCGCCGTAAACACAGTCGTCGTGCGCGCGGGCAAGCTGTGCGGTTACAATACGGATTTCGTCGGCGTCCTGCGGGCGATTGAAAAGCGCCTGCCGCTGGCCTCCAGCCGTGTTCTGCTTCTCGGCGCCGGAGGCTCGGCCCGCGCTGCGGCTTTTGCATTGGCCCGCGCGGGCGCTGCCGTAAGCGTCTGTGCGCGTCGTCCGCAACGCGCGCGCGCTTTGGCAAAAGCGGTGGGCGGGTGAAGCGATCGACCGCCGCCTGCTGCGGCGGCAATCGTTTGACGCCATCGTGAATTGCACCCCTGTCGGGATGCATCCTCAGGCGCGGCTCGCCGCTCGAAAGTGGCGAGTTGAATTGCCGCCTGGTGATGGACTTGATCTATCGGCCGCTGCAAACGGAGTTGCTGCGCCGCGCGAAAAGCCGCGGCATCGCCATTATTTCGGGAGTGGACATGTTTCTGGCTCAAGGCATTGCGCAATGGCAGTTGTGGATGGGCGAACCCGCACCTCAGTCCGTCATGCGCCGAGTGGTTGTCGCCGCGTTGCAGAAGGAAGAGCAATCCTCCCGCAGATGATCGAGCCCGATTTTCAGAGTTTTGCCCGCCTGGCCCGCCAAGGCAATCTCGTCCCTGTCTACGAAACCTTTACGGCCGATCTGCTCACCCCCGTCGGCGCCTACCTGCGCCTGGCGCGCCACGCCCGCTACGCCTGCCTGCTCGAAAGCGTCGAGGGCGGCGAAAAAATCGCCCGCTACACCTTCGTCGGCGCCAATCCCGCCGAAGTGTTTCGCTACGTCAACGGCGCCTGCGTCCTGGAAGCCGAGAGCCGCGTCTCCTGGGTGCAATCGAATCCCCTGGATTTCCTTCGCAATCGCATTCAGCGCTATCGCCCGGTGCGCGTGCCTGGCCTTGCCGCCGCTGGTGGCCGGCGCCATCGGCTACTTCGCCTACGACATGGTGCGCCTTTTTGAGCGCATTCCGGACCGCTCCCAAAACGATCTCGGCACCGACGACGCCGTAATGATGTTTTATCTGGGCCTGGTCGTTTTCGATCACGTTCGCCATCGCGTCTGGGTCGTCCGCAACGTCTTCACCGAAGGTCCCGGCAGCCTGCGCGCGAAATATCGCGCCGCCGTGCGCGAAATTGCCGAAACCCGCCGTCGTCTCGAAATGCCCCTCGAAGATGGCCCTCGCAAGCCCTCGCGCCGCGCCGCCCCTTGCGCGTGACGTCCAACTTCAAGCGGTCCCAGTTTCTCGCCGCCGTCCGGAAATCGAAGGAGTACATTCGCGCCGGCGATATCTTCCAGGTGGTCGTCAGCCAGCGCTTCTCCGCGCGAACGGCCGCCGATCCCTTCGATATTTATCGCGCCCTTCGCGTCCTCAATCCTTCGCCCTACATGTATTTTCTGAAGCTCGGCGATACCGCGATTGTCGGCAGCTCGCCGGAAATGCTTGCTCAAGGTTCAGGACCGCGAAGCTTTTTACCGGCCCATCGCCGGAACGCGCCCGCGCGGCAAAGACGAAGCCGAAGATCAGCGCTTGGCCGCCGAGCTCGCCGCCGATCCCAAGGAGCGCGCCGAACACATCATGCTGGTCGATCTCGGCCGCAACGATCTCGGCCGCGTCTCCGAATACGGTTCGGTCCGTGTCGAACGGCTGGAGTTCGTCGAACGCTATTCCCACGTGATGCATCTGGTCTCCACGCTCCGCAGCCGCCTGCGCCCCGATGTGGATTGCATCGACGCGCTGGCCGCCTGCTTTCCCGCCGGAACGGTCTCCGGCGCGCCCAAGGTCCGCGCCATGGAGATCATCGACGAGCTCGAACCCACGCGCCGCGGTATCTACGCCGGCGCCATTCTTTATCTCGACTTTTCCGGCAATCTCGACTCCTGCATCGCCATTCGCACCATGGTCGTGAAGAAAGGACTCGCCTAGCGTGCAGGCCGGCGCCGGCCTGGTCGCCGATTCCGTGCCCCGAGCGCGAATATCAGGAGACGGTCAACAAAGCGCGCGCTCTGATCGCTGCCCTCGAAGTCGCGCATAACGCCGGCGAACGCACCTCGCCCCGTAAGCAAAGGCGCCGCCGTCCGGCGCGTAAGTCCACGCGTACCAACTAGCTGCCCTCGTCGCGTGCTCTCGCCGCTCGCGAGTGCGGTTTTTTGCGTTTTCGCCGGAATGCCGTAACCTTGTAATTCGCTTCCAGGGGCGGAAATGCCCCAACTGGCGTGTAGGTTTATGATCCTGCTGATCGACAACTACGATTCGTTTACCTATAACCTGGCGCAGTTCCTCGGCCAGCTAGGCGAAAAACTCGAAGTCCGCCGCAACGACCAGATCACCCTCGATCGAAATCGCCGCCAAAAAGCCCGAGCGCATCGTCATCTCGCCGGGCCCCGGCGAACCCCAGAACGCCGGCATCTGCATCGACGTCATTCGTCGAATTCACCGGCAAAATCCCTCTCCTCGGCGTCTGCCTCGGCCACCAGGCCATCGGCTATGCCTTCGGCGGCAAGCGTCGTGCGCGCGCCGGCACTGATGCACGGCAAGACCAGCCGCATCCATCACGATGACAAGACCATCTTCCGCAAATTGCCGCAGGACTTCGTGGCCACGCGCTACCATTCGCTCATCGTCGAAAGGAAAAGCCTGCCCCGCGAGCTGGAAATTTCCGCCGAGACCGACGGCCTCATCATGGGCCTGCGCCATCGCAAGCTGCCCCTCGAAGGCGTGCAGTTCCATCCCGAATCCGTGCTCACCGAAGTCGGCATGCAAATGCTCCGCAATTTCCTCTCGCTGTAATAAGGCGAGATGTTGAACGTTGCGCACCGATGAACGCCGTTTAGCGAGCATTGCTCAGCGGCCGCGGAGTGAACTGGCTGTCATCACGAGGTCGTCATGGCGACCGAGGATCAGCAGTTGTATCTGTTTTACCCGCGCGAAAATTCGATCAGCGCCTCGAGCTTCGCCCTTGCGCAGCCCGAATCGATCGCCTCGCCGCTAACCGCGCACCTTCGCGAAAATTCGCGGCGCGCTCCGCGGCCACCAGCGCCGCCGCCGCATTGATGCACACAAAATCCCGCCTGCGGCCCGCGCTCGCCTTCCAGAATTCCGCGGATGATCTTGGCATTCGCGGCTGCATCGCCGCCGGCCAGTTCTTCGCGTCGCGCCGTCGCAACCCCGAAATCCTCCGGTGTGACGCGATAGCGCTGCACGGAACGCGGCCGCACATCCGCCACTTCCGTTTCATCGCTCAGCGAAATCTCGTCGATTCCGTCCACGCCATGCACCACAAAAGCGCGTTGCGCTCGAGTTCGGCCAGCGCGTGGCCCAATTTCTCCACCAGCACCAGCGCCGGCACGCCGATCACTTGCGCCGTAGCCCCCGCGGGATTCGTCAGCGGCCCCAGCAGATTGAAAACGGTGCGCCCGCCGGCTTCGCGCCGCGCCGCGGCATGGCATGCCTCATGGCCGTATGCATCGTCGGCGCAAACAGAAACCCGATGCCCACCGTATCGATGGCCGCAAGCGCGCGCTGCGGTTCAATATCGATCTTCACGCCCAGCGCTTCCAGCACGTCCGCCGACCCGCAGCGCGAGCTGAACGAGCGGTTGCCGTGCTTGGCCACGCGCACCCCGGCGCCCGCCACCACCAACGCCGCCGCCGTCGAAACATTGAACGTGCCGCCGCCGTCGCCGCCCGTCCCGCACGTATCCACCAGCGGCGAGAGTCTGCCGCGCTGCGCGCCTTCAGGAATCGGGGCAGCGTGCCGCCGCATGGCCCGCGCAAACCCGACCAGCTCCTCGACCGTTTCGCCTTTGGCTCGCAGTGAAATCAGCAGGCCCACGATCTGCTCCTGCGCCAGGCGGCCCTCGAGCAGTTCTTCCATCACCGCTTCCGCCTCTTGCACGGAAAGGTCGGCCCCTGCTTCAGCTTTGCGCAACGACTCGGCAATCATTTTCGGTCGCTCGTATTCATCCGGAACGGAGTTGGGGTCGCGGTTTTAACCGCGACATTTGCCGCGATCCAGTCGTTTGGGGTTTTAACCCCTGACTTCCTCAAATTTGGCGCGCCCTTGCTCGCCCCGCCATCTTCAGAGTAAACTGACCCACTTTGGACGAACTGAAATTCTAGCATCGAGTGGTTCGCATCCGCTGGAGTCCGGGCTACCCGCGGCCTGGCGCAGAACGTCAGCGCATCAACCATCGGTCATAAATCGGTCATAAAATTGAAAGGGTCTCACCCAACTCATATCGCCTATGAAAATCCACGAATATCAGGCTAAGGAGATTTTCCGCCGCTTCGGCGTTCCCACGCCGCGCGGCGAGATGGTGACCACGCCCGAAGAGGCGCGCAAGGTCGCCCAGAAGCTCGGCACGCCCGGTCGTGGTGGTAAAGGCGCAGATTCACGCCGGCGGCCGCGGCAAAGGCGGCGGCGTGAAGCTGGCGCGTTCGGCCGACGAAGCCGCGCAGCTGGCCTCGAAGATTCTGGGCATGAACGCTGGTCACGCCGCAAACCGGCCCCGGCGGCCGCATCGTGCGCCGCCTGCTCGATCGAAGAAGGCCTCGACATCAAGCGCGAACTCTACCTCAGCATCCTGGTGGACCGCGCCGTCGAAGCGCCGGTGATCATGGCCAGCGCCGCGGGCGGCATGGAGATCGAAGAGGTCGCGCACGAAGAATCCCGCCGCCATCCTGCGCGAGACGATGCGTCCCGCCGTCGGCCTGCAGCCCTATCACGCTGCGCAAGCTGGCTTTCGGCCTCGGCCTCGGCGCGGAGCAGGCCCAGGTCGCCGTGCCGTTTCTGCAATCTCTCTATCGCGCTTTCATCGAAACGGACGCCTCGCTCGTCGAAATCAATCCGCTCGTCGTCACCGGCGACGGCCGCCTGATCGCCCTCGACGCCAAGATGAATCTTCGACGACAACGCCCTCTATCGCCACAAGGATCTCGTCGGAGCTGCGCGACCTGGACGAGGAAGACCCGCTCGAAGTCGAAGCCTCGCAATTACAAGCTCAACTACATCAAGCTCGACGGCACCGTCGGCTGCATGGTCAACGGCGCGGGCCTGGCCATGGCCACCATGGACATCATCAAGCTCGCCGGCGGCGCGCCGGCCAATTTCCTCGACGTCGGCGGCGGCGCCAACGCCGAGCAGGTCAAAAACGCCTTCAAGATCCTCACCAGCGATCCGGAAGTCCGCGGCGTCTTCATCAACATTTTCGGCGGCATCTTGCGCTGCGACGTGCTGGCCACCGGCGTGGTCGCCGCCGCCCGCGAATTGGGATTGAAGCTGCCCGTGGTCGTGCGCATGGAAGGCACCAACGTGGAGCAGGGCCGCCAGATCCTGCGCGAATCGGGATTGAACTTCACCATCGCCGAAGGCATGAAGGACGGCGCCGAAAAAGTCGTGCGCCTCGCGGGAGGTGCGCGATGAGCGTTCTGGTCAACGAAAAGACTCGCGTCATCGTTCAGGGCCTCACCGGCCGCGAGGGCACCTTCCACGCCGAGCAGATGATCGCCTACGGCACCAACGTCGTCGCCGGCGTCACGCCGGGCAAGGGCGGCACGCTGCACATCGAGGTGCCCGTGTTCGATACCGTCGCCGAGGCCGTGCGCACAGACGCACGCCAATGCCTCGCGATCATTTTCGTGCCGCCGCCGTATGCCGCCGACGCCATTCTCGAAGCGCATCGACGCCGGGCTGCCGCTCGTCGTCTGCATCACCGAGGGCATTCCCACGCTGGACATGGTGCGCGTCGCCGCCGCGCTTCGCGGCAGCAAGACGCGGCTGATCGGCCCCAACTGCCCCGGCATCATCTCGCCCGGCAAGTGCAAGATCGGCATCATGCCCGGCCAGATTCACAAGCCAGGGCAACGTCGGCGTCGTCAGCCGCAGCGGCACGCTGACCTACGAAGCCGTCGGCCAGCTCACGCATCTCGGCATCGGCCAATCCACCTGCATCGGCATCGGCGGCGATCCCATCATCGGCACGTCGTTCCTCGATGCCATTCGCCTTTTCAACGATGACCCCGACACGCACGCCATCGTCATGATCGGCGAGATCGGCGGCAACGCCGAGCAGCAGGCCGCCGAGTTCATCGGCACGCACGTGCGCAAGCCCGTCGTCGGCTTCATCGCCGGCCAGACCGCGCCTCCAGGCCGCCGCATGGGCCACGCCGGCGCCATCATCAGCGGCGGCACGGGCACCGCGAAGGAAAAATACGAAGCCATGGCCGCCGCCGGCATTCATTGCGTGCAGAGCCCGGCGGACATCGGGCCAGAACCCTCGCGGGCGTAATCGGCAAATCCGTCGCGCGATAAATCTGAGCCGCTTCGAAAATGAATGTCGTCATTCTGAGCGCAGCGAAGAATCTCTCCAGGTCACTGAGCGATCTAGCGCGCCTAAAAACACAATACCAGGAGAATCGTTTGCCCGATCCAACTCGAACGCACGCTCGCCATCATCAAGCCGGACGCCGTCGGCCGCGGCCTCGCCGGCGAAATTCTTTCGCGCATTCACCAGCGCCGGCTTCTCCATCGTGGCCATCAAATCGCTGCGCCTCACGCGCGCCGAGGCCGAGGGCTTCTACGCCGTGCATCGCGGAAAGGGATTTTTCGGCGAACTCACCGCCTTCATGAGCTCCGGGCAAGATCGTCGTGATGGTGCTCGAAGCCGAAGGCGCCATCGCCCGCTGGCGCGAGACCATGGGCGCCACCGATCCCGCCAAAGCCGCGCCCGGCACCATCCGCCGCGATCTCGGCGCCAGCATCCAGAACAACTGCACCCACGGTTCGGATGCGCCCGAAACCGCCGCCTTTGAAATCGGCTATTTCTTCGCCGCGCACGAACTCATCTAAATCCCTGGCGACAGAAGTTATTTCGCCTGGGACTTAGACGCAACAATTCCGAGCCTTCCCTCTTTACATTCACTCTCTGGCTCTCGAACCGCAGCATCCTAAAAAGGGGAGCACGAATCGTGCTTCCGAATTCGGTTCTTTGGCGAGAAGGTGAGGCGGTGAATCGATCCGAAGATATCCTTTGGGCGACTTTGGGTGAGGGCGGCTTGGTGTGTGCGATTGCGGTTATCGGCTGGGCCGCGCGCCAGCCCCTCATTTTCGCGAGCCTCGGGCCGACGGCTTATGAACTCGCGGAACTCCCACAAATGCGCAGCGCCCGAGCCTACAACATCATTGTGGGACACCTCGTGGGGCTCGGCACTGGCTTCTTGGGCCTCTATCTGCTGAATGCTTGGGCCGCACCTAATGTGCTCACCGCAGGCATTGTTTCTTCCCAGCGCCTGGGGGCCGTCGTGGTTGCCGCGACGCTCACGACGTTGGGGACGCTGCTCCTGAGGGCCAGCCAACCTGCGTCATTGGCTACGACGCTGCTTGTATCGTTAGGAGCGATGCAGACCCGCCGTGACGCCCTCGTCATCATTGCCGGTGTCCTGATCATCACAGTCATCGGCGAACCTGTGCGCCGCTTTCGTCTAAGGCACACCAAGCTCCGGCCTATTGTGGGAAGCTCTGGATGAGGACTGCTTGAGGGCGGTTACTGCGCGACGTTCCTCGAAAGAGGGCGATGAAATTCTCTGAGCCCGCGCGCAATCTTGGCGTCAGATATTGACGCGCTTCATGGCCTCTGGAACGTAGCGCGCTCCTGCCGTCGCGCCAGGCGGCGCGGCACGTACGAGCCGGGCGAGATCGGCTGTAGTCAGCTGCACCTGCAACGCCCCGGCATTCTGCTCGAGATAGCTTCGGCGCTTCGTGCCCGCGATGGGCACGATATCCTGCCCACGCGCCAAAAGCCACGCCAGCGCCAATTGTGCCGGCGTGCAGCCCTTCTCCCGCGCCAGATCCTCTATGCCCTTCACAATAGCCAGATTTCGGCGGAAATTATCGCCCTGAAAACGCGGTGAATTCTGCCGGTAGTCTCCCGCCTCGAAATCCCGCTCGCTCTGGAAGCGACCGGTGAGAAATCCGCGGCCAAGGGGACTGTAGGCCACGAAGCCGATTCCCAACTCCCGGCAGGTGTCCAGGATTTCGCCTTCCGGATCGCGCGTCCAAAGCGAGTATTCGCTTTGCAAAGCCGCGATGGGATGCACGGCGCTGGCTCGCCTCAGCGTTTTGGCGCTCGCTTCTGAAAGTCCGATGTGCCGAACCTTCCCCTGTCGCACCAGCTTGGCCATCGCTCCCACGGTCTCCTCGATGGGCACTTCGGAGTCGACGCGGTGCTGGTAATAAAGATCGATGTGCGCCACTCCCAGCCTGCGCAGGCTTGCCTCGCAAGATTGGGTCACGTATTCCGGCCGTCCGTTCACGCCCATCCATCGGCCGTCGCTCGCGCGCACATTGCCGAATTTCGTGGCCAGCACGGCCTGCTCCCTCCGTCCTTGCAAGGCCCGCCCCACCAGTTCCTCGTTGTGCCCCCGGCCGTAAACGTCCGCAGTATCCAGGAAGTTCATCCCCAAATCGAGCGCGCGATGAATCGTGGCGATCGATTCATTGTCGTCGGTCGTGCCATAGAACTCAGACATCCCCATGCATCCGAGCCCGATGGCCGAAACGCTTAGGCCGCTTTTTCCCAGAATCCTTCGAGGGAATGCATTCGGTATCGCAGCCGATGTGGCGCTCATGAGGGGCCCTCGTATTCTTGGTGATTTGACTTGGTCAGACGAGCGGACGCGTCAGCTCATAGTGCGAGGCCCGCGCCTGCCAATCTCCCGCAGTCTATCCCGGCAGGAGATTGGCACGGAGAGGTTTTTGTCAGTCGCCCGTGGCCGGCTGGAATCGCGGCGCAAGCTGCCTGGTGCTTTCAGTGATCCGGCTGCCGCGGCGCAAAACGTCGCCCAACCGGCCCGCCAGTTGCTGCCGCGCGCGCCACAGCCGGGCCTTCAGCGTGTTGCGCGAAACGCCCAGCGCCCGGGCCGCTTCATCCGCCGATAATCCTTCCAGTTCGCGTAACTCGAAGGCATTCCGCAACAACGGCGAAAGCTCTTGCAGATTTTCCTTCACGCGCTCGGAAAGCTCCGTGCTGGCATAAAGCTGCTCCGGGCTCGGATGGTCGTCGGCAAACCGCTCTACCATCGGCGTTTTGTCGTCGGTTGAATCGTCCAGCGATAGCGCCGGATGGGCCCGCTTGCTGCGGCGCCGCATCAACGCGGCATTGATCACGATTCGCGTCATCCAGGTGGAAAATTGCGAGCGGCCCTCGAATCGCGGCAGGTTGCGATAGGCCGATAGCATGGCTTCCTGCAAGGCATCTTCGGCATCTTCGGCGTTGCCAAGAAGCCTCAGGGCAGTTTGAAATAGCGCCCGGCTGTGTTGAGCAAACAGCATGTCCAAAGCTTCGTGGTCGCCGGCGATCGCTTCCCGAACGAGCTTTGCTTCATCGATGATGGCTTGTTGGATGGCGTAGTGGTTGGTTGTAGAAGTACCTTTCGCCTGGTATGTGTTCATTTCACTCCCCCTTGGTTCCTACCCCTGACTCTACGGAAACTCGTTTTTTGCTCTCCTCTTCGCAATCCCCAGTTGGGAACGGAGCGCCCGTGATTTGCGCGATCAGCGCGCGGACCATGCAGCCGCTGCCTTCGAGCTTCGCCCCGGCCTGAAACATCTTGCGAAGCAGATCCGTTCCTGTTTCATCCACAAAGCTCACGTTCGCGAGGCGCACCACAATTGCTGGGGCTGCCGTTCGCTCCCGTTCGCTCTCCCAGCAGCGGCTGAGTTCTCCAACCCAGGGACCGGCTAGACGCCCCTCCACTTCCAGCAAAAGCCGTTTTCCGGGCTCCTCGTTTTTGACGGAAATCTTCAACATATATTTCTCACACGCGATAGAGTGCACTTTCATGGCCACCGAATTACGTAAGTCCGCTCCGAGATAAGTCGCGTCTTATCAGTGCGGCGCTTTCGCGGCTTTTGGTCGTGCCGAAAAGCTCCGCCCATATTTCGGCACCTGCCACCATTTCGGCAATCGATCAAACAAGTGTCAAACTGGCTGTCGCGAAAGAAATCGGCTTCGCCCTTCCAAAAAGCTGAATCAGTCTTAAACTCTCGGCAATCTCATCAGCCGGGGCGGAACCTCTCGTTTGGCTGATCGGGTTCGTCCTGATGGTGTAGGAGACACCTGATTTAGGAGATAATGAATTCATGCAGGTCTCGATCTTCGCGGCGTTCCTGGCGGGCCTGATCTCATTCCTGTCGCCGTGTGTACTTCCACTGGTGCCCGGCTATATCTCCATGCTTTCAGGCATCGGCGTGGAGCAGTTGCGGCAAGGAGAGCGCCCGCGTTCCAGCCTGTTTGCCTCTTCTTTGGCATTCGTGATTGGTTTTTCCGTGGTGTTCATTACCTTCGGCGCGTCGGCCAGCGCCGTCGGGCAATTTTTGGTGCGCAATCGCAGCTTGCTGGCTCCCTTTGCTGGCGCCGTTATCGTGCTGTTCGGCCTGCATCTGATCGGTTGGCTGGGACGCATTCCCGTCCGTGGCGGCCTGCTGATCGGAGGGGCCCTCCTGGCGCTCGCCGCCGTGGTGTGGATCTGGCTCGGCGGTGACGAGATTTGGGGATTCGGCCCCGCGCAGCTGATTTCCGTATCGTTGATTTTTCTTGTCGGCCCGATGCTCACCCGTTGGCTGAATCGCGACGTCCACTTCCGCAATCTGGGTGGGCAAGCGCAGCAGGAGCGTAATTCAGGCCCCTTTGCCGGCGTACTCAGCGGCTTCCTGCTGGGCTTCGCTTTCGCCTTCGGCTGGACGCCCTGCATCGGGCCGATCCTCGCCGGCGTGCTGGCAATGGCCGCGACCTCCGAGACCGTTTCGCGCGGCGTTTTTCTCCTGGCCTGCTACTCGGCTGGATTAGCCATTCCCTTTCTACTGACGGCCCTGGGCATCAATCAATTTCTGCGCTTTTATCAGCGCTTCCGCCGCCATCTCCATGCCGTCGAAGTCGGCAGCGGGGCTTTGCTGTTGGCCGTGGGCTATTTGATCTTCTTCAATCGCCTCACTTGGCTTTCGGGTAAACTCAGTCTTCTAAACGTCTTCGTAAAGTAAGGAGCGCGCGCCATGCGTGGAAGATTCTTAGCGGCCCTGATGATTGTGGGAGTTTTGGCTCTCTTGCCTCTGGTCGGCTGCAAACAGAAGGAGGGCCAGAACTCGTCTTCCGGCGCGAGCGGCGCCGCCGCGCCCGAAGCTTCCGTCATGATCCCTGATGTTGACGGTTCTACAGTCAGCGTCGATCAGTACAAAGGCAAGGTGGTGCTCGTAAATTTTTGGGCCACTTGGTGCGAGCCCTGCAAAACCGAAATTCCCTGGCTCATCGAGTTCAATCACAAATACGGCCCTAAGGGTCTTGTGATTCTGGGTGTGGCCATGGACGACGATGGCAAGAAGGTGGTCGAGCCTTGGGTGAAGATGCAGCGCTTCGACGTTAAGGGAACGCAGGATCCGATGGACTACCCCATTCTCCTCGGCAACGACAAAATCGCCGATAAGTTTGGCGGCATTTTGGGGCTGCCAACGAGCATGCTTTATTCCCGCGATGGCCGAAAAATCAAGACCATCGTCGGACTGATCAATTACGACGACCTGTCGAAAACCTTGGATCGCGAACTCTGAGCTTCCTATGCGTTGCGAAAAGGCCTGGTCGGCGCCGCCAACACGCCTCTCGTCATTGATCCAGGTGCCAGGACACGTGTCGAGCTACTGCTTGAGACTCTGCCCCGCATGACGTATCATCGCCCGCTGGCAGGGACTACCCCCTTCTCATGATTACTCGTTCCATAGGAGCCGGCTCCCGCTGGCTGCTGGAAAAGATTGTCGACGCCATCGCCGCGACGGGCATCAACCCCAACGTCCTCACGGCCTTTGGCTTATTCGTGAACCTGTGGGCGGCGCTGCTCTTTGCCGAAGGCATGTTCCGGTCCGCCGCGGCGGTGATCTTCATGGCCGGGTTTCTGGATATGCTGGATGGACAGGTGGCGCGGCGCGAGCAGCGGGTCACGGCCTTTGGCGCGTTCTTTGATTCCACGCTCGACCGCTACTCCGATATGGCTCTGTACATGGGCTTGCTGGTTTTTTACGCGGTGAACGGCAGGGCGTCATACGTCATTCTGGCGGCAGTCGCTACGGCGGGATCGGTCATGGTCAGTTACGCCCGCGCCCGCGCCGAATCCCTGATTCCCACCTGTAAAGTGGGATTCATGGAACGGCCCGAGCGCCTGGTATTGTTAATCCTGGGCGGCACGTTTGACCGCATGGCTCCCGCGCTCTGGGTGATCGCTGTCGTCTCCACGATTACCGTGATTCACCGCATCGTCTATACCTGGCAGGAGACCAAAGCCGGCCGCACGCTGCCCGGCATCCATCTGGTCGTTTAAGCTTTCGGCTCTTCCGGCGTGCTCGCTGCTTCCCCTCCCAAAGCTTCGCCCATCGAGGCGTGAATCGGCCCAGCCACCTCTCTCCACACGCGCTCGCGCAGTTCCGGCACCTCCGTTTTGCCGTATCTGCGGTGTCGATGGTGTCGTGCAGCCACACCACGATCGTCGACCGGCCGCAGGATCCAGCTCGTTTTGCGATGGAACGTGAACGAGCCCACGATGCTGACCGGCGTGATCGGCGTGCCGAAATCCTGCGCCATGCGGAACACGCCGTTGTGAAACGGCCCCACGCGGCCGGTAATCGTCCTGCTGCCTTCCGGGAACACCACCAGGCTCACTCCTCTTTCCAGCGCCGCTCGCGTCAGCCGCCACATGCGCTTCAGGTCAGCCGGCCGGTTCACGTCCGGCACCGGCACGTTCCCAAAGCGCTTCATCAGCCAGCCATATACCGGGATGCGAAAATGCGACTCCAGCTCCAGCCCGCGGATAAATTGCGGCATGGCGCAGTACAGCACAAAGGGATCGAAAAGGTTGACGTGGTTGGAGACAAAGAAGCAAACGCTGTGGGGGTCGAATCCCGGCGACCGGCGAACCTCCACGCGCACTCCCGCCAGCCGCATCAGATTGCGCGATAGCCACCGCTGCGGCGGGTCGTTCTTCCGCGGATCCACGAAAATGCCCAGCAGAATGAGCAGAGGACAAACGGAAAAGAAAAACCCGGCACGCCAGAATCCACCGAAAGATGGTGCGCAGCCAAAGGTAAGCCGAGGTCTTCTCTTCGCTCGCGCCGGCGAATTTGCCTGCAGGGAGCTTTTTTCCGAAGACTCCGCCGCGCCAGTTCTCATACCAGCACGTCCAGAGCGCCGGGAAGCACTTCGATGCTCTGGCATTTCAGCGTGAAGCACTTCTCCATCGATCATCACATCCACCGGCTCGTCCAGCGAAAATTCGATCCGCCGCGTGCCCTGCCGCGAAGCCATCGGGTGCCGAACGTGCGTGCCGTCGAAAAGCGTCGGAAGGTTTCGCAGCAGGCCGAGCCGTCCGATCGGGCCCCAGCGAACATACTCGATCAAGCCGTCGTCCGGTCGATGCCTGCGGCGCAATCATCATCTTGCCGCCGGTGATATTTGCTGTTGTTGAAGCTGAGAAATAGGCAGCGCCTCCGGTCGAACTCCGTCTCGCCCTCCGCCCGCAGCGGGAAAGCCCGCCGCCTCAGCCGCGCCAGGCACAGCAGCACGCCCAGCAAATATCCCAGCTCGCCCAGTCCTTTGAAGCGCCGATTGGCCGCCGCGGTCACGTCCGCGGTGAATCCCACGCTGAGCAAATTGATGAAATAAATTTTGCCGCCGGCGTGTTTCAGGCAAAGCACGTCGCTCGATGTGCCGCCGCCGCGCCAGAATCGCTTCCCGCGCGTGCTCCGCGCCGTTGCTGCTGAAATCGCGAAGGAACGAGTTTCCCGTTCCCAGCGGCAGAAAACCCAGCGTCGGCTTGCCGCCAGTCTCGGCTTCCGGGAAAAGGCCGTTCACGATTTCGTACGCCGTGCCGTCTCCGCCCACGGCGATGAATTGCCGCTGCCCCGCGCATACGCGGCCCGCGCCAGCCGCGTTGCGTCTCCTGGCCCGCTCGTCTCCGCCACCTGCAATTCCACTCCGGCCGCGCGCAGCTTTTCGAGAGCCGCCTTGGCCATTTTCCCGCAGCGCCCTCCGCCCGCGGCTGGATTGACGATCGGCCAGAAATGCGTCGCTCACAGGGGCAGCACGGCGCTGCGATCCATCTGGCGGCCGATCTCTTCGGCCAGCATGATTGCGTTTGATTTTCAGCGACGCGGTGCGCGGAAAATCCTGCGTCCCAAACAATGTATCCGCTGACGCGTTTGTAGGGCTAGAAGGCGTTGATTGCAGCGTTCCAGTTCGCTCCGCATCGCGCCATTCAGACTGTGCGCCGGATCGACCCGCGCCACCAGCACGAGCTGCTCGCCGGCCATGCTGCGCTGCGGCCATAAATAATTGGCCGCGAACACGCAGAACTCCTTCAGCGGCAGCCCCTCGAACACGTTCTCGATATCCTCGGGATAAATATTCTTCCCTTCGGCGGTGACGATCATGTTCTTCTTCCGCCCCAAAAGCTGCAGATGCCCGCTCGCATCGATTTTCCCCAGGTCGCCGGTCATCAGCCATCCGTCCACGATCGTTTCCGCGGTCATTTCCGGATCGTCCAGGTAATGCGACATCACGGTTTTGCTGCGTACGGCCACTTCGCCCACGCCGTCCGCGCCGGGATTGACGATGCGCACCTGCATCCCCGCAACCGGCCTCCCCAGCGTGTCGGGACGAAACGGCCGCATATCGTTCACCGTGATTGCCGTGCACGCCTCCGTGCAACCGTATCCGTTCGCGATCTGGATCCCCAGCTCATAAAAAAATTCCAGAGTCTTCGGCTCCGTGAACGCTCCGCCTACCAGCAGCGCGCGCAATTCTCCGCCAAACGCCGCGTGAATATCCTTGAGCAGCATCCGGCTCAGCCACAGCCGCGGCCGCCCGCGCGTGGCCGCGCGATTCACGCCCACCAGCGCGTTCAGCATGCGCCGCTTCGCCGGCGGCAAAGCCGCAAACCGCTCGCGCAAGCCGCGCTCCAGATTCTTCAGAATCAGCGGCACAACCGCCATGTAGGTGATCTTGTATCGCGTGAACGCTTCGCGAATGTACTCCGGCCGCAAGGTGCGCAGATGCACCACCGTGCCGCCGCCCGTAAACGGCATGATGAAGCCGCCCATGAAGTCGATAGCGTGGTTAGTGGGAATGATGCTGAGGTAGCGCGCGCCCGGCCAGAACGGCCAGAGCGGCGCGACTGCCGCGCACTGCTCCAGATAATTTTCGTGCGTCAGCACGCAGCCCTTTGGCCGTCCGCCCGTGCCGGAGGAATACACGATGCACGCCGGATCTCGGCGCTTGCGCGGCCGAAATTCCGCCTTCCTTGCGCCGCGGAACTCCTCCCATCGAATCGCGCGGCCCAGTTCCGCATTGGCCGGAGCTTCGGTCACCACAACGGTCTCCACCCGCGTCGCCGAGAGGTCGATTTGGCTTAGCGCCCGCCAGATGGGATATTCCACGATCAGCACGCGCGCCTTCGAGTGCGCCGCAAGCGCGGCGTGCTCCGCCGCGCTCAGCTTGTAATCCAGCGGCACCAGCACGCCGCCGCAATAAAAAATCGCGTAAGCCGAAATCAGCCATTTGGATTGATTGCTCATGAGAATGGCGGCGCGATCCCCCGCGCCAAATCCATTCTCTTGGAGGCCCGCCGCGATGCCCTGCGCCGCATCGCGAAACTCGCGATACGTCAGCCGGCAGCGTTCCTGCTCGCGATCCGCCTCGATCAGGCAGATCTCCTCCGGCCAGCGCTCCATCGCGGCGTTCAGCGCCGCGCCCAGCGATTCGTATTGGCTTAAATCGAGCATCGATCTTTCTCAGGCTTTCTCAGGCCTTCGCAGGCGTACGCCCTCCCTCTCGCCTCTACAAGCCGCGCTTGAATGCGGCTGGCTAACGTCCGAAAGTCGGTCACGCCCTGCACTTCGTAGTCGGGAAGCTCGATGCCAAAATGATTCTCCAGCCGCGTGATCAGTTCCAGCGCCCGCAAGCTATCGATCTTCAGCTTCTTGTAAAAATCGTCTCCCGGCGCAAGCTCTTCGCGCGCAATCTTGAAGTGCTGCGCCGCCAAGCCCAGAATTTCGTCGGTGGTTTGTTCCAGAGTTTTCATGTTCGTTGTACCAGTGCCAAATTAGGGCAAGTAAGGATGCGCCCCCGTATCTTCCACGAATTTGCGAAGCCCCTCCATCGCCGCGGGCCGCTCGAAAAGCTCGCAGAAAAGTTCGATCTCGCGCCGCAGTTCCTCGCGCGGAATCGGCTTCGCGAAGCGCTTCGCCGCCGCGCTCGCTGTCCGATCGAATTTTAGCGCCTGCGCGGCCGTCGCGCGCGCCGCGCGCAAAGCCTCGCCTTCCCCCGCCACCTGGCTCACCAGGCCGGCTCCGAGCGCCTTGGCTGCGTTGATGCTGCGCCCGGTAAGCAGCAGATCGCGCACCACGGCGTTGCCCACGTCGCGTCGCAAGCGCGGAATCCCGCCGAAGCCCGGAATCAGCCCCAGCCGCAGCTCCGGAAAGCAAAACCGGGCCATCTTATCCGCGACGATCAGATCGCAAGCCAGCGCCAGCTCAAAGCCGCCGCCAAAAGTCACTCCGTGCACCGCCGCGATCGTGGTCAGCGGGGAAGCGTCGATGGCATTGAACACCCGATGGATCCGTTCCAGAAATGCGCGCACGCCCGCAACGCGCTCGGCCGCCGCCAGCTTCAGGCTCGCGCCATAGAGTTCGCGCAAATCGGCCCCGGCTGAGAACCCGGCCTCCCGCCGGCTATAGACGATCAGCGCGCCGGCCTTTCCTTCCGCCGACTCGAGCGCCGCGGCAAATTGCTCCAAATCCTCCAGCATCGCCGTGCCAATCTCGTTGCAAGGCGCATGGTGCAGCGCCAGCTCGATCACGCCATCCTTCAGCTCCCAGGAAAGCGTCTTGGTCGTCTCGCCGGGATGAGTTTTGGAAGTAGTCACGCGGGGTTTTTGCGGTACATCGATTCGACGGCTTCGCGGAAATGCGCGCCGATGGCCTCGCGGCGCAGTTTGCCGTTCGCGGTCAGCAAGCCGCTCTCGATCGTCAGCGGCTGCGGCTCGATGTGGAACGCGCGAATTTGGCGATAGTGCGGCAAGCGTCGCGTTGAGCCGCGCAATCTCCGCCTTCGGCCTTGTCGCGTCTTCACCTCTCCGGTTACCAGCGCCGATAGAAAACTTCGCCCGTGCCCGAAAACCACCACCTGCTGCGCGCCGGGAATCGAGCGCGCCAATTTCTCCTCCAGCGGTTCCGGGGCGATGTTATGGCCCGAGCTGAGGATCAGCAAATTCTTCACGCGCCCGATGATCCGCCAATTGCCGCTGGAAGTTCGCTCGCCCTGATCGCCCGTGTGGAACCAGCCGTTCGCCAGCGCCTTGGCTGTCTCTTCCGGGCGATTCCAGTAGCCGGGAAAAATGTTCGGCCCTCGCACCAGAATTTCGCCGCCCTCGCCCAGCTTCATCTCGATTCCCGGAATGGCCGGCCCCACGGTGCCCGGTTCCACGCGTCGCGGATCGTCCATGGTGCAGATGGCCGTGGTCTCCGTAAGGCCGTAAACCTGCAAAACTGGAATTCCCAGCATCTCGAAGAAAAGCTGCGTCTCCAGCGCCAGCGGCGCCGAGCCGCAAATCAGCGCCTTGAGATTCGGCCCCAGCTTTTTGCGGATGGCCGGGAAAATCAGCTTCTGCGCCAGCGAGCAGGGAAATGCCGCCTCCGGCGCCGTTCCTGCGGCGCCAGCGAAGCCGCCTTGGCCTTCGCGAATATCTTGTTCAATATCCCGCCGCCGCTTGGCGATTTGCGCTTCCACGGCCGAGCGCATCCGTTCGAGCAGTTGCGGCACGTTGAGGCAATACTCGGGCGCGGCCTCGCGCAAATCGTCGGCCAGGCGCGTAAGGTCCGTGCACAGCCTCAGCTCGCTGGTCGCGCAGCAAGCACGTCAGCAGCAGGATCCAGGAGCCGGCAAAGCAGAACGGCAAATAATGAAACACGTGGTCCGGCTCCGTGCGCTTTCCCATCAATAGATCGAGCCGCGCCGTCGTGCAGGAGAGCATGTACGTCACGTTGCCCGCATTCAGCACGACGCCCTTGGACTCTCCCGAAGTGCCCGACGTGTAAATGATGGTCACCGGATCGGAGTCCGCAAGCGCCAGCGGCTCGGGAACGGCGCTCGCGCCAGCCGCTCCCGTCGCGGCCCCCGCTGCGGCAAAGATCTCTTCCAGCAGCACCGTGCGTGGCGCACCCGGATAAGCCGCGACGAGAGCCGCTTGCAAGCGCGCCGTCGCCGCAACAGACGATCGCGGGCTGAGCATCGCGCATCATCGCGGCAAGCTCCGCGGGCGCTTGCCGCGCGTAGAGCGGCACCACCAGGATTCCCTCGGCCATCGCGGCCACGTCCAGCGCGACCCAATCGATGCTGTTCGGCGCCAGCAGCGCGCAGCGATCGCCTTTATGCAGGCCCGCGGCGGCGAGAAAGGCGCGCGCCGCCGCGATGCGTTCGAGCAACGCCTTGGCCGTCGCGGAGACGCGCCGCTCGGGCCGCATCTCTTCCAGGACCACGCGCTCCGGCGCGGCCGCCAGGCTTCAAAAATGTTTTCGAGAAAATTCACTTCGGCTGCTCGCGACTTCAGCTCGCCGCCATCATTTGCGCGCGGCTGTCGTATAGCTCCACCAGCCGCCTCAAATTCGTCTGCAACGGCGGAAGATAATCTTCCCAGCTTCTCACGCCCCCCTGGGTGGGGAATTCCGGATAGCGCTCGTGCACGTTGCGCTCCAGGAAGACTCCCATGCGCGCCATGCGCTTCAGATTCTTCACCACGGTGCGCCCGATGGCGTCGCCACCGCTTCCCGCTCGCGCTGCAAAACGTCCAGGCTGTCAACGAGCTTTCGCCCAGATCTGGGTCGTCCACGTTCATCAGCAGGTGGTTGTGGCCCCGCTCCTGCATCAGGTTGCGGATGCGCTCGTCCATGGTCACGCCCGCCGAAGGCACCAGCGCCGGCATCGAGGTCACAATCCCGTGATAGCGCGAAGAGACCATCAGATGGCCCGCGCGCAAGATGCTCACCAGCTCGATACATATCGTAATCCTCGGAACTGAACACCGGCGCGCCGCCCGATGCGTTCCGCGATCGCTCGGCAGGCGTGCGCATCCAGCCGCTCGCAGGCCACCAGCACGGGAAACATGCGATGCTTCTGCCGCGCCGCTTCCAGCGCTTTCGCAAATGCGTCCAGGTATTGCTTGTAACTGGCGTCCACGTCGGCGCCGGCTTTATGGAAATAGGGCCCCCGATAGTGGCTCTCCTTATAAGCTCCCGCGATCCCATGAGCGGCCCATTTCAGCGTGGACGCCTTCACCGGCCAGCAAAACGGATGGATCGGGCAGACCACCAGCACCGGCGCGCTGCCGTCCCAGCCCGGCGTCGCTCAGCGCTTTGCGTCCGTACTTCCGGCGCGTGCGGCTCGAACGTCCACGCCGTGTCCGTCCCCAGTTCGCTCGGCACGCCCAACGCGCTGAGCACGGCCTGCGATTCCTCATTGCGCGTCGACATCAGCGATTGGTTGCAATAGCGCGCGCACAGCCGCGCCAGCGACGGGTCCATATCGCCCGCTTCGGCGCCATAGCCGATGGAAAGCTTGTTTTCCGCCGCGGCGATGCCCAGCGAGCCAATCATCATGGTCGTCAGCGCGTTGGCAAACTTGCTCTTGAACATGGACCCTTCGCAGGCGATCACGCCGTGATGCTTGCGCACTTCCTTATAGAGAAATGGCGGAAAAATATCCGGCAGGAGCACCTGCGCGGCGTCGCCAAAATAGCCGCGCGTGCGCTCGAAATCTGGGTCATCACCGTCAGCGCGACGTTCTTGGCGCCGAGCACGTGCCGCACCTGCCGCAGCATCTCCTCGACGCGCACATCCGAGCCGGTGTTGCGCGTTGCCGTTGTAGCCGGCGAAGAGCAGCTTCAGAGGCTCGCCCGGCTTCCAGGATTTGCCGCCGCCCGAGCATCCACTCGACTTTGGTGCGCTCGATCAGCGCGGCCACCCACGCCTCGCAGCAACGAGGTCCGTCATGGCGTGCGTCTCCCGCCTTGCACGTGCCGCTCCGAATCGTATCCGCTTTCCGCGGCGCTGGCCTCGAAACCGGCGCCCTTCCGGCCAGTCGCGGTAGGGATAGCGGAAGCGATTCTCGCGCGCGAACCGGAACAAGGGAAAGCAGTAGGAGGAAAACGGCGCGGGCGCGCGGCCCATCTCCGCCACCACGCGCGCATTGTCGAACACCGTGTTCCACACCAGATAAGGCCAGAATACTTTCAGCAGCGAAGCGCCGTGGCCCAAATTATCGCGCCGCCGCGCCAGCCGCTCCACGATTCCAGCGGAACGGCCCTGCCAGACCGGGCCAGAACAGCGGCTGCATGCTTCCGCGCGCTTGCGCCAGCGCTGTCGGTCAATTGCCGGAAACGTCTCCGAGTCGCGTGCCCGAGGAAAGATGATAGATCTCGTGTTTCGGGATGCGGCTTCTGGTGCAGGCTCACGATGGCGTCGGCCACGTAATCCACCGGGACGATGTCGACGCGATCGTCGGGCCGAAACGGCAGCACCGGCAGGCCCGCCAGAAAGACGAACGCGCGCACCATGTCGAACTGCGTCGTTTCCGCGACGGCGGCTGTCTCCCAGCACGATGCTGGGCCGAAAGATCGTGCGCGGCACGTCGGGAAGCAGTTCGCGCGACCATGTGTTCGCAAAATTTCTTGGTGCGCGCGTAGGGATCGTAATCGGAGCGCTCCCAGTCGATGGCCGCGTCTTCGGCCACTAGTTCGTTGCTGCGCTGGCCCGGCCACGGCCACCGTGCTCACTTCGCTGAAGCGCCGCAATCCGTGGCTGTCCTGGGCGCGGCGCGCCAGTTGGAGCCACCTCCAGCGTGCCGCGCAGATTTACGTTCAGGCAGCTTTTCTCCGATTTGCGATTGAGCGAGGCCGCGCAATGCAACACCGAATCGGTCGACGCGGCCAGCAGTTCGTATTCGTCGGTCCGCCAGCCCGAAGCGCGGAGCCGTAAGATCGCCGCGGAAAATGCGGATCGCGCGGCCGAGAGATGCTCGCGAAAGGCGGGAAAATCGAAGTGCAATTGCAGCGAATGCCACAATCGCCGCTGCGGCTTCGCCATCGTCGGCGGCGCGAACCAGAAGATTCAGCGATTCGCCGTGCCGTTCGAGAAGCCCCGCCGCCAGATAGGATCCGATATAGCCGGTCGCGCCGGTGAGGAAGATGGCCATGTGGCTCAGGCGCTGGCGGAGTCCCTGGGCTGGCGCTGCGTCGCTGATCGGGCAAGTGGAATTCGCGGCGCGGCGCGCATTCCACGGCGTGGCCTTCGATCAGCGGATAGCACCATTTGCGCAGCGCCGGGACGTGGATATTGATCCAATAGTCCCACCAGTCGATCGGCGCCGGGCTCATAGCCGAACTGTTCGCGCTCTTCCACGGGCAGCAGCGCGGAAAGCAGTTGAACGTTCTCCGACTCGAACACCTGCTCGTTGTGCAGGATAAAAGGCTCGTATAGCTCGATCAGCTTTTCCACGCGCTCCAGGTCCCGTTCGGCGCGGGCCAGCGGCGGGCGCTTGAATTGCAGCGCCGAGGCGGCGCGATTGATTCCCTGCACCACGAATTTTTGCGCCGGCACGGACAAATTGCGATAGCGCTCCTTGGAGACCGGAATGGTGTCAAAGCGCATGCGCACCCAATGTTCCAGGCCCTGCTGCGCGCGGTAATGCTTGCGGTGCGCCAGCGCCGTCAACTCGATCGAGCGCCCCATGTCGCAGGGATTGTTGGCCGAGGTGGCCAATTGATAGAGAGGCTTGTGCCGCCGTTCCACCAGCGCCGCGGCGATCAGCGTCATGCCGCGGCACACCATGTCCACCGGAATCACGTCCAGGCACTTGCGCTCGTTCGAGGGCAGTTGCCGGAAATAGGTCCCCAGCAGATAGGAAAGCGGCGCCGAAGTATTGATGCCTTCATTCCATCCGCGGAACGGCTGCTCGATGGATGTTTCCACGATCGACGGCCGCGACGATGGCGATGGGCAAGCCCGCGCCGCGCGTGGTAAGCAGCGACTCCGCCAAGCTCTTGGTGAAGGTATAGGTGTTGGGCCAGCCCAGCCGGCGGGCGCGCCGCATGGCCGCTCGCGTGAGGCGATTTCTCATCCAGCGTATCCGGTTCTTGCGGATCAGTTCATCGATTTCGCGCCCCGGCGGCTGGTGATTGCGGTGACGGCGGCCCAGGGCTTGGCGTCGCAGCGCCGCTTCCAGCTTCGGCGCTCTGCGCCGCGCGCCTCGATTTTCCGCACCAACTCCTCAGCGAGTGCCATTCGCGCTCCGCGTTGAACTCCTCGACGTTCGCGGGCGTGTAATTCGGCCGTCAGCTCTTCGGCCACGCGCCCGTCGCGCGCCCCCACCACGTAGCAGGTGGAAAGATGCAGCAGGGCGGCGTGGTCGGATTCGCGCAGAAAATCGACCAGATGGACCGCCGGCTGGACGTTGGCGGCCAGCGCATCGCGCAGATCGGGATTGAAATCCGTCAGCCCCGAGCTATTCACCACCACATCGATCACGCGGGCCAGCCGCTGCCGCGTTTTGTCGTCAAGGCCCAGCCCCGGCTGGCTGACATCCCCTTCCACGACTTCGATCTTTTCGGAGAGAAACGCGCTTAGGTTTTTCCCGTAGCGCGCCTCCAGCCGGTCGAATACCGGCGAGTCTTCCACGATCTTTTCAAACCTGCGGCGGGCCGTGTTGGTGCGCTGCCGCCGGACCAGCAGGTAGATCTTGCCGATCTCCGGAACTTGGGAGAGAAGATGCTCGAGCCAGACCTTGGCGATAAATCCGGTAACGCCGATCAGGAGAATCCGCTTGCCTCGCAGCGCCTGGCGCACCGAAAGCGGACGGCCGGGCTCCCGTTCAAAAATAACCAGCGGATTGTGGTTTTGAGGAGACGGTCGTGCCGCCGGGAAGATCGCATCGGCCAGCAGTTCCGGATGCTTTTCCAGCCCCAGATCGCTGAAGTAATTGCTCGGCAGGGACTTTCCCATCCGCTTTGGCGTCGAAAAATGCTAACGGCCCGCGCGGGCGAATCACCGGAGTCAGCAGCCGTCCGGTGGCGATGCCATTGCGAAACTCCAGCCGGTTGGCCACCAGCCGGTCGATTCCCAGGTGCTGCGCCAGCGGGCGCATGACGTGGTCCAGGCCCTGGCTGACCAGAACCACCTGGCCGTGCTGATCCATCCATTCGCGCAACTTGGCCACGCCCTCGGGCCGCAGCTGCTCCTTGAGGATGTACTGAAAATACTCTTCCCCCAGCAGGTCCAGCCGGTCGCGGCTAACGCCCCTCAGGAGGGCGTGCAAAATCCGGGTCGCCATCACGCGGTGAGTCGCGTAGAGCACGGGCCGAAATGCGGCCTGCAGGAAAAGCCCTCCTCGGCGCGCCCAGCGCTCGGCAAAGGTATGGGAGTTCCAGGTGAAGTAGGCGACCGGACGGACGGCGGTCAGGTGTGCCAGGCTGCCTTCCACGCGCCAGAAAACGGGCCAGGATTCTCGCTTTTGAAATTCCGCTTTCGACACACCAGCCTCTTCCCCCGAAGTCGTAAACATCGGAGGCACTGGGTGACCATTTTGGGAGTTGGCTATGCGCAAGATTTGTTCCCGCCCATGGACGAGACTGCGCGCCTAATGTACTCCGGTCCGGCGAAGGAAAACGTGAACTAACTTACCTTACTTTTGGGGACAGCCGCAAGGCTCGGAACGCGAATACTGTCCCAGATCGGTCCACATTCGTCAGTTGGGCGAGAAGCCCCCAAACGGCTTGGCGCTTGGCCATGCGGCGCTTGACGCGCGCAAACTTGCGCCTCTTGGCCTTGCTTGTTTTGGGCGCAGCCTGCATCATCTTTCCGTACATGCCACGAGGACCGGATGACGCACCAATGACCGAAATCGAGATGCAGAAGGCGAACTGGATCGCGGTGGAGGATTACGCCTTCCCGGGCGGATGGAAGAACGCGCGGGATGCGGCGGACAAAGACGCCCGCGCTCGGGCGCTTTGCCGCGAACTGGAGGCGGGGCAGATTCTCTATTTCCCCAAGCTGCCGTACGACTTTCCCTCGGACGAACGCGAATTTCTTCTGTCCCGGCAATGGAACGAACTGCGGCTGCACAAGAACGTCTCTTACCGGCCGGCGGACGACGTGCTGCGCGGATTTTCCGGCGATCACGGCACGGTGACACATCTGCACCACATCGTGCGCAGCTACAGCGCGCATGTGATCGATTTTCTGCGCGATTTTCTGCGGCCCTACGCCGACAAATGGAAGCTGGACTGGGCCAGCTTCCGGCCGCTCGAGGAAGAAGGCCGCGATCTTTCGCTGCACAAGCGCAACGACCTGCTGCACGTGGACGCCTTCCGCCTGCGGCCGACGCGCGGCGGGCGCATCCTGCGCGTATTTACGAACCTGCACCCGGCGAAGCCGCGGGTGTGGTACGCGGTGAACGACTTCGGCTGGCTGGCGGAAAAGTACGCGGGCGGGGCAGGCGTGAGCCGGTACGCGGCGAAGAACGGATTTTTGCGGCGCAGCGTTTCGCGCTGGGCGGCGGGGATGGGAATGGCGCGGCTGAGCCGCACGCCGTACGACAAGTTCATGCTGCGGTTCCACGATTACCTGAAAGAGAGCGACGATTTTCAGCGCAACTCCCCCAAGGTGCGCCTCGAGTTTCCTCCGCTGGCGACGTGGATGGTGTTTACCGACGGCGTGGCGCACGCGGCGATGTCCGGCCAATTCGCCATCGAGCAGACACTGCTGATTCCGCCGGAGGCGCTGGTGGCGCCGGAGTCGGCGCCGTACCGGATCCTCGAACGGGTGGCCGGCGGGAGGCTTTGCTAGTGGATTTCCGTTAAGAGCCATGGAATCAGGGAGTGGCCTCAAACGTTCCCCACCTACCCCCTCCCCCCAACTTTTTTTGCAAGAGTATCATTCCAGGGCAGTTATTTTCGCGTTTGCACAAGAGTATCATTCCAGGGCAGTTATCTTTATCGCTTGTGCAAGAGTGTGATTCTACGCTGTTTACCCCTGCGGTTTGGGCGGCCGTTGCGGCGCAGGCACCAGGGCGAGCGGAACAGGGGATCGGTACCGGCGGCGACCGAATGAGTTCAGACGGGGGAACGATCTAAAAGGTGAATCGGCGGAGAAAAGGGCAGGCGAGCGATTTTCGACAGCGAACATGACGTATGGTACACGAGTAGTACACAAAAGTCAAAGAATTTGTTTATTCGAAAGGCACGCGAAGCGTAGGCGAAGGCCTAGACCCTGGATCGAAAGGGACGGATCGGCAGGTTCCTCACGAAGCGATCTCAAATCGGAACAAGGGAAGGTAAACAGAAGGAGGGATTCTTCGCTGCGCTCGGAATGACAACGAGGAGACAAGGGCAAAAGCAGATCCCTCACCGAGATCCGCAAAAGGCGGGACTACCACCCCAACACACGCAAGACCGGCGCGTGTTGGGGGCCCGCGCTGGGTTCGGGATGACAACCGATAGCAAAGTGAAACGGGCCCACCCTGCTAAAACCAAGTCTGCTTGGCGTAGTCCCGATAAGTTTGCCCGAACTTCTCCTGTAACAGTGTGGCTTCTTTCCGGGCTTGCCGCGCCTGAAAGAACACCAATACGGGCGGCAGCAGAAAAAGCCAGTACAAGCGCAACGCGAGGATCAAACCCCAAGACCGTGGCATCGAGAAATATGTAGATGGGGTTACGGATCCGGGAATACAGGCCGCCAGTCACCAGACCCTTGGCCTCGGGCCGAAACGAGAACGAGCTCCCCAACTGAATTCGAGCAATCACAACGAGAGCGTCATCCGATCGCTGCGATCACCAGTCCGGCAATGCGAGAAGCTGTCCAAGGCTGCTCTTTCACGCCGGGGACCAGAAAGTAAAGCAGCGCGGCAACGAAGGAAAGGATCAGTCCGGGGATAAGGATTCGCACGAGGCGAAGTCTGACACGACGGGAAATCGAGCCCAAGGCATGAGCGCGCTGGGAAGCGTGAGAGGGATGCGCGGCGAGGGCCTCACGGCAGGGATGGTACCTATTCCGGAGGGACGGCGTCGACGATCTCTCGAATGATTTCTTTTGCGCGGCGCTGATCCTGCGGAAAAACGAAGAGCGTTGTCGGGGCGACTTCGTCCGGCGCCTTCTTGGGCGCGTTTTTGGGGCCGGCAACAACGGGCTCGGAGCGACACAGGATTTGATTCTCTCGCAGCGAAGAGACGATCATGGCGGCGGTGTGAGCGTCTTTTCCGGACCAGACTTCGACCGTGGCACCCTGGGGATCGAGATCGAGCGTGCCGCCGCGCTCCTCATCCTCGCTTGTCCCGCCTTCTTCCGCAGGAGTTTCCGGAATTCCAGATTCGGAGACGCGTTCAGCCTCCTGTTCGGCGGTATCGATCTCCTTGATGGCTTTTCGCGCGGAGTGCGTGAAGTCAACCGCAACATACACTTCGTAGGCGGGCTCCATCGTCAGATTAAAAGAGCGGTCCTCCCGGTGGAGCGTACGCGCGGGAATCTTCCGACGCTCCAAGGCCTCGCAGACTTCGCCGTACTTCAGCGGATCGTCCCCGGCCCAAACCGTTACAAAGGATGCGCGGTCCGCGGAGGCTTCGGCCGAGGAGGCAGGCGGCGGATGCGGTACGAGCGCAACCTGACAATCCGAGCAAACCGAAAAGCCCGGGCGATATTCCGCTCCGCAGACTGGACAGTACATGGTCAGTTAGGAGTCTACTACAAGCGAGCATGTTGTGGCGGACCTAAGCGAAGGGTTGCGGCAGCAAGTCAGGGAAATCGCAAATCGGAAATTTGAGATTTCAAATGAAGGGCACAGGACGGAGGGAAAGGTACGCAAAGAAAACAGAATGAGGGATTCTCCGCGAAGGCGCCCGGAGCGCGAAGCGCGCCTCGCTGCGCTCGGAATGACAACGGAAGAACAACAAAGCGAAGGGGCCAAGAAAGGTAAGGGAGTAATCGAAGTTTGCGCTTTGAGAACCGAATGAGACCTGTCAGAACCCGGACGGAACGAGTGAATTTGTTGTTCCTTACAAATGAAGGGGCGATATTTTTTCTTCGGCGTGTGAGTTCGCCGAAGAAGGATCCCGGTCTTGTTAAAGGACCGGGATTGAATCTTCTGAAACGCGGGCCTTTTTAGGGGTCTACGTTTTTTCCTGTGTAACTCAGGCTAGAAGATTCGTGGGCCGCCTCTTTCCTGCTGTACTGCATTGCTTTGCGAAGGCGCCCCTAGATTAGGACGTTTTCGTTTGGCAAAAGCAGGGAAGGGCAAGCCTGATTCTTTAGAAAGGAGGTGATCCAGCCGCAGGTTCTCCTACGGCTACCTTGTTACGACTTCACCCCAATCATGAGTCATACCTTGGGCGCTTGCCTCCTTGCGGTTAGCACGGCGACTTCTAGTACAGCCCACTTTCGTGATGTGACGGGCGGTGTGTACAAGGCCCGGGAACGTATTCACGGCGTCGTTCTGATACGCCATTACTAGCGATTCCAGCTTCATGCAGTCGAGTTGCAGACTGCAATCCGAACTGAGCATGGTTTTTTCCGATTAGCTCCCCCTCGCGGGTTCGCGACGGTTTGTACCATGCATTGTAACACGTGTGTAGCCCTGGACATAAAGGCCGTGCTGACTTGACGTCATCCCCACCTTCCTCTCCGTTATCCGGAGCAGTCCTCTTAGAGTTCCCCCTTGCGGGTGGCAACTAAGAGTAGGGGTTGCGCTCGTTGCGGGACTTAACCCAACACCTCACGGCACGAGCTGACGACAGCCATGCAGCACCTCTACTACTGTCCCTTGCGGGAAGGCGATGTTTCCACCGCTGGTCAGTGGCAGTTCAAGCCCAGGTAAGGTTCTTCGCGTTGCGTCGAATTGAACCACATGTTCCACCGCTTGTGCGGGCCCCCGTCAATTCCTTTGAGTTTCAGCCTTGCGACCGTACTCCCCAGGCGCAGGACTTAACGCGTTAGCTACGGGACGCACCCGCCAACGGGATGCACCCCAAGTCCTGATGGTTTAGGGCTAGGACTACCAGGGTATCTAATCCTGTTTGCTCCCCTAGCTTTCGTTCCTCAGCGTCAGTTGCGGTCCAGCGAGCCGCCTTCGCCACGGGTGTTCCTGCAGATATCTACGCATTTCACCGCTACACCTGCAATTCCACTCGCCTCTCCCGCACTCTAGCACGGCAGTTTCGGAAGCAGCCTCTGAGTTAAGCCCAGAGATTTCACTTCCGACTTGCCGCACCGCCTACGAACCCTTTACGCCCAGTAATTCCGAGCAACGCTGGCCCCCTACGTCTTACCGCGGCTGCTGGCACGTAGTTAGCCGGGGCTTCTTATACCCGTACCGTCAAGCCCTTGCGGGCGTTTCGTCCGGGTCGAAAGGGGTTTACACTCCGAGAAGCTTCATCCCCCACGCGGCGTCGCTGCGTCAGGCTTTCGCCCATTGCGCAAGATTCCCCACTGCTGCCTCCCGTAGGAGTCTGGACCGTGTCTCAGTTCCAGTGTGGCCGGCCATCCTCTCAGACCGGCTACCGATCAAAGCCTTGGTGAGCCGTTACCTCGCCAACAAGCTAATCGGGCGCGGGCCCCTCCTCCAACGTCCTTGCGGACTTTGATTCCGGCGGCCGAAGCCACCGGAATGTCATGCGGTATTAGCCCGCCTTTCGGGGGGTTATCCCCCTTTGGAGGGCAGGTTGCCCACGTGTTACTCACCCGTGCGCCGTGCGCCGGCCTGCTGTATTGCTACAGCAGACTGCGCACTCGACTTGCATGTGTTAAGCACGCCGCCAGCGTTCGCTCTGAGCCAGGATCAAACTCTCGTTTGAAACTGGTTGTCCTAAAATCAAAATCCCGGCTAGAAGCCGGGACGTGAGATTTCAGAACGAACTTTTGAATAAAATATCGCTCGATTCACTCATAAACCGAACGGGTTCTGGCATGTCTCATTCAGTTGTCAAAGAGCAGGCTTCCTGTCCGGCAGGAAGGCTACAGCGGATTCGGACAGTCATAACACCGCGAGAGGGGTTGTCAAGGCAAACCACGCGCCCAAAAAATAATATCCACAGCGCAGCCAAGCGGACGATTCAACTCTTTACGCTTGGATGAGTTGGATGCTGTGAGGGGAACGTGAAGTTCGATTCGGGAAGAGCTCGCGCGGCTACTGGAGTTCACCGATAAGCGAGGCGTCCGCGCAAGAGGCATAATCATAGGCGGGGCTCGGGCGATATAATCAGGGCTCAAGAGCTATGACGGTACCTTGTACCAGCGGGCAACCTTGTTCCAACTGGACGAGTTCTTATGTTAAACAAAAGAGTGTTAAACCCAAGGGATTAGACAAAAAGGGCCAAGCAAGATTAGGAACAGCGGGAAGGTTGCGGCGATGAATATTCGCAGAAGTTTTCTGAGCAATTTAGTGCGGCACGTGACGGTGGGATTTCTGAGCGCGGGATTATTGCTCTCCACTCAGCCATTATTTGCGGCGGGAATGCCGTCTCAAAAAGAGAAAAAGGACAATAAGAAAGACAAAGAAAAAGGGGAGTTCGCTTCGCAGACCGGTGCGCAGTGCGCGCCGGGCACGGGCGGACCCACGGACGCGGGGGGATCGGCGGCTACGTCAGCGCCGACGGGGGACATCATCAGCAAGTTCGCGCAGCACGAATCGGATTTCAAATTGGCGCGCGAGAACTACACCTATTCGCAAGAGGTGCTGGTGGAAGACGTATCGCCGAATCCGGGCGACTACCAACTGGACAGCGAAATTGTGTTCACGCCGCAGGGGCGACGCTACGAAAACATCACCTATGCGCCAGCGCCGAGCCTGCACGATTTTTCGCTCTCGCCGGAAGACATGAAGGACCTCGAGAATATTCAGCCGTTTGTGCTGACGGCGGAAGATCTGCCGAAGTACGACGTCCAAGCGGCGGGGACAGAGAAGCTGGACGAGCTGAACACCTATAAATTTTGCGTGGGCCCCAAGCGCATCGAAAAGAACCAGCGCTACTTTCAGGGCACGGTTTGGGTGGATGGCCGCGACTTGGCCGTGGTGAAGACGGATGGCAAGGCTGTCCCGGACATCCTGACCGGCGGCAATCAGAACCTTTTCCCGCGATTCGTGACCTACCGGGAGAACATCGAAGGCACGTTCTGGTTCCCGACGTACACGCACGCCGACGACTTTCTCCACTTCAGCCAGGGCGACGTGCACATCCGCATGACCGTGCGATACAAGAACTACAAACGGTTCGGATCGACCATCCAGCTGGGACAATCGAGGGAGATTCCGGGAGGAGCGCCGTCGACGCCGCCGAACTCTTCGCCTGCGCAGACCGCGCCCGCGCCGAAATAAACGATTAGCGCGCCGAAGCGGGACGCTCCGGCGGGGCGGGCGAGCCTCTCTCCGGCTCCGTGTCGGAATGTGCGAAAAGGCGCGCCAGCGAATCGCGATAGGGCGCCGAAGCGACGCCGCGTTCGGTGATAATGCCGGTGATCAGGCGCGCCGGGGTGACGTCGAAGGCGGGATGGGCCGCTTCGACGTCGGGCGCGATGCGAACGCCGCGAAAGTGCGTGACCTCCTCGGCGGGGCGCTCCTCGATGGGAATGCTGTCGCCCGAAGGAATGGAGAGATCCAAAGTGCTAAGCGGCGCGGCCACGTAAAAGGGCACGTTATTTTCCCGCGCCAGCACGGCCATCTGATAGGTGCCGATTTTATTTGCCGTGTCGCCGTTGGCGGCGATGCGGTCCGCGCCGACAACTACGGCGCCGATTTTCCCCGTCTTGAGGAAATGACCCACCATGTTGTCGGTAATCAGGGTGAGGGGAATGCCGCCTTCGGCCAATTCCCAGGCCGTGAGGCGCGCGCCCTGCAGATAAGGGCGCGTTTCGGGAACGAAAACGCGCAGCTCGCGGCCCTGTTCGACGGCCACGCGAATCACGCCCAGAGCAGTGCCAATGCCGGCGGTGGCCAAGGCGCCGGCATTGCATTGCGTCATCACCTGACCACTCTGGGGCATCAGCGCGGCGCCGAAACGGCCGATGGCTTCGTCAATGGCGCGCTTTTCTTCATGGATCAGGCGAGCCTCGGCGACCAGAGCTTGGCGGATGGAGGGCAGGTCGGAAGCCGCGGCGAGTTCCTCGAAGCGACGCTTCAGGCGATTGATGGCCCAAAAAAGGTCGACGGCGGTGGGCCGGGTGCGGGCCATGGCGTCGCAGATAACCGGGAACTCTGCGCGCAACTCAGGGACCGAGGCGGCTTTCGAGCGCTGCACGCCGAGCGCAATGCCCATGGCCGCGGCGACGCCGATGGCCGGCGCGCCGCGGATGACCATGTCGCGGATGGCGGCGGCGACATCCTGGTAATCGGTGTAGGTGTGGCGCACGACTTCGGCGGGCAGGCGGCGCTGGTCGAGCATAACGACGCCGGCGGGGGTCCATTCGATGGGCTGGACGACTTTGCTCATGGTTCGCGTGGGAAGATCACTCCGCTCGGAGTTGCGCCGAGCCGGCGATGACTGATGGCTGGCTCAACTGGTGGGGAGATGGCGGAGCCCGCCGGTGGCGATGAAAAAGCCCGCGAATAAGATCGTATTGTAGCCAAGGTGGACGAAGTAGCTGGCCGCCACGGTTCCGGCGCGGGCGCGCACGTAGGTAAGCACAATGCCCACGCAAATCAGCAGTCCGATTTGCCCCCAGGCGCCGCCGAGTTGCTGAGCGTGGGCCAGTCCAAAGAGCGCGCCAGTGGCCAGAACTCCCGCAGTGATGCCGAACTTTCGGGCGATCACGGGATAGATGCATCCGCGAAAAATAGTCTCCTCAACCACCGGAGCCACGAGAATGCCCAACGCCATAAGCATCAGAACGCTTTGGCGGCTGCGGAACAGCTCCTCCATGGGAATGCCGGATTCGCGGCCCACGAAGTTTCCCGCCCAGCCCACCAGCACTGCTAAACCAAATCCTCCGAATATGTAGCGCAGCGCGATGGAGGCGTGCGTGGCCATCTTATGAAAATCGCGCCAGCCGAGGGACTGCCAAAACGGGGCCGAAGTGCGTCCGCGAAGGATGGCGTACAGAAATGCCAGCGTGGCTCCGGAGAGCAAGGCCTGGCTGATGATCATCACCGAAGCCCAGGCTGTGGTAGAGCTTTTCAATTCGGAAGGGGAGATCCCAAAGAAAACGAAGGCGCCGGCGGCAACAATCAAGGTAAGCAAGCCGCCACAAACGAAATAAAAGAGTATGAGATAGACCAGATCCATCCAATAAAAGGGGGTGCGCGAATCGAAAGGCGCCAGGCGATCGGGCACCGGCCTCAGCTCAAATTCGGGACGCGGCCTGAATTGGGGCGAGGGCTCCTCGGGGCTGGGCGGGTGGAATGGCTCCGGGGTAAGCCCTTCGGATTGCGGCTCGTGAGGCTCGGGTGCGCTATCTGGATACAAAGTACTCATTCGGCTGCTCTGCTCTTTCAATGGTCCTTGGACGATGGTCGCCGGATAACTGTTTGGATGATCGGCCCGCAGCGAGCGGTACCCTACATTGCACTGTAGATGGACTGAGCGTTTGGCGCAAGTGTTTCGGGGACGCAGCCTCCGATTCGCCTCTCATGAGCGCTAATTTGATGCGCGGCGGGGAGAGATCCCTCGCTCACGCTGGTCGCTCGGGATGACGATGCTGGCCGCATCGTCACTTGGCGGCGAAATTGGCGCTAGTACCGGTAGTTCCAGCGGAATTGGCGAGCGGCTCAGGCGAGGGCAATTGCTTGGTATTGGCAGTTCCATTGAGGTGGAGCACGGGGGCCAGAGCCTGACCCGTGTAGGATTTTTTGTTGCGGGCGACCTGTTCCGGAGTGCCCTGAGCGACGATCCGGCCTCCCGCCTCTCCGCCTTCGGGGCCAAGATCGATCACCCAATCGGCCTGTTTAATGACGTCGAGGTGGTGCTCGATGATCAGCACCGTATTGCCGAGGTCCACCAGGCGATTCAGGACGTGCATGAGCTTCTTTACGTCGTCGAAATGCAGGCCGGTGGTGGGTTCGTCCAGGATGTATAGAGTGCGCCCGGTCTGGCGGCGGGAGAGCTCGCGGGCCAGCTTGATCCTTTGCGCTTCTCCACCGGAAAGCGTGGTGGAAGACTGGCCGAGTTCGACATAGCCAAGGCCGACATCGACCAAGGTTTGCAGCTTTTGGTTCACCTGAGGAATGTTCTCCAAGAGCTTGACGGCTTCCTCGATGGGCATGTCCAGCACATCGGAGATGGAATAGCCTTTGTAGCGCACGGCCAGGGTCTCGGAGTTGTAGCGGCGGCCGCGGCAAACGTCGCAGGTGACGTAAACGTCGGGGAGGAAGTTCATCTCGATGCGCTTGAGGCCGTCGCCCTGGCAAGCTTCGCAGCGGCCGCCTTTGACGTTGAAGCTGAAGCGCCCGGGACGATAGCCGCGCTCGCGGGATTCGGGCAGCATGGCGAATAGTTCACGTATGGGCGCGAAGACGCCGGTATAGGTGGCGGGATTGGAGCGGGGCGAGCGTCCGATGGGCGCCTGATCGATTTCGATGACTTTGTCGATGTGCTCGGCGCCGCGGATTTCGCGGAACTGTCCGGGCTGCTCCATGGAACGGTAGAGCTTTTGAGCCAGGGCGCGATACAGAATGTCGTTTACCAGGGTGGATTTTCCCGAACCGGAAACGCCGGCGACGACGATGAGCAGGCCCAGCGGAAGATTGACGTCCAGGTTTTTCAGGTTATTGGCCTCGCAGCCCAGCAGCGAGAGCACTTTGGAGCTAGGACTGCGCCGCGCCGCCGGGACGGGGATTTCCAATTTGCCGGAAAGATAGCGGCCCGTGAGAGAGTCTTCGCTGGCGGCGATAGCCGCGGGAGTGCCGATAGCGACCAAGTGGCCGCCGGCATTGCCCGCGCCGGGCCCGAGATCGACGACGAAATCGGCGCGGCGGATGGTCTCCTCATCGTGCTCCACGACGAGAACGGTATTGCCGAGATTGCGAAGCTGTTCCAGCGAGGTGAGCAGGCGATGGTTATCGCGCGCGTGCAAACCGATGGAAGGCTCGTCCAGCACATAGAGCACGCCGCGCAGGCGCGAACCGATCTGCGTGGCCAGGCGAATGCGCTGGGCCTCGCCGCCGGAGAGCGTGGCCGCCGAACGGTCCAGACTCAGGTAGCCCAAGCCGACGGCGAGCAGAAAATCCAGGCGTTCGGAGATCTCCGCGAGCGGACGGCCGGCGACTTTGCGCTGGCGCAGGGAGAGTCCATCGCGAATGCGATCGACGGCGGGCCGCGCCTCGGTCAGTGCCAAGGCGGTGAAATCCGAGATGGAGAGATCGCCCACTTTGACCGCCAGGCTCTCGGGACGCAGGCGCCTTCCGCCGCAAGCCGAACAGAGCGCGGCGGACATGTATTGGGTGAGCCATTCGCGATAACCGTCGGAATTGGTATCGGCGAGATTGCTTTCCAGAAAACCGAAAAGGCCCGGGAATCGCAATCCGGGAATCTTCTTCTCCTTGGCGCGGGAGCTTTCCGATGGCTCGGTTCCATTTTGGCCATTGGCGGCCAAGCGGTCTTGAGGAGGCGGATAGCCGTAAAGGATCAAGTTTTGCTCGCGGCGGGAGAATTTTTCGAAGGGCTTGGAGAGATCCAAGCCGTGGGCCGCGGCGGCGATATCGAGCGTTCGCTTCAGATAGACGGAACCCGAGCCGGGCCCCAGTCCACCTTCGAAAAGAGGACGGGACCAATCCACGATCACCTTGGCGGGATCGAAATCGTATTTGGAACCCAAGCCATGGCACGCGGGACACGCGCCGTAGGGCGAATTGAAGCTGAAGGAGCGCGGCTCGAGTTGCGGCACGGAGATGCCGCATTCGGGGCAAGCCAGCTTTTCGGAGAAGACTTGCTCGGTTCCGTCCACCACCGAAACGGTTACCAGGCCTTGGGCGAGCTTGAGCGCGGCATTCAGCGATTGCGCCAAACGCGCGGCGATGCCGGGCTTCACCAGCAGACGATCGACCACGATTTCGATGTCGTGATTCTTGCGGCGATCGAGGCGCGGCGGCTCGTCGAGAGGATAGAGCACGCGATCGATGCGCACGCGCGTGTATCCGGCGCGCGCCAATTTATCGAGCTCCTGGCGGTATTCCCCCTTGCGGCCGCGAACGATGGGCGCGAGCACCATGATGCGATCGCCTTCATGAGCCAATTCGCCGCTCAAGACGGCCTGAACGATCTGTTCGCTGGACTGCCGGGTGATGGCACGGCCGCAGTTGGGGCAATGGGGCACGCCGATAGAGCTATAGACGACGCGCAGGTAATCGTAAATTTCGGTGATGGTGCCGACGGTGGATCGGGGCGAGCGCGTGGTGGTTTTCTGCTCGATGGCGATGGAGGGCGAAAGGCCGTCGATGGAATCGACTTCGGGGCGCTCCATCTGGTCCAGAAACTGGCGCGCGTAAGCGGAAAGGGATTCGACGTAGCGGCGCTGGCCCTCGGCGTAGATGGTGTCAAAGGCGAGCGAGGATTTGCCCGATCCGGATAGTCCGGTAATGACGGTGAGGGAGTTACGCGGGATTTCCAGGCTGATATTTTTCAGGTTGTGCTGGCGGGCCCCGCGAATGACGATGCTTTTCAGTGCCATGGTTAAACGACGTTAAACGGGCCTGCCGTTGCACGGCCCCACAGAGCGGGCCAGCGTACGGTGGGTAAAATACGGCCAGGGTAATCCTCAACACTAACAGCCGACCAGGTGTGGGTCAAGACGAGGGGCGGGCAGCGATTTTGTGTCGTTTCGTTACCTTCGGTTCCTCCGCCCTCCGTTTAGGAACGAGGCGTTTAGGGAGCGAGCAAAGATTTGTAGAGTCTTCGGTGTACCGGGCGGAAGGCAAATCTTTTTCCTGGGGGAGGGCAAACCTGGGACCAACTGGTTCAGACAATCCACTAGACGGGTCGCTCGATGGGGGCACCAGAATTTTTTCCCGGCGGGTTTCCCTTTTTACCCAGGGGGCGACCAAGGAGGGCTCGCAGTTTCAGGAAGTTAAGTTTGGCGCGCCGCGTGCCCTAAGAATAACCGAAGGGGGAAGACGAGCCGAGGATCCCTTTAGGGGATTGAGGGCTGGGCCGGCGCGATCTTCCCCCCGACCTTTTTCAGATCCCACCTCTTTAGACCGAACTTAGACCGAAGTTTTGAGCCGCTTCTCCAAGTTCATTCCCCAAGATTTATGTATCGTGAACCGATATGGACGTGAAGGTGTGTGTCTTGGCGTGGACGCGATTCAGCGTCGTTGATTTACGGACCGAATTACGCACCGGGGGATTACGGCCGGGGGGCGGAAAGCCTTGGCTGGGGCGGAAGGATTCGAACCTTCACCATCCGCATTAACAGTGCGGTGTCCTACCGGTTGGACCACGCCCCAGTGAACGCACATAGTAACAAGCCGTAAAGACTTCCTGCAAATGACGTGCGTCAAGAAGCGATAAATTCTGCGCGCGCACGGACGGGGGATTGCCGTAAGGCAGCCTGCTGAAGCGAGTTAGCGGGCGGCTTCGCCTTTTTCCATAGGAAGCTCCTCGGCGGAGTCTTCGCCGGGCCTTTCGATGGGATAGCCGGCCGTGGTCCAGCCGCGCCAGCCGCCATCCATGGAAATGACGTGGGTGTAGCCCATCTTCTGCAGGTTATCGGCGACCAGGGCCGACCGGAATCCTCCTCCGCAATAGAGCACCAGCGGCGCATCCTTATCGGGAATGGCCTGCTCGATATCGCGCTCGATGATGCCTTTGCCGAGGTGGACGGCTCCGGGCAGATGGCCGCGGGCCCATTCGTTGTCTTCGCGGACATCGACGAGGGTGAGTTTTTCGCGGGCGTCGAGGCGCCGCTTGATGTCGCGAAAATCGGCCTCGTTGACGCGCGCTTTGGCGTCGTCGACTAATTTCAAAAATCCGGGGGAATGTCTCATGGAGCCGGCCTCCTTCTGGCATGAAGAGCAAGCCGAACGGCGCTACTTCATGTCGCTCCAGTTTGCACCCGATTTCAGATCGACGACAAGAGGGACGCTCAGAGGATAGACCTGCTCCATGGCGGGGCGCACGATGGCGCGCAACCGGTCGAGCTCCTCGGGGGGCGCTTCAAAGAGCAGTTCGTCGTGCACTTGCAGAATCATGCGGGAGCGCAAGCGGAGCGATTCGAGCTCGCGCTGAATCTTGATCATGGCCAGCTTGATGAGGTCGGCGGCCGTGCCTTGCAGGGGAGTATTCAGCGCGGTGCGCTCGGCGAGATTGCGCAGATTGAACTGGGGCGAGGAGATCTCCGGAATGGGCCGGCGGCGGCCAAGAAGCGTGCGGGTGAAGCCGGTGCGGCGGACTTCCTCGAGCCCGCGATCGAGATATTCCTTTACGCCGCGATAGCGCTCGAAATAGGCGGCGATAAATTTGGCCGCTTCTTTCTGGTCGATCTGCAGATTCTGCGCCAGCCCAAAAGGGGAAAGGCCATAGATGATGCCGAAATTGATCACCTTGGCGGCGCGGCGATGCTCGGAGGTCTGGGCCATGGGACCGACGCCGAAAACTTCCTGGGCGGTGCGCGAGTGAATGTCCTGGCCGGTGCGAAAGGCCTCGACCAGGACGGGATCCTCGGAGAAATGCGCCAGGATGCGCAGCTCGATCTGGGAATAGTCGGCGGAGAGCAGAGTCCAGCCCGGATCGGCGACGAAGGCGGCGCGAATCTGGCGGCTCAGTTCGGTGCGCACGGGAATATTTTGCAGATTGGGATCGGAAGAGCTGAGCCGGCCGGTGGCCGCGCCGGTCTGGCTGAAGCGGGTGTGCAGGCGGCCGGTTGCCGGCTCGATCAGCGGGGGCAGAGCGTCGACGTAAGTGGATTTGAGCTTGGCCAGCTCGCGATATTCGAGGACTTTGCGAGGCAGCTCGTGCAGCAAGGCCAGCTCGTTGAGAACGTCGGCGGCGGTGGAGCGCGCACGGGCCCGGCTGCGCTTGGCGGAGGGAGCGAGGTTCATCTTGTCAAAGAGGATTTCGGCCAGCTGCGGCGGCGAATTGATATTGAATTCGCAGCCGGCCAGCTCCCAGATGCAGCGCTCGAGGGCGCGAATTTCGCTTTCCATGGATGCCGACATGGTGGCGAGCGCGGCGGGATCGACGCGAATGCCGTGGCGCTCCATGGCGGCGAGGACGGGCGCGAGCGGCAGGTCGATATCGTCGTAGACCGGGACGAGATCCTGTTCTTCGACTTCGCGGCGAAGCAGCGGCGCGAGGCGCTGGAGGAAATCGGCATGTTCGCCGGCGGCGCCGGAGAGGGTGAGATTCAAATGGCGCAGGACCACGTCGGCGAGGTCGTGCTGCGCGGTGGTGGGCCGCAAGAGAAAAGAATAGAGCATGATCGCGTGATTTAACCGCGCAAAGGGCCGGCCAAGCAGCTCGATGAGCTTAGGGTCGTGGACGATTTTGGGGCGCCGCGGATCGGCGAGAAATTCGCGCAAGGGCGCAATGATTTCGGCCGGGGGTCGCACCAGGCGGAGCGCGCCACGCCGGGCCCGGGAGATAGCTCGAATCCGGCGACGCGCGCGCCGAAGCCTTCGATCTCGCGTTCGCCGGAGTCGAGCGTGAGCCAGACGGCGATCGGGCGATCGTGCGGCTGCGCAGCCAGGAATTCGCGGACGGCGGCGGGCGAATCGAGGGCGGCGTAATCGGTGGCGACGGCGGAGGTGGTGGTCGCGGCGGGCAGATCCTTCAGAAGCGAAGTAAAGCCGAGCTCGGCATAGAGGTCGCGCAGAGCGGCATAATCGGGCTCGCGCCGGGCGAGGGCCTCCCAGATCGAGCTCGACGGGGGCGTCGGCGGCGATGGTGGCAAGCTGCTTGGAGAGCATCACCTGTTCGCGGCAGTTGAGGAGCGCTTCGCGATAGCGCTTGTCTTCGACTTCGGCGGCGTGGTCGAGGGCGGCTTCGACGGAGCCGAAGCGGCGGATCAATTCGCGGGCGCCTTTTTCGCCGATGCCTTTGGCGCCGGGGATATTGTCGATGGAATCGCCCATCAGCGCCATGACGTCGGCGACTTTTTCCGGCGGCACGCCCATGAGTTCTTCGACTTTCGCGGCGTCGAGGATGACGTCGGGCTTTGCCGGCGCCCTGGCCGGGGCGCAGGACGCGGACGCGGCCGCCGACCAGCTGCATCATGTCTTTGTCGCTGGTGACGATGTAGACGTCGACGTCGCGGCGGCCGGATTGCTGGGCCAGCGCGCCGATGACGTCGTCGGCTTCGTAGCCCGGAACTTCGATGATGGGCAGGCGCATGGCTTCGCAGAGGCGGCGCACAAAGGGAAGCTGAATGGAAAGATCGTCGGGCATGGGCGGGCGCTGGGCTTTGTATTCGGCTGAAAAGCTTGTCGCGGAAGGTGGGGCCGGGGGGATCGAAGACGACGGCGACATAATCGGGCTGCAAATCCTTGGTGACGCGGCGAAGCATGTTGGAGAAAAGGTAGGGGACTTTGGTGGGGACGCCCTTATTTTGCAGGCGGTCCATGGGCGCAAAGAAGGCGCGAAAAACGAAGCCCATGGCGTCGATCAGGAAGAGTTTTTTCGGGGATTTGGGGGTCACCGAAGGAGTATAGCAGAGCGATGCGGGGCCAACGTGAAGCGGGAAAAAGGAGATGGCCGCAGGGAGAGACTCTTGGCCGAAGGTTAGCTATGCGTCCTGATAATGGGGAAAAAACGATTATCCGAGAGTCCATGGCCACCCATAGTGGTCGTGATTTTGCGCAAGTCGCCGTAGACCTCCAGCCGAGGGCTGCTGTAGGGCTTTTTGGGCGCAGCCTGATCAGTGCTTTGCGGCGCTTTGTCGGACGAGTCGGCCACTGAGATGTTCCCGCTCCTGATTATCGTTAGCCAGCAACGAGTTTTGCAACCAATGATTCAGTATCCGTGCACGAATGTTGCTTTCGACGAGGCTGGGCGAGGCCGCATGGGGCAATTGTTCGACGTCGAGATATTCGCCAATGCCGGGCGCCGGCAGAAAAGGTGCGCCGCACAGTTCCGAGAGATGATTCGTGAATGCCACCGCCGGCGTGCCCGTCTTCCTGCGGCGCAAGATTTCGGGCGGCAGGGCGCCGCGCATAGCGCGCCGCATGAGGTGTTTGGAACGGCACCAGGGAAGCGCGGGAACTGCCAGCAGGAAACGAAGCATTTCTAAATCGAGGAAAGGATGCCTGACTTCAAAGCAAGCGCGCGTACTCGCGGCGTCGAAATATTCGAAGAGAGTTTGCCACAGCGGTATTTGGAGCGACGCGTAACCGGCCGGGCGCCAAGGATGATTCGAAACCGGCGCGGAATCAAGCGCGTGCCATCTCTCTCGGAGGCCAAGGCGGGATTCGAGTGTTGGGTTAATCCACGGAGGAAATAGGGCCGGCGCTTCGCGGTTGCGCATTCCCTTCGACAAGCGGAACCAGAAGGGCGGATATCGCTGGGAGAATAAAGTCGCAGTGAGGCTCGTCAGCAGGCGCAGGTACAGGCTGCGGCGGAGCATATAGGAAACGCAGGGCCGCCACTCGAACCGTAAAGCATTATCCGGACCTTCGCCGAAAAAGAAGACACGGCTATAAGGTGCAAGACCCTGCCAGAATTCGCGCTCGGTGGGAACGGTCCAGGCGCTGCTATGCGGTTCCGGTGCAGAGAAGGGAGTTTGTTCCCAATTCGCACTGGTTGTTTCGGCAGAGTGGCGAAAGTGGATCGGAATTTTCAGATGCGCAGCCGCGGCCTCCGCGTAGCGATCCTCCTCGGGCAAGAAGGGATGCGAAGTGGTCAGCGCCTGCAACTCAAAAGTTTGGTAACGCGAGCGCATGAGATCGCGCGCCGTGGCTGCGAGCGCGGGGGAATCCAATCCGCCGCTCATGAAAACCCATACTCGATTGGAACGAAGGCGGTCCGCGACGGAGTTTTGCAATAGTTCGTGAAAGCGATCGATGTAATCGCCGGAGCGGCGGTAAAGGAGCGGTTCATCGACGGGCATGGTCCAATAGCGGCTGAGCCGAAGGCCGCTTGCCGACCAGGCGGCCCTGTGGGCCGGGGGAATTCTTTGAATTTGAGCAAAGGAAGTTGCCGCCAGATCCCGATTCACTCCGAATAAGAGGAAATCAGCCACCGCTAGGTCATTCAATCGGTCTGAGACGAGCGGGTGCTGCCGGATGCATTCGAGCGTGTTGCTCAAGATTACGCAGGAGCCCAGGTGCGCATAGTACAGAAGCTTGACGCCAAGTTGGTCGCGCGCGCAAAACAGCTTCTGTCTTGCGTCATCCCAAATGGCGAAGGCGAAATCGCCTCGCAAGCGTTCCACGCAAGCTTCTCCCCAGGTGCGGTAGGCGCGCAGTATGAGTTCTGCGTCGGTGCAAGAGGATTGCGCAGGATCGGTTTCCCCGGAGGCCATCCATGCGGCGAAAAGCTCCTGGCGCGCGTCGATGCGTGCGTCGGCCACAATCCACGTCTTTCCATCCAAGGTGAACGGTTGGACCTCGCGCTCGGACTCCTCTGTGGTTTTGAGGAGGGTATGGGCGAAGCCAACGTGATCTTTGAGCCAGATTCGCTGCGCGTCGGGACCGCGGAAAGCTAGAGAATCGGCGAGCCGCTGAAGAAGCCTGGGATCGAGAGGGGATCGATCGAACTGCACGACGCCGGCAATGCCGCTCATGAGCGTGGAGAACTCAAGACTGCTAAATAAGGTGTGCCCCGATAAGCCCGATAAGAAGGATCGGAATTCAGGACCGGACCTCTCGATTCAGAATCGGAGTGTAGCGGCCGGTTTCCGGCCCGCCGATCAAGACCCGGTCCTGGCAGGTGATCCAGGCATGGGCTTCCAAGCGCAGCGCTTCATCTTTTGCAACGCCAATCATGAGTTGCGAAGCATGACCGTGCCTGGCGAGGAGGGCTTGAGCGGCCATTGCCTTAGTCAGGCATCTAGATGCCGGAATATTACGAGCGGCTGCCTCCACGGCCCAGACGATGCGATCGGTACCAAAAGGGGCGGCAGAGCGGCCTGCCCAACGGCAGGCCAGCACCTGCAAGCGCTCAAAGGAAAGGAACCGGAGGGCAAGGCGGACGGCCAGGATGGAGAAGGCCGCTTGCAGCAACAGGGTCCGCTCTGTGCGGGGAAGCCGCAGGAAGCGCTTCACGCGCCGCATGCTGCCTCGGATTTCTCGGCGCAACAGTCTGAAACCACGAATTCCAGAATGGCGGGAAGGGAGTCGAGCGATCTTGGATAGGAGAGTTTTCTGACCGGCAGAGTGTTTGCAAGACCTTGGGTGGCTTCAAATTGGCGCCGCAGGCGAGTTGGTTCCAAAATTGCTCGATTAAAGGTGCTGGCCAGCAAGGTGAGGAAAGCTTGTCTTTGACTCATGGCAGAAAGGCTGATTTCAGCGCCGCGGACCTCAGATGCCTGCGCGAGCGCATAGACTGCACCAATGGGGAGCGCATCGGTGCAGACCTGCCACTCCTTCAGAGGAACGATCATTTTATGCGTGTACGGGTTCATGGGAACGCCGGTGACAGACTCGCCCAAGAACTTGCGAGCCATCCGCGGGAAAAGTTTGATCCGCGGCGAACCGGGATAAGCAAGCAGCGCGGCATGAGGCTTGTGCAGCACCAAGAGATCATCGGTGAGCAGGGGGTAGCCCGCTTGCAGGAACGCGGCTGCCAAAGTGGATTTTCCAAAGCCACAATCGCCGAGGAAGAGAGCGGCCTTGCCGTCGATGGCCACCGCCGTGGCGTGCAACGGCTCCAATCCGCATTTCACCAGCGC
This sequence comes from uncultured Acidobacteriota bacterium, assembly GCA_963823935.1. GTDB lineage: Bacteria > Acidobacteriota > Terriglobia > Acidiferrales > UBA7541 > Palsa-189. The sequence goes on from CAWGNM010000004.1 coordinate 332,357, forward strand.
AAAAGAAAGGGCCTGGGTGACAAGGTAGACGTTGAACGACTCGGAAGTCGATTCAGCGTAACGACGACAAGCCAGGAAGCGCCCGTCCGGAGAAACGGAAATTTCGCCTACACCGGGCATGCGCACATAGGTCGACCCGTCGGGCAATGAAGCTACATCAAAAGCGGTGGACGGATTCTGCTCGAATCCGCTCTCCCCCTGGATGCAAGGATCGATGGGCCCATTGTTGTTGTGGACCTCAATTTCGAAAAGACCCGATGTAGCCAGTGGCGGGAGGGGCAGGGGCAGCGGGGCATCGCTGCGAATCGAGACGCCGTAAGCCGCGTAACGATAAACCGCAGTTGCCAAAGGCAAAGGGCTATAAAGCTTGGGCATGGAGCGAGTTCACGGTGGCGCGCTGTCTTCAGAAGGCTGTCGAAGAAAGTAGCATAGGGGAGATACCGTATCAAAAACAAACTTTCGTTCCATGGCCAGGGCCACGCATGTAGTCCATAAACTTAACCGTTAGCGTTTATCGTAAGGACAACGCGACGTATTAATAAAAGAATAAAATTATGCATATAGAATATCCTATTTAGTCAAGTGTCGTGGAAGTGCCCTCTTCGCAGGCCTTCCGCTTCGGGTCAACCTCAACCCCCGAGCCCAAGGAGCCCCCCCGATGAAGATAAAGCACGGCGTTCGGCCTGCGCCAGTAAGCTTCACGGAACTGACTTTACCTTCGATTATTACGGTGGCGATCCTGGCTCTGGCAGGCTGCAGCGCGGGAGCGGGCGGCGGCGGGAACATAAGTGTGACGATCGCCAATAAAGTGACCTCCGTGCAAGCGGGCACAGCGGCGGTCTCGTTCAGCGCCTCGGTGCAAAATGACTCCGGCAACAAGGGCGTCACTTGGAGCCTCACCGCCAATGGCTCGAGCTGTTCTCCAACTTGCGGCGCTCTCTCCGCGGCGACTAAGACGAGTGTGACTTACACGCCACCCGCTTCCGCGGGAGCTTCGCCCAACAATCAGCCGAAACTTACCGCCACCTCGGTCGCGAGTACCTCCAAATCCGACTCGGACACATTCACGGTCAGCCCCGCACTGACCGTAACGATCGCGAACAAAGTCAGCACCGTGAATGCAGGGACTGAGCCATTTGTGGTGACTGCAACGGTGCAGAACGACTCGACCAATAGCGGCGTCAGCTGGAGCCTCACGGCCAACGGAAGCGCTTGCTCGCCCGCGTGCGGTACTTTGTCTGGGAGTAACGCAACGAGCGTCACTTACGCGCCGCCGGCAACCACGCCGAGCTCACCGAACAATCAACCGAAACTTACCGCTACGTCGATCACGAAGAGCTCTACATCGGATTTCGAGAGCTTCACGCTCTCGCAAGCGGCGATTTCCGTATCGATCCTGAACAAAGTCACGACCGTTCCCGCCGACAGCGGCACCATCCTTTTCAGCGCCAGCGTGCAGAACGATTCAGCCAATGCGGGAATTACCTGGACGCTGAAGGCCAATGGCGCCAATTGCCAGCCTACGTGTGGCACGCTGGCGACGGCGGCACAGAATACGATCTTTTATACCCCTCCTACGTCGGTGCCTTCGTCGCCGAGCAATAGACCAACGCTTACCGCGACGTCCGTAACGGATACCACGAAATCCGATACAGACGCGTTCACGATCACGACGGCCGTGGCAATTACGGTCACGATCAATCAAGTGAATTCCGTGCTGGCCGGCACGGCGGGCACCAATTTCGATGCTGCCGTTCAAAACGATTCCAGCGACAGCGGAGTCACCTGGACGCTGACCTGCCCTCCCTCAACGAACTGCGGTCAGCTCACCGGCAACACCACCACGTCAGTCACGTATACTCCGCCGGCGACGGCTCCCGGTTCACCCAATAACCAAGCTACGATCAAAGCTACTTCGATAGCCGACAACACGAAGTCGGCTTCAGAGATGCTGACCATAACCTCGACAGTGGCCAATGGTTGCTCGGGCGCGTCACACGGGCAGGAGTCTTTGCTCAACGGTCACTACGCCTTGCTGGTGCAGGGATTTGAAGGCAGCGGAGCGGGGACCCCGATTCTAATTGGCGCCAGCTTTGCCGCCAACGGAAGTGGCTCCGTTACCGGCGGCGAGGAGGACGTTAACGATACTGTTTCCGCGCAGCATCTGACCTTCACGTCCAGCGGCAGCCTCTATACCGTGGGCTCCGATCACCGCGGATGCTTGCAGCTCACGAATGCCAGCGGAACGACGACCGTCTTCCATTTCGCGGTGAGCGGAATCACTTCGGGCGTTGCTTCCAAGGGCAGGATTATCGAATTCGATTCCAGCAGCAGCAGCGGCGCGGGAAGCCGGGGCTCGGGAATTCTCCGGCTGCAAACTCCGAGCTCCTTCGTGCTCAGCGCACTGCAGGCGAATTACGCGTTCGGGGTCGATGGCTGGGCCTCGAATGGCAATGCATTTGTGCACCTGACTGCCGGCGGATCGTTCGACAACAGCAATGGCGCTCTTAGCAACGGCGTGGATGATATCAACATTGACGGTTTTTACTCTCCGAACAGCCCAAATCATACGGGCAGTATCGATCCCATCTCCGCAACGACGGGACGGACAACCGCCAGCTTCGATATCTTCAATTGGGCCGTGTATGTGATCAACCCGTCGGAACTGTTCTTGATCGGAACCGATAGCTTCGAAACCAGCGCCGGCCGGGCCATCGTTACCGCAAACTCGTTCTCGGCGACCGCTCTTTCAGGAAATTACATTTTGCACGCGACTGGTAATTCAAGCGGCAGCGCCAGCGTCGATCTGGATTTGCTGACGACGACGCCGGGCGGCTCACAGACCGGGACTCTCTCGGGCACGGTGTATTCCGATGGCGGAGGAAGCAGCGCCGCAACGACCTCTTTAAGTAACGTCGCATATAACGTCGATCCAGCTTCGGGCCGCGTGGCGCTCGGCAATCCAAGCGATAATCTGCCGGTACTCTATGTGACGACGCCTACAGACGGAATTTCCGCCTTCGTCGTGGGAGTTAACGCGGATGCCCAGCAGGGCGTGATCGAGTTCCAGCCGAGCCAGACATACACCGCAGCCTCGGCAGCCGGGACATATGCCTTTGGCAGCGAAGATCCGGGAGACAACACCGTCTACAACGACGCCGGGTCGGCAACCATAACCAGCGGCGGATCCGCCAGCGGAACGGCGGATTTGAGCTCGACTGCGGGCTTGACGCCCAACTTGCCGTTTAGTGCCACGGTGACCATCAGCAATTCGAACGGGACCGGGAATTTGGGATCGCAAACCGTGGCCATCATAAACGGCACAAAAATCTTTTATATCGACGAAAGTACCGGCGTGATCGTGGTCGCGGAACAATAAGCCCTTCTCGAACGGCGGGCCGTTTTTCAAGGAAGATGGCCCGCTTGTTTTCGCCCGCTTTTCTTTTCGGTCTAACATCGAGCGGAAGCGGCACATCTTCGCGTCCATTGTCGCGCTCGGGCGTTCGCGGAAGCATTGTGTTAAGGTTGCAGCCGGAGACCTCGTTCGGACGCATGACTCCTTCCGTTAAGACCTCTGCTTCAGAGACACCTTCACCAAGCATGGCGGAAATATTCGGGCCCGGCGGAATGATCGAAAAATGCATGCCGGCCGGCTACGAGCATCGGCGCTCGCAATTATCCATGGCCGAGCTGGTCGAGGACGCCTTCCGCAAAAAGCGGCATCTTCTGGTGGAGGCAGGGACGGGAACGGGCAAGACGCTGGCCTATCTGATCCCGGCGATTTGCAGCGGGCGGCGGGTGGTGATCTCCACGGCCACCAAGTCGCTGCAGGAGCAGCTCTACACCAAGGATGTCCCCTTTGTGCAGAAACATTTCGCCCCCGATCTGAAAGTAGCGGTGATGAAAGGCCGCGCCAACTTCCTCTGCCGCCATAAGGTTCACCAGATGGAGGGGCAGCCGGTTCTGAAGGGACTGGAGGAACTGGATTGGTTCGGCCAGATCCGCGACTGGGAGCGCTTGACCGATACCGGCGACCGGGCGGAACTCAGTTTCCTGCCCGACGATGCCGACCTGTGGGCGCGCCTCGACGCGCGGCGGGAAGCTTGCACGGGACAGAAGTGCGTGGAGTTCGAGCGCTGCTTCGTTACGGCGATGCACCGGCGCGCCCAGAACGCGGATGTGATCATCGTCAATCACCATTTGTTTTTCGCCGATCTCGCGCTGCGCCAGGACGACTTTGGCAGCATTTTGCCGGAATACTCGGCGGTGATATTCGACGAAGCGCACGAGATCGAAGACGTGGCCAGCGATTACTTCGGGCGGCAAGTGTCGAATTACCGTTTCGAGGAACTGGCTCGCGATGCCGAGCAGGCCATGCGGGTTACGCAGCTAGGCAAGCCCCCGCTGCTGCGGCGGGTGAACCGGCTGCGGGAAAAGACCCACGACTTTTTCGGGTTATTGCCTCCGCAGGAAGGGCGCTCCGCGTTCGAGCCGGGCGCGCGCGCGGCTTTTGTGGAGCGGCACCGCAGTTCGTACGAGGAACTCAAAGCGGCCTTGAAGGCGCTGGAGACGGATCTCGCGGCGCTGCCTTCTAAGCCGGAGGAGTTGCTGGTGATCGCGCGCAGATTGGCGGAGCTGCGGGGGGAGACGGAGTTCCTGTTCGAATCGAATGAAAAGAATTACGTCTATTGGCTGGAGCGGCGCGGCAAAGGCGTGTTTGTGACCGCGACTCCGATCGATGTGAGTTCCATTCTGCGCGAGAACCTTTTCGAAGCGTTCGACACGATTGTAATGACCTCGGCAACCCTGGCGGTGAGCGGCCGCTTCGATTTTCTGAAGCAGCGGCTGGGAATTCAGGTGGCGCAGGAAACCGTCTTGCCGCACGAATTCGATTATGCCCGGCAAGCGTTGCTCTATATTCCCGCGGGCCTGCCGGACGTGCGCGACGCGGGATTCGCGCGCAAGGCGGCGGAAGAGATTGCGCGCTTGCTGGAGTTGACGGCAGGGCGGGCCTTTTGCCTGTTCACCAGCTACGGGCAGATGAATCAGGTGTTCGAACTGGTGCGCGGGCGCGTGCAGTTCCCCTTGCTTCTGCAAGGTACGGCGCCGCGCATGGCGCTGCTGGAGCGTTTCCGGATGACTCCGGGGGCGGTGCTCTTCGCTACTTCCAGCTTTTGGCAAGGCGTGGACGTGCCGGGAGAGCAGCTCTCCTGCGTCATCATCGACAGGCTGCCGTTTGCCGTTCCCACCGACCCGGTGGTGGCGGCGCGGGTGCGCACTCTCACCGAGGAAGGCCGCAATGCTTTTGCCGAATATCAGATTCCGGAGGCGGTGCTGGCGCTGAAGCAGGGCTTCGGCCGGTTGATTCGCACCCGGACCGATCGCGGGGTGCTGGCGATCCTGGATAACCGCATTCAGCGCATGCAGTATGGTAAAATTTTCATCGAATCGCTGCCGGAATATAGCCTCACCCGGGACATCGCTGAAGTTCAACGCTTCATGCAGGCGCCGAGTTAGCGCGAAAAACCTCTCCGGGCCGGCCGATCAGCCAAAAAGAGAATGTTCGAAGTCAGCGTGGAAGAGACTTTTTCTGCCGGGCACGCCCTGCGAGGATATAAGGGCAAGTGCGAGAATCCGCACGGGCACAACTATCGCGTGCGCGTGAACGTCGAGGGCGAACAGCTCGATTCGATTGGGCTGCTTTTCGACTTCGCGCACCTGAAGAAAATCCTGCGCGAGCTCATCGCGGACGTGGACCACAAATTCCTGAACGACCAGGCGCCGTTTGACGCCATTAACCCCTCCGCTGAGAATATCGCCAAATTTCTGTACGACCAGACTTCCAAAGAGATGCACCGGATGTCCCATGCGCCTCGAATCAAGAGCGTCACCGTGTGGGAGACCGACGAGACCTCGGCCACCTACACGCCGTGACAGGATCGTGAAATGCGCCGCGCCTATCTCCTGATTGTCATTCCCGGGGTTGTGGTGGGCATTGCTTATGTGATTCTGCTGCACCACATAGGCGCGCCAATTCACCCGGCACCATTTCTCGGTGCTGCGGCTGCGTTCGTCGCCGCGGTGTTGATGGTGCGCTATTATCACAAGCGCAAATCCCGGCGGCACGGGAGTTCCTGATGGTGATCACGGAAATCTTCCGCTCGATTCAAGGGGAAAGCACGTATGCGGGGCTTCCCTGTATCTTCGTGCGTTTCACCGGATGCAACTTGCGGTGCACGTGGTGCGACACGGCATACGCGTTTCATGGCGGAACGAAAATGAGCATCGATGAGGTGCTCGGGCGGGTGCACGCACTTTCCGGGAAGATCGTGCCTGATGTGAACTCCGATGCGAATGGCCCGGCGTCCCAGACCTCGCAAGCGCCTGAACCTTCGCTTGTGGAGCTGACCGGGGGCGAGCCCTTGCTGCAGCCCGAGGCGATTGCGCTTGCGGAGCGGCTGACAGCCGAACACTACACCGTGCTGGTAGAGACGAGCGGCGAGCGATTCGTCGGCTCATTGCCGCAGGAAGTGGTGAAAATCGTGGACGTGAAGTGCCCGGATTCGGGGGAATGCGGCACATTCGCGATGGACAATCTTAAAGTCGTCGACAGCAAGGATGAGATCAAATTTGTGATCGGCAGCCGGCGCGACTATGAATTCGCCAAGGAGTTCTCCATCCAGCACGAATTGCCGCGGCGCGTGCGGCAGGTCCTGTTTTCGCCGGTGTTTCCGGACCCCAATGGCTCATGGAAAGGATTGGAGCCGCGCCTGCTTGCGGAATGGGTGCTGGCCGACGGGCTGCCGGTACGACTCGGGTTGCAGTTGCACAAATTCATCTGGCATCCGTCCGAGCACGGCGTTTGAGCCGGGAGATGGCGGAAAAATCCAAAGCCGTGGTTCTGGTCAGCGGGGGGATGGATTCGTGCGTCGCCGCGGCCATGGCGCAAACCTCGCACCGGCTGGCTTTCCTGCACGCCAGCTACGGGCAACGTACCGAGCGGCGAGAGCGCGAGGCGTTCGAGGCCATCGCCGAATTTTTTGGGGTGGGCGAACGGCTGGTCGCGCGGTTCGATCACTTCAAGCAAATTGGCGGCTCGGCGCTGACCGAGGAGAGCATTCGCGTGCCGGAGGGCGAACCGAATGCGCCGGTAGGCGCCAGTTCCATCCCGGTGACTTACGTGCCCTTTCGCAACGCTCATTTTCTTTCCGTGGCCGTGAGCTGGGCCGAAGTGATTGGAGCGAACGCCATCTTTATCGGCGCCGTCGCGGAAGACAGTTCGGGTTATCCGGATTGCCGTCCGGAGTATTACCGCGTGTTTGAACAATTGGCCAACGTGGGCACGCGGCCCGAGACGCAGATCGCCATAGAGACGCCGGTGATCGGAATGCGCAAAAGCGCCATCGTCAGGAAGGGAGTCGAACTGCGCGCGCCGCTGGACCTCACCTGGTCATGCTATCAATATGAGGACCAGGCCTGCGGAGTATGCGACAGTTGCCGGCTGAGGCTGCAGGCCTTTGCCGAAGCGGGAGTCCCCGATCCCATACCCTACCGGACACGGGTTGCAAGATAATGTAGTTAAGAGATAATGGGGACACATCAATGGCTTGTATCCGGCGCACCGCCGGCAGGAGGAGGAAGTAGACCATGAACCAGCTGAAGAGAACTCAGATAGCAAGGGTCTTCGTTTGCGTGCTATCGCTCGCAATGGGGCTTGCAATCACCGCGGTGGCACAAGAGAAGCCGGCGAAAATCCATGGAACGGTGCTTGATAGTATGGGCAATCCATTGAATGGCGCCATGGTGGCCCTGCGAAATAGCACCACGGGCCAGGTGGTTACGTTAAGCGCGGACTCGGGTGGGCGCTACCGGAGCGGCAACTTGCCGGCCGGGAGCTATTCGGTGGATATCAAAGTAAACGGCCAGGTTGCGTTCTCGCAAATCGTGAACCTTACCGCCGGACAGGATACCCAGCAGGACTTCAACTTCAAGGAACTGCAGAAGGAACAAACGCAGGATCAGGCTGAAGCGGCGAAGAAGAACGAAGAAGCCAAAGCCAAGTTCGCCGCCATGAAGACGCATTTCGATGCGGGCACCGCGGCTTTGGAGCAAGCCAAACAGGCGCGGGCTCAGCTGGACAAGATGCCCAAGGATCAGCAGGCGGCCGCGCAGGCACAAGTGGATCAGCCCGCGGGAACGGCAATCACCGAACTCAATGCCGCTCTCGCGCAAATGGGCGATACCGATACGAACCGGAACATCGTTCTGGCGAAACTGGGCGAAGCTTACGAGACCGATAACAAGTACTCCGACGCCGCGGACACTTACGCCAAGGCGGTGGCGCTGAAGCCGGACCCGAGTTACTACAATAATTTGGGCAATTCGCTGGCCAGGACCGGGAAGGTGGACGACGCATTGACGGCGTATCAGAAGGCCATCGAGCTGGACCCCATGAATACGGCCATGTACTGGCGGAACTTCTCCATCGGACTTTATAACAGCGGACGCATCAAAGAGTCCGTGGACCCATTGAAGAAGGCCACCGCGGCGGATCCCAATAACGCGCAGGCCTGGTATTTGCTGGGAGCGGCGCTGGTGAACACGATGGAGTTCAAGCAGGACGGCGACAAACTGGTTCCCGTATTGCAGCCTGGAACCCAGGAGGCTTATCAGAAGGCGATACAGCTGGACCCAAACGGGGTCTGGGGAGCGCAGGCTAAACAGGGTTTGGATGCGCTGCAGGCCATGGGCGTGGGCATCGATACGAAGGTGAATCAACGGCCGCCGGCGAAGAAGAAGTGAATTGCAGATTAGCGGTCGTTGGGGTTAAGGCTCCGCGAATTTCCGCGGAGCCTTTGTTTTTGCGCCGGCCATTCGAGTTCAGAAAAAGCGAGACTCGTTAAGTGTTCCCTCGCGGTGGCCGGGAATCGTTAGAATTCGGAGCCGGATAGCGAGATGAACTTTTCCGAACAATCGGTGGTTGCGGCGACAACGGATCAGGTGTCTTGCAGTTTGGGCGCAGAGGCGGCCATCCTGAACACAAAACAGGGCATTTATTACGGGCTTGACCCGGTCGGCGCGCAGATTTGGCAGCTGCTGCAGACCCCCTGCAAGGTAGCGGATATACAGGCGATTTTGGTGCGAGAATACGACGTCGAGCCCGAGCGGTGCCAGCGCGACCTGCTGGCCTTGCTGACCCACCTCCTGGAAGCCGGGTTGATCGAAGTTCGATAGGTTCCCCGCTACTCTTAGCGCTCTCGAGTGTCTCGTACGGGTGAGTCTTTCTATCGGCGGCAAATCCGTTCATCGAATATTCTCACAGCGGCCTCATAATCTTTGCGCAGCCGTTTGAGCTGTGATACATCCCAGCGCGGCGGCGAGACGCGGATGTCCACTGCGGTGATCAATCCGATTTGGCGATGGCTGGCATTTGCCGCGATCGTCGCCGTGGCAGGCTCCCTGGCGTTTTCGGGGGCGCGCCATGCCGTTGCCGCACACTGGGCGGGATCCACGGACCCAGCGCCGTGGCTTCGGGCGGCCCAGATCGAATCCTCAAATGCCGACCGCTGGTATGAACTGGCTCGCTACCGGCAGCTGGATTTCGCACACTCCGACTTGCCGTTGGCTCTCGATTATTACCGGCGCGCCACTTCCCTCAATCCCGGCTCTCCTTTCTACTGGATGGATTTTGCCGGCGCTTATGAGAGCGCGGGCGATGCCGCCGACGCGGAGCAGGCTTTTCGAAAGGCTCGAGAGCTCTACCCGATTTCGGCGGATGCGGCCTGGCGGTTTGGGAACTTCCTTTTGCGCCAAGGCAGAGTGCCGGAGGCCTTTCAACAGATTCATGACGCGCTGGCCGTTGATTCGAAGCTGACCGTACCCGCGATCTCGGTTTGCTGGCGCAGCACCCGCGATATCGATCAAATCCTGAAGGCGGTTTTGCCCGATAGGCCGGACGAGAATTGGGGAGCGATCCAATTTTTCGTGCAGGCCAGGGAGCCCCTGCCGGCAATGGCTGTGTGGAAGCGGATTGCCGCTCACCATGACTCCTTTCCGGCAGCGGATGCCTTTCCGCTGCTGGACATGCTCATCGCTGCCGGACGTGTGGACGAAGCGCGCGTTGTTTGGAGCCAGGCGCTGCAGGCCGCAGCCGTGCCGCGAGAATCGGACGCCGGTGGATCGCTGGTGTGGAATGGCGGATTTGAAAAAGAACCACTGGACGGGGGATTCGATTGGCGCTTCTTCCCGGTCGAAGGCGCGGAGATGAGGTGGGACGAGGAGGATCTGCACTCGGGACGGCGATCGCTGCGCGTGGATTTCGATGGCAAGACCAATGTGGATTTCGAGAACGTGTGGCAGTATGTGCCGGTCTCGCCTTCCACAGGTTACCGCTTCAGCGCATTCTTCCGGACCGACGATTTAACCACCGACAGCGGGATACATTTCGATATCCGCGACGTCTCACGGCCCGGAACCGCCGTGCGTTCTACGGCCAATCTGGTGGGCTCACAGAATTGGGCGCAACAGAAAATAGAGATGGTTACAGGTCCCGATACGAGTTTGTTGCAAATCGTGCTGAGGCGTACGCGCAGCGATAAGCTCGGGAACAAGATTCGGGGAACGGCCTGGATCGATGACGTCACGCTCGTGCCGGTGGGCCACGGCGCAGGGAAGCTCCAATGAAGGCCGTGCGAATAGGCGTCTGCGCCTTGCTGGCGTTCGGCGTCTTCGCCCATGGCGTGGTTGAGCCCTGGTCGGAAGCGGTTTTGGAGATCGGGGCTGCCGTCCTCTTGGTGTGGTGGGGATTGCTTTTTGCCCTGGGAAGGCCGGCGCGCGTGCGCTGGCATCCATTGTTTTGGCCGCTGGCGGCCTTGTGGGTATGGGCCATGGTGCAATACCACGCGGGAATCACCGCCGTGGCCTTTCCGACCAGGATCGAAATCCTCAAACTCTCCGCGCTGGCGCTCCTTTTCTTCGTGGTCGTACAGGCTTTTCAAACGCTTGGGCACTGGCGCGCGTTCGCCTGGTTTCTGCTCACTTTGGGATTTGCCGTCTCCGTTTTTGGGATTCTGCAGCACTTCACGTTCAACGGAAAACTCTATTGGTTTCGCGAAATGCGTTATGGCGGAATTCCTTTCGGGCCGTACGTGAATCGCAATCACTTCGCGGGTTTTGTGGAGTTGATCATTCCCTTGGGACTTTCCCTCCTGCTCTTGCGAGCGGAGGAGCGGGACCGGTTGCCCTTGCTGGGGGTCTTAACCCTGATGCCCATTGGCGCGCTCTTTCTCTCCGCTTCGCGCGGCGGGATTGCGGCATTTTTCCTGGAGCTTGGCCTGCTCTTCATTCTGGCGGTTTTGCGCGGTCACGCCGGGAAGCAGCTGGTTGCGGGCGCGGTGCTGCTGCTGGTGGCCGGCGGTTTTGTAGCCTGGCTCGGCGCCGGCCGCGCATTGGACCGATTCGAGTCCTACCGCCAGCTGGAAGTCACCGAAGCACGACGCGCCGAGATGCTGCGCGACTCCTGGCGCATTTTCCTGGACCACCCCGTAATGGGAACGGGGCTCGGCACGCTCAAGGAGGTTTTTCCCCGATACGAGACTCTCTACGATGGGGCAATCGTCAGCCATACCCACAACGATTACGTCGAGGGCCTCGCCGAGACCGGCATCGTCGGCGGAATGATAGGCCTAAGCTTTTTGGTGCTCCTGCTTCTGGGAGCCTGGCGGCGCATTGCTCTGGCCGATAATCCGTTGGATCTGGCTTTACACCTCGGCGCGGCCGCGGCTTGCTGCGCGTTGCTGGCCCATAGCCTGGTGGACTTTAACCTGCATATTCCCGCGAATGCCCTGATATTTCTTACCTTAGCGGCTTTGGCCACTTGCCCCACCGCGAAAATACCGGAAAGTCCCTACAGCACCCATGCGAAACAAGCGTCAAAATTGAACGTGACCCGTACAGTCTCGACGGTATAATTTCAGCCGCGTGGTGGGTTCGTCCAATGCTTTCTAAACGTACTCGTGTACCCGGCCGGCGAAGCCGAGCGTTTCGCCGCTGGGCTATCCTCTGCTTTTTCTTGCTGGCTCCTGGCGTTGCATTCTCACAGAAAGCGCCAGACGCGGGCCAAGTAACAGATTTACAAAAGATGGAGACGGCCCGGCAGACCAACGAGCGCATCGCTGAGCTGGCGCTCGCGGACAAGGTCCAAGCAGGGCGACTACGTCATTGGCGGCGGCGACCTTTTAGGGATCGAAGTCTTTGATGTGCCTGAGCTTTCGCGCGAAGTGCGAGTCAACGAGTCCGGTTTTGTGAGCATCCCCCTGGTTCCGGTCAAGGTGCAGGCCGCCGGCCTCACCGCATTTCAGTTGCAAGACAAGCTGGCGGAATTATTGCAGTCCAATGGGCTGGTAACGCATCCGCAGATCACGGTCACGGTGAAGGAGCAGCATAGCGAACCGATCACCGTCATCGGCGCGGTGAGAACGCCGCTCACGCTTCAGGCCGTGCATCAGATGACCTTGCTGCAGGTGCTCTCGCAGGCGGGCGGCATCACCGATGACGCGGGCAGCAAAGTGCTGATCACGCGAGTGCGGCGTTTTCCCGATCCCGCAACTCCCGACCCCGGGACTCCCGATCCGGGCAGCCCCGATCCGGCCAGTCTTTCGAGCAACCCCGCGAACAAACCCGCGAACAATCCCGCGGCATCCGATCCAGCTGCGAACCCGCAGGCAGTGAGCCAAGGGCGCCGGGACCGAGAGCAAGGACTCGATATCAATCGATCTGAACGACCTGCTCGACAGTGGCGACCCGAAATTCAACATCCCGCTGTATGGAGGGGACGTCGTAACCGTGCCTCATTCCGGCGTGATCTATGCCGTCGGGGCGGTGCAGCGGCCCGGGGGGTTCGCGATGGAGACGGATCGCCAGCAATTGACCGTTCTCAAGATCGTGTCCTTGGCAGGGGGGTTGTCGCCGACGGCAAAGCCGGGCAGCGCCGTGATTTTGCGGCAGCCTCCCGGAAGCGCCCAGAGGCGCCAGTTGCCGGTGGACGTCAGGAAGATACTCTCGCTCAAGAGCGAGGACCTTACGCTCGAGAGGAATGACATCCTTTATGTGCCGGACAGTACGGGTAAGCATGCGCTGCGCCGCTCAGCCGAAATCGCCATCGCCATTGCTACGGGAGCCGCGATCATACGGGTGCAATAAAGCGTCCGTCCCTGGCGAGGAAGAGTTCAGCGAGAATGGATGAACAAACAAATCTGATTACCAAGGATCACGGAGCCGCCCTCGATGGCTTGGCGCCGCGGACGCCCTACATCACGCTGGAGATGGCCCCGCGCGAATCGCATCTGCTCGACTACCTGATGATTCTGCGGAAGCATCAGTGGCTGATCGTCTCCTTCCTTTTGGCCCTGGTCACCATCGTGACCATCGCCACCTTTCGCATCCAGCCCGTTTACGAGGCCACCACGCGGATCGAGATCGACCGGGAGAACACCAATTTTCTGCCTTTTGGCGGAAACGATCCCTACGACCTTTACCAGGATTTGGAAGATTACATCGAGACCCAATCCAAAATTTTGGTCAGCGAGACGCTCGGGATCCAGACGGTCAAGTCTCTGAACCTCGATCAGGACCCGAGATTCGGTGGACAGCCCCTCAAGCCGGGAACTCTGCCCGTCGCGGCGCCAAGCGATGGGCTCATATCGCCTCCCCCCGCCCTGGGAGCGTTTCTCGGAGGATTGTCGGTCAAACGCGTGCCCAACAGCCGGTTGCTGGACGTTACCTTTGCGACCACGGATCCGAAGCTGGCGGCGCTGATCGTCAATACGCACGTAAACAATTTCATCGAGCAGAATTTCCGCAGCCGCTACGAAGCCACAACTCAGGCCTCCAATTGGCTGGCCAATCAGCTGGATGAATTGAAGGCCAAGGTGGAGGCCTCCGAAGACGCCCGGATCAAGTACGAACGCGACAATCAAATCTGGACCCTGGACGAAAAGCAGGACGTCACCACGCAAAAGCTGGCCGACCTGAACCGCGACTTGACCGAAGCGCAAGCCGATCGGATCAGCAAAGAGGCCATCTATCAGCTGGCCGAAGCGGGTAACTATGACGCTCTTCCCGCCGTGCGAGAGAGCCCGGTCCTGCAGGACAGCCTGAAGCGCCAGGCGGATTTGAGCGAGCAATATACCGAGGCTCTGAATCAGTACGGGCCGAAATTTCCCAAGGTGGTCCGGCTCGAAGCGCAGCTGAAGGATATTCAATCTCTCATCGACAACGAAAAGAAGAACATCGGAAATCAGCTCGAGGCGGAATACCGGGGATCGCGCCAGCGAGAAGTCCTGCTGCAGCAGGCGCTGGCTCAGCAAAAGAACGATACCGCGGCCATGGCCGACAAGATGGTGCAGTACAACATCTTGAAACGCGAAGCCGAGGCCAACAAGCAGCTTTACGATGGTTTGTTGCAGAAGCTCAAGGAAGCCGGCATCAGCGCGGGTTTGCGCTCCAGCAACATTCGCATCGTCGATCCGGCCCTGGTGCCCACGGCTCCCGCTCGTCCCAACAAGTCGCGCAATATCACGCTGGCTATTCTGGTTGGCCTCGTCGGCGGCGTGGGGCTCGCTCTGCTGCGCGAATATCTCGATAATACGGTCAAGAACCCGGACGATGTGAAGACCTTATCCCGCCTGCCTTCTCTCGCCGTTGTGCCGGCATTTATCAGTACCAATGGGGCTCGCCGGAACCGGCTGCAGAAGCTTCTGCACGGCTCCGGTAATGGATATCACGAAGGACTGGCGTTGCTCTCTCACTCGCGAGCCCCAATCGCAGATTTCGGAGGCCTTCCGCGCCCTGCGCACGTCGCTTTTGCTTTCGCAGGCCGATCATCCCCCGCAGGTCATTCTGGTAACCAGCGCCCTGCCTCACGAAGGCAAGACGACGGCGTCCGTGAACATTGGCGTGACGCTCGCGCAGCTTGGCGATAAGACGCTGCTTGATCGATGGCGATCTTCGCAAGCCGGGCATCAGCCGGGCCCTGCATATGAACGATGCCAAGCACGTCGGGTTGAGTTCGTATCTGGCGGGAGTCAGTTCGCTGGACGTGGTTACTGTCCCGCACCCGGCCATCAGCAACCTGCACGCAATTCCCACCGGACCGGTTCCGCCGAACTCCGCCGATCTGCTCTCCTCGCACCGATTGGCGCAGATGATTGCCGAACTGCGCAAGCGCTATAAATTCATCGTGATCGATTCTCCGCCGATCATGGCCGCCACCGACGCGGTCATTTTGTCGGCGCTGGCGGATGGCGTGCTTCTGGTGGTGCGCAGCGGCGAGACGCCCAAGGAAGCGTTCATGCGCACGCGGGACTTGCTCCATAGCGTCAAATCGCGGGTGCTGGGGGTGGTGCTGAACGCCGTGGATGCCAGCTCGCCGAATTACTACTATTCGTATCGCTACTACCCCTATGCGTACGGAACCAACGGCAGCCAAAAAGAAAATTCAAGGAAAGAAGATTTGAAGCTGGACGCTTAGCCGAGCGCCTGACGAGCGATGGCGAAGCCCGTCTGGATCGGCAGCGCGCCTGGCCGGCCTTGCAGGTGAGAGCGTAGAGGGCCATCATCGGCCGAGGAACAGCTTCGGTTGTGGGAAAGATCGCGTGAAAACCTGGAACATCCTGGTTACCGGCAGCAACGGCCTGATTGGCTCGGAAGCCGTGGAATATTTTGACCGGCTGGGCCATCGCGTGACCGGGATCGACAACAACATGCGGCGCATCTTTTTTGGCGCTTCCGGGGATACGCAGTGGAACTTGCGCAGGTTGAGAGAAGGCACCAAGCGGTTCACGCACATTGATATGGACTTGCGCGACCGGGCGCGGCTTTTCGAAGTTTTCGCCCAGGAGCGTTTTGACCTGGTGCTGCATTGCGCGGCCCAGCCCTCCCACGACAAGGCGGCAGAAATCCCGCTGCTCGATTTCGAAGTGAATACCGCGGCAACGATCTATCTGCTTGAAGCCGTCCGCGAGCATTGTCCCGATGCCGCTTTTATTTTTTTGAGCACCAACAAGGTATACGGTGAAGCGCCCAACGAAAAGAGCCTGAAAGAGCTGCCCACCCGCTACGATTACGCCGATCCCGAGGATTTCGACGGCATCGATGAAACCTGCCGGATCGACCGCACGCTGCACTCACTTTTCGGAGCTTCCAAAGCCGCCGCGGATATTTACGCTCAGGAGTACGGAAGATATTTCGGGCTCAACGTGGGGATTTTCCGGGCCGGCTGCATGACCGGGCCGCAGCATTCCGGCGTGGAACTGCACGGCTTTCTGTCCTATCTGGTGAAAGTGGCGATGAGTGGCGAGAGCTATACGATTTTTGGATTCAAGGGCAAGCAGGTGCGCGACAACATCCACAGTTACGACGCGGTGCGCGCCTTCGAGGAGTTCGCGCGGAAACCGCGGCCCGGCGAAGTCTACAACTTGGGAGGCGGACGCGAGAATAGCGTCTCCGTTATCGAGGCGATTGCCCTGGTGGAAGAGATCACCGGACGCAAAATCGTTCACAAATATCGCGAGCAGCCGCGCAAGGCCGATCACATTTGCTACATCTCGAATTTGAATAAGCTGCAGTCGCATTACCCGGATTGGAAGATCACTCGGAAATTGCCGGGAATTTTGGAAGAGATGGTATCCGCGGAAAGAGAGCAGATCCAAGGCGTGCGAGCGGTTTGAGGGCGCCTTTCGCGGGAGCGATGAAGTAGGCGAAGAACGAATGGCTACAGCTTTTCCAACCGAGATTAACGCGCCGGCTCCGGCGCCGGTGCGAATCGGCCCGTCGCACGGGACGCTGAACTTTCCGGCTGCGCGAGTTATGGGCCTACCGCGAACTGCTTTACTTTTTCGTCTGGCGCGACATCAAGGTTCGTTATAAGCAGACGGTCATTGGGCTGGCTTGGGCCGTCTTGCAGCCTTTCTTGACGATGCTGGTCTTC
The DNA here is from genome assembly GCA_963823935.1 of uncultured Acidobacteriota bacterium. GTDB lineage: Bacteria > Acidobacteriota > Terriglobia > Acidiferrales > UBA7541 > Palsa-189. Next base: position 349,344 of record CAWGNM010000004.1, read on the forward strand.
AGCCTTGTTTTTTGGAAAGCTGGCCAAGCTTCCGACCAATGGATTGCCCTATCCGGTTTTCTACTATTGCGCCCTTTTGCCCTGGGGCTACTTCGCCACGTCGTTGCAAAACGCCACCAACATCATGGTTGAGCAGCAGCGACTGATCACCAAAATCTACTTTCCGCGCGTGGTGCTGCCCATCTCGGCCGTGCTTTCCGGCCTGGTTGATTTCGCCGCCGCTTTCGGCGTGCTGATCGTATTGATGGCCTATTATCGAATCGTCCCAGGACGTGCCGTGCTTCTGCTGCCGGCATTCTTATTGCTCGCCGTTGTTACCGCCTTGGGCTTCGGCCTGTGGCTTTCCGCGCTGAACGCTATCTATAGAGACGTGCGTTACGTGGTTCCCTTTCTCATCCAGTTTTGGATGTTTGCATCGCCGGTGGCGTATTCCACCGTGCTGGTTCCGCAGCGCTGGCGCTGGATATATGGGCTGAACCCGATGGCCGGAGTGATCGAGGGTTTTCGCTGGGCGCTTACCGGCCAAGGAGTGGCTCCCGGACCGCTGATTGGGGCGTCGGCGTTCGCGGTGATGCTGGTGCTGCTGAGCGGGCTTTCCTATTTCCGGCGAACGGAAGGCAGGATCGCCGATGTGGTGTGAGGTTGTGACGACGAGGAATCGGGTTCGTCGATGCCTGGAGGTTTGGATTTGAATCCTGCCATACGCGTGAGCGGGCTCGGGAAGCGCTACCGGATTGTCCCGCGGCAGCGGTATCTGGCTTTGCGCGACCGCATAGAGGAAATCTTGCGCTCGCCGGCGCGCCTTTGGCACAAGGAACGGAGCAGCGTATCCGAACGCGGAGAGATTTGGGCGCTGCGCGAGGTCGGCTTCCAGGTGCAGCAGGGCGAAGTCATCGGCGTGATCGGCCGCAACGGGGCCGGCAAGACCACTCTGCTCAAAATTCTTTCGCGCGTAACGGAGCCTTCGGCGGGCTCCGCGGAGATTTGGGGGTCGGTGCGCAGCCTGCTCGAGGTCGGCACGGGATTCCATCCCGAACTGACCGGGCGCGAGAACATTTTTCTGAACGGCGCGATTCTGGGCATGAAGCGGCGGGAAATCCAGCGTAAGTTCGACGAGATTGTGGCCTTCGCGGAAATTCCCGAATTTCTGGACACTCCGCTGAAGCATTACAGCAGCGGCATGCAGACGCGGCTGGCCTTTGCCGTGGCGGCCCATTTGGAGCCGGAAATTCTGCTGGTGGACGAAGTGCTGGCCGTGGGGGACCTTGCCTTTCAAAAGAAATGCCTGGGCAAGATGGACACGGTGGCGCGGGCCGGCCGCACCATTTTCTTTGTGAGCCACCAGATGAATCAAGTTCGCCGGCTGTGCTCTCGCGTCCTGTGGATCGATTCCGGAAGGCTGCGCATGGATGGCCCAACCGCTGAGGTCGTGAGCGCCTACGAAAGCGCAATGTCACGGGGCGATATGGAACCGCAGCAAGCTAGAGAGCGCGGGACCGGGACGCGATTTCTGAAGTGGCATTTCGACTGCCCAATGGAAGCGGCAGGCCCTTACTGTCTCGATTCCGTAGGACAGGTTACGGTACATTTCGATCTCTGGCTCGATCGCGCTCTTCATCGCGGGCATCACGGTATTGCCCTGTTCACTGCCGATCGCGAACTTTTATGGGGCCGAGCCACGGATGGCCTTCACTTGCAGCCCGGGCTGCATAGAATATCGTATACGTTCCCGTGTCTACCGTTGCGTCCCGGCCCCTATTTTTGGCAAGTAACCATTTGGGAAGATGGCGAACGCTTCGACGTTTGGGATTGCCTGCCGGAGATGATTGTGGCTACGCCGAATTTTCAACACGTTCTTGACGAGTGGAGCGGCGTGCTCAACATTCCTTCCGAAGTTTGTCTTGTGGAATTGGGAGAAACTGAATGCGTCGCGTCGAGAAATGCGAGGTAGCATTCAATCGCCCGTTTCCAAGGTCAAAAGCACATGTTGACGCTTTTCACCACAGCCAAACCGTTTCGGGGCGGCGATCTGACGAGACAGCGGAATGCGCTTCACAGCTGGACGCTGCTCCATCCGGATTGTGAGGTAATCCTTTTTGGGGACGTTCCGGGGGGCCGCGAAGTTGCCGCCGAACTCGGAATTCGTCACGTGCCGGACGTGCTCCGTAGCGAATATGGCAGCGTTCGGCTGGACGACATGTTTGCCCGCGCGCAAGAGATGGCGCGGCATAATCTGCTTTGCTATGCGAATTGCGACATCATATTTCTAGACTCGTTCGCTCGAGCGGTTGCTGCCGCCGCAGATTGCTCGAAGACCTTCCTGATGATTGGCCAGAGGTGGGACACGCCCATCGAAGGTCCGATTCATTTCGCTGAGCCGTCTTGGCAAACGCATTTACGTGAGGAGGCTCTGCGCGCCGGCAAAATGCATTCGCAGGCAGCCGTGGATTATTTCGTTTTCTCGCGCGGCTTATATTCGCAGATGCCGCCTTTCGTGATCGGGCGAGTGTATTGGGATCACTGGCTGGTCTGGAGGGCTCGTTCGATGGGAGCGCCGGTCGTCGACGCCACCGCGGACGTGCTTGCCATCCACCAGAATCATGACCACTCGTATCATCCCGCAGGGCTCGAAGGCTTGCGGATAGACGCCGAATCCAAACGGAATCGCGCTCTGGCCGGCGGTCAATGGCATCTTTACACGATCGAACACGCCACACACCGGCTCATCGATGGGCGCGTGGAAGACAAACCCGGCCGCTGGCACGTGCCGTTCACTTTTTTTCTCGGCACCTACGCGAGCCAGGCTTGGTATTGGATCTTGAAGAGCACATTTAAGTTGCGGCATGCGCTGGGCCTGCACAGAAACACTTTTGTGCGCGCGGACGAACGCGCTCGGACCATGCTGGATGAGTGAGCCGATTGACGACGTTTGTGGGTCTACCGAAGGCATGCTGGCTAAACTCCTGGAGGATGGGCCGTGAGTGAGCGGGTCTCAGCTCTGATTGCCACTTACAATTACGCCCGCTATTTGCCGCAGTGCTTGGGACGGGTATTGAACCAGACTCGTCCGCCCGACGAGATTGTCGTCGTCGACGACGGCTCAACCGACGGCACTCCCGAACTGATGAAGCAATTTCCCGAAGTCCGCTATGTCTATCAGCAAAATGCTGGCAAGGCGGCGGCTTTCGGCCGAGCGCTTTCTTTGTCGAGCGGCGAGATCGTCTGTCATTTGGATGCCGACGATTATTGGGAACCCGACAAGCTTGCGCGCGTGCTGCATTGCCTGGAAAAGATTCCAGCATCGGCGGCGTCGTTCACGAGGTCAGCTATGTGGACGCTTACGGCCGTGCCCTTCATTTCCCTTGGGAACAGCAACACCCAGCCGAGCCTCTGCTTCTGACGCTGGATGAATGCGGGGACGCTGGCTTTTTGTATCGTCTGCCGAAGATGCGGGGGCGTTTCTGGGGCGTGCCCAATACCTGTTGTGTCCGCCGGAGTTGTGTCCAGGACTTATTCCCGTTGCCGCCTGAAGTGGGCGGAGCGGTGGATGGCGCACTGCTTGCCGGAGCACTTCGTTTTGGCGTGACTTATCTGCCCGATACTTTGGCGGCGTATCGAATCCACGGAAACAACGCGGGGTTCGGGAACGCCGCCTCTAACCAGGAAACAATGCACATGTGGGAATTTCTGCTCAGGAGTCCGAATTTTCGGCGCTTCTTATCGAGCCGGCACGCCAGTCTGTTGCGCGCCAAAATTCTCGAAAGGAAGGCTTATGTTGCCAGCCGGACCGGGCAGAAAGTTTTTGAAGGGCGCGTGGGCGGGTCTTCTCGTTCCCTTTATCCTCGCCGCCAACGGTCGCTTTTGCAATTGGAGGCATTTGGCTTTGCCGGTCGCATGCCTGCTGCCTATAAAGCGCAGCAAGCAGAACCGGCGCGCTGAGACTGCGCCAGGCACTCCAACCGGCAAACTCCTCCGCAGCGCCGGCGCGCAGATGAATCCGCAACCGCTAGTCGCGAGCGCTGTGGATCCATGCGCTTCGGTTTCATCCGTTTCGATCGTCATTCCCACGCGAAATCGCTGCGCGACTCTGGCTTTGTGTTTAAACGCGCTTCCCGCGGGCGCGCGCGAAGTGCCGTCCCTCGAAGTGCCCCCCCTCGAAGTGATTGTCGCCGATGATTGCTCTTCGGATGACACGCGAAGGACCGTTGAAGAGTTTCGCAATGCCAGCGGATGGAAGGTGATCTATTTGCGGCAAGAGCGTCCAATGGGAGCAAACGCGTCACGAAACGCGGCTCTCAACGTTGCCGCCGGCGAGACCATCGTCTTCATTGATGACGACGTGCTGGTCACCGAAGGCTGGCTGGGCAAGCTCCTGGCTGGATTATCGAAAGAATGCCCTGTGGTTTCCGGGCCGGTTCAACTGACGCTCGAAGGGCCCATCGTCGGCAGGCATCGCGAGGAAATCAGCAGCTATCTCTCGGAAATTCTGTCGCCGCCGCGCGGTCGGCGGGGAGAGATCGTCCCCGCGGCAGGCAACATGGCCGCCTATCGATCTGTTTTTGACCGCGCGCGATTTGACGAAACCGTGCGCCCCCCCGTCGAAGAGAACGACTGGCTGGAACGAACCGGCGTCAAGGCTGGATTTGTCCAGGATGCTCGGGTGTGGCACCACAAGACACGGGAAGAAGCGAGTCCGCGCCGAATCCTGGCCGGCGCCTGGCGCGGGGGGAACGAAGGCGGTTGGTGGCTTCGCGACCGCATCAAGATTTCGTCCGGCGAGCGCCGCGCTCTCGCAAAGCGTTCGCTGCAAACTTCGCTTCGAGCTTTTGGGCACGCCGCATTCAGAGGCTGCTGGGGTGGCGCGGCTGATCGGAATCGGCGAATTATCTCGGGCTCTGGCTCTGGCGGGCTTGGTCAAACGGCGCCGGGCGCCGCGGAATTGGCGATGATGGATGAATCAAAGCTCAGAAAGACCGGCGTGGCGCTCCTGGCCAGCCGGCTTTGCATATTGGGAGACGATCCTTGCGGCGGGTCCGAGGTGGTGCTTTGGGAGGACGCTCGCATTCTAGAGGACGCCGGCATATCCGTGCGCGTATACGCGCGCGCGGCGCGCAATGGCGCTCCGGTAAAGATCTTCCGTTCCATACCCGCTGCGCCCAACTCAACACGATTGAATACGCGCGAGGAGTCCTGCGAAAAGAGCGGGAGGCGCTGATCCTGGCCTACAATGAGCCGGCCTTAGCGGGCTGCGCGCCCGAACGCACGGTGGTGCGTTTCGACTGGACCACCCCGCTGCCCCGTTGCTGGAATTGGCCGCTATGGATTTCGCGATTCGAGCGGGCTCGCTATCTTTTCCCCAGCGAAAGTGAACGCCAGATTTTTCTGCAGCAGCACGCGCGCATTCCTGCACGCCAGGCCGTTGTTGTCCGCAACGCCGTCGATCTTGAATTATTCGCTCCGCGGAAGGAAACGCCGCCGGGAGACCGGGATGGTTCGATCCGCGTAGGTTTTGCGGGTCAATGGTGCCGGCGCAAGGGTATTTCAGAGCTGCTCGATGCCTGGACTGAAGTCAAAACCTCATTTCCAACAGCCCAGCTTTATCTGGCTGGCGGCTCCGCGCTTTGGAAACGCGACGACGAGGCTCCCGGCACGGCGGAATCAACCGCGCGCATTCAGGAAATGGAGCGCAAGGGTTTGGTCCATTCCGCCGGGACCATCCCACATTCCCAAATGCCGCAGTTCTGGAACTCGGTGGACATTTGCGTCGTTCCATCGTTGATCGAACCGTTCGGCCTGGTGGCTTTGGAAGCTCTGGCCTGCGGCGTTCCCGTGATCGCCTCGGCCGTGGGCGGTTTGAAAGAGATCGTCGTTGAGGGCGAGTGCGGCTTGTTCGTCGCGCCGGGCGATGTGGCCGCGCTCGCCAGCGCGTTGCGCGAAGCGATCGGCAACGAGTCCTTGCGTCAACGCTTGACGGCAGGAGCGCGCTTCAGAGCCCAGTCGTTTTCCTTGCAGCGCCGGTCAAACGAGCTTCTGCAGGCGCTAACGGAGAGACCGCGCGCCGCGGCCATTGATCTCGCCGTCGGCTCCCCGGTCTGAGACAGACATGCCATCCACCTCCTCGCGCACAATTCCTTCGCTCGATGGGCTGCGGGCGGCCTCCGTCGGCCTGGTGATCGTGGGCCATTATCTAGGCTATCTCCCTGGGCTGGAGGGACGCTTTCCTTTTGCGCAGTTGAGCTGGGCCGGACAATCGGGCGTGGACGTATTTTTTGTGATCAGCGGATTCTTGATCACTTACATTTTGCTGCAAGAGCATAAAGAGAACGGCGCGATCAGCCTGAGGCGCTTCTATCTGCGGCGCTTTTTCCGAATTTTTCCTCCCTTCTACGTTTATCTGGCAACCGTGGTCGTTCTCTCGGTCTGGGGTTTCGTGCCTCAGGACCGGCGAAATCTCATCAGTGCCGCTACATATACCTGGAATTATATGAGTCACGCACCTTCTTGGCTGCTGGGCCACACCTGGTCGCTCAGCCTGGAAGAACAGTTCTACCTGGCGTGGCCCCCTCTCCTGGTTCTTTTGGGCCAGCGGAAGAGCCGCTATCTAGCGGCCGCGTGCATCGTGTTCTCTCCGGTATTGCGCCTCGCGACTTATGTGCTTGCGCCTTCCTTGCGAGGAATGGTGCCCGTGATGCTGCACACTCGCCTGGATACGATTATGTTCGGGTGTGCCATCGCGCTTTTCTGGGATGAACCGCGATTCCACACCGCGATAAATAGGCTGCTGCGCGCCGATATCGTCTGCTGTTCCATCGTGAGCGTCCTGATCGCGCCGACACTGTCGGAGCATTTCCAGGCCCGATATGACTGGCTGATTGGTTATCCGCTCCGTGGTTTGCTGATCTCGATCGTCATGCTCTATGTCGTTTGCAAGCCGGCCAGCCGCATGGGCTATGCCCTCAATCTTGCTCCTGTCCGGCATTTGGGAGTCATCTCCTACAGTCTCTATCTTTGGCAGCAGATGTTCACGGCGGGACACTCGTGGCCTTTCCCCGTTTTGTTTTTGGCCTTGTTCGCCTGCGCCGAAGGGTCTTACTGGTTGGTTGAACGGCCGTCCTTGCGAATGCGAGATTGGATCGAAGCCAGGGTGCCGGCACTGCGCCGCCGTTCGGACTTGGCGCAAAAGGATCGCCGAACGCTCCGGCATCCGAAGGCCGAGGAAAATACGGTGCTGGCAGGTGATCTGTGAACGCAGCCCAGTGGACATTGAGGGAAAGTTCCGCCGCTCCGGAATCGATCATCGAAGCGGACCGCGGTCGTCCCTTGATCATGCTGCTCGGCCGGCGGGATGAGCCTACCGACGCTGTTTGCGATTACACGATTTGCCTCGGCGATGCGCTGCGCCGGCGCGGAATCTCCTGCGCGATACGGGAAATTTGCTGGCAGGCGCAGGGTTGGTTTGCCGCGTTGAGAAGACTCTGGAGAGAAAGCCGCGCCTGGCGGGGCCAGTGGGTTGTGCTCCACTATACGGCCCTGATGTGGTCGCGCAGGGGCTTCCCCTGGGCCGCGCCGTTCATACTCGGCATTCTCAAATTGCGGGGTTGCCGGACGGCCGTGGTATTTCACGATGTATACGCGATCGCGGGCCCCCGATGGATCGACCGGGCTCGCATCCACTTCCAGGAAAGAATCATGCGCCACCTGAGCAAAAGCGCGGCGCGCGCCATACTTCCGGTGCCTGTCGATTCCGCATCCTGGCTGCCGGCTCTGGCGAAAAGCATTTTTATTCCCGTCGGAGCGAACATTCCCTCGCTCGACGACCTGGCCAGAGAGGGGTTCGTTCCCGTTCGCGACGCGATTCCCACGGTGGCCGTTTTCGGGGTTACCACTTGGCGGGCTGCGCAAACTCGCGAGGTTGAAGCGATTGTGCATGCCGTTCGGCATGCTTGCGCCACGGCTGGCGAACTGCAACTGCTGGTGCTGGGCCGCGGCGCGAAAGAAGCGGAACCTTTGCTGCGCGACGGGCTTGCGGGCAGCAGCGTGCGCTTGAGAGTCGAAGGCCTATGCAGTGAGCGTGAAATCAGCGTTCGCTTGGCTGCCAGTGACGTGCTGCTGTTTGTGCGCGGCGGCTTTTCCAGCCGGCGCGGCAGCGGCTTGGCGGGTATCGCCTGTGGATTGCCGATCGTGGCCTACCAGAGCACTGAAACGGCCTGGCCCCTGACGCAGGCAGGCATCGTTTTCGTCCGGCAAGATGACCTCGTGTCGCTGGGGAATCAGCTTGCCGCGCTCTTGCTCGATCGAAAGCGCCGGCTCGATCTTGGCGCGCGCAACCGCGCGGTTTTCCGCGAGTGGTTTTCCTGGGGGCGCATTGCCGAACGCTGGATCGAAGCGCTCGGTGCGGCCCGGCCTGGCGCGGTGCGCCAGGACAAAAGAGTCGTAGCCAGACGAACACGAAGATGAACACGATTACAGCAGATCCGGTTTCAACGAATGTTCCGCAAGCGCGAACTTCTTGCGCTCGCCCGATCGATGCCCTGCTGTACTCGACGGATTTTCTTCCCGGCGTCGGCGGGGCGCAGCAGGCCGTGGCGCAGCTTGCTCAGGGACTGCTGGCTAGGGGAAACCGGCCTACAGTCGTTACCAGGACCTCTGCTGGCACATTCGACGATCGTGATCTTACATATCGGGTTGTCAGAAATCCGGGATTCACGCATCTATGGCGGCTGATGGGCGAGGCGGACATCGTTCACCTCGCCGGCCCTGCGTTCATCCCCTTGATGATCGGGCTGCTGCGCCGAAAAAAGATCGTGATCGAACATCACGGTTATCAAGCGATTTGCCCCAACGGCTTGCTCCTCTATGCTCCGCGCCAAAACGCATGCCCAGGGCATTTCTTGGCCGGACAATACGCGGAGTGTGTGCGCTGCGTCGCCAAAGCAAACGGCACGGCAAATGGCGCGACAAACAGTTGGACGAGCGCCATTTGGCAGTTGCTGATCATGTTTCCGCGGAACTGGATGTGTCGCCGCGTATCCGCCAACGCCGCCATCAGCCGGCACGTGGAGCGGCGGCTGCAGCTTCCCCGATCGCGTACCGTCTATTACGGTGTGCCGGACCTGCAGGGCGAAGCGATTCCTCCATTGCCGGCTTCGTATGCGCCGGTCTGCTTTGGGTTTGTGGGGCGCCTGGTGGAAGAAAAGGGGCTCACCGTTCTGCTGGACGCGGCGAGCCGAATTCGCAAAAGGGGATTTGATTTTCGGCTTAAGTTCATCGGCGATGGTCCCGAGAGGGCGCGATTGGAAGAACTCGTTCTGAAAAACGGCTTGCGCTCTCAAGTTATTTTCACGGGCTCGCTCAATGGAGAGGCGTTCCGTAGAGCCACGGCCGACGTCGCCGCGGTTATCGTGCCCTCGATAATGGAAGAGACCGCCGGCCTGGCGGCTATCGAACAGATGATGCGCGGACGGCTCGTGATCGCTTCCGATATCGGTGGATTAGGCGAGGTGGTGGGCGAAACGGGCTTGAAGTTTTCGGCCGGTGACGCCGAGCAGCTAGCCTCCTGCATGGAGCGCGTTTTGCAAGAGCCTGGGATCGTGAATGAGATCGGCGCAAAAGCGCGGCAGCGCACTCTGAAACTTTTCGGTGAGGCGCGCATGGTTGAGGAACACCTGGACCTTTATCGAGAGGTGATCGGGTGAATTCGGACTTGGGGACAGGAACCGCCGCGCCGCCAGACCTGCACGAGTTTCTTCAGAATCGCGCCCTATCTCAAAGCGGCATGCCCCGCCGGCAAGGCAGCATTCCGCGATCGAAACATCTCATGGCGTGGCTGGTGTTGCTGTTTGTCGTCTCCCTGCCATTTGTAAATCCATGGGTCCGGGGCGATGGGGTTGGCTATTATGCCTACGCTCGTTCGTTGCTGATCGAGCATCGCTTGGATTTTGCGCCGGACTGGTTGCATGCCAATGCCTCGTTCGCCGAAGCGCGAGTGGATGACCGAGGACACATACTGGCGAGCGAGTTTACGGTTACCGGCCACATTGACGACCATTTTTCAGTCGGCCCGGCCATCCTCTGGTCCCCGTTCTTGCTGCTGGCCCATGGATTTGTCAAAATCGCCGACCACCTGGGCTTCGCTATTCCGGCCGACGGATTTTCGCGTCCCTACAGAATCGCCATGGCCGCCAGCACGGCGTTTTACGGATTTCTGGGCTTGCTGCTCTCTTTCGATTTATCCAGGCGGTATTTTGCGGAGAAGTGGGCCTTCCTGGCGACGCTGGCGATTTGGTTTGCCAGTTCGCTTCCGGTGTACATGTATTTCAATCCTTCCTGGTCTCACGCGCATTCGGCTTTTGCCGTCAGCTTGTTCCTTTGGTATTGGAGCCGGACTCGGTCACGAAGGAGTTGGCCACAGTGGGCAGTTTTGGGCGTTCTGAGCGGGTTAATGATAAACGTCTACTATCTGAACGCCATCTTTCTTGTCTTGATCCGTGGGAAGCAGTGAGCCGCTATCGATCGCCGCTCGATTCAGTGAACAAAGAGCCGCTGCTGAAGCAACTGGAAGAGTACGCGCTCTTCGCCTTCGTGACGTTGCTGGCGCTCGCGCCAACGCTCCTCACCAAATGGTTGATCTATGGCAAAGTGTTGGAGAGCGGCTATCCGAGCTTCGATAGCTGGTCTTGGACCTCTCCCAAGATATTCGCGGTGTTGTTCTCCGCCGATCATGGATTGCTGAGCTGGACGCCTGTATTGCTGCCGGCACTGATTGGCCTCATGCTTCTCGCGCGCACTCAACCGGTTTTCGCTGGCGGGTTGCTCTCGGCATTTGTGGTTTACCTGTATTTTGTCGCCAGCTTCACGAATTGGGACGGCCTATCGTCTTTCGGAAACCGGTTTTTCATCTCGTTCACTCCGGCTTTCGTTATCGGCCTGGCGGCACTGTTGGAGAAGCTCGCCGGATGGCTGGGCAATCCATCGAAAGCCATGAGAGCTGCCGCCCTGAGCGTTGCCGCTCTCATTCTCTGGAACGTCGGCTTGATGGTGCAATGGGGGACGCAAATGATCCCCGCGCGAGGACCGATCTCGTGGTCCATGATGATGAAGAATCAAATCGTCGGTGTGCCCAAACGAGTGGTTGGCGACTTGGGAGTATATTTCGCCAATCGCAGCCTGATGATGGAACAGATAGAGCAAAGAGACAGGAGGGTTCGGCAGCAGGCCGAGCCGGCAAACTGAAGTGAGTACACGCGATCTGATCACCGCTCATCAGTGGAGGCAGATGCAGGGGCTGTTGCTGCTCACTGGCCTGCTGGGAATCGTTTGGGGACTGTCGAATTGGATCGTGACCGGATCGGATACCGTGCTGATTATGGGCGGCATGAGCATCGCGCTGGTCATAATCGTCGTGGCTACACTGACGGATTGGCGGAAAGGCGTCTTCTTTTTCATTTTCTGGCTGTTGTTCGAAGACTTGGCGCGCAAGTACTTGGGTAACGGGCTCATTCTATTTTTCGGCAAGGACGTCCTGGCGGCGATCACCTATCTCTCGCTCTGGCGGGCAAAGTGGCGCGGCGAAGTTGCCTGGTTCAAGCCGCCATTCATGGTGCCGCTGGCCATGTTTTTTTCGTTGGCATTCATTCAGGTATTCAACACATGGACTCCGAGCGTGCTCTACGGTTTCCTTGGCTTGAAGCTCTATTTCTATTACGTCCCGCTGGTTTATGCGGGATATGCATTCGTCCGAACCGCGGCGGATTTGGAGCAATTGCTCATCTATAACGTCGCATTGGGGCTGGTCATTGCCGTTGTAGGCATCGTGCAATCCGTGGCGGGTCTCGGCTTTTTGAACCCATCGGTACTCGCTCCGGAGCTCCAAGAATTGGGAAACCTCACCCGCTATTCGCCGCTCACTCACCAAGCGGTTCCGGAACCGACTTCGGTATTCGTCAGCGGCGGCCGCTTCGCCTCCTACATCATTCTCCTGGTCATATTGGCGCTGGGTTTGCAAGCTTACTTCCTCCTGACGCGGCGGCGGCGGGCCGTTTACGGGTTTGTGGGAGTTGGCATTGCGGTGGTCGCGGCTGTGCAAAGCGCGTCCCGCGGATCGCTGATCTACGTAACGATGAGCGTTTTGGTGCTCTCGGCGGGTTTTTTTTGGGGAGCGCCGTGGCGCTGGGGCGAAGGCCGTCATCTGGTGAAGGCCATGCGCCGGGCGTTTTTGGTCGCCGCCGCGGGTCTCTTCCTCATGCTGCAATTTTTCCCCAAATCGATTGGCGCCAGCTGGGCCTTCTATTCGGAAACGCTTTCTCCCACCAGTTCGGCTTCCGAGCTGCGCAATCGAACCTGGGATTATCCGCTCAACAACCTGATCCTCGCGCTGCAACATCCGCGGTGGCTGTACGGCGATGGCACGGGTACGGCCTCCTTGGGCATGCAGTACGTTGCCAAAGTATTGGGACAGCCGCCCATCGATTTTTGGGTGGAAAACGGCTGGGGCACGCTGATCCTGGAGATGGGAATTCTGGGCCCTATTCTTTGGATCGCGTGGACTACATCGCTGCTCTACTTCTCCTGGAAGGTTGTCAGGCAGTTGCGCGAGACGCCTTATTTTCCGCTGGCGCTATCGATCTTCTGGTACGCCGTCCTGTTGCTGGTTCCGTTTTCCTATAACGGTATGGCCCCTTACCAGAATTACGTGATGAACGCCTACCTTTGGCTCCTCATTGGCGTGCTTTTCCGCTTGCCCCATTTGGCTCGCGATCCGCAAAGAGTCCCGCGCACCGCGAAGGCTGCCGGCGTGCAAAACGACGCCGTCTTCGCCGGAGGATTGTAACCAGATGTGCGGTATCGCCGGCTTGGTTGACGATGCTTCCGCGGAGACACTGCTTCCGGCGGCGCAGAAGATGGTCGCGGCCCTTCGGCATCGCGGTCCCGATAGCTGTGGCGTGATCTCTTCGGCCGGATGCCTATTGGCCAACACTCGCCTCGCGATTTTGGACCTGAGCGACCGTGGCCGCCAGCCGATGTCCAATCCTGGCGGCACCGTGTGGATCACCTACAACGGGGAAACCTACAATGCATCCGACCTGCGCCAAGATTTGATCGAGAGAGGATATTCGTTTCGCTCCACGACGGATACCGAAGTGGTTCTGCATCTTTATGAGGAGTATGGCGATCTTTGTGTCCAGAAGATGCAGGGAATGTTTGCTTTTGCGATTTGGGACGCGCGCCGGCATAAACTTCTGTTGGCGCGCGACGCCCTAGGCATCAAGCCGCTCTATTATGCGCGGCGGAATGGCCGCTTGATCTTTGCGTCGGAAGTGAAGGGCCTGCTTGCTTCCGGTTTGGTCGAGCCGCGTATTTGTCCTCAGGCGTTGCGTGTTTATCTCCAACTCGGCCACGTTCCGCCGCCGTGGACGATGATCGATGGAGTGGAGCCGCTGCCTCCGGGGCACCTGGCAACGTGGCAGGATGGCGCATGGAATGTGCGCGCTTACTGCGCCTTGGATCGGGTTTGCACCTCAGGTGAACGTTCAACAGCCGCCGACGTGAGCGATCAACTTGGAGATGTACTTTTCGGGGCGATGCGCCGGAACTTGATCTCCGATGTACCCATCGCCCTGTTCCTAAGCGGCGGCGCCGATTCCGCATGCTTGGGGGCGCTGGCGCGCAAGGCGGGGAACGCAAATGTGACCGCGGTAACCATCGGGTTCAGTGAGAGCGAGTTCGACGAGACGGCGCTCAGCCGGGAAACCGCGCGGCAGCTCGGCCTTCCGCTTGAATCCGTCCAGATTTCCGCTGAGCAAGTGATGTCTGGTCTCGACGATTATTTCGTCGCCATGGATCAGCCCACCGTGGACGGCTTGAACTCCTACTGGATTTCAAAGATCGTAGCGGAGCGGGGATTCAAAGTTGCTCTGTCCGGTCAGGGCGGCGACGAACTTTTCGGCGGATACACTTCCTGGAAATGGTTCGAGCGCCTCGAGCGGATCGCCGCATGGGCGCGCCCCGTGCCTTCGGCGGTTGGACGTCTGTTCGATCGCGAAAGTTGGCCCTATCGTTGGCGCAAATTCAGTTATCTCTTCGGCGCCGCCGATCCTTTCATCGCGTCGCAGATGGCCGTCAAGACCCTGTTTCTGGAAGGCGACGTTGCACGTCTCACCTCTCCTCTCGGCGAAAATGAAGCATTTAATGGCGTGTGGAAGTACTTGAGCGAATGCGCATCTCAGGCCGCCGGCCTTCCGCAGCCGGATAAGCTTTCCATGATGGATATCCGCACGCACCTGCAGCCGCGGCTGCTGCGCGACTTGGATGCCCTGAGCATGGCTCACGGCCTGGAAGTTCGGCCCGTTTTTCTGGACGATGAAGTCGTCAAATTCATGTTGAATATGCCGGGGACAGCGCGGCGCCATCCCAAGGAGTTGCTTTTGCAGGCCGTCAAGCGCTTCATGCCAGCGGAACTTCTTGCCGATTTGAAGTCCCGTGCCAAGCGGACCTTTACGTTTCCGTTCGCCAGATGGCTCACGCGCGATTTGAAGCCTGTGCTCGCGGAGACTTTTTCCTCGGGTCGTTTGGCGGACCGGGGAATCCTCGATCCCGGCGCGGTGAACCGAATCTGGCAACGTTTCCAGAGTTCGCCCGAGTCGGTGGGTTGGTCGCGCATCTGGAGTTTGTTTGTCCTCGCCCGCTGGTCGGACCTTATGAACGTGGTTCCTTGACGCCGGGCATGTCCCGCCGGCGCATCGCAGTGGTCTCGCCTTTTATTGACAAGCGTCACGGAACCGAACGCCGGGTCGCGGAGTTTGTCTCCCGCCTGGCGGATGAATACGAATTTCACATCTATAGCAATCGAGTGGAGGATGTCGATCTCGGACGGGTCATTTGGCACCGTATTCCAGCTCTACGCGGTCCACACCTTCTAGGTTATTTGTGGTGGTTAGCGGCGAATCATATCTGCCGTTGGCGGGACCGTGCCAAGGGGATCGTTCCTGACGTGGTTTACTCGCCGGGGATCAATTGCCTCGATGCGGACGCCATCTCGGTGCACATTCTTTTTGCCGGCTTTTATCGCAGTATGGAAGACCAATTGCGCTTGAGCCGGAATCCCCTTCCAGCGTGGCCGCGAATCATTCACCGTCGCCTTTACTATGCGCTGATCGCGGCTTTGGAATCCCGCATCTACAACCGTCCGGTCCGCCTTGCTGCCGTCTCAAAAAAAACCGCTGCGGATTTGAAGCGGCTCTATCCGCGCGCCGCTGACGTCAGCGTAATTTACAATGGCCTGGATCTGGAGTGTTTCTCGCCTCGGAGACGCGCCGGGCTTCGCGCTGGATCGCGCCGCGCTTTCTCCATTCGAGACGACGAATTTGTTCTCCTGCTGATTGGCAACGATTGGAGAAATAAGGGTTTGGCCTGCATGCTGGAAGCGATGGCTCAGGTTGCTGATCCGCGATTGCGCGCTCTCGTGGTGGGAAACGATAGTCCCTCGGGCTTTCGTTCTCTGATCGCGCGCCTGGCGTTGGACACCAGAGTTCAGTTTTGCCCGCCTCGCCCGGACGTGGAAACTTATTATGCCGCCGCTGACGCTTACGTCGGCCCCTCCTTGGACGACGCCTTTGCGCAGCCTCCTTCGGAAGCGATGGCCTGCGGGCTTCCGGTGATCACTTCAAGGCAGAATGGAGGATCGGAAATCATCACCCACGGAAGCGACGGCCTGGTTCTCGAGAATGCGGCGGATTCCAAGGCGCTTGCCGATATGCTGAGGATGCTCGTCAACGACTCGGCCCTATGCAATCGATTGGGCGCCGCGGCGGCCGAAACAGCAAGCCGCTACACCTGGGAGTCACACGCGCAGAAGATGCGCGACTTCCTCGAAGCGGCGGCGCGGGAGAAGTCGCACCCGCAGGAAAAGTCCCAACGATGATCGTCGGGCTTTTTCCGCAGCTCACGGGCGCGGGCGGCATTCAACGCTCCGGCTGCCTCACTGCTTTTGCCATGGCATCGTTCGCCGCTCAGCGCGGCGAGAAATACCATTTCCTCACTCTGACTGATCCCGCTGGCGACGGTTCGTTCGGAGCCGGCTCCCTGCAAATCCGTTTCACAGGCTGCGGAGGTTCCAAGCCTCGCTTCGTCTCGGCAGCGTGCCGCCTCGCCCTTCGGCAGCCCGTCATCGTGCTGGCGCTGCATCCAAACCTGTCGCCCGTGGTCGCCGCGATGAAGTTGTTGGCTCCCGGAATGCGCAGCGCGATTGTGGTCCACGGAGTGGAAGTTTGGACGCCTTTACCGCCAATCCGGCGCTGGTCGCTGCAATCCGCCGACCGCATCTTGGCGCCCAGCGAAGATACGCTTTCGCGAGCCATGCGAGAGCAGCACATATTTCCCGGCAAAGGGCGGAAGCTTGCCTGGAGCCTCGACCCGGGCTGCGATCCCAAGCCTCAATTGCCGGCGAGTTCCCCTTTGCCGCACGGCTTTCCAAAGGGACGAGTGATCCTGACGGTTGGCCGCTGGGATGCCACTGAAGCTTATAAAGGCGCCGATCACTTGATCGCGGCGATGCCGGCTCTGGCAAAAGCTTTTTCGGACCTGCACTTGGTCGCGGTAGGAGAAGGAAGCGATCTGCCCCGCCTGCAATCCCTCGCGCGAGAATCGCCTGCTTCCGAGCGCATTCATTTCCTGCCGTTCATCGCGCACGATCAGCTTCCCAACGCCTACGGCCACTGCACGATTTTCGCTATGCCCAGCCGCGGCGAAGGCTTTGGCCTCGTTTTTATCGAAGCCATGGCTTGCGGCAAGCCGGCGATCGGCGGCAACCACGGCGGAACGCCCGACGTCATCGATGACGGTGTGAACGGCTATCTGGTGCGTTACGGAGATGTTGGTCAGATTGTCGACCGCCTGACGCGGCTGTTGAGCGACGACTCGCTGCGGCAATCGATGGGCGCTCAAGCATTGGCAAAGGTGCAGCGCGATTTTACCTTTGCTCGCTTTTCAGCGGAACTGGGCGCGATCTTCGAGGAGTTATTGGATTGAGCCTTATTTTCCGGCTGTGGGCGGAAACAGGATTGCAAACGTCCCATAGGCGGCCAATACTCAGAGGTTATAATTTCGGTGATCTCGGAACGCAATGCTGGTCGCGTGGATGCGTTCGGTGTGAAAAAGTCCGTGCATCGTGACCTCTCTTCAGCTTCGGCTCTTGACCACGACGTCACCGTCGGCGGCCTCCCCGATTCGCAAAAAACCAGGTTGGCCCCTCTGCGCGTGCTGAAAGTCACGCAGTCGTATTTTCCCTTTGTCGAGCGCGGCGGGCCGGCGGTGAAGGTGCGCTCGCTCGCGCGCGGCCTCGCGAAAAGAGGCCACACCGTAAGCGTTTTGACCTCCGATCTGGGGATCGAAGGCCTATCGAACCCCGCCCTCGCGATCGTTCGCACGAACCAGGGCTGGCGATACCAGGAAGACGGCGTGGAGACGCGGTATCTTCGACCGCTGGGGCGGTTATCGCTCGCTAACCTGGAATCCCGCGACCTTCGAGTTCTGCCGCAAGGAACTGTCCTCCTTCGATATTGTTCACATCTACGGAACGTACGATCTGCTCGGTCCCATCGTGGCGGCCGCCTGCCGGCGAAGAGGAATCCCTTACGTGCTCGAGCCGATGGGTATGTTCCGCCCGCTGGTTCGCAATCTGGCGCTGAAGCGGGCCTATCGCCAGTTGTTTGGCGAATCGGTTGACCTCGGGGCGGCGCGGCTGGTGGCCACATCCGTTCAAGAAGAGAAGGAGCTGATCGAAGAAGGGAATTCCTCCCCGGAAGATTTCCGTTCGGCGAAATGGTATTGAATTGCCGCAGCTTTCCGGCGCGGCTGGAGCCTTTCGGCGCCAATACGGAATTTCGCGGCAAACATTTCTCGTGCTGTTTCTCGGCAGGATCGTCGAAAAAAAAAGTCCGGAACTGCTGATCGACGCCTTCGCTCGTTGGAAAAGCGAAGCGGACGGCGGACAAGATGCCGCTCTTATCTTCGCTGGTCCCGTTTGAAAATCCCAGTTATAGGAGAAAGTTGGAGGCGCAAGTAAGGCGGTTGGGTGTGAATTCGCCCGTGCTTTTTATCGGCCCCCTCTATGATGAGGGCAAATGGTCCGCGCTTGCCGATGCCGATATTTTTGTTCTGCCATCGCAGAACGAAAATTTTGGAAACGCCGCGGCGGAAGCGGTCGCCTGCGGAACTCCGGTGGTCGTGACCGACCGATGCGGCATAGCTCCCTTGATCGAAGGCCGCGCCGGGCTCGTTATCAAGCACGAATGCGAAGCGTTGGTTCGCGCCCTCCATCAATTGAGCGACACAGGGTTACGCGCGAGCCTGAAGCTGGGTTGCGCGGAAGTCGCTCGCGGGTTGAGTTGGGAGCAACCTCTGGCGGAAACCGAAGCGCTTTACGCCGACGTATTGAGGAGCCGAAGCGCGGCCTCATAGCAGCTCGATAGGACCCGATGGACCCTGATAGGAGAAGACCCGGTGTGCGGCATTTGCGGCGTAATTAGCGCGGACGCGTCGGCGGCCGAAAGCCGCGTTCGCAAGATGATGCAAGCGCTCGCCCATCGAGGGCCTGACGACAAGGGCATGCTCACGCAGCCCGGCGTTGTCTTTGGCGTTCGCCGCCTGAGCATCATCGATCTTTCCGGCGGCCGCCAGCCGGTCTTCAACGAAACAGGCGATGTCGGAGTCGTTTTTAACGGCGAGATCTACAATTTTCCGCAACTGCGCGCCGAACTCGAGAGCCGCGGCCATGCTTTTCGCACTCGCAGCGATACCGAAGTCATCGTTCACGCCTATGAAGAATGGGGAGAGCGCTGCGTCGAGCATTTCCATGGCATGTTCGCGTTTGCGCTTTGGGATGGGAGGACAGCCGCCACAAATTCCTCCAGACGGGGCCGCGTTTTCCTGGCGCGAGACCGTCTGGGAATCAAGCCGCTCTACTACGCGCTGGTGGAGAGGGCGATCTATTTTGCTTCCGAACTGCGCGCTTTGCTTGCGAGTGACGCGATCGAGCGCCGCCTTTCATTGGAAGCTCTAGAAGGATACTTGCTCTTCGGTTCTGTAGTGGAACCGGCAACACTAATTGAGGGCGTCCACTCCCTGCCGCCGGGCCACTCGTTGACGCTCAACCTGGATGCTCCTTTTTCGCCCGAGCCCAGGGCGTATTGGGATCTTTGCGTGCGAGCGCATCAAATTCACGACGCGCCGAGAACTTTGGCCTCGGCGGCACCTGAAGTGCGAACGCTGCTCGATCAATCCGTAACCGAGCAGTTGGTGGCCGACGTGCCTGTGGGGATATTTTTGAGCAGCGGCCTCGATTCAACGGCACTGGCGGCATTAGCTGCGCGACAATCCCGAGACATCCACACGTTTACGCTTTCGTTTCAGGAGCAAGAGTTCGACGAAGCGGCCGCGGCTCGCGAGATCGCACGAAAACTCGGCACGCGTCATCGAGAGTTGCTGCTGACTTCCGACGAGATGCAGTCGCGGCTGTTTGAGGCCGTCGAGGCTCTGGACCAGCCCAGCATGGATGGGGTGAACACTTTTTTCGTCTCCTGGGCGGCGCGCCAAGCCGGCCTGAAAGTGGCCCTTTCTGGATTGGGCGGTGATGAAGTTTTTGGCGGGTATCCAAGCTTCCGCACCACACCGCAATTGACGAAGCTCCTGGCGATCGCCCGGCGGCTGCCAAGTCCGGCGCGTCAAGCCATATCCGAAGCGCTCCTGGCGATTGGCCGTCGCGGAACCGATCCGCGGCGCGCCGATCGATTGCGCAAAATTGCCGCGCTTTTCAGCCACCCGGAGGCTTTCCCGCACGCCTATTTTGCTTCTCGTATGCTCTTTACGCCTGGGCAAACCAATCGATTACTGCCGCCTTCGATCCTCGGCAGGCACCGGCAAACGGCCCGCCCGGAAACAGCTTCATGGCAGCAATCGCTCGAGGAATTGGCTCGCCGAGCTGAAACGTTGCGGGGCCAATCCATCACTTCCTATCTCGAGCTGCGCACGTATATGCTGAACACGCTTTTGCGCGATACCGATTCGGTGAGCATGCGCCATTCCTTGGAAGTGCGCGTGCCTTTTCTGGACCATCGATTGGTCGAGTTTGTCGCCGCTCTGCCGGACAGCGCAAAGAAAGGCGCCACGCCGAAAGCTCTCCTTGCCGAATCCGTCCGCGATCTTGTGCCGGCCGAGGCTTTGAACCATGCGAAGCGCACTTTCACTCTTCCTTGGGAGCGTTGGCTGCGCGGGAAATTGGGCGGAGAAGTGGCATCTCGTCTGAACGCGCTAACACCCTCGCTGGCCTTGGTATTGGACGGCGAAGTGGCGAAAACTGTCTGGCGGCAGTTCTTGAGAGGGCGCACCAATTGGGCCCGGCCATGGAGCCTCTTTGTCCTGAACGAGTGGGTGCGCAAGCATATCGATGAAGCCGAATCGTGCGCCGAACGTTCTGCAGCGTCGGGCGCGGAAGCCGCGGCGGGCTGACTAGGGGGAGCCAGAAATTCTGCGATGAACATCCTCGGCATCAATGCTTACCACGCCAACGCCTCAGCCGCGTTAGTGTGCGATGGCAAGCTCGTTGCCGCCGTGGAAGAGGAGCGCTTGAATCGCGTGAAGTACGCCGCGGGCTTTCCCGTGAAAGCGATTCGCTATTGTCTGAAAGCTGCCGGGATCACCCTGGACCAAGTGGACCACCTGGCAATCCCACGCGACCCATGGGCCCGGATGGGAACGAAGCTGTTTTACGCCGTGCGCATGCCGCAGTTCGCGCTCGAACGGCGCCGCGCGTGGGCTTCGTTTGCTGATGTCCCTACAACGCTCGCCCAAAGCTTCGAAATCGATCCGAAGCGTATTCGCGCGCGCCTCCATCGCGTGGAGCACCACCGCGCGCACCTGGCCAGCGCATTCTTTGTATCGCCGTTCGACCGAGCCGCTCTGCTTTCCGCCGATGGACTGGGCGATTTCGCCAGCACCATGTGGGGGGCGGGCGAAGGCAGCCGCATGCGCATTCGAGGCAGCATCGCCTTCCCTCATTCCTTGGGCATGTTTTACACGGCGCTCACGCAATATCTCGGCTTTTGGAAATTCGGCGATGAATACAAAGTGATGGGCCTGGCCGCCTATGGCCAGCCGGCGTACCTCGACGAGTTTCGCCGGATTGTTGTGAACCGTGGCGGCGCGTTTCGCTTGGGGCTCGAATACTTCAGCCACCAGCGCAGCGGCCCACAAATGAGTTGGAGAGACGCGGATAAAACGCCGGTGCTGGGCCGGCTCTTTTCCGAATACCTGGAGAAGCGGCTCGGACCTGCGCGCGCGCCGGAAGAGCCCTTGGAGCAGAGACATAAAAATATCGCCGCGAGTTTGCAAGCTCGTTTGGAGGAAGTTCTACTCCACACAGTAGGCGCTGTGCACAAGCAAACGGGTCACAAAGCGCTCTGCCTTGCCGGCGGCGTGGCCTTCAACTGCGTAGCCAACGCCAAAATATTTGATCGCGTGCCTTTCGCGAGGATTTTCGTGCAGCCTGCTGCGGGGGATGCGGGTCTCGCCGTCGGAGCCGCTTTTTATGTTTGGCACCAACTCCTCGGAAATCCCCGCAACTTCGAAATGCGCCATGCATCCTGGGGCCCCGAGTATGATGTTCGGGAGATTCGCAGCGCCCTGGAAGAGCGGCATCTCTTTGCAGGCGGCTTCGGCGTGTCCCAGTTGCCCGAGGAAGAGTTCGTTCCAGCCACCGCCCGCCACATTGCCGAAGGCGATATCGTGGGATGGTTCTCGGGAAGGGCAGAGTGGGGGCCGCGGGCGCTTGGCAATCGCAGCATTCTCGCCGATCCCAGAAAGGCGGAGATGAAGGAACGCCTAAATCGCCGGATCAAGCATCGCGAATCGTTCCGCCCCTTCGCTCCTTCCATTCTCGCGGAAGCGGCGGGAGATTTCTTCGAGGGGTCTCATCCTTCGCCTTTTATGACTTTCGCGTATCCCCTGCGCCAGAACAAACGTGACGCGCTGCCCGCCGCTACCCACGTCGATGGCACCTGCCGCTTGCAAACGGTCGATCGCGAAGCCAATCCGCGATACTGGCAGCTGATCAGTGAATTCAACAAGCTCACGGGCACGCCTGCCGTCGTCAACACCTCCTTCAACGACAACGAGCCGATTGTCTGCGCGCCGGGAGAGGCCATCGATTGCTTCCTGCGCACGGATATGGATGTGCTAGCGATCGGAAATTACTTGATCCGCAAGCCGCGCGCGGCCGAGCCGGCGTTTTCGCCCGAAGCCGTCTCTCGCCGCGTTTAGGTTCAAGAGGCGCGCACTGTTAACGACAGGTCATCTCGTTTGCCGCTTCGAACCGCTCCCGAGGTTCGAAGCGTTCGAAGCGTTCGAATCGTTCCAATCGCAAGCCGTCCGAGCGCTCCTTCCTTGACGAATGCGCCCACTACATGTCTTGCTCTTGAACGAATATTTCCCGCCCGATACGGCCGCCACCGCGAAGCATGCGGCGCTCGTGGCCAGCGCGCTTGCCGAGCGGCATCGCGTCACCGTTCTCGCCGGCCGTCCCTCTTACGATCCAACAGAGCGGCACGGCATGTATTGGCTCAAGCGAGAACAACGAGGCAATCTGAGCGTTGAGCGAGTGGGATCGACGGCCTTCTCTCGGGTTCGCATGAAAGGCAGGCTGGCGAACTATCTGAGCTACCTTGCGCTTTCGGTTCCTCACGCCCTTTCCATGAAGCCCGACGTCGTTTTGTCCATGACCGATCCGCCCATGGAAGGAATCGTAGCCGCCGCGGTGGCCAGGTTCTTGGGGCGGCCTTTTGTTTATAACGTTCGCGACATGTACCCGGATATGGCGCTGGCTGGCGGAATCCTGCCTCCGGGAATTTGGAGCGACGCCTGGGAGGAGTCCCATCGCAAAGCCTTGCGGCAAGCTGCGCGCGTCGTGGTCCTGGGTGAGGATATGCGCGAGCGGATCGTTGCGAAAGGAGTCGCCCCCTCCCGCGTCGCCGTGATTCGCGATGCCGTGCCCTTCTCCGATATTCCGCCCGCCATAGATACGTCGGTCGTGGATGAGATTCGAGGGCGGTTCCGCTTTGTGATCGTTCATGCCGGCAATTTGGGTTTCTATGGCGCGTGGGCAACCCTCGTCAAGGCGGCATGCATGCTGGAAGCGGGTGGCGTGGGGCTTGTATTTGTGGGGGAAGGCGCGAAGAAAAGAGAGATTCAGGAGCTAGCGCGGAACTGCGCCAATATCAGATTTTTGCCCTTTCGTCCCGCTTCTGAAATTCCCTCGGTGATGGCCGCCGGCGATTTGCAAGTCGTCACGATCAAGCGAGGTCTGGAAGGCGTGGTGGTGCCCAGCAAAGTCTACGACATTCTGGCCCATGGCCGTCCCATCGCGGCGGTCGCTTCGGAAAGGACTGAAATCGCGCGTCTGGTGCGGCGGCACGAGTGTGGAATCGTTGCCGATCCCGACGACCCGAACCAACTGGCCGAGTCGGTCCGCCGCATCCTGCAAACAGCGGAAATAAGGGAACGCATGAGCAAGCAATCCCGGGAGTTGGCAAGGACGTATGATAGATCCAAAGAACTTCAGAAATTTGTGGAACTGGTCGAAGAAGCCGCGCGAAAATGACAGGTCCGTACAGCGTACAGCCCGTACAGCGTACAGAATGACCGATAGCGATTGACCATGGGACCGGGTTTACTCACGTTCGCGATTGCTTTCGTCGTTTCTTTGACGATCGCTGTGCCGGTACGGCGATTGGCGCTCCGCGTCGGCATGGTGGATTTGCCGGGCCCCCGAAAAATACATCTCGAACCGGTTCCCCTGCTGGGTGGAATCGCAATCTATACCGCCGTCATTCTAGCGTTGCTCATTGGCAGTCGTGGCCAGTCGCTTCGTCCAATTGTCGGAATCGTGGCGGCAGCGACTTTGCTCGTCCTGGTCGGGACGCTCGATGACCGGGGCCTTTTGCACCACCAGGTGAAACTCTTGCTGGGCTTTCCGATAGCCGGCTTGATCGTGCTCGCGTCGGGAACCCGCGCGCAGGTTTTTTCGGTGCTTCTTCCCGGGCGTTTTGGCGCCGTCGCGGATGCCGTCCTGACCGTCTTCTGGATCACGGCCATTACCGCTTCGTTTAGCATCCTGGATTATATGGATGGGCTATGCGCGGGCATCGCCGCGATCGCCTCCCTTTTTATCGCCGTCCTGGCAATCCTGAACGGTCAGCTGCTTGTCGCCGCGCTGGCCGCGGCGGTCCTTGGTGCAACCCTTGGCTTTCTGCGATGGAACTTCAGCCCGGCGAGAATGTTCATGGGTGATGGCGGGGCGATGTTCCTTGGCTTTCTAGTGGCCGCTCTGGCGCTCCAGTTGCGCGTCAACCCAGCCTCGCGGACCGCTGCTTGGCTCGTGCCCATCCTTATTCTCGGCGTTCCCATTCTCGATACGACTCTGGTTTCCGTGTCGCGCTTGGGGCGCGGTTTGATTCCTTTCACGAGCCCGGGCAAGGACCACACCGGTCATCGTCTGGCAAACTACGGGCTTGGGACACGCGGGGCAGTTCTCCTGATGTATGCGGCGGGCATGGGTTTTGGCCTGCTGGCCATCGTTTGCATCCGGTTAGGTCCGGGTCAAGTCGCTCCATTGGGTGCTCTTCTCGTCTTGGCGCTAGTCGCTGCGATCGCCGTGCTGGAGTATTTGCCCTTCGAACGGCAGGGAACCGAAGCCAAGCTTCCTCCTCAACCCACGCCTCCTGAATCAGCCACGTAGGTTCTTTTCAAGCTAATGTCCGTGCGTGTACTTTGCCGCCCGAGGACCTCTTCGTTATACTTCTTGTCCAGCGGGGTTTCTTTTCGGACTTAGAGAGCTGGGGGCCTGCTTCTTTATGGGGAGCTTGAAATTTCGCCGTGCGCTAAACGCGAATGCGCCCTGACCAGATAGTCGTAGCACAAGCCTCACGAAGTCATCATTCGGCCTGAGTAACGCAGGAAGGGAAGTCTGCAAGATTTCGGAGACATTGAGCAGCACGGCGCTCCCGGCCAGTCGGTCGGGATTGTGGGCGCTTCAGCTGCCGGCCTTTTTACAGGGCTGCTCCTCGCCCGGCGCGGCTGTAACGTGCGTTTCTTCGAGCGCGCCGAACGGCTGGATTCTCCTCGCCGAACTTTGATCGTCACCGATCGCATCTACCATCTCCTCGGGGCAGCCTCCGAGAAATCCGTCGTCAATAAAATTAATCGTTTCGAACTATTCACGGACGGCCGTGCCGCCACAATTCCTTTGGAATCGCCTGATCTGGTCATCGAACGTTCCAGCTTGATTCGTGCCCTGGCAGACGAGGCGCAAAGCCACGGCGCGCGCATCGAATTTGGCCGCCGTTTTGCGTCCCTCGAGGGCAGTCGCGGCGGTATTGAGATGGCCTTCGCGAGAGTCGGGAAGCAAACGAAAGGACCAGAGCGTGAGCGCGTCCAGTGCAGCGCCGTAATCGGCGCCGACGGTGCTCAAAGCTCGGTAGCTCGCGCGGCCGGATGGCCCGGATTGACCACGGCTCCGCTGGTGCAAGCGATCGTCAAGCTGCCGTCGGGAATGCCTTTGGATTCCGCTCGGGTGTGGTTCGTTCCTGATGACACGCCCTACTTCTACTGGCTCATTCCCGAGTCCAGCACTACCGGAGCGCTCGGGCTGATCGGCGTGGATGGCCGGCGAACGCGCCGTTGCCTGGAGCTCTTCATGGAGCAACGCCACTTCAGGGCCCTGGCCTTTCAAGGCGCGCGAATTCCAGTCTACGAACGGTGGATTCCCATCGAACGCAAAGTGGCTTCGGGCCGCGTCTTTTTGGTAGGGGACGCCGCCGCCCACGTCAAAGTATCCACGCTGGGGGGCGTGGTGACCGGCTTTCGTGGCGCTTTGGCGGTGAGCGAGAGCATCCTGAACGGTGAAAGCCGTGAACTCCGCTCCCTGCGCCGCGAACTCGATTTGCACAGGATGATTCGCCGGTCCATCCATGGCTTCCGGCAAGCGGATTACAGCCGCCTGGTGGACTGGATGAACGATCGAATGCGGCGTTCGCTGAGCCGGTTCAGCCGCGACGAGGCCGCTCGCCTGCTTTGGCATGTATGCCGCAGCCAGCCTCGCCTCTTGTTAATGGGGCTCCGCGGCTTGCTTACTAACCCCTTGGAAGCCGCCAAATTAGACGATTCCTCGCCCGAAGTGACCCTTTGGCGCCCTCCCGTTATCCAACGGTAAGTGGAACGAACAGGCCGGTGGCAGGAGTGCTGGGATTGGTGTAACTTGGACTTTTGTCGGTCGATTAGCTCTAAAAAGCACCCACACGTTTTGTCGCTAGGAGGGTAATGTGCGCCTTGCCGTGATCGGTTGCGGGTATGTCGGTTTGGTGACGGGAAGCTGCCTGGCCGAAGCTGGGCACGAGGTTGTTGCCACGGATAATGACGTGGCCCGCATCAACATGCTGAACTCGGGACGCCTGCCGATTTACGAGCCGGGCCTCGATCACGTGATGCAAAGCGCCACTGCCGCCGGTCGACTCAGTTTCACGTCCGATTGCGCGGAAGCGGTTCGCGCAGCGGATGCTGTTTTCATTTGCGTGGGAACGCCGCCGCTGGATTCGGGCGAAGCCGATCTTTCCGCAATCGACAATGTGGCCCGGCAAATCGCGGGGGCAGCGCGCTCGCCGAAGCTGGTGATCGAGAAAAGCACCGTGCCTGCGCACACCGGCGAGGAACTCCGTCGCGCCCTGCAGGTCTATGGCCGGAAGAATGGCGCTCGGCTCCGCGTCGCCTCCAATCCCGAGTTTTTGCGCGAAGGCACCGCCGTAGCCGATTTTTTTCATCCCGACCGCATCGTGGTCGGCGTGGAAGATGCGGAATCCGAGCGGCAATTGCGCGAAATCTACAAGCCCTTCCTCGAGGGCACCTTCCATTGCCCCGTTCACGAGCCGAAATGCCCGCCGTCGCCCGCTCCGGTATTTCTCGTGACCACCATCGCCAGCGCCGAATTGATCAAGCACGCTTCCAACTCCTTCCTGGGCTTGAAGATCTCCTACGCCAATCTCATTGCCGATCTCTGCGAGAAACTGGGCGGGAATGTGGAAGAGGTCACCCGCGCGATGGGGCTCGATCCGCGCATCGGGCCGCATTTTCTCAGCGCCGGTCTGGGTTTTGGAGGCTTCTGCCTGCCCAAGGATATCCAGGCGTTCATCCGCTTGGCGGAAAAGCATGGCGTCGATTTCACTTTGCTGCACGAAGTCGAGGCGGTAAACAAACGCCGTGTCGAGCAGTTCGTGGAGAAAGTCCGCGCGCGCTTTGTGGGTGGTCAAGGATAAAACCGTTGGCGTGCTGGGTCTGGCCTTCAAGCCCAATACGGACGACGTTCGTTTTGCGCCGGCAATTGAAGTCCTGCGGCGCCTGATCGCCGAGGGCGCCAAGGTGCGGGCCTCGGATCCCGTGGCGATCGAGCGCGCTCGCTTGATCCTGAGTAAAGGCGTGGAGTTCGTGGCGGATCCTTACCAGACGGCACGCGGAGCCGATGCCTTGCTCTTGCTCACCGAGTGGAAGGAGTATCGCGACCTGGATTGGCAGCGCGTCTACGGAGAGATGGCCCGGCCGCTGATCCTGGATGCCCGCAATATGCTGTCGCCTGCGAAGATGAAGGAGCTGGGCTTCGAGTATCACAGCTTCGGGCGGCCCGACCTGAGCCCGAGCCCCGTGCTCGTTTCCACCTAGTCCCGCTACCGCTGCCTGGATTAGCTCGTCGCTTGTCCGGCTGCCACCTGCTGCCGGAAAAATTCCAACGTTATGCGCAACCCTTCGTTCAAGCTGACTTTGGGCTCCCATTGGAGCAGGCGCTTGGCCTTGCTGATGTCCGGGCAACGCTGCTTGGGATCGTCCTGCGGGAGCGGCTTGAAAACCAGGGGAGCATCGGATCCGAGGAGCTGCCGGATGCGTTCGGCGAATTCGAGAATGGTGATCTCCTGCGGATTGCCGATATTCACCGGCTCGTGCTCATCGGAATTCATGAGCCGGTAGATGCCTTCGATCAGATCCGAGACGTAACAAAAACTTCGTGTTTGCCGCCCGTCGCCGTAGACGGTGATCGGTTGGCCGGTCAGCGCCTGGTATACGAAATTCGGCAATGCCCGGCCGTCATTCAGGCGCATGCGCGGACCGTAGGTATTGAAGATGCGCACGATGTGCGTATCCACGCCGTGGTAGCGGTGATAGGCCATCACCAGCGCTTCGGCAAAGCGCTTGGATTCGTCGTAGACGCCGCGCGGACCGATGGGGTTCACGTTTCCCCAATAACTTTCCGGCTGCGGCGTAATCTGCGGATCCCCATAGCACTCCGAGGTGGAAGCGAGGAAGTACTTCGCCTTCTTCGCCAGAGCCAGACCCAGCGTATTGTGCGTCCCCAGAGCGCCCACCTTCAGTGTTTGGATGGGAAGTTTCAGGTAGTCCGGGGGACTCGCCGGCGAAGCAAAGTTGAGAACGTAATCGACGGGGCCGTCCACCTCGATATAGCGTGAAATGTCGTGGGACATCATGCGAAAACGAGGATGCTTCATCAGGTGAGCGACGTTTGCTTCGCGTCCGGTAACCAGATTATCGATCGACAGCACTTCCCAACCGCGCTCGATCAGGTAGTCGCACAGATGCGACCCCAGAAAACCTGCACCTCCCGTAATGACAGCGCGCAAGCGGCCTCCTTCGAAACGATCCACACATTACACGAGTGGCCTGGAAAGCGCGACCCTCCTCGTCCTAGTTTCGATGCACCCTCAGGCCTCTAAGGCCGTGGACGAATCGACAGAGGATCGTTTGATCCATCTACCGCAAATCTAGCCGCCGACGTTTTCGGTCAGCGCCCGGCGAATCTGTTCTTGCTGTGGTTGAGGAGGGTTCAATTGGAGCGCGCGTTCAAACTGAGCCTTGGCTCGCGCGCCGTCGTGATTCTTCTGATAGGCGACGCCCAGGTGATAATGGTACGTCGCGTTCGCCGGAGACGCATTGGTGGCTTCCTGCAGCAACTCGATCGCCAGCCCGAAAACTCCCTTGTCTACGTATGCCCAGGCCAGCGTATCGGCCGTATTCGGATTGTCCGGCATGGCCTGGCGAGCGGTTTGTGCCAGGGACAAGGCCACGTCGGCATTGCCGCCGTGCTCCAGGAAAATGTATGCAAGATTATTCGCCGCGGCTGGGTTGTTTGGTTGCACCGCCAGGGCCTTCTGATACTCCTGCTGCGCCTCCTGCCAATTGCCCTGGGACTCCTCCAGAGAACCGAGCAAAATATAGGCCCGGATGTCCCGTGAATCCTGCCGGATCGCACGTTGATACGACTCCACGGCCTCGGGGATCGAGCCGCTCGCGATCTGCGCGCTGGTCAGCAGCAAAATGGCCTCTACATTGTTGGGACTGATATCCAACGCTTTGGTCAGCGATTGCTCCGCCGACGCATAGTCCTTGCCGCTCAACTGCACTTGTCCCAGCAGCGCGTACATGCCGTCCTGGTCCGGTTCTTTTGCGATTTGCTCTTGAATCCGCGCGACGGCCCGGCCCAGCTGATTTTGTGCCAGCTCCACTTGTGCCAGGCCTGTGAGAGCCTGCAAGTCGCGAGGGTTCTTTGCCAGCCCCTGTTCGAACAAAGTTGTCGCGTCCGGGAATCGCTTCTGGAACAGCCGCAACTGGCCCATTCCCGTATATCCTCGTGAGCTGTTGGGCGCCAGGGTGATCGCCTCTTGCAAATTTCTTTCCGCCTCGGCCACGTCCTTGGCCCCCATGCTGGCGCTCGCTTTCATCAAGTAGCCCTCAGGTAGCGCCGGTTGTACGGCGATCAGCCCGTCGGCGGTTTGGCGAAGCAGTTCCAAATCGCCCTTGCGCACAGCCGCTGTGCCCAGCGCCTGGTAGACCTGCGTCATGGTTGGCCGCAGCTTGATCGTCTCTTGCAATTCACCAATGCCTCGCTCCGTGTTTCCCATGGAAAGCAGCGCCATACCCAGGCTGTAGTGCGCGGCGGGATTTTGCGGATCCTGTTTCAGCGTTGCCTCCAGCGACAGTACGGCCTGATCGGCGTGGCCCTCCGCATTGAGGATCTGCCCGCGTAGCACCAGCGCATCGATATCGCCCGGATTCTGTTTAATCAGTTGTTCGTTCAGCTTGGACGCTTCCTCCAGCTGTTTGCTCAGGACCAGTACCTGGATGTAAACCTTGCGTGCTGCCTGATCCTTCGGATGCTCTTGAATCAAGGATGCGTACTCTTCACTCGCGCGTGGCAGGTCGTTCATTACCACGTAGAACCCACCCAGCAGGGAATAGCCGCCGGGCACGTCGGGCATGGCCTGTTTGGCCTGCGCCAAAATCTGCTCCGCCTCGTTCCGCTTGTGCTGGCTCTCGAATAAGGACGCCATGGCGGCATAGGCGATCGGGTTCTTGGGATCTTGCTGAATCACGTCGCGGAACTGCTCCTCCGCTTCCGTCCAGCGCCTTTGCTGCTGATAAAAATTGCCGAGCGCCAATCTGGCGGGAACCGATTTCGGATCGAGCTCGATGGCTTTCAGAAAATTCTGTTCCGCGGCGGCGGCTTGTTTCGCGTTCAATTGCAGATAGCCCATGTTGAGATACACACGCGCCTGATCCGGAGCCAGGCTGATCACCGTCTGCATCTCCCGCAACGATTCGCCCACGTCCTCCAGCGCGGCATCCGAATTGGCCAGCAGGATATGCCCATCGACATTATTCGGATCGCGGCTGAGCACATTTTGAGCCCGATCTTGCGCCTCCTTGAACCGTTTGGCCGAAAGCAGGAGTGTTCCCAGTTCGATCTGTGCTTTCAGGTTGTCTGGCTGCAAATCCGTTGTTCGAAGCAGCTCCTGGTACGCTCCCGCCCAGATTCCCTGGCGCGAGTAGGCCTGCGCCAGCCGATAGTGTGCGTCGGCAAAGGTCTTGTCGATCTGGATGGCGTTCAAATACTGGATGGAAGCCTCGCGATACTTTCCCTGGTCGAAGTAGCTGTTCCCACTGGCCAGATACTTCTGCTTGCGAATATTGGGGTCGCGAGCGCAGCCCGCTACCAACGCCAAGCACATGACGAGTATCGGAAATTGGAATTTGCGCGAGCACTGCAAGAAATTCATGGATCGGCCGCCTTGAAAAATTGATACGAGAGACACGTTAGCCCAAGGGGTTTGAGCAATTGCTCGGCCAATAATCCATTCCGAAAAAAGGCCCAAGCTTACTGTAAGTTATTGACCAATATATCTTTAGCGATGACGCCGTCAGCGGGGCAGGGGTCACTTCCCGGGCGCGCTAGCGAGTTAGTGGAACCGAACGCCTCAATTGGGACAAAGTTTTTCCACTAGCGCCTGGCGCGCAACAGATGTTGAACGGCCCGGATATATGACAACTTATTGCAATGCTGGGACTTACAAGGCTAAAGAAGGGCTTATCGTTCGGCTTGGTCGCTTCAGGGAGCCAACCGCTCCGGCAGGGCCAACGACACCGGCGGATTCTCTCCGGAATCGCGCCCCGCCTGCACCCATGTTCGCCGCTCAGCAGCGAGCCGACTACCGTAGAAGCTGCCGCATCAACGGCCATTTCATCAGCAGGTTAGACAGCTGGTAAACTCCGGATGCCGCTACGGTCTCAACGGCAGCTACCTGAAAAGTATGGCCTCGGCCTCATCCCCGGTGATATCCCTAAAAACGTGTATTGCAGCCTGAATTCGTAGGCATGTCCGTTAGCATCTTATGGATGGGAGAATAAATATGAGATTCGCTAAAGGATTACTAATCGGGAGCGCTCTTCTGCTCGCGGCATCGTTTCCTGCGAGTGGCTGGGCGCAAACTCAGAATTCTCGTCCCGCGCAACCGGGTGCCGTCAATTATGTCGAGGGGCAGGCTTCCATCGGCACGCAAACGCTCGGTTCCAGCTCCGTGGGCTCCGCGGTGCTGGCGGCCGGGCAGACGCTGGACACTCAGTCCGGCAAGGTCGAGGTTTTGCTCAGCCCCGGCGTGTTTCTTCGGGTCGACGATAATAGCTCGGTAAAGATGATCAACGCCGGACTCGCCGACACCGTGGTCGAATTGGATAAGGGCCATGCGATGGTGGAGGCCACGGATATCACCAAGGACAACGATATCCGCGTCCAGCAGGATGGCGCCAACACCAGAATCCTCAAAAACGGGTTATATGAATTTAACGCCGGCGAAAATGCCGTCCGCGTTTTCAAGGGCAAAGCCGAAGTCGTCTATAACGACAAAAAACTCGATTTGGGCAATGAAAGGGAAGTCGTACTCACGCCCAACACCAAGCTGAAAGTCGATAGCTTCGACTCCCGCAAGTACGAGGACGATCTCTTTCGCTGGTCCGCATTGCGCTCCGGATATTTGGCTGAAGCCAGTGTCGATCAGGCTCGTCTTTATGTGAACGGTGGACCTAGCTGGGTCGGCCCGGGCTGGTATTGGGATCCCTGGTTCTCCTGCTACACCTTCCTTCCCGGTGACGGCATTTTCTATAGCCCATTCGGGTGGGGCTTTTACTCGCCGTTTGCGGTCTATCGCTCGCCCTTCTTTTACGGCGGCTATCCGGCGT
The DNA here is from genome assembly GCA_963823935.1 of uncultured Acidobacteriota bacterium. Classification (GTDB taxonomy): domain Bacteria; phylum Acidobacteriota; class Terriglobia; order Acidiferrales; family UBA7541; genus Palsa-189. Next base: position 381,957 of record CAWGNM010000004.1, read on the forward strand.
TCGGCCGGCCGCATCCTTTCGGCGAGATGCATGCCCCCTACGGACACGGCTTCGAACCGCGTGGAGGATTCCGTGGAGGAGTGGGAGGGTTCCATGGCGGAAGTTTTGGCGGGATCCGCGGAGGAGGCGTGATTCGCGGAGGCGGTGGACGTCGTTAAAACGCCTTCCGCAGTAGCCGGTAGCAGATGCTGAAAAGGCTCAGCCGCCTGCGGCTGAGCCTTTTCGTTTTGCCTTGCCCTTCCGTTACTTGACTGGCAGGAACCTCTGTACTCTTTCGCCAGCAAAGACTTCGCCCGTGTAGAGGATGCCCTTCGAGTCCGTAGCTTCCATGTGTATGCCGAAGAATTCGCCCCCGTTTTGTCCCATCTGCCCCATCTGGCCCAGAACCCTGCCGTCTTCGCGGTTCAGGAACCACACGTGGTCGTTGGTGATATCGGAAATATACAAGAGCCGCTGCTCCTTGTCCGGCGAGAACATCACCCCACCCGCGGAACCGCCCGCCCCCGTATTGGCAGCCACGGTGAATTCTTTCAGGAACGTGCCTTCTTTCGTGAACACCTGGATGCGGTTGGCCCTGCGGTCGCCGGCGTAAACCAATCCGTCGCGCGAAATATTCAGCGTCAAGTCACCAATTAATTCCTTGGGCTCCGGTCCGCCCGGCGTATAGGCGCGGTCCTTATCGTCCGTACTAATTTCCGAAAGCTCTTGCCCGTAGGCGCCCCAGCCTCGCTTGAATGCCAGGGTATCCAGGTCAAATACCATGATGCGTCCCAGGTAATCGTCAGTGGCATAGAGCTCGCGAGCCGCATCGTCGATGCGAATCTCTTCCACTTGCCCCACGATCATTGGCGTCGTCGGGGGATACTTGGCGTGGAAGGCTGCGATCCCTTTGGCCCGTGCCGCCAAAGCCGCCGCATCGGGCTGCGGCTGCGGCGGGCCGCCTAGGGGGTGAACGAATGTCGCCACTGGTCCCACGCCGCCGTGTCCCGGAACATGCTCCGAAGTCAAGGCTTCGGTCAGGATGCGGCCCGCGCTGCCCGGCACTTTTTCAGGGGCGCGAGGTACTGTGCCGAGAAGCGCGCCAGTCTTTGGATCGTATTTATGGACGCTATTCAGCCCGTCAACGACATTCCCGACATATAGGAATCCCTTCAGATCCACGGCCAAGCCATGTCCCTGCTGCGGGTCGATGGTCCCAATCACGTTGCCTTCTTTGTCGAAGTGGATCAGCGATGGAGGCCGCTTGCAGCAATCGGCAATCGGAGGATTCAATTCCGCCTCGAGCTCAATGTCCGTCAGATCGTTTGCACGATCGTAGGCCCAGACATTATCGTCTTTATCCACGGCCAAGCCCATGATGCCGCCGATCTTCCATTTGTTCGGAAGGGGCTTCGGCCAGTCCGGATCGAATTTGAATTTCGGCGCCGCTGCGCTCGAAGACGCTCCCATCACCGTGGAGAAGTGGTTGAGATGAAAAATACTGGTGCCCGCGAACGCCGCGCCGAACGCCAACACTGTCAGTCCAGCCACTCTTGCCCAAGCGCTCGTCCGCATCCAACTCATATTCACGGATTCCTCCTCCAACCGGGAACTTTTCTAAGGGAGACCGCGGGAGTCTATTCCCCGAATTTAAGCGTGTCAATCAACGCTCGGACACGTGTAGTAGCGGCAATTCGCTTATCGAAAACTCCGGCCATGTGCCCGATTTCCACAGTAGCCGTATTCAATCTCACGCATCTAACCCAATCCAAGGAGGACTCACCATGCCATACGTTACAGTCGGAAAAGAAAATTCGGGCGACATTCAACTCTATTACGAAGATCACGGCTCCGGCGATCCGGTCGTTCTCATTCACGGCTACCCTCTCAGCGGCTCGTCCTGGGAAAAACAACTCCCCGTGCTCCTGTCTGAGGGCCATCGCGTCATCACCTATGATCGCCGCGGTTTTGGCAATTCCAGCCAGCCAACCACCGGCTACAACTACGACACTTTTGCCGAAGATCTGCAGAAGCTGATCGCCCACCTCAACCTTCGCGATTTCGCCCTGGTCGGCTTTTCCATGGGCGGCGGCGAAGTGGCCCGCTACATCGGCAAATACGGATCAAAAGGCGTGACCAAGGCGGTCTTCATGTCCTCCGTCCCGCCATATCTCATTAAGACTAACGACAACCCCGAAGGTGTGGACGGCAGCGTATTCCAGGGCATCGAAAAAGCGGTCGCCTCGGATCGCTACGCCTTCTTTAGCGCGTTTTTCAAAGACTTCTTCAATACGGACGTGTTCTTGGGCAAGCGCATCAGCGAGCAGGCCGTCCAAGCCAGTTGGAACGTCGCGGCCAGCGCCTCGCCCACCGCGAGCCTCGCCTGCGTGCCCGCCTGGTACGAAGATTTTCGCGCGGACCTCGCTCGCGTTGACGTCCCTACGCTGGTCATGCAGGGTGATGCGGACCGCATCGTGCCCTTCGCTTCTTCGGGAGAGAGAACGGCCAAGCTGGTCAAGGGTGCCCGCTTGGTGGTGGTAAAGGATGGGCCGCACGCCATCAACTGGACCCATGCGGATCAGGTGAATCCCGAGCTGGTGAGCTTCCTGGCGAAGGGCGCTTCTACGCGCGCGGCTTCCACAGCTCGAGATTAGACACTAAGTGGCACAGTCACCCTGGCTGCGTAGGACAAGTGGCACAGCCACTCTTGGCTGTGCAGAACAACGAAGCGGACCTCGCCGCAATGAATCTATTGCGGCGAGGGACCGCGCACGATCTGCACAAAATCCTGCGGCCGAATCCATTTGGCAAAGGCGGCGCGCACGTCGTCCGCGGTGAGGTCGTTAAAGCGTTTGGCCTCGCGCTCCGGCTCGTCGAGCGGCAGCCCGATCTCCGCGCGGCGCGCCAGCGCGTTGGCCACGCCATTTTCGCTCGACTCGCCCAGCGGAAGCTGCCGCAAAATCAGAGCCTTGGCCTGCTGCAGTTCCGCCGGGCTCACGGCGTGCTGCTGCATGTCCACCAGATCGGACTGAATCAGCTGGCGAGCCTTGGACACATTCTTCGGATCGCAAGCGTACTCCACCGTGTATATGGTCCTGGTTTTCTGCGCATTCAGCGCCACGTCCACGGTATATACGTATCCGCTCACCTGCCTCAGGTCGTGATAGAGGCGCGTGGCATAAAAGCCGCCGCCTAGCACGTGGTTGCCCAGCTGAAGCGGATAAAAAGCCTCGTCAAACCGGGTCATGGGTAACGTTTCCGAAAGGTTCACCGAATCCTGCAGTTCATTCGGGTCCGGCACATTTGCAGCCGCCGCTTTGTTTTCTGGAACCTTCGGAAGATCCACCTCCGGTTTCGGTCCCTCAGCTTTCCACCCGCCGAACGATTTCTCGATCGCGCTCCTGGCCTCTTCCGGAGTGATATCGCCGATCACCACAATGGTCGTCAAGTCCGGCCGGAACACTTTCGAGTAGTACTGTTTCACGTCATCGAGTGTGAGCGACGAGACCGTTTCGGCCGTCGCTTGCCGTTGTGCCGGATCCATCGGCGGGAACAGAGCCGAATCCAGCGCCCGGCCGGCGCGATAGCCCGGGCTCCGCAGCTGCCCGGCGACGAATTGCGAGGTCTGCGGCTTCAGAACATTAAAAGCCTGGGCGGGCAGAGCGGGATTCAACTCGTTATCGGCCAGAAGCTGCACTCCCTGATCGAAATCCTGCTTCAGCACTTGCAAGGAAAATTGAAACCCGGCCGATTCACTCGCGGCTAGATCGTCCAGGGCTTTTTGAAAGGCCAGGCGGTCCAGGGTCTTGGTGCCATACTCGAAAAGATCGTCCAGCACCCGGTCCACGCCATCTTGGCCGCGAGGCGCTTCCATGTCCGCATCGTGCCGGATAGTTCCCACCACGGTGACGGTCGGCGTCACTTTTGCCGTGCGCACGATCAGCCGCAGGCCGTTGGGCAAGGTCACGTCTGTCGTCGCGGGCTGCGGAGGCGGCAGTTTGAGCGTCAGCAGCTGCGCACTCGCCCACGCAGGCAGTTCCACCGGTTTGCTGGGCGCCGCCGTAGCCTGCTCTTCGCCGCCAAATCCGTTCGACGCCACCGCCTCTCCGGAGGGTGCGGGCTTGAGCTCCGCTGTGATCGATGCTTGGTCCACCAGATAAGCCTTGGCCAATCGGTTTACATCCTCCACGCTCACCCGCTTCATCGCCTCCACGTCGTCGTCCGGCGAGTTGCGCCCTTCAGCCGCCAAGGCTTCCGACCAGGTCGCCGCCAACCCAGGAATCGAGTTGCGGCGAAATTCCGCGCCCGCCACCTCGCGCCGCTTGGCCGCTTCCACCAGATCCGCTGGCACGCCATTGGCCGCATAATCCGCCATGATCTTGCGCATATCCTGAGTTACGGGAGCTGCATCGGCGCCGGTCGGCAGGACCGCCACGGTAAAAGCCATGCTGGCTTTCGGATACGTCTCCGCAATTCCAAATTCCGTCTGCAGCGCCTTTCCTTGCGGAACCAGTTCGTAAAGATTGCCGCGTTCGCTCGAAAGCACGTCGCTCAAAATGCGCACCGCCGCGAAATCGGGGCTGTCCGTCCCCGGCATCCGATAGGCGATAAATGCCAGCACGTAAGGAAGGTTGCTGGGCAGCGTGAACGATTCCGACTTCACCGGGGAGAGATTAATCTCTGGCCGCGCGGGCAGCGTCTTGCGCTCGATCTTTCCGTAGTACTGCTTCACCTCGGCCAGCACCGCATTCGGGTCCACCGCCCCGGCGATCACCAGGATCGCGTTATTGGGCGCATACCAGGTTTCATAGAACTTCTTCAGCATCTCGCCCGTGGTGGCCTCGAACGAATCCTTGGTGCCCAGCGGGTCGTGGCTGTAAGGAGTTCCCGCGAACATGTCCTCGCTCACCCGGGTGATGAATTTGTACGTGGGATTGGAGAGATCCCGCGCCACCTCTTGCTCGATCGCTCCTTTTTCCTGCGCCCACTCCGCTTGCGAATCTTGTACGTCTTGCATGCAAGCCGCGTCGATGCGCAAAGCCGCGTCCAGATCGGCGGCCGGAATCGTGGTGAAATACTGGGTAATATTCTGCTCCGTATCGGCGTTGTCGAATCCGCCCAGTTGCGCGTAGATCGCGGCGATTTGATCGGCCGTCAGGCCCGAACACCCGCGAAAGGCCATGTGCTCCTGCGCGTGAGCCATTCCCGGAAAGCCGGCGGGCGTTTCGTTTCCTCCCACCAGGTAGTTCTCCTCGATCGTCACCACCGGCGCCAGCGGATCGCGCAAAATCACCACGCGCATGCCGTTATCCAATGTCGCGCGCGTCACGTCGCGTCGCCGTTTGCTTCTGCTGGGCCTGAGGCTGAGCGAAAAGCAGAACCGCCGCCAATCCACAAATCCCCGTGTACGTTAATATTGAGGAGAACATTGAACGCTCCGTGAGCTTTCCCTTATCTCTCTATCCTTTGATTCTCGCCGCTTGGCGCCGAGTTCGCCAATCCCTGTTTTTGCCAATCTACACCGAGGCTCCGGCGGATCGGCCCTGTGTCCAATCTCTATGTCAAATCGCTTCTATACAAATCGCGCCGCCCGGCCTAATTCGTTGGGTGATTACCGAGGACAAGATAGCGCGCGATGAAGTAGCCGAGCGCGCCTCCAGCAACGGTGTCGGACGTGAAATGCGATTGCAGGGTTACGCGGGAAATTCCCACCAGGGAGGCCAGCCCGTAAGCCACCCAGCGGTGCCAAGCCGGATGCGGATAGCGCTCGGCAAAAATCGTCGCTACAGACATCACCGCGATTTCGTGTCCCGAAGGCATGCTGCCGAGGCCGCCCAGCCATCCTCCGCTTCTTATTTTGAACCAGCTGTCCCTGAAGTTTCCTCCCGCGGGGTAGGTGATGGGAGCCTCGCGGCCATCGATGTCTTTCAATACCGTAGTAAGGATCTCCGAATCGATTACGGCTTCGCCTGCCAGAAGGAAGGTGTGCTGATCGTACGCGTTCCGGCGCGCGATCCCCACCAGGTAAAAGGCCGACGCAAACGCTTCCGTGGCCGTTGCCGTGTTGTAGCCCGCAAACGTGTTGTTGAATCCGCCCAGGGGCTGCGTGTTGTTTCGAACCCACCTGGCATCGTGCGCATCGAGCGTGGTGAGCAGGGCTGTGGTGCCGATCAGCGCCAGCGCGGGCTTCCAATGATGCCCGCGGGCCAGGGATACGGGAAACAGCCACATATCTTTTTCCTGGCGAAGTAAATCCGGCCCCACCCTTTTCCATTGGCTGCCCAGAATCTGCCATTCGCTCGGCGCCGCCGCCGGCGCGGTTATCCCTGGCTGGACCTGATCGGGAACGGTCACTGCAGGATCGGTCCCGTCTGGCGCGCTCGAAACTTCTGCGGGCGCCGTACTCTCTTGAGCGGAGCAGAAGGGAGCGGCCAGAGAGAACAAGATGAGGAGCACGGCGGAAAACACGTTTCGCATGAGCGGGTTCACTCCCTGGAGAGGCATACGGTTAGCGGTTCGAGCCGCGGCCCGCGCTTGGAAAGAAGGGCGCACACAAGGTCGCAATTGTATGTCAGCGCCGCCGCTCAGGCAGCACTTTCCATCAATAATTTTCCAAAATAGGGAGTTTGGGACGATGTTTGCAACCACTCACGCTAGGCGCGGGTCAACGTCTGGCTGAGCGCCGCCTTCACCCGCTCCGGAGTAAACGGAACCTGCCGAATGCGTGCGCCCGTGGCGTCGAAGATCGCGTTTCCGATCGCCGCCGCGACGATGGTAATGGCCGTCTCTCCCGCTCCTGTGGCCGGCTGGTCCGGGCGATTGATCAGCTTCACTCGAATTTCGGGAATTGCGAAGCCCAAGGGCAAGGTGCGGTAGCTTTGCCAATCGATCGAGGTCACTTTCTGCTCGTCCCAGGTCACTTCTTCCACCAAGGCGCGGCTCATTCCCTGCAGCGTCCCGCCCTCGATCTGGTTCCGAAGCCCGTTGGGGTTGGATATAGGCCCGGAATCGTTGGCGAAGAAGATCCGCTTCACGCTCACCTTGCCGGTCTCCTGATCGACTTGAACCTCGGCCACCATCGCCGCGAATCCATTGTTCCCCTCGTAAGCCACGCAAGCGACGCCTCGGCCGGCGGCCATTCCCGTCTTCTGGCTCTGCGGGTTCGGTGAAGGACGCGCCTCCCAATTCGCCAACTCCGCGGCGCCTTTCACCACGTCGATCACCCTGGAATCCTTCAGGTACCGCAGCCGGAAGGCCACCGGATCGGCCTTCACGCTCGCCGCCACCTCGTCCATAAAGCATTCGTGCGCGAACGTATTTTGCAGCCGTGCCGGCGAGCGCAGCGGACCGGTAAAAAATGGCGATGGAACGTTGTGCGTCAGCGCGCGCTCGGATGTGATCTTGCCCGTGCCTTTGGCGGTTCCGTCCACGTTGCCGGCCACGTACGAGGGCACTCCATTGCTGTTGTTGCTATAGGCGCGCGGTTCGGGCGCGGGACTCCTGGCCATGAACGGTTCCGGCGAAAACCCCGCCAGACTCCCGGTAATCACGTTGCCGGGCGTGGCATACCCGGGCCGGTTCCCCAGCACCGCGGACCACGATTCGTGGTCCCAGGCAACGATATTTCCATCGCCGTCCAGGCCCGCGCGCTCATCCATCACGAAAGCGAATCCGTAATTCTCGCCCCAGGCCATTTCGTCTTTTCGCGTCAGCTGCACGCGCACCGGTTTGCCCACCGCCTGCGAAAGCAGCGCGGCGTCGAAGGTCACCGTGTCCGCGCGCGTTCAGGCCATAGCAGCCCGAACCCCTGCGGAAAATGACGTGCACATTTTCCGGCTTGAGGCCCAGCAGCACTGCCGCGCTGCTTCGCACCGGCCAGACGCCTTGCGTCGGCGAGTAAAGCGTGGCCTTGTCGCCCTGAACGTCCGCCACGGCGCACGAACTCCCCATCGAGCCGTGCATTTGGTACGGATAGTGGTAAGTCGCCTTCAGCACCGTCGCCGCCTGCGCCGAGCTTCTCGTCCACATCCTTGGAGTTGACCAGCAGCGTGTCGCGCGTCGGCTTCTCCGCCCGCAGATAGTCGTAGAAGTCCGCGTGGCTCGGCAAGCCCGTCCCGGCGCTCCAGGTAACTCTTAGCTTGTTCGCCGCTTGAATCGCCTGCCACGGCTTCTCGCGCAACCACCCCGACGAAATTCTTCTTCACCACCACCTTCACCACGCCCGGCATCCCCTTTACCGAGCTTTCGTCAACGGAGTCTACCGTCGCGCCCACTGCCGGCGGCCTCACCACGCGCCCGTGCAACATCCCCGGCAGCCGCACATTGTGCACAAACTCGAATTGTCCGGTGACCAGCGCCGGCAGATCCGGCCGCCGCGCTTCGGTCCCCAGCACCGTCCATTCGCTCGCCGGCTTTCGCTTGGCGTTCGGATTGAGCTTGAATCTCGAATCTCTGTCCGCCGATCAGTTCGCCGTAGCTGATCTTCTTGGAAGCATCGCTCTTGGCGCTGACTGCGCCGTCCGCCGCCACAAGCTGATCGGCCGGCATACCCAGCCGCTTCGAGGCCAGCTCCACCAGCGTCTCGCGCGCCGTGGCCGCCGCCTGCGCCAGATTGCGATGATTGAAATTGGTGGGGTGCGATTGGCTTCCCGAAGTAATGCCCTGGTCCGGGGTCAGCGCCGTGTCGCAATAGATCAGGTTCACGTGGTTGAACGGAACGCACAGCTCCTCGGCCACCAGCTGTATTTGCGCCGTCGAAATGCCTTGCCCAATCTCTTCCTTGCCCGTGTATGCCGTGACGTTTCCATCCGCGCCGATGGCGATCCACGAATCCAGTTGATTCGGCGAAGGTGCGCCGGGACCTCCGCCTCCCTCGAACTCCTGCGCCGCGAGCCGTTCCCACCTGGCCCTTCGCGCTGAAGACGACAACCAGCGCTCCGGCGCCGACGAGAAACGACCTGCGCGAAACGGACGTTCCGGCCAGTTCGCGCGAAAGTCCACCCGAAGTTTCAGCCGTCTGGATGCCTTCGGCAGGCGCATTGGACTGGCGGCTCATTTTGCCACGTCCCCAATTCCGCTCTCGCGCGAGCGATGGCCCGCAGCATCCGCACGTGCGTGAAACACCGGCAGAGCACGCCGGACATTGCCTGTTGAATCTCTTCTTCGCTGGCCTTGGGGTTCTTATCCAGAAAAGCCTTCGCCGTCATGATCACGCCGTTCACGCAAAAGCCGCACTGCGCCGCCTGCTCTTCGATGAACGCCCTCTGCAACGGGTGCGGCTTGTCGATTGTGCCGATCCCCTCGAGCGTGGTGATTGCAGCGCCGCCCACCGCCTTCACCGGCGTGATGCAGGAGCGGATCGCCTGCCCTTTGACGATGACCGTGCAGGCGCCGCATTGCCCCAGGCCGCAGCCGAACTTCGGCCCATTCAGCGCCAGATCGTCGCTCAGCACATACAGAAGAGGAGTGTCGGGGTCAACGTCCAGCGCATGTGCCTGACCATTGACCGTCAAGCGAATCACGCTCATATCCTCTCAAGGTATGACCAGCGCGGCCCCCGTCAAGATCGTTCTTTCTTGCCCCATCATAGATCGTTTCACGCAATCGTTTCGCAGGCGTTTCACAATCTTTCAGCCGGACTATCGCCGCCGGGTCTGGCGCAGACTCCCGGAAGTCATCCCTGCGGCAACCCCCTACAACGCTGAACTTAGGGTGGATGCTGTAGCCCACCTTTACCTATGAGGGGATCTCGGGGAACTCCTCGTCACTTTGACCTAAAGGGATGTATTCACAATCTGTTAGCCCAGGCCAACGATAGATGTTGGAGGCAATTCCGATGGCTGTTTCGCGAAGACCTTCGGTTTCGCGGAAACCTTCGAGGGATACGTTCCCCCGACACGGGTTTTGAGCAGTTCTAAAAGTAAGCAGTTTTAAAAGGAGGATATATGTCAGATCTGAATTATGCGCAGGAGAACGTGAGGCCCACCTCGCGCCCCAATTGGGGTGCGATTTGGGCCGGCATGTTCACGTTCGTTGCGATCTGGTCTATTTTCGGCACCTTGGGCGCTGGAATATTCGCAAGTTCCGCGAATCCTAGTGCTGCATCGCCCATAGCGGGAATGAACCTGGGTATGGCCGTCTGGTCGGTCATCCTCACCATCATCGCCATGTTTGTCGCCGGTCGAGTCACGGCTCAATTGGCAGGGATCACCAATTCGCGTGACGGCATGCTTCATGGCATGGTCATGTTTGGCCTTTCCATCGCGGCCGTCTCGCTGATCGGGGGCATCGCAGGCACTGCCTTCGGCCGCGCCGAACTCGCCGGGATTACTCACAACGCATATCTGCTAGGCGTGTCTGCGGATCTGGGTTGGGGGTTGTTTGTGTCATTGTTCCTCGGTTGGCTTGCCGCGATGGGAGGAGCCTCCACCGCGCACAGGGAACTTCCTCACACGGCCGTTCAACAGCAGCACGTTCGGGCCTAGCTCAAATCGCTTAGGTCAAATCGCGGGCTGACATCGCCCGTAGATCGCCTACAGATCGCTGGAAGAGCCGGGACCGCTTCCGCGGCCTCGGCTCTTCGAGCCCGACTCCGAAGGCCCCCGCTTGCCCTTCAATCGGTCAAAGGCTATACGCCAGCGGATGCTTGGGCTCATAAAGCATGATGTCGTCCGCGCCAGGTACGGCCATCATGACCACGAGTCCGTACCCGTGATCCTGAACTTCGCCGTGGAACTCCGCTCCTTTGCCCTTCAGTTCAGCGACCGTGTGTGAGATGTCGTCGCACATCAGGGAGATCAGATGGTGCCGCGGCGATTCGTACGTCTTGCCATCGTAGACGCTGTGGGTCGGGTGCACGCCCATCTCACTCCGCCCGGTCTTGAAGATCAGCCAACCCGCGCCTCCGCCCTGCGCATCCTCGACGTAGGGCCAGCCGAGGACGTCGCGAAGGAATGCGCGCGTTGCGGGGGCATCGTCGGAATAAATCAGGGTGTGGATGCTGGTGATCATCAGACTGAACCACTGAAATCGCCTAAAATTGTACTATTTCGGTCTATTGCCAATCAAGAAGCCGTTCATCGCACTGGAGATCGAAATGAGGACACTACCAAATCGGCGCCCAAGTTGACGCCTCTCCTGCCTTCCCCTATACTTCCGGTTTGCATCCCGCGCGCTGTCTCTTCCGGCTCAGCTTTGCTTTCAACACGTAAGTGAAGATAGTGTTGTCGAGCGTCTTCCTGAAGCCGATTGCGTTGAGGCCGCTTCGCGCTCTGCATAGGTAAAACCAAAGGGCACTGGGGTATAACAAGAGGCTATGGCTGAGGCAACTTGCCGGCGTGAACTCGACCTGGAGATTCCCGCCACGGAAGTGCAGAAGGCGATTGAACGCGTGGCTCGCGAATTTGCGCGCGTCGCGCGGGTTCCTGGATTTCGGCCCGGCAAGGCGCCCATTCCCCTGATCCGCCGCCGATTCGCCGACGACATTAAGGGCGAGGTCCTGCAATCTCTCCTTCCCGAGCAGATCGATAAGGCCGTCAAGGACCAGAAGCTCATTCCCATCACCCAGCCTCAGGTCGATCACGTGGACTATGCGGAGGACCGCCCGCTGAAGTTTCGAGCCAGCTTCGAAGTGCTGCCCGAATTCGAGCTCGGCGCCTACAAAGGCGTGCAAGTGGAAGTCGAAAAGGCCGCGGTAACCGACGCCGATGTCGATAAGACCATCGAAACCATGCGCGAACGTGGCGCCACTTTCGTGGCCCTCGAGGATCGCGCGCTCGAAAGCGGCGATTACGCCCAGCTGAAGTTGGTGGGCACGCCCATCGGCGGCGGCGAGCCGCTAATGGCCGATAACGTGCTCTGCCATATCGGCGCCGAGGAGACCTTGGAAGCCTTCACTGAAAATCTGCTCGGCGCAAAACCCGGCGAAACACGCCGCTTTGAAGTGGATTATCCCGCGGACTATCCGGATCAGAAAGCTGGCCGGCAAAAAATACACCTATACCGCTGAAGTTGTGGCCGTCAAGCAAAAGAAGCTGCCCGAGCTCAACGACGAATTTGCCAAGGACGTCAGCGATGTCAAAACGCTCGACGAACTCCGCGCCAAAGTTCGCCAGGAGCTCGAAGCAGAGCGTCGATCAGCGGCACTCCGCCGCCGTAAGCGACGCCGTGCTGGCAAAAATTGTCGCCGCTCACGATTTCCCGGTGCCCGAGGCGCTGGTGGAAAACCAGATGGACGTGCGCCTGGAGCGCGCCGTGCGCGCTCTAGCCGCGCAGGGCGTGGATCCGCGCGCGGTCAACGTGGATTGGGTGGCCATGCGCCGCCGCCAGCAGCGACCGCGCCGTCGAGGATGTCAAAGCCGAGCTGCTGCTCGATCGCATCGCTACCGCCGAAAATATTGAAGCCACCGAAGAAGAGATCGACCGCGAGATCGCCAGGATCGCCGAGCGTAGTGGCGAATCGGTACCAGCCGTTCGCGCCAGCTTGACAAAGCAGGGAGCGCTGGATAGGATGAAATCGAAGCTCCGCAGTGAAAAGACTCTCGAGTGGCTCCAAAAAAACGCTGAGATAAAAACTCGGGAGCCGGAGCGATCCTGACCGGTTTCTTCCTTAATGTTCCCTAACTCTCAAAATGACACATGCCGAAGATTCGGAGCCACGCGCCACGACGCTCATCCCCATGGTGGTCGAGCAGACCACGCGAGGCGAGCGCGCTTACGACATTTATTCCCGGCTGCTCAAGGACCACATCTTATTTATCGGCACGCCGATCGACGATCACGTAGCCAATCTGGTGACCGCGCAGCTATTGTTTTTGGAAGCGGAAGATCCGGAGCGCGATATTCAGCTCTATATCAATTCGCCGGGCGGATCGATCACCGCGGGCATGGCCATCTACGACACCATGCAGTATGTTCGGCCCGACGTGGTCACCACTTGCGTGGGCCAGGCGGCTTCGATCGCCGCGCTGCTGTTGGCTGCGGGAGCTCCCAAGAAGCGCTTTTCGCTTCCCAATTCGCGCATCTTGATCCACCAGCCCTGGATGTCCGGCCTCTCGGGCCAGGCCACCGACATCGACATCCACGCCAAAGAAATTTTGCGCATGCGCTCGGTGATCAACCAGATCTACTCGAATCATTGCGGCCAGCCCGTATCCAAAGATCGAAAAGGATGTCGAGCGCGATTTCATCATGTCTCCGCAGCAGGCCAAGGAATACGGCCTGATCGATGAAATTATTCACAAGCATCGCTGAGTCGTACCTAACAGTTAGTAGCCGAAATCGCACTCGAGGATGCGGGGCTAGCGAAAAAAGTCCTAGATATAGTCGACGGGTCTTGTCCCACCAGGGGAGGCCGTCGGAGGCCGACAGCCGTGAGAAAACTCAGCACGGACGAACCGCTCCGCTGTTCGTTCTGCCACAAAACGCAGGAGCAAGTCGAAAAGCTGATCAGCTCGCCCTCGGACTATCCGCGCGCCTACATCTGCAACGAGTGCGTGGGCGTCTGCCAGCAGATTCTGGAAGAGGAAAAGCGCGAGCAGGCCGGGCCCATCAACCGCCGCTTGCCTCGTCCGCCGGAGATCAAGGCCTTCTTGGACGGTTACGTCATCGGGCAGGATAAGACCAAGAAGAAGCTGGCCGTCGCCGTCTACAATCATTACAAGCGCATTTTCCTGAACCACCAGCCCGGCGATGTCGAGCTCACCAAATCGAATATTCTGCTGATCGGCCCGACCGGCACCGGCAAGACGCTGCTGGCGCAGACGCTTTCGCGCATGCTGGACGTGCCCTTCGCCATCGTGGACGCCACCACGCTTACCGAAGCCGGCTACGTCGGCGAGGACGTCGAGAACATTATTTTGAAGCTGCTGCAAAACGCCGATGGCGACGTCACCAAGGCCCAGCAGGGCATCATCTATATCGACGAGATCGACAAAATCTCGAAGAAGGACGAAAACCCTTCGATCACGCGCGATGTCTCCGGCGAGGGCGTGCAGCAGGCTTTGCTGAAGATTCTCGAAGGCACCATCGCCAACGTGCCTCCGCAGGGCGGCCGCAAGCATCCCCACCAGGAGTTCACGCCGGTGGATACCACCAACATTCTTTTCATTTGCGGCGGAGCTTTCGTCGGCCTGGAAAAGATTGTCGAGCGCCGCGTGGGCCAGAAGTCCCTGGGCTTCCACACCGACGCCCAGCCGACCACCAACAATCGCCGCAACATGGAGATGCTGGAGCAGGCTCAGCCCACGGACTTGATCCGCTACGGCCTGATTCCCGAATTCGTGGGCCGCTTGCCGGTCGTCGGCGTGCTGGGCGATCTCGACAAGGCCGCGCTGATGCGCATCCTCACCGAGCCCAAGAACGCTCTCATCCGCCAGTATCAGCGGCTGTTCGAGTTTGAAAATGTCCGCCTGCGCTTCGCCGACGACGCTCTCGAAACCGTCGCCGATCTGGCCTTGCAGCGCAAGGTCGGCGCGCGCGGGCTGCGCATGATTTTGGAAGACCTGATGCTCGATCTGATGTACAACCTGCCGGCGCAACGCAAGGTGCGCGAATTCGTGGTCACCGCCGAAATGGTTCGCAGCCGCGAAATCAATTGGAACCTTGCTGGAAAAAGCCGGATAATTCGAGATAATGAATAGGACCTCCCAGAATTCTAGACGGACCGGATGAATAGGACCCAATGTTTACTCGCGAAAAGAATGAAATGAAGCGCGTTCCCATGATGCCGGTGCGGGATATGGTGATCTTCCCGCAGATGATGCAGCCCTTCATCGTGGGGCGCGAAGCCTCCGTGCGCGCACTGGAAGAGGCGCTCGCGGGCGAAAAGAAGATTTTCCTGGCCACCCAGCACGACGCCTCGGTCGACGATCCCAAACCCGAGGAGATTTTTACCGTCGGCACTCTGGCCAACATCGTGCAAAGCGTGAAGTTGCCGGACGGCAATATCCGCGTGCTGGTCGAAGGCGTGGAGCGCGCCAAGATCGTGCAGTTGGCCAGCGAAGAAGGCTTCTACCGCGCCACCCTGAAACTGGTCTCCGTGCGCGTCGAGCCTTCTCCGCAGATCGACCAGGCCGTCCGCCGCGTCAACGGCCTCTTCGAGCAGTACGTCAAGCTTTCCCAGAGCCTCAATTACGACACCATGATCGCCGCCGCGCGCGTCGAGGATCCCGCTAAGTTGTCGGACACCATCGCCGCCAATCTGCAGATTCCCGTCGAGGAAAAGCAGGAACTGCTTGAGAATTTCGACGTCCTCGACCGCTTGAATCGCGTCGCCGAAATGCTGGAAACCGAAATCGAAAAGCTCAACGTCGACCGCAACATCAATACCCGCGTGAAGCGGCAGATGGAGCGGGCCCAGAAAGAGTACTACCTCAACGAGAAACTCAAGGCCATCCATAAGGAACTGGGCCGCGGCGAAAAGAGCGAACTCGACGATCTGAAGAAGAAGATCGACGCCGCCGGCATGCCCAAGGAAGTTCACGAAAAGGCCATTCAGGAGCTGAAGCGGCTGGAAATGATGCCGCCCATGTCCGCCGAATCCACCGTCAGCCGCAGCTATCTGGATTGGCTGCTCGCCGTGCCCTGGAAGAAGAAATCCAAAGAGATTCGCGACATCGGCGTCGCCGAGAAAATTCTGGAAGAAGACCACTACGGCCTGGAAAAGGTCAAGGAGCGCATCCTCGAATACCTGGCCGTGCGCCAGTTGGTGAAGAATCCCCGCGGCTCGATCCTTTGCCTGGTCGGGCCGCCGGGCGTGGGCAAGACTTCGCTGGCCATGTCCATCGGCCGCGCCACCGGCCGCAAATTCGTGCGCGTCTCTCTGGGTGGCGTTCGCGATGAAGCGGAGATTCGCGGCCACCGCCGCACCTATATCGGCGCTCTGCCCGGCCAGATCATCCAGATGATGAAGAAGGCCGGCACCGTCAATCCGGTCTTCGTGCTCGACGAAGTCGACAAGATGTCCATGGATTTCCGCGGCGATCCTTCCGCGGCGCTGATGGAAGTCCTCGACCCCGAGCTGAACCACGCCTTTACCGATCATTATCTGGACGTCGAGTACGATCTCTCCAAGGTCATGTTCATCTGCACCGCCAATGTGCTGCACACCATCCCGCAGCCTTTGCAGGACCGCATGGAGATTCTGCGCCTGCCCGGCTATACCGAGATCGAAAAACGCGAGATCGCCAAGCGCTTCCTGATCAAGAAGCAGCGCGAAGGCGCCGGCCTCACCGAAGAGAATCTGCAGTTTGCCGACGATGCCATCAACTACATCATCCGGCACTACACCCAGGAAGCCGGCGTGCGCAATCTGGAGCGCGAGATCGCCAACATCTGCCGCAAGATCTCCCGCCGCGTGGTGAAGGAAGGCCGCGGCGTAAAAGTCGCCGTCACCCCGGCGAACGTTAACGAATTCCTCGGCGTCATCAAGTTCCGTGAGCTCTGGGCCGAAAAGAAAAATGAAGTCGGCCTCGCTACCGGTTTGGCTTGGACCGAAGTCGGCGGCCAGGTGCTGACCACCGAAGCCGGGCTGATGCACGGCAAGGGCCGCCTCACGCTTACCGGCAAACTGGGCGACGTCATGCAGGAGTCCGCCCAGGCGGCCATGAGCTACGTGCGCTCGCGCACTGCGGCGTTGGGCTTGCCCCACGACTTTTATCGCCACGTCGATATCCACGTGCACGTGCCCGAAGGCGCCATTCCCAAGGACGGCCCTTCGGCGGGCATCACCATCTGCACCGCCATCGTCAGCGCCTTGACCCATATTCCGGTGCGCTGCGATGTGGCCATGACCGGCGAGATCACCCTGCGCGGCAAGGTCCTGCCCATCGGCGGCGTGAAGGAAAAAGTTCTGGCCGCGCATCGCGTGGGGATTCGCACCGTGCTCCTCCCCAAGGATAATGAGAAGGATCTCGCCGATATTCCGCCGGATATTCAGGCGGCTTTGGTCATTCAGTTTGTGGAAACGATGGACGAGGTTCTGGGGCTGGCGCTGGAACGTCCGCTTCAGCCGTCGGTGCATCCCGCTGTCCCGGAAGTGCCGGCCAAGTTCGATGCGGAAGCGGAGCAGGATCAGGAATTAACCAACTAAGGGAGACTCTCGGGCGTTTGTTCGGTCCAGTGGTGAACAGTTCATTCTGTCCGGGAGTGACCCGCCCCTGTTTGGTTCCTGTTAGAAACCTAGAAAAACGAAGCAAAAGCCCTTGTCTGGCAATCCGAGTGTGAGTGTGGCTTTCCGCCGTATCACGGTGCATCTGCGCGTGCTGCCGCTCGCAGCAAATCTCCCTAACTACGGGGCCGCGTCTTTTTCGGCTCCAGTCAAGGTCAAGGAATGATCACGATGAGCATTAGTCTTGCAGAACTGAAAGAAAAAAACATCACCGACCTGGCCAAAATCGCCAAGGATTTGGCCATCCCCGGAGCCAGCGGCATGCGCAAGCAGGAGCTGATCTTTCAAATCCTGCGCGCGCAAACCGAAAAGAACGGGCTGATCTTCAGCGAAGGCGTCCTGGAATGCCTGCCGGACGGCTTCGGCTTCCTGCGCGCGCCCGAGTACAACTATCTGCCGGGCCCGGACGATATCTACGTCTCGCCGTCGCAGATTCGCAAGTTCGATCTGCGCACCGGCGACACCGTCTCCGGCCAGGTGCGCCCGCCCAAGGACGGCGAGCGCTACTTCGCGCTGATCAAGGTGGAGGCCGTCAATTTCGAAGACCCCGAGGTCGCGCGCAACAAGATCTTCTTCGACAACCTGACGCCGCTCTATCCCCAGGGCCGCCTGAAGATGGAGACCACCAAGGAAAATCTCACCGGGCGCGTGCTCGATCTGCTCTGCCCGGTCGGCAAGGGCCAGCGCGGCTTGATCGTGGCCCCGCCGCGCACCGGCAAGACCATGATGCTGCAGTCGATGGCCAACTCCGTCACCACCAATCATCCCGAGGTCGCGCTGATCGTGCTGCTGATCGACGAGCGGCCCGAGGAAGTCACCGACATGCAGCGCACCGTGAAGGGCGAAGTCATCAGCTCCACCTTCGACGAGCCGCCGCAGCGGCACATTCAGGTGGCGGAAATGGTGCTGGAAAAGGCCAAGCGCCTGGTCGAGCACAAGCGCGACGTGGTCATCCTGCTGGACTCCGTCACGCGTCTGGCGCGCGCCTACAACGCCGTCACGCCGCCTTCGGGCAAGGTGCTTTCCGGCGGTATCGACGCCAACGCCCTGCAGCGCCCGCGCCGCTTTTTCGCCGCCGCCCGCAATATCGAGGAGGGCGGCTCGCTCACCATCATGGCCACCGCCCTGATCGATACCGGCAGCCGCATGGACGACGTGATCTTCGAGGAGTTCAAGGGCACCGGCAACATGGAAATCAACCTCGACCGGCGCCTGGTGGATAAGCGCATCTTCCCGGCCATCGACATCAATCGCTCCGGGCACGCGAAAGGAAGAGCTGCTGATGCCGCCCGACGAATTGAACCGCGTCTGGGTGCTGCGCAAGGTGCTGAACCCGCTGTCGCCGGTGGAGGCCATGGAGTTGCTTCTGGGCAGGCTGGCGAAAACCAAATCCAACGCGGAATTTCTGGCCTCGATGTCCAGCCCGCAGCCTGACGCGCGATTCCTGCTCGCGCTTCCCGGCGCTCTGCGCCCGCTGCTCCCGCTCCCGCGCCAGCAAAACGATCAGCCGCGCCGTCTCTTCCGCGTCCATGGCCGTGTTGTCCACCAGAACTGCGTCGCCCGCGCGAACCAGCGGCGAAACCGCGCGCTCCCGGTCGCGGCGGTCGCGCTCGCGGACTTCTTCCAGCATCTTCGCAGAACTCGAGCCGCTCGCCTTTTTGCGCAGATGCTCCTGGCGCCGCCGCTCGGCGCGCACCTCCACCGAGGCGTCCAGAAAAATCTTCAGTCCGGCGTCGGGGAAGACCACCGTGCCGATGTCGCGCCCTTCCATCACCACGCCGCCCGCTGCGCCGGCGCGCCGCTGCTCGCTCACCAGCACCGCGCGCACCCCGGCCACCGCCGCCACCTTGGACGCCGCCTGCGACACCTGCAGCCGAGCGAATGCTGCTCGGTGACGTCCTCTCCGTCCACCAGCACGCGCAACCGCCGTCCGTGCTGCGCCAGATCGATGCGCGTCGCGCGCGCCAGCTCCGCCAGTTTCTCCGGGCGAATCGAGCGGCACGTCCGTCGCGCAGCGCCTTCCAGGCCACGGCGCGGTACATCGCGCCGCTATCGAGATAGGCGTAGCCCAGCAGCTCGGCCACGCGCCGCGCCACCGTGCTCTTGCCCGAACCCACCGGCCCGTCAATGGCGATGATCAGTTACTCATGGTCGCACGTCATGCGGTCATCGTCGCGCCGTTCAAATCCGCTTGAAGGCGCGCTCGATTTCCCGCAGCGAATAGCGCAGGATCACGGGACGGCCGTGCGGGCAGCTCATGGGCGATTCGGTCTTGGCCAGTTCCGCCAGCAGCCATTCCATCTTGGTCTGGTCCAGCGGCATGTTCACCTTGATCGCCGCGTGGCACGCCGTCGAGGCGGCGATCTGCGCCTGCAGCGAATCGATGGAGATGGCCTGGCTGCTCGCGCTCGATGCCGTCGAGGATTTCCGCCAGCAGGCGCTCGGCGGCCGCGCCGGCAAGTCCCGCCGGCGTGGCCTGAATGGCCACGCTTTGCGCGCCCATCGGCGTCACGTCGAAGCCGTTGGCCGAAAGCTCCTCGGCGATCTGTTCGAGGATGACGCGCTGGCGCGGCGCCAGGTCCACCACGATCGGGCATCAGCAGCCGCTGCCCGGTCAGCGCGCCTTCGCGGCGCGCGCGCAGGTGCTGCTCGAAAAGCACGCGCTCGTGCGCCACGTGCTGGTCGATGATCCACAGCCCTTCGGAATTCACCGCCACGATGAAGCTGGCGTTCACCTGCCCCAGCGGCTTCAGCTCCGCCGAGGCTGGCGGCGCTGGCCGGAGCTTCCATCGCCTCCGCCTGCGCAGCGCGCTCTCGCTATCGCCTGCGTCATGCCGCGGCAAACTCGCTTCGGCTGCAAAGCCCGCTGCCGACCCGCCGGCTCGAACGCGAAGCGCTGCGCCTCCGGCTGCACCGGCAGCTGCCGTCAGCGCGAACGTCTCTCGCCGCCATCCCCGCGTAAGGATCGGACCGGGAATCACAGCGCGCGGCGCGCCATCGGCGCCGGAGCCGTCGCGGCGCCAGCCGCCAGCCCCGGCAACGGCTTGCGCTGCCGCCGGCAGCCGCCCGGCCAGTCGCCGGCAAAGCTCGGCAACCGGCCGCGCCTTGGCCAAGCGCCTGGCGAATCGCGTCCCGCGCGAAATCGTGCACGAATTGCGAATGCCGGAAGCGCACTTCGATCTTCGCCGGGTGCACGTTCACGTCCACTTCCTCGCAGGGCAGATCGACGAACAGCAGCGCCACCGGAAACACGTCGGCCGGCAGAATATTGCGATAGGCCTCGTGAATGGCGTGCAGCAGCAGCCGGTCGCGCACCAGCCGCCGGTTCACGAAAACATAGATGCCGTTGCGGTTCGATGCGCTGCACTTCGGGCCGCGAGACAAACCCGCGCACGGAGATCTTCGCGCCGCTCCGCCGCCTCGAGGCCCCCTCCAGCGATCTGCTCGGTGATCGCCGCGCGAATCGGCGCCGACACCGGCTGCGATCTCGATCATCTCGTCGCAGCATCTGCCGCCCGAAAAGCTGATAGACGCGCTCGGCCAGCGTCTCGACCGGCGGCGCGTTCACGATCTCCTGCGTCGGCGTCTTCAGCGCGAACTGCTTGTCCGGGATTGGCCAGCGCGTAATGCGTCACCAGCGAGGCGATGTGGCCCAGTTCGGTGGTTTCCGATTTCAGGAATTTTCGCCGCGCCGGCACGCAGTAGAAGAGGTCGGCCACGCTCACCGACGTGCCCACGGGCAACCCCGCCGGTTTCACGCCCACCAGCTTGCCCCCGGCAAATTCCACGCGCGTTCCTTGCTCCTCGCCCGGCGGCGCAGCGTTTCCAGCAGCAGCCGCGATACCGAAGCGATCGAAGGCAAGCGCCTCGCCGCGAAATCCCAGCGTGGAGATCGAAAGCAGGTCGTCCGCGCGTGCGCAGCTTGGAGGTGGCGTGCCGCTCGAACGCCAGCAGCGCATCGTCGTGGCTCATCCCGCAGCCGTCGTCCACCACGCGGATCATGCGCTTGCCGCCGGATTCCACTTCGATGCGCACCGATTCGCGCCCCGGCGTCCAGCGCGTTCTCGAGCAGCTCCTTCACCACCGATGCCGGCCGCTCCACCACTTCGCCCGCGGCAATGCGGTTGGCGACGGCTTCCGGCAATATGCGTATGCGCGACATTCTGCTTTCCGATCCGAAATCCGAAACTTGAAGAGTGCGCTCCGGCGCCCTATCCCTCGCTTGGCCGAAGAGCGATGCCCAGCTCCTCCAGCTGCTCGGGCTCCACTTCCGCCGGCGACTCGGCCATCAAGTCCTGCGCCGCCGTCGTCTTGGGGAAGGCGATCACTTCGCGAATCGACTTCTCGCCCGCCAGCAGCGTCACCACGCGGTCCAGGCCCAGCGCGATGCCGCCGTGCGGCGGCGTGCCATAGGTCAGCGCGTCCAGGAAAAAGCCGAAGCGCTCGCCGCCGCTGCTCTTCGTTCAATCCCAGCAGCTCGAACACGCGCGCCTGCAGCTCCTGGCTGTGAATCCGGATGCTGCCGGAACCAAGCTCCGACGCCGTTCAGCACCAGGTCGTAGCCCTTCGAGCGCACCTCCTGCGGCTCGGATTCCAGCTTGTCGAGGTCCTCCTCGACGATGCCGGTGAAGGGATGCTGCGCCGGCGCCCAGCGCTTTTCGCTGGTGCTCCACTCAAAGAGCGGAAAGCCGGTGAGCCACAGAAACTCCCAGCGATCTTTCGGGATCAGGTTCAGCCGCTCGGCCAGCGCCAGCCGCAATTGTCCGGCGATCAGCGCGGCCGCGTCGGTGCCCGGAATCTGCTCGGCCGCCGAGACGGCCACGATCAGGTCCCCGGCCTTGGCTCCGAGCGCCGCGACGATATGTCTGCACCGCCGCCGCGCCCAGCGTTTTCTCCAGCGACGAGCTCACGCCCTCCGCCGTCACTTTTATGGTGTAGAGCCCGCGCGCGCCCAGCGCCTTGGCCTGCTCGGCCAATTCGTCGAGCTGCTTGCGCGAAAAGCTCGCCGCGCCCGGCGCGACGATAGCCTGCACGTTGCCTTCGAAATGCAGCTTCTCGCGCGCGCGCCGCGAACTGCTGCGGTCACGTCGCGCAGCTCCATGCCGAAGCGCAGGTCGGGCTTGTCGATGCCGTAGCGCCGGATGGCTTCGCGATACTCCATGTGCCGGAAGGGCGCCTTGGCTTCGATCCCCGCCACCGCGCAGGCCCGCACCATCACCTGCTCGATCACGCCGAAGATGTCCTCCTGCGTCGGGAAAGACATCTCCAGATCGAGCTGCGTGAATTCCGGCTGGCGGTCGGCGCGCAGATCCTCGTCGCGGAAGCAGCGCGCGATCTGAAAGTAGCGGTCCAGGCCGCCGATCATCAGGATCTGCTTGAAGATCTGCGGCGATTGCGGCAGCGCGTAAAACTGCCCGTGATGGACGCGGCTGGGCACCAGGTAATCGCGCGCGCCCTCCGGCGTCGAGCGCGTCAGCATGGGCGTCTCGATTTCGTAGAAGCCCAGCGCGTCCAGCGTCTTGCGAATCTCCAGCACAATGCGGTGGCGCAGCGCGAGATTGCGCTGCGGACGCGGGCGCCGCAAATCGAGATAGCGGTAGTGCAGCCGCGTCTCCTCGCTGGCGTTGACTTCGTCTTCCACCACGAAGGGCGGCGTCTTGGCCGTATTCAGGATGCGCAGCTCCGAGGCGAAGACTTCCACTTCGCCGCTGGCCAGGTCGGGATTGGGCTTCTGCCGCCGCGCCACCTTCCCGCGCACCGCGATCACGTACTCCGCGCGCAACTCCTCGGCGCGCGCGTGCGCCGCCGGCGCCCAGCTCCTTGTTGAAGACGATCTGCGCGATCCCGCCGCGGTCGCGCAGATCGATAAAAATAAGGTTGCCCAGGTCGCGCCGCCGGTGCACCCAGCCCATCAGCACGACTTCTTTGTCCGCGTCGGCCGCGCGCAGATCGCCCGCATACTGCGTGCGCTTCCAGTCGCCGAGTAAGTCAAGGTTGGGCATGGTCATTCTGAGCGCAGCGAAGAATCTCTGCTCGATTCGCCGTGCGATTCCGTCGCTCGCTCCGGCTGAAATTCCGCCCTTTGAGATTCCTGTAAGATAAGCGATCAAATCCGCCTCCGAAAGCTTTCTCTGGTCGCCGTCCGCCAGCCGCTTCACCGTGAACTGCCCCGCGGCCATTTCATCTTCGCCCAGAATCACCGCGAATCGCGCCCCCAGCCGGTCCGCCAGGCTCAGCGATTTGCCGAACTTCATCTCCTGCGCCGGCAACTCCACCGAGAGATTCCGCTCCCGCAGCTTCCGACCAAGCGCCACCGCGGCAGGATACGTCGCCGCGCCAAACCACGCCACGAACACCTCGAGTCCGCAGCGATCCGTTGCCCCCGCCTCTTGCAAGCGAAAGCATCAGCCGGTCCGTGCCGATCGCAAAGCCGATGCCCTTCGTCGTCGCCGGGCCGCCCAGCAGCTCCACCAACCCGTCGTAGCGCCCGCCGCCGCAGACCGCGTTCTGCGAGCCCAGCCCCGGCGCGGTGATCTCGAACGTCGTGCGCATGTAGTAGTCGAGCCCGCGCACCAGCCGCCAGTTCTCCTCATACGCGATATTGCGCAGCGCCAGCTGCCGCTTCAGCTCCGCGTAATGCTCGCGGCAGGCGTCGCAAAGATGATCCGCGATGCGCGGCAGCGTCTCGATGATCGGCTGCTCTTCCGGCAGTTTCGAATCCAGCACGCGCAGCGGATTGGTCTCGATGCGCCGCTGGCTGTCCGCGCCCAGCTTCTCGCGCACTTTCTGCAATTCGCCGCGCAGCCGTTCGACGTATGCCGGCCGGCAATTCTTGTCGCCGATGGAATTGATGTAGAGCGTCGCGCCTTTCAGATTCACGCGCGCAAAGAACGCCAGCAGCATCTCGATCACTTCGGCATCCAGCGCCGGATGATCGGAAGGCCCCAGCAGTTCCGCGCCGATCTGGTAGAACTGCCGGTAGCGCCCCTTCTGCGGCCGCTCCCGCCGGAACATCGGCCCCACGTAGTAGAGCTTCACGTTCCCCGGCCGCGTCTGCATCCCGTGCTCGATGTACGCCCGCACCACCGAAGCCGTCGCCTCCGGCCGCAAAGTCAATTGCTCGCCAAGTCCATGATGTGGCCCAGCGATCACAGCCCATTTGTCGTAAGCCTCCGATTGCTCATGCGGAGGTATTCGATGGTCAGTAATTTGTCGGAAGCCACGCCTTCAAGCCCCGCGAGGACTCCCTGCGTTTGATAGCGTGTTCGGGATCTGTTCGCTGCGCATCGCCTCGTTCGAGGGCCGCGGTGTAATCCGTTGGATCAACGAAGGGACTGGGCATAGGCAAACCTGCGGGCTTGTCCTCAAAGGTATACATCTCCTTCGACACGATATCCGTATCCAGGCCCACCGAGCGCGCGAAGAGCTCCGTCGGCTCGAAAATCGGCAGCCGGATTTCGCCGTACCCATACGTCCGAAAAACTTCGCGCGCCGCCTGTTCCACGCGATTCCACAACGCCGATTCCGGCGGCAAAATATCCCGCACACCCTTGATGGCCTGAAATTTCATTTGGCTCGGACGCCAAAAACTGAAAATGGTGTCATTCCGAGGAGTCCGCCCTGCGGACGACGAGAAATCTGCTTTTTCTTTTGACCTGTGCATCCCATCACTTCGTAACCTCATCCCGCGCCGCCGCCGCTTCCTCGCGATACGTCTGCGCGTACTCCACGTAACGATCCGCATACGCGCCGATCCCCGTCAGTTCCTCCGGCGTCACCGCTCGCCGCAATTTCCCCGGATGCCCCATAAAAAGGCTCCCCGGCGCGACCTTGGTTCCTTCCGCCAGCAGCGTCCCCGCGGCGATAATCGATCCCGTGCCCACGCGTACATTATTAAGCAGAATCGAGCCCATCCCTATCAGCACCCGCGATTCGATGGTGCAGCCGTGCAAAATCACGCCATGGCCCACGGTCACGCCCTCTTCGATGATCAACGGAAATTGGTCTTTCATCACGTGCAGGATCGACCCGTCCTGCACGTTGCTGCGCGCGCCGATGCGAATCCAATGCACGTCCCCGCGAATCACCACGCCCGGCCAGACGCTGGCCTGCTCGCCAATCGTGACGTCGCCAATCACCACCGCGGCCGGATCGATGTAAGCCGAAGCGGCAATCTGCGGCCAGCGCCCTCGATAGCTGCGGATCATCCCTTCACCTCGTGCACTCTCACCTCGCGCTCACTTGGCCCGTGCACAACTCCGGCACTCGCGGCCAACGCTCGCGAATAAACAGGCCAACGTAACATACGGTGAATGGGCTGACAAGAAAACCAGGGAAGGAGGCAGCAGATCGGCTTAAATTTTCTCGATCATGACCCCAAAGGTCAAAATTCAAACGAACGCCACTACCGGGTAGCCATCGAAACCGTTCGCGCGAGAAGTTTCCCGAAGCGTCCCCGCGGTCCGGCCGAGATCGGCCGGACCGGCAGGGAACTAGAAGGGGATTGCAGAGGTTAGAATTAGCTAGGCGCCTTGGTCGTCTGCACCGTGGCAGTCGCAGCCTTGACGTAGGCCGGCTTTTCCTGGCTGGCGGCGCCTTCCGCGCCTTTGCGATCGATCTCGATGGAGCCTTTGAAGTACGCCCCATCTTCGATCATGATCCGCGCGGTGGTCAGGTCGCCGATTACCGACCCGTCTTTCTTGATCTCGATGCGGTCGCGCGCGCGCAGATTGCCCTTCACGCTCCCGTAGACCACCACTTCGCGCGCCACCAGATCGGCCGTCACTTTGGCGCTCGCGCCCACGGTCAGCTTTCGATCGTTGAGCTGAATCAAACCTTCCACGCTGCCATCCACGTGCAAATCCTCATTGCCAGAAATCTCACCCTTGATGTGCAGACTGGCTCCCAGGCGGGCGGTTGCTCCTGCCGGAGTCGTAGCCATAGGGCGAACGGCGTCGGTACTCATGACGTTATCCTCCACTCGTGCCGGTATCGGCTTGGTTGAATTTTCCTCCGGAGCCTTTGACGGAGCCGGAACAGCCGCTGGCGGCGAATCAGGTTCGACTTTTTTATTTCCCCACATTGGCCCTCCTCGGTCATTCCATGTTGGCCAGAAGGCTCTGGCTTTGGACCGGGGTGAGACACTCTAATCCTGTGTGTCAGAGCGGGACAACAAGATATCACAAAGCGTGTGCGAGACAGTAACTCGACTTTGTGAAAAAGGGACCTGACGGTGGAAAACGCCCGCCGGAGATGCGCGGTGGAAGACGCCCGGGAAAATACTTAGTACTTACGGAGGACCCCAACCACCCGGCCCTGAATCTTCACTTCCGAGGCCGGCGCGATGATGGGCTTCATCTCCGAGTTCGCGGGTTGCAGGCGGACCTTCCCCCCGGCCTCCCGGTAAAACCGCTTGAGCGTGGCTTCGTCTCCGCCCACCAGCGCCACCACCACCTCTCCCGGATTGGCCACTGCCGAGGGTTCGATCACCACATAATCGCCGTCCATAATATGGTCCTCGATCATGGAGTCGCCTTTCACTTGCAGCACAAAGCTGCCGTCGGCGCGCGTGAATTCGCTCAGCGAAAATGTCTCCCGGCTTTCCACCGCCTCCAGCGGGCGGCCCGCGGCGATGCGCCCGGCCAGCGGCAGCTCCACGCTATGGCGCTCCAGCAGCTGCTCGCGAACCGGCTTGGGCAGTTGCGTGACCTCGATCGAGCGGCTCTGGTTGTAGCCGCGGCGAATGTAGCCCTTGCGCTCCAGCGTGGTGATGTGTTTGTGCACGGTCGCCAGCGAGGTCAGGCGCAGCGCGCGCGCGATCTCCTCGAAGCTCGGCGAGTAGCCGTGCTTGTTTACAAAGTTCACCAGGAAATCCAGCACTTCTTTCTGCCGCTTGGTAAGCGTCATTCGCATTCACCTCGAAGTTAAACCCGCCCATTCACCTCGAACTGCCGCGCGAAGTATAGGCGAATAAACGGCGAACTTCAAGCAAATACTTTGCATTTCGAAACCCGAAGGCCTTCAGGCAGCCTCGCCGTTTGTGCTGTAACCCTTCGGTGGCCGAACGCTGTCATCCCGAACCGCCTCGCCGCGAATTGCGTGCTCGCCCCGGAATTATCCAGGCGCGTGAGGGATCTGCTTTTCTCTTTGAACATCGGCGATTCGCCCCGACACCGACTCAAATCTCGTGTCCAGGTCCGCGGCCTCTTTGTTTCGAATTAGCCGTCGCGTCAGCAACGTTCCCAAGAGAACCCCGCGGTTACGTAGCGATGATCGGTTGCGGGTGCCCTGTCCCCGGCTTTATCGGGGGCAGGGCTTTTCTTTAAGGTTTGAACGTAGCGCTGCGGTCTTTGCGGTTTCTTCTGCGGGTTCCGAACCAAGTCGCTCGCCCGCGTTTTCCACAAGGTCGCTTTACTCGCACGATAAAATATATATATGCGCGGATTCGGAGATTACTTCCGTCAGCCTGTGCAGCCGCTCCTTCGAGCGCCTTCGCTGCTCCTGATGCGGTCTGCCCTTCCAACTCGGGGCCCAGATCCTAGTTCACGGTCCATTTATCTAACTCCCTTGGAATCACACTCTTGTATAAACTGCGAAAGGAACTCCCATGGAATCACACTCTTGTGAAAAAAGTAGGGGGGGGCCCCTCCGGGGCGCGCGAAAGTCATGGACATCAGGAGCTTTCGCGCGTTAACGAAGTCGGGGTGCCCGGCGCACTTCCCTTGCCAAACCCTACTATCGACGGGCTCCCCGAGATCGACAACGAGGACGACTCTCTCCACTGCCGGCATATCGACGCCCTCGGCCGCCGCTGCCGTATGTTCGTCGCCACGCCTGACATCACCTCCATCGACGCCGTAGCCACTCTGCCAGACCAAACGGCTGAACTTTGCCCCCATCACGCCCAGCGCCTCCTGCGGCGTCACCGCGCCACCCAAGCGATCGCCGCCGAGCTCCTCGCCTCGGTTTCAGACTTTAGCGATCCGCCCTCCGTCAATCGCTTCCTCGGCAATCTCATTAAGTTGGTTGCCGTCAAACGCGTTCCCCGGCGCGACGCCATCGCCCTGGCCTACATCTCCCAGCTCATACTGAATAGCCAGGCCGCCCAGGATCGCAGGGAACTCATGCGCCTCCAGATCGCGGACCTTGATGCGCAGCGGCAAAAAAGCTTGCCCACCCGCCTCATTTGGGATCTCCCCGTGCGGCGAAAGCCGCAGGAACAGGACGCAAGCGCCGGGAAAGCCGCGCCTTCCGAAGCGCCTCAGCCGTCTCCCGCGCCCGTCGCCTGCTGCTTCTGCGCCAGCGCATACGGATAACCGTGCGGCGGAGCAAAAGGGGCCGCAAGCGCCTCCTCCGGATCGCCCCGCGCTAAGCGATTGCCCGCCAGCGCAGCCTCCGGTCGCGACCGCACCCTCAGCGCCCACAACGCCAGGGTCGGGCGCGGCAGTTCCGGCTGCGCCTACAGGCCCACCCAAACCCATCCCTGGCTTCACGCTGGCTAGGGAGGGACACACCACCGACTGGTATGCACCGGCCTCCTGGAACAAGCCGGCACGCAGGCGCTACCCATCTTCGAGGTGGTATTGAGGCCTCCGCCGACAATTTGTAAATCAGGGGAGAGAGAGACCGCGAGTGCGAGGTCCCGGCTTAGGAGTTGCCGCGGACGATGAGGACGATCAGCAGGGCGTTGAGGACGATGATCACGGCGGCGGTGAACCAGGCCAGCCAGGCGATCCACCAGGAGTTGGCGAACTCGCCCATTCTGCGCTTGTCGTTGGTGAACTGCACCAGCGGAACCAGGGCGAAGGGCAACTGAAAGCTGAGAACCACTTGGCTGAGAATGAGCAGGCCCATGGCTTTGTTTTCGCCGGCGATGCCGATCACCAGCGCGGCCGGGATGATGGCGGCCGAGCGCGTGATCAATCGTCGCAGCCAAGGCTGGATGTGCAGGTGCAGAAATCCTTCCATCACCACTTGGCCGGCGAGCGTGCCCGTCAGCGTGGAGTTCTGGCCGGAACAGAGCAGAGCCGCGGCAAAAAGCGTGCTAGCGAAACCCGCGCCCAGCACGGGCGTAAGCAGCTTGTAGGCCTGGCTTATATCGGCCACGGTAGTGAGGCCGCGATTGTGGAAGGCCGCCGCGCCGAGCACCAGAATGGCGGCGTTCACAAAGAGCGAAAAGCCCAGGGCCACCGTGGAGTCTATGGTGGCGAAGCGTACGGCCTCGCGCTTTTCGCGAGCGCCGAAGCCGTAGGCGCGAGTTTGCACGATGCTGGAATGCAGATAGAGATTGTGCGGCATGACGGTGGCGCCAAGAATGCCGATGGCCAGATAGAGCATGTCGCGGTCATGCAGCAGACGCAGCGGAGGGAGCAGGCCCGTGGCGGCTTCACGCCAGAGGGGCTGGGCGAAGAAAAGCTCGTAGGCGAAGCAGGCGGCGATGGTAGCGATCAGCGTCACCACCAGCGCTTCGATCCAGCGGAAGCCCCGGCCCTGCAGCGCGAGCACCAGGAGAACGTCCGCGCCCGTGATCAAAACGCCCACCAGCAGCGGGATGCCGAAAAGGAGCTTCAGCGCGACCGCGGAGCCCAGGACTTCGGCCAAATCGCAAGCGGCAATGGCGATTTCGCCCAGGAACCACAGGGTCAGCGCGACGGGGCGAGAGTAAGATTCGCGGCAGGCCTGCGCCAAGTCTCGTCCGGTGGCGATGCCCAGTTTGGCGGAGAGCGCTTGAACGAAAATTGCCAGCAGACTGCTGAGGATGACCACACTCAAGAGCGCGTAGCCGAATTGCGAGCCTCCGCCAATGTCGGTGGCCCAGTTTCCCGGGTCCATGTAGCCGACGGCCACGAGATAACCCGGACCGGCGAAGAGCAGGAGCTTGCGCAGGAAGGAGGCGCTGCTGGAAATGGGAACGCTGCGATATACCTCGGGCAAAGAGGGCAGAGAAGCGCGCGGCGGTTTGGCGGGCGCGGCGTGAAGGGCCACACCCGAGGCGGCAGCGCCAACGGCGCTCGATTCGATGCTGTCCGCGGCGGCAGGGGAGTCCGGCATGGGTTTCACGGCAATACTCAAACCATCTTAACCTAGATGAACTGAAAGATTAAACTACACTTAACATGGGAGTGCGTCAATACAGGCACCCCCGCAGCTTTCCTGAATTGCAATCCACGATGATCCTCATCGGGGCAGCAGTGCAACAGCGTTGGAGCAGCGCCGGAGCAGTGTGGATGAGGCGCTTGTTGGAGGCGCGTGCGGGACGATGCATTTGAGAGATGTTCCCGTGAAAGTTGTGATAGCTTGAATCGAAGGCCCACGGAGGGACAATGGCGGAACAGCAAGCGCCTCAAGTGCAAATCAAGGCCGACGAGAACGAACTGCTCGGCCACTTCAGCAATCTGGTCATGATCCATCACAATCCGGAAGAGTTTACGCTGCACTTCATCTACGTGTTTACCAACGGCACCCACGGCAAGCTGGTGAGCAGCACGATCATCAGCCCGGGACATGCCAAGAGGCTGTGGCGCGCGCTGGGCGAGAATATCCAGCGGTTCGAGGCCCAGTTCGGGCCCATTCGCGAAGCGCCTTCAGCCGCGCCGCCGCCCAACGTGGGTTTCGTGCAGTAGAACGCCGCTGGCGCGGGTCCGCAGAGCCGCAGGATTTTGCGGCCGCGGTAATTCCCGCGGTAATTCCCACGGTCATTCTAAGATAGGCTCGTGCGCACCAGCATGCCGGCAATCAGCGCGATTCTCATCACCTACAACGAAGAGGCCGACTTGCCGGAAGCGCTCGCATCGCTGCGCGGCGTGGCCGACGAAGTGGTGGTGGTGGATTCGGGCAGCGCCGACCGCACCCGAGAGATCGCGCAGGAGATGGGCGCGCGCGTGGTGGTTCGGCCGTTCACCAATTTCGGCGAGCAAAAAAACTTCGCGGCGGCCCAGGCGTCCAACGAATGGCTGCTTTCCATTGACGCCGACGAGCGGCTGAGCGCGGAGCTGCGCGAGGCCATCGCCGCCTGGAAGCAAAGCCAGCCGCAATATCCCGCCTACGAGATCAATCGCCAGCCCAATTACCTGGGCGGCTGGATCCGGCATTCGGGCTGGTATCCGGAATATTGCGTGAGGCTCTACCGGCGAGACGCGGCGCGGTTCGTGGGCGCGCTGCACGAAAGCGTGCATGTGGACGGCCGGGTGGGCCGCTTGCCGGGAAACATTTTGCATTACACCATCCGGTCTCTTGCGGAGCATTACGCCAAGATGGAAGCGTTCACTACGCGGGCGGCCGAGGATCTCTACGCGCGCGGGCGGCGAAACTGGCGCGGAGGAATGTGGGTGGCGGCGCCATGGACGCTGGTGCAGAGATTTTTCTTGCAGCTGGGATTTCTGGACGGCTATCGCGGCGCGTTGATCGCCTGGACCTCGGCGCGCTACGTGTGGCTGAAATACCGCAAGCTGGGCGTGCTGGCGCGGGGCGGAAAGCTCGAGGCGCGCGCCTGGCCCCAGGCGCGGGACGTCTGACGTGGCGCGAGTGTTGCTGGTGGACCTGGAGCGCGTGTGGCGCGGCGGGCAAGAACAAGCGCTGCTGCTGATGACCGGACTCCAGAGGCGCGGCCATGGGGTAGAGCTCGTGGCGGTGCGCGATGCGGCCATCGCTTTGCGCGCGCAGGCGGCGGGAATCCGTGTGCATGCCGTGAGCGACAGCCTGCGCCGGATTGGCGCGGCGCGGCGGATACGGAAGCTCGTTGCCGGCGAGAAGCGCTTCGACATCGTGCATGCCAACGAGGCCCATGCGCTGACGGCGGCGTGGCTCGGGCGCAGCCATCATTACGTGCCGCTGGTGGCGGCGCGCCGCGTAGCCTTCCCTCTTTCGCGCAGCCGGATTTCGCGGGCGCGCTGGAGCGCGGCGGCGAAAATTCTGGCCGTGTCCGAAGCCGCCCGGAAACAGCTTCTGGCCGCCGGACTGGCCGCCGAGCGCATAGCAATCGTCGCCGACGGCGTGGAGATTCCGGGGATAATTCCAGCCGAAACGCGCGAGAAGGCTCGCCAGCGCTGGGGCTTTGCGGCCGGCGAAATCGTGCTGGAGTGCGTCGCGGCGCTGACCCCAGAAAAAGGGCATGCGCTGCTGATCGAGGCGTTCGCGAGATTGCGGCGAGGCCCGGGAGGCGGGAAGTTGCGGCTGCTGCTCGCGGGCGACGGGCGTTTGCGCCCGCAGCTGGAGCAACGGGCGCGAGAGGCCGGCGTCGAATCGTCGGTGGTATTCGCGGGCTTTGTTTCCGACGTCGAAGCGGTTTACGCGGCGGGAGATTTGTTTGTCTTTCCCTCGCTCCAGGAAGGAGCGGGAAGCTCTCTGCTGCGAGCGTTGGCTTTCGGCTTGCCGGTGGTGGCTCTCGAGCGCGGCGGCGTGGGCGAAATCATCCAAGACGGAAAAAATGGAGTGCTGGCGCGGGAAGCGACTCCGGAAGTGCTGGCGCAGGCCATCGAGCGGACGCTCGGCGATCCCGCATCGATGGAACGGCTATCGCGGGCCGGGCGGGAGACGGTGGCGGAACGCTATTCGGCGGATCGCATGATCGAAGCCACCGAGCATATTTTCGCGGAGTTGATTGCGGAAAGAGCGGGGAAGAGATGAAGAGATAAGGACGTTTAAAAACGATCGCGTGCGGAAAAGAGAGAGCGCCGGATACCCTCTGCCAGGGCGGCCGGCGCTCATCTCCAGAAATTTTGCGCCAGTTTCTTCGCCTTCGTCCTCCTATCCGTGCAGGTTATTTTCCGAAGAACGCAGCGGGCCAAGAACCCAATGGCCCACTGGTTCCAGGAACTCGACTCCGACGGCATAGCCGTCGTCGCGCAGGCGCTCGCAATAAGCGACGCGGGCCTTGGCGCGAAAATCGCCCGGAAGCGATTCGAAAGACAGATGGTCGTTGGGATTCCAGCGGCGGAAAGACAGGACGCGGGCGCCGCGGGCGCTGACGTTTTCCGTGAACGTGGTTTCCACTCCCGGAACGTCATGGTGACCGGAGATATGCACGGCAACGGCCATGGGAACTCGTTTCTCGTGACGCGGAACGGTAAAGTTTTTTTGCACGCTCTCCCCCTCAGAAGGAGCGAATTACAAACTTACAGACTCGCCAAGCCGCGGCTTACAAGCAGGCCGCGATGCGCGAAAGGCCCATGATCCTGCTGCCTCGCTTCATGCCGTACAGGCTGCGATCGGCGGCTTCCAGCAACTCCTCCACGGTGCGGCCATCCTGCGGAAAGACGGCCGTGCCGACGCTGACCGTGACGGCGGGATCTTCGCCGTCGGTGCTGAGACGCTCGCGGATTCTTTCGCCCACGCGCTTTGCGGCGGGCGCGCCGGCTTCCGGAAGCACGAGAGCAAATTCATCGCCGCCATAACGCGCGGCGGTGTCGATGGCGCGGGAATGCATGCGCAGCACCTGGCCAAGCCGGCAGATGGCGCGGGAGCCGACCAGGTGTCCAAAGCGGTCGTTGATCTGCTTCAGATTGTCTAGGTCCATCAGAACCACGGCAAAGTTGCGGCCGCTGCGGCTGGAGCGCTGGATTTCGCTTTCGAGCGCGTTGAGCAGGGCGCGGTAATTGCCCAGGCCCGTGAGCGAATCGCTGACCGCGAGCTGCCGCACCTGCTCGAACAGGCGCGCGTTATCGAGCAGCGTGCCGCCCAGAATCAGCGCATAACTGCCGGTGCGCAGGCCCAGAGCCAGAGTGAACGGCGCATCGAAGGCGTGCAGCGATTGGGTGGCCGCGATATGGCAGGCCACGTTCATCCAAAGCGCGACGCACAGGGTGCGGTTAAAACCGAAGCGCGACTGATTGGCGCGGCGGCTGAAGCCAATGGCGGCGATCAGAAACAGGGCGGCGGGAAGCAAGTCCGCGGCGCGCGCCAGGCGAGCGGCGGGATGAGTGGTGGCGTCGACGACACGGCTGAGAAAAGCGGCGCCGGTAAGGTAAGTCACGACGCCGACCAAAAGGAGCGAAAGAGTGGTTTCGCGGCGCGGGTGGCGGAACTGCGGCACGCGACTCTCGAGCGCCAGCGCGGAGACCAATAGCGCGGCAAGCGCCGTCTGCCCGATCATCCAGGCGAGGGAGATGCTGGCATCCTGCATCGCGGTGGAGGAGCGGCCGTAGATTCCCCAAATGGCCAAGGTCTCAATCGTGCCGGCGACGAGAAATCCAAGGGCCAGAATCAGCGTAAGACGGTCACGGGTGCCGCGGAAATGCACCAGCGCGTTGGCGACAAAGGTGAAGCAAAGCAGGCTGCCAACGATTTGGAGATAGCAGAAAAGGACAAAATCCGAAGAGAAATCACGCTGCCGCAGCCAGCAGGACAGCGCGAATACACCGCCGAGGGCCAATAGGCCGAGTGCCCATTGATAGCGGGAAAGGCAGCGGGCAATTCTTTTCGCGCCAACCACGAACGTCCCCCAAACTTATTTCCCCCGAGGTGCCCCAAGAGGAACTCGGGTGTTAGTGGATACAGCACGTCCGGTGCCCTTTCGGTTCTGCTTGAGGAGGGCGGGCTAACTCGCTGTTTCACAAGTAGTTATATTTATTGTGTTCTTTAGGTGCATACAGGGAAATCCCGAAAATGCCGGTACTGAGTTTCAAAATGTTACGGATTGGGGCGGGCGGTTCCTGTGACGCAATCTGCCAGGTTCAACGCGGATTTTGAGGGGATAATCGCCTAGTTATTAAACGGAGCTATATGGATTCAATGCCGATCTTCGTCGAGGCCGAAGGCGATTTCTCTGCGAACCAGCGCGGGGCTATTGGATTCTTCCGTGTTGTCGCCTTTTCGGATAAGCACCAGGTTGTGGAAGAATGCGATTTCCGAGATGTTTCGATCGAAGTACGTGGGCTTGTAGTTCTCCACAGGATATTCCTGGTGATTGAGGCCATCGGCCAAAGCCTTGAAAAATTCCATCGAGCTTCGCGGGCTGGCCAGTCCTCCTCCCCAACTGGGCCAGTAAGATGTTTGGACATCTTCCACGGCGTAAATGCCATTGGGGTGCAAGCGCGGGAAGAGGGTCTGGAAGCTCTTGATGACGTGTTCATTCAGGTGGCTGCCGTCATCGATGACAATGTCGAAACCTCCGTAGTCATCGGACAAGCGGACGAGAGCCTCGGAATCGCTCTGATTGCATTGGCGAATATCGATGCGGCGCTCTCGAAAGCGAGTGGCGTCTTCGATGTCGATTCCAACGATACGGGCCTTGCGAAAAAACGCCTTCCACATGCGCAGGGATTCCGCGCCAGCGGCAGAGTCGTTGTAACCACCCACCCCGATCTCCAACAACGTGAGGCGCGCGCGCCGCAAAGGCCAGAAGTAGCGCTGATAATGCTGTGTATACCAGTGGCTACCCCATTTGTCCGTGCCGAAGATCAGCGCGAGCCGGTTGAGGTCATTTCTGTACCACCAACCGGCGAAGGCCCGGGACAAGCCAACAAAATACCAGTGGGCGGTTGGCGACAGTCTTTTGCGTGCCCAGGCTTTGAAATTCGCGACTGC
Organism: uncultured Acidobacteriota bacterium; assembly: GCA_963823935.1. Lineage (GTDB taxonomy): Bacteria > Acidobacteriota > Terriglobia > Acidiferrales > UBA7541 > Palsa-189. The sequence goes on from CAWGNM010000004.1 coordinate 417,625, forward strand.
TTCTTTGGTTCTCTGGGATTTGGCTCGATCGGATTGAACGGCTAAGGAGCGCCGAAGCCTTCGTTCCATAAGGAGGCAGAGTAGCCCATGTTCGAATCCATATCGAGGGGATGTAAGGGCGTCGGAGGCAGAGAGTGAAACCGCCCTCAGAGCTTCTTCTGCGGGTCTTTGGTTTGTTCTTCGGCGCGGACGGCGGCTTCGGCGCCCTGGAAGCCGATGCGGCTGTGGGTTCCATCGCAGAAGGGCTTGTTCACGGAGCCCCCGCAACGGCAGAGCGAGAAGCTGGGCTTACCGGCCAGATCGTATGGGCGGCCATCGGCGTCGACCAGTTCGACCGAGCCTTCGGGAGCTTCGACGCGAAAAGGGCCATTCTTGCGGACTGTGATTTTGATTTGTGCCATGGAGCCTCCGGCTGATTTTTTCTAGATCCCTCGGTCGTCCGCCTCGGCGGGCGACGTCATTACTACAGGCCTAGACGCAAGCGCTGCTTAGCTAGAACGACGCAGCTAAGCGCCCTTTCGCGCCGATCAATATTTCGGAACCGACGGATCGACTTCATCCGACCAGGCCAGGATGCCGCCCTTGAGATTCCAGATTTTGCGAAAGCCGGCCTGGCGCAAGAACTGCACCGCGTCGGCGGAACGCTTGCCACTGCGGCAATGGGCCACAATTTCGCGGGAGCTATCGAGCTCTCCGGCGCGCTTGGGCAGCTCGCCGAGGGGGATGAGATGGCCGTTCAAATGGCAAATCTGGTACTCGTGAGGCTCGCGAACGTCGAGAATAAAAATATCGTCTCCGCGATCGATCCGCTCCTTCAGCTCGCGGGGCGTAATTTCGGGAATACCTGTGGTCACGGGAATATGCTCCTCTCCTCGAATTCCGCAAAACTCTTCGTAGTCGATGAGCTCACGGATCGTACGATGGTCGCCGCAGGCCGGGCAAGACGGATTCTTGCGCAGACGCAATTCGCGGAAGCGCATTCCCAGAGCGTCAAAGAGCAAGAGCCGGCCGACGAGCGGTTCGCCGATGCCGATGATGAGCTTGATCGTTTCCATGGCTTGCAGGGCGCCGACAATGCCGGGGAGAACGCCCAGCACGCCGCCTTCGGCGCAGGAAGGCACCAGGCCGGGCGGGGGCGGTTCGGGATAGAGGCAGCGGTAGCAGGGGCCCCCGGGATAGCCGAAGACGGTGGTCTGGCCTTCAAACCGGAAGATGGAACCGTAGACATTGGGCTTGCCCAGCAGCACGCAGGCGTCGTTGACGAGATAGCGCGTGGGGAAGTTGTCGGTGCCGTCGACAATGATGTCGTAACCGCCGAACAGGTCGAGGGCGTTCGAGCTGGTGAGGCGCGTCTCGTAGGTGTCGATGCGAATCGAGGGATTCATGCCGGCCAGGCGTTCTTTAGCGGCTTGAATCTTGGGCCGGCCGACGTCGGAGGTGGAGAAGGTGATCTGGCGCTGCAGATTGGTGAAGTCGACGACGTCGAAATCGACGATTCCCAGCCGCCCCACGCCGGCAGCGGCCAGATAAAGCCCGAGAGGAGCGCCCAGGCCGCCGGCGCCGATCATGAGCACCTTGGCCTTGGCGAGCTTGAGCTGCCCCTCCATGCCGACTTCGGGCATGATCAGATGGCGGCTGTAGCGCTGAATCTCTTCTTTCGACAGTGTGCGCCCGGTATCGGGAACGACGGGCGTGCCGGTAACGATCGGCATAACGATTCTCCTTAGGGTCGCTTGATTTAGATTCCGGATTCCACGTTTGGATTCTCAGCCCTGGATTCTATAGGTCCGCGCCGCCGGCGATGGAGGGCACGATACTGATGGTATCGCCATCCTTGGTGGGCGTATTTTCCTTTTCGAGATAACGAATATCCTCGTCATTCAGGTAGATATTCACGAAGCTGCGAATGCGGCCATCCTCGGTGTAGAGGTGCTTGCGCAGGTCGGCATACGCTCCGGTCAACTGCTTCAGAGCTTCGCCGACGGTGGCGGCATTGAACTCCACGGTCGCTTGCTTGCCCACGAACTGCCGCAGGGCGGTCGGAATTTCAAGCTTCACAGCCATGATCGTATTGCCTCCAGTTTAACTCTGCCATCGAAGTTGAGGACGCCACAGTGCATCAAAAGCAGATCCTCCGGTCTGCGGCGGATACCATCGGGACGACACTCGGAGGTTCGGCAAACCGGACCTCGTGATCACACGCTAACCGATTTCGCGCGTCGACTTTCATGTGCGGGCCGCGGCCGGGGGGATGCCGTTCGCGCTCGCGGCGATCTCCTCGGGCAAAAAATGAGAGCGATCGTCGGCGAGCTGCCAGGAAGTCATGTCCCGCGGCTCGCCCTGGGCGACGCTCACGATCACGTAGCTATACCAGGGCCAGGCATGCTCGCGATCGAACTCGCTGGGCCGGGCGGGATGATCGGGATGGGAATGATACCAGCCCAAGAGTTCGAGTCCCTGCTGCTTGGCGGCCCGTTCGGCGGCCCGGAAATCGTCGGCGGTAATCGAGAAGCGATTGCGCGGGGAGTCGTCGCGGCGATTGGTGAGCGGGAAGAGCGCGCGCACTTCGCGCGCGTTCGCGCCGTCCACGCCGAGCATGGCCCCGCACGTTTCGTTGGGATAATCGCGGGCGCCCCAGCCTCGGATGCCTTGGGCGATTTCGTTGTTCAAGATGAGCATACGATGGGGAGGCGGCAGCAGCGCCTAGGAACCTTCGCTTTCGTCCCAGAAGCGCTCGCTGAGATATTTCTCGGCGGCATCGGGGAAGATGGTGACGATGACGGCGCGCCGATCGCTCTCGAGCGAAGCCGCCACTTGCATGCAGCCGACCAAGGCCGCGGCGGCGCTGGGGCTGACGAGCATGGCCTCTTCGCGCGCCAGGCGCTTGGCCATGGCGTAGGCATCCTCGGTTTCGATGACGAGATCGCGATCGGCAACGCGAGCATCGTAGATGGCCGGAACGATGGCCGAAGCCATGTGCTTCCAGCCCTCGAGGCCGTGGAAGGCGGCGTCGGGCTGGAGGCTGACGCATTGAATTCGAGGATCGAGCTCCTTCAGCCGCCGCGCCGTGCCCACAAAGGTGCCGCTGGTGCCCATGCCGGCGACGAAATGGGTGATGGTGTGTTCGGTCTGCTCCCAAATTTCGGGCGCGGTGGTGAGGTAATGGGCGCGCCAGTTGGCCGGATTGCTGTACTGATCGGGATAAAAATATTTTTGGGGGTCGGCGGCGTGCACCTGGCGCGCGCGGCGAATGGCTCCGTCGGAGCCTTCGTCGGCAGGGGTGAGAATGATCTGGGCTCCGTAGGCCGACAATATTCGCTTTCTTTCAGGGCTGGCGTTGGAGGGAAGGCAGAGCAGGACGGGATATCCCAGCGCGGCGCCGATCATGGCGTAGGCGATGCCGGTATTGCCGCTGGTGGCGTCGAGAATGATTTTGCCGGGGCGCAGCGCGCCGGAGCGCTCGCCTTCGCGAATCATGTTGAGCGCGGCGCGGTCCTTGACCGAGCCGCCGGGATTGAACCACTCCGCTTTGGCGTAGAACTCCGCCTGCGGATATTCGCGGCCGACCCTTTCCAGGCGCAGCAAGGGCGTGTTGCCGACGCGATCCAGCACGCCGACACCGATTTTCCTCGCGTTTTCAGGCGTCGTGGTCAAAACCGAGCTCTTCGCGAAAACCATGAGTTTACAATAGATATTTGCTACGTTTCTAACACCTTTTGAATCAGCGCGATTCGAGCCTCAAACCAAAGTCGTAATTTTTTCGTAACTGCGACTGATTCAAGGACACGGTCCTTAGGTGCGGCTGCCATATCATTAAAGGAGCGACGCCATGCACGATATTACCCCGAATTTGACTCCTACCTACACCGCGATTTCCCGCCACGCGGCAGGCTGCCCACGCAAAAAAGAGGGCATCACCTATATAGATTGCGACTGCAAAAAATGGATTCGAGTATATGACCCTCGAATCGCGGATGCCAAGATTCGCCAGTCGCGGTTCCTCGACCCAGACGGCAACCCATATCCTGCCCTGAAGGGCACGCACAAGGGGCACAGTCCGTTCCCCGCGAAAACACGGTCTGCTGCCGACGCCGAGACACTTGCCCAGAAATACCGAGACCTCCACGACCCCAAATTGCGGGCGCTGGCCGAGAAGGAATTAGAGATTAAGAAACTTAAACGAGAACAGCAAGGCGAAACGGCGACTGTCGAAAGGGCCGTCGCGATGTTCTTGGTTTTCAAGAAGGACAATCCAGACCGGCGCTCCAGCAGCGTAAGTGGTAGGACAAGCGACGAGACGATGAGGAACTATCGGGCGCTACTGGGAGACGTTGACCCGGTCAGTCTCAACGTCCGGTCGAAAGGACGTTTGTTCGAATGGCTGGACGCGCAGCAGCCCCGCCCGATTTTAATCTCTGACCTGACGCCGACCGTGGTAGATGGTTTTCGCGGCACTTGGGATTTCATGGATTCGACAATGGGAGCAGTTTTCACCCGGCTCAAGACATTCTTCCGGTACTGTAAAGACCGAGGGCACTGGATTAAGTCGAATCCGCTTGATGGAATCGCCCGGCCAACAGCTCAAGAAGGTTCCCGCACAACAGCGTTCACAGACGAACAGTACACGGCCATTCTGAGCGCTCTGGCTATTCGAGAACAAAACCTTCGCGCTTCCGGAACGCCGAAGGATGCGCTCAGGACAGACAAGAAGATTAATGACAACCAAAGACTCCAGGCTCTGATTGAACTCATGCGCTGGTCCGGCATGGCCCTCCACGATGCCGTCAGCTTTCGCTTGTCTTCATTGACAGGCGACGAATTGCGCTATCGTCGCCAAAAAACATGGCCGCTTGGCAAAGCCGATATTCCAGCACATGTAGTCGACTTGCTCAAATCAGTGGTCCCAATCAACGGTGACCGCGACCAGCCATTCCGAGACGTTACCGTCACGATAGCCAGTGACAAAGGCTACTGGAGCGGACATATCGTCAATTTGCTCACCGAGGCCGGGATCACGACTGTCAAAACCGATATCCGAGAGCGGAACGCCCATACGCACATGCTTCGGGATACCTTTGCAGTCGGGCTGATTGAGCGGCATATCCGTGACGGCAAGCCGTCGTTGAAAACTATCGCGGATGCATTGGGCGATTCCATCCCGGTCATGTTGAAGCACTATGCTCCCGTCATCGATAAATTGGACAGAGCACACGCGGAAGAATTACGTAAGGTTGTCGCTGCTCAGGTTGGTGAGATGAGTAAGCAGTCGGAACAGCCGCGAGTCGTAAACATCGAGGCGGGGCGCAAATGAGCGAAATCGATAAAGCCACGATGGAGGAGATACGAAAACGGGCAGGGCTTAAACTCATCGCCTACGGTGAAGAGATTCTGCGGCTACCCTTCATGCCAGCCAATAGAACCAAACCCTATACCTGCGCCGAGATCGGACGAGAACTAGGCCGTCATCCAGACACAATCTTGTCTTGGTTTAAGGATGTAGCGGGCGTAATTACAAAGAGCAGCCCGGCCAAGCGCATGAAGGACCCGAAGACTGGTGAGTGGAAGGTCAAGCAAAAGCATACCATTCTGCTTATCCCGATAGATGTGTACTCGAAGTGGCTGAGAGAGCATACGAGGAAAGATTAAAGCGGCGCAGGCGTCAGGCGTCTTTGGCCCTGAACGAAGAAGTTTAGTTGTCCTTGACGATTCTTTGCTTTTGTTCCCGATACCAATCAGCGGTTGACCGCACGTTATTCAACGATGTTCCTCCGAACTCAAATTTGTCAGGGAATCCTGCCGCTTCCCATGCCGCAAGAAACTTCGCGTGTTTATCGACGACCTTCTTGGATGGTTCTCTGTTAACCGCCATGTATGCCCCCGACTGTCATTTTCCTAGATTACGAACGGAACTTGGCCTGAGTGTCCAGCTTCACGCTGCACACGGGTGGCGATTAGGGCGCTGTCGCAATAGCCCAATCTCCATCCGTGCTCACGGAAAGTTCTCGCCACTGATCGATTTGCTCCTGCCGTGTCTTGATCGCGTTCGTTGCCGCCTCGACAGCATCTGAGCCTGCTACAAAAGATACAGGAGGATTCTCGACCTGCGACAAGTGAACGATCACAGCCGCCAGCTTCGCCGGATCACCCGCCTGCTGATGGCTACGATTCGCCATAAAGTTGCGGAAGTCAGCGACCGGCTTGGCGTAGTCGCTGATGGACTGCCCCTCGGAATACTTGATTGAACTCTGGTCAAGGAAATCGGTGCGATAAAGCCGGGTGAGATCGCGTCACATAGACACCAAACGGAGAAAGTTCCTGAGCAATAGCCTGAGAGAAGCCTTCAACCGCGAACTTGCTGGCGTTATAAGCTGAGGCTCCGAGGATACCCCTGAGACCGGCAACGGAGGAGATATTGAAGATGCGACCACGACCCCGCCTGCGCATGATCGGGACCACGGTTCGCGTCACCGCCATCAACCCGAATACATTCGTTTCGAATTGAGCGCGAATTTGTTCTGGCGTGGTCTCCTCGAAGACCCCAAGCTGTCCGTAGCCTGCATTGTTCACGAGCACGTCGATAGTGCTAAATTTCGACAGAGCTGCGTTAACCGCAGCCCCTATCTCATCAGATTTTGTCACGTCCAGTGGCAGGACCAGAACCCGATCCGATTCCCCTCTGAAGGTCTGTTCTAGATTACGCGGGTTTCTAGCAGTCGCTACAACCCTGTCTCCGGCATCAAGCGCGGCCTTCACGATCTCGGCCCCGATACCACGAGCGGCTCCCGTTACAAACCATGTCTTAGCCAAGCTGTCCTCCTTCCTACGTTTACGTGATTTTGGATTTGATACCGTCCAGGTGCAAGCGGTTAGATTCGAATAAGAAGTCGGCAGGGTTTCGGCTGATGCAGAAGAGCCGGAACTAGCCAGCAGCGTGTACCGTCAAAAAAAACAGTTTCCGGGAATCCGAGGGACTTGGATCAATTCTCGGGGACCCTTCGCCTTGGGATATTATGGTTATGAGGCCTTTCGGCGATTGGTGCACGCTGGCCAGAGCCTATGAACTTCTTCGCTTACCCGACCGCAGCGGAACGTTACGCAAAGAGTCGGCCATTTTTTCACCCGCTCGTCATAAAGAAAATCCAGACTGTCTGCTGCAACACTGGCCGGGTTGACCGAGCACTTGACGTAGGGTGCGGCACGGGCCAATCCACACTGGCCCTTACTAGAAGTAGCGGACGAAATCGTGGGCATAGACAGCTCGGCTGAGATGCTTTCTCGTACTGGTCGTCACCCACAAATCCGCTATGTCGAAGCTCGTGCTGAACACATGCCGTTCGATGACATGAGTTATGGGCTAATGACAGTCGGGTTAGCATTCCATTGGCTCGACCACCGACAGTTCATGCTCGAAGCCGGACGCGTGTTATGCCCCGGTGGGTGGCTAGAAGCCATCTCATAAATGCCTCAGGAGGATGACAGCGCAGGCAAGCTGAACCATCCCGAGGAAATTCTCTGGGTAGTATTCCCAGCGAATGACGATGCGACGAGAATTATGGAGCCAGGCAAACAGGCGCTCGATTTTCCAGCGACGACGGTAGCGGCGCAGCGCGCGGCCGTCCTGCGTGACGGCTTTCGGCTGCGGTTGCAGCGGTGCGGCGCGATCAACTCCACACCGAAGTGTTCGCGAACGCGCTGATCCAGCGGATCACTGTCGTAGGCTTGGTCGCCGATCAGTCGCTCGGGCGTTTCGCGCGAGGAAGCGCCGCTCGAGCGTGGGTTCGACGAGCGTGGCTTCATTCGGCGAAGCGCTGGCCACGTGCACGGCGAGAGGAAGACCATGGCGGTCTGCGATCGCCATGATTTTGCTGCCTTTGCCGCGTCTTGTAGGGCCGACACCAGAGCCCCTTTTTTCGCCGAACTGAAGCTGGCGTCGATGAAGGCTTCGCTCAGATCGAGCTTCCCGCGGTCGCGTAGGTCTTCGGCCAGTTTCTGCAGCAAGCGCGTGAGCAGCCCGGAGCGCTGCCACTGTTGGAAGCGACGATGACACGTTTGATAGGGCGGATAGCGACGCGGCAGATCGTGCCAGGGAGCGCCCGTGCGTAAAACCCACAACACGCCGTTCAGCACCGCACGCGTGTCTTGCCACGGTCGGCCTCGCCCATCTTTCCGCCGCTTCGGACGAAACAGCGGTTCGAGAAACGCCCACTGGGCGTCGGTGAGGTCCATGCATCTGATTTACTCTGTTTCGCATAACTTGCAATCGTGCAATGGCTTAAAAGTGTTTATGAGATAACTTCTAGTCATCTACACTGACTGGTTCTATGGTCGCATGATTGGCAACGAAAACTTCGAGACTTGGAATCGTGACCAGTACTTGGTGCGCTATCCGACGCCCCCACGTAACAATCAGCCGCTGACTGATGCCGACGTATTAGCGTACGGGTTTGTGCCATCTGCTTTCGACAAATTCGACCACGAAGTAGAATTTACACCAGAGCAGCTTGTGAACTACCTACTCACCCAGACCAATGTGATTTCTGCCGTCGAGATGGGGAGAGAGGAATTGCAATCGGTTGCACAGTGGCTTCTAGATTCCGTCCAACCACTGTTCATCGGAATCACTGAAAGATTTCTCTTCGGGTGCCAAATCCAATTCCTCAAGCGAGGTTAACAGCCCATCGTTGGATAGGTCCTGCGAAACGGTCGTCTCAGCAACTGGCCGGTTCCAGCCAAAAAGTTCTATCAGACATTAGCAGTATCCGTTGCTAGACTCCCAGAAGCATCAAGACGGGCGCATTCAGCGCCCAGCAGCCGAGGTTGCTCCGTCCTGGAGTGATCCACGGTGCTTCCAGTTCCTCAACTGGGATGCGGTCCTGCAAAGGACAAAATCTTTTCCCGGAGAACAATGAATGGCACACAAAGGCGAATTTGCCTCTAGCGGTAGCTCACCGACGCCGGATTTTCTTGTCGAAAATCACGGCTCGATTTTCCTTCTCCAACCTCTGACTCCCGCCGCCAACTCCTGGATTGACGAAAATCTTCCTGAAGACCACCTGAGCTTCGCCGGTGCCGCCGTGGTCGAGCATCGGTACATCGCCGATATCGTCCGTGGCGCAATTGCGGACGGTCTGGAGGTGCGGTGATGTATACCGTCGCGATTGAATCCGACGGCAAGCTCGTCAACGGGCGCAACAAGCAAACGTGGAAGCAAGCCGAGTCTTACGCCATGGCGCTCCACAATCAGGTGGCTACAAGTCAATTGGTGGGCGCTGCCGTCGTAATTCTTGATGACAAGGCCGTCGAGGTGAAGAGGTTCGGAACCGAGCGCAAGCGCAACACCGCTGAACAACTCAGCTGGGCTGAAGTTGAGCTAAGCCGTGTGCTCGATGCCATCACCCCGCAGAAAGCAGTCGAAATCATCCGCAAGCTTGCCAAGAGAGGAAACAATGGATAGCTATAAGACGAGTGGAAGTTCACCGAGCAAAAACGCGTATCGAATATCCCGACAAAGATCACGTCTTACTCAGCGTCGAAACGATCCGGCTCTACGCCACTCAAGGCAAGAGTCCCTATGTCGGCATTCCAGTTGTCACGGATGGAAGCCGATCCCCCGCTGTATTCCCCCGTCAGATATTACGAGCAGCAGTTGAATCGCCAGGGCACATCAAAGCCTATTACGACAATGAGAACAAAACTCTCACCCTAAACGGCAGGCGAAATCGCTACCGACTGATAGACCAAACTTCCCGACTTGCCCTGTGGCAGATTGTCGAGTCCATCCGCAAGTGGGCGCACGGGCAGCAGCGTTCGAAGGCGGCACGAGAACGCAACAAACTCTATGGTCCGTTGGCTCCGCTCTCACAAACGAACAAGAAGCAAGTCGGAAGCTCCGAACGCCGGCGTGAAAAGCTCTGCGTCCATCAGCCTCAATACCTCTGCTGAAGCCCTCGACGAATACACCGACCGCTGGCGCGAACACAGCTTGAGAACTGGAAACAATCTATTTGACAGAAGCCAGTCCGAAAGGCCCTCAGTTCGGCCTTGTGCTCCACCGGAGGTCAAGGCGAAGAATGGGAAGACCTGGGCGCAGTTCCATCAAGCCCTTTTGGCTGCTGTCAGTAGGCCGAAGCGACTAACCCAGGAACAACAAGTATCCCGTTCTTCGAAATCGGAAAGACGACCCTCACTGGGAGAACTACTGGAAGAGATTCCCGAGATTTCTCTATCTTGCCACCAAACCCTGGAACGCGAATCCGTGGGAGTACGACCCCGGAGAGTCCAGGGGGCACGGCACGAATATTGTGAAGCTCTCCGAGCCAAGCGTGAGATCGACGACCAGATCGAGCAACTAAAAGTTTGCTCAAACAGTACGAACAAGGTCTTAGGCGGTTCCAACTGACGGGCCGGTACTTTCCACATGAGCGAACCGAAAATGCCGACACTAGATGAAGTACTTCAGGCAGTCTCAGAAGTCAGAGCAAAATATTTGCCGCTGATTCAGGCGGCTCGCCGAGAAGCCAACCAAGATGCTGCTAAGCGTCGTGCCCACATCCGTGGGTTCGCGAAGCGGCAAAAAGAATTCGAGAAGAAGAAAGAGCCAGTACAAGGAGGAAAACGTGAAATCAGAAATCCAGCAATTAATTAGTGTCAAGCTGCGAACGGAGCTAGAGCATCGTCTCGCTCGCATCTTTAGGATTGATCCGGTGGAACTACCTAAGCTTCCGTTGTCGGACATCGTCAGCCTGATTTTCACGCTGCACGGCGACACAAATTCCCTAGCTTCGCCTGCAGGCACGTCAGCGCCATTATCAAACTCATAGGACGCGAGAGGTTCTGGGAAGAGCCGACCGAAGCGACCGCGCCCGTGGTGAACTAATGAAGGCTGCCTACCTGAAGACCACGGCGCAGACAAACGTTTCGATTCGCATCCCCGGCGAAACGCCGAAAACCCTGTGCCTAGAACTGCCCGCCGGTTGCACGGTCAGCGTCTGCTACGAGGGTGATGCCGAGAGCATAGGATTCACGCAATTGGAGGTGCAAGGTGTCAGCAAAAACTAACGAGACGAATAGTACCGGAATACCCGATGAAATCGACTCCGTCAGCCGGTGGTTAATTGCCAACGGTTACAAGGTGACGAGGGCCAACTGGCTCAATGTCGCTTACATGGGTTGCCCACCAGATGAGTTAGTGCCGAAGAGGAAGCGGAATTACCGGAGGAGTTACAAAGGTGGACCAGCATAACGAATACGAATAAGAGCGGGACCCGGCAGCGCGTCAACGCCGCCGAATCCCTGAATCCCACATGGAGGTGAGTCCACATGGAACCTATCAAAGGTTGTAGCACCGCCCCTGCAAGCCAGCAATATAGCCAGCTGACCACGATACGGAAGCCCGGATATTTTCATCTGCGCCAAGCTGGAGTCTGCTGCATCGGCATCCAGCATGGCTTTGGCATATCCCCTGATTTCGTTCTGTTTCAACCCACGGTCACAACATTAGCTGTTGCATCGCCAATTCGCTGATCCTGTCAAAGCGATTGCCGCGATAAAGGCAAAACTGGCCAATCGGGCTTTCGCGGCGGTGCAGAGTGACGCGGCGGCAGCGTGCAGGAGTTGCGGCGGCCATCGCTCCAGCAACCGTCGCTGGCTTGGTCTTGATCAGGTGTCACTGTTCATGTGCGGCCTGGCTAATCGAAACGGCCACCGCTCTTGTGTTCGCACTATGGGTCCTCAGCGCGGAGGCACGATGAATATTCACCGTAAAACCACAATCATTCTTCTGGCTGCCGCCGCTGCCATAATCCTGGCTGGTTTCCATAAGCCTGCGCGCCCTGACGTGATTCGGCCTTGCCTGAAGACCCCATGGGCATGCGTGAACCGTGCAAATTGAAAAGCAAAGGATTCAAAGGCGTTTCGCCGCTGCATGCGACGAATGATATTCGCGGTTTGCTTACGTAGGAGCAAACGGGTAATGAGGGCGAGAGGAACTCTTGCGGTAAGTCTGATGTTATCGCGGTCTCCAGACACGGCAGCGACGCTCGGTAACACCTGCCTTTTCCGGCGATATTTACAAGCTCGATGGTCAGTTTGCTAGTTAACGACTCTGGGCAGACCCCGAGGGAGGCGTAGCGCTTCATCGTAAGCGGCGCGGCCAATCCGGGCGATGACGCTGTCGCGGGTAGCTTTGCTCGCTGGGGGGTCTGTGACGGTGAAAACAGCTACGGCGAGACGGCGGCCGTCCGGTAAGGTGATTAGGCCGATGTCGTTGGTAGCTTCAGCCTTGCCATCGTGTTCACCCGATGTCCCCGTCTTGTGCGCCAAAACCGTGCCCGTGGGCAGGCCAGCCCGGAAACGATTGGGCCCACCAGTGGTCGAGGCGGTGAGAACCCGCACGAGAAAATCGTTCGCCTCAGAAGAAAGAGGCGGATTGGTGGTGAGGCGTTCAAGGAGTTGCACTGCGGCGGCGGGCTCGATCCAATTGCGATATTGCGCGGTCGGATCGCGGTAGAGACCCTGCTCGCCGTCCTCCAACTGAAACCCCGTGATGCCAAGCGAGCGGACGTAGCCTTGGACGACTGCGTGGCTGCCGACGATGCGTAGCAGCATATCGCTTGCGGCGTTGTCGCTCTGGCCGACAGCGAGTTCAATCAGTTCACGAAGAGAAACATCAACGTTCGCTTCAGGATAGCGGTCTTGCAGCGGGCTGTACGCGTGAGGGATAAGGTCTTCGGGCAGAAATCGGACAGTCCGGTCGAGCGTGTTGCTCATCGATTCGCCGGGACGCTGGCTGGGCAGAAGCTTGCCGGTGTCCGCGAGGTGAAGGACGGCGAGGGCAAGGGGCAACTTGAAACCCACTGCATGGGTGAATGATTGTGCGGATGCAGATCACAATTCAGGGTGGTACCCGGAAGGAGGCATGAGATGGAGACGGTGCCTTTCGCATCGGCGGCTATGCTGGCAACTCTTTTTTGCAGGGCGGACTGTGCATTGGCGTCTAATGTGAAGGCAAACGAGCTGACGAGAACGAAAAGAATTGCGAATGGACGCATGGTTTTTCAGGTTAGCATTTGGGCGGTTGCGAGTACATTCCTCAGTCCGACAATTCAAACTGACCCACTACCGGAAGTTACTCTCGGTTGTATCCGCGCACTTTCTTTGCTATTGTAGGACAAATGGCTAAACATTGCCACCTCGGCACTTTCGAACTGGCTGTAATGCTGGCTTTGATGCGGCTTGGTGACAACGCCTATGGGATACCGATTTCACGCGAGATAGAAGAGAGAGGCGGTGCGGGGCAACGCTAGGAAGCATCTACGCAACCCTCGAACGGCTCAAAACCAAAGGTTTGGGCTCCTCGGAAGTAGGTGAGCCCACGCCCGAGCGTGGCGGAAGAGCAAAGAAATATTTTCGAGTGACCGCCAAAGGGTTGCGAGAAGTTCGTGAAATCCAGCGGGTGTTAAAGCGCTTGTGGCAGGGACTCCGAGAACTTGAAGGGAGCCGAGCGTGAGAGTTTCAAAGCCGCCGATTTAGCAACTTGGTTGCTGAATCATTTTCTGCCGGGTTCGGAGAATGACCATATCACCGGCGACTTGATGGAGGCAACCATTCCGGTCGTTCCCGAATTTGGTACTGGAAAGAGGTAATTGCGCAATCACGATTGGCGTCTCGAAGGAAACAGTAAAGCAGCCGCTGTTGGCGCTCAGGGCAATGACTTTGGGTGGGTAGTTGGTTGCTGTACTATTACGTTGTTGCGCCCAAAGTTTTGAATCCGGTTTTTCGACAGATATTCACACCTTCAGGCTATCCATTCAGTTTCCAGGTCATTGATTTGGACGGTAACAACGTTACTGGTGCTAGTAGGAGGTGGATGGATCGTTGCGCGGCTTCATCGTGCGACAGTGGTGCTATTCGCCTTATCGTTTTCATCAATCAACTTCGATACCTACCTTGGATTTGGTCCACTGCAACCAATAGCCTAACCAACACAAGATTTCTTCCTTACTTCATATTCGAATTGGAAATTCAATTCTTTTCCCTGCGGCGATAGTGCTCGGAGGGCTACTTACACGGACTATCGAGAGTGACAGATTGACCTGCGACACCCCTCGCAATTATAGGAGGACGCCGTGATTCCAACAAATTCTCCCTCCTGATGCCAGTTCTCTTTTCCTTTGTTAGCTGCTGCTCGGTATCGTGGGCAGCAGACACCGAACTCCAAACCGGGAAAATGCGTGATGGCACATTGATCGCGCCAAACACTGATTCATACTCTCTCACTCTGAAGGCGGGTGATCTCGCCGAGACGAATATCGTGACACATGGAACCAAACTCATCATCACCGTCTATGGTCCTTCCGGCAGCAAGGTGCGTGGTTTCCGATCGACGGCCCAGGCCGGAAGATTCAGTTCATTGCGGATGATCCAGGTGGATACCGGCTCGAAGTGGCTCTTGACCCAACGATCAAAGAAGGACCATACACAATCACGCTCACAAGGATCATCGCCCTTGCAGATCGAGTTGCCCCGGCGACTGCGGAGCGATATCAAAGCCCACGCATTAGGGCACTCCGAACCGCCCTTAAAAACGGTCAAGCGAACGCGGTTGAGGACTTCTGGGAAAAGATAAAGATGAAGGGCACGCCATTGATGGAGCCACTGCCCGGCAATGACAAGGACATGCTGGTGACTTTTCTATGGCGGGCGACCACTGATACGAGGAATGTCAGCGTAAGGTGGGATGCGAATGGCAACTACCTTGTCCTTAACTTCAGCCGACCAGATGATTATCGATTGACTCGATTGGGCGAAACGGATGTCTGGTACAAAACCTTGCCGGTAGATAAGCGAAAGAGGTTCATGTACCAGCTTATTGTAAACGGCCCTTTCCTCCGTCCGTCGGAGGACTTCCCCGACGAGAATACCATGTTGCTATTTGCGGCTGCGGCCCAAGTGGACCCGCTTAATCCACACCACTGGCTTGTCGATTCTTTGAGTCCTGACGTTCCCGCGCACGTTGGTTTCTCAGCCGTGGAGATGCCCGACGCACCATCTCAGCCGTGGGTCGCACCACGAAACGTGCGCAAGGGCAAGATCGATAAATATCAGTTCAAGAGCGCCCTCCTGAAGAACGAACGTGAGGTGGCAGTCTATACACCAGCGGGCTATTCGAGGGATGCGAAGCCCTACGGTTTGATTGTTCTCTTTGATGAGAAACCTTACATAGACGAGAACATTATCCCTACACCGACAATCCTGGATAACCTGATTGCCGAAAATCGGATTCCGCCCATGGTCGCGGTCTTCATCGACAATCCACCTGGTGATGCGAGGGATCGTGAGCTTCCCTGTACCCAGGTTCGCAGATTTCTTGAACTTCGAACTAGTTCCTTGGGCGCGACGATTGTTTAATGTCACGACTGATCCGAAGCAAACGGTGGTGGGCGGATCAAGCTACGGAGGATTCGCGGCTGCTTATGCTGGTTTTCGTCATCCAGAAACATTCGGAAACATACTCTCGCAATCTGGGGCCTTTTGGTGGACTCCACCGCGAAGCGACGATCCCTATGTAGCAGGGACCTACGACGAAGCGTTACACCTCCGCGATTTTGATCCGAGTGCCGAACCAAACTGGCTGGCAAAGCAGTTCATCATGGGCCCACGGCTGTCGCTCCGATTTTACATGGACGCGGGTACAGACGAGATCGACCTGACAGGGCTGGGCCGGGACATCCTGGCGAGCAGTCGGCACATGCGTGATGTTCTTCTCGCAAAAGGGTATGAAGTTCACTACCAGGAATTCATCGGTGGGCACGATTATTTGAGTTGGCGGGGCACTCTCGCGGACGGCTAATTATCGCCCTGATGGGAGGCACTACGGAGTCTCACGAGCAGGGCACGACAGCGAAGCATTAATCGCATGGTCAGTTACGCCCATTTCCGCATTGTTGTTATTCTCGCAACAGCACTTGTCGTCACTAACCTCGCTTTCGCTGATCTCGCCGACGATTTTGTGCCGCTGCCTGACGATCCTGCGATTGAATATGCAACACGCCCAACTTACGATCCCATCTCGACCCTGAACGCCGAGATCGAGGCAGGCAACGAGCGCCTGGAGTTTGATGGCAAGCAAGGATATTTGCGGTCCGTGCTGGAGACGCTCAAGATCCCGATCGAGTCCCAGATGGCCGTTTTTTCAAAAACTAGCGTTCAGGCAAGACTGATTAACCCGCAGAATCCGCGCACGCTCTTTTTTAACGACTCGACTGTCATCGGCTGGGTGAGGGGAGGATTCATTGAGGTCGCCACGGAGTCGCCTGCAGCAAGGCATCATCTTCTACAGTCTTCAGCAGGAAATCCAAGAGAAACCAAAATTCGCGCGTGAGAACAAATGTTTGGCGTGCCACGACTCATACGATGCCTTGGTGTTCCCGGAATGATGGTGCGAAGTAATTTTACGGGACTTAACGCGATGACGTTGCGTAGCCTGGGCAGCTACAACTCTGACCATCGGAGTCCGCTGGAGCAGCGTTGGGGCGGCTGGTACGTAACTGGAAACAGTGGCTCGATCCGGCACATGGGTAACGCGATCGTCGCTGATGAAAACCATCCGGAATCAGCAGTGGGACCAGAGACGCTGAACCTGAACTCGCTCGAAGGGGAAGTTCGACACGGATGCTTATCTATCCCCATACAGCGACATCGTCGCCCTCATGGTCTTTGAACACCAGATGCGAATGATGAATTTGTTTACCCGCCTCGGCTGGCAGACTCGTTACGCTCTATTTGAACGAGACGCAAATAAGGCTGCCACAAGTGGAGTGCGGAGTCGAATAGCCTCGATTTCAATCAGGGGCCTTTGGGCGATACCACCAACGAGCTTGTGGACTACATGCTCTTTGTCGATGAGGCTCCGCTCGCTAATCATATTCAGGGCACATCCGGGTTCGCGGAGAAGTTTTCTGACGAGGGACCACACGACAGCAAAGGGCGCTCGCTCCGGCAACTCGATCTCGAACACCGCCTCATGCGTTACCCATGCAGCTACATGATCTATTCCGAATGCTTTCGATGCCTTGCCAGCGGAAGCCAAGAGAAGGTGTTTATAGTCGAATGTGGCAGATACTTATCAGGAAAAGATAAGCGATCGAAATACGCTCGACTCTCGCTCGTTGATCGGCAAGCTGTGATAGAAATCCTGCGGGACACAAAGAATAATTTGCCTGCCTACTTTCAACCAATCGCACAATAAGCTGTGCACCCTGCAAGCTCAGAGTCAGGAACTGCGGATTCTGTCCCGCCGCGAAGAGCTTATTTAATCGGAATTTCTCGTCGCCGTAGGTAGTCCGGGTACAGTTGTGAGCGATTTACGCCGCGCCAGGAACGCCCCACGGCGAGCACGACGGCCCCATTGAATTGACATAAGTTCCGCCGTGCGCCGGATTCTTTCTGAATTGCCCTATTTAATTGGTAATTTGGCCGGATATCAGCCGTCTTGATCGTGGACTTCTCCGCCCACAAGTGGCGGTACAAAGGTGCAGACAACGCGCATTCTGGTCTTGACCTTGAGGCGATGTCGGTCGTGCTTGTTGAGCGCATAGAGTGTGCCGGGTTTGATGGTGTAGAGCCTGCCGGTGCTGAGGTCTTCCAGAATCCCTTCACCTTCCAAACAATAGACCGTCTCCAGGTGGTTCTTGTACCAGAAAATCTCGTCCACGCCTGCTTCCAGAATGGCATCGGTCAAGGTCACCCCATTCCGTCCTCTTCGTGCAAGAGGCGTTGACTGGACCAATACTTGGACCGGATTTTCCCTTTACCTTCGACCAGGTCATCTCGTGTTCTTACAATCATCTGTTAGCCCTCGATTACTACTGCTTCGATGCTCGAATGCGTACCTGTATGACCGCCCGCGTCATCACCAATTTCCTTTTCTTCGCGTGAGTCAGCATGCACCAATCTGGCCAATCCAAGGGGCGCAGCGCCAACTCATCCGTGAAGATCACGAACGCCGCGCAGTGCCCACAAATGGAGGGCTCGCCGGGTCTCGGCTGAGTCGATCTGTTGAGCGACCAGTTCAGCGGATGTCCGCACTCCGGGCACTGCCACATCGATTTGCTTTGTAATGGCATGTTAGGGAGGGTGTAGCTTAAAGAGTCTTACAGGTCAATACGGAAGCATTAAATCGGGAAGGGAACGTCAGGCCGGATCAGCACCCGCGTCTCAGCCGGACCTTCCTCGATCTTGACAATCTGGGCGCTTAACGTTGACGTGCGGATTTCTTTGCCGACTCGCTGTTCGATTAGAAACTCATGGAACACGTCCGGCGAAGACTTAAATGCCGTCAGGAAGGGAGACGCATCCTCAGCCTTGATGCGGAGCCAGAAGCCGGAGTCGTCGGTAATATCGGGACGGGCCTTATGGTTTTTGAAGCCGACCAGACAAAGGGTTATGTCGTGAGCGCGGGGCACATCTCACTCGGCTGATTAGTCACGCGAGTCTAGCATATTATAAGAAATACACCGTGACACTGCTATAAATTGAGCGTATAAGGTCTAGCTAGCCCCCTTTTCAAGTTAGGAGGAGCCCAGCCATGAAGCCCTTCAAATTCCTGGTGCCTGTTGGTGTGGCAGCAGCTGCGCTCGCCGGGAATGCAGTTAAGGCCAATGTCAATACCAAGAGCCAGCCGAAAATAGAAAATCTTGCCGAGACTGCTTCGCCCGCTGACCAAGCTTTCAGGAAGAAGTACGTGACCGATGGCGAAGAGCACACGCTGCTCATGAAGGTTTCCAATGAGGGCGTTCTGTATGCGCAGCATGAGTCGCACGCATCGCATGCATCGCACGAATCGCACGCCTCTCATGCGTCTCACACGTCGCACGCCTCCGCATCGTCCTAAGGGACTTACCATAAGTAATAAGTGACAATCCCATTACTTGCGGGTATAAGGTTGAGCGAGTCCTCATGGAATACATGTTCAGGAGGAGAGGAGGATGCCAAGCATGAAGTCCTACAAATTCCTGGTGCCTGTTAGTGTAGCCGCTGCCCTCGCCAAAAATGGAGCCGAGGGTGAACCGAAGATAGCCAATCTCGTCGAGACTTCTTCTGCAGACAAGGGGCGTGAGCACACGCTTCTATTGAATTCGCCGGGTAGGGGGATTTTGTACGGGCATAAATCGCATTCTTCCCACTCGTCTCATTCGTCGCACCGCTCTTCGTCCTAGAAGTCGTTTGGACTTGCTCGCATTTCGCGAACTACGCTCCGTATAAGCGATTAAGCGTCAGTAAGTCGTTTCAGCCAGGTTCGCTTATGAAGATTGACGTTATCTTCGATTCGGCAGTCTTCTCCGTCGATGCAGTCAAGATGGCTTGCTACAGGTTCCTTGACCGATTTACTTCAGACATTGAATTGCGTGAGGGCGGGATCGTTTGTCACTTAGACTTCGGCGACAAGCTCACCGGGCCGTCACCAGACGCTCAAGTGGAGAGCTTCAAGAAAGAAGTGCTCGATCAGGATTTGCGTCTCAAGCTCAAGGCCGAAACCGAACCGATTCGCAATCTAATTTTGGCTCATGCTTTTTCCAAGACAGGCCTGATCGCTGATGAGTGAGTTCCATCAGATCGCTTCATATGAACCACGATCCCCGAATTACCGACTTCTGCCATTCCGGTTTACCGAACTCAACGAACATGATTACGTCGCTACGAATCTCGCTGGAGAGTATCTCGTTCTCGCTAAGGATGTTGTTCCAAAGCTGATAAACCATCAGCTACCCATCGATGATCCCGCATACGCGGAGTTACGCGCTAGGCATTTTCTGACTGACGATACCACAGCGATTGCGTCCGATCTGCTCGCCATCAAGGTTCGGACTCGCTACGAGCGTTTGGCCAATTTCACGAGTTTGCACATGTTTGTTGTTACCTTGCGATGTGAACATAGCTGCCAGTATTGCCAAGTGTCGCGACAATCCGAGAACAAACTGCAATTCGATATGTCGGTAGCCGATGCCGACGCCGCCCTCGGCCTCGCACTACGATCTCCTTCGCCATATATCAAAATCGAGTTTCAGGGAGGCGAACCTCTCCTCAATACCGACCTGATTCGCCACATCGTTACCGAGGCCGAACAACGCAAAGGCGATAAGCAAATTGAATTTGTTATCGCAACAAATCTGGCCCTGATTAACTCACGGTTCCTGGCCTTCTGCAGCGAGCACGACATCAAGATTTCGACCTCTTTGGATGGTCCGCGAGATTTGCACAATAGAAATCGGCCTCGACCAGGAAATGACAGTTACGAGAAAACGATTAGCGGTATTCGACTGGTGCGGGCTGCCCTGGGTAGAAACAAAGTTTCAGCATTGATGACGACTACGGAAGCCAGCCTGGATCGAGTCAAGGACATCATTGACGAATATCTGGCTCAGGAGTTCAGCGGTATTTTCTTGAGACC
Source organism: uncultured Acidobacteriota bacterium (assembly GCA_963823935.1). Taxonomy (GTDB): domain Bacteria; phylum Acidobacteriota; class Terriglobia; order Acidiferrales; family UBA7541; genus Palsa-189. The sequence goes on from CAWGNM010000004.1 coordinate 438,074, forward strand.
GCTATCGCCCTACGGCTTCGCGATCAGAACCAAATCGTACATTAAGTACAACACGGATCGTTGGCTTGATTTCTATAAGCGAGGCCTGGAATACATAGTCGCCCTCAACAAGCAAGGCATTGGGTTCAGGGAGTTTTACGCGAGCACGATTCTGGCAAAGATGTTAACGAGCAGCGATCCCGGTTATGTAGACCTGATGAGCCCGTCCGGGATCGGCATTGCCGCTGTTGTATACAACTACGATGGATACGTCTACGCATCGGACGAGAGCCGAATGCTCGCGGAAATGGGGGATCAACACTTTCGTCTGGGGCACGTTCGACAAAACTCATACAACGACATTTTCCTTTCTCCGAAGTTGCTCAAGCCAATCGAAGACTCATTCGCATACAGCAATCCCATGTGTCACGACTGTGCTTTTGAACCTTACTGCGGTGCCGATCCCGTGTTTCATTGGGCCTTGCACAAGGATTACGTAGGCCGAAAGCCAGAGTCTGAATTCTGTCGCCGCAACATGGCGATTTTTCAGCACTTGATTACATTGATGCAGGGCGACACCTTCATTAGGCAATTATTCGTGAAGTGGGCGAATAGATGCTAAAGCTCAGTGGGAGCATCGATCCCATCACCAAGCAGGCGGGCGTGTGTGATGACCTGTTTACAATAACAACTGATCCATTTTTGCCTGCGCCGGTTCGCAATCGATTCGCTCTGCTGGGTCAGCAGCCAGTTGACGTCGCAGGTTACGGGGTTCAGTTGGTAATGGTGATGGCCTGGAAGATGGCACAACTTTTCTGACGATCCACGGTCTATCGCCTGCCCAATCACTTTAATTACTTGAAAAGTGGCGACATCGTCTTCATTAGTAGCAAGAGAGATTTCTTACATACGCTTTTTCGAAAGGAGTCACGGCACAATTCGATTCTGCTGACGGAACAGTGCAACCACTATTGTTTGATGTGCTCCCAACCACCGAAGAAAGCTGACGACTCTTACTTGCTTCGGAGGACCTTCGAACTAATAACCCTAATTCCAACGGATACTCGGAGTATTGGCTTTACGGGCGGGGAGCCGACATTGTATGGAGAGGCTCTGATCGAGCTTATTAGACAGGCGAAACTGCAGCTACCGAGCACATCGATTGATCTTCTCACCAATGGTCGACGATTTAAGGACACGGAGTTTGCTAGGAGATTCGGAGAGGTCAAGCACCCAGATTGCATGCTGGGAATACCCATTTACTCGGATGATCCCGTTCGTCACGATTACGTTGTGCAAGCGCAGGGGGCTTTCGATGAAACCATTCAGGGGATTCTCAATCTCAAACGCTTTGATCAGAAGGTCGAGATCAGAATCGTTCTGCATAAGCAAACGATTGATCGGCTCGTGAGGACATGTGAATTCATCTGCCGCAATCTCCTATTTGCTGATCACGTGGCTTTGATGGGCCTTGAGATCACCGGATTCACGAGACCCAATTTGGACCTGCTGTGGATCGATCCCTACGAATATAAAGAGGTATTGAGCGAAGCCGTGACGGTTCTGAATTCCTACGGCATGAATGCGTCCGTCTACAATCATCAACTCTGTGTTGTGAACAAGGATGTCGAGGGCAACTATCGCAAATCCATCAGTGATTGGAAGAATGAATATCTAGATGCGTGTGCGCCGTGTACGAGGAAAGGTGAATGCGGTGGCTTCTTTTCATCTTCGAAGATGTACAGGCACAGCGCGTACATTAGGCCTTTTGCTTGAGCAAGCAGTCTCACCAATCTCAGCCTTCCCCTCTGGTAAGGAAATTTGCGAATGTCATCGTAAACGCCGCCTCCGGCTACCCCATCATTGATGTGGCTTGTGGATCGGGTCGAAATGCCTTCTACCTCGCATCTCTTGGCGGCACGGTAATCTGCTTAGATCGAGAATTGAGCCACTTCAAGGATAGATTGCCAGATTTACATATCTCAAAGCGTTTAAGGCTCATAGAGATGGACTTACTAGCCGATCCATGGCCCTTCGAGGAGCGGACCATCGGTGGGATCGTGTTGGTGGACTTTTTTAATCGCTCGCTGTTTCAATTTTTCGAACGATCCCTTGCCACCGGCTGTTATCTCCTAATCGAAACGATCTCAAATAGAGGTGGAAATTATCTGGAATTGCCCAGAGTGGGCGAATTGAGAAGGACTTTCGAGAGATCGTTTGAATTCAACCTTTATCGGGAACGTAAGGCAGGTCCGCGCATCGCCGATGCGGTGACGGTGAGAATGTTGGGAAGGCGACGATGAACCAACGATCATAAATCGGCTAACTCTTCTTCGAAGATCGAAAATGCTGCGGCGGGTGGCTCGTGGACAGTTCTACCCGCACAAAAAGCCACTTCGACGGTTGTTGCCTTGCTCCTTAGCCTCGCAGCGCAAGCCTGAAGATGGCCCCCGGAGGTCATCACATCATCGATCAGGACGTGGGGAGTGGATTTATCTATCCGTTCGGTGACAGAGAGATTGTTGTACAACGTCGCAGCATCACGAGTTCCTGACCGTTGTCGCGCAGAGCCAATATTCTGTTTCCATCGAAGGCAATCGGCAACTTTTGAGTCTCCACCGATTCTGTTTGCTATTGCCTTGGCGAGTTTGTGGGTCCGAGGCTTCATTCTGGAAGCTACCGTGATACTGCTGTTCGGCACTGGCACGAGGTGGATTGGCGGCTCCATTCCAAGCTCTTGCATGTGTCTTGCAACCATATCGCCAAACCATTCAATACTCTGGTCAAGATTTGCGTTGTTCAGGTAACGGAGTCCGCCAAGAAGAGGAACATAGGCATACCCGTTCAAGGTTTCACCCTTAATCGCCTTCACGAATTTGCTAGCGTTGTGATCCTCTGGACGCCACACGCTGTAGTTATCTGTAACGAGGTAGGAGCAGAAACAGATTACTCTGAGGGGCATTGTATGCCAAGAGCCTCAAGAAAACATGCAAAGTCTTCCTGAGCACCTTGGCGTTAGGATACGAAATAAAACTCTGAGGCCAGCGCAGCGTCGGGTCTTCCATGATGGAGGCGGCAATGAACAGTAGCCTATTCAGACGGACACACTCAGCGGCCTGATGCAGCGTACCGGAAGTGTCGGAAGCCTCCACAATAACGGTGGCATCACTGATTACGGCCATGAGCTTGTTTCGCTCTGGAAAATTACTAGGGAAGACCTTCTTTCCAGGTGGGAACTGTGAGATTAACAAGTGCTCCCGATAGATTTTTTCTTGAAGCCCTTTATTTTCAGCTGGATAGGCTCGATCAATTGGTGTACCGATTACGGCAATAGTTTTACCGCCGCTCTCTATAGCCGAGGTCAGAGCCTCAGTGTCAACTCCGCGAGCAAGTCCTGAGACAATAGTGATTCCGCAAGCTGCGAGTTCTCGTGCCAGTCTTCTGTGCATGTTGGCCGTCCTTTGAGACCTCCCGTGTACCTACGATTGCGACAGACGGTTTGCGAGCGAGCGAAATGTCGGCACACACCAGAGTTTGAAACCTCCGCCTCCTTGGACGATTCCGAACCGCTGTTGTTGGTCCTCAGGGATCTGACGGGCACCTGAAATTAGGTCCGTCAGATGAACAACTCGGATGTCAGAAGGTGGAGTATAGGTCTTACTACTCTGCGGCATCCCGGTGGGGCTCGGCGCAGTCTGCATTAGCTCTGCACCAAAGTGTACCGAAGTCTCCGTCCTATTCACAACAACTCCTTTTTGGCCGATCTCGCTGCTGTTGAAAACTCTCATTCGAGTGAGAGGCATGGACAGTTTTGTCTGCTGGTGTTCTCACAGTGTTCTCCCCCACGTCGCGGAGCAAACAGAGAATAGCGAATACAAAGCGAATATGCTACCCTCCGCCTATGGCAATCCGTTCATGCCGCATCACCATCCGCGATACCGAAGGAATCGAGCACACAGCCGAAGTCACTGCTGAAAGCCTTTATGAAGCGGTTGCGCTCGGGCTGCGGGCCATCTGACAATGCAGCTGGGTGGAGGATGTCGGGCAAAATTTCACGATTCGAGTCCTAGCCAGAGACACGCCGGTCGAGCGCCAGCGTGGAGTCCGTGCGCTTTCCGCTAGTGGCTGCACAACAGCCAGCGAGAAGCCCCAGGGACATTACGGCGCGGGCGAGCGTGCCGGAGATTTTGGCGTTGAAATAGGGGTTGGGTGAGGACGGTTTTTCCACACCTCCACGCTCTCGCGACCGAATTGAGATGGTAAAATAACCCCAAGGACAACTCGAAGATGAAGTGCTCAGGCAGCCGAAGGCTTCGAACCGGAGCATCCTCGCCTGATTCAACTCATCCGTTTAGGGAATGTCAACTAAAAGTCCCAATACGATAGGAGCAACAGTGATTGGCGACACCACCAACGCCTCCGGCACCTCCAGGTGCTCCACCTGATCCGAGCACAAAGTTCCAAACCACGCCTATCTACATGGCCGTCCTTAATGAACTGAACGTAAACTCGGACCAATTTGAAAAACGACAGAAGTTGATCCACGAGATCGAGACGGCACTGACAGCACGCTATGGCAGCGCGAACCGTCTGTTGAGCTACGTTTTGCGGTTCGGACATGCTCGGACCAGCATGCACACCGCAGACATCCCTCATCTCGAAACGGTTCTGAACTCGATTTCTGGTGCTGACCAAATAAATTTGCTTCTTCACAGCCCTGGTGGTGACGGGACCCTCGTCGAAAAAATGGTGGATATGTGTCGATCCCACTTATCCGGCCAAAATCCGCAAATTGCGCGTGATCGTACCAATATCGCCAAGAGTGCAGCAACAATCCTTGCACTTGGCGCAGATCAGATTCTAATGGGCTACTGCTCTGAGTTAGGCCCAATAGATCCACAAGTGCCGATAGCAGTATCGGGAATTACCCAATGGGTTTCCGCCTTTGCTTTTGTGGAGGCGCGAGACAAACTCATAGTACAGATTGCAGAAGCAATCAAGAAAAACGAGCCAACAGTTGGGCTGCTCCAGCAACTCGCTGGCCTCAATATTCCATTTACAGATGAAATGGAAAATCAAATCGGCTTTGCAAAAAAGACTGCCATCACGCTACTTGATAAGTACATGCTCAACCCAAATTTCCCAGATGCAAAGAAACGCGCCGAGAAGGCAAAGAAAATCGCCGAAAAACTCTTGTCGAAGCAACTTTTCCCAGTCCACGGTCAGTACATCGACGGGGCGACAGCGAAGCAGCTAGGATTGGAAGTCGAAGTTCTCGATAAGGATGACCGCTCTGGAAACTGATTTGGGGTTATTACATCAGGTCCGAAGTGCAGATGAATATCCCGCTTCAGGCCGGATTGATAAAAACAACACTATTCGAGTCGGGGAATCAGGTATCGCTGGTTGCTCAGGACACGGTTTGACTACACCGCACACTGTGGGTTATTCGGTGTTGCTACCACCTCGGTCGCCGCGCCAATTTCTCGTGGCAATTCCCTCGCTTCTGTTTCGCGAGCACGGGCCGCAATATAGAACCAACCGAAGATCTGGGTTCTCCTTGAGAGCCTTTTCGATGGTCTTATTGGTAGTGTCCATAAAATCACTCCTCAGAGACACTTCTCCCCTCATTTTTATGAGCAATCAACGTTCCGAACTCAAGTACCTCATTTATAGGCAGTTAGGAAGTGCGAGGTTGCCCCACAAACATCTAACTGGAACATTCTTTTCCATTCTACGAAACAGGGGAATACCTGAGTGCGCACAGCAGAACTCTGTATAGGCCCATATAATGCACTCATGCGCCCCCATTGTGCCCTCCAAGTACAAGTCCATAGATGCTCTTATTACGGACAGCGGCACAGAGTCGACAGGATTATAGCTAGGGACCATCGGTTCCCGCCTGCATATTAGCATGTCAATTACCGCTGCGCCGGTATCGCTCAGAAGGAAAAAGCCGACAGCCTTTTCGGCGGCAGTTGGTTGCTTATTTTCTGTCGAGGCCCATTACTTCACGAAACATCGGCGTCGCGGCGGCAGCAGCCGCATGCAGGAAGGCGGCGGGGTGCCGGAAAGCGCCCGCCGCACGCAGGCCTTCCTCGGCTAAGCACTCATTGAGCGGAGTAATGCGTCCCGCCGTAGTTCCCCAATCAGCAGCACAATCCATTTTGTGCAGCGTCGGCATCGTTATTTCTTCAACAGGCGCGATTCGAGAACGGCGACAACCTTTGCAACGATTGCGTCGACATCTGGCGCGGGGCCTTGAGGACCCGTCTGACCCGTGCTCCCTGTGCTTCCAGTCGCCCCGGTATCACCTTTCGGGCCGGGCACAGCGACGATTTCCGCCGCGACCTTGTCGCCCTCAATGACCTTAATCTTGCCGTCAGCCTGGACGATTTTGATTACCGCGTCCTTGCCAGCCGGGCCGATTTCGCCACGCTCGCCGCGTGCTCCCTCAATTCCGCGACGGCTCGACACGGTCGTACGAATTTGTTCGCGCAAAAGAGAAACTTCCAAGGCCAGATGGTCCACGTGGCCTTTCGTCTCTTTCATCTGCGCTTGCAGGTCCTGCTCTTTAACTTCCAACATATCTGTAGCCATGGTAGTGCTCTCCTGTAGCCTTTTACGGGCGCGATAAATTTCGTTTCACACTTTCCTGGGGAGTTGGTTACAACCCGATTACTCGGCGTACTTCTTTCCGCCAAACGAGCTGGTATTGCTGCGATTGCGCCGGTCGTCGCCAGCTCCGACATGATGCGGAACCGAATCAGTGCGTTTCTTTGGGACAGCATCGCGAACAGGCTCAAGTTTGTAGTCGTGTCCCGGAGACGCCACGCCAAACTTGCCCTGGACACGCTGCTTGTCCTTTCGGCTGCGGTCTGTGATTGAATCTGGTGTTGACGGGATTCTCTGGTCCTCGGTCTGGGGAAGTTTCTGAATAACTTCGCCGTTCGAAGCTTGATGATCTCCGGCTGGGAGCGGCGACCGACTCAATTTTTCTGGGTGGGGTCGTGGAGACATCTCCGTGCCAGAAACCATTGAACTGCTATGGGAATTATCTGGATACGCAATTTTCGTCATGGTCGGCCTCGATTAAATCTGGCGAAGGAAGCCCTTGTTTGACTTGCTGCGGGCCTTGCGATCTAACGCTTCGCCGGGATTGCTGATTGCCGCTACGGCAATATCACGAGCGCGCTGCAACTGCTTGCGGCCCTTCAGATGTTCGGACATGTCACTGCCGGACTTGCCGACGCCGACACTTTCGTGCTGGAGCGAAATTCCGTAGGATTTATCCTCGCGATTAGACTGCACTCCACTCTTATGCTTACTCATGTGAATCTCCTTGCCGCAGATGGCGGCTGCTTAAACTAAAAACGATGACGGCGTCATCGACTCTTCAACCTGGACCATTTGCTGATGCACACTCTTCAGGCCAGCAAGCTGACTGGCAAGTCGAGCTGCTCCGGGGTCGTGCGCATTTTGTAGCTCTTGCAATTTCTTCTCCAGAAAGCGGATTTGAAACTCGCGGTCAGCACGTCGTAATTCATTGTCTTGTCCTTTGCCTTTGAGGCGATTAAACATTAGCCGGACTAACCGGCTTTTTAGGATTGGTGACGTTTCCGCTGAGAAGTTGACGGTTGTGTTCTTGGCGCGCTGCCTCAGCGTCGGCAGTCACGGGAACATCGGTAATAGACCCGCCGCCGCGATACTCATTTGGCTTGTCGTCCTTGGTGTTGATTTTGATCGTCCCGCCGCTTGGGCTGAGTTTCTGGATATCGCGCTCCAGGTCGGCGACCATCTTGTTGTAACCCTTCAAGTCGTCGCCCTGAAACTTGCCGTCCCACTTGGCCTTTAACTGCGCAAGCCCAGCTTTCTGTCCGGCATATTTGGCCGCATAGAGCGCAGGCCATTCGACATGCCCGTGCCGTGAAAATCACGGACGGTGTCGTAGTCGGCCTTGAATCGTTCACGCATGTCGCGAAGTTCCTTGACGGATTGTCGGGTATCGGCATGCTTGTTGGCGTCCGCTTCCCGAGCTGCGCGAATACTCGCCGGAGTTGCGGGCGGATTATTCAGTGGCCGCTGCTCCTTCTTCATGGGCGTAAGCTCGCCGTTCGTCAGTAGTGTGCGGAAACCGGCAAGAAACGTCTCCCATGTGGCGACGCCAAAACATTCCTTGTTCACATAGACGACGATTTTGTCGAGGTTATCGACGCTGTTGTAGCAGATGGCAAATGGTGCGCCGTTTGTATCTCTGCCGTCTCCACGCCAGCTCTTGTCGTGTTTGGCTAGCTCTTCCTCAGCAGCTTTGCGCTCATCGGGAGTAACGACACGCGGCTCTGGTGGCCTGACGATATTGAATAGCCGAGTCAGCTCGGAGGACTGGCAAACCGCGTTCAGGTTATCGTGCGTCAGCCAGCAGCCGAGCCAGTAAATACCGGCATTGAGCAACTGGGAATTCTCAGTAGCCTGCGGCCCCTCTTTCACTAGCCACGAAGGCCAAGGCCAACTTTGAGCTTCTCGGTATTCCGACGCTGTGAAGTCTTCCGGTAAACCACTCTGCTTGCGCTTGCTCGGATGGGTTCGTTCAAATTCGAGGACCTTAGCGGTCTTTGGATATTGCATTGTAGTCTCCTCAATTACGCCACGATGTGTGTGCGTTGAAATTCGGTACGGTTGCGAGCAGCTTCTGTTAGTTGGCCGCTCAGAACTTTGTTGATGGCTTCTTCATAGCCCGGTCGGTAGGTCCAGCTGCCGCCGTTGTTTCGCATAAACAGTCGGCGATATTCCCCGAGTGGCATCGAGCGTAGCTCCTGGGCGGTATAAGAAATAACGACTCCGTCTGGGTTGTCGCGATTCTCAACCTGCTCTGAACGGGCGTTAAATCGCGTCACATCCTCGGGACGAACGGGACTGCTGCCAACGGATTCTGGGTGCCGCAATTCATAGTCGGCTTTTACTTCGGCGCGCAGCGTGGCGGTGTTAACATTCTTTAGGGCGTCGACTGATTGAAGTTGAGCACCGATTTTCTCCAGCTCCTCAATGTCTAGACTGGCGACCTTCTCCATCTCATCAGCGAGGGTCTGGTCATAAGCTGCCCGACCACCGAGAATCACAGCCGGGTTATACGCTGGGCGGGACTGCCGCTTCGCGGCGAGAATCGATTCGCGGGATTGCTCTCGCTCGACAAGCTCCTTCAGGTCAGCGCGGCTGAGCGAAACCAGGTAGCGGTGTCGTCGATCCCGCGCCATCTCATAAAGTTTCTTTGACCAGGACTCGGCTTCGCTCGGCCTGAACTTCCGCTGGAACTGACCGGCGCAAACGCTGTCGGCCATTTCGGCTTGCTCGGCCTGAAGTGTCTCTGGACTGAGCACCACCAGAAATTGCTTATGGGCTTCTGCTATGCGTTCGGCATTCGCGAGGGTCTTCGGGGCGTTGCCGTTGTTGAGCGCTCCGTCAATAACTCTCCAATTGCAGTCTCGGTCGTACTGGCATATTCGCGCGAAACTTCTGCTCTACCTCTGCTTCATTCGCTGCAGCCTGATGTCTGGCTTCCATGGCATCGAGCTGCGCGATAGTCCTGATATTGCTCATTGATCTGCTCCTTTATTTACAACTGCCTCTTCGGCAAACTCGAATCGATCCTGCTAGCTACTTCTTCTAAACCGCGCAGGCTGATCGGCTCGCCATGAAATTCGGCTTCGATCAAACTGCGCAATGCGTCGCAGTCCGAATATTTAACGTGCCGTGCAAAAAACATCTGCCAACTACGGTCCTCGAAACTACTACGCTCTTCGGGCGTCAACTGCACGAGCGCCGAAAGATCGCCATCGTGAAGTCGCTGGTTGAAAGTAAAATTGACTTTAATCCGGCTCGCATCTACAAAGCGTTGCCGCGATCCGTCCATCGAATACAAAACCATGCTGTCGGCATCAGCGCGTTCGACGCGCCAATTAAGGCCGTCGTCTGCTCGCACCAGATCGCCGCGACTAACGCGATTAGTTTCCATGCTGCACCTTGGGGTAGCCGCTTCTCGACTCGACTACAACGAAGTTTCCGTCGTCCCTAACAGTGGCCGGCGGTCCCACTGGCCGTTCGCGCCGGGTTGAACGTTTCCCTCGGCGCATGCGATTGCCCGAAGATATAGGCGTGCCAGCCGGGCGGCAGTTCGTCAGCCGTCGAGGCTGCTGTCTCGGCTACTGTGGCAGGGGCCGTGGCTTTGGGCGCGGCTGGGACCGGCGCTGTGCGCAGGCGTGCTTGACGTTCCGCTCGGGCTTGCCGGGTCGCGGCGTTACGCCTGCCGCGCTGATGCTTCGTGTTTACTTCTGGTTCAGACCACTCGACTGATGCCTCTTCGTATCTGCAAATCATATGACCTTCTGTACTTCAGAATTTCGAGGGCCGCATTTCAGACCAGCGCAAGGCTGGCGAGGAGATCGCGGCCCGGCGCGTGCTTGACGCGGGTAATTTGTGACGCGCCGCGAGGACGACGCGTCTATAAAACGCTTTCGCGTTTGTATGCGAGCCAGCGCGGCCAGCTCGATCCCGCCCGTCGAATAGACGGGCAGAATTCTTTGGCTATGGTCGGGCGTACCCGTGTCAAACTTTATGATTGAAAGTCTGACTGGGCACGCCGTCCCATTGTCCAGGCGATCACAACTCCGTATGCATCCGAAGCTGTGACCTTGCCCTGCCTGAATGTCGATGTTTAGAACCGAAGTCGAGTGGAGGTTTCAGAACTGAACTTCGATGCCCTTCGCCGCGCAAACCGCTTCGACAACGGAACGGGGCCAACAGTATTTAAGGGTCTGGTCTATGGTGTCGCAGGAATCGTGGTGTCGGTTATTCAAAATGGCGTGGCCTTGCGAATCCCCATCGGCACATCCCCTGCAACGCCAAAACCAATAGCGGCTCAACTGGTCTTCCGTAAAAATCCGTCTCAGTTCCAGATAACGAGACCAGACCTGGTCGAATTGCTCTTCCGTCAGTTCGATCTCCTGCTTTCGCAGGGTATCAGCCGCTTTTTGCCGATCCGACCGCACGGGCGCGGGATTACTCAACGGCCTGCCGGGGCGGCGCTTTTGTGGCAGTTCCTCACCGTTCATGCGGACGACAAGTTCGCCGGATTCGGGCGGGGCGACTTCAATTTGGTTCGGTTCCATTTTGGTTCTCCCTAATCTTTTGGCGGTGCCTGCGCTGGCTTTCCAAATCCAGTTGACGGAGCTGGGCCAGCTCGACTGGCGTAATGGTGTGACTGGCGCGACGACGGATCAGTTGGTGATGAGTCAGAGGTTCAGCCATAGCGTTACCCTGCGTAAACGTACCGCCCGGTATTATGGACTGTGGCAGATTCTTGTTTTATGACGCCCGCGCTAATCAGATTTCTCCAGGCGTTTTGATATTGGCCGTATCCGCCCGGTTTTTTATCTGGGTGAACAAAGCGCCGAACTTCGTTGGCCGTCATCGGCTTTGCCTGTTTCTTGAAAATCGTTACAATGTCGTTCTCGAAGCGTTGCGTCCAAGTGTAGGCATCACCGCTCGGGTTGTACTTCTCCCGAGCCGCGATGACATAATCGCCGAACGCGATTCCGATCTTGACCAGCTCAACGGTGATGATGTTCGTGTTGTTCGTCTGAGCCAACACGAGCAACAGACGCTTAACAAAGTCTTCGACGCGAACCTCACTCGGCTTATCGCGTTCAGCGCTATTCCACCAGGATCGGAGTAAATTCCGCGCTTCCGAATCCCAAGTAATTGTCTGTCCAGGCTGCTGCGCCTGAGCGAGCAAACGTTTCCGAATACCATCCAGTCGAATAATGTCGGAAGGTGTTCGGTCTATTGGCAACCTTGGGGCGTCGGTTCCGATAACAACAAAGCGCGATTGCAAACCAGTTGCGCCGCTGCCGGTGCCGGTCCACATGTTCTGGTAGTTTTCCGGCGTTGCCCCACCAATGATGGCGAGGTGGCAGTTCTCCAGCTGCGTCTTACCAGCACGCCGAGCGCGATTGCCGGTGCGGGTTCCTTCAAACAACCGTAGAAACTCCGCCAGCAAAGAATTCTTACTCGTCGGCGTTGTCTTCGACTTCTCCAGAATGTCCGACAGCTCGTCCGGGTTCAGAAGGACCCGCGCCGCTCTATCGTCATTCATGGGTTCGAGCAGCTTCTGGGAATCGTCGAATGCATCCACCAGCGCTGGGCCGCTGTCGACTGACGTGGTATCAATCAAACTCTTAGGCGCGAACGCTTTGAGGACTGCGATAATTTCTGTGCTGCTGGCTGATTTTCCGCGCTGAGGCGGAGCGACGTAGACAACATTGAATCTTGTTTGAAAGTTATCGTCGCCGGATTCCTGAGCAAACTTGTCCTTGCCACTGCGAATCAAACCCCAATAAGTTATGGCAGACATCGCCTTGAACTCATACGGCAAATCGGGGCAGACTGCCTCGGCCAAATCGTTCAACGAACCGGTCAGGTGGGGGAAACTCGGCAGCGAAGCGTTCTCAGCTTCGCGCCACGCCGCCTCTTCCCGTTGGACGTTCGCCTTCTCGACGCGCTTAAGAACCTCGGCGTAACGCTTAATTTCCTTGGGATCGATGGGCATTTTCTTACCCATCTTTAAGCAGTAGTTCTCCAGCCAGAGCCGGTCGCTGTCGTCCTTAGCAGCGGCCACCTCGTCAACCATATCCATCGCTTCGTGGCGAGCGGTGTCTTCGTAGAAGTGTGAGGTTTCCACTTCGTCTTCGAGGGCCTTAATCGCCCCGGAAAACTTACGGCGAGCATCGGCAATCAGGTCGCTGATATCGCCAGCAAATTCGGGACTGAGTGCCAGTGCAATCTCCGCGTCGGTCTTGCCGTCTCGTACGAGCGTGTCAATACGAGCCAGAATTACAGCGTCGTCGACATACTCGGGTTCAGCTGATGGCGCGGTCGGAGGTGTGATCGACTCCGGTGTAGCGACCACTGGCTCAACTACTGACGCAGGAACTACCGGAACGGGCTGCGCTTTCTCCCGGACGATCTTTGCCTGTGCGTCTGCAATGCCGTAAGCCATGGGAGCGTCGAGTCCCTTCTCCTGAAGAAAACCCGCTACGTCCTCAATCGAACCTCCGGCCTTCAGCTGTTCGTACGCTTGCGCGACGAGAACGTTAGTTTCCAGCATGGTGGCGGACATTAGAGCGCCACCTTTACCGGCTTCGGCTTTGGCAATATCTCAACAGCGGAGGCCGCTCTTAATTGGCCGGGCCTGACCGGACGCGGGTCAATTGCGAACAGCACCGGGCTATCCGGTTCCGGTATGACTGGGCCACGAACGATGCGGCCCAGGTGGATGAAAAATCGTTCTTGAGTGTCGGGGTTATGTATAACGCCAATGTGATTGGCCTTCGACCACCAGATTAAAAGTCCATGTAGCTTTTCCATATTTCACCTTCAATTTCTTTTTCACACCTCGCAGTGTGTCCTACTCACCACACTTTTGCCGTTCGGCCTCCAGTCTGTCTGTCTTCGCCTGTGCAGGCTCGGGAGCATCTGGAGTGTTCCAGTCGGCTAGCTCACGCTCAACCAGAACATAATTGCCTTTCACGTCTCGATCCCAACACTTCATAATTCGTCTTGCACACATCGCCAGTTCACCCGGTCTTCTCATGTCAACCCATGATGATTTGAACCTCCATTTGTTTACTGCACCGGGGTATTTTTGATTGTCTGACTGATTTGCGGTCTCTCCCGCCGTCACACCACTAGGCAAGGTGTCGCGTTACTGTTGGAAAAACTCCGATCAGTTCACAAACGGAGAGCCTGAGCCTACAAGCCCTGCCCATGCAGGAAGAAAATACTGTTTCTTATCAGGGCCGCCATAATTGATGGGCTTACGCCATTTGATCCCGGAACTGGTATGTTCAAACGGATTTACTAACATCGCTGCGACAGTGCCGTCTGGATTAACAGCGTTCACTGTCAGTGCTTCAGAGCGATCTGGATCAGCCGAAGGACGTACAGCGTTCGCATTCTTTGACAGCCAAGTCTCAGCGATAACCATCGCAAGAGATGCACCCGCCTCTCCTAAAGCAACTGCCGCAGAATAAGTCCTTTCTCTTTTTTCCTCATCATTTGCGAACGGTACTGACTCAAATAGCAGCCCTTCTGGGCAGAAGCCTACAACGGTGGCGACAAGAAGATCGGCCTCAATGAGCCGATGTCCATATTTTGCGCAACGTTTTGCGGCTATTTTGGGATTTGGGCCGATTGCCATCAGGTCGCTGCCCAAATCATTTATCTCTTTACGCAACAACTCGGCCTTCTCAATTCCACGTCGATCACTCATGGTAGTTTTCTCCTTATTTCCCCAGGGCATTCTGATTGCACTACTTGATTGGGTTTGTTGCTGATTGCGGTCTCTCCCGCCGTCACACCACTAGGCAAGGTGTCGCGTTACTGCTTTAAACTTGTTCAGCTGTCGCCAAGAGCTTGTGCTCCAACCTGTCTTTGGGCTGCGCGCCACGTGCTTAAGAGCTCGCGCCACAAGCCCGCATCTTTGAACGACAACGGGACGTAACGGTCCCCGAGTCGGTGCTCGTTAGCGATGGCCTGAAGATCGCGGATTACCTGCACAAGCGCACGCGACTTCGCAGGGTCCAGCCGTGTGATTCCGTTGAGCCAGAGATTCACAGCTGACGAACACGGACCATCCGGGGTTATGGCAGCCAAGAAGGCGTACGAAATGCCCAACTGGGACATGCCTTCACTGACGAATGATTCGTCGCTGAATCGTGCAAACGACATTTGCAAACACTCCGTGAACGTTGTTGTTTTTGGTGACGTAAAACACTGCGAGACGCACCTGGGTTTTGCTCAGGATTTTGTTTGGAATTTTCCTACCGGACTCGCCAGTTCGGTGGGTACAACTACGTCTCGCTACTGCCGCCAGTTGACCGCTCGCTCGGGAGTTGTTGCGAGGCCGATTGGATATCGGCCCCGCGTTCACAACCTTTCGAGACGCTTTGCCGACTGGCGGGCGGCAAAGAATTCATAAACTTTGAAACTACCTAGCGTGTGCGCCGGAACCTTCGAGGGCTGCTTCCTTTCTCCCTCTACAAGATGCCGCAGTTGAGGCACGACTTATTTTGCAACTCGTTTATTTTCAACGCCCGTTTTCTGCAAAAACTCATGCGAGCGCTGCAAATACTGAGCGGTCAATCTGTTGCGCCATCGCAAGCGGAATTTTCACGCCGCCGAAAAATATTCGTCACGCGACTTTCGTAACGCGCCGGGAATCTTCGGGGTCCTACCCCTTCATAAGGGGCACCGTATGGGTCACGACTTTTCGTAACGCGGTGGCGAGCCGGAGCTTATTCCCGTTCAAAAGATGCGGGCGTTGCCCCACAAGCTTTCCTTCCGTGGTCTACTCCACCTACAAGATGCGGGAGTTGCGCCACCATTTATCCTGCAACTCGCTGAAAACACAGGAGCCGTTTTTATTAAAATTCGCCGTTAGCGCATTGTAAGTGCGGTTGAACAATAGGTTATGCGAATTCTGAATGGAATTTTCAGCCGATTTCGAAGAAACTCGTAACCCGCTGAAAACACGCGTGAGAGAGGTCGTTGGCTTCGTCTTTCGGTCGCCAAAAATATGCTACTATGATGCAAGAATGCGATCCCTAAAACATAGACAGGCGGCCAGCGCTTGGTTGCTTTCCTTCCTGCGCCAAGACCAGATTCAACGCCGAGGAATCGCAAAGCGCCGGGCTGGGATATCAAAGCTGCCGGACGGGCTGCAGGCTACAGCTGGCGAACGCTGAACACTGTCAAGAAGGAACTGGGAATCAAATCCTGGCCCGCCCGAGGCGGGTGGCGTCGTCCGCGCTCTTGGTATCTGGCAGTGTCAATCCCGGAACCATACAAGCGGCCTGCTCGACGAAGACTGAAGATCGATAAGCCGGGCCGGTCGCTCTAACCAGAGCCTACCTCTCCTACATAAGGGGCACGGTTTGGACGGTCAATTTCGGGCTGGAGCCTACCCTTACATAAGGGGCACGGTTTGGGCACCTAGTGGATCGCCGCCCGGTCTGTCAAATACCGGGTATTTGGGCCACAATTTCGACCGGGTGCCGGGCCGCCCGGTCCGGGCCAGGCCGGAAACTACTCGTCCTGAAAGAGGCCGCTGATACCTCACGGGCTTTTCGGAGCAGCCGAGCGAGCCGAGCCTGTCAATCGGACAGGCCATGTTGATCGGAAACGACGACGCTGGGTGTGCTACGCAAGTGCTACTAATCTCGGGCACGAATCCATGAGATGCGTAGCACTTGGCCTGCTACCGTAGTGCTACGATGGGTCGTTTTCGGGACCAGTGCTACGAAGAGTGCTACGAACCTTTTTTGTAAGTCATAGATTCCACAAAGCCAATTTCGAGGAGCTTCGTAGCACTACCCTAATACGTAGGTGATGTTTTTTTATCACGCTCTATATACCCCGGAAAAGTGCTACGAACGTCCCAGACCCAAGTGGCGTCTGAAGAAAATACGCCTCGGTGATTTCTGCTACTCAAGTGCTACGAACCTCCTGCTACGCAAGTGCTCCTCATCTCGGGTGAAAGAAGTCCGGCGTGCCGATCTCGAATGGGTCCGGGGAGCTTCGCCTGCGATAGCGTTGACAGCCTTCCTGCTTCCCTGGGAATGCTGGCGTCCAAGCTGCGTATGTTGGCCCAATCCAACACCTGGCCCGGCAAATGGCCCCGTATCGCAAATACGCCACGTCTAGCCTGTGGCGTACTCTACCCCTGGACGTACCCCTGGGCGGAGCCAGGCGGTTGGCCGGGTACCCATGCGCGGGGTATCCCCGCGTCATAGGCTGGGCGGCGCGGCCCCGGGCCTGTTTTCTGGAATCCAGGGAGGACCCGTAACTGTCTGTACAGTATTGGAAACAGAGCATTTGCCTGGCGGCGTCGCCTCAGGCTCGGACCGTCACGCGGCGACCCACTCCCGCCAAAGCCAAAAGCCTACCTCCCATAAACGCTTTATTTCCAGCTGCTTATCGCGCTCTCCTTCAGCCCAGCAAACCGGCCAGCTCGGCTCGATTTTGTCTTTATCCCGATAATCCGATGCGCGTCACGTTACTTGTGGTCGATTTCCTCGGGATGGTCACCATGGTTTGCACGGCCAGCGCTACCTTGATAGGGTAAAGCGCCACCAGAAGTGGCACAATCGATTGGCTTTAGTTCGACTGCACTAATCATTGCACTAGCGCAAAACGCCCGCACCGGTAGCCCCGTATATGCTTTCGCAGTATTTGAGGGAAAATCGAGTTTACGCCCGGTTTTTCGGTCCAATCACACGAGCCACGCCTGGCGTCGGCCATGCCGGGTAGAGTCGCCACGGGGCGGGTCACTCCCGGCCAAAGCAAAAGCCAACTTCCCTAGAATAATTTATTTACAGACGCGTTTTCGCCCGGCATCGCGCCAAGCTCGGCCAGCTCGTTTTGGAATTCGGGCCGATCCCGGATCAGGGCATGCGCGGATTCCGCGTTGCTTGCGCTCGATTCCTTGCAGGAGGGTACCCTCCGCTCGGCGCACATTCCATGCACAATCAATAGCCGATTGATTGATGATTGGTCGTAAGTCATGCGTTATCAATGCACGCAAGGGCCGCGCAAGTGTTCAGTCTGAACGACGACGCGTTGCCAGTTTGATTTCGTGGCAGTTTTGGCCTGTTCGCGGGCGAAAAGAAGGCGGATTTTCGATTTTTCGATGGGCTTATCATCGAGGACGCGGCCTAGTGTCTCCATTCGTCCGCGCACACGAACAAAGAACTCTATATTCGCCCGGTTTATACGTTTACGCCGCTTGACACTTGCGCGTCGGTCCGAATACGCCCGCAATGGCCGACCTTTTTCGCCCGATTTACGAAATGCTTGCCTAGAAGAGGGGAAGCAGGTATCATGGGCGACGCTTTCAAAAAGTTCCCCTACGGTCTTTCCCGGACGGTTCGACACTTAGAGGCGCTGACGCATTTTGCCGTCAGTCGTGGAGATTTGTGAGATGTCGCCAGACACTTGGGTTCGAAGCGGGCGCACTGCTCATAGCTCTGGCAGGTATCGTCCCCATGGCCTACGCCCAGAGTCCCGCGACTTTGGACTACCTCCTGGTAGTTGTACCGCGTCTTGCCTTACTTCCGCTATCGCGATCAACAATAGCGGTCAAATTGTTGGCTTCTCCTATAATTCCAATGGTGGAAGTTTCTTGTACCAAGCCGGGCACGTTCTCCCCGATCAATGGCACTGTGATAGCTTTGGGCATTAGCGACGGCGGCGAAATCGTGGGTTCATACATCCTGAATGCTGGGGGTTTCCTGGATAACGGTGGCACGTTTACTCGGCTTACAGACCCCAGTGCCAACATTGCGTCAGCCCGAGGGATCAGTAGCAATGGCTCCTATATCGTGGGGACGACTGGCGCTGGCGGCTTGTCCCTATACCTCTGACGGGTTTCTTTACGCCGGTGGAGTGTTCACAACGATTGACGTCCCCGGTTACGCTGGCTACACCCAACCAAATGGGGTGAACAACGGCGGGCAGATCGTGGGCGGCGTTCTGAACGTCGGGACCACCGGTATCCCAACCCACGGATTCCTCTACAACGGCGGTGTTTTCACTCTCCTCGACTTTCCAGGGGCGATTTCTACTGAAGCTTTGGGATCAACGACTATGGAACTATCGTCGGCAGCTACAGGATACCGCCAAGCAGAACTCACGGATTCGTATATACCGGCGGCATTTTCACTTCCTTTGACTACCCAGGGGCGGCCAACACCTCGGCCAGCGGGATCAACAATAACGGAGCTATCGTCGGTTCGTACACCGACGATGCCATGGGTACGTTAACACGGGTTTTTCTACCCCGGCGGTGCACAGGGTTATGTTAACCCCAGGTATCTTGTTATGGGGGTCACTTATGCCCCGCCGGGCGGGAGCGCATCGAGCGTTTCTTACCAGGCGACCAACGTCGTTGGCAACACCTCTACGAACACCAGTTCGTTCTGAAATGGCGTTAGCGTGAGCGCCAGCACTTCGGCAGGAGTTAATGTTCCCGGCGTTTCTCAACGGCAAAGTGACCGCAACGCAGAGCAGTGGCTGGACGCAGAAAACAACCACATCGAATGAAGTTACTATAAGCAAGACGAGTTCGATCACTTTTAAGACGCCTGGAGTTCCGACCGTTTACAGTCCGGTTGATCACGACTATGACATCATATGGCTCTGGTTAAATCCCGCAGCCATTTTCACACTGCCTAACACAAATATTGGCGGTCCCATTATCTGGAACGGATACGGCTACGACCTTAACGATCCTCTGCAGGATGTAGACGTCTGGCCAATCTATGTCGGCTACCTGAACGGCGATTTCGGGCCGCTTGACGCCCAGGACGCGGGCGCTCTCTCGCGTTCCTGGGTCACCATGCAAACCTTTGGCCCCGGACAAGGTCCCGCGATCACCAATTCGGACTTTGCCGATATCCTCAAAGCAGACCCATTTGCCAGCAACCCATACGACGCCAACTCCGGTTATGTCTAACCCTGGTTCCCGGCACGAGCCCGGCGACCAGCGCGGATGGTCGGTTCACCGCATCCAGCCCTAACAACACATCTCCACAGTCGATACCTTACTCACAGGCCCCACCGAACAGCACGCAGGGCATACAGGCTACGTATCAGAGCGTGTATTCGACCAGCTTCAAGGTAACGCAGACGTCAGACTATACCTACACGGTGGGGTTTGGCTTGGATGAAAGCATTGGTAGCAACTTCATTGTGGGTCCGAGCGGTGAACTTAAGATTAATTGGACCCTGACTTGGGAGAATACTTCTCAGACCGCAAATACCAACACAAGCACGCAGACTGACACGGCGGTTGTCACCGGCCCCCCCTGCCCAGCGATGACAGCGCCTTGCAATCCAGAGTACACGGAGCCGCATGAATTTGCTGTCTACCAGGACAATCTTTACGGTACGTTCATGTTCTGGCCAAACCCTTATTTCAGCATCTCGAAGGTGGTGCCTGCCACGAATACGGTTGCGGCTGGCAGTGGAGCTAGCTACACGATCTTGACGCTGGCGAACGCTGGCTACAACGGGACATCATTAAGTTTCAACGTAACCGGATTGCCTTTGGGTGCGAGCTTTGCTCAAGGCAGCGTTGCCCCCGGAAGCCCGTTTTCGCTTATTGTCAGCACCAAATCTACGACTGCGACAGGAAGCTATCCGCTGACGATCAGCGCGACCGACGGATCACAGAGCTATTTCGCGTATGCAACTCTGGTTGTCACTTCGCCGACGACGACTTCGCCGACGACAACCTCGCTTGTGTCTTCGCTCAACCCTTCGGTAGGCGGCCAATCTGTGATGTTGACGGCCACGGTTACCAGCACGGCGGGAGGGACGCCAACCGGTACGGTGACATTTTTCAATGGCACAACTTCGCTGGGCACGGGCGGGTTGAACGCCAGTGGCGTAGCGACGTATGTGACAACCGCGCTCGCCGTTGGTTCCCAATCCATCACGGCCAGCTATGGCAGCGACAAGAACTATGCCGCGAGCACATCTTCCGCAGTGGTCGAGACTGTGAACGTTGCAGGATTTGCTCCAGCACCGATGGGTCTTACAGTCACGGCGGGGAATAGCCTTCCGATTAGTCTCACGCTTTATGCCGTCTCCGGGTCTGGCCTAAACTTTACATTGAGTTGCTTGGGAGCGCCGTCGAAGACAATGTGTCTGTTCGGTTCAAATCCTGTCGCGCCGGGAACACCACCGAACGGCACGACGGTACAACTGACGTTTGAGACGTCGAGTTCGAGATTGCCAACTGGCCCTTCGAATCGAGGTCCATGGCCATGGGGAACGCTTGGAATATCTGCGGTCCTGACAGCGCTATTAGCGGCAGGCATGATTCAGTCATGGCACATTCCTCGGTGTCGTCTCGCATTTGGCATGTGCCTTGTGTTCTTTGTTCTAGCTTTAATAATTGTTAGCTGCGGCGGCCCGGGCAGCAGTTCCAGTTCCACGCCCACGTACACAGGAACACCGAAGGAAGACGCTACATTCACCGTGACGGGAGTCTCGGACACGACCACGATCTCCGTACCAGTAACCGTTACAGTTCAATAGACGCTGGTCCCAGGCTAGATCACAAAGCGCGTCCGCAGTACGTTCCAGATCGACACTATATACGTCATATCGGGGCCGACTATATTCCTACCATTTGCGGAAGTTAACGCCAACTCCCGAAAAACGAAATTTCGGAATGTATGGTCCGCCGGGCGGAAAATGAAGATGACAGTTAGTCAGCGCTAGTGTATTCGGCCTCTAATGCAGTCAACGACTCCGGGCCATGCGGGTCGTATCGTGCGCTTAATTGAAGCGCAAAAATATTTTTCTCAGCGGAAGGCACTGTTGCCACTTGGCCCGAAAAGATGGCCACAATTGACTCAGCTTTCCTCAAAGGCCGCCGACTTTGTATCTGCGTTTGTAACTGTTGGACCCGTCTTTTTCGTCTTTTTGACGTTCTGGGCTGTCGCTAAGTTCTTTAGAACCGGCTTTGTTTTCGATAACTTGCGTATTTCGAAGAAAATGCTTGCATCTACAATAGATTCCCTAAATTTTTGACCGCCGGGCGGGCAGAGCAGAGCATCGCCAGCTACTTGCGGTCCCTTCCGTGAATAGATGCAACAGGCAGCCGAATGTATTCAATATCTCGGCTTTACGCACGCCGTATCAAAAGCTTAGCGGAAGAAAGGCGCGGGAGCCAGAGTTATGACGCGGGGGCGGCGTAGTGGGGCCGGTTTGAATTTTGGCCTCTTGTGTCACGATCCAGAAATTCAAACCGACCCCGCTACTGGGGAAAGGGGCATTTGACAAGAGAGGCGCAATGCGTGAATGCTACAAGCTATGTGGAACATCAACGAGCGATTCGATCCCGCCATCCTGGAGACTCTTCCGGCAAAAGGGTTTCAAGTGAGCAGCACGCGGGGAGTGGTGCGGGTGGAGAAATACTGCTGCGGGGCGGAGTTCCGGCGGGTGCCGAACGGGCGTTTTCAAATGACCATCCTGCCCACGATGATTCTGGACGGGCAGTTCACGCGTTTGTGGGACGCGGGTTATCAGAAGTTTTTCATCACCGAGGAAGAGCACAAGGTTCCGGCGCTGGCGCAGCAGCTTACCCAAATGCGCAAGTTCAACGAAGAGCTTCGCTCGGCCCTGGGCGTGCCGACCTATTACAACGAGGCGCTGGGGTCGGTTTGCCAAGTGAGCACATATGACCGGGTGCAGGGACGGCCGGGAGACGTGCCGGACAGCAGCGTAGGCGTGAAGCCGGAAACGCCGGAGCACTAGCGCGGCGCGAGTCAGACGGAAGCGGCTTCAGGAGCGGCCGGGACGATTTCGGGCTTCTTGAAGCTGGCGCTTGAGCTGCTTCAGATCGACGCGATGCTTGGCCACCTTGCGGCCGTCCAGGAAAATCACCGGGACATCCAGATTGTAGAGCTCGCGCAGCTGCGGATCGGCGTCGATATCGACTTCGCGCAATCGCGCTCTGAATTCCGCCAGCAAGGGAGCCATCTGCGATTTGGCTTCTTCGCACAGGTGGCATCCCGCACGGGTGTAGAGCGTGACCTCGAGTGTTTCCGGGGTTTCCGGCGTCGCCTTGGTTCCTTCTTCCGAATTCATGGCGAATTCATGCCGGCCTTTCGCCCGCGCGCGACGCTTGTTAGGATCAAGCCATGATAAACGAAAACGAGAAGAGCGGGGCGGATGTGCTGGCGCTGGTGGACGATCTTTTCTTCCAGGCCAAGATGGTGGAGACGGCGCGCAGGGTGGGCGTCAAGCTGAAGACGGTTTCGACGGGAGCAGCGCTGATGGACGCGCTCGATGGGGCGTTGAATCCGGCACCCGGCGGGGATTCGGGCGGCGCGGCTGGCGGCGATTTGCCGCGACTGATCGTGGTGGACCTGAACGCGCGGCAGGGACCGCTCGAAGCGATCGAGAAGTTGCAGGCCGGGGGCAACCCCGTGCCGGTGATCGGCTTCCTCTCTCATGTGCAGACGGATCTGGCGGAGCGGGCACGAACTGCGGGGTGCAAGCAGGTGATGCCCAGGTCCAGCTTCACCGCAAATCTTTCGGAGATCCTGCTTCAGGCGAAATCGTGAAGTGCGTTGTACACGGCCGGAAGGCCTTTCGAGCGCGGCATCTCTTTTCGCATTCGGTCTTTTCGTATTTCGCCAGGCGGGCGGGTGCGGCCGGGCTTTTGCTGGCACTGGTTTTCGGCGCGAGCGCGCAGATCGCTGCGGCGCAACGCGGCGCCTCGGCGGTTGTCGCCGCTCCCGATCCCGCCGAAGCCCTGGGCGAAACGTTGACGGCGGCCTGCCGGCAGGACCAGGCGGGCTTCGCAAACCATCTGACCAGCGAGAGCGCCGAGGCCTATCGCGCTCTCCCGGAACAGCAGCGCGTGGCTTTGCTGAAGAGATTCGTGCTTCTGGACGATCCCGGGAAGCCGCTGCTTTCCACGCTCGATGGACACACGGTGGTGCGCTGCGAAGCCAGCGGCGTGGTCTCCGAGATGCGCTTCGGCGAAACCCAGGTGCACGAGAATCTGGCGTTCATCTCGGTGACGGTACCCCAGGGCGACGACACGCAATCGGTAAGGTTTGGGCTGGTGCGGGAAGGCGGCCAATGGAAGCTGCTGTCGGTGGGGCTGGTGCTGCTGGATATTCCGGCGCTGGCGCGCGAGTGGTCTGAATCCGACGTGCGCCAGCAGGAGCAGAAAGCGATCTTGGCGCTGCGCAAGATTGCCGAGGCGCTGAAGTCTTACCAGACGGCTTACGGCAAGTTGCCGGAGACGCTCGATGAGTTGGGTCCGCCGGCAGACGGCGGCGGATTTTCGCCCGAGAAGGCGGGCCTGCTGGATGCGGACTCCGCGAAGGGCACGGCAGAAGGGTATCGGGTGCGCTATTCGATCGTTTCGGCCAGCGGTGGGGACGATGAATCGGAGCGAAATAGGGCGGCAGGATTCACACTCGCGGCCGCACCGGTGGAGTACGGGAAGAACGGCCGAAGGTCGTTTCTTCTGGATTCCGGGGGCACGCTGCGGGGCGCGGACAAAAATGGCGCTGTGGCTACGGCGGACGATCCGCGCGTGGGGAGCGAGGAAGCGGAGCCCTGAGTTTAGTCAAGCGCTCTCAGGCGCCCTTCAGCCGCTCGGATGGGCGTTCGCAGGGGCGGGGCCGCGCCGGGCGGCTGTACGCAGCCCACGCTGCGATTATCTCCGTTGCCGCATTTTCGAGAGCAATCGCAGTATCTCCAAGTACATCCATACCAGCGTCACGATGATCCCGAATGCGCCATACCATTCCATGTACTTGGGCGCCCTGGCGTGAGCGCCGGTCTCCACGAAATCGAAATCCAGGATCAGGTTCAGTGCGGCAACGATCACGATCACAACGCTTATGCCGATTCCCAATGGCCCTGCGCTATTGAGCAGGGGCACTTGGTGGCCGAAGAAGCGAAGGATCATGTCGACCATGTAGACGAGAAAGATGCCTCCGGTTGCGGCGATCACGCCAATCCTGAATTTGGGCGTGGCCCGGACCATGCCGGATGTGTACAGCATCAGCATGACCGCGGTGACTGCGAACGTCAGGCCTGCCGCTTGAATGGCGATTCCGGGATAAGACATTTCCAGGAAGGCGGAAATTCCGCCCAGTGCCAACCCCTCGCATAATGCGTACAACGGAGCCGTTATCGGGGACCACTGCTTCTTGAATATCGTTACCAGCGCCAATACGAGCCCGCCAATGAGTCCGCCGAACATCCAAGGAGCGGCAGCCTCGGGCGCCTGGGAATGCACAATTCCCCAAGTCCACGCCGCCGCTACGACAACGCAGAGAAGCAAAATTCCGGTTTTGTTGACCGTGCCCTGAAGCGTCATCGCTTCGCCCGCGACGGCAACTCGTCCTCTGAACGTGTCCTCGTTCAGAGCGGGATTTGAAGTCTTGAAAAGGCCAGGCATCTGTGGGGCTCCTTTGGCGGCGTGCGAACCGGGTCAAACGTGCCACCAAGAAACACCATACGGAGCTTTCCAGCGGGGGTCAAGCACTCGGGTTCCGGCCTTTCATGGCCGCATTGCGGGGCAGCGAGAATCTTGTTAGGCTGGCGCAAATCCATGCGCATGGTTTTGGCAGCGGCGTTTCTGCTGATGTTTCTGCAACCAGCGCGGGCTGGGGCGGCGGGGCAGTCGGTAGAGAGTTCGGCCTCGCCGGTATTTGAGTTTCACAGCGGGTTCTGGGTAAACCTCCACCACTTTCTCTATCTGCAGGGCCGCCTGGAAAGAGCGCGTGACCAGGGCGAAGCCAGCGAAGGTAAGATTGCGGCTCCGTTCGACAGCCCAGCTTCAGTCGAGGGGATGACGGCTGAAGAGAGGCGGGCGTGGCAGGCGGCGGTGCGGACCTATGCGGATTCGTGGTCCTCGCGAGACCTATTGCTCAGCAACCAAATGGTGCTGATCAACGACCGGCTGGCGGAGTTGGAGGATTGTCCCGACCTCGCGGGGAAGTCGGCGGTGGAATGCACGTCGGGGATCGTGCCGGAATTGGTGACGGCGCTGGACGAGGCGGCGCCCATCTACCGGCAGCGCTGGTGGCCGGAGCAAGACAAGATGAACCGCGCCTGGATCGCGGCGCTGGCGCCGCCGCTGCGGAGCATGGGTGAGGAGATGGCCACGCGGCTGGCCGATACTTACCAAAGCCGCTGGCCGGCGCGAATTCATGTGGATGTGGTTGGGTTCGCCGGAGGCGAGGGCGCCTATACGTCGGTTGCGCCGCCGCACCTCATGATTTCAAGCCAGGACAACCGCAATGCGGGCATGGCGGGATTCGAGACGCTCTTCTATGAAGCTTCTCACCTGATCGCCGGAGGAATCGAGTATACGATCGGGCAAGAGTGCCGGCGGCTGGAAAAGCCCATTCCGCGCGACCTGTGGAACGCGCTTTTGCTTTTTACGACCAGCGAAGTGATGCTGCGCAACTGGCCCGATATTTCCAGCGCCGCGGCGAGTGGCGTGGCCGGCGGCGCGGCGAAATCGTCGCCTGCGACTGGCCTGGTTAATCGCGGGTGGGCCGATTACGTGCCTCTGCTGGAAGAAGATTGGCAGGCCTATCTCAACGGCAGGGTGGATATGGACGCAGCCATCCTGCATATCGTTCGCAGCATATAGCCGGGTCTTTTTTCAAGGAGACGAATGCTTTAGTGAGGAGTCCTGCGGCGAGAGCGGTTTGGCTCGGCAGCCCAAATATGCTAGGCTTTCGCCGGCTCGGATACGACCTCCAAGCGATCCAAGACCCAGGCTTCCTTCCTCCGCCACCGAGCCAAACTGTGAGAGCCGCGATTTAGGCGGGGTGCTGTCGCCGGAAGCCTTGTTTTGAAGCTGGTCGCTTGGCAAATAGGCATTCTTGAGACGGGGTGAGAGTGCATGCCAGCCCGGCAAGCGACGACTATGACGCAAGAGATCAAACTGGCGCATTCGCCGGATTCCGACGACGCCTTCATGTTCTACGCCCTGGCCACGAACCGCGTCAAGGCGCCCGGGCTGAAGTTCACGCACGTGCTCTCGGACATCGAGACGCTGAACCAGGCGGCCGACCGCGAAACTTACGACGTCACGGCCATCAGCTTTTCGGCCTACGCCTACCTGCGGGAAAAATACGTCCTGCTCGATTGCGGCGCCAGCTTCGGCGAAGGCTACGGCCCGATCGTCGTGGCCAACAAGCCCATGAAGCGCAAGCAGCTCGCGGGCAGCCGCATCGGCGTTCCCGGGCTGCGCACCTCGTCCTATCTGACCCTGCGGCTTTTCGAGCCGCAGTTCGAGGCCGTCCCGATTCCCTTCGACCAGATCATCGACGCCGTCTTGCGCCGGCACCGTGGATGCCGGCCTGACTGATTCACGAGGGCCAGCTGCAATTCCCGCAATTGGGGCTGCACGGGTGGTGGACCTGGGCCAGTGGTGGCAGGAAACGACGAAGCTGCCGCTGCCGCTGGGCGGGAACGCCGTGCGCCGCGCGCTGGGCGACGAGACGGGCGTGCGGATTGCGCAGCGCCATTCGGGAGAGCGTGGCCTACGCGCTCGAGCACCGCGAAGAGGCGCTGAATTACGCCATGCAGTTCGCGCGCGACATGGATACGGACCTGGCCGACAAGTTCGTGGGCATGTACGTAAACAAGCTGGACGCTCGGCTACGGCGAGCGCGGCCGCGCCGCCGTGCAGGAACTGCTCGACCGCGGCTTTCCAGGCCGGCCTGCTCCCCGGGCCGGTGAAGGCCGAGTTCCTGAGCGAGCCCGCGCATAGCCGGAGACTTCCCGGCCGCCGAGTTTCCGCCTATAATCAGGTTTACGAAAAGGGGCCTTCACCTTCGTTCCGAAGCCGCTTCGAAGACCAAACCAAGAGACAATAGACGCGCGTGGGTTGCCTTTGCAGCAGGGGTGCGGGCAGTCCGCGGGCAGAGAACGTGGCTGTAGCATTGCTGAAAGCTTTGCTGGAGTATTGCTAAATCGATGAACCACGGCGAACAAATTCGCGACGAACTCAATGCGCTGCATGCGCCAGCGCATCCTGCTGCTCGATGGCGCCATGGGCACGATGATCCAGGCGCGCAAGCTGGAGGAGGCCGACTACCGCGGCAAGGAGTTCGCGCGGCACGCGCAAGGATCTTGCGGCTGAATAACGACGCGCTGAACCTCTCGCAGCCGCACATCATCGAGGAGATCCACACGCCAATATCTCGAAGCCGGCGCGGACATCATCGAGACCAATACCTTCAATTCCAACGCGCATCTCCATGGCCGAGTACGGCCTGGAGATCCGCGTCGCCGATCTGAATTTCGCCGGCGCGCAGATCGCGCGCCGCGCCGTGGACCGTTATGCCGCGGCGCACGGCGGCGGCGCTGCTTCGTGGCCGGATCGATGGGCCCGACGTCGCGCACGGCTTCGGTCTCGCAGGACGTCGTCGAATCCCGCGCGCGCGGCGTAACGTTCGATCAACTGCGCGAGAACTACGGACGCAGGCCCGGGCGCTGGTGGAAGGCGGCGCCGACCTGCTGCTGCTCGAAACGGTTTTCGACACGCTGAACGCCAAGGCCGGCGCTCTTCGCCATCGAGGAATATTTCGAGAGCCTCCGGGAACGCGCGTTCCGGTGATCGTCTCGGTGACCATCGTGGATCGCAGCGGGCGCACGCTCTCCGGCCAGACCGTGGAGGCTTTCTGGATTTCCGTTTCGCACATGCCGCTCTTCAGCGTGGGAATGAATTGCGCGCTGGGCGCCAAGCAGATGCGGCCGTTCCTCGAGGAGCTCTCGCGGCTGGCGCCGATTCCCATCACTTGCTATCCGAACGCCGGCCTGCCCAACGCTTTCGGCGGCTTCGACGAAACGCCCGAGCGCATGGCCGCCGATCTGGGCGAATTTGCGCGCA
Organism: uncultured Acidobacteriota bacterium; assembly: GCA_963823935.1. Lineage (GTDB taxonomy): Bacteria > Acidobacteriota > Terriglobia > Acidiferrales > UBA7541 > Palsa-189. The sequence continues at coordinate 466,554 of CAWGNM010000004.1, forward strand.
ACGGCTGGCTGAATATCGCCGGCGGCTGCTGCGGCTCGACGCCCGAGCACATCCGCGCGATCGGCGAAGCGATTCGCGGCGTGGCGCCGCGCGTGCCGCCGAAAGTCGGAACCTTATTCGCGCTTCAGCGGCCTCGAAGCGCTGGTGATCCGCCCGGACACGAACTTCGTGAACATCGGCGAGCGCACCAACGTCACCGGCTCGCCGCGATTCGCCGAGCTGATTCGCAAGGGCGATTACGAAAAGGCGCTGGCCGTGGCGCGCCAGCAGGTCGAGGGCGGCGCGCAGATGATCGACGTCAACATGGACGAGGCCATGCTCGATTCCGAACAGGCCATGACCACGTTTCTGAACGCGCTCGGCTCCGAGCCGGACATCGCCCGCGTGCCGGTCGATGGTGGATAGCTCGCGCTGGAGCGTGATCGAGGCCGGCCTGAAATGCCTGCAGGGCAAGGGAATCGTCAATTCCATCAGCCTCAAGGAAGGCGAAGACGTTTTTCGCGAGCAGGCGCGCAAGATCCGCCGCTACGGCGCGGGCGTGATCGTGATGGCCTTTGACGAGAAGGGCCAGGCCGACACCGCCGAGCGCAAGTTGGCCATCGCCACGCGCGCCTACCGCATTCTGACCGAAGAGGTGGGCATGCCGCCCGACCGACATCATCTTCGATCCGGCCATCCTCACCGTGGCCACGGGCATCGAGGAGCACAATCAATACGCGGTGGCTTTCCTCGAAGCCACGCGGCAGATCAAGGCCGACGCTGCCGGGAGTGAAGGTCAGCGGCGGCGTCAGCAACATTTCGTTTTCCTTCCGCGGCAATAATGCCGTGCGCGAGGCGATGCACTCGGCGTTTCTCTATCACGCCATCCGCGCCGGGATGGACATGGGCATCGTCAACGCCGGGCAACTGGGGATCTACGAGGAGATTCCCGCCGGAGCTGCGCGAGCGCGTGGAAGACGTGCTGCTGAACCGCCGCGCCGGATGCCACCGAGCGGCTGCTGGAGTTCGCGCAGACGGTGGAGAAGCGCGGGCCGGCGGCGGTGCGCGAAGATGCCTGGCGGCAGGGCACCGTCGAGGAGCGGCTGTCGCACGCGCTGGTGCACGGCATCACCGAATTCATCGCCGCAGGACGTGGAGGAGGCGCGGCAGAAATATCCCTAGCCCGCTGCGCATCATCGAAGGCCCGCTGATGGACGGCATGAACATCGTGGGCGACCTGTTCGGCTCGGGGAAGATGTTTCTGCCGCAAGTGGTGAAGAGCGCGCGGGTGATGAAGCAGGCCGTGGCGATTCTGCTGCCCTATCTGGAAGCGGAAAAGCTGGCCAGCGGCGGGCGGCAGGCGCAAGGCGCGCGTGCTGATGGCCACGGTGAAAGGCGACGTGCACGACATCGGCAAAAATATCGTCGGCGTGGTGCTGGGCTGCAACAACTATGAAGTGATCGACCTCGGCGTGATGGTTTCGGCGGAAAGGATTCTGGAGGCGGCGCGCGAAAAAAAGGTGGACCTGATCGGGCTGAGCGGCCTGATTACGCCGTCGCTGGACGAAATGGTGCACGTGGCGCAGCGAAATGGAGCGCGAGGGATTTTCGGTTCCGCTGCTGATTGGCGGCGCGACGACCAGCCGCGCGCACACGGCCGTCAAGATCGCGCCGGCCTATAAGCAGCCGGTGGTGCACGTGCTGGACGCTTCGCGCGCCGTGGGCGTGGTCTCGAACCTGAAGAGCACGGAGCAGCGGGCCGCCTTCGTGCGCGAAAATCGCGAACGAGCAGGAGAAAATGCGCGAGCAATACAGCGGCCCGCGCGTTGCGCCGCTGGTTTCGATCGAAGAGGCGCGGGCGAGAAAGCTCGCCACTCGATTGGGCGAGCTACCGGCCGCCGCGGCCGTCGTTCACCGGCGCGCGCGTCTTGGACGGCGTGCCGCTCGAAGAACTGGTGCCGCTGATCGACTGGACGCCCTTCTTCCACGCCTGGGAGCTGAAGGGCATCTACCCGCGGATTTTGGAGGATGCGGTGGTGGGCCCGCGCGCCAAGGAACTCTTTGACGACGCGCGAAAACTGCTGGACGAGATCGTGGAACAGAAGCAGCTCGTGGCGCGCGGCGTGGCCGGATTTTTCCCGGCGAACAGTGTGGGCGACGACATCGAGATTTACGGCGACGAGACGCGGACGCGGCTGCTGGCGACGTTCTACACCTGCGGCAGCAGATGCAAAAGCCGGAGGGCGAGCCCGAATTCGCGCTGGCCGACTTCATCGCGCCCAAGGAGACCGGCGTGGCGGACTACCTGGGCGCTTTCGCCGTCACGGCGGGAATCGGCGCGGCGGAAGCGGCGGCGCGGTTCGAGAAAGCGCACGACGACTACAACGCGATCATGGTCAAGGCGCTGGCCGACCGGCTGGCGGAGGCCTTTGCCGAATGGATGCACAAGCAGGCGCGCGATGCCTGGGGCTTTGGCCGCGAGGAGAATCTGACGCCGGAGGATCTGCTGCACGAGCGCTATCGCGGCATTCGGCCCGCGCCGGGCTATCCGGCTTCGCCCGACCACACCGAGAAGGCTACGCTTTTCGCGTTGCTGGATGCGGAACGCGCGACAGGCATCTCGCTAACCGAGAATTTCGCCATGCTGCCGGCGGCTTCGGTGTGCGGCCTCTATTTTTCGCATCCGCAATCGCGCTATTTCGCCGTCGGAAAGATCGGGCGCGATCAGGTGCTCGATTACCAGCGCCGCAAGGGCCTGGAATTGCGCGCGATCGAGCGCTGGCTGGGCCCGCATCTGAATTACGAACGCGCAGACTAGCACCGCCGCATGGCTTGACCCTCCTAGGGGTTTCGCTTAGAGTCACTGATTCCCGTGAGAGGCGATTTTCGAGCGCTTCGGAGCGGAGAGGCGACGCGCATCGGAGCCCGGCGCCCCGAGCGGTGCCACAGGAAAACTGAGACTCGGCCATGGTGCGGACGCTATCCACCTACCTTTTCATCAAGCGCAAACTGACTCCGGGATTGCTGACGGAGATCGCGCGGCACGGCATCCAGAGCGTGGAGATCTTCTGCGCGCGGGCGCACTTCAACTATCAGTCCACCGATGTGGTGCGCGAAATCGCCGCCACCCTGCGCGACCATAACCTGAAGCTGCACGCGCTGCACTCTCCCGCGGAGCGCGATTTCAATCCCATGCACGAGAGTGGCGCGCCGCTTTCGATTTGCGATCTGGAACGAGTGCGCCGGCTGGAAGCGGTGGACGAAATCAAGCGGGCTCTCGACGTGGCCGAATACCTGCCGTTTCCTTTTCTGGTGCAGCATATGGGTTCTTCGCGCGACACGGCCGACGAGCGGCGGTTCGATGCCGCCTTCAGCTCGCTCGAGCACCTGCACATTTTCGCCAAAGAGCGCGGTGTCAGCTTGGCGCTGGAGAATACGCCGGGAGAGCTGGCCACGCCGGCGCATTTGCGGCAGTTCATCGTGGGGACGCGGCTGACGGATGTGCGGATGTGCTTCGATATCGGGCACGCGCATATCGGGGACGGCGTGCTGGCCAGCCTGGAGCCCATGCGCGAATTTCTGGTGACGTCGCACATTCACGACAACCACGGGGACAAAGACGAACACCTGCTTCCTTATGAGGGCACGATTGAATGGAAGACGGCCCTGCCCGCATTGCCGGCGAACCTGCCGCTGGTTATGGAGCTAAAGGAAAAGCCCGCGTACGCCGAACCTGCCCCGGCGTCGGTTGCGCTCGGCGCGGTGCGCAGCGCGTTCGACCGCCTGGAGCGGGCCCTCTCGGAGTCGGCGGAAGAAGAAAGTTAAGGCCGGCGAAACACGCATGAGCGTCGTCACCATCGAAAAAGCGGGAGAACACGAGGGCCAAGAGGTCACCCTGCAAGGCTGGCTCTACAACCTGCGCGAATCGGGCAAGCTTTTGTTCCCCATTTTTCGAGACGGCACCGGGCTGATGCAGGGCGTGGTATCGCAGAAAGAGCAGCCGGACGCTTTTGCGACGCTGCGCGGGCTGACGCAGGAGTCGAGCGTGGAGATCACGGGAAAAATACGCCGCGAGCCGCGCGCGCCGGGCGGGTACGAAATCGGGGTCAGCCAGGTTCGCGCGGTGCAGCCCGTGCCGGAAGCGGAACCTTATCCCATACAACTCAAAGAGCACGGCGTCGATTTTCTGCTGGACCGGCGCCACTTGTGGGTGCGCACGCCGCGGCAAGCTTCCATCCTGCGCATACGGGCCGAGGCCATTCGCGCGGCGCGGGAGTTCATGGATGGCCAGGGCTACACGCTGACGGACGCGCCCATCTTCACGCCGGCGGCGTGCGAAGGCACGACCACGCTCTTCGAAGTGCAGTACGTGGACGAAGAGAAAGCTTACCTGACGCAATCGGGGCAGCTGTATCTGGAGGCTTTGGCGGCGGCTCTGGGCAAGGTCTATTGCTTCGGACCGACGTTTCGCGCGGAGAAATCGAAGACGCGGCGGCACCTGACCGAGTTCTGGATGCTCGAGCCGGAGGCGGCCTACGCGCACCTGGAAGACATGATGGCGCTGGGCGAGGGGTTGGTGAGCCACGTGGTGCAATCGGTGGTGCGGAATCGCGCGCGGGAGCTGGAGACGCTCAAACGCGACGTCTCGAAGCTGGAGCCGGTGAAGCCGCCCTTTCCGCGCATCACTTACGAACAGGCGCTGGAAATTCTGCGGCAGCATGGCCATGACGTGAAGTTCGGCGACGACTTCGGCGGAGACGAGGAGACCACGCTTTCGCAGCAATACGACCGGCCGGTGATGATCCATCGCTACCCCGCGTCGATCAAGGCGTTCTACATGGAGCCGGACCGCGACGCGGCCGGATTTGGCGCTGGGATTCGACGTGCTGGCCTCGGAAGGCTACGGCGAGATCATCGGCGGCGGCGAGCGCATCTCCAGCTACGATCTGCTGCTGAAGCGGCTGCGCGACAACGGGCTGCCGGAGCAGGCCTTTCAGTGGTATCTGGACCTGCGCCGCTACGGCAGCGTGCCCCATGCGGGATTCGGCATGGGCCTGGAGCGCGTGGTGGCCTGGATTTGCGGAACCGAGCACGTGCGCGAAGTTATTCCCTTCCCGCGCATGATCTATCGCGTATATCCTTAGCCGCTGTTCGCCCGCTCTTCCACCCGCCGGTTGGGGCGAATGGAAACATCCGTTATGGCGCAGAAAATTCGCATCATCGGCGTGCCGATGGACCTGGGGCAGAGCCGTCGCGGCGTGGACATGGGCCCCTCGGCGCTGCGCGTGGCCGGGCTGCAATCGCGGCTCAAACAGCTGGGGCACACCGTGGAAGATATCGGCAACGTGCCGGTGAAGCAGCCGGAAGAGCAGCCCTACGGCGAAAAGCGCGCCAAATACTCTGAACGAGATCGCGGAAACTTGCCGCGGGTTAGCGGAGATGACCGAGCAAACGCTCTCGGAGGGATTTCTTCCGCTGGTACTCGGCGGCGACCACTCCATCGCCATCGGGTCCTGCTCGGGTGTGTCGGATTTTTTTCGCAAGCAATCGAAGAAGATCGGCTATTTGTGGCTGGATGCGCACGGAGACATGAACACGCCGGAATCCTCGCCTTCGGGGAACGTTCATGGCATGCCGCTGGCGGCGCTCATTGGTTACGGCGCGCCGGAGCTGGTGGAACTGCTGGGGTATAAGCCCAAGATCGAGCCGCGCAACGTGGCCATCGTGGGCGTGCGCGACCTGGATCCGAAGGAGCGGCGCCTGGTGAAGGACTCGGGAGTGCACGCGCTGACCATGCGGGATATCGACGAACGCGGGATGCGCGAGGTGATGAGCGAAGCGCTGCGATTTGCGATGGACGATACCGATGGAGTGGCGGTGAGCCTGGACATGGACGTGATCGATCCCTCGGACGCGCCGGGAGTGGGCACGCCGGTGCGCGGCGGAATTACGTACCGCGAGGCGCACCTGGCGATGGAGATGATCGCGGACAGCGAAGCCATGGTTTCGCTGGAGATCGTGGAGATCAATCCGGTGATCGATCTGCACAATACGACGGCATTGCTGGGGGTGGAGATGGTGCTCTCGGCGACGGGAAAGAAAATTCTCTAGGGAGTTTGGCCGCAATTCCATGACGGCAGAAAACAAGCGGATCAAGGTAGGCGTGATTTTCGGCGGGCGTTCTGGGGAACACGAAGTGTCGCTGGCCTCGGCGGCTTCGGTCATGCGCGCGCTGGACCCCAGGAAATACGAAGCGGTGCCCATCGGGATCGGGAAAGACGGGCGGTGGTTCGTGGGAACGCCGGCGCAGAAGATGCTGCCGGACGTGCTGCGGCAGGGACAGCGGGTGATGCTGAACGCCGACCCGAACGTCGCCGCCCTGATGCCGCTCGACGACCGCGCGCCCGCCTCGGGCTCGCAGCGCGTGGATGTGATTTTTCCCGTCTTGCACGGAACGTACGGGGAAGACGGCACGGTGCAAGGGTTGCTCGATCTGGCCGGACTTCCGTACGTGGGCTCGGGCGTGATTGGCTCCGCGGTGGGCATGGACAAGGACATGCAGAAAAGGCTCTTCCAGCAGGCCAAGCTTCCGGTGGGAGAGTTCTTGGCGCGTTTTGCGATCGGAATGGGAGAAAGGCCGGGAAAACGTATTGAAGCTGGTGGCGAAGAAATTCAAGTTCCCGGTGTTCGTCAAGCCGGCGACGCTGGGATCTTCGGTGGGCATGAGCAAGGTGCACAAGCGCTCGGAATTGCCGGCGGCGCTCGATCTGGCGGCTGAATTCGCGCAGAAAATCGTGGTGGAGCGCAATATCCGCGGGCGGGAGATCGAGGTTGCCGTCCTGGGAAACGACGAGCCGCAGGCCGCGGCGCCCGGCGAAATTATTCCTCACCGCGAATATTACGATTACACGGCGAAATATCTGGAGGAAGGCACGCGCCTGGAAATTCCGGCCAAGCTTTCCAAAGCGCAGGTGCGAAAGTTTCAGGAGTACGCCGTGCGCGCATTCCGCTGCCTGGAATGCCGAGGCATGGCGCGAGTGGATTTTTTCCTGGAGCGGCCAAGCGGACGCATCTTCCTGAACGAGATCAATACCATCCCCGGTTTCACATCGATCAGCATGTACCCGAAGATGTGGGAGGCGTCGGGGGTTCCCTATCCGGAGCTGATCGACCGCTTGATTCAGCTGGCGATCGACGAGCATCGCGAAAAACAGCGCACCAAATATTCGATCGAGTTGCCCGCGGGCGCGGGCGGCGCGCTCAGCGCCTAGCCGCTAGGGCTTCGCCTGCCAGTAGCGGCTCATCAGTTCGCGGGACCAGGCCGGCTGCCGAACTTCCTCTCGCGGAAGAAACTCGGCCATGACAGGCTTGATATCCAGCACGGGTGTGCCGTCAATCGCGTCGATCCCGGAAACGAATAGCTTGGCGCCCTCCAGCCGGACGATTTTGCAGATGGTGCATCCGATGCGATTGGGCCGATCCTTGCCGCGCTGCGCGAAGATGCCCACCATGGGCCAGGCCTGATTGTTTCTGGGGTGACGCGCGCCGATGACGATTCGCGACGCCTCTACCCGATGAAAAAGATAGAGAATCTCCACGTGCGAGAAGTCGGTGAGGCCCTGAAGGGCCTCGGCCGTGAACGGCTCAATGAGAGAGATGCAAGCTTCCTCATCACCCCACAAATCGTCGAGTGGTTGAAGGCGGCTGGATTCCACGAAGCCAACGGGGCGAACTTGCTCGACCACTGTGGCACCTCCTGGCAACTGCTTGGAGTTTGCTTCCGCCCGGTAAACTCTGCTAGCTTTTTCTGTTCCGTGATCCATTCGTCAGAGGACCGATTTGGCGCTGTTTGAACCGAGCAACCAGGAGGCACCGGATTCCAAGAGGCTGCGCTATGCGGTAAGCGGCGTGGCGCTGGTCATCCTGCTCGCTTTCGGGATCTGGTTCTTCTTCCTGCGCTTCATCAGCGAAAAACACACCATCGAGCATTTCATGGACGCCGTGGTGACCCAGGATTATCAGCGGGGCTTTCAGATCTGGAAGTCTCATGGCTCCTACACCTATCAGGATTTTCTGGCGGACTGGAACCTGACCGGCTACTACGGGCCGATCAAAAGTTATCGCATCGAAGCGGAGTCGCTGCCGCCAAACGGCGGAAGCGGAGTGATCGTGGTGGTGGAGGTGAGCCCGGTCCAGCCCTTTCCGCAAAACGCCGATCCGCAGAGCGGGCGCAATAAAGAGATTCGCCTTTGGGTGGAGAGAAGCGATCAATCGATCAGCTTTCCACCGTAAAAAGAGGCGCTCAAGATTCCGGATGGGCTTCCTCGCGGATCATCACCGGAAAGCCGTCGCGAACCGGATAAACGATATGGCAGGTGGCGCAGTGAAGGCCTTGTTGATCCTCGGTCAGCTTCACGGGAGTTTTGCAGACCGGACACACCAGCAGATCGAGCAATTCCTGGCTAATCGGCGTCATCGTTGGTTCCTTGGGGGCCAACTCCTCCCCTCTGCCTCTCTTCATTCCGCGACTTTAGCAAACGACCACAAGCGCGGGCAATCTGGGGTCATAGATTCCGCATGCGGCGGAATTCGCGGGCGACCGCGGCGGGATCGCGCTGGTCGCCATCCACGGCATAGTTCATCTGGCGCATTTCCGCATCCGAAATCTTTCCCCCGAGCGCGTTGAGAGGGTCGCGCAGTTCCGGGTGAGCCTGAAGAGTGGCAGCGCGAACGACGGTGACCGCCTGATAGGGCGGAAAATAATTGCGGTCGTCCTCGAGGACGACCATTCCGAGCGCAACGATCAAGCCGTCGGTGGAATTGCCGGCCACCACATCGACCTTATGCTCCTTGAGCGCCCGGTACAACAAGCCCAGGTCCATGATGCTGGGGGTAGCCGCGAATTTGAGGCCGTAGGCGCTCGCCAGGCCGGGATAGCCGTCGGAGCGCTCCATGAATTCGTAGCCGAATCCAGCACGCCAGTGGGGAGCGATGGGCACCAGATCGGAAATTGTGCGCAGCTTGAGACTCTTGGCGTCTTCGCCGCGGACCACGATGGCGAAGGTGTTGTTGAATCCGAGCGGCGGGCCCACGTCGAAGCCAAAGCGATCGCGATAGGCGTCGTGAACGGTGCGGTAGACCGCGTCGGCATCGTGGGAAGAAGGTTCACCTAAGATGGCGGCGAGCGCCGTGCCGGTATATTCGGCGTAGAGATCCATTTGCCCCGCGAGCATGGCCTGCTGGCAAATCAAGGTGCCGCCCAGGTTGAGACGGCGATCGACGCGCAACATCGAATGCGCTTCGATCTGCTGAGCGAGCAGTTCGGCCAGGATGATCTGTTCGGTGAAATTTTTCGAGCCAACGATTACGGTGTTTGGGCGGCTCCGGCTGCAACCCGCGAGGCTGGCAAAAGCTCCGCCGAGCAAGGCCAGGGCACTCCGTCTGGTGAGGTGCTGGGTCATTCGGGCGCTTTAGGTAGCTGCGCTCTCAGGGCGTGAGTTTCTTTTCCACAAAGCCCAAGATGAAGTCCACGGCAATCGCCAGCAGCGCCGCGGGAATGGCTCCGGCGAGGATCACGGAGTTGTTGACCATGGCCACGCCGCGAAAGATGAAGACGCCCAGCCCGCCGGCTCCTATGGCGGCGGCGATGGTGGCCACGCCGATGCAAATGACCATGGCGACCCGCACTCCCGCGAGGATCACGCCCATGGACAGCGGCAACTCCACACCCCAAAGAATCTGCGCCGGCGTCATACCCATGCCGCGAGCGGATTCCAGAACCGCGGGATCGACACCGGCAATTCCCGTGTAGGTGTTTTGGAGAATGGGAAGCAAAGCATAAAGCGCCAGAGCGACGATGGCGGTTCTCGCGCCGATGCCGCCCAGAAAAGGAACCGGAATCAGGAAGCCGAATAACGCCAGGCTCGGTATGGTCTGGATCACGTTGGCCGCCCCCAGCACCCAGCGCCGCAGATTGTGCCGCCGGACCAGGACGATTCCCAAGGGGATGCCGATGAGCACGGCCGCGAACATGGCGGCCGCGACGAGCAGGAGATGTTCCCCGGTGCGGGAAAGGATTTCCGCGCGATGGGCAACCACAAAAGTCCAGAAGTTCACGCCGCCTCCTCTATTGCCTCACGGGTACCGCCTAACGCATCGCCTGACGTTACGTCTCAGGGGCGGTGCGCCTGGCCAGCTATATTTCCGTTGCCCAGCGAGCGAACAAACGCCTGGGCTTCGGGATCTTGGGAATGGAGGAATTCGTCGGGTTCGTAGGAGCCAATGAGCCGGCCGTCGGCGAAGAGGCCGATGCGGGTGCCGAGGAAGAGCGCCTCGCGCAAGTCGTGGGTGACAAAAACGATGGCCTTTTCGAGGCGCGCCGCCAATTCGCGAAATTCGTGTTGCAGCTCGGCGCGCGTTACCGGATCCAAGGCGCCGAAGGGCTCGTCCATCAGGAGAATGGGAGGATCGGCGGCCAAGGCGCGGGCGACCCCCACGCGCTGGCGCTGTCCGCCGGAAAGCTCTCCGGGCTTTCGCGCGGCGAATTTGGCGATGTCCAGGCCGACCAGTTCCAGCATTTCGCGCACCCGCTCGCGCACCCGCGGTTCGGCCCAGGATTCCAGGCGCGGAACCATGGCCACATTTTGCTCCACGGTCCAGTGCGGGAAGAGGCCCACGTCTTGAATCACGTAACCAATGCGCCTGCGCAGGCGAATGGGATCCCAGTCGGCCTGCGGGCGTCCCTCGACCATGATTTCGCCCGAGGACGATTCGAGCAGGCGATTGATGAGCTTGAGGGTGGTGGTTTTGCCGGAGCCGCTGCGCCCGAGGAGCACCAAAGTTTCTCCGGGGGCTACTTGGAAGCTGACGCCAGTGACGATCCGCCTCTCACTGATACAGTAGCCCACGTTTCGCAGCTCGACGGCGAGGCCGTCCGGAACCGCCTCGGCGCTCACAAGCGGCCCATGTCCATATGGGAATGAGGCTAGCGACCATACGGATATGGTAGGACCGCAGCAATGCCACGGGCAATGGACTTCGTCAAAGCGAACGCTGCAAGGACCTGGGTCACAGCGAAGGTGCAAAGGCCTGGCCCCGCTCGGCAAGACCTTCGCTTGCTGGCGTGCGTCCGTTAGGCTTACCATCGAGTGCCAGCCTTACGCCACTGGATAGGTCTACGGCACAGAAAACCAGGAAACCAGGCGCGCAGTGAGGCATCCAATGGTGGGTATCCCGATGGGACCTTCCACACGCACCGCTCGTTACGGGCTCTCGCAGGGCTTGTCAGACGCCCGTGCCCAAAGCGACGCTCTGTTCGAGATCATCCGCCCCGAGGCCTTCTACGAGCGCCCCATTGCCGAAAGGCACCGCATCATCTTCTACCTGGGGCATCTGGAGGCATTCGACTGGAATCTTTTCGGCCGCGAGCTCCCGGGATTAAAACCATTTGCTCCGGGGTTCGATCAGCTCTTCGCTTTTGGAATCGATCCGGTGAACGGCGGCCTGCCCGACGATCAACCCGAGGATTGGCCGAAACGCGACGAGGTCCTGCGCTATGTCCAGAGCCTGCGCACAGCGCTGAGCGACGAACTGGCCAACGCGCTGGAGGGGGCCGACGACGCACGCCAGCGAACGCTTTCGCAATACTTGAACGTGGCCATCGAGCATCGCTTGATGCACGTGGAGACGCTGGCGTACATGCTGCACCGCTTGCCCCTCAATTTAAAACGCTCGCGGCCGGGTATGCCGCCTCCGCGCGCGCCGCAGGTGCGGCCGCATATGACGGCCATCCCGGCGGGCATCGCGACCTTGGGATTGAGGCGCGAAGACGAGGGCGCGTTCGGGTGGGATAACGAATTCGAGGAGCATAGCGTCTTCGTTCCCGAGTTTCGAATCGACACTTACAAAGTAACCAACTTTCAGTATCTGCGTTTCGTGGCCGAAGGCGGTTACGGCGAGAAGTCCTTCTGGAGCGATGCAGCCTGGGAATGGCTGCGATCGAGCGGCACGCTGCATCCCGCATTCTGGACGCGGCGGGGCAGCCAATTTTTTATTCGCACCATGTTCGACGAGGTGCCGCTTCCGCAGGATTGGCCCGTTTACGTGAGTCACGCGGAGGCGTCGGCTTACGCGCGCTGGGCGGGCAAGGAACTGCCCACCGAAGCCGAATGGCACCGCGCCGCGTACGGCGCGCACAACGGCGCCGAACGCGCTTATCCCTGGGGCGACGAACCTCCCGACGCCAGGCCTGGGCAATTTCGATTTCCAGTATTGGGATCCCTCTCCCGTGGCGGCCTTTCCGGCGGGCAGCAGCGCGTTTGGAGTGACCGACCTGGTGGGCAATGGATGGGAGTGGACGCGCACCGTTTTCGCGCCTTTCGAAGGATTCGAGGCGTTTTCGTTCTATCCCGGCTATTCGGCGAATTTTTTCGACAATCAGCATTACGTCATGAAAGGCGGATCGGCGCGCACCGCGGCCTGCCTCTTGCGGCGGTCGTTTCGCAACTGGTTTCAGCCGCTTTACCCGTACATCTACGCGGGTTTCCGCTGCGTCGAGCGCTGACCCGAATCTCATCCCCATCGAGGCCCCTATGCTCACTCATGCGCCAGCGCAATATTCCGTCTCCGAATTCGCCGCGGACGCGCGTCTGGGTTTAACGAAAGACGGCCAGAAAGAGATCCTCTCGAAGTACCTCTACGACGAAATCGGCTCCGAGCTCTTCGAAGTGATTACGCTGCTGCCCGAGTATGGCCTGTTCCGCGCCGATCAGCGTTTGCTGCGAGAGAATGCCGACGCCATCGCCCGAAGCTTGATGCCCGAGCGCGTGGTGGTCGCGGAGCTGGGCAGCGGCAGCGGGAAGAAAACTTCCTGGCTGCTGGAGGCTCTCGCCAAACGCCAGCCAACCGTGTACCACCCCATCGAAATTTCGCAAAAGGCGCTGGACCAATGCTGGAAGGAGTTGAGGCAGATTCCCAATCTTCGCATCCATCCCCGGCAACAGCCTTATCTGGAAGGCTTGCTTTCGGTAGCCGCGGGACGCCGGCGCGGCGAGCGGCTGCTGGTTCTTTTTCTGGGCAGCACCATCGGCAACTTCGATCGCCCCGTGGCCGAGCAGTTCCTGGTGGAAGTGCGCCGCGTGTTAATGGCGGGCGATGCTTTGCTCGCTGGGCGCGGACCTGGAGAAGCCGGCTTCTCAGCTTCTGCCGGCTTATGACGACGCGCTGGGGGTTACGGCCGCGTTCAATCTCAACGTGCTGGCGCGGATGAATCGCGAATTGGATGCCGATTTCGATCTCTCCGCTTTCCGCCACCTGGCCCGCTACAACGATGAAGAGCGGCGCATCGAGATGCACCTGGAATCGGCGCGCGCGCAAACGGTGGAGATTCCGCGGGCCGGGTGCGGCGTTTCGTTTCTCGAAGGCGAAACCATCTGGACGGAAAGCTCCCATAAATATCGCCCCGAGGAGGTGCTGGAGATGGGCCAGCGCAGCGGATTTGGGCTGCTGAAGCAGTGGATCGATCGGGAATGGGCCTTCGCGGAGACTTTGTTTATCGCGGAGTGAGTTTATCGCGAACTGAGGCTTTATTCGCGGAGCGAGTCGGGCGCGGTTTTGCGGGCGGCCTCCACGGCCAAACTGATTTCGCCGGTCCAGGGCTTGGCGGCGAGCAGCTCCAGCGGCCAGACGGCCAGGATCTGCGATCCTTGATAGACGCGCTCGAAGCCTTCCTCGGATTCGGAAATCGTCTCGATCGGAGTGATCCAGAGTTCCTGCGCGCCACGGCGCTTCGATGGTGGCGGCGATATTCTGCCATTCGTCGACCACTCTTAACGCGCGAACCGATCTCCGCTCCCTTTAACGCCGCGGACCACTCCAGCGGATGCCGTCCCGAGGGGATTTCGAAGTAGCGGTCTTGCTCGCGCGGCGCCAGAAAATTCAGAACAATTTCCATCCCCACCAGCGCCGGACGGGCCTGCGCGCTGGCGCAAGAAAGCCGCGTGGTGCAGTGCAGCCGGTAGCGCGTGCTTCCCAGCGCAAAGGCAAACCGTTTCGTGCAGCGAAGCAGTCGATGGCTCCACCGGCGCTGGCGCAATCGGGGCAGGGAATTTCGCACTCCATGCTGAGAGAGTCGGGGCCGGTCTCCGAGAACGCCGTAGTTGCCGGCGGCCAGGGCGGCATTTTCCTCCAGCTTCAACTCCTGGTAATCGTTGAAGGTCTTGCCGGCCGAAAAGAGCAGAAGCCGGAAGGCATTTCTGGGCCAGCGATCGTAACGCAGATAGCGTTCCAAGCCCGCTTCCTTGCTGCGCACCTGATCGTGAATGGAGACGACTTGGCCGCCGGCAGGAGAGGACGAGGCGTTGCTGAAGCCGGCTGTGATAGGCCTCGGGCCGGCGCTGCATGGAGTTGATGAGCGTGACCGCGCTGGGCCGGAAGTCGAGGGCCGCCAGAGTGCCTCCGTCGGCAGGCCGCACCAGCGCCGTGAGGCTTTTGGAAGTGGCGTAGAGCTCTTCGGAGCCGTCGCCATCGAAATCGGTTTGTTCGATCGTGCAATCCGTCGGCGCGGCGAGCCAGTTCGTCGAGCAAAGTTTCCGCGCGGACCAGTTCCCGCCAGAGTTCGGTGCGCAGGTGAGGCGCGTAGACGCCGCCGAAGACGCCGTGCCAGTAGGCGTCATTGCATTGGGCGCGCAGAAGATGCTTTTCGGCACAATGGTGCTTGGCGCTTCGTTCCGGGCTCATCCGTTTGGAATCGAAGCTGTGTTGCTTGGCCGAAACACGCAGCATCTTTTTGTGCAAGAGATTCGATTCGGCGTATTTGGTGAAGAAGGCGCGCCACGGCCCGCCGCGCAAGAAGCGCAGCACGTCCGGGCGGTTGGCGAATTCCTGGCTGACCTGGTGATAAGCGTTCCGCGCCTTGGTGGGCAGGGCCCACTCCATCATCTCCGAGTAGGATGCCGTGGGCAGGTCGGCGCGGCCCAGGGGCCGATGTTCGCGGATATATTCGCCCGGCGGAGTGGTGGCCAGCCAGTCGGCCGAATTCTCCAGGGCTTCGAAGAAGCCGTCCAGCCAGCCATCGCGGTAGTTCAGGTCGTAGGTGCCGGGCCAGGCGCCGAACTTCTCGCAATCGTCGCCCATGGCGGCCATGCCGCCGGGATGGCGCTGGGCGCTTTCACGGAGGAAAGCGATGGCCTCTTCGCGAGGACGGAAGGGCAGCAGGTAGCGCAGAATCTTCAGGCCGGGAAAAACGCGCACGGTCTGGCCGCGATCTTCGCAGACGTAATCTCCGTGGAGCTGGTCGAGCTCGAAACCGGCGGCGAGGAAATGCACGTCGTCCACCAGCGTGTATTTCACGCCGGCCGAAGCCAGCGCGTAAGGCGCCTGAGGCTCCCAGACGCGCTCGGCGAGCCACGCGCCATCGGGCTCGCGGCCGAATTTTTCGAGCAAATAGTCGCGCATCAATTGAATTTGCCGCAGCTGGTCCTCGGGCGGAATGGAGACCAGGATCGGTTCGTAAAAGCCGCCGCCGACCAGTTCCACTTGCCCGCGCGAGGTCAATTCCCGAAGATGGTCGAAGAACTCCGGATGGCAGCGCTCCATCCATTCCAGCAGCGGACCGGTATAGTGCAGGCCCAGGCGAACGCCGGGATGCCGCAGCAGCCGCTCGACAAAGGGCAAATAGGAGCGTTGATAGGTCTGTTCGATGACGGCATCGAAATTCCCGACCGGCTGATGGGAGTGAATCAGGAGAACCAGACTGAACTTGCTCAAGTGTGAACCCCGCACCGAGGAACACTGCCATCATACTGCCAGCCACGGTGGATACGCATAAGCGTTACACCGGACGCGTGTCCCCAGAATCACTGGATCGATGTTATTTTTGCCGCCTCTGCTAAGATGCCACGGAAGTCGAACTCGTTCTTGTTAAAATTTGGTTCGATTGTCTCTGTTTAATGAATACAGCGTTTCATGAATACAGCGTTACACGAATCGTTGCGGCAGGGGATCGAGGAGTTCAATAGCGAACGCTTCTTCGAGGCCCACGAAGCCTGGGAGCAGGTGTGGCTGGCTTCCGCCGGAGACGAGAAGAGGTTTCTGCAGGGAATCATTCAGATCGCGGCGGCCTTTCATCACTATCAGCGGGACAATTGGACTGGCGCATGCTCCCTATTGAAAGCGGGGCTGGGGCGGTTGCGCGACGCGCCGCCCAGCCATGCGGGCATCGCTCTGGAGCCGCTTTGCCGCGCGGCGAGAGAATGGGCCCAGGCTTTGCAACAGGGTCGCGATCCGGGCAAAGCGAGCCTTCCCAAGATCGCTGCGGCGCCAAAGGCTGGCAACGATGTCCGCATGGGGGAAGGCTAGAAAAGTTTAGGCAGGAACCTGGGTTTGCCGGACATGGCCGCGCGGTAGGCGGGCGCCGAATTCGAGCACGCCTTCTTCCACGCGCAAGCGATTCCGCAGGACCAAGAGATTCCCGGCCGCCGCGAAAATCGCGGTGATCCATGCGGTGTGCACCAGCGGCAGCGCAATCATCTCCACGAAGACGCCCAGGTAATTCGGATGGCGAATCCAGCGAAACGGGCCCTTGCTGACCACGCCAAGAGTCGCCGAATCCACCACCTCGGTATTCCAATGCGTTCCCAGCGTGCGAATCACCCACCAGCGCAGCGCCGTGGCCAATAGGAAAGCCAGCAAAGCAGCCGCCGCCAAGGGCGCGATAAATGGACGGCGCAGAAAAATAACTTCCAGCGCCGCGCCGGCCAGAACGCCGGCGTGCAGCGCGATCATCCAGCGATATTGCGGGTCGGCGCGCTTCTGCGCTCCGAGGAGCGCCAGATCGCGCTGATGACGCCGCGAAAGGCGCAACTCCAGGAGCCGCTCGAGGCCAACGCAGGCGAGCAACACCAGAAACGCGATTGCGGTCATGTCCATTGCAGAAGAAGCATCTCCGCGCTGAAACCGGGACCGAAGGCCGCGAGAAAACCCCGCTCACCGGCTTTGATTTCCCCTCGCGTCATCCACTCATGCAGCACGAACAGCACCGAAGCGCTGGAAAGATTGCCATATTCGCGCAAAACATCCCAGGAAGGCTGCACCTGGCAAGCGCACAGCCCGAGCTCTTCCTGCATAAAGCCGAGCAATTTCTGGCCTCCCGGATGAAGCACAAAAGCCTTGATTTGCTTTTGGGTGAGTCCATTCCGGGCGAGGAATCCTTCGAGCAAGCCGCCGATATTTTCGCGGATGAGCTGCGGCACTTCTTTGGAGAGCACGATGTGAAAGCCGGTATCTTTCAGGTCGAATCCCATGGCGTCGATCGACGACGGAAAGAGATAACTTTGGCTATCCAGTATGGCCGGGCCTTTTCCAGGGCCGTCCGAGATCACCGCGGCGGCCACTCCGTCGCCAAACAGAGCGGCTGAGATCAAGTTCGCTTGCGACAAGTCGTCGCGCTGAAACGTGAGCGTGGGGAGTTCCACGGCAATCAGGAGCACGGTGGCGTTTGGATTGGCGCGGAGATACTCCCAGGCCCGCGTCAAACCCACGGCGCCCGCGGCGCAGCCCAGCTCGGTAATCGGCAGGCGGCGCACATCGGGGCGAAAGCCCATGTCGCCGATCAAGTACGCTTCGACCGAAGGGATCATGAAGCCGGTGCAGGAGACGCTGACGATCATATCCACTTCGGAGGGGTCGCGATTCGCGCGGGCCAGCGCCTGCTCGGCCACCTGGCGCGACAATGCTATGGCGTGTTCCCGATATTCGGAATTCTTCAGCGTCAGCGAACGCGGCTGAATCAGGTAATCGACGGGGAACAAGGAGTAGCGCTTGTCGATGCGCGAGTTATCCAGGATCTCGAACATCGCTTGCAGGCGCCGGTCGGAAAGCGAAAAGGTTCGCCCGTAATATTCCTTCACCAATTCGCGGGAGAGCACGTTGGGGGGAACCGCCGTAGCCGTTGAGGTAATGGTGATCATTTGCCCGTCCCAGAGCCGAGCCGATCCGATCTCGACGATAGGGCCTGAGAATCCCTGCCGTGCCTGACCTGAAGGCTCCGCGGTACCTGGGCGGAAAGTTAGATGCCGCCATATCGGGAAAGATGTCCCCGATCGTCTGCCGTCTATCGTCTATGGCGCCGCGAGAAAAGAAAACGGCGGAGCCTGTGGAGCCCCGCCGTTTTGCTACGAGTGCGGCAATGAAAGGAATTATGCTTTTTTCTCGTACCAATCCGCGTTGATCGCCGTGAAGTTGTTCCACTTCTCCGGCAGATCGTCCAACGCGAAAATGGCGGTCACCGGGCAGACCGGAACGCAGGCTCCGCAGTCGATGCATTCGACGGGGTTTATATAGAGCTGCGTCTCGCTTTCGTACGTTGGCTCGTCCTTGCGGGGATGGATGCAATCGACGGGGCATACATCCACGCATGCGGTGTCTTTCGTTCCGATGCAGGGCTCAGCAATTACATAGGCCATCGTGCTCTCCTTGAGCGGTATCGGCGCTCCAGACTGCCGTAGCGAAATGCGGAGCGCACAATGAAGCCCTAAGATATAACACCAAACGATTCGGGGTACAAGGTTGCTTCGTGATGGGCAGAGTTCGCTCTTTTCGAGTGCATCTCTCTTCTACCCATAAGCGGGCCTCTTATACCGGCGATCTGACCCCTGATAGCGACAATCGGGTTTACTATCGCGGCTTGCGGGTGTATCTATGAATGAACAAGGTGACTGATCGAGGTGGGACTAAACGAGATGGCGCTGCATGCGCTGGCTTGCGAAGGCGCGGACAAAGCATAAGTCCGCTCCGCGACAAAGCGGCAAGGTTCGCCTGGGAACGGTGCTCGTTCTCGGGGGCTTGGCCCTGGTTTGCATTGCCGTTTCCGTCGTGGTGCTTTCTCGAAGCAGGACGCCTTCCGAAGCGCAAATCGCACGCATGAATTCGGGGCAGTTGACGAAATACGTCTTCACTCATCAGGGCTGCGACAGTTGCCACACCTTGAGCGCCAATTATCAACTCGGCCTCACCGAACGCGGCCAGCAGGTGTCTGGAAAGTTTGAGGGCTGCGCCGGGCTATTGACCGCGATGAACGTAGTCGGCGAATTGCCGTCGGCGGAGCGATCGCCCGATGAAGCCCAGGTGGCGCAGAGATTTCAGGAGTTCGGCTGCGAAACGTGCCATCAGATTGTTCCCGGAAAGATGGCCCTCACCGACTACGGCATGAAGATGAAGTCCTTGCATGCGCCCAACTGCACGACAGACACCTGTTGCGCCGTGCCTCGAAAGTAAGCGATCTTCCCTCACATAACGTCGCGCACAATTACTTCCCGCACAAACAATCGATCTCTTGCGGTTGCCGCTATCGTTCCGAGCGAGCGGTCACGTTGCCGGAGTCCAATTGCGACCGGGAACGTTCCGGAAAGAGGTTGGGAGCCAGGAAGCTGAACAATCCATTGCGGACGCTATCGGTGGCGAAAACTTCGCCATCTTTCGGATCGATGGCCACGCCGCCGGGGTGAACGAGAAAGGTCTCCTGCCCCTTGATGAGCGCGCGCGGGGGCACGTCCCCGTCATCGTTGATATCCCAGACGCCGATAAAGCCCAGAGCGCCGCTATTCCAGGGCAAGGGCAGCTGGACGTCGTGAGGCAAATCGGTGCGCGGCTTCTCCAGCGTATAGGGAGGGTCACTCTCGTTATTGATCGCGGCCACGAAGATCTTCCCCTGCGCGGGGTCGACGGCCAGTTGCCAGGGCCGCACGAATCCTGTTTTTGGTCCGGAGATCACCGCTCGCGGAGCCACGTCGCCGTTGTCGGTTCGCCCGAAGATAAACAGGCCGGTCTTCTTGCCGGGAACGTTGGCGACGCTGGCGGCGATCACGCGATCGTGTACGGGATCGACGGCGATGCCGACGATAAACAGGATACCGGTGCGCGGACCTTCGATGACGCGCTTGGGTGGGGCATTGCCGTTGGCCAAGCGATCGAAGACCACGATGTTCCGGCCGCTCGAATCGCCCACAAAGATTTCGCCGTTCTTTTCATCCACGGCTACGGTATGGGGCCGAATCATCCTGGTCTTGGTTCCCTGGATGACGCGGAGAGGGGCTTCGGACCCATCGGCGCCGCCGCGGAACACCAATACGGCATCCGCCAGCGCCACCGGGACGACCACCTCATCGTGCGTGGCGTCGTAAGCAATGCCGTGCATGGTGCGGCTCAAGAGGGTGGACTGCCCGGCGATGATCCTGACTGGGTTCGAATTTCCGTTTGCCGACCTGGCAAACACCGCGATGCGCGGTTGGCTCACTCAATTGGGTACCAAGCAGCTGGTCGCGCTTGGAATCGTAGGCCACGGCATAAGGATTGCCGAAGCCGCCCGTGGGCGTGCCGGCGGGGGCGTTGCGGATGATTCGCTTGGGAGCGACGTCGCCCGCGGCATCGCGCGAGAAGACGAGCGCGGTGTGGTCGCCATAATTCGCCACCCACAGCTCGTTGCGCTCGGCGTCGATGGCCACGCCCATGGGGTTGGAAATGCCGGTTTTCGGCCCGCGGATGGTGCGTACCGGAGCGACGTTGCCCTGGGCGGTGCGGCGAAAGATCAGAATCGAGTTGTCGCCATTATTGGCCACGGCGATCTCTTCGTGCGTGGCGTCGAGATCGATTCCCATTGGCCAGTTCAGCTTGGTGCTGGAACCTTCGATCGTGCGGACAGGCTTGGCATCTCCGCTGGCCGCTTCATCGAAGACGTCGATCGAGGGCGCCACGAATTTTCCGCCGAAGAGATCCTTCGTCGCGGGAGCAGTTGAGGTCTGCGCGTCGTAAGCCGAATAGGGCACGATTTCGGTGGAGTTGCCGTGGTTGGCGACGACGATCTCGTGGTGATCGGCGTCCCACTTAATTCCGTGCGGGTCGGCCATATGGGTCTGGGAACCCTTGATGATTCGGAGCGGAGCATCCATGCCATTGGCGTCGCGGCGGTATATGGCGATCATGCTGAGCTGCTGAACGGAGATGGCCAGCTCGCCGCGCGAACGGTTCAGCGATAGCCCCCAGCTCTGGTGGGGAACGTACAGCTGGCGCTTGGGCTTCAGATCGCCATTGGAGTCGTAATCGAAAACCACCACGCGATCTTCCACGTCGTTATTCGCGGCGTAAATCTCGCGGCGATCCGGATCGACTTCCACGCCGGAAATAAAACCGACCTCGGTCTGCGGGCCGATGATCTGCCACATCGGGCGGGTCACATTGGGCGAGTTGCCGCCGGCCGAAGCGTCGTAACCCAGCAGGCTCTTGCGATTTTCGTCGCTCAGGATCAGTCGATGGTTGCGCGCGTCCAGGGCGATGCCGTTGAACGTCGGATAGGGATCGGTCACGTAGCGCACGGGAGGGAGTTGCGCTTCGTTCGGTATGACGCCGGCCTCCTGCGGGTCTGCCAAGACGTCCGGGCCGCTCTCTCCCCATGCGCACATATCTCCCACGGCCACGGCGGTCATCTTCGCCAGCGGCGTCGTGGGATAAGTAAGCACGACCGGCGCTTTCCGGCTGGAGAGCGCTAAGACACAGAGGGTTGCGCCTCCGACAATCAGGAACGCCCGCGCCAATGTACGCATAGTTACCTCGAAGCGAGTTGGGAGTTAATTCGGAATCTCGTTGCGCCGATATGCAACGCGCACTGCAGCTACTATAGTGATGAACCTGGCGGCTTACAAGCGCCTGGCCCCCGGTAGTGGTCATTTGACGCTAACGTGACGAACCCCCGGCGTTGCCTGGGCGGGAGTTTCGTCTTAGCATAGCCGTAGGGCAAAATGGCATGTTCTCTTTGTCGGAAGTGAATCCGGAGCACATCGTTCCGGTCAAGGATTTCTCCGCGG
Source organism: uncultured Acidobacteriota bacterium (assembly GCA_963823935.1). Taxonomy (GTDB): domain Bacteria; phylum Acidobacteriota; class Terriglobia; order Acidiferrales; family UBA7541; genus Palsa-189. Next base: position 488,387 of record CAWGNM010000004.1, read on the forward strand.
ATACTTTGCGGAACGTCATCGCCCACCTGAAGGTGTCCACCTCGTTCGAGCATCTGGTCTACCGCGAGGCCGAACTGGACGCCATCTGGACGATCACCGGCTTTTTCCTGGCGAGCGAGCCTGCTTCGACCCGGCGCGACGCCGTGAACCGGCTGCACACCGGCGCTCACCAGGCGCACGATCTGGTGGCGGAGCGCCGTCCCGAGGCTGCCGCCACGGTCCTCGAAGCTTTTGTCTAACGGGAATTGAGAAGCCATGCTCTCACACGAAGAAAACGAGCTGCTCACCCACACCGCCCCAGGGACGCCGGCGGGCGACTATTTCCGCCGCTTTTGGATGCCGGTATTGCTGCCCTCGGAGGTGCCCACGCCGGATTGTCCGCCCGTGCGGGTGAAAGTGCTGGGCGAAGACCTGCTTGCTTTCCGCGATTCCAAAGGCCGCGTTGGGCTGATGGACGAATTTTGCCCCCATCGCCGCGCCAGCCTGTTTTGGGGACGCAACGAGGAGTGCGGCCTCCGGTGCGTCTACCACGGATGGAAATTCGACGTGAACGGCACCTGCGTCGACATGCCCAACGAGCCGGAGGAGTACGGCTTCGAAAACAAGGTGCGCATCGCGGCATATCCCACGCGCGAATATGGCGGCTTGATCTGGGCCTATCTGGGTCCTCCGGAACACCAGCCCGATCTGCCCAAGCTGGAGTGGGCGCGCGTTCCCGAGAGCCACCGGTACGTTTCCAAGCGGGTGCAGGAGACCAACTACCTGCAAGCCATCGAGGGCGGTATCGACTCCAGCCATTCCAATTTTCTTCACGCCAGCCTGGACGCATTCCGGGTGACCGACTCGTACGTGGAGAAAGTGAGGAACAGCAGTAACCTGCGGGCGAAATATCATCTGTTGGATAAGGCGCCGCGTTTCACGGTAAAGAAGACCGACTACGGCCTGGTAATTGGCGTCCGCCGCAATGCCGAGGAAGACCGATATTATTGGCGGCTCACGCAGTTCCTCCTTCCCAGCTACACCATGATTCCGTACGAGAAGGGTCTCGCCATTCACGGACATTGCTGGGTGCCGCGAGACGACGAAACCTGCTGGGTTTGGACCGCGAGCTGGCGTCCCGACGGGCCGCTCTCCGAAGAGGAGTGGGAGTCCATCCGCAACGAAACTTTCGTGCACGCCAAGGTGGACCCCGCCACCTTCCGTCCCCTTCGCAATAAAGGCAATCAGTACCTGCTGGATCGCGAGAAGCAGCGCAGCGTGAACATGACCGGCATTCACGGCTTTGCCGCCCAGGACCAGGCGATCCAGGAGAGCATGGGGACGGTGGTCGACCGCACCCGGGAGCGCCTGGGCACCAGCGACACCGCAATTATTGCCACGCGCCGCCTGTTGCTGCAGGAGATCCGCGAGCTCTCCGAAGGCCGGCAACCCTACACCGCGCACCACGGCGATGTTTATTGGATTCGCTCCGCCTCGCTGCTCTTGAACAGGGATGTGGAGTTCGACGAGGGCGCGCGGGAGCTGATGAAGGCCGAGGTCTAGGTGGACTCGAAGGCGCCGAGCGCCGAATCCACGAGCGGCGAATCGGGCCTTCGCGAAGAACTGGTGCAGGCATGCCAGGTGCTCTACGCCGTCAAGGCGGCGGGAGACGGCCTTGGCGGTCATCTGAGCGCCCGCTTGGACGGCCAGCGCATTCTGATAAAACCCCGCCCGGTAAGCTGGCGAACGCTGAAGCCCGAAGATCTGATCGTGATCGACTTCGAGGGGAAGCGTGTCGACGGTCCCGCCGACGGACGCAGCGCCATTCGCGAATGGCCGATTCACGCGCGGATCTATGCGGCGCGGCCGGACGTGCGCTGCGTCTTGCACGCTCATCCGCGAGCCTCCACGCTGATGGCTGCATTGGGCATTGCCGTGGAGCCGCTGGATCAGGATTGCGCGTCGTTCGCGAGCCGGCTGCCTGTGCTGGAGAATAACGCCGTGAGCATCTCCACGCCGGCGCTGGGCGATGACGTGGCGCGGACGCTGGGCAAGATGGGCGCCATGCTCCTGAAGAATCATGGCTGCGTGGTGGCCGGGCCGGAGATCGCCTACGTTTGCGTTACGGCGCAGAGGCTGGAGAAGGTGGCCGAAACAATGTTGAGCGCCGCCTCACTTACCCGCTTGCCGGTAATGCCGCCGCAAGCCCAGGCCGCCGTTCTCCAGGCGCGCGAAGCCGCCGAACCTGCCGCGCAAGGCGGGCTCTATCGCGAACGGTGGCGGATGATGCGCGAATATTACCTCTGACTTGAACCCGCATTGCGCGTGAATCAGATTCGGTGTGACTCCCGCGCGGAAGAGTGGAATAATCGCACAGCGCAAGTAGGGATTGCAGTCGGGAGATAACCCCTCATGCCAGCCAATCGGAAGTTCGGTCTTGTGGGCGCGGGCGCTGCGGTGATGTTCCTTGCGGGCTGCGTCCATCTGCTCTTCCGCGCCAGTCCTCGGGTTTTATCCTTCTCCACCCCAGCCACAGTCGCGGCGGCGAATACGCCGGACGAAGATGACGATAGCTGCGCCGACACGACCGATCTGGCGATGGCCATGACGGCTTGGAAGCAGGTCCAGCAGCGAAAAGCCGATCCTGTTTCCGCCTCGGTGTCCGCTTCTGTCTCCGTCTCGGCCTCTGCATCCGGCGCTACGGCGCCCGTGGGCGGCGATATCGCTCCGGCGCGCACCGTGGCCGACGCCTATCCCAGCTTTCACAGCGTGGCGGTCGATCCCGCGGCGGGCCAGGTGGTGATCAGCGATTCCAACCGGGGAGCAATCCTGCTTTACGACCGCACCGCTGGCGACAACTCTCATCGCATGATCCCGCCGAACCAAGAAATCCGCGGGCCCAGAACCGGCATGATGTTCGTCGCCGGCATTTCCGTGGATCCCGCGCAGCGCGAGATTTTCGCGGTAAACAACGATATTGGCGACCGCATGGAAGTTTTCTCCTATGACATGGAAGGGAACATCAAGCCCAAGCGCGTGCTCTCCGTGCCGCACGGCGTTTGGGGCGTCTCGTTCAACTCCATGCGGCAAGAGGTGGCCATTTCCGTGGAGCATCCCAACACGGTGGTGGTCTACCGCCGCGACGCTTCCGGCAGCGAGGCGCCTCTGCGGGTGCTGCACGGCCGCGAGACGGAATTGGCCGATCCCCATGGGATCGTCACCGACGTGGCTCACAACGAAATGCTGGTGGCCAATCACGGAAACTGGGCTCCGCTGACGCGCGAAGAGGAAGAGGCGCTGGGCGGCTCCATCGGCGGCCACTTTGCGCTGCCCTCCATCAACACCTACGGCGTGGAAGCCAAAGGGGACGACAAACCTATTCGTAAAATCCAAGGCGCGCAGACGCAGTTGAATTGGCCGATGGGGATGAGCCTGGATGCGGTGCACGACGAGATCGCCGTGGCCAATTACGGGACGAACTCGGTGCTGTTTTTCCGGCGCGACGCCGGCGGCAACGTTGCGCCGGTGCGCGTGATCAAGGGCAATCGGACCGGAATCGTGGGGCCCATGGGAGTGGCCATCGACGTCAAGAACGACGAACTATGGGTCACGAATTATTCCGAGCACACGGCGGTGGTGTTCGCGCGAACGGCCAGCGGCAATGTGGCTCCCAAGCGCGTGTTGCGCAACGCTCCCGAGGGGACGCCAGCGGTCGGATTCGGCAACCCCGGAGCGATTGCCTACGACTCCAAACGGGACCAGATTCTCGTTCCCAATTGAGTGAGCGTACCCAGAATCATGGCGTTTGCCAGGCTGGCAAACGGAAACCAAGGGCCGGTAAGGGTGATCGAAGGACAAGCTTCCAAGCTCAGCCGCACCATGCACGGCATCGCCTACGATCCGGTGCATGATGAAATCATCGTTCCCGTGCATCTGGCGGGAGCGGTTCTTTTTTTTAAGGCTGATGCCAATGGAGAAGAGGCGCCCGTTCGTATTATCCAGGGCCCGCACACTCGCATGTTGCGCCCGGAGACGGTGAATGTGGACCTTCAGAACAATGAAATTGTGGTCGGCGAGGATGGCGGAAAGGACGTCCTGTTCTATCCCCGGGACGGAAACGGAGATGTCCCGCCGCTGAGAACCATTCGGGGCGCAAAGACCGGCTTGGACGAGGTGCGCGGCGTGTCCGTCGATCCCGTGCACAACCTGGTGGTGGTGGGCAGCCGCAGCGACAACAAGGGCACCACAGGTGTCTTCATCTTCAATCGTACGGATAACGGAGACGTTGCGCCGCGCGCGGTGATCGCGGGACCTCGATCCGGCATCGTCCGCATCCGGCAGGTGGAGGTCGATCCCGAGCAGAGCAAGATTTTCGTCGCGGTGAAGAATAACGCCGAATCCTATCGCTTCGAGGACGCCTCGCCTTCGCCCTGGAATCCCGAAAAGCCCGGGTTTATCGGAGTTTGGGATATTCACGACAACGGAGATGTCCCGCCGCGCGGCGTAATCAAAGGGCCGGCCAGCGAAATGGTTTGGCCCGCGGGCGTGGCCCTGAATCCTGCGGATCGCGAAGTGTATACGATCGATAGCGTCTCCAACGGCATGTACGCGTACTATATGCCGGAATTCTTTCCCAGAAAGAAGCAGTGAGAAACGGCTCAAAAGCTGCCAACTCCGCAGAGATTACTTCTTCGCTTGACGGTTATGCCTTATAAAGCATACTCTATAGGGCAATGACTTGGCGCGTAGATTTCTACGAGGACGTGAACGGCGACGCTCCCGTGGAGACATTCCTGAACTCCCTATCGGACAAAGAGCGGGCCAAAGTGATGGCATTGATCGCCACGCTGCGGCAAGAAGGACCGAGTCTGCCATTTCCGTATTCCTCACAAGTGCGCGGACGGTTGCGAGAACTTCGGACTCAATCGGGAAGGGCCAAATTGCGGGTTTTGTATTTCGCTGACGCCGCTCGAACGTTCGTGTTGCTCCACGGGATAGTCAAAAATACCGACCAGTTGCCGGAAGCCGACATTCGCATTGCCGAACAGAGAATGGAAAACCACAACGCCCGGTTAAGAGCGAAGTCGAAAAAGCAGGAGGGCAAGAGATGACACGATGGAATACGTATTACAAACGCCAGATGGAAAATCCCAAAATGCGGAAACTCGTGCAGGAAGAACTCGCAGACCTGGATATCGGGATCAAGATTGCCCGACTAAGGGAACAGGCGGCTATGAATCAGACCGAGCTCGCTGCACGGGCCGGAATGAATACGTCAAAAATTTCGCGCATCGAGACATCGGCGCGAAACGTAACAGTGACAACCCTAAATCGAATCGCCCATGCACTCGGTTCGAAACTCTCGATTGACTTCGTTCCTGATGCCGAAAGCAAACGTATTGCTACGCGCTCTATCGATTCCGATATCGAAAGCAAACCTGTTCCTGTCGCCCGTTCTGCGCGGGAGCGTTCGCAACGTCGCTCACGGTCTCACCGCTGACCGTCACGCTTATCCCTGTTTGTGCCAAGGCAGCAGGGAAAAAGAGGCGAGACTGACACAAAGCGAGTCGCCGTATCACGCCGTTGCTGGCATAATTGACCGAGGCGAGCGCTAAACGAAATGAACCTTGCTTGACCAAAGACCGCGCTCGGCTTGCCCTCTATGAAAAAATCGGCCGCTGCATGGGTGCTCGGGTTGGGGTTACTTGCGGCCATAGTCGCGTTGCCTCAAAACGTCGCGCTGCCTCAAGCCACGCCCGAGGGCAACTCCTCAAAACCCGCGCCCGAGGACATCCCTCCCGTCCGCATGATTGCCGACCCTTACCCCGCGTTTAACGGCATTGCCGTGGACCCTGCCAACGGCCTGGTGGCGATGAGCGATCCAAACCGCAAAAGCCTCCTGCTCTACGATCAAGCTCGAGGCGCCAGCAAAGACGGCGGCATCAGCGCTCCGCTGCGGCAGATCGCCGGTCCGGCCACGTATCTCGGTATGATCGCAGGAGTTGTGCTCGATTCGCGGCGCCAGGAAATTTACACGGTGAATAACGACATCGAAGACACCGTGGTGGTCATGCCCTACGGCGGGTTTGGCGATGCCAAACCGTCGCGCGTGTTTTCCGTGCCGCATCAGTCCTGGGGCCTGGCCCTGGGCAACGCAGCCGATCAGATCGCCGTTACCGTGGAGGTCCAAAACACGATTGTGTTCTACCGCCGGCAAGTGGCCGGCGTGGAAGCTCCCCTGCGCCTGATCCGCGGGCAGGCCACCGGCTTGGCCGATCCGCACGGCATCTACTGGGACGAATCGCACGCCGAGATCGGCGTGGCCAATCACGGAAATTTCCGAGGCCTGGTGAAGAACACGGGAGGTGGCTGCGAGGAATCGCCCGTCGTGGACGACGCAGCGGAGGCAGGCGAATCGCGCCCGCCCTCGATTCGCATTTTTCCGGCGGGAGCCAAAGGCGATGTGGCGCCGCTGCGCGTGATCGAGGGCTCCCGCACGCGCCTGGACTGGCCCATGGGCGTGGCCTACGACTCGCGGCACGACGCGATCGTCGTGGCCAACAATGGTGATGACTCGATCCTGATCTACGGCCGCGCGAGCACTGGCGATGCGGCCCCGGTCAGAGTGATTCGCGGCGATCGAACCGGCATGAGTCGTCCCATCGGCATTGCCGTTGACGCCGAGAAAGGCGAAATCTGGGTGTCCAACTGGGGCGATCATTCCGCCCTGGCATTTGACAGCGCGGGCCAGGGCAACATTGCGCCAAAGGAAGTAATCCGCAGCGCTCCGGCGGGAACGCCTACTCCCGGGTTCGGCAATCCCATGGCGCTGGCCTATGACTCCAAGCGCGAAGCGCTCTTGGTGCCCAATTGAGTGACGCAGCCGCGTATCGCGGTGTTTGCCAGGATGGCAAACGGCCAAGCAGCGCCCACGCGAATCATCTCCGGCCAAGACACCAAGCTGGGGCGCACCATTCACGGCCTCGCCTATAATCCGGTCCGCGACGAAATCGTGGTGCCGAACGCGCTGGCCGACGCGATTCTCACCTTCCGCGCGGATGCCTCAGGTTCCCAGCGCCCGTTGCGCGTGATTCAAGGGCCGCATACGCGCCTGGTGACGCCCCACTCGGTCAGCTTGGATTTGCAGAACCACGAGATTCTGGTGGCCAGCCTTACCGGCAAGCGCATCAACGTCTTTCGCTGGGACGATGACGGCGATGCTACGCCGGTGCGCGTGATCACGGGACCGAAGACCGATCTTGGGCATCTGGTGGGGCTGGCCGTGGATCCGGATCGAAATCTGCTGGCGGTGGCGAATTCGCAGGACATCCTGATTTTCAATCGCACCGATAACGGCAACGTGGCCCCGCGCGCCCGCATCATGGGACCAAAGACCGGCATGACCGACGAGCCGTGGCAAATGGAGTTTTACAAAGGCCGCATCTTCCTGGCGGCGTCCAATCACTTTCATCGTAATCTCTACGACGGGGTGACCTTGAAGCCGGACTCGAAAGAAGTGCCCGACGATCCCTGGCTGAATCCGGTTCTGGGGTTCATGGGCGTGTGGAACATCACCGATAACGGCGATGTGGCGCCTCTGGCCATGATTCGAGGTCCTTTTAGCGGCTTGATCCATCCGGTGGGCTTGGCGCTGAACCCCAAGGATGGGGAGATTTACGTTTCCGACAGCGTCAAGAATGGCGTGTTGAGTTTTCTGGTGCCGCAATTTTTTGACCAGGACGACAAGGCGGGCAAAGCCACCGAAGGGCGGCACCGGCAGTGAGCGCCACCACGGAGCAAACCGTCCACGCGGCGCCGTTCGCCGTCCACTCCAGCCACCACAAGTTCATCAGTTGGGCCGTCACCCTCGCCGTGCCGCTTCTCTTGTGGTTTTTGCCCTTGCCGCTTCAGCTCAATGCCCGGCACGCCATCGCCATCTCTTCCTTCATGATCATCGCCTGGATTACGGAAGTGCTGCCCCACGCCGTTACCGGCATGGCCGGCTGCTATCTCTTCTGGACGCTGCACATCGTGGATTTTGGGACCGCCTTCAGCGGCTTCGCGGATCAAACGCCCTGGTTTCTCTTTGGCGCCGCGCTGATCGGCATGATGGCTTCCAAATCGGGATTGGCGCGCCGCCTGGCCTATTTAGTGATGCGCCGGGTGGGCGCAGGCTATTCGCGTCTTCTGCTCGGACTGATCCTTTCGTCTTTCCTGCTGACGCTGCTGGTGCCCTCGGGAATCGCTTGCGTGGTGATCATGGCCGCGGTGGCCGTCGGATTGATGGACGTTTTCGGGTTGTCGCGCGGGAGCAACGTGGGCCGCGGAATTTTCGTCACCTTGACCTATACCGCCGGCATCTTCGACAAGATGGTCGTTGCCGGCGCGTCGTCGATTCTGGCGCGCGGGCTGATCCTGAAGCTCACCGGCATCGAAGTTTTCTGGAGCGAATGGCTGCTGGCGTTCTTGCCCTGCATCGTGGTGACCGTATTGGTCATGTGGCGGCTGGTCTGCTGGCTTTATCCTCCGGAAGAACAGGCGCTCAAGGGAGGCACGGAGTTTCTGGACCGTTCCCTGGAAAGCATGGGGCGTTGGACGCCCGTCGAGAAGCGTTCGCTCCTCTTGATGGGCATCGCCATCGCGCTGTGGGCCACCGATCTGATCCACCATGTCCCGCCTGCCGTAATCGGCATTGGCATCGGCCTGCTGGCCGCGGTGCCCGAGTTCGGCATCCTCAATCTCGAAGACCTGAAGCGGCTCAACTATTTGCCGGTATTTTTCACCGCCGCGGCCATCAGCATGGGCGAAGTGCTGGTGAAGACCGACGCCCTGCGTTCAATGACCACGATCATGTTCGGGTGGATGCGGCCGTTGATCGGCAATCAATTCTCGCTGGCATTCATTCCCTATTGGACTGCCTTTCTTTATCACTTTTTCCTGGGCAACGAGATTTCCATGCTGGCCACGTCTTTGCCGCCCCTGGTGACCTTTGCGAAAACGGGGGGAATTTCGCTTCTGCCGATCTTGTTGGTTTGGTCGTTTGCGGCGGGCGGAAAGATCTTCGTGTATCAGTCCGGAGTATTGCTCACCGGCTACTCGTATGGTTATTTCGAGGCCAAGGATTTGCTGCGGGTGGGAATTTGCCTGACCATCGTGGAGTCGCTGGTCCTGCTGCTTCTGGTTCCGTTCTACTGGCCGCTGATTGGCATCCACTAAGCTCGCAACTTCAAACGCGCGCGCCAGGCTTCCGCCCCAATCACAACGGCATCACAGCGGCGCGCGCCGCGCCTCGCCGGCCGGCTGCTTTACTTTTAACCGGCTATACACCTTGCGCGCGTTCAGTTCGTAAATCTTGCGTTTGTCGGGTTCCTTCAGCCACGGCACGGCCTCGATATAGCGCTTGGTATCGTCGAAATAATGGCCGGTCTCCGGGTCCACGCCCTTCACCGCGCCCAGCATCTCCGAGGCGAAAAGAATATTGTCGATGGGAATCACCTTCGTCAGCAGGTCGATTCCCGGCTGATGGTATACGCAGGTATCGAAATAGACGTTGTTCAGCAGAAGCTCTCCCAGCGGAGGACGCTTCAAATCCTGCGCAATGCCGCGGTAGCGGCCCCAGTGGTAGGGAACCGCGCCGCCCCCGTGCGGAATCACGAATTTCAGCGCGGGAAGGTCCTTGAAGATGTCGGAGGTCAGGAACTGCATGAAGGCCGTGGTGTCGCCGTTCAGATAATGCGCTCCGGTGGCGTGAAAATTGGGGTTGCAGGAGCCGCTGACGTGGATCATCGCCGGGACTTCGAGTTCGATCATTTTTTCGTACAGCGGATACCAATAGCGGTCGGTGAGCGGCGGATCGCTCCAATGGCCGCCGGAAGGGTCCGGATTCAGGTTGCAGGCGATAAAGCCGAGTTCCCTGACGCAGCGTTCCAGTTCGCCGATACAATTCGCGGGGGGAACGCCGGGCGACTGCGGCAATTGGCATGCGCCCACAAAGCTTTCGGGATAGAGCGTGCACACCCTGTGGATCAGGTCGTTGCACACTTGGGCCCATTGCAGGCTGGTCGCGGCGTTTCCAATGTGGTGCGCCATGGCCACCGCGCGCGGCGAAAAAATCGTGAGGTCGATGCCGCGTTCGCGCTGAATTTTCAGCTGCGCTTTTTCCACGCTCTCGCGAAGCTCATCGTCGCCGATCTTCAGCGCCTCGGAGAACGATGGCGAGGGGTCTTTCAGCGCATCGATCTGGCGCTGTCGATAGGCTGCCAGCGCCTTCGGCGCCGTCGTGTAGTGTCCATGGCAATCGATAATCATTCCGGCCTCGGCTTGCGTAAATCGATCTGCTGAACTGCTACGAACGAACGGGGCATGCTACGAACCCGAGCAACGGGTTGTCAAATATGTTGCGCGATTTTCGGCCTGTGCGCCGCTCTGCTACCATACTCGCCCTCGGTTTCCGATTGCCAGCGCTGTTAAAGTGCGAAGCGATTGTTCGAAGCGATTGTGCGGTAGGGAGGCGACATGGCTGAAATTCCGCGATTGAATGGCGTGATCCGTGCCCTCGAGCAGGGCCGGGAGGCCTTCGCCGCCTTCACGCCCGCCGAAATCGATTCCGCGCTGGCCTTTAGCACCTCCAGTTACGATGCGTTGATTTTTGAGATGGAGCACAATCCTTGGGACGCGAGAACTCTGCGCGATTGCTTGCAGTACCTGCTGAATCGCCGCCAGATCGCCGATGCCGCTTCGGTGGCGCCTGCGGTTGCTCCGTTCGTGCGCATTCCGCCCAACGGCAGCGAAAAAAATCAGTGGCTCGCCAAGCAGGCGCTGGATTTGGGCGCCTACGGCATCGTATGGCCGCACATCAGCACCGTCGATCAAGCCTACAATGCCGTTGCTGCGTGCCGATATCCAAGCTTGAAGACCGCCAAGCTGAGCGAGCCGGCCGGCATCCGAGGCGACGCGCCCCTGGCTGCCGCGCGTTATTGGGGGCTGGCGCAGCAGGAGTATTACCGCAAGGCCGATGTGTGGCCTTTGAATCCGCAGGGCGAAATTTTGGTGGTGCTGATGATTGAGGATACGCAGGGAATCGCCAATCTTCGCGAGATGCTAAAAAACGTTCCGGGCATCGGCCTGGTCCTGATCGGCGAAGGCGATTTGAGCCAGGAACTCGGCTTCCCACGCCAGTACGAGCATCCGTCGGTGGTCGAAGCGATGGCGGAGATTGTCGCCACGTGCAAGGAGTGCGCCGTTCCCGTGGGGCACCCGCACGTCGACACGAATAACGTCGAGCGCATTCTCAAGGAGGGATATCGATTCCTCGTGGCCGCGCCCACTCGCAGCTACGCCGCGCTAGACAAATGCCGGCAGCTCGCCGGCCGAGCTTGAATCTCGATACAAGTTCTAGTTTTGAGTTTTCCTGAGCAGGCTTCGTAGAGCGTCCGCTATTCCAAATCCAGCGTTCCCGGAGCGAACAGCTCTTCCACGCTGAACTTTTTCGGAATCACCTGCTGGTCTACCGCGAACCCAATCATCGTCTCCAGCGCCTTTCGATTTGGCCCTTGTGGATCGGAGATGCCAAACGGGAACGGATCGCCGACCACTTGCTTGAGCGCGAGAGCCGTTTCATCCGCCGGAGATAGATTTTCGCCCGCATCCAGGCGGGCCATATAAATCTTCTTGGCTGCGCGGAAGGCCTCGAAAAGCTCCTTGGCCAATCCCGGATTGGCTTTGAGCAGCGAGTCCTTAACCACTAATCCATGATTGATCGGGTAGACGCCCGTTTTCCGAAAGTACGCAAACCCGGCGTTGCGCGCATCGGGAATCAGCGGCCGCACATCCGGTGAGCCGACGCGCACGTCGCCCACGGCCGCGGGAATTTCTCCGGAGACCAGCAGTTCCGCCAGCGGCCTTCCCCGGTAGGAGAGATCCACGTTCGCCGGAGCTTTGTATTCGGCCACGTGCTCTTCGTCCGTCGGGGCCCAGGTGATCTTGCGCAGGTCCACGCCGTATTCGTTCTGGAGAATTCCCCGCGCCCACAGGCCCGTGGTGACGGTGTAGCCGCGGTTCACCCCCACGATGCGCCCTTCCAGATCCTTTGGCGTCTTAATTCCCGACTTGACGTTGTAGAAAATCGCCCAATGGTGAAAATTCCGGGTGAGGAACACGGGGATCGCGGTGATGGGCTTGCCGTACGCTTTGGCACAAAGATACGTGGTAAAGGCCATCTCGCAAATGTCGAACTCCAGGCCTCGCACCATGCGCCGCATCGCCGGCACGATCGCATCCACCGGAACGTATTCCAGTTCCAGCCCAGCGGCACGAACGCTGCCATCCTTGAGCGGCTTGGTGAGCCCGTAATTGCCCAGCGCTATTTTCAATGAAGCCATGAGAGCGCTCGCCTCGAACTGCGCTGGTTAGGATACTCAGGGTCGCCCAAGGCGGCAAGAATGGCGCATTCCCAAAGACCTCATGCCTACTACGGGCCTACGAGTTCTACCGAATTGCCCGCTTGCATACGCTCGTGTTAGCATCCGCCCATTCTAGGTAACCATGCACGGCGCCTGGGTATCCCGCCTGTGCTTTCGCCCCGCGAGATCGGCCCTGGGCCCGAACAGGGGAAAGCCATGAAAACTTACACAACTTCTTCGCTTCGCAACGTTGGCATTGCCGGCCACGGCGACACCGGAAAGACCCAGTTGGTGTCGTCGTTGCTTTATACGGCGGGAATGACGCCGCGGCTGGGAAAAGTAACGGAAGGCAGCACGGTCACCGACTGGGACGACGAGGAGATTGCCCGCAAAATTTCGATCCAGACGGGAATCGCGTTTGCGGAATGGGCGCGGACGGGCTCGCCGAACGCGGCGGAAAAAACAAAGATAAATTTTCTGGATACGCCCGGCTACAGCACCTTCGTGAATGAAACCAGGACCTCGCTGATTGCCGCCGACGCTGCGCTGGTGCTGGTGGATGCGGTGGCCGGCGTGCAGGTGGTGACGGAAAAGGTGTGGGATTACTGCACCGAATACGGGCAGCCGCGGGCCATCGTGATCAACTGGATGGACCGGGAACTCGCGAATTTCGAGCGCGCGCTGGCTTCGGTGCAAGAGGTGTTTGGCCGCGGGGTCGTCCCCGTGCAGCTTCCCATCGGCGCCGAGAAGCAGTTTCGGGGCGTGGTGGATTTGGTCAGCATGAAAGCGTTGATCTACACGCCGGATGGAGATGGGCGCGGCAAAGTGGAGGAGATTCCCGCGGATATGGCCGCGGCGGCGAAAGAGGCGCACGAAAAGCTGGTGGAGATGGTGGCCGAAGGCGACGACGCGCTGATGGAAGAGTTCTTCGCGGAAGGAACGCTGCCGGTGGAGGACCTCACCAAGGGTTTGCGGCTGGCCTTTCGGGAGCAGCGGCTCTTCCCGGTGATGATGAGTTCGGCGCTGCATAATATCGGCAGCGACGCGCTGCTCAATCTGATCGTGGACGTTTTTCCCGATCCCGCCGGGCGGGGGAACGCCAGCGCCTTCAGCGAAGCGGGCGGGAAGGGCAGTCCGGTGGAGCGAAAGATCGCCGATTCCGAGCATCTATCGATCTTCGTCTTCAAGACGCTTTCGGACCCATTCGCCGGGCGCATCAGCTACTTCAAGGTCATGTCCGGCGTACTGAAGAACGACGCCAGCGTGACCAACTTCAATCGCGGAACGGTGGAGCGCTTTCAGCACCTGCAAGTGATGCAGGGGAAGACCGGGATGGAAGTCCCCGAACTCCATGCTGGAGACCTGGGAGCCATCGCCAAATTGAAGGAGACGGTCACCGGCGACACTCTGGGCGACAAGGGCGCGCCGATCTTTTACCCGGCGGCCCGGCTTCCCGAGCCGGCCATCACCTTTGCCATCGAGCCGAAAACCCGGGCCGACGAGGACCGCATCGGCCTGGGGATTCACAAGATCCTGGAGGAAGACTTGGCGCTGCGCTTTTCGCGCGATCCGCAGACCAAGGAGTTCCTCCTTGCGGGTTCGGGCCAGCAGCACATCGAGGTGGTGGTGGCCAAGCTGCGGAAGCGCTTCCACGTGGACGTGACCCTGAAACCTCCCAAGGTGCCCTACCGGGAGACCATCCGAGCCAAAGCCGACGCCGAAGGCAAGCACAAGAAGCAAACCGGCGGGCACGGCCAGTTCGGGGTGTGCCGCGTGCGCATGGAACCGCTGCCCCGCGGGGCCGGGTTTGAATTCGTGGACGATATCTTCGGCGGCGCCATTCCCAAGAACTACATTCCTTCGGTGGAGAAGGGCATTCGCGCCGCCGCCGACCGCGGCTATCTGGCCGGCTTCCCGGTGGTGGATTTCCGGGCGGTCCTCTATGACGGGAAGTACCACGACGTGGACTCCTCTGACATGGCCTTCAAGATCGCCGGCTCGCTGGCGTTCAAGGAGGCCATGAAGCAGGCCCGGCCGTCGTTGCTGGAGCCGATCATGCACGTGGAGGTGTATGCCCCGGACCAGTATTCGGGCGACGTCATGGGCGACCTGAGCTCCCGCCGGGGCCGGATCAACGGCAGCGAAGCGCGGGGGGCCAACGTGGTGGTCAAGGCGCTGGTACCCTTTGCGGAGATGCTCAGCTATGCCACCGACCTCACGTCCATGACCCAAGGCCGCGCCAGCTACTCCATGGAGTTCGACCACTACGACTACGTCCCCGGGGAAATTGCCGAGAAGGTGATCGCCCATGCCAAGGCGGAGCGGCAGGGCGAGCTGACCGAGGACGAGGAGGTGGCCTGACGGCGCTGTAAAAGGCACCTTATAGGCGAGATGTGGGAGGCGCCCCATGGCGAAAGGGGGCCGAAAGCCCTGCCGGGAGCTGTTTCCTGAATATGAACGCCCTGTGAATCTTGGAGTTGCCTCGGGGATTTGATCGGGGGTAGGATAAAACTTCAATTCTGCTCGGTTTGCCCCAGTCCCCCTCTCCGAGGCGGCGCATCGGATGGTTTAAACGGAGATCCATGGAGGAGTTGGGGGTTAGGGTTATGAAAGCGCGCAGACCTCACAAGCTCGCGGTTCTACTCGGCCTCCCGTTGGCGGCAGGCGCGGCGTTCTGCCTCCTGGGATGCGGGGATTCCGCGCGGAATACGGCCAGCAACCATCCTCCATCGATTCAAGCTTCCACCTCCCAACAAAACAGCGCGGCAAAGCCTGGCCAGCACAACACTACAGCCGCGCGCCGCCTGGCGGCCAATATAGGCGCTTTGCCGCTCGTGAGGCGCGCGCCGGTGGCTCCTTTGGCCACGGATGATGGCGCGGGAGAGATTGCCAAGCAGGTAACGGCGATCTTTGCAGCGGGCGAAGAGGAGCAGAAGGCGGGCAGCAGCGACGTGGCCCGGGAAGACTACAACCGCGCCCTGGACCTCATTTCCGGCAGCGGGTTTGATCTTTCGAGCGAATCGGTCTTATCCGACCTGCACGACCAGATCGCTTCCGCTCTATCCGGCGTGGACAGCTCGACGCAGGAAGCTGATGCCGCCGAGGCCGTCGACGCCAACGGCGTGCCCCAAATCGCTCCCGACCAGCAGGGTCAGCCTTCTCCTTTGGACGAAATCAACGCCATTACTTCCGGGGAAGAGGTTCCGCCCCCTGCCGCCGAGGCTGGTTTGCGCGCCAATGCGGAGCGCGAACTGCAAGGCGTGCAGCACGATATCCCTCTGACGATCAACGATCAGGTTCTCTCCTTCGTGAACTTCTTCCAGACGCCGCGCGGCCGGGCCATCGTGGAGAATGGATTGCGCCGGGCGGGGCGTTACCGGGAGATGATCCAGCGCGTGCTGGCCGAGGAAGGCATGCCCGGCGACCTGATCTATCTGGCTCAGGCGGAGAGCGCCTTTGAGCCCCAGGCCCTTTCGCGCGCGGGCGCGCGGGGACTCTGGCAGTTCATGGCCTATCGCGGCAAGCAGTACGGCTTGGAGCATAGCTGGTGGGTGGATGAGCGGCAGGACCCGGAAAAGGCCACCCGGGCAGCGGCGCAGCATTTGCGCGATCTTTATGACATGTTCGGCGATTGGTACCTGGTGATGGCGGCGTATAACTCGGGACCGGGTACAGTACAGCATGCCGTGGAACGCACCGGCTACGCGGATTTCTGGGACCTTTACAGATTGAATGTGCTGCCCCAAGAGACCCGCAACTACGTGCCCATCATCCTGGCGCTGACCCTGATTGCCAAGGACCCGGCGCGGTACGGGATCGATGTGACACCCGATCAACCCGTGGAGATCGACCGCGTGCAGCCCGGCCACCCGGTGGACTTGCGGCTGGTGTCGGAGACCATCGACGTCGATGTGGATACGCTGCGCCTGCTGAATCCCCAACTGCTGCGCCTGGTGACGCCCAACGATCCTCGATTCGTGCTGCGGATTCCCTCGGGCAAGGCGGAAGAGTTCGAGCAGGGTATGGCCCAAATCCCGCCGGAGAACTGGGTGAGCTGGCGGCGGCATCGGCTGGAAGAAGGCGAGACGCTCACCAGCGTCGCCAGGAAATATCGTGTGACCGTGGCCTCTCTAGCCAGGGTCAACGGGCTCGACGAGCACGATCCGCCGGCGGTGGATACCAATCTGATTATTCCCGCGGCGGGACCGTCGCAGCCCACGCTGGGCGCGGTGGTGCGCTATACCGCCCGCCGTGGCGATACGCTCGAGAGCGTGGCGGACGAGTTCAATGTGACCGCCGCGGAATTAAAAAAGTGGAACGGAATGCGAAGCGATCGCCTGGCTCCCGGCATGCGCTTGAGGATCTATCCGGGCGTGAGCGGGCCCACCCTGGCCAAGGCATCCACGTCCACGACCGTGGTGCGAGGGGCGGCGGAATCCCCGGCCAAGCCGGGCCAGGCCGTGACCCATCGCGTTCGCGAAGGGGAGACGCTCTGGTCCATCGCCCAGGCCTACCAGACCACCATCGATGCCCTGCGCAGCGGGAACCGCTTCCTGTTCAGCAGGTCCCTGCAAGCCGGCGACATTCTAACCATCGTCCAAGCCGCCCACTAGCTCCCAGATTCGCCTCTTTGCAGGCCTCCCAGTTTTCTCCATGATTTCTCAAATGATTATTGACGCCGTTCGCAGTCAGGAATGCTACTCTGGGCTGCGTGTGCGCGCCGGTCGAAACGCGCGGCTTGACAAAAGCTTGCTATTCCGTTTATAAGCCGCCGAGGCCGCGCCGGCGAGATCAGCCGGATCTCAAAGCGGCTGACCTACGGAGGAATGATGGCCTGGCTACAAGATAATGGCGATGAGAACGAGTACTCCCAGCTGGAAGAAGACGAAGGCGGCGAAAGAGACGAGGGCCTCCTGGAAGAGACCGAAGAGGAAGTCACTATAGTCGAGCGTCCGGGAGTTCCCACGGCGCCAGCGCCCTCCGCGCCGAAGCCCAAGCCACGCAAACCCGGCGCATCCAAAGCGAAAGCGAAGCCGAAAAAGGCGCGCAAGCCGGCGCCAAAAGCGCGGCCCAAGAAGCGCGCGGCGGCCAAGAGCTCCAAGAAGAAGGCGTCCCGCAAGAGCTCAACGCGCAAGAAGAAGCGCTGAACTTCGCCCGCCAATCACGACGGCCCGCTCAGGGCGAAGTCTGTTTGGCCGTCTGAGTTCCATCGACAATACGGCGAATCCGCACGGACGCGCGTGCGGAACCTGGTGCGGCCGCTGCCGGCAAGCGAGGGCGGCGGTGTGCCTATTCCCCGAGCCTCGTCGAGCCCTTACCTTCATCTCTTCTCTTCCCACCTCGGATTGGCCCTTGCGGCGGGCAGTGGCGCTCGGTAGCATGCCTCGCCATGGTCGTCGCGGTGGAGCATATCCGGCGGATGCGCGGGGGCGCCCAATCGCATCTGATGCGCTGCGACGACGGGGGTTATTACGTCGTCAAATTCCAAAACAATCCGCAGCATCTTCGCATTCTGGCGAATGAAATGCTCGGTACGCGGGTGGCAAGCTCCTTGGGCCTTCCCGTTCCTCGGGCCGATGTAGTCGAGGTGCGCCGGGAACTGATCGAGCTGACGGCCGAGTTGGTGATTCAACTCGGAACGGGACGGACGCCTTGCCGCCCCGGCCGGCAGTTTGGCTCACGCTATCCGGGCGATCCGGCGGAGCTGCCGGTTTACGATTTCCTTCCCGAGGAACAGTTGAACCAGGTGGAAAATCTGGCCGATTTCGCAGGCATGCTGGTGTTCGACAAATGGACCTGCAACACCAATGGCCGCCAGGCGGTTTTTTTCCAGGAAGCGGGACGCCCGCGCTATCGCGCGCTTCCCATCGATCATGGGTTCTGTTTCAATGCCGGCGAATGGAATTTCCCGGACGCGCCTCTGCGCGGCCTTTACAATCGGCACAGCGTCTACCGGCAGGTCACCGGAATGGACTCTTTCGAGCCGTGGCTCGGCCGCGTGGAGCGCTTCAGCCGGGCGCAATTGGGCGAGATCGCCGCAACGATTCCGCCCGAATGGTATAACGACGAGTACGGCCAGCTCGAGGAGCTGATCGCCAAACTGGAGCGGCGGCGGCAGGGCGTGCGTGAGCTGATCGCCCTGGCGCGCGATTCCGGGCGCCAGCCCTTCCCGAATTGGATGTGAGAACGCTTGAGAAAGCCTGCGAAAACTTGACGAGGAAGTGAATCATGGCAGAAACGCAAGAAGCTTATAGCCTGCGCCCGTGCGCTTATCACGTGGTGCGCTACACGCCCAATCTGATACGCGATGAGTGGGTGAATATCGGGATACTGCTCTTCGATCCGGCCACTCGGCGCCTCGTGCAGCGGCTGGTGGAAGAGCCCGCGGAGTTCGCGCGCGTTCGCCGCTTGCATCCGGGCGCCGACGAAGAGCTGCTCCGGCGGCTCTCCGACGATTTCGCCGCCCAATCCGCCCTGGCCGGCGAAAACCCTCAGGGTTACATCGCGCGCCTGGAGCAAACGCTTTCCAACACCATCCAGCTGAGCCCGCAAAAAGGATTGCTGGCCGAGGACTTGGAAGCGGAACTGGACCGCCTGTATCGCGAACACGTGGAGCCGCCGCGGCCGAGCCGTTTGGCGGAGGATGCCGCCGCCACGCGCAACGGAATCCGCGCGCGGGCTAACGGCGTTTTCCGCGGAACGGGAGTCTGGCCGCGCCTGGAGCGCCGCTTGCGCGTGGATGAATTCACTTATCCGGGCGATCCCTTGCGGCTCGACTACGGATACCGGCGCAATGGCACGCGCGGTTTCGTGCAAGCCTTGTCGCTTTCCCGCGACCCCGGCCAGGCCAAAGTCCTGGCCTTTACCGCCGATGCCATCCGCCAGAAGCTCGAACACACCGAGTTCGTCGCGGTGACGGAAGCGGAGCCGCGCCCGCAGGAAAATCCCCGGCATCGCTTCGTTCTGGGTTTGCTCGCGGAGCGCGAAATCAGCGTGGTTCCGCTGGCCCAGCTTGCGGAATGGTCCTATCGCTTGCGGCCCACTTTGCTCGGCGGAAGCAATAACTAGCCTCCCCCTATCCTGCGCTTTCTGGCCGCAGCCGGAATCCCGTTGACCTCTCCCGGCGCGTTCCCTATAGTCGCGCCGAGGAGGATGGTCCTCGATGGTCAAGGATCCAAAACGCGCAGGGATGCTCTCCATTATCGCAGCCCTGCTGACGCCTAGCTGATGAGTGCTTCCTCAAGTCCTGGTAGGACTTGGCCTATTCTCATTGGTTAGTGCCGGCTGTCTTTTCTGGCTGGAAAAGTTCCAGCCCCTCTTCCTGGCGATCTCCGTCGGGGCGCTCGTGTATGAGGGATGGATCGTGCGCACCCGTCCGCCCGCGCAACGAACCTGGGGGATCAAGGCAATTTTCGGCGCCAGCCTGGCGCTCAACGTCCTTTTAGTGGGCGGCTGGATTGTGCTATGGTTCAGATACCGATAGGCGCAGGCAGTTTCAGATCGTGCGGCCCGAGCGCAAGGCTGCGCCTCCGGAAGGTGACCATGTTCGGACGCGGGCACATCGTCGGTTTAGCTATTGCGGGCTTGGCCTTTGCGCTGCTCTCGGCCGCCGCAATCCCCGCCTCAGCACAAGTCGAGAAGGTGGAGATGCACACCGTGGGGATCTCCTGCGGCGCCTGCGCGGCAATTTCCGAAGTTTATCTGCGGCGATTGGACGGCATCGCCAAGCTATCCATCAGCAAATCGGGAGAAAAAGTAGTGGTGTTCTATAAGCCGGAGGCCCGCTTTCGTCCCGACGAGCTTGAGCAAGCTTTGGGCAAGACCGGCGTAAAAGTGACCCAGTTCCGCATCAGCGCTCGCGGCCAGGTCCTGGAAGAAGGCGGCAACAAAGTGTTTCTGGCCGGAAACGACAAATTTATGCTCTCTCGCTCTCCGCATGTGCCGCCGGTCGGTCCCGCGTCCCTGGAAGCTACGGTGGACGTCAAAGCCCATCCCATGCAGCTCGACGTGATCTCCGCTACCCAGCCTGCCAGCTGACATTCCTGCCAGCCGAAATCCCTCGTCGATTAGTCGATTGTGAATTCGAGTCGGAGCCCGATTCCGAGTAACTAGGCTTTACTCGGGGACCGCCGAATTGTCTGAGGTGAGAGTGTTCGCAGTGCCAAACCTGCGCACGCTCCCGACCGCCGCCTAAACCAAAGTTGCCCTGGATTGAAGATCGAAGACCGAAGATCGAAGACCGAAGATCGATCCAACCACGATCCACCCGCACGACTGCGTGGTTGTAGCTCCGCGCGCGCCTCAGCGAGCAAAACCTACTGAGGCGTCGCGGTGCTGGTGCTCAGGGGCGCTCCCGCCGGCCAATCGTCATAGACCTCGGGAACCGAGAAGGTCTCCACGCTGTTGCCCGGAGAGGTGGCGACGATCACCTCTTTGTGCAGGGGATCGAGAACGATTCCAATGTCCCCGCCTCCTTTGCCCAAAGGAGCCGCGATTCTCATGGGCTTATCGGTGCTCGTGCCGCTTTCGGGAATTTTCCAGATCTCGATGTAATTCTTGGTGTGCGTGACCAGCCGCAACTTGGGAGCATAGACCTCGAACTGATTGCCCATGCTCACCGGTCCCTGGATGATCGCCTTCGGCGGCGTATTCCCGCTGGCGGTCCGGTCAAAAACCAGAATCTTTCCGCCTCCGTAACCGCCCTGCGGCACGATGAAGAGATTGTGTATTGGATCGACGCGGATCGCGGGAGTGTTGCCGCCTCCTATACGTTCCGTGGGCTCCCGTCTTGTCGGTGTTCTGCTTGCCGAGTTCCAACTGCAGTGTCAGGACCGCCGAGAACCCTCTTCGGCGCCACGTTTCCCTGGTCCATCCGGTTAAAAACAAGAATGGTTTGATCCGGAGTGGCCATGTAGATTTCATTATGCACTGCGTCGATGCTCACCTTGCCGGTGGCGCCCACGCCTTTGATCTGCGTCTTGTCTCCCTGGATGTAGCGGATCGGCGCTTCCTCTCCGTTGGCCGCGCCGCGGAACGTCAGGATCCCCTGCGCCAGCGGGCTGGTGACCACGATCTCATCGTGAATCGCGTCGAACGCGATGTCGTGCATGGTCCGGCCCAGAAGCGACTTCTGTCCTTCGATGGACCTCAAGTACGGTGTGTTTTCCCTCGCCGACCTGGCGAAGACCGCAATCTGCGGATGGTTCACTCAATTCGGTACCAGGATTTCCTGGCGTATCGGATCGTAGGTGACCGCCGCGGTCCTCCCGAAATTCACTCCCCGCTTGCTCTCTTCCGCGCTGCGAATAATCCGCAGCGGGGCCACATCGCCATTGGCCATCAGCGGATAGACCGTGGCCGAAGAGTTCCCCAGGTTCGAGACCCAGACCTCTTTATTCTTGAGGTCCAGCGCCACTCCGGTGGGATTGCGCAGCCGCGTCGACGGCCCGTGGATCACTCTGGCCGGGGCTACGTTTCCCTGCGCATTCGGTGCATTGGCGAAGACGAGCACGGACTGGCCGATGTCGTTGGCAACGTACAGGTCGCCGTTCTCCGGATTGAACTTCATCGCCGCCGGCCAATCCAGTTGCGTCTTGTCGCCGGTAATCACGCGCAGCGGCTTGGCGTCGCCGTCCGCATCCACCGTATAGACCTTGATCGCGGGCGGAAACCATTTCCCCGTCCCAGCGACCGTGAAATCGCTGTGATGCCCCCAGGTATTGACGAACAAAAGGCGGTCCTTTTCGTCCACCGCGATGCCGTGCGGCGCGTCCAAGCCTGTATTGTCGCCCTCGAGCCTCCGTATGGGCTGCTCTTCGCCCGTGGCATCTTTGGGGTACACCACCACTTCCGGAGGAAATTCGACCGTCGCGAAAACCTCCTGCGTGGTTTCATCCGCGGCCAGGTTGTACACGCGGTGCGGCGTGTGCAGCACTCCTTTGGGAGGAACATCGCCGCTCGCGTCGCGCGGGAACCGCACCATCTTGTCCCCCACGTCCGATTCCACCGAGAAGATGTCTCCGCTTTTGGGGTCTACATAGAGCCCGTTGTTGAACTCGATCAAGCTCTTGTCGCCGTGAACGATGCGCTTCGGCACGGAGACATCGTTCGGTCCCGCCGGAGTCGGCGACAACCGGTCGAACACCTGGTATTGCCACAAATTGTTGTCCTGCAGGATCACTTCGTTGGAGTTGACGTCCACCGCCACCGCGCTGTACGTCGGCGCCGTATCGCGAATCGTGCGCACCGGCACGCGCGCTCCTTGCGCCCGCATCTCCCGGGTGACTCTCTCCTGCTCCTCGGTATGCGGAGTGCTGAACTGCGCCGCCATCAAAGCCGGGGAGGGATCCTCGCGCAACGCGGCAAACAAGTTTTTCTCTTCCGGCGCACTCACGTCTGGAGTTTGCCCGGTGGATTCATCCAGGTCGCACGCGGCTAAATCCTGCGGAAGGTTTTGCACGGAAACCAGCCGCGAGGTATCTTCCGAAGAAGTCGAGGCGGCTTCGGTGGCGGCGCCCGCCAAAATGGCCATTCCCATCACGCTGGCGGTGAGGAAAGCCGCGGTAAGGATTGCCCAATCAACTTTTCGCTCGATATTTACGCGCACGGGGTTCCTTTCGGACTTGTAGCCAAGCGTCGCACGTATCTCTGTTGTGTACTCCGGGAAAAGAGATATTCCGCGAATTTTACGCCTCCGTTCCGACCAGCGTCAAGCAATCGCGGATGCCCCCAATCGACAGCCAGCCGGTTTCCTAATCCCAATTTGTGTGCTAATTTTCCCGGCTTGCGTGCGGGGGCGAAACTTGCTCCCGGAGGAACGAGGAACAATGACTCTTAGGCTGAAAATCGCGTTGCTCGCCTCGATCGCTCTCGTTCTAGGCTCAACCCCGATCTTTGCCCATCACGGCACGGCGGCTTACGACCAGCAAAAGCCAGTCACGCTCAAGGGAACGGTAGCCAGTTTCGAGTGGACCAATCCGCACTGCCAGATTCATCTCGACGTCACCGACGATAAAGGCGAGGTCGTACACTGGAATTTTGAGGCCCAGCCTCCCAACATATTGATCCACGCGGGCTGGACGAAAAACACCCTCAAGCCGGGAGATCAAGTTACCCTCATCGGCACCGCCGCCAAAAACGGCGCCGCGATTGGAATTATTCAGAAGGTCGTGCTGTCCAGCGGCCAAGAGCTCACCATGGTGGAGAAATGATCCAGCGGGCCAAGTTTTTTAGGAGCGGAATGCTTGTGCCCGCGGCTGTGCTGGCATTTTCTTTGGTTGCGTTCGGTCAGGCAGCGGCGCAAACGTCCTTCCTCGCAGGATCTTTCCGGAGTTTGGCTGGGCGATGGCGCCGGGAACAATCGCGCTCTGCTTCTGCAGCCGGCCATGCCGTTGATGCAGCCTTGGGTTAAGGCCAAATTCAACGAGAAGGGAATCCCTACCGACCCGGACCCGTTTCTCGAATCCTGCGATCCGCTGGGCGTCCCGCGGGTGCTTCTCACCAACACCCCGGTCAAAATCGTGCAAACTCCCGCCGAATCCGTCTTCCTCTACGAGAGAAATCACGACTTCCGCGAGGTCTACACCGACGGCCGCGAACACCCCAAAGATCTCGATTCCTCCTGGTGGGGACATTCCATCGGCCGCTGGGACGGCGCGACTTTCGTTGTCGATACGGTCGGCTTCAACGATAAGACCTGGGTGGATTGGTCCGGCCTGCAGCACACCGAAGCCCTGCACGTGATCGAGCGCTACCAGCGTATCGATCACGACACCATGCGCCTGGACATCACCGTGGACGATCCCAAAGCCTACACGCAATCCTTCAGCGCCAAGCGCATGTTCAAGCTGAAAGCGTGGGACATCGGCGAGGATATCTGCAACCACTCCGACGAGCAGCACTTCCGGCAGGGCATCTCGCAGCCCGCCACCACGCCCGGGAAGAAGTAACCCCAAGTGATTCGTAGAATCGCACTCTCGCTCTTCCTGTTGCCGCTGGCCTTGAACGGCCTCTGGCTGATCTGCCGCGAGGCGCCGCCCGAGATAGCGACACGTCTCCGAGACAACACTTGTCGCGCAAGCCACCGAGCCGCCGCAATCCGCCGCGGAGAAGAGAAAAGCCGAATGCGAAAGAATTTGCGGCCTGCATCCCGGCGAAGGCGCCCTCTGCCTGCTCACGCCGGGGAATAAGACTTCCTTATCCATCGTCATCCTCGGATTATCGATTCTTCCAGCCGCAACGGCCGTTCGCCCGCCCGCCGTTACACGCCGAGCCGAGCGAGAATTTTCCGTTCTGCATTTCGATCCCTGCATCGCCGATCCCGCACCCCCTCCAAGGGCCTCAGCTTAATCTCGTTCAAAACATAAGTGTGTTTCGCCGCGTGAAGCCGGCTTCTTCGTCGAGCCAAGTGATCTAGGGCGATCTCCACGTTTGAGTGTCGTAGCGTTCCAAACTCAAACGCGCCCATCGCCAAGCTCCCGGCCTTTTAACCGGCGCAACTGCTGGGCTTGAGATGGTTGTTTTCCGGAAAGCGGGAGCTCAATTGCGCATTCCCTCGGGCCTCTGACGAGTCCCGGCACGTGAAATTGGCGAGAAAATTCCGCCAGATTAAACGCTAGATTAGACAGGAGATTTCAGATGAACCAATTTGAATCCGTAGCAAAATCGCTCAACGATTCCTTGCACCTCCGCATTCCTCCCGTGGCCCTATGCCTCACGGACACCCCGCCGCCAGGAGTTCGCTCTTCCGACAAGCCCTCCCCGGCGGGCTGCGCGTTTTGGGAGAGAGGCGCTACAGGAGGCTTTCGTGACTTCGGCCAAGGATCACGAAAGCTGCACGATTGGCATGTACACCCACCACATGCCTCTCGATACGCCGTCCCGCCAGAAGGATCTGAACGACAGCCTGAAAGTGTTTGCCGACCTGGGTTATGTTCGCCCCGAAGATGTGCCCGGCATTCCCATGCTGAAGGCGGAGACCAAATATGTCGTCTACGCCCCGCTGGCTTCCACGCCGCTGCCGCCGGACGTTGTCTTGCTCTTCGCCAATTCGCGGCAAAGCCTGGTGATCACCGAGGCCGCCCAGCAAGTCGATCCGGGCGTGCCTCCCGCCATGGGCCGGCCGGCCTGCGCGGCGATCCCGCAGGCTGTCAACACCGGCAAGCCGGCGCTCAGCCTGGGCTGCTGCGGCGCGCGCGCCTATCTGAACGTGCTCACCGATGATTTCGCCCTTTGGGCGCTGCCCGGCGCGAAAATCGCCGAATATGCCAGCCGCATCAAGGTGCTGACGGATGCCAACAACATCCTGACGCAATTCCACCAACTGCGCCGCAGCGACGTTGAGCACGGCATGTCGCCGAGCATTGAGGAATCTCTCCTGCGGCTGCAGGGCTCCAGCCGCTAGTTTCGCCGGACTCCGCAGGAGTTAACGAACTGGACCGCCGAATTCCATCGGCGGTCCCGCTCCCCGAGGTTTTGAAGGAATCAATTCGTGGTGTGTTTTGGTGTGGTGCCGCACGTGGCTTGAACTGCGCTGAAGAAGACGTTCCCGGAAAATCGCTGAGCGAACGTGAATCGCCGAACGAATACGAATCGCTGAGCAAAGCCTTCAGGCTTCTGCGAACTTCCGGGCCTGCTGGGTTCTGGACCTAATCTTGTTGCGGAAGAAAATCCGGCCGCGGAAAAGTTGCCCGCACTGTCGTGCCCCGCGGACTGGATTCAATCGTGAGTTGGCCATTCAGTTGGCGCACGCGTTCGCGAATGCCGGAAATGCCCACGCCCGGGTGCATCGGGTTTTCCGTTGAAATGGCAGCCATCCCTCTGCCTCGATCGGCTATTTCCAAAGTGATCCGCTCCGGCTCCTGCACCAGTCGAATCCCTGCCCATTTGCTGCCCGAGTGCCTGTGAATGTTGGTGAGGCCCTCCTGAACCAGGCGGTAGATCGTCAGTTCGAGATCTTGCGGCAACCGATCGAGAGACGATGACACTTCCAACTCGACTTTAATTCCGCTGCGTTCCGAAAAACCGTCGCTATACCACTCGATCGCCGATCCCAGCCCGGCTAGATCCAGCGTCGGAGGGTGCAAAAGGTAGGAGATGGTGCGAATCTCCTTCGAACATTCCGAAATGGACTCCTGGGCATCGTCGATGAGCGCCTTCAATGTCTCCGCTTGCGGCGAAGCTTCTATTTGGTCCAGGATCGCGCCCAGCCG
Source organism: uncultured Acidobacteriota bacterium (assembly GCA_963823935.1). Taxonomy (GTDB): domain Bacteria; phylum Acidobacteriota; class Terriglobia; order Acidiferrales; family UBA7541; genus Palsa-189. Next base: position 514,977 of record CAWGNM010000004.1, read on the forward strand.
CATCTGCACTGCCGCCAGGTATTGCCCCGCGCTGTCGTGCAAGTCCCGCGATATGCGCTTCCTCTCTTCATCCTGAGACTGGAGCAGCCGCACCGAAAGCTCTTGCAGGGCCTCTTCCTTGGCGCGCAGCGCGGTCACATCCGTGGCCACCACGCACACTGCGTTGTGTCCGGACTGGTCGTAATTCGGAAGCGGGCTGAGCGTGAGATGCAAGTGAAGCGTGCGGCCTTGCGCATCGCGAAAACTGAGATCGCCCTTGGCCGTTTGGCTGATTCCCTCATTGATCAGCAGCCGAAGTTTGTCTTGGTCGGCGGATTGCAATTGCCCGGGCAGGGAAAAGCCAATCAGTTTTTCCAGCCCCACGCCAATGATCTCCCCGAAGCGCGCGTTGGCATAAAGAATCGTGCCGTCCGGGTCCAGCGTGGCCGCGCCTTCCTGCATCGTTTCGATGAGAACGCGGTAAGGCTCGTTGGCTCCCTGCAAAGCGAAAACTCGGTCGCCCGATGGCGTTTTCACCACCAGCGCGTCTACCCGGCCGCCCCGAATCGCCTGCATGATCTCGTGCAGCTCTTCGACGCTTTCGAAGGGATGCAGGGCGTGAACTTGACGTTCCCCGCCGCGTTCAATGACGAACGCATCCACCATACCGGTGCGAATCGCCTCGATCGTCTCCTCGACCTCCCGGGCGTCGTACTGGCGTTTTTCTTCCAATTGCCGCTGCAGCGCGGATGACAACGACTCCGCCATTTCCCCTCCTGCCTTCCTATGCAGTTTCCGCTTTGGCCGCCGGCGCCGCAGGTCCGCGGATGTCCAGTCCCACCAGCACGCGCTCGACGTTCGAGAGATCGCCGATGATCTTGCGCAGCGGCGCGGGAACTCGCCGCACCAGCGTGGGAATGGCCAGAATCTGGTCGCCTTGCGCCAACTGCGGATGCTTCACCAGATCGATGACTTCGATCCGGCACTCCTGCTTCAAGTGCTCGTCGCAAATGCGTTTTAGGTTCGCCAGAGCCGCCAGCGATTTGGGAGTCTGCCCGGCCACATAAAGCCGCAATTCAAAAATCTCTCCCGCCGCCGAAGATCCGTTAGCAGCCTTACCCTTGGCCTTTTTCTCTTTGGTCTTCATCCCTCGGCTCCATTTCCGATCCGTTTGCTTTGCTTTCCAGTTGATGCCCCGGCCTGCCGGCTCCCCGCCATCTCCTGCGTATCCATCTCCAAGTCGATGCTCCACGCTCTGCGCCTGTTGAATCAACGTCTCCATCTGCTTCTCTTCCGCCGCGTATTCCGACTCTCAAGCTCTCGATGCGCGCCTCGAGTTCCCGCCGTTTGGCCTGCAAGTCGCCGCGCTTGCGCTCGATGGTCTGCTTTCGCAGCAGCGCCTCGGCCGAATCCTTGGCTTCCTGCGCCAGCCGCGCCGAACCCGTGAACACTTGCCCGGCTCCGATATACGGAGGCAGCAGCCTGATCCCATTGCCGGTGATCACGAATTCCCGCAGCTGGTTGGAGTGCGCCATGCCTCGCGATTTCAAAATGTACAGGCAGCGGTTCCTTTCGCCGCTTTGCTCCACGTCCCGCAGCAGTATCCACGTGTCGATCAGCGAGGAAATCTGTTCTTCGGTGCGCTTCCAGATGGTCGCCGCCCTTGGTCAGATTGGTCAGCAGCGCCGTGATCCCCTTTTCCTTCAGGAAATCCATCAGCCGCATCAGCATGGAGCGCACATCGCGCTGCGTGCTGCTTCCGATCAGGTTGCTGACCGGATCGAGAATCACCGAATCCGGCTTCAGCGTATCGACCATCTTATGAATCCGCAGCAGATGCATCTCCATCCCATATTGCGTCGGCCGCCAGGCCTGGTGGAACAGCAGCCCTTTTTTGACGTAATGGTTGAGATCGATTCCCACCGAAGCCGCGTTGCGAAACACCTGGTCGGTGGATTCCTCGAATCCCACGTAGAGGCAGCGCTCGCCGCGGCGGCAGGTGGCATCCGCAAAATTGCACGCTAAAGTTGTCTTTCCGCTGCCCGCCGTGCCGCTCACCAGGATGCTGCTCCCCCGGTAATAGCCCTTGCCCTCCAGCATCGCGTCCAGGTCGGGAATTCCCGTGGAAACCCGCTCCCGCGTGATTTTGTGGTTCAGCGTGGCGGCAGTCACCGGCAAAACGGATAGGCCGGATTCGTCGATCAGGAAGGGATACTCGTCGGCTCCGTGCTTTGTCCCGCGGTACTTGACGATGCGCAAGCGGCGCGTCGAGATCTGGTCCTGGATTCGATGATCCAGCAGAATCACGCAGTCGGAGACGTACTCCTCCAACCCATGCCGCGTCAGCGTGCCGTCTCCCTGCTCCGCGGTCACTACCGTCGTAAGGTTGCGGTCCTTCAGCCAGCGGAACAGCCGCCGCAATTCCGCGCGCAGGATCGCACATATTCGAGAACCCGGAAAAGAGAGCTTCGAGCGTGTCCAGAACCACCCGCTTCGCCCCCACCGAATCCACGGCGTGCTGCAGCCGTATGAACAAGCCTTCCAGATCGTAGTCGCCGGTCTCATGAATCTCGCTCGGCTCGATCCGCATGAAATCCAGGAACAATTTCTTCTTGTCGGATAGGGTCTTCAAATCGAAGCCCAGCGAGGCCACGTTGCGGGTCATCTCCTCGGGCGTCTCTTCGAAGGCCAGCAGCACGCCCGGTTCGCCGAACTCCTCGACGCCCCTTACCAGGAACTCCATCCCCAGCATGGTTTTGCCGCAGCCAGGCCCGCCGCACACAATCGTCGTGCGGCCCCGCGGCAGCCCGCCGCCGCTGATTTCGTCCAGACCCTGGATGCCCGTCGGGGCCTTCTCCAGCCCTGCGAGCGCAACCGAACCCTTAGCGTGCCCGTTTCCGTTTCGAATGCGTCTCATGTTTATCTGTGGCGTCTTAATCTATCGCTGGCAAAGCATCCAGATCGATCAACTCGGCCTAACCGCCGCAAAAAATCGAACGACGCGCCAAAACCTAACAAAATCCCAACAAACTCGTACCACAACCCGATAACACATTCGTCCCTACGCGCCGCTCCACCCTCAAATGACTCACTCAGCGTCAAATTTAAGGACAGGGAGCCGCAAGCATATAGTTCCCGGGTTTTAAGGTGCTATACAGGGAACGCGGTATTCTTCCCCCGAACTCGGGTATCCGACCCCACGCCCGTGCCGGCGCTGCCTGGAGCTTTTGTAGCCCGGGGCGCGCCGCTCCCCGGCGCGTAGGCGCGCGCTAAAACGGAAGTCGGCGGCCCTGGGGATTTTCCGGCCACCCGCCTGCGCACCGCCGTTTCGCACTTCATACTAAACGCCGCCCTTCCTCATTTCTGTCCAGTTTTGAACACTCCCGAGCATCGCTGAGGATTTTTGCCCGGCGGCCTTCTTGGCGCCTCTTACCGCACGCCGAATTGGCGAAAAATGTGAACCTTCAGGCCGTCGATCACAAAGAGGAACGACAACACGATGGCCAGCAGCGAAGCAACCAGGGACCAGGGAATCGGGGCCATCAGGATTCCGTTTGTCGCCATCAAGCTGACTGCGACAATGTCGCCGGCCGAGCTCAGGATCAGCCAACGGCTGGGCATCGAATGCCACAGGCGATGGCGCTCCCGCACCAGATAGACGTTGCCCTGGCCGGTAAAAACCAACATGAGGAAAACGAGCGTCTGGAGCTGCCGAAGCGGTAAATGAAGAGTGTCTCTGCCGACAAAGAACACTGCGAAGGACAGAATCAAAACAAGTCCCGCGAGTGCACTGGCTGTGTAGATCAGCGTACGAACGTCCCAACGGTCGGGCCGGGGGGAAAACGACACGCGGTCGGTAGCGATGGACATGGTGACAAAATCGTTCGTGAACAAGAGCAGAACAACCAGGAGAGGGGTGATCACAAATGTTCCGGTGAGAATCAAGCCCACGCTGAGGAATACCGCGATTTCCAGCGTCTTGATGATTTTGTTCAGCGTGTAGGTCAGCATGCGCTGATAGATTCTGCGGCCGGTTTCAACGGCGCGGACCACCCCCGTGAGGCCGCTCTCTGTCAGGACAACGCTCGCGGCAGCCTTGGCCACATCGGTCGCCGTGGAAACGGCGATGCCCGCTTCAGCCTGCTTCAGGGCGGGGGCGTCATTCACGCCGTCGCCCGTCATGCCCACAACGTGCCCTTCCCGCTGAAGCGCCTGAACCAAACGAAACTTGTCTTCCGGAAAAACTCCTGCAAAAACGTCGTACCGTTCCGCCGCCGCCCCGGCGCCGTTGTGCAAGCTCTCGGCGGATCCCACCCGATCACCGATGCCCACTTGCAGCGAGACGGCGCGGGCGGTCCCGGGTCCATCTCCGGTCACCATAATGACGCGCACGCCCAGGCTCTTGAGATCCTGCACCAGGGTTGCTGGAGTCTTCTCGAATGGGGTCTTCCAGTCCAAGGAGGCCCGCAAGCTCCAGCGAGTCCTCCGTTCCGGCAGCCACGGCCAAGACTCGCGCGCCTCGCCCTGCGAGCCGTTCGACTTCGTCTGCAATGCCTCCTGCGTTGCGAATCAGAGGCAGAGAAGCGAGCGCATCTGGCGCGCCCTTGACCACCCGCAGTTTGCCCGCGGGCTGCTCATAGATTGCTTCAGAGCGCTTAGTGGCCGGATCGAAGGGGACGAATTGTATGCGGTGTGGAATGGCGTCCAGCGCCCCCTTCTCTTGTGCTGCCTTGAGAACCGCCAAATCGATCGGATCCTGAGTCGCCGCATCGGAGGCCAGAGCGGCCAAGCGCAGCACTTCTTCCGAGCTTCGATTTCCCACCGGGAAAATCTGCGCCACCGCCAGCCGGTTCTGAGTAATCGTTCCGGTCTTGTCCGTGCACAACACATCCATCGCCGCCGCTTCCTCGATCGCGGAAAGCCGCGTGACCAGCACCCCCTGGCGGGACATGTCCAGCGCGCCCAGCGCCGTGGCTACTGTAAACGTTGCCGGCAAGGCAACGGGCACGGAGGCCACCAGGAGGATCAATGCGAACGGCAAGACTTCCGGCCAAGGCAGGTGTGCGAAGCCGGCATACACCAGCAAGGCTCCAACGAGGACGGCATCAAAAATCAGCAGATACTTGATAATCGCAAAAATAATTTCCTGTAGGTGGCTCGCTGTCTTCGCTGTTTTCACCAATTCGGCGGTCTTGCCAAAGTAGGTGCGCTGTCCCGTTGCAGTAACCTCTCCGCTGGCTTCGCCTCGCTTGAGCCGCGAGCCGGCGTAAACGGTCGCCCCGGGCGATCTCTCTACGTCTTGTGATTCACCCGTCAGTTCCGATTCGTCGGCTTCCACAACGCCGTCGAACAGGCGAACGTCCGCCGGGGCGAGATCCCCCAATCGCAAATGAATCACATCCCCGGGGACCAGCTCTTCGGCCGGGATGAGCTGCCAGCGGCCGTCGCGCAGCACTCGCGCCTGGATGTCGAGCCGTTGGCGCAGGAGAGCAAGAGCGCGATTGGCCTGATTTTCCTGAACAAAACTCAGGATGGAATTGAACAGCAGCAAGACGCCGATGATGGCGGCTTCGTCCCGCTTGTGTACCACGATCTCCAGTACGACGGTGGCTTCGAGCATCCAGGGAACGGGCGCCCAGAATTTGGCGAGGAAAGAGAGCAGGGGATGGCGCTTTTCTTCCTCCACCCGGTTTCGGCCGAATTGGCGAAGGCGATCTTGCGCCTCCGTGGTTGTGAGGCCGGTCGGCGCAACATTGGCGGTGGCAATGGGCCGGTTTTGCTGCATTGCGCTTACGCGATTGTACGGCATCAGCGGACGGACCAGTTGCGCTTACCGGGCCGGTGAAACTCACCGACGGAGAGCGCCCCATTTCATTTCAGGCTGAACCAACCCAGTTTGACCTTCGCGATAAAATAGATATATGCGCGGATTGTGCGCTCCGGATGACTTTGCGGAGCCTGTTCCAGATGACTGCGTCACGGATCGAAGTGGTCGTCCCGGGGTCTCGTCCGATGCGCTCAGCATTACAAGGTCCACCGAGACTCTGTGATCGGCCCTCGGGACTCCCCGCGCCCGGTCGTCCCTCTGTAGCCCAGGGCGCGCCGCCGTTTGGCGGCCCTGGGGATTTTCTGCACGCCGCGCCTCCAAAGCAGCCAGACCCAAACCGCCTCTCGCGCGCTAAGGCGTGCGCGTCTTTGAGGTTTAAGCGTAGCGTAGCGGCGCGGCGGCCTTTTCCCCGCAATCCGCGCCCGCCGCCTCGCGGGCGTTCATGCATGCGTCGCTTTCGGCGGTTTAACCGTAGCTCCGGCAATACGTTTGTGCTTTGGTCTCTTCGCGCACCCGTAGGCTAAGATTGCTGCTGTGGGAAGGCCTACCATACAAGAGATCATCAAGAAGGCCCTCAGCGCAACGAGGGAATCAAAATACATCGAATTCAAGGGGGCTTTTTCCCCGGCGGCCCCGGGCGAGTGGTGCGAGCTAATTAAAGACATCGTGGCCCTGGCTAATTCTGGTGGGGGCATACTTGTTTTTGGCCTAGACAGCTTAGGCAGGCCTACAGGCGAGTCGCCTGAAGCTATTGCCGGCCAAGATCCGGCAGACATCCTCAATAAAGTAACTATTATAAGTACATTGAAGCCCCATCTTTTGAGATTGAGAGCATTGCACTGAAGAAGAAGGGGCACAATCTACATGCCCTTTTGATATCAGCAGCATCAATTCCCCATATCTTCCAAAAACCAGGCACCTACGACTTAGGAGCCGGGAAACAAAAAACGGCGTTTGGAGTTGGTACGATCTATTTCCGGCACGGAGCAAAGAGTGAGTATGGCAACGGCCATGATCTGAAATCAGTAGTGGACCGCGAACTTCGAATGGTACGTAGGGCGTGGGTTAGTGGCGTACGTCGGGTAGTCCAGGCGCCAATTGGGTCGGAAATTGTAGCCGTGCCTCGGACAAATCGTCCTTATCTGAAATCCGTTCGAGCAGTGAAAGACCCCGCCGCACAACCCGTACTGCTGACGCGGGATTCAGATAAAGCCGGTGCGATCTTTTATCACGAGGAAATCTCCGAAGGCATCTTCGATGAAATCAACAACGTCGTAGATGCAAATAGGGCTTTGGCAAAAGGTCAAAAGAGATTTTGCCTAGGCCAAGCCATTTACTACCGCATCTACGCCGAAAGGCATCACGTTAATCAAGAACAGAGAAACCTAGAATCATTGCTTCACGCAGCGATCTCAGAGTTTTATGCACCCGGCCTATTTTGGATGCTAGCGTTGCCCGACAAATCGGTTGCAGACGCCTATCTCGACCTGTATAGAAATCCGCGCTCTCCTCAGATCCACTCGCTTGTTCGGATCGCCCCGATTCTTGGAGACGATTTCAGTCATTGGCTATTGGAAAGGTTCAACAAGAGGTGGATTCGGACTACACAGCCTCCAAGTTTCTATTGGACGTTTAAAGACATGGTCGAGCACCCGGACTCCAAGGACTACAGGTTGGCAGCAGCCCGGACGTCCGCTAAATCGCGAGGGTTGACGCATGTGGCAGAAGAGATACGCATCAGCGAATTGCTGAACGACCCCTCGCGGGCGGCATCTCTGGAGTCGATGGTTTGTATGGTTGCGTTTGAAAAAACCGGAGAAGCCGAGACGCGGTCTGTCGCTAGGAATCTCGATTACTTAGCTTATGGGTCGGAAATTCGAAAAAGGGCTGCGGGAATTTCGGATTCAATTAAGCAGGCCGTGGGAGACGAGGAGGTGGGCGAATATAAAGACGCTCTAACCAGTGAAGAGTAGATTGCGGTTGGCCGCTTACTTTGCTAATAGTCCTCTCAGTTTATTCATCAGAGCTTCGGATCAGCGTCTGCAACAAAACGTGCCCTGTGCCGAATGGTTTGACCTTCGCGATAAAATAGATATACGCCCGTTCCAGATGACGAACTGACGTTCGAGAGCGTTTTGGTCGGTGGCCCATGCGCCGGTTTTGCGCGTGGGGACTTTGAAGCGAGCTTCCGAACGGGCGAGGTAGCGATGGTGTCGCAGCTAGAACTGTCATCGTGCCTCTGACAGGTGACGTTCGAAGAAGCGTAGGCTAAGCGGCGTAGAATGATACTCTTGCGTGGGCTAAAATCTAACTGCCCTGGAATGATACTCTTGCAGGAAAAAGACCAGTTTCGCAAGGATGGACCGCCCGAGGCGAGCGTCGCGACAGAGGTATCTATCCTAGAATCTTACATATACGCAGAGAATTGTGCTCCAAAACGCGAACGCTCTAAATGCCTTAGAATGATATCCTTGCATAAAGTGCAAAATAACCAGCCTCGAATCATATCCTTGCAAAAAAAGAGGGGGGAGGGGGCCGCCAGCGCACTTGCTATGCCAAACGAGCGCATCCGCAAAGCCGATCGCGGACACGCTCGTCACTGGCTACTTAACGTGAAGCTCTGTTCTGAAATGCCGCTTACGGCTTGAGAGAAGCGACGTAGGCCACGATCGCCTGAATGTCGTCCTCGCTCAATTTCTCCACCACCGGCTGCATCAACTGCGCGCCGGGACCAACGCGCGTGTAGTGTTTGAAGTCCAGGAGTTGCCGGGCCAGATAGCTCGGCGAACGGCCCGCGAGGGATGGGAAGTTCTCGTTGCCCTTGAGTCCTTCGCCATGGCAGGCGGCGCAGCCAACGGTTTTGCCGTCCCCGCCGTGCAGCACCAGGTCTTCACCTCTCTTGAGGCTTCCTGGCGGCACGTAGGCGATGAACCCGGAGCGCGGATTGCGCAGTGGTTCGGTCTCCTCGGGACTCACCGGCGTTTCGATGATGCGATTGCCGAGCGGCTCCATGCCGGCTTCGGCGCCCGTCAGCGGCATGCACAAACCGCCTCCGCCCCCAACGAATCGCGTCTTCGGCACCGTGTCGGTCTCAACGACTTTCACATAGGGAGTCCACTTCATCGAAGAGAAATACTTGGCGGCGGTTTCGGCTTCTTCCGGCGACAACCCCTGGGCAATCGCGATCATCTGCCCGGTGTTGCGCTTCCTCTTGTCGTAGCTGCTTCTCGCGCCGTCTTTGAAATCCTGTATCTGCTGAAGGATGTACTCCGCGGGCAGGCCGGCGGGACCGGCATTATTGGGCCGCCCTTTGCCATTGGGGTAATGGCAGAACCCGCAGGCGTTGACCATCTCCGCTTTGTCGCCGTGAGCCACGATTTCGGGCATCGCCGGATGGTCTTGCGGAAACCAGTCCGCGGGAGCTTGATTGCTGCCCACTTCCTTCAAGGTGAAGGTCGCGTCGCTTCCCGGAACTTTTCTCGGCGCTTCCATATCTTCAGGAGCCTCGGCAGGCGCGGGCGCTGGAGCGGCTGCTGGCGCACCGCCGCCTCCGCGTGCTGCGGCCGGCGGCGGTACGGGCGTTCCAAAACCATAAGCCCAGGGCAAGCCAGCGTCGGGATTTACTGGCTGGCCTCCGCGGCCTTGTTGCGGCGGCGCAGCTTCAATCCCCAGCGCGCACACCAACGCACACACGGCAAGGAGGGCTACCCCCATGCTATTTCTCATGAATACCTCCGGAGCGTTTATCTCCCTAACCGAGCCGCATTTAACCACGATTTAACGTTACTTTCAACTTTCAACCTCCAACTCGCGCGAAACGCGCGGAATTTCGGGAAAAGCTCGACACGCGCAGCATTCGTTCCATCGACGCGAAACAAGAAAGTGCGCGCTCCCTGTTTACGTCTGTGTATAATGCTGGACGGTTGCATCCAGGGACAAACCGGCCACGCTAGGGAGCGGCATGGCGGAGGAGATCGGCATGAAATCGAAAGTAATTTTTGTTTTGGCGCTGTTGCTCGTTTGTTCGGCAGCGGTGTTTGCGCAAGAGGGCGGCGGTGAAGGTGAAGGCGGCCGCGGCGGACGCGGTGGCGGCCAGGGACGCGGAGGGCGCGGGCAAGCGGCGCCGCCGCCGAAGATGGATATGGTCACGCCGGAAGTTCCGGGAATCGTCAAGGCCGGGACAAAAATCGAAATCGTTAAGTACGGTTTGGGAGGCGACGATGCGGGCGTGGGCATGCCCGACGGCAGCGTTTTAATTGCCACGGGCGGCGGCGTCGGCAAAGTCGATACCAGCGGCAACCTCACCATGCTCGTCCCCAATGCCGAGCAGGCGGCGGGCTTGGAGATGGATTCCAAGGGACAGATCTACGCGGCCCAGTACAGCAAGAAAGTCAGCATCGTCTATCCCATGGACGCGGCCAAGACGCTGACCGACAGTTTCGACGGGAAGCCTTATATCCGGCCCAATGACCTCACCGTGGACAAAAAGGGCGGCGTGTACTTCACCGACTGCTATCAGGTCGGCGCAAAGAAGGAGCCTGGCGACTTGCCTCAGTCCGTTTATTACATCAAGCCCGACCACAAAACTGTGATCCGAGTGACGGACGATATCGCCCGGCCCAATGGCATCACCCTAAGCCCCAACGAGAAAATTCTGTACGTGAACGATTGGGATGGGCCGTACTTGATTGCCTACGACGTGCAGCCGGATGGAACGCTGAAGAACAAGCGCAATTTCGGCAAGTACACCCTCAAGCAAGAGACCGATCATGGGTTGGTTAGCGGCGCCGATGGATTGTGCATCGACAGCAAGAGCGATCTCTATTCCACCACGCCCGCGGGCGTGCAGGTCTTCAATTCCAAGGGCGAGCACCTCGCGGATCTCGAGGCTCCTTATCCCATGCCGCCTCAGAACTGCGGATTCGGCGGCCCGAATAAGCACTATCTGTACGTCATCGGCCGCGGCGTGGTCTACCGAATCGAGACCATTCCCGCCGGCTATAAAGGCCGAGCGAAGTGAATTAACGGTGCAGACTTAGAAGCAATTAAACGGTAGAGACTCAAACGAAAAAGGGGCGACCGCGGAGGTCGCCCCTTTTTTTATTTGTATCGTCCAATTTACATCGCGCCACGCCAGTGCCAGTCGCGCAATTGAAGTTACCCGACTGAAGACACGCAGCTGACTTCGCTTCCTCTCACCCACCAAACCTGGCTTCCGCACGACCTGATTTAACCGTCTCACTATCGGGATCTGGAATTCGCGCGTGGGTAGAAAACAAGAACTACGTGTCCAGGCGAAGTAGACGACCGAAAATGTTACGGCGTCGCAGTGGCCTGCGACGCCGCGAGTCTTAGTCCAAAACCAACCGCAAGCTTCTAGCGGGAGGCTTCTTTGGTCTCCTTGGATACTGCCGGAGCCGGCTTGCTGAAGCGCTTGTCGTCGATCTGAACGTTCGTTTGGACCGAGGTCAAATCCGTGGTGGATTGGCCGTCGACCCAGGTGGCGACGTAGTGGAATGGAATCTTAACGCCGTTGACCAGCCGATAGTCGCCGTACTCGATGTGCATGGGCGTCAATCCGATGCCGGTATTGTTGAAGCGCACCTGGCGCACAAGCAGTCCCGTTGCCTTGTCAAAATACAGCTTGACGGGGTAGTTTCCGCCTACCGTTCCTTCGATCACAACGACGGGCTTGTCGTCGATGGTGATCGCGGGGAAGCCCGCCTTCCAGTTGGTGAACTCTTGTTTTATGTTCGCAGGGAAGGCGATATCCGCATCAACCTTAGCGCCTAAGAGGCCCCCCGCGGTAAGAGGCATCAGCGGGATCGGCTTGTCCACGGCGGCAACCCAACCATCGCTGCCGGTGTAAGTCGTGGTGTTGTCTCCCGCAAGAGTATGAACCACCTGGCTGCGGAGCCCCGGTTTGGCGTAGACGTCGACGGGAACCTTTGAGAAATCGGTATCGAACCCGACATAGGTTCCCTTGGCCTGAATGCTCGTCAGCTTAGCGACTTGCGCTGCGCCGCCGATCGCCTGGATATATTTATCCAGAATCTGGTTCACAGCCGGCTGCGCCGGGACCGGATTGATAATCGTGACTTGGTCCGGGTCTTCCGGAGGCGGAGTGCCGTATTGCTGGGCGAGACTTGGGGTCACGTCAGGCTTCTGGTAGCCGCGGTGGCAGGTGTAGCAAGTAACCATACGCTGCCCGCCGAAATCGGCCTTGTTGATGGAGTCCATCATGACGACCATCCGGCGCGCCGTGTCCTTGAGCGGCGTATCGTCCGCATATTTGGCCCAACTGCCGCCACTCTCAGAGGTATGGCAGTCCGTGCAATTCAAGCTGAGTGAGGCTGCAAAAAATCCCATCTCAGCAAGGAATTGGTCTACGGACATTCCTCGCAGGACCTGGACATTCTTGAACGCGTCTTCCGCCAGGGGCGGCTTCTGATCCGCCTTGGGTGGTCCATACTGGCCACGCGCGACCGTCATCCCAAACAGGCAAATGACCATGGTCCCCACCGCGCAGCGGATCGCTCCCCTCGATCCGAAATTCATAATGCCTTCCTCCTTGCCGTAAGACGGTTTAAGAAATTTTTTGAGCGCAATCGAACAGAAATGCAGCGGTTTCGCTGCTCCTACCGGACGAATTCCCTAATTTGCACTCTTGCCGTTCCGGCCAGCGCACACTATACACTTGGCTGCTTCCGCTTGCAACGACGGAGAGCCACTTGCCTCGCAGGCGACTACGGCTGAGACCAGAGCAGTTTGCGGTCTTTGCCAAAAAGCGCGATGGAGGCGGCGGACGTCTTCTTTACTTGGCCATTCTTGGGCAAAACGCCGTTGCCGATGCTGGTCATAAATCCATCTTTATCGGAGAGCTCGAGTGTGGTGCCATCGGGGCTGACGCCCATGCGAAGCTGAATGTCGGGCCTCTCGCCGGCGAGCGAAAGTTGCGGTCCGGCATTCTCCAGGACGCTGAGCGCCACCGAGGCGTGATGCTGGGGATCGGACAGCAATAGCAGCGGCCCAGCCGGCTTGTCGTTCAGAGATAGGGTGACCAGCGCCGAGCCGTTCTCGTCCCGGAATTTCAGGCTGGGCCCCGATCCCATCATGGCCAACTCGGCGCGCACGTGTCCATTGGCGTCTTTCAGCACGAAGCTTTGCGCTTCCACGGCCGTCGCTGTCACGCTGGTCGCTACCACGGGACCGGGAGGCGGCGGTTCGGCAGGCTTGGCCGCGGGGCGGGCGGCGGCCTTGGGTTTTGGAGTGCTTGGCGTCTGCGGCTTGGTTTGCGCCATCAGGCCGATGGTAACGGCAGCAGCGAGCAAGAGCAGCGCCCCGCGCTTAAACCTGCGATTTTCTTTTTCCAGGCGTCCCACTCGGGACAAAAGTTCGTGCAGCTCCGGTGCGTTTTCGCTCACCTGTTTCCTCCGTGAAGGCCGGCGAATTGGGCCGGCTGGCCACTGGCAGAATCTTTTTACGTATGATACGTGAGGCGAATCTGCGGATACATGCCAGCGTGCAGGAGCACTCCGGCAATGAGTAAAGGGTCTTCATTTTTTATGGCATTGCGACGCAATTTTGATGGCGACGCGAGCTACTCCAGGAGCGCGTGGTGACTTTCGCCGGACGAACGTGACACAATGGCGGCGCGGTTCGGGCGGCGCGCCTTTTCCGAGCCTTTCCAAAGGGGAAGCTGAGGCCGTCCGGCAGGGCATTCGCCAAGGACATCCTTCTTGCATACGGGGTTACGCACAAGCCTAGAAGTTGCGGCGACGCTGGCGCCTTTCGCGGTGCTATTTTCGGCCTTCCTTATTTTCAAGTGGGACGCCGTTCGCGCCGTGGTGGCTGCGTGGATCGTCGAGTTGGTGATCGCTCTGGGCTATTACCACATGACCCCGATGCGAAGCCTGGAGGCTTCCCTGTGGGGCAATCTTTCCATGTGGTCGGGTTTTCTGGTTCTTTATACCGGACAGATTTTTGGGCAGGCCTATCGGAATACCGGCCTGCTGGAAATCCTGCTGGAATCGGTGCAATCGATCCTTCCGAGCTGGGACCAGGAAGGGCGGGCGGTGGCCCTGGTGACGGTGGTCGGGGGCTTCATCGCCGCCTTCAACGGCTTTGCCACCTACCCGGTGACGATTCCCGGTCTGGTGGACCTGGGCTTCGATGGGCTTTCGGCGTGCTCGAGTTATCTGGTCTATTTTTCCTGGACGCTGCCGTTCAACAGCCTGTTTATCGCGCCGACGATCTCGAACGCGGCAAGCCGCGTTCCCATCGTCGAAATTGTGCGCAGCGCCGGCTTGCTGAGCATTCCGCTGGTGTTCGTTTCGCTGCTGGGCTTCATTAAAATTCTGGGATTCCGTTTTTGGGACTGGGAGACGCAGATTTTATTTTGGATGATGGGACTGGGCGACACGCTGGCGATCATTTTGTTCACGCAGGTCTGGCCGGCGTACTACCTGCTGATGCTGGTTACCGGCTGCGGCCTTTTCCCTGGGGAGCATCTATATCTATGGACGGCTCACCATCAGGCAATCGGTGGAGAGCGTGGTGGGAGCGGCGCGGCCGGAGGCCTTGCGTCCCTCGGTTAGCGCGGCGATGCTTTTCCGCGCCTATGCGCCGCTGCTCTTGGGCGTGACGATTGTTCTGCTGACAAAAATTCCGGCCATCGCGGAGGCGTTAACCAACGTCGAGTTCCGCGTGGCTTTTTGGGGATACCGGCCCTTCACGATCAATATCTTCACGTCGGCTGGATTTTTCATTTTGGTGACCTCGCTGGTGGCCTATCTTTTCCGCTGCAAGCGCGCCCACCTGGGTAAAGACCTGGTGACCGCGACGCGCCGAAGCCGCGCTCCTCTGACCACGCTGCTGGTGGGCAGCGCCACGGTATACCTGATGGTGGATGCGGGGCAGATCGCGCTGCTGGGCAGAGTGCTCTCGAGCGGAGGCAAGATCCTTTATGCTTCGCTCTACCCCGCCGTCGCTTTTCTGGGGGGCATGGCCTTCGGACAGGGTTTGCCGGGAGACTTTCTGCTCTCGCAAATGCAGGTGCGCATCGCGCCCATGCTGGGCATTCCTCTCATGTTGCTGGTGGGAATCGTGACGGTGCTGACGATGGGTCCGCCGAACGCGCTCAAGCCGACCCAGATTTCCTATGCCGCTTCGCTCGCGAACATTAAAGGCAAGGACGGAGAGATTTTTCGCATTTGCCTGCCGTGGCAAATCCTGCAGCTGGTCGTTACCGCCATTCTCGCGGTGATCCTCGTGGTTGTGTGGAAGTAGCCGATCGTGAGTGGACCGAGCCTCGATTTTCAGACTCACCTGGCCGCGCTCGATGCGAGCGGGCTATTGGTGCGCGTCGACAGGCCCATCAATAAAGATACGGAACTGCATCCGCTGGTCCGGTGGCAATTCATCGGGGGGATTCCCGAGGAGGAGCGCCGCGCATTTCTTTTTACCAATGTGGTGGATTCGCACGGCCGCCATTACGACATCCCCGTCGCCGTGGGCGCGCTGGCGGCTTCGGCGAAGATCTATGCGCTGGGAATGGGCCGCCGCGTTGACGAAATCGGCGCGGCATGGACTCACGCGATCGCCAATCCCATTCCGCCCGTGCTGGTCAGCTCGCCGCGCTGCCAGGAGGTGGTTATCAAGGGCGAGCGATCTTCGGCGGGCCGACGGCGGTTTAGCGCGGCTGCCGGTCCCGATCTCCACGCCAGGCTTCGATTCCGCTCCTTATCTCACGGCGACGCTGTGCGTGACGCGCGATCCGGAAACGGGCGTGCGCAATATGGGCACTTATCGCGGCGCGTTGAAAAAGACCGACCGGCTCGGCGTGCGGATGTCCTCGCGGATTGGCGGCGCCGGCGGCTACCTGCATTGGCAGAAGTATCAGGCGCGCCGGGAACCCATGCCTTGCGCCATCGTGATTGGCTGCGCGCCGGTGGTTCTTTTCACCGGTCCTCAAAAGCTGCCGGTGGGCCAGGACGAGATGGGCGTGGCCGGAGCGCTTGCGGGCGAGCCGATTCGGACGGCGAAATGCGTGAGCGTCGATCTGGATGTGCCGGCCGATTCCGAAATCGTGATCGAAGGCCTGATCGATACCGATCTGCTGGAGCCCGAGGGGCCGTTTGGCGAAAGCCACGGCTACGTGGCGCTCGAGGACTACAACATGTCCATGCAAGTGACGGCGATCACGCACCGGCGTTCGCCCGTTTTCGTCTCCATCATCAGCCAGGTGACGCCCAGCGAATCGAGCATGATCAAGAAAGTCGCGTACGAGCCGATGTTCCTGGAGCACTTGCGCGAGAACAACTCGATCCGGAGCGTTCGGCGCGTGGTGATGCACGAGCCGCTGAGCAACGTCCGGCCGATTATTTTCCTGCAATTCGCGAACGGCGCGGCCCGCACGGAAGTATGGCGGGGATTG
Source organism: uncultured Acidobacteriota bacterium (assembly GCA_963823935.1). GTDB lineage: Bacteria > Acidobacteriota > Terriglobia > Acidiferrales > UBA7541 > Palsa-189. The sequence continues at coordinate 531,218 of CAWGNM010000004.1, forward strand.
CAGGCCGCCGCCGCGCTGCGAGCCGACTGCGGCAAAGTGGTGATCGCGGTGAGCGAAGATATCGATCCGAGCAATACGGACGCGGTGCTGTGGTCGATCGCCTACCGGTCCAATCCCCAGGAGGACGTGCACATCGAGCCTTACCGTTCCGTGGGTCACGCGCCGAAATCCGGGCCGCGCAACCTGGATTCGACCATGCTGATCGACGCCACGCTGAAGTACCCCATGCCGCCTTTGGCGCTGCCGAAGCGCGAGTTCATGGAATCCGCGCTCGCGATTTGGAAAGAGTTGCGCTTGCCGGAAGTGCGTTTGCAGCAGCCCTGGCATGGGTATTCGTTGGGGGATTGGAACGAGGCGCTGGATTCGATCGCCCGCAACGCCGTTGCCGGCGAGTGGGAGAAGAACGGATTGAACACGTTCCCGCGGCGGCGCGGCGGCCTTACGCCGGAAACGCCGGTGCGCAGCGTGGAAGGCGCGGGCGCTCCCAAACGCGACAGCTAAAGACCCAGGGCCGGCTGACCTCTGTTTTAGCGTGCACTTTCGCGCCGGCCGCCGCGCCCTGGGCTACAAAGGCGCATCGGTCGTCGGGCGACTTCGGAATGGCCGACGGAGTTTGAGGGGCAAGACGCGGGGCAAAAACCTCAGGTCTCCCGACACACATCGTCGGGCGACCTTAGCTACAACGCCGGTGCGCAGCGTGGAAGGCGCGGGCACGCCCAAAGGCGAGAGCTAGAGATCAGGCTGAGGCCCGCGCCGAGCCGGCGATGAGATCGGTCAACAACGCGGCGATTTCGCGCGGGCACTGCACGGGCGTAAGGTGACGCGCGCCGGGGATCACGGTGAGCTTGGAATTCGGTATAGCTTCCTGCAAGCTGCGCGACATGGCTACCGGCGTGGCGTAATCGTCTTCCCCGACAATTACCGAGACGGGCATGCGAAACTTCGGCAGCGCGGCGCGAAGATCGGCGTTGCCCATCATTTCGCAGCTGGCTTGATAGGAGGCCACGTCGTTGGCGAGAAAAATCTCGGCTGTGCGCTGGGCGACGTCGGGGTGCTCCTGGCGGAAATCTTCGGTAAGCCAGCGGCTGAGCTGGAACTCGGTCATGGACGGCAAGCCGCCTTCGGCAGCTTTGGCGCCGCGCGCTTTCCAATCTTTCGGGGCGGTCGGCCCGTACCAAGACGTGGTGTCGATGAGAGCCAATCCGCGAACGCGCTGCGGATATTTTGCGGCGAAGGCCTGGGCCACACAGCCGCCCATCGAGCATCCCGCGACAATTACGGAGGGCCAGCCGCAGGAGTCGAGAAGCGCCGCGAGGTCGTCGGCAAAAAGCTCGAGGCTGTAGGGGCCGGGGCGGCGCTCCGATTTGCCATGGCCGCGGCAGTCGTAAGCGAGAATCTCCGCGGCTGGGCCGAGTTGGGAGATCATTTCATCCCACATCGCGCCGCTGAGGGCCAGCGAATGAATCAAGGCCACGCGGGGCTTTTGGGGGTTGGCGAAAATACGATAGGAGATCTGGCATCCATCTTTTGCCTTTGCGGTTGCGGCGGCCTGCGGCATCGGTCTCTAGCTCCTCTCAAGGTGGGTCTGTTTGAATTTTGTCCTCTTAGTGTCACGATCCATAAAATTCAAACTGACCCACGACACGTTCAAGTGCAACATTGTGGCACGAAGCGCTTGTCGTACAATTTAGTTTTAACGCGAAAGAGACAAAACGCGAGAATGGCCGGCCGCGAACGGCGCTATCTCCAGGCTCTTGTTCGTGCGGGCCAACCCTATGCTGCTAAAGCTTTCTGAGCAACTGAATCTCGATGCTTCGCAAGAGGACGTCTGGAAGCTGCTGCGGGATACCCGGCGGCTGGCGGCGCTTCTGCCCGGAGTGGAAAGCGTGAACGCCGTTGAGGATGGTGGCGTGGAAGCTTACCAAGCCACGGCCAGCGACAGGATTGGTCCTTTCAAGGTGGCGCTGCAGATGGAGATTCGCGTCGCGGAAGAGCAGCCGCCGAATATGCTGAAAGCGAGTCTCAAGGGGGCAGACTCGATGGGCCTCAATCGCCTTACCGGGTCGCTGCATGTGAGCCTAAGTCCCGCTGGGCAGGCAACGCTGATGCGGTTTGAGGCCGAGATCGAAGTTTTGGGCAAACTCGCGACGTTGGGTGCGGCGCCCATGCGGCGCCGGGCGACGGAAAAGTTCGCGGAGTTTGCCCGCAATATCCAGGCGCAATTTGCGGGTAATGCGCGCAGCTAATCTACAATGGACATTCCGTGAAGATTGCTTTTGAGCTGAATGGGAAAGCCGCGGCCCTGGAAATCGAGCCGCGGGAAACGCTGGCCGAAGTTCTGCGCGCGCGCTGCCGCCTGACCGGCGTGAAACTTTCCTGCGAAGCGCAGGTGTGCGGCAGTTGCACGGTGCTGGTCGACGGGCTTCCCGTGAGCGCCTGCACGTACCTGGCCTACGAAGTTCGCGGCAAGCGCGTCACCACGATTGAAGGTTTGGCGGATGCGAATCGGGGCGGCTGCATCCGTTGCAGCAGGCCTTTCTCGATCAATTCGCGTTTCAGTGCGGATTTTGCACGCCGGGGATGATTCTGGCCGGCAAGGCGCTGCTGGATGAAAACGCGGGCGCCTACGGAGGAGGAGATCATCGCCCACATGAACGGCAATCTTTGCCGCTGCACGGGCTATCTGCCGATACTGAAAGCGATCCGGCAGGCCGGCGCGGAGCTGCGCGGCGAGCCGCCAAAGAACGGAGACGGGGCGAAGCCGTGAGCGGGCCGAAGGATTCGCGGTGGTCAATCATTCCGTGCCTCGCGGGGACGGCGTGGCCAAAGTGACCGGCAGCGCCGTCTACACCAGCGACATGACTCTCGAGCACATGGCCTGGGCCAAAGTTCTCCGCAGCCCCTTCGCGCACGCCAAGATTCTTTCCATCGATGCTTCCGCGGCCAGGCGGCAGCCGGGCGTGATTGACGTGCTCACGGGAAGCGACCTTGGCGCGCCTCCATCCTTATTACGGCCACGCGGTGAAGGATCATCCGCTGCTCGCCATCGGCAAAGTGCGCTTCGTGGGCGAGCCCGTGGCCGCCGTGATTGCCGAAGACGAATTGACCGCGCAGGAAGCGCTGGAAAAGATCGCCGTCGAGTACGAAGAACTGACGCCGGTGCTGGACGTGGATACCGCGCTCGGGCCGAGACGCCACGCTGGTCCACGACAACGGACTATATGCGCGGGTGCTTTCCGCGGCTTCGACGATTTCCCGGGCGGGTTAGGAAAACGTTTGCCAGGCGGTGCACGTCGAGTGGGGAGACGTGGACGCGGCGTTCGCCTCGGCGGCGCACATCGCCGAAGGCGAATTCTATTTCCCGATGGTGTACGCGTACGCCATGGAGCCGTACGTCGCCATCGCCGATTACGACGCCAGGGGCCAGCTGACGGTGTACTCCTCGGCGCAGCATCCGTTCATGGTGCGGCACGACCTGGCGGAGGTTTTCGGTCTGCCGCTCAACAGCGTGCGCGTGATCGTGCCGTTCATCGGCGGCGGCTACGGCAGCAAGTCCTACACCAAGATCGAGCCGCTGGCCGCGGCGTGCTCGTGGAAAGCGGGCGCGGCCGGTGAAATTGCAGTTGAGCGTCGAGGAAGCCTTTCTTACCACGCGCGGCGACGACGCGCGCGTGCGCATTCGCACGGCGGTGGATCGCGGCAGGGAAACTGGTGGCGCGGCAGGCGACGATTCACCTGAATACCGGCGCGTACGCGGAAAACAGCCCCATGGTGTGCCGCAAAGCGGCCAATCGCATCGTCGGCCCCTACCGCATTCCCAATGTGAAGAATCGATTGCCTGGCGGTGTACACCAATACGGTGCCCGCAAGTTCCTATCGCGGGCTGGGGGCGGCGCAGGTCACTTTTCCGGGCGAATCGCAGATGGATGAGCTGGCGCACAATGATCGGCTGCGATCCGCAGTCGAGTTCCGGCTGAAGAATCTGGCCCACAGCGGCGAATCGATTCATCCGGGCCTGCGGCCGATCGACGCGGATATGCCGGGCGACATTCGCGCAGGCCGACGATGCTGCGGGCGCAATGGCGCTCTGGCGCCGGAGCACGGGCGCTCGGTGTGTTGCTCGGCGAGCGATGCCGGGGCGCATCCGGTGACGCTGGCCATGGTGCAGGTGCATAGCGATGGTTCGGTATCGGTGTTGAGCGGAAGCACGGAGATCGGGCAGGGCAGCCACACCGTTCTGACGCAAATCGCCGCGGAAGAGATGGGAGTGCCGCTCGAAAAGGTGCGGCTGGTCGGTTCGGACACCGCCGTGACGCTGTTCGAACGCTCCACCGGCGCGAGCCGCACCACGACGTTGATGGGCCGCGCGGTGCTGGAAGCGTGCCGCGAGGCCATCGCGCAGTGCAAGGCGATGGCCGAGGAACTGTTCGGCGCGCCGGCGAGCGAATTTGTGGAAGAGCGCGGCGGAATTCGCCACGGGAAAGAGCGGCTCTCCTGGCCGGAAATCCTCGAGCAATATTTCCAGATGGAGGGCTGCAGCATCATCGGCCGCGCCTATCTGCGCCGCGCGGGCGCCCTCAAGTCCGTGCCCGTATTCTGGGAGATCGGCGTGGTGGGCGTGGAGATTGCGCTGGACGAAGAGACCGGCAAAATTTCGCTCGATACGCTGGTCACCATCGGCGACGTGGGGCTGGCGATTAATCCGGCGATGACGGAGAGCCAGGATCTGGGCGCGGCGACCATGGGGCTGGGCGTCGGCTTATTCGAGGAACTGATCTACGACGGGCAGCAGTTGATGAACGGAACGATGCTCGAATATCGCGTGCCGCGATTTTCCGATTTGGCGCGCAGGATCGAGCTGAAGCTGGTGCAAAATCGCGATGGCGTGGGCCCGTACGGCGCGAAGGGCGGCGGCGAAGGTTCGCTGAATCCCATTGGCGCTTGCCTCGCCAACGCGTTGTATCAGGCCACGGGCGTGCGCATGCGCAGGCTGCCGCTGACGCCTGAGCGCGTGTGGAAAGCGCTGCAAGAGAGAAAGAGAAAGACACCAGCGCCGGCGGCGCAGACGCAACCTTCCGGCGGCGCGAACGTTCCGGCCGCAAAAACTCGCGCATGACCACGCTCCCGCGGTTCGAGATTCATCAGCCCGCCAGCATCCGAGAAGCGTCGCAGATGCTGGCGCATTACGGCGATGATGCCGGCATCTATGCCGGCGGGACCGAATTGCTGCTGGCCATGAAGCACCGCGCGCTGAACTACCGCCATCTCATCGATCTCAAGGTGGCGCCGCGAGTGAACACCATCGAAGCGCGCGACGGCACAATCGAAATTGGCGCGGCGTGCACGCACCGCTCCATCGAGCGATCGGCGCTGGTGCGCGAGAAGCAGCCGGTGCTGGCGGAACTGGAGTCGCAGGTGGCCAATGTGCGCGTGCGCGCCACGGGCACGCTGGGAGGCAATCTTTGCTTTGCCGAACCGCATTCCGATCCGGCGACGTTGTTGCTGGTGCTGGGAGCGACGGTTGCGGTCGAGAGCGCCGCGCCTGGGCAATCGTCTGGTGTCGCTAGGCGCGAAATTCCCGTGGAGAAGCTGATCGCCGGCGCTTACGCCAATCATCTCGCGCCGGGCGAAATTCTTACTCGGATCGTTGTGCCCTGCGCGCAAACCGAATCACCGCGCCGCGTACATGAAATTTCAGATTCACGAGCGTCCCACGCTGGGCCTGGGACTGTGGCTCGAAACTCCCGACGGCGGGCGCACATTTAGCGCGGCGCGTGTGGCCGTGGGCTGCGTTTGCCCGTTTCCCAGCCGCGCACCGGCGGCGGAAGAGCTACTCACCGGGGCTCGGGCGGACGTCGAGAAGCGGCTTCCCGAAGCCGCCGCGTTGATTGCCGATGGCGCGGATCTGGCCGACGATCACGAGGGCAGCGCCGAATACAAACGGCACCTGATTGGCGTTTTCTTGAGGCGAACGTTTGCCAAGGCGGTCTCCGGCGATAGCGCCTAGGCTTCTTTTGGGTTTGGGGTTTTTTCAGTTTTCGCGGCTGCACTCGGCGCGCCGCTTGCGGCCGATTGGCTTGGAAAAGCGGCGCCGAGCGGCGATTTTGGGTTAATAATAGCGATCAGGAAGACCCATGGCATCGATGCGAAAAGCCCTCGCGCGGCGGCTCGGACTCTTGTTTTCGGCCGTGATCTTTTTAGGCTTTGCCGCGAGCCTGCTTGCCTACCAGCGCCGCGGCTTCGACCGTTATCAGCAGGAAGAAGACGACTCAAAAGAGATGCCCGTGGGCGCGCGGCAAAGGGTCGAATGGACCTTCGCCCGATTTCACTACAACATGGGCTATGGCGGCGGCTTTGGCCGGGGATTCCGGCGCTGGGCGGCGGACTATCCGAAATCGGATCGCCAGCTTGTACAGGGAGTGGTTCGCCTGACGCGCATCGACACGCACGTGGCCGAGCAGGTGGTGGATGCCAATAGCGACGACATCTACAACTGGCCGTGGATTTTTATAGAGGATCCCGGCGCGTGGGTGCTTTCCCAAGCCGAGGCCGATCGCATCCGCAATTATCTATTGCGCGGCGGATTCATGTTTTTCGACGATACTCACGGCGACTACGAGTGGAACAACATGATGGCCGGATTGCGCATGATCTTTCCCGACCGGCCGGTGGAAGATTTGAAAGACAGCGACGAGATCTTTCATACCATGTATGACCTGGACGACCGTTTTCAGATTCCTGGGACACGCTTCATCTGGGGAAGAGGGCGCGGCTACGCGCCGGACCAGAAGGTGCCCAAATGGCGCGCCGTTCGCGACGACAAAGGTCGCATCGTGATCGCCATCTGCCACAACAGCGACGTGGGGGACGCCTGGGAATGGGCGGACAGCCCGGACTATCCCGAACGCGCCACCTCCATGGCCTACCGCATCGCTATCAACTACATCATCTATGGAATGACGCACTGACCGGCCAGCTTCTTTACTTCAAAATACTTTGTAAGTCCTTCATGCATAGCCAGGGCCGCCGTCGATGGACCATCCTGTGGCAGTTCGGACAAAGCATAGCTATATCACTTACCTTGGTCTCAGAGTTCTCCGACAGCGTACTCACAGCAATTGTGTGGTGGGCCTCAATGAATCCGTGCCCGAGTTGGCCGTATACTTTTTCAAAGTCAAAGCCACAAGCCTCGCAGAAGAACCTGCCGTGCTTCCCCACGAAAAGACTTTTCGCCCGCTGAATAACTGTCGAATTCCGTTCACGCGCCCTATGCTTCAGGAATAATTCGCGGCCCTCCGGAAATGCCGCCTCGTCTTCTTCTGGCTGGCCAACAGACATATGCCACGCCGTCGCAGTTCTAGTTCGTAAAGCGTCGACCGTATTTCTGATGAGTTCGCTGCCTTTCAGAACACGGAAGTTGCTCCCCGATGAATGGGCCCAACGGGCAAAGCTCTTAGGCCCGTGCCAGCTGATTGTCAGCTTGGATTTTAGGTTGTTAAATTCTTTCATTGGCTCAAGATCAAACCAGAGGAAGCGAGAGCGCCAATGACTATAACTATCGCCTCTCATGCCCAGTTTTCCCAACACGCTGTTTTCTGGGATACTCCAAAACTCCTCGATTGATATCGGTCGCCACCCACGCACCTGATAGAGACCAACAAATTCTGCATAGAGGCCAACAAATTCTGCCTTGTCGGACTTGGGTGCGACAAAAGACGCGAGATATTTGGCCCTAGTGAGCATTTTTTCTTCTCGCTCTTTTTGACTCTGCTGGTATGCATTGAACACATTCGGTTGCTCGACCGCGAGCTTAGGCAAAGCTTCGCGCAGGGTTCTGGGCGATTTAGGCGCATGGCGCATTATGAGAACGTCCTTCGGCTCAATTCCTGCTTTCTCTAGCAAGTCGTTGAAGTACATTGTCGATGCCTCGGGCGGGTGATCCGTCGGCGCGAGAGTAGCAGAATTCTGGACCCGACAAAAAGCCGACGTAATCCGTAAGTTGTTTTGGTCTCTAGTGTATTTCTATTCGAAACCCAAAGAGGCTACGGCGAGCGCCAATGCTAGCGAGCTTACTTCAGGCGGGTGCTGCCCATTAGGAATTTGTCGACTCCGGCGGCGGCTTTGCGGCCTTCGGAGATGGCCCAGACTACCAGGGACTGGCCGCGGCGCATGTCGCCGGCGGCGAAGATTCCTGGGACAGAGCTCATGTAGTTTGCGTCCGTGGCGATATTGCTGCGGGCATCCAGATTGACGCCGAACTGCTCGACCATTCCGCGCTTCACGGGCCCCGTAAAGCCCAGGGCCAGCAAGACGAGATCGGCGTCGAGAGTGAATTCGGTTCCCGGAAGAGGCTCGAATTTCGGCGGCGGGCCGACGCGAATGCCATGAAGCTTCTTTACGTTTCCATTTGCGTCGCCGCTAAAATGCGTGGTTCCGATGGCCCATTCGCGCAATCCGCCCTCTTCGTGGGAGCTCTCCGAACGCATTTGCAGCGGCCACAGCGGCCAGGGCGTGCTCGACGCACGCATCTCCGGCGGCTTGGGCATGATCTCGAACTGGTGCACGGACTTGGCTTTGTGCCGGTGGCAGGTGCCCAGGCAATCGGCGCCGGTGTCGCCGCCTCCGATGATGATGACATGCTTGCCGGTGGCCAGGATTTGGTTGGGCACATCGTCGCCGGCATTGCGCTTATTCTGCTGGGGCAGGAACTCCATGGCGAAGTGAATGCCCTTCAGTTCGCGGCCGGGAACATTCAAATCGCGGGGAGCTTCCGCGCCGCCGCACAAGAGGATGGCGTCGAACTCTTTTTGTAAATCCTTGGCCGGCACATTCCCGCCAATGTGCGCGCCCGTCTCGAAGCGCACGCCCTCGTCCGACATCTGTACCAGGCGCCGGTCGAGGACGTGCTTCTCCATCTTGAAGTCGGGAATGCCGTAGCGCATCAGCCCGCCGAGGCGGTCGTTTTTCTCGAACAGGGTGACCAGGTGCCCGGCGCGATTGAGTTGCTGCGCCGCGGCCATCCCGGAAGGCCCCGAACCAACCACGGCGACTCGTTTGCCCGTGCGCGTCTCGGGCGGCTCGGGCTGAATCCAGCCCTCCTGCCAGGCGCGCTCGACGATGTTTTTTTCGATGACTTTGATGGTTACCGGCGGTTCGTTGATCCCCAGCACGCAAGCGGCTTCGCAGGGCGCAGGGCAGATGCGGCCGGTAAATTCGGGAAAATTATTGGTGGAGTGCAGGACGCGGATGGCTTCCTTCCACTGGTCGCGGTAAACGAGGTCGTTCCAATCGGGAATGATGTTATTGACGGGGCAGCCGGTGTGGCAGAAGGGAATGCCGCAATCCATGCAGCGCGCGGCCTGGGTGCGAACTTTTTCCTCGGGAAAGAGGTAGTAGACCTCGAAGTAGTCGTTGACGCGCTCTTCGACCGGCCGCCGTACCGGCATCTCCCGCGTAAATTCCTTGAACCCGGTGACTTTACCCACGAATTTTACCCACGAATTTTATTGACGAACCTCGTGCCCAGGGGCGTGCGTTCCGGCCTGCGCGACGAGCATGCCGGCAGGAATCCGAGGAACGCCCAGGACGCGCTTATACTCGTGCGGGAACACCTTGACGAACTTCGGAAGGATGGCCTCCCAGTTCTGCAAAATCCACTTGGCCTGCGGGCTATCGGTCAGCTCGCCATGGCGGCTGATCAGCCGGTGCAGGAGGAGAATGTCCGCCGACTCGGAGACGGGCTCGAGATCGACCTCGTTGCGATTGCAGTAGGTCGAGGCGAAATCGCCGACGTTATCGAGCACGTAGGCGATGCCTCCGGTCATGCCGGCGGCAAAGTTGCGGCCGGCCCGGCCTAGAACGACGACCAGGCCGTTGGTCATATATTCGCAGCCGTGATCGCCGACGCCTTCCACCACGGCGGTGGCGCCGGAATTGCGCACGGCAAAGCGTTCGCCGGCCATGCCGTTGAAATAGGCTTCGCCGCTGGTGGCGCCGTAGAGGCACACATTGCCGATCAGAATATTTTCTTCCGGCGCGAACTCGGAGTGGCGCGGCGGATAGATGATCAGCCTGCCGCCGGAGAGCCCTTTGCCGACATAGTCGTTGGCGTCGCCTTCGAGAGTGAGCCTTACGCCCTTGGCCAGGAACGCGCCAAAACTCTGGCCGGCGCAGCCATTCAGATGGATGCGCACGGTATCTTCCGGCAAGCCCGCGGAACCATAACGCCGCGCAATCTCGCCGCTCAGCATGGCGCCCACGGTGCGATGCACGTTGCGAATGGGCAGGCTGATGGAAACCGGGACCTGCTTTTCAAGGGCCTGCTGGCACTGCTTGATCAAGTGGCGGTCGAGCGCCGCTTCCAGGCCATGATCCTGCGGCTGGAGCTGCCGCCGCCCGACGTGGCTGGGCACCGGCGGGTTGTAGAGCAACTGCGAAAGATCGATGCCCTTGGCCTTCCAGTGGGTGATGTCGGTGCGCTGCGCGAGGCAATCCACGCGGCCGACCATCTCATCGACCTTGCGGAATCCAAGTTCCGCCATGATGCGGCGCAAATCCTCGGCGACGAAAAAGAAGAAATTAATGACGTCTTCGGGCTGGCCCTGGAACTTCTTGCGCAATTCGGGATCCTGCGTGGCGACGCCCACCGGGCAGGTGTTCAGATGGCACTTGCGCATCATGATGCAGCCCATGGAGACCAGCGGCGCCGTGGAGAATCCGAACTCCTCGGCTCCCAGCATGGCGGCGATGGCCACGTCGCGGCCGGTTTGCAGCTTGCCATCCACCTGCACGCGCACGCGGCTGCGCAGGTCGTTCATCACCAGCACCTGCTGCGTTTCGGAAAGGCCCAGCTCCCAGGGAATGCCGGCGTGGCGAATGGAACTGATGGGAGAAGCGCCGGTGCCGCCGTCATAGCCGCTGATCAGAATGACGTCGGCATGAGCCTTGGCGACTCCGGCGGCCACGGTTCCGACGCCGACTTCGGCGACGAGCTTTACCGAAATGCGCGCGCGGGGATTGGCGTTCTTCAGGTCGTAGATAAGCTGCGCCAGATCTTCGATGGAATAGATATCGTGGTGCGGCGGAGGCGAAATCAGGCCCACGCCGGGAATGGAGTGGCGCACGCGGGCGATGAAGTCGTCCACTTTATGGCCGGGCAGCTGGCCGCCCTCGCCGGGCTTCGCGCCCTGCGCGATCTTGATCTGCAGATCGTCGGCGTTCACGAGATAGTTGGTGGTGACGCCAAATCGCGCCGAAGCCACCTGCTTGATGGCGCTGCGGCGCAGGTCGCCATTGGCATCGGGCATGAAGCGGGCTTCGTCCTCGCCGCCTTCGCCGGTGTTCGATTTGCCGCCGATGCGATTCATGGCGATGGCCAGCGTTTCGTGCGCTTCCTTGCTGATGGAGCCGAAGGACATGGCGCCGGTGGCGAAGCGCTTGACGATATCGGCGGCGGGCTCGACTTCCTCGAGCGGCACAGGCTTTCCGGCGGGCTTGAAGTCAAACATGCCGCGCAGCATCTGCAAATCGCGGTTCTGCTGGTTCACCACGGCGGCGAATTCCTGGAAGGTCTCGAATTTCGACTGCCGCACGGCGTGCTGGAGCTTGCTGACGGTAGTCGGGTTCAACAGATGGCGCTCGCCGCGCACGCGATACTGATATTCGCCGCCGATGCGCAGCTCGGTATCGGACTCGCTGGGCGGACTGCATGGCGAAGGCGTGCTTCAGCAGGGTCTCGCGCGCCAGCACTTCCATGGTGACGCCCTCGATGCGCGAAGCGGTGCCGGTGAAATAGCGTTCGACGAGCGATTTCTGCAGGCCGATGGCCTCGAAGATTTGCGCGCCCTGATAGCTCTGCAGGGTGGAAATGCCCATCTTGGAAAAGGTCTTCAAGAGGCCTTTGTCGATCGACTTCATATAGTTCTTGAAAACTTTGTCCCAGGCGTAGTCGAGCGGGAAGGCGCCGCGGCGATGCAGGTCCTCGAGAGTCTCGATGGCCAGATAAGGATTGACGGCGCTGGCGCCGTAGCCCAGCAGCAGGGCGAAGTGCATCACTTCGCGCGGCTCGCCCGATTCGACGATCAGCGCCACCTGATTGCGGGTTTTCTCGCGGATCAAATGATTGTGAACGGCGGAAAGCGCCAGCAAGCTGGGTATGGGCGCATGCTCGTGGTCCACGGCGCGATCGGAGAGAATCAGCAGCGTGTAGCCGGACTTTATGGCCAGCGAGGCCGAACGGCAGAGGTTCTCGATGGATTTTTCGAGCTGCTTTTCGCCGCCCTCCACGCGGAAGACCATGGGCAGGGTGGTGGCCAGAAAATCGCCCCAGCTCACGCGGCGCAGCTTCTCGAGGCGCCAGTTGGAGATGATGGGATGGCGCAGCTTGAGCGTGTGGCAATTCTTGGGCGTCTCGTCGAGGATATTTCCTTCCGAGCCGATATAGGTATTCAGCGACATCACCAGGCCTTCGCGGATCGGGATCGATGGCTGGATTGGTGACCTGCGCGAAGGTCTGCTTGAAATAGCTGAACAGCAGCTGCGGCTGATCGGAAAGGCACGCCAGGGGCGTGTCGATGCCCATCGAGCCGATAGGCTCCTCGGCTTGCGTCGCCGAAGGCGAGAGCACCGTCTTCAAATCCTCATCCGTGTAGCCGAAGGCCCGCTGGCGCATGAGGATGGTTTCGTGGTCGCTGGCCTGGACGCGCTGAGGGCTGGGCAGATCGTCCAGCGTGATCTGATTTTCCTTCAGCCATTGCCGGTAAGGCCGCCGGGCCGCTAACTGCTTTTTCACTTCTTCGTCGGTGATCAGGCGCTTCTGCTCGGTATCGACCAGCAGCATGCGGCCGGGCGCCAGCCTGCCCTTCATGCGCACCTCTTCCGGCTTCACCGGAAGCACGCCGGCTTCGGAGGCCATGATCACCAGACCGCCGTTGGTGACGAGATAGCGGCCGGGGCGCAAGCCATTGCGGTCGAGTTTGGCGCCGATGATGCGGCCGTCGGTGAAGGCTACGTCGGCGGGCCCATCCCACGGCTCCATGAGCGAGGCGTGATATTCGTAGAAAGCCTTGACGTCCTCGGGCATGGTCGAATCGTGCTCCCAAGCCTCGGGGATGAGCATGGACATCACGTGCGGCAGGCTGCGGCCGGCCAGCGTGAGCAGTTCGACGGCGTTATCGATCATGGCGGAATCGCTGCCGCCGGGGGTGATGATGGGAAGGAGCTTCTTGATGTCGTTGCCAAAGAGCGGAGAGGCCAGCACGGACTGGCGCGCGTGCATCCAGTTGATATTGCCGCGCAGCGTATTGATCTCACCGTTGTGGCAGATGTAGCGATAGGGGTGCGCCAGCTGCCAGCTCGGGAACGTATTGGTCGAGAAGCGCTGGTGCACCAGGCACAGCGCGCTGGTCACTTCGGCGTCGAGCAGCTCCTTGTAAAAGTCGGTGATCTGCGGGGCCAGCAGCAGGCCTTTGTAGATAATGGTGCGCGAAGAGAGCGAGGGCAGATAGAAGAAGCCCTTCTCTTTGAAATCGGACTCGGCGACGGCGCTCTCGGCGCGCTTGCGCACCACGTAAAGCTTGCGCTCGAGCGCATCCTGATCCATCTCCGGGCCGCGCTTGATGAAAATCTGCTCGATATAGGGCTGCGTGGCGCGCGCCAGACGGCCGATGGCGTTTCCGTTGAGCGGCGTATCGCGCCAGCCGAGCACGGTGAGTCCCTCTTCGCCGGCGATGCGCTCCAGGATTCCTTCGCAGAGAATCCGTTCGTGGCGGTCGACGGGCAAAAAGGCCATTCCCACGCCGTATTCGCCGGGAGCGGGCAATTCGAAGCCCAGGCGGGAGCACTCGCGCTGGAAAAAAGCGTGGGGAATCTGGATCAGAATGCCCGCGCCGTCGCCGGTTTGCGGATCGCAGCCGCAGGCGCCTCGGTGCGCCAGATTGATCAGGATCTGAACGCCCTTGAGGACGATATCGTGCGACTTGTGCCCGGAAATATCGGCTACAAAACCGATGCCGCAGGCATCGTGCTCCTGCTGAGGGTCATAGAGGCCCTGAGCAGGCGGCAAGCCGAGGAATGGATATTTTTCGCCCATTTTAGCGTTCATTCTGAATACCATGGCAAACCCGCGTTGTAAAGCGGCCCAAACATAGCTGCAGGTTGGTGCAGTTAAGCGCTGCGCCGAGGGGCGAGCACTGTAAGGTGGAGGGCGGTTGCCACGCTACCAGCCATCCAAGAAAAATACCTCAGATGTCTCGCAACGTACAATTCAGAATTTCGATGGAGCCAATCGATTTTCCCGCGAGAAGCAGTCCGGAGGCCGAACGCAGCGAAGGGGCGATTCAGCGCCGGTCAGACTTCGACCAGGGCGGGGGCGATGCGGAGCTTGCCGGAATCGACAATCCTCACGAGCGCTTCCACGACCTTCTGATCGAATTTAGTGCCGGCAACCTTGCGGATGATTTCCAGGGCGGCTTCGGTATCCATGGCGGACTGATAGGGACGGTTGGTGGTGATGGCGTCCAGAGTGTCCGAGACCGCGATGATGCGGGCCATCAAAGGGATTTCATCGCCTTTCAGGCCGTAGGGATAGCCTTTGCCGTTGATGTGCTCATGGTGCAGCTCGATTCCGGGAAGCACGTCTTTGAGCTGCGCGACCGGGCGCATGATGTTGGCCCCTTTGCTGGGGTGCTGCTTCATGATCTCGAACTCCTCCGCGGTAAGGGCCCCGGGCTTCTTCAGGACGCGATCGTCCACGCCGATTTTGCCGACGTCGTGTAGCAGGGCGGAGATGCGCAATTTGTCCAATTCTTCGGGCGAGAGGCCCAGTTGCTGGCCGATGAGCACGGAGTATCTGGCCACGCGGTCGGAATGGCCGCGGGTGTAGGGATCCTTTTCGTCGATGGCGGCGGCGAGCATACGAATGGAGCCCAGGAAGAGCTCATGGTTTTGGTCGGCAGCCTGCTTGAGCCGATCGATAAAGGTCTCGATATCGCCGGCCATGTTGTTGAAGGTTTGGGCCAGTTCGCTGATCTCCGCGGCGCCTCGAACCGGAACGCGTTCGTGGAATTCGCCGCGGCTGATGGCGCGCGTGGAGGCGGCCAGCGCGCGGATAGGCGTGCTGATGCCCACGGCGAAGAGATAGCCGAGAATGATGGCCGCGCCGGTGACGACCAGAACGAAAGTGAGCGCCTGGGCGTTGAGCTCTTTCACGCCGGCATCGTCGCGAGCCTCTTCCAGGCCGCGCTGGGCGATAACGGTCCAGGCCAGGTCTGGAATCGTGCTGTAGGTGCCGATCAGCTCGGTGTTGTGTCCATTCTCGACGGTGCTGAAGCGCTGCACGGTGGCCGTGGTGCGCAGATCCTTGGGCAGGCCGGTGGCTTGCGCGACGATGTAGGAGCTGCGCAGGTCCGTACCGGGAACGACTTGACGCGTGTCCGGATGCGCCACCACCCGCCCGCTATGATCCACGACGAAGACGGTGCGGCCGCGGACGCTGGTCTCCTCCAAGC
This sequence comes from uncultured Acidobacteriota bacterium, assembly GCA_963823935.1. Taxonomy (GTDB): domain Bacteria; phylum Acidobacteriota; class Terriglobia; order Acidiferrales; family UBA7541; genus Palsa-189. The sequence continues at coordinate 546,724 of CAWGNM010000004.1, forward strand.
GGCGCAGGATGCTATCGAGCGAGACGACCATGGCCAGCATGCCGCTGAACTGATCCGAGACTTGCAGCGGGATAGCCATGACGAAGGCGGGCCGGTTATCCGGTCCCAGGGCCAAAGGCTCGCTGCGAAAGACGACCGACTGGATGCAGGCGGAGAAAGCGCGCTGCAGTTCCTTGCTGACGAAGGGGTCCTGGTCGGCGCGGAAATTGCCGGCGCCGGCGCCCTTGCCGTCCGTGCCGACGGCCGTCAGGTACAGCGTATTGGGATTGCTGGCGACGAAATTTTCGAGCAGGCGCGTTACCTGCGGAGCCCGGATGGGGTCTTCAATATGGTCGAGCAGGCCGGTGAGGGCCAGGATTTGCCTTTCGCTGATGAGTTGCTGATAGAGGTTGGCGTCGAAAAGCTGGATCTCTTCCCCTACCGAACGGGTGAGTTCGGTTTGCTGGACGCTTTCGGTGTCGGTGAGCTTCTCCTGGCTAAGCCTAAGGACCTGAAAGTGATACAGGCCCAGGGGAAGGGCGCTGACGAGAAGCATCGCGCCCAAAACCAGCAACAGCAGGCGGGGACGATGCATACGAGACGATTTGCCGCGCTCGGGTGGCATGGCCAGGTACTGCTATTTTACTCGGAGGGCGCTGTGCGCCGGGCAGGCACGAAAGGCGAAGTAGCCGATTAGGTAAGAGCATTCCCGGCACCTCCCAGGGGGTATTTCTAGCCGTGCGCGGGCGCCCCGGCTGCGGCTTGGTCCACGGGCACGGGCTGGGCGCAATGGGCGCAGCGGCGGGCGGCGATGGGGATTTCGCTGAGGCATTCGGGACACTTCTTGGTGCTGGGCTGCGTCGGCTTATCCTGAAACTTGCCCATCAATGCGTTCATGGGGAGCACGACGACAAAGTAGACGGCGGCGGCAATAATCACGAAGGAGACGAGCGCGTTGATGAAATCGCCGACCAGAAACTTGCTGCCACGGATGGTGAAAAAGATGCTGGAGAAGTCCGGTTGCTTGGCCACCGCCGCAATGAAGGGAGTCAGCAGCCCCTTGACCATTGAGTTCACGACGGCGCCAAAAGCGGCGCCGATGACCACGCCGACGGCGAGGTCCACGGCATTGCCCCGGAGCAGAAACTGTTTGAATCCTTTCATCGGCGAACTCCTGTGACTGAAGTAGCGCGCGACATGCGCGCTTGCGAGCTCTCTTCTCTATTTGGTCCGATTCGGCATGGAGTGTAGATGGATCAAGATACGCTTGGTCGATTCATCCAAATGCTACGAGTGATCGCTTGATCCGATACGTACGCTAATGGTCCGGCCACCGGCGGTGGCCTTGGCATTCTATTCCTTCTTCAGTTGGCGCTCCATAAGCTCGCGAATAGCGGCATTGGGCGAACGGCCTTCGTGCAAGACGGCATACATCTGCTCGGTAATGGGCATGTCTACCTTATGTTTCTGGGCCAGCGCAAGTGTTGCGGAAGTTGTGCCCACGCCTTCGGCCACCATGCGCATATGGGACATGATCTCGGGCAGCTTGCGGCCTTTGCCCAATTCCACGCCAACAGAACGATTGCGGCTTAGCGAGCCGGTAGCCGTAAGCACAAGATCGCCAAGACCGGCGAGTCCTGCAAGGGTATCGCGTCTGCCGCCAAGAGCCAATGCCAGGCGGGTCATTTCGGAAAGACCGCGAGTGATGAGTGCGGCGATGGTGTTTGCGCCCAAGCCCAGGCCGGCGCAGACGCCGGCGGCCAAAGCGATGACGTTTTTCACCGCGCCACCCAATTCCACACCGGCGACGTCGTCGTTGGTGTAAAGCCGCAGCGTGGAGCCGGAGAATTCGCGCTGAATTTCGGCGGCCACTTGCAAATCGCGCGAGGCGATCACCACGGCGGTGGGATCGCCGCGAGCGACTTCCAGGGCGAAGCTGGGGCCGGAAAGCACGGCCAAGCGTGGGGCGAACTTCTCGCCAATGGTTTCGGCGATGACTTCGCTCATGCGCGCCAGGGAGTCGTGCTCGAGCCCTTTGGTGGCGCTGACGAAGATAGTGTTAGCCGACGCCTTGGCATCGAGATGAGGGAGCATGGCCCGGTACGTCGCGCGGGCGTGGGCGGAGGGCACGACGCCGAGAACGATCTCCGCTCCAGCAAGGGCTTCGCCGAGATCGCCGGTGACGTCGGCGTCTTCCGGTATGCGCATGCCCGGGAGGTAGACGGAATTTTCGCGGGATTGGCGCAGCGAGGCGAGCACGTCCGGGCTGTGCACCCAGAGCGAGAGGCGATGCGGCTCGCGGCTGCGGCCGAGCGCGACGGCCAGCGCGGTGCCACAACTTCCCGCGCCGATGATGGCGATCTTTTTTGTTTGTCTTGGCTCACGGTTTGTGGGAGCGCGCGTTGCGCCGGAAGGTGAATTGCGGTTCAGTGCCGCGGAGCAGCCGGATAATGTTCGCGCGGTGGCGGACAATGATGAGGAGCATGGCGAATGATGCTCCGCCAGAGACCGGATAGGGGGGCGCGTGGCCCGGCGCATAGAGCAGGTACACCAAAAGGGGAAGAGAAGACGCCGCCGAGATGGACGCCAGCGAAACGTAGCGCCAGAACACCAGCACCAGGATAAAGACGATCAGGGCGCCAACCACGGCCTGCCAGCAGATCGGCAGGAACGCTCCCGCGCCGGTGGCGACGCCGCGTCCGCCTTGGAAGCGCAGCCAGACCGGGAAGGTGTGTCCGAGAATGGTGAGCACAGCCGCGAGAATCATCCAGCGAGGATTGGCGTGGCTCACGCGCGCGGCGAGCCAGACGGAGAAATATCCCTTGGCGCCGTCCAAAATGAGCGTGGCCAGGCCTGGAAGCGTTCCCGCCTCGCGGGCCACGTTGGTGGCGCCGATATTGCCGCTGCCGCGAAAGCGGATGTCGCCGCCGCCGGCGAGTTTCACGATCAGATAGCCAAAGGGGATCGAGCCAAGGAGATAAGCGGCGAGAGGCAGCCACCATAGTCCATCTGCGCTTCGCGAACCGATCGTGCTTTGCAGACCGATCTGGGCGGCCAGCCAGCCGAGGGACAGCGAGGTAAGGAAAGGATTCAAGACGCGGTTCCTCGTTGCAAGGGATAGGTAACCAGTCGCGTGTACTCGGCGCCGGAATGCTTCAGCACGCTTTGATACAAGTGAAACTCGTGGAAGGTTTCGCTGCCGAACTCGGGAGCTCCGAGAGCTTCCACCGCCGTGACGAGCGCCTGAGTGCCTTGGGGAGAGTCGAAGCGCGCCAGCGTGAGATGGGGATGAAACTCGCGCTTTTCGGCGGGAATGCCCAAAGGTTCGAGCTTCGCTTCGATGGCGCGGGCCAGCGCGGCGAGCGGAGGATCGGCTTCGACGCCGGCCCAAAAAACGCTCGGGCGGCGCGCGTTGGGGAAAAAGCCCAGGCCGGCGAAGCGCAGCAGGATGGCGGGAAACTGGGGGAGGCTGCCGAGTGCCTCGCGAATCTTTTCGACCGTCTCCAGCGAAACTTCGCCGATGAATTTGAGGGTAATGTGCACGCTCTCGAGGCGCATCCATCGCGCGCTCAAACAGGTCTTCTTGAGCCGCGCGCTCAATTCGGCCAGCGCCTCGCGGACCCGGTCGGGAACGTCGAGCGCGACGAAGAGGCGCACGTCTTTATCCCGCACCTTAGCTCTGCACCGCGGCGGGCCAGGAGGGCTTGCCGTGGCGAGCGTAGATGAAATAGCGGCGCAGCATATCGAGCGCGGCCTGGGAGGCGTGCCAGCGGATGCGTTCGCGGTCGCCGGGGAAGCGCAGGACGCGGTCGCGCGCGCCATTGGCGTCGGCCAAGGCGATATAAACGAGGCCGACGGGTTTTTCCGGCGAGCCTCCGGAGGGTCCGGCGATTCCGGTGATGCCAATGCCCAGCGTCGCGCCGATGCGGCGGCGAATCCCTTGCGCCAGCGCCTGGGCAACTTCTGGACTGACCGCGCCTTTGGCTTCGATCATTTCGGCGGGGCACGTCGGCCCAGGCGGTTTTCAAATCGTTGCTATAGCAGACCACGCCGCCGAGGAAATAGGCGGAGCTTCCGGGAATGCGGGTGAGGCGTTCGGCCAGCAAACCACCGGTGCAGCTTTCGGCGGTGGCGACGGTGGCGTGACTCAAGGCCAATTCGTGGGCGACGATCTCTTCGAGGGGCTGGCCGGTGGTGGTGAAGAGATTCTCTCCGAGCGCCAAGGAGATGCGCTCGACCATTTCGTTAAGGGTCCGCTCGGCTTCAGAACGATCGGACGACCAATTGCGCAAATGCAGCTGAATCTCGCCGGGCGCGGCCAGAATCGTCGTTTGCACGCCGGGGTACTGCGTGTAGATCGGCGCGGTGCGCTGCTCGACCTCCGATTCGGTGAGGCCGGCGGTGCGCAGTTCGCGATAAAAGAGCCGGGTGGCGCCGGCCAGGCGTTCCAGGCGCGGCTCGACCTTATCCGTGAACATGGCTTTCAGTTCATGCGGCGGGCCGGGCAGAAGCACGACGAAGCGTCCCGCGGCTTCGAGCCACAAGCCGGGAGCCGTGCCGCGCGAATTTTCCAGCAGATCGGCGCCTTCGGGAACCATGGCTTGCCGTTTATTGACTTCGGGCATGGTGCGGCCCAGCCGCCGGAAGCGCGCCTCGATGCCTTGCAGGATGCCGCTATTCAGCACCAGCTTGCGGCCGAGCAGGTCGGCCACTGCTTCGCGCGTAAGATCGTCCAACGTGGGGCCCAGGCCGCCGGAAGAGACCACCAACTCGACGCGGTCGAGCGCGCAGCGGAAGGCGTCGCGAACGTGGTCGTGCTGGTCGCCAACTATGGTTTTGCGGGCGACCGCGATGCCCAGATGGTTGAGCCGCTGGGTGAGGAAAAGCGAGTTGGTATCGATGCGGTCGGGCGTGAGCAATTCCGAACCGACGGCGATGATTTCAGCTTGCATGCTTGGGGGTCATCGTGGCGATCAGACCGGAAGGGGCAGGCCTTCGACGTTCCAGTCCATGGTGAAAAGCGCGCTGGTGGTAGCCAGCACGGCTCGCCGCGTGGGCAGAAGCGCGAGGCCGACCAGGCCCATGCCGCTGAGCACAAATTCCGCCTGGCCCTCCGGCGTGATGCGCGCAACCCCGCGGCGGCCGTTGAGCGAGGCGGCCACGTAGAGACGGCCCTCGCGGTCGAAGGCCAGTCCCTGCGGGCGGCCCAAGCCGCGGTAAAAAAGGCTGACCTCGCCCTGGCGATTGATGCGCACGATGCGATCGTAGCTCGAAGTGGTGGGCCCGGCGACGTAGAGTTCGCCCGTGGGGCTGAAGGCCAGATGGTAAGCGGCGATGGAAGGCTCGAGCGTGGCGAAGACAAAAATCTGCCGGTCGGGGCTGATCTTGAAAATGGTGCCGCTGCGATCGCCGACAAAGAGGTTGCGCTCGGCATCGAAGGCGATCCCGGTGGCGATGCCCATGCCCTCCACCCAAAGCTGAGAGCGTCCGTCCGGGGTGACGCGATGAATGGTGCCGTCATTGCGGCAGGAGACATAGAGCGTGCCGGCCGAGTCCAGAGCCAGTCCGGTGGGATTCACGAGTTCGGTGACGAAGGGCTTTACTTGATAATTAGCGGTGACTTTGTAGAGCGAGACGGGAACTTTCTGGCCGCGCTGGCCGCTGTAGGTGACGTAGATATTGCCCTCGGCATCCACGGCCGGGTTGGCCACGGGATTCAGGTTGTCGGCGATTTGCACGCCGAGCTGAATCTCCATGGGCGCGCTGGTGCCGTGGGAAGTGGCCACGCGCACGCTCGAGGAGCCGGGACCGTCCGGAACGCGGGCGATCAGATACGTTTCCGCGGCGATCAGCACGTTGGCTTCGACGTCGCCGAAGATCACGCGGGGGCGGGAGTTATTGCTGGCGGCGAAGCCCCTTCCATGAATGGCGATCTCGCCGCCGGGAATTGCGGCGGCGGGTGCGATGCTCTCGACGCGAGGTGTGGAATCGCTTGGCAATGGGTGCGACCTTTATTCGGCGGCTAAAGCTCGGAGAGGTGTTCGCTCACCGATTCCAGCAGAGGCGAATTCCCTGACGCGCGAGCGCACCGCGCTCGAGCTGAGCCGCGTGTAGCAGTGGCGCCCGAACGCTCGGCCGGGATGTGCTCGGCCCGTATGTGCTTGGATGACCATCCGGATCGGACGCGTCAATCAAAAACCCAAGGCTCGGATGAGCCAGAGTCCCAGAGCGGCGTAAGCGCCTGCTATCCAGTCGTCGGCCATGATGCCAAGGCCACCGGGCAAAAATTCGGCGCGGCGCGCCGGGAACGGCTTCCAAATATCGAAGACGCGAAAAAGTATAAATCCCGCCAGCAAATATTTCCAGTTCAGCAGGCCGGACGCGAGAGTGGCCGTGATTTTTGGGACGAGCCCGATGCCGTGCGGCGGAGTGGTCCACGCGCTCAAAGCCAGTCCAACCACTAATGCGATGGCCTGGCCGGAAAGTTCGTCGATCACCACGTAGCCGGGGTCGGTGTTGGAGGGATCCGCCTCCACGACGCGCTCGGCGGCCAACAGGCCGATGGCCGCGAGCCCGAGCACCAGAGTGAATTCCGCAATTAAAGGGAGCGGGGCAGACTCGGCGCGAGTGGCCGCGGCCACGGCGGCGACGAGCGCGACGCCAACCGCGGAGCCCCAGGTTCCCGGCGCGAGAGGCAAATAGCCGACGCCGAAACTGGTGGCCATGGCCAATGCCAGGACTGGCCGCGCGCGCTCAGTTTTCGTGGTCATCACGTTTGGGCTGGCGGGATTCAGGAGCGTCTTCTCCTTCTTCGTCGAAAACCGGCTCGGAGACGACGTATTTCTCCGCGGCCCAGTTTCCGAGATCGAGCAGACGGCAGCGCTCGCTGCAAAAAGGGAAGTCGGCGTCGGACGCGGAGTCCACGGGCTTGCGGCAGATTGGGCACTGATATTTCATGGCCGATATTTTATGGCCGATACCTCATGCTCGCGGCGCTGCCCTCAATTAGATTCGCTGGCGCACAGATGGATAGTAGCAGCCCTGGGGCGGAAAAGGGCGTGCGAGTGGCATGCGAGAAGGCCGGAGAGTGCGGTCCGCTTCGCTAGGCCAAAACGCGCAGAGGGGAGCCGGTGGGAATTTGGCGCGCGGCGTGCGATGCGAGCGGCGCGGCGGAGCGAGGCAGGCTCTCGCGGATTTCCGTGACGCGGCCGACGAGATCGTAATCGTGCGATGCGGTGATTTCGACCATGGCGATATCGCCGGGGCGCGGCCGGAGCGCCGCCGGATGGCGGTTCGAGATCGCTGAGGTAGAGCTTGCCGTCGATTTCGGGGGCCATGCCTTGCAGGCGCGCTTCCCAGACCAGCTCTTGTTCCTGGCCGGGTCCTTCGACTAAGGCGGGCAAGGTCCGGCCCACAAAACGGCGCAGGCGCCGCGCCGAGATTTTGCGCTGCAGCTTCATCAAGCGATCGCGGCGGTCGGCGATTTTCTCGGGGTCTACTTTCGCGCCGAGGGCATGGCTGGCGGCGTTTTCCACGTCGGAATAGGCGAAGACGCCCATCCAATCGAACTCGGCGGCGCGCACGAAATCGCACAGTTCGCGGAAGGCGGCTTCGGTTTCGCCGGGGAAGCCGACGATGAAGGAGGTCCGCAGCATGACATCGGGAATCGTGCGGCGAACGCGTTCGAGGAGCTTCAGGAAGGCGGCGCCGCTCGAGCCGCGCTTCATTCGCGCCAGCACGCCGCGGCCGGCGTGCTGCAAAGGCATGTCGAGATATTTCACCAGGCGCGCGTGCTCGGCCATCGTGTCGATTAGCCGCTGCGAGAGGCGGTTGGGATAGGCGTAGAGAAAGCGCACCCAGGCCAGGTCTTCGATTTGCGCGAGGCGCGCGAGCAGATCGGGCAGGCCGTCGCGCAGGCCGAGGTCTTCGCCGTAGGAGGTGGTGTCCTGGCCGATCAGCGTGATTTCGCGGACTCCGGCGGCGGCGAGATTTTCGGCTTCACGCACCACGGATTCAAAGCGCCGGCTGCGGAATCCGCCGCGAAGCTGGGGGATGATGCAGAACGAGCAGGGGTGATCGCAGCCCTCGGCGATCTTGATGTACGCGGCATGGCGGGGCGTGGAGAGCACGCGCGGCGTGGCGTCATGATAAAGAAACGCGGGCGCGGCCGGCGGCGCGGCGCGAAGCTCGCCTTCGATGGCGGTGAGAATTTGCTCCACTTCGCCGGTGCCGATCACGGCGTCCACTTCCGGAATCTGCTCGCGGATCTGCTGGCGATAGCGCTCCACCAGGCATCCGGCGACGACCAGCTTGCGGGCCCGGCCGAATTTTTTGTGTTCGGCCATTTCGACGATGGTGTCGACGGACTCGCGCTGCGCGGCTTCGATGAAGCTGCAGGTGTTCACCACGAGCACGTCGGCATCGCCGGCGCGCGGGCGTGAGTTCATAGCCGCTGCGGGCCAGAATGCCCATCATGACCTCGGTATCGACGAGGTTCTTCGGGCAGCCCAGACTGATGAAGCCCACCTTCGGCATGTTTTTATCTGAGGACAAAGAGCCGTAATTTTAGCACAGGCGATGGGGCGCGGCCGGAAGCAAGTCCCCGAAGCAAGCCAGAGACGAGGCGAGGCAGGCTGTGCGGAGGGAGAATCCGTCCAGCTGGGACGAAATGCCGGCGCGTAAGGCGCGAGCTATTTGGCGCGGCGGGAGCGCCCTCGCAGGGCCAGTTTGAGCTGGTCCAGCACGTCCGCGAGGCGCGAAAACTCGATCTCCTGGCCGCCGAACCTCGCGGCCATGCAGAGATTCGTCAGCTGCGATGCAGGCGCGGCAAATTCGCGGGCGGGAAGCGAAGCGGCAAACTCCAGCGGCGTCTGGCAAGGCGATTTGCGGCAACCGGCGCGTTCCAGCTGGCGCAGCATGCGCTGATAGAAGAGCGAGGCGGTTTGAGCGGCCGAACTCTCGTGCCCCAGGCCGATTTTGGGCGCGCCCATTTTCCACGCCCAAATCTTCCAGGCGAAGAGCAGGCGCTCGCGCAAGCGGCCGTTGCAAATCAACAGCACGGCGATGGCGAGAAGCGCCAGCAGGACCGGCGCCCAGGCCGGAATTGAGGACGCCGCTGTGGCCCATTTGCGCACGCGTTCGGCGGCGGCGGAGCGGTCGCGGTCGAAGGCCTCGCGCACGCTGGCGGTCCACCGGCGGGAGACGCGTTGCACGCCCTGGGCCAGCGTGAATTGGTGCACGAAGTCGTAGTTCACCACCCACTCGCTCCACTGCAATTGGAACCAATCCCAATAGAGTCCCAGTTGCGAAAGGACGCCGCCGGCCACTTCGCTGCTGGGCGGGGTGGGGTCGAAGGTGATCCAGCCGTAGCGCGGGAAGTAAACCTCCACCCAGCTGTGAGCGTCGCTGGCGCGCACGATGTAGTCGCCGCCCACGTCGTTATATTCGCCGGCCAGAAAGCCGTTCACGTAACGCGCGGGCACGCCCAGCGAGCGCATCATGACGGTCATGGCGGCGGCGAAGTATTCGCAATGGCCGGCGCGCTTCTGGAAAAGGAAGTAGGCCAGGGGATCGGTGGGCGGCGTGCCGCTGAGGTCCAGCGTGTAGCCGTAATTGTTGCGAAGGTAGCTTTCCACGGCGCGGGCCTTGTCATAAGGATTGAGGGCTCGCGCGGTGATTGTCTTGGCCAGCGCCGCTATGCGCGGATCGAGCTGGGGCAGTTGCAGATAGGTGTTGCGAAGCGTTTGGGGATAGGTCTGGGCCGAAGCGCGCAGAGCGTCGGGGGGCACTTCGGGCAATTCGGAGATTGCGTCGTAACGCATGGCTTCGAAATTGTGGAAAGGATTGGCCAGCGAGCCGGTTTTATCCTCGGTGAGATAAGAGCGGCGAAAGAAGCGGCCGGGCAGCGGCGGGCCGAAAAAATCGCCGTGAATGCGCTCGGGTTCGGAAGCCACGAAGACGGCGTCGGAGGCGACCGGCTCGAGCATCACCGTATATTGCAGCGGCAGCGAGTAGCGGCGCTCCACGGGAGTTTCCGGGGGGACGGTGATCCAGCCGTCAAAGCCTTCGCCCAGGGCGGCAGGATCGTGGCTTTCGGTGTACCAGCGGCGGCCATCGAATGTGGTGAGGGCGATGCCGCGCCAGTGCATGTTGCGGGCGATCAGCGGGTTGCCGCGCACCGTGATGCGCATGACCACTTCGCTGCTCTTCTTGATCTCGCCGATCTGGCCGAGCTCGACGTCGTCGCTGAAGCCGGTGATCAGCGAGGGCTGCAAGTTGAAGCCGGAGAGATAGCCGGCGTTGAAGCGCGGAATCAGGAAGAAGATCACCGCGCCGGCCGCGAGCGAGGCGATCGCCACGATGCCCGAAGTGACGCCCAGAGCCCTTTGCAGCCTGTTCGCGGAGGCCGAGCGCGGCGCGAACTGCGGCCCGACAGCGCCCTCGGAGCTGCGGCGCATCTCCAGGCCGATGAAGGTGGAGACCGCCAGCGCCAGAAACACCAGGAAGAAGAACAGGAACATGGTGTCCACGGTAAGAATGGCGGAGGCCAGCATGGCGCTGAAGGCCAGCAGGGCCAGGAAAAGATAGTCGCGGGTGGTGCGGGCGCTGAAAAGGCGCACCACCATGGCGTAGAGCAGCAGGTGAACCGCCGCCAGCAGCGCCGCGTACAGCGCCGGATTCTGCGCGTCGGCGGCGAGATTCCGGGAGACCCACCACAGGTCCACGGGAAACCAGAGAAAGTAGAAGATCACCAGGAAGGTGGCCGTGCGGTGGCTGATCTCCGGACCCCGGCCCCGCCACCAGCGGTAGCCTTTGAAGAGCAGCGCCGCCGGGGCAAGCCCGATGCTGACCAGGTCCAGCTTTCCGGTGGAGACCAGCGCCAGCACGCTGACCAGAAGCAGCAGAAACAGCGAAATCTCGAAATAGCGCCCCAGGGCGGAGTAGGGTATGGCGGATTCGCCCGTTACGGAGGCGGACGGGCGCTCGATCATCGCCGGGGCGGACATGGCTTCGTCCAGTTTAGCATCCTGGCTTGGCGGCGCTTCCGGGCCCGCGCGAAACAGTAATCTGGCCGTAACCGCTTTTATGCCCGGACTTTTTATGCCCGAGATTCGGGCGGAGGCGGCGATCTTCTTTGTGGCGCTGGAGATGGGCAGGCGGCCGAGGTCGGCGAGGCGCGGGGTGCGCACGGCGCCCGTGGTTAGCATTTTGGTCGGCGGCAGCTTCGGCACGCGCACTAGATATGGCGCGAGCAGGATTCTGCGGAAGGTAACGGTGTGGCGCGCGGGGGGCAGCGGTTCGAGTGCGGCGGTGATGCCGAATTCGGATCGCAGATAGGCGGCCAGCTTTTCGGGCGCTGCTGTTGCCGATTGCACGGCGGGGAAATGCCACAGGTTCGAGAATAATGCGCTGTGGCCGCTTTCTTGCTGCACCAGCAAGGTGCGGCCGCGCGGGTCGAGCAAAACCGCTGCCGAGAGCGCGAGGCGCACGGGCTTCGGTTTGCGACGCGGCGAGGGCAAGCGCAGCGCGATGCCCAGGGCAGTGCGCGCGGCACCAGCGGGAGACAGGGCACGCGTCGCATCGCGGCGCGCGCGGCGTGCAGACCGTGGCGCCGAGTTCCATCATGGCCTGGTTCCAGTCGCCGGGGTTTGCGCTCGGGGGCACGGCGCTGGGCCCCGCTCCTGGCGCCAGCGGAAGCAGCGCGTCCGCTGCCGCGCTGAGCGCGCGCCAGCGGCGCGGGCGGCGCAAATCGCCGCGAATCGCGCCCAGCCGCGCCAGCACGCGCGCGACATTGCCGTCCAGGACGGCGTGCGGCGCGCCGTAGGCGATGCTGAGCACGGCGGCGGCGGTGTAGCCGCCGATGCCGGGCAGGGCCAGCGCGTCTTCCATGCGCTTCGGGAATTCGCCGCGGTGGCGCGACACGATCTCCTTGGCCGCGCGGTGCAGATTGCGCGCGCGGCTGTAATAGCCGAGGCCGGCCCAGTGGCGCAGGACCGCGTCGATGCGCGCGCGCGGCGAGATCGTTCACGGTAGGGAAGCGCTCGAGGAATCGCCGGTAGTAAGGGACCACCGCGGCCACGCGCGTTTGCTGCAGCATGATTTCGGAGATCCACACGCGGTAAGGGTCGCGCGTCGCGCGCCAATCCAGATCGCGCTTGGCTTGGGCGAACCAGCCGAGCAGTTGCGCGTGGAATGCCGGCAGATCGGCTGCGGCGACGATTTCGTTCGTGCGAGGCGCGGGGGCGCGAGCGGGCGCGGGCATGGCGCCATTGTCGGGCCATGTCGGGCGCGCGGCAAGCGCGGGCGCGCGCGGCGAGAAAAAGCCTCAGGTCTCCCGCACAGATCGCGGGCGACCTGAGCTAGAAGGTGCCGGTCGTACAGACACCCGGTAGCGTGCCGGTCACTCCAGAAAAGCGATGAAGGAGGTGCTCCAGAGGCTGGTGGGAATCGAGCCGCGCGGCTGCGCGGTGAGGATGATCTTGAACGTCTGCGGCAGGTCGGCCAGATCGCTGAGCAGCGAGCTTTCCCCGGCGGCCGGCGCGGCGGAAGCCAGATGGCGCAGAATGTCGTAGATGGTCTCGCCGGCGGGGGCCATGGCCGTCTCGAAAGCTCCGCTGCGAAAGGCCAGCACGGAATTAATCTCGTAGAAATGCCAAGCCAGGCTGGCGCACAGGGTCACGCCTCGCTCGAAGACGGCGTTGTGGGCTGCCTGCGGCTTGCCGTCGTTGGGAATAGACGGATCGAGCACCAGCAGAACGCGGCGTTCGTCTTCGCGCGCGAACTCGCGGACCTGCAACGAACCCGTTCTGGCGGAAGCCTTCCAGTCCACGTGGCGCGCGCTATCGAACGTCTGGTAGTCCCGGATGGAGTAGAGATCGTTGCCGCGGCCGCGGGTGAAGCTTTCCAGTTCGCCGGTCACCAGCGGCAGGACTTCGTAGAACTCCTCGCTGGGAGCTACCGATGGGTAAACCACCGCTTGCATCTTCGACTCCACCTGCCGCGTTTTCTCCAGGAAACCAAACGGGAAATCGGGTTTGCACTCCGATACTATCCTGGCGGTAAACGCCTCGCTGCGGGAAGACCAGTTGCACCGCCTGGCGCGACTGCTGCCGCGGCGGCAGGTAAGGAAAATAGACCGGCATGGTGAGAATATCGCTGGCCGGCGACGCAGCGGCTTTGGATTTGCCCCGGCGCGCAGCGCCAGCCTTGGCGCCCCCTTTCGTACCCACAAGTCGCAGCGAAAACGACGGCAGCCTGAGCTTGTGGTTGGTTAGTTCCGCCAGCGCCATCACCGGCTGGTTGGCGAAAATATGTTCGGGCAGGTCCAGGCGCAGCTCCACGCCGCTCAGAACGATCTGCGAAAGCAGGCCGGAGATCAGGATTCCCGCCAGCAGGCAGGCCAACGTCATGAACAGCAGATTATTGCCGGTGTTGAGCGCGGCCAGCGCGATGATGAAAATTCCGGCCAGGTAGACGATGCCCTCGCGCGTCACGCGATAGTCCATGCGATAGGCCAGCCATCGCAGGGGCGTGCGCCGCGCCAGCACCGGGACCACCGTGAAGGCCACCCAGGCGGAGAGCGCCAGCGCGCTGAGCGCGGAAAACGCCGCGGCGGAGGTGCGCCCATCTTCGGCGGCCACGCTCGAGTAGAGCGCCAGCAGCAGCGCGGCGCCGAGCGAGACGACGGCAATGGCGAAGGTGCGCCAGGCGGGCCAGTCGACCTTCTCTCGCCAGAGTTCCCGTTTGGGAGGGGCGTGATGCTTGGCAAAATCCGTGGAAGCCATCGCGGTTACAGCGGGACGGGGGTGGAGTCCAGAATCTCGGAAAGAATGGCCTCGGCTTGCGCCACTTTCTTCTGGGTGGTGGCGTAGCGCGCGTTCACCACCACGCGGTGCGCGAAAACGGGCAGGACCATCTGCTTGAAGTCGTCGGGCAGGCAGAAGTCGCGGCCCTCGACGAAGGCGCGGGCCTGCGCCGCGCGCTGCAGCATCAGCGAGCCGCGAGGGCTTACGCCCAGCACCAGGCGCTCGTTCTGCCGGGTCTTCTCGATAATTTCCAGGGAGTAGTCGAGCAGGCTATCGTCCACGCGCACGGCGCTCACGGTCCGCTGCATGGCCAGCACGTCGCTCGCTTCCATCACCGGCTGCACGTTCGAGCCGCTGTGGGCGTTGGCCTGGCTGCGCAGGATCTCCTTTTCGCTTTCGCGCCCGGGATAGCCCATGCGGATGCGGATCAGGAAGCGGTCCATCTGCGATTCGGGCAGGGGATAGGTGCCGTGGTGCTCGATGGGATTTTGCGTGGCCAGCACCATGAAGGGCTGCGGCAGCGCGTGGGTGTGGGCGTCCACGGTGACCTGGGCCTCGTTCATGGCCTCCAAGCAGCGCCGATTGCGTTTTCGGCGTGGTGCGGTTGATCTCGTCGGCCAGCACGATATTGGCGAAAATCGGGCCGGGCTTGAACTCAAACTGCTGCTCGATCTGGTTGAAGACGCTGATGCCCACCACGTCGCTGGGCAGCATGTCCGAAGTGAACTGAATGCGCTGGAAGGAGCACTGGAAGGAATGCGCCAGGGCCTGGGCCAGCGTGGTCTTGCCCACGCCGGGCACGTCTTCGATCAGCAGATGGCCGCGCGCCAGCAGGGAGATCAGCGCCAGCTCGATGGCTTCGTCCTTGCCGCGAATCACGCGCCGAATGGCGCCCTGCAATTGGGAGATCAGGGAAGAGGTGGCTGTGGTCATCGTGATGGCGGCGCTTTCATTGACGCGTCCCCGGGCATTTGCTAAAAACGATGTCACAAGAGAAGCGCGTCAGCTGCCCATCTTGTGATGCTGCCAGGTCCATGGGCGATTAGCTCAGTGGTTAGAGCGCCCGCCTCACACGCGGGAGGTCAAAGGTTCAAGTCCTTTATCGCCCACCATCAAGCCTTCTCATTCTGCCCCAAGTGCGCGCGGCAACGAAATCAATCCTGGGCCGATGTGCTTAAGCAGTGCCGTGTTTTTTTCGCTCATCACGATTGCCGAGGAGATGGCAAGCATAGCCAAAGCCGCAATCCCGGTGGGGAGACAGTAAGAGCCGGCAGGCAGGCTGCCCGCGACAGCGGCTCGGAACTCCTGCTAAAGTTGGTCCAGGTATTCGAAGGGCGATTCGCGCGGCAAATTCGGACGCCCGCGGGCATGCTCGGATTCCGAGGTGGCCATGAGCACGGTGGTTCGCTTTCTGCAATTTTTGACGCTGGGCACCTGGGTGGGCAGCATTCTTTACTTTGGCGCGATCGTGGCGCCGGCGGCCTTCACCGTGCTCACGCAGGACCAGGCCGGGGCGCTGGTGGGCTTGACGCTGGGCCGGCTGCATCTGCTGGGCATCGTGGCCGGCGTCATCTACCTGCTGGTGACGGCGATCTGGGCGCGCTCGGCGATGGCGCTGGTGCGGCCGGCGCCGCTGTTGGTGATTGTCATGCTGGTGCTGACATTTGTCTCGCAGTTCTGGGTGATGAGCACGATGGATGCGCTGCGAGCGCAAATGGGTTCGGTGGCCGCGGCGCCGCCCACGCGACGCGCTGCGCGCTTCGTTCGACCGGCTGCATCGCATCTCGGTGAACCTGGAGATGGCCGTGCTCGTCGCCGGGCTGCTGGCGCTCTTCTTCACCAGCCGCGTTCCCAAGGTCGCCCCCTGAAGCGCCCATTCGTCAATGGTGGGACCAATATCCGTTCGCCGTTAACTCTCGGGCGCTAATTTTCCCTCGACAGGAAACTATGCTACGCTTTGACGCATCTGCATATATATGCACTCAGTTCGATAAATATGCGGTAAATATTCGATAGGCGAAATGGACGCGATCAATACACGCAACGCGATTCTGCCGGACGTGGAGGGCATCCACGGGATCATCGAGCCCTACGCTCAGGACGGCACCCTCCTGCCTCGCAGCATCCCCGAACTCTGCGAAAACGTGCGGGATTTCGTGGTCGCGGAAGACGAGAGCGGCGTCGTGGGCTGCGGGGCCCTGCACCTGTACGGCTCGCATCTGGCGGAGATTCGCTCCATCGCCGTCTCTCCGCGCCGGAAGGGATGCGGGATCGGCCGGCTGCTGGTGGAAGCGCTGCTGGAGGAGACGCGGCGGCACAAAGTGAGTTGCGTATGCCTGTTTACCCGCACGCCCTCGTTCTTCGCGCACATGGGTTTCGAGGTGGCCCGCAGGGAGGAGCTGCCCGACAAGATCTACAAGGATTGCATCCATTGCCCCAGGCTGACCGACTGCGATGAAATCGCCATGGTTCGAGGAAAAATTCCCGCCAATGTGAACGGGCTGCGCGACCTGCAGATCGCCATTCCCCTGGTGCGAATCAAGCAGGGAAGCGAGCGATAAAGTGCCCGATAGATTTAGCGCTTCCGAAACGGCCACGCGGCCCACGCGCGACCGCAATTGGGCCGAAATGCGGCGCGGCACCTGACGGACGCGCGGGCTGTGCTACGATTTGCGGCTTATGCAAACGGGAATCGTAGGGCTGCCGCAGGTCGGCAAAACAACTCTCTTCCGCATTCTGACGCGGGCTCATCTGGACGAAAAAGCGGCGCGAGGCGCCACGCACGTGGGCGTGGCGCGCGTGCCGGAGCCGCGCATCGATCAACTGGCCGCGCTTTATAAGCCGAAAAAGGTCACCTACGCCACGGTGGAATACGTGGACGTGGGCGGCATCGCCCGTTCCACGGAAAAAAAGGGAGCGCGCGATACCGCGCTGGCGCCGCTGCGCGAAGTGGATGCACTGGCGCACGTGCTGCGCGTCTTCGACGATCCCGCGGTGCCGCATCCGGCCGGCAGCATCGATCCGCTGCGCGACGCGCAGTCGCTCGATCTGGAGCTGATGCTCTCCGATCTGGAACAGATCGAGCGCCGCCTGGAGCGCGTGGAGAAAGACCTCAAGCGCAAAAAAGATACCGCCATCGAGCAGGAGCAGGCGGCGCTGTTGCGCTGCAAGGCGTCCATCGAAAGCGAACACCCGCTGCGCGAGCTCGAATTCACGCCCGAAGAGCGCAAGGTTCTCACCGGCTTCATGTTCCTTTCGCAGCGGCCCATGCTGTACGTGCTGAATCTTGGCGACGACGAAGCCGATAAGCTCGATACCGCCGTCGAGCGGCATGGGTTGCAGAGCTTGCTGGGCCGCCCGCAAAGCGCCGTGGTGGCCATCTGCGGGCGCATCGAGGCGGAACTCGCGGAACTGGACGACGCCGCGGCCGCGGAGCTTCTGGCGGCCTACGGCTTGAAAGAGCCGGGGCTGCACCGGCTGATCCGCGCGACCTACGATCTGCTGGGGCTGATCTCCTTCTTCACCGCGGGCGAGCCGGAAGTGCGCGCCTGGACCATTCGCCGCGGCACGCGCGCCGTGAACGCCGCCGGCGCGATCCACACCGACATCGAGCGCGGATTCATCCGCGCCGAGGTGGTGCGCTGGCAGGATCTGCTGGCCGCCGGCGATTGGCCCGCCGCGCGCGAGAAAGCCCAGGTGCGCCTGGAAGGGAAGGACTACATCGTGCAGGAAGGCGACGTGATTCTCTTCCGCCACTCGGGCTGATCCCGCGGCAAAGGCGTTCCCCACCCCAAGCCCCAACCCATCAGGTGCTTGGGCCGACTTAGGCCCTGCCTGCTGCCTAACCATTGGATTTCGGCCCCGCCCTGACCTGAACGGGTCCCAATCGGCGCGATTTACAAGACTTCCAACTGGCCTGCCTGGCGGTCTGGCCTAACGCGGAGACGGCGAAATCCGCTTCCCGCCGGTGGCCGGGCGGGGACGAAGCGCGAGAGTTACTAACGGAAACGCGGAGGTCTATCGCCGCAACTTTTTGATGGCTAAAGGGTTCGATACAATGTGGAGGCCATGGCCAGGTCCGACGTCCAACTCATGCTGGACGTGAAGTCCGGAGACGATTCGTCTTTCGAGCTTCTGCTCCGCAAGTATCGGACACCTGTCGTCAATTTCCTCAACCGCATGGTGCGGGACACCGCCGCGGCCGAGGATCTGGCGCAGGAAGTCTTTCTGCGTGTGTATCGCGCGCGCGGCGAATATCTGCCTTCCGCGAAGTTCACCACGTGGATGTTCCGCATCGCCACCAACCTGGCGCTGAACGCCCTGCGCGACGGGCGCTATCGGCACCAGGAAATTTCCATCGACCACTCGTTCGGCGCGGCCGATGGGGAGAGCGAACCGCCGGCCTTGGAAGTCGCCGACCGGCAGCCGAGCATCGAATTGGAGCTGATCCGCGCGGGACCGCGCCGAGCACATCCGGCGCGCCGTGGAAGCTCTGCCGGAAAAGCAGCGGGCCGCCGTCCTGCTGCACAAATATCAGGAGATGGATTACGATGAGATCGCCAGGGTGCTAGGTTGTTCGGAAAGCGCCCTGAAATCTCTTCTCTTCCGGGCTTATGAAACGCTGCGAGTGGAATTGGCGCCGCTGGTCGAGACGGCGGCTCAGGTGCAAGCTCAGGCCGGACGGCCTGGGAGATGAGGTCGTAAGATGAACTGCACACAAACGGAAAAGAAGCTGGTGGCTTACCTGGACGGCAAGCTGCACGCCGGCGAGCGGCGTGAATTCGAGGCCCATCTGGCGAGTTGCGGCTCCTGCGCCGAGCGCGCCGAGGGCTTTCGCGCCATGTGGGACGTGCTCGAAGAGCTGCCGCCGATCATGCCCTCGCCCGGATTCGATAGCCTGGTGCGCGCCCGCGTGCAGCAAGAGGCCAGCCGCGGCGGCTTCTGGAGCTGGATCATGCCTTCGCCGCGCATGGCTTTTGCCGCCACGGCGCTGCTCATTGCTTCGGTCTGGCTGTCGTCGTTTCAGCCGGGACGGCTTGCGTCCGAGCCAGACTGCCGCGGTGCAGAGCAGCGAAGCCGACTTCGGCGCGATCAAGAATCTTCCCGTGCTCGAGGATTACGACGTGCTGACGAGCTTCGACGCGCTCTCGGAATTGCCCGTACCGCAGCAGAGCGCTGAGCCGCAATCTTTGAACCGGATGTAGGCAGGTTTGGAGTTGAAGGGACAGAGGAGAAGAGACCCAGCTCGTGCCGAGGTTCGCTCAATTCGGGATAGCCGCGCTGGCGTGGGCGCTTCTGGCGCCAGGGGCGAACCTGTTTGCCCAAAAAGGCCGGGCCCGCATGGAGCGGCCGATCGAACGGGGTCCCGCGGAGCGCCCGGGCGCCGCGCCCCGTGCCAATTTACCGCCGGGCTGGGTGGAACAACTGCGGCAGATGCCGCCCGCGGATCAAGAAAAATTCCTCAATAACAACGAGCGTTTCCGCCGCCTTCCGCCGCAACAGCAGACGCAAATCCGGCAGCGCCTGAAGGTGTGGAACAATCTCACGCCCGCGCAGCGGCAAACCTTGCTCCAGCGCGAACGCGTTCTCGCGCAGATGACGCCCGAGCAGCGCCGCTACGTTCAGCAGACGCTGCTGCCGGAATGGCAGAAGCTGCCGCCGGCGAGCCGGCAGGTAGTCCTGGGCAAGTTGCGCGATCTGCGCGATCTGAACGATTCCGACCGCGCCGCTAAGCTCGACGACGAATCCTTCGTGAATGGACTTTCTCCCGACGAGCGCCAGGTGCTGCGCGATCTCTCCAATCTGCGCGTAGGTCCTCCGCCGGGCTAAGACTCGGTCGCTTGTAGCCGCCACTTCAACGCTGTTCGTCGCGCACTATGCGGCTGAGGCCGCCGGACAGGCCGCTGACCAAGTTGATGAACTGGCGGAATCCGGATTTTTTCGCCTAGCATTCGCCATTTGTTTACTGATTGGATACAAGCCCGCCAGATCGCTTTGGAAACACCAAACCGACATATATGCGCAGATTCTCGCTTGAGTACAATGCCTGGTAGTTTTGCGGCACCACGGGCCCAATCCGCGTTTTTTCCCACATAAATTTAGCTTCGCCACCGTTTTCCTGTTGACAACCCGGAAAGAGAGTCTAAGATGTGGGGCCAAGTGGGAGAGAGTGGCGAACAGTGAAGTGAAGTGGTGAGAAACGAACTGAATTCACGGTTACGTGGCGAGTTCTCCAATGCTTCGTGGCAACTATCCAGCGAAGGTGGACGAGAAGGGCAGGGTGAAGATCCCGGCTGCCTACCTGGAGGAGCTGCGCGAATACGGGAACAAATTCTACGTGACCAGCGAAAACGGCGATTACGTGCGGGTGTATCCGATGAAGATCTGGAACGAGATTGAGGAGAAGCTGGCCCTCCTCTCCTCGCACAACCGCACCAAGCAGAAGTTTCTGACACGCACGAATTATTACGGGCAAGTGGTGGAGCTCGACGGGCAGGGGCGCCTGCTGATTCCGGGAATCCTGCGCGAGTCCGCGCAGATGCGCGGCGACGTGGACGTGCTCGGGAATTTGACTTACCTCCAGGTTTGGAACCATACCCGGTTCTTGGACAACCTGAAGGCCAGCCCGATCACGGACGAAGATGAAAAGACCCTGGACGATCTGGGCATCTAGTGCGGCTGAAAGCGGCGCTGCCGCGAGCGTGGCGAAGACGGGATTTTAGAGTTTGAGCGCGAGCCATACGCCGGTGCTGGCGCAGGAAGCGCTGCACTGGCTGCGAGTGGAGCCCGGCGGAACGTACCTGGACGCGACGGTGGGGCTGGGCGGGCACTCCGTGGAGATCGCGCGGCGCCTGACGACGGGCAGGCTGATCGGTTTGGATCGCGACGCGCAGGCTCTGGAAATCGCGCGCGAGCGACTGAAAGAGTTCGAGGCAAACATCGTGCTGGTGCAAGCGGATTTTTCGAGGATCGACGAGGTCGCGAGGGAACTGAACCTGGCTCCGCTGAACGGAATTTTGGCGGACCTGGGCGTTTCCAGCCTGCAACTGGACACCGCCGAACGCGGCTTTTCCTTTCGGCAGGCGGGACCTCTGGACATGAGGATGGATTCGAGAATGGCGCTGACCGCGGCGGACATCGTGAACGAAACGGCCGAAACGGAACTCGCCAACCTGCTCTATCGCCTGGGCGAAGAGCGGGACTCCAGAAGAATCGCCAGGGCCATCGTGCGTGCGCGGCCGATTCGCGGCACCGAACACCTGGCAACGATTGTGGCAGGGGCTCGTACTTCAAGGGGAAGGCAGAAACTGCATCCCGCGACAAAAACGTTTCTGGCGCTGCGGATTGCGGTGAATCGAGAGTTGGAGGAACTCGGGCAGTTTCTAGACCGAGCCCCTGCCACATTAGCTCCCGGAGGACGTTGGGTGGTGCTGAGTTATCACTCGCTCGAAGATCGCATGGTCAAGCAGGAGTTTCGCCGCCTGGCCGGCGGAGGAGTGGTGCAGGTGCTGACGCGCAAGGTGATTTGTCCCAGCGACGCGGAGATTGCCGCGAACCCGCGGGCCCGCAGCGCGAAGATGCGCGTGGCCGAGAAGCTCGAAAAGACATTGCCGGAGTTTTCGGCGGAACGGTTGGCATCGTGACCGAATTTCACACCGTCAAGCGGATCGATAATTCGCGCCTGGCGCGCCCCATCGCATCGGGCCGGCTGCGCGAAATGGCGCGCCTGATCGGGCTGGGTGCGCTGCTGGCCGCCGCGTTCCTCTTCTACGCCTGGCAGCACTTCGAATATTTGCAGCTTCGCTACCGGATGGAATCGCTGAAGTCCGAGCGCTCCCAAGCCTCCGAGCTGAATCAGCAGTTGAAGCTGGAAGAGGCCGGGCTGCGCGCGCCCTCGCGAATCGATGCCATTGCCCGCGCGCAATTGAAGCTGACCGCGCCGATACCGGGCCAGGTGGCGCCGCTCGAGGGACCGTCCGAACCGGTGGTCGCCCAGGTTCGCCCCTCAGGAAATTTCCGCGTTCAATGAATTTCGGGCCGCTGGGCGTTTGGCGGCCGAGCCTGACGACTTCGCTCGCGAAGGCGAGCGATCCGGCGAAGAATTCTGAATTGATCTGAATCCCCAAGATGCACGGCCGGGGTACGGGAATGGATTTCCGCAGCCCTCAGAATCGTTTGCTGATCGTGGCCGCGGCGCTGGGCCTGTGGACCCTCGGGGCCACCGCCCGCCTGGCTGATCTGCAACTGTTGCGCTATAGCGAATACCTGGCCCGCGCCGAGCGGCAGCAGCAGCACATCGTCTCCATCAGTCCCCAGCGCGCGGACATCCTCGATCGCAATCTGCAGGAGCTGGCCATGAGCACGTCGCTCGATTCCTGCTTCGCCGTTCCGTCGGAGATCGAGGATAACGATCGCGCGGCGCAGCCTGCTGGGGCCTGTGGTCGGTTTGCCGCCGGATGAAATCGCCACGCGGCTCAGCTCCTCGCGTTCCTTCGTGTGGATCGCCCGCAAGCTGCCGCCGGCCACGGTGGCGCGCATCCGCAAGCTCAACCTGCACGGAATCTATTTTCAGAAAGAGAACCAGCGCTTCTATCCCAAGCGCGATTTGGCTGCCGCCGTTCTCGGCTACGTGGATATCGACGAAAAGGGCATCGGCGGAATCGAATACCAACTCGACGACCGCATCCGCAGCAAGGCTTCGCGCATGCTGATCCTTACCGACGCGCACAACCGCTGGTACGAAAGCGCGGACAAGGCGCCGGACGCGGGCGCGAGCGTCGAGCTGACCATCGACGAAAATATCCAGTTCGTCGCCGAAAAAGAGCTGGCCACGGCGATCAGCGAGACCCACGCCAAGGCCGGCACCGTGATCGTGCAGGATCCCAACGGCGGCCAAATTCTGGCCATGGCCAGCTGGCCCAAGTTCGATCCCAACGCCCCCGGCAGCAGTCCGGTGGAAGCTCGCATGAACCGCGCCATCGGCGCGCTCTACGAGCCGGGATCGGTGTTCAAGATCGTGACGCTCTCGGCGGCCATCGATCAGGGCATCACCTCGCCCGACGAGGTGGTGGATTGCCAGATGGGCGCCATCTACATCGCGGGACACCGCATCCGCGATCACCACGCCTATGGTTTGCTGACGGTGGCGCAGATTCTGGCGCATTCCAGCGACGTGGGCGCCATCAAGATCGGCCTGCGCCTCGGCGCTCCCAAGTTTTATCAATACATTCGCGCTTACGGCTTCGGCGATCCCACCGGAATCGATCTGCCGGGAGAAAATCGCGGCCTGCTGCGGCGGCTCGAAAACTGGACGCCGGTCTCGGTGGGCTCCATCTCCATGGGCCAGGAAGTGGGCGTGACGCCATTGCAGATGATCAATGCGGTTTCGGCCATCGCCAATGGCGGGCTGCTGTACCGGCCTCACGTGGTTTTCGCTTTGCGGCGCGGATCGCAGGTGGAGCAGGAGCCCCAATCGGAGCCCAAACGCGTGGTTCGCGAGACGACGGCGGCGGCCATGCGCGCGATGCTCGAAGGCGTGGTGCTCACCGGAACGGGAACCAAGGCGCAGCTCGACGGTTATACCGCCGCGGGGAAGACGGGCACGGCGCAAAAAATCGATCCCGCTACGGGCCGCTATTCCGCCACGCAGCTGATCGCCTCGTTTGTGGGATTTGCTCCTATCAACAATCCCGCGGTCACGATTCTGGTGCAGCTCGATTCGCCCGTGGGCGAGCATGAAGGCGGCTCGGTGGCCGCGCCGGTCTTCAAGCGAATCGCGGAGCAAGTGCTGGCTTATCTCAGCGTGCCGCGCGACGTTCCCGTCGCGCCGGCGACGTTGCGTGCCGCGCGGCGTTCGCAAGCCGCCCAATCCGCCGACGTCTCCGATTACGATCCGGCGCAATTCACGCCGGTGCAGTATGGTCGACTCCTCATCGGGCGGATCGTCTTCGGCCGCGCCCGTGGTCTCGCCGGCGGATGCGGAGTTGCTTCCGGCGCAGACGGTGGAGCTGGCCGCGGGCGAGGGCGTGTCCGGTGCCCGATCTGAGCGGGAAGACGGTTCGGCAGGTGACCGAGATTTGCGTGCAGCTGGGCGTAAATCCGGTGCTGGTCGGCGCGGGCACGGTGCAGTCGCAGTCGCCCGAGCCAGGAACGATGGTGCGCGCCGGCGCTTCGGTAATCTTCCAATTTGGCCGCCCGGTTCTCACGCAAGCGCAATTGCGCGCGCCAACGCCAGTTCATAAGGCGGCGCGGTAATGCGGCCAGCGCGCCGAAGGGCACAGCGAAGTTCGCGGCCAGGTTCGCCTAGGGGAGCGCTGCTGGAATCTTCGGCACACGAGAGCTTTGCAAAATTGAGCAAGCCTTCCGGGCGGCCTATACTTACAGGCGTTGGAATGAAACTACGGCAATTGCTTGCGGGTGCCGGGGCGAGCGAGCCTCTGCCCTATCCGGACGCGGAGATCTCTTCGGTCGTTTACGACAGCCGGAGCGCCGCGGCTGGTTCCCTTTTTGTCGCCATCCACGGCGAAAAGACGGATGGCAACCGGTTCGTCGCCGCCGCCATCGAGCGCGGCGCGGCGGCCATCGTGAGCGAACTGCCGTCTCCCGCCGTGACCGCTCAAGCCCTCGGCGCGCCCGACGCAACGCCAGACGCTACCGAAGCCCAAGCCGCTCTGATCGAGAGCGAAGAGACATTGCCGTCCCTGCCGGCCTCCGTTGCGTGGGTACAAGTGCCCGATGCGCGCAAAGCGCTGGCCACCATCGCGGCGAATTTTTACGATTGCCCCGCGGATCGGCTGCAACTCGCCGGCATCACCGGCACCAACGGCAAGACCACCACCAGCTTTCTGCTCGATTCCATCGTCCATGCGGCGGGCTTGCGCAGCGGCTTATTCGGCACCATCGAATATCGCACTCCGCTGGAAACCTATCCGGCCAAAACCACCACGCCCGAATCTCTGGACTTGCAGCGCTTCTTCGCCGAAATCGTGCGGGAAGGCGGCACGCACGCGGTGCTGGAAAGCCAGCTCGCACGCGCTGGCGCTGGACCGCCTGTGGGGCTGCCGATTCGCCGTGGCCGTCTTCACCAATCTGACCCGCGATCATCTCGATTTTCACAACACCATGGAGAACTATTTCGCCGCCAAGCGCCGCCTGTTTGAAGGCACCGGCGCGGGCCGCGCGCTCGATGGCGTCGTGAATATCGACGATCCTTACGGCGCAGAACTCCGCGATGCCTGCGGCGCAGACGCTCACCTATGGCCTCGGTTCCGGGGCCGAGGTCACCGCCAAGAAATTTCCACTCGACGTCTGCGAGGCTTGGATTTCGTGGCCGAGACGCCGATGGGAAAGATCCAAGTGCGCTCGCCGCTGGTGGGACGCAACAACGTCTATAACGTGCTCGCGGCGATTGGCGCGGGCATCGCTCTGGGCTTCCCGCGCGAAGTGATCGAAGCCGGCATTGCGCGAACTGCACGCGGTGCCCGGCCGCTTCGAGCGCATCGATCTGGGGCAGCCCTTCATGGTGGTGGTGGATTACGCGCACACCGACGACGCCTTGCAGAAGCTGCTGGAGACGGCGCGCGAACTGCATCCCGCCGGCCGCATCATCACGCTTTTCGGCTGCGGCGGCGAACGCGACCGCAGCCAAGCGTCCGCTGATGGGCGAGGCCGCGGGGCGGCTGAGCGACGTGGTGGTGCTTTCGAGCGACAATCCGCGCAGCGAAGATCCGCTGATGATCATCAACGATGCCATGGTGGGTTTGCAGCGCACGTCCGGCCAAGGTGCTGGTCGAGCCGGACCGCGAGCGCGCGATGGAACTGGCGCTGGAGCAGGCGCGGCCCGGCGATATGGTTCTGCTGGCCGGCAAGGGGCACGAGACGACGCAGGTGCTCAAGGATCGCACGATCGCATTTCGACGACCGGGAAGTGGCGCGGCGGATTTTGCGCCAGCGCGGTTATGGCGATTGAGGAAGCGAAGCGGGGAATGAATCGGCATGAAACCGGGAGCGCGGTGAGGACCCAGCCCGCTGAGGACGATATGCGGTGGACGATTCAAGAGGTTGCTCGACTCTTTGCGTGTCGCGGTTCCCCCGGGGCTCGACCCCCTGGCGCGGCTGGCCGGCGTCTCGATTGATTCTCGCGCGGTGGGCCGAGGGAGCTGTTTGTCGCTATTCGCGGCCCGCGACACGATGGACACGATTTCGTGGCGGCTGCTTTGCAAGCGGGAGCGGAAGCCGCGGTCGTCGTCGAGCGAGCGCGTCTCCGCCTATCCCGCGGAAATTCGCGGAAGGCTCATTGCAGTCAGCGACACGCTGGCCGCGCTGCAGGAGTTGGCGCAAGCGGTTCGGCGCGCCTGGGGGCGGCGCATCGCCGCGGTCACAGGCTCCGTCGGAAAGACCACCACGAAAGAGATTTTGGCGGCGCTGCTGGGCGCGAAATTCCGCGTCCTGAAGTCCGAGGGCAATCTGAACAACGAATACGGCTTGCCGCTCACGCTGCTGCGGCTGGAACCGGAAGATAAGGCCGCGGTGGTCGAATTGGGCATGTCGCATCGCGGGGAATTGCGGCGTCTGGCGGAGATTGCCGAGCCCGAGGTGGGCGTGGTCACCCGCGTGGCGCCGGTGCATCTGGAGTTTTTCGCTTCCGTCGACGAAATCGCGCTGGCCAAACGCGAATTGATCGAAGGGCTGGCTGGTCCCGAGCCCGTCGCGGTTTTGAACGCGGACGATCCGCGGGTGGCGCGCTTCAGCGAAGTGGCGCGCGGGCGCGTGCTGACCTTCGGCTGCGGCGCCGCAGGCCGATTTTCGCGCCGAGAAGATTCAGGATCACGGCGCGGCCGGCTCCGAATTCGACCTGATCGCTCACGGCGAGCGCACCCGGCTTCGCCTGGCGCTTCCCGGCCGCCACAGCATCGAAAACGCGCTGGCGGCGATGGCCGCGGCCAGCGTCTGGGAGATCGGCCCGGCTGAGGCCGCGGATGTTTTCGCGCCATATCAAAGTCGGGGAGATGCGCGGGCGGTTGCTGCGAGTTCGCCGCGGGCTTTGCGGTGATCAACGACAGCTACAACTCGAATCCCGTGGCGCTGCGGCGCCATGATCGATCTTTTGTCTCACACTGGAGCCCACGGGAGCGAAGAACGGCATCTATCGCCGGCGCATCCTGGCGGCCGGCGAAATGCTGGAGCTGGGGCCGGAGTCCGCGAATCTGCATCGCCAAGCGGGCGCGCGCGGCCGCCGCGCAGGGGCTCGACTGCATCGTAGCCGTGCAGGGCCACGCCGCGGAAATCGTGAACGGCGCCATCGGCGCGGGCATGCCCGCGTCGCAGGCGCTCTTCTTCGGCGATTCTTCCGCCGCCGCGGAGTTTCTTGCGGATTTCGTGAGGCCGGGCGACCTGCTGCTGGTGAAAGGATCGCGCGGAGTGAAGATGGAGCGCATCGTCGAGGCGCTGCGGGCGAAATATCCGCTGGCCGAGGAAGCGTCGCCGGCGCCGGCGCGGATGACCAGACTGAAATGCTCTACTACCTCGTCTACCACGTCTCCGCCGCGCCAGGCGCACCTGCTCAACGTCTTTCGCTATATCACCGTGCGCACGGCGCTCGCCAGCCTCTCGTCTCTTTTTCTGGGGCTGATCCTGGGACCTTGGATGATCCGGCGCCTGCGGCAATTGCAGATTGGCCAGTTCATTCGCGAAGAAGGGCCCAGCTCGCACCAGAAGAAAGCCGGCACGCCGACGATGGGCGGCATTCTGATCGTGACGGTCACGCTCGTGCCCACTTTGTTCTGGGCCGATCTCTCCAATGCCTACGTGCTGCTCGCGATCTTCGCCATGCTGGCTTTCGGCGCCATCGGTTTTGCCGACGACTTACAACAAAGTGGTGCGCCGCCACAATCTGGGCCTCACCGGCCGGTCCAAGATCCTCTTCCAGATCCTGGTGAGCTTCGCGGCGGCGCTGGTGCTGCTTTTGATGACCATCAACCGCACCTATTCCACGCAGCTGATCGTGCCGTTCTTCAAGAATTTTCGGCCCGACCTGGTGGTGCATTCGCTTTTGCGCAGCCGCTATTTTTGGCCGGCGGCCTTTCTGCCGTTTCTGGCTTTCGTGATGCTGGTGATGGTGGGCTCGTCGAACGCGGTGAATCTCACCGACGGACTGGACGGCTTGGCCATCGGCTGCGTGGTGGTGGCCGCGGGCGCCCTTACGGTGCTGACTTACGTCACCAGCCACGCCGGCTTCAGCGCCTATCTCGATATTCAGCATCTGCCGCAGGTGGGCGAGCTGACCATTTTTTGCGGCGCGCTGGTCGGGGCGGCGCTGGCCTTTCTTTGGTACAACGCGCATCCGGCGGACATTTTCATGGGCGACGTCGGCTCGCTGGCCATCGGCGGCTCGATCGGCGTGGTGGCCGTGGCCATCAAGCAGGAGATTCTGCTGTTTTCCGTGGGCGGAGTCTTCGTGCTCGAAGCGCTTTCGGTGATTTTGCAGGTGGCTTCGTTCCGGCTGACCGGGCAAGCGGATCTTCCGCATGGCGCCCCTGCATCATCATTTCGAGCTGGCCGGCTGGAGCGAGTCGAAAATTATCGTGCGCTTTTGGATCGTGGCGCTGGTTTTCGCGCTGTTTTCGTTGACGACGTTGAAGCTGAGGTAACGGTGCGTCCAGGAATCGAACTCGCGGGCAAGCGCGTGCTGGTGGTGGGACTGGCGCGCACGGGCATCGCCACGGCGCAATTCTGCGCCGCGCGCGGCGCCCTGGTGACTGCCATCGACGATCGCCCCGCCGAGCAATTCGGCGAGGCTATGGGGCAACTGCGGCCGTTCGGCTGCACGCTTGATTTTGGCGGCGCGTCGGGCGATCGGCGCTCTGGCCGCGTTTGCGGCGCAAGATTTGATGGTGCCCAGCCCGGGAGTGCCGGCGAGCCATCCCGGCTCTGGTGGCGGCGCGCGCCGCGGGCGTGCCCGTCTGGAGCGAGATCGAACTGGGCTGGCGCTTCCTGCGCGGACGGCTGATCGGCGTGACCGGCTCGAATGGAAAAACCACGACGACTTCGCTCATCGGCCATATTCTGGCCGAGCGCGGGCATGCCGGCGGTGGTTGCCGGAAATATCGGCACGCCGCTGATCGCTTGTGCGGATCAGTCGAGCGACAAGAGCATCACCGTGGCCGAACTCAGCAGCTTCCAACTCGAATGATCGATTCGTTTCGGCCGGACGTGGCCGTTTTTCTGAATCTGACGCCCGACCACCTCGACCGGCACGCGTCCTTTGAAGATTATGCCCGCGCCAAGGCGCGCATTTTCGAGAACCAGACCGAGCGCGACTGCGGCGGTGATCAACGCGGACGACCTGGCGGCAACGCAGTATGCGCCCGCGCGGCCGCAGATCTTCTGGTTCAGCCGCGAGAAGCGCGTGGCGAGCGGCGCCTATCTGCGCGGCGATCAGATTATCTTCCGGCGCGATGGCGAAGAGGTCCCCTTGCTGCGCCGCTCCGATATTTCGCTGCGCGGCGAACACAACCTCGAAAATGTTCTGGCCGCCGCGTCCGCCGCGTTCCTTGCGGGAGCCGCGCCCGAAGAGATCGCCGCGGGCGTGCGCACTTTCCCGGGCGTGGAGCACCGGCTGGAGTTCGTTGCCGAGATTTCCGGCGTGAACTTCTTCAACGACTCCAAGGCCACCAACGTGGACGCCACGATCAAGGCCCTGGAATCTTTCCCCGGCGGCTTATTCGTGATCCTGGGCGGCAAGGATAAGGGCAGCGACTACGCTCCGCTGATTCCGCTGCTGCGCGAGCGCGCCCGCCTGGTTTTGCTGATCGGCGCGGCCGCGGAGAAGATCGGCGCGCAGCTCGCGGGCGCTGTGCCGCTCGAGCGCGCCGGCACTCTGGAGCGCGCGGTGACGGTGGCGTTCGAGCGCGCCCGGCCAGGCGAGACCGTGCTGCTCGCTCCGGCCTGCGCCAGCTTCGATCAGTTTGAGAATTACGAACATCGCGGGCGCGTCTTCAAGCAACTGGTGGGCGAGCTCGCGGAAGCGCCGCCGGCGGTGAAGGCGCGGGGGCGCGAGGTTTAACGCGATGCGCGGAGCCGAAACAGATCGCTGGTTATTCGTAGCCACCATCGCGCTGTGCCTGGGGGGCGCGGTGATGGTGTTCAGCGCCTCGGCGCTTACGGCGCGCGAGCAGTATGGAAATAGCTACCACTTTTTGCTGCGGCAGCTGCTGTGGCTCGGCTTGGGCCTCGTCGCCATGTTCGCCATGCTCAATCTGGATTACCGCCGCCTGCGGCAGCCCAAATTCGTGCTGACGTATTTTTTCATTGTCCTGACCATGCTCGTGGGCGTCTTTGCCCTGGACAAATCGCACGCCACGCACCGCTGGTTTCGCGTCGGGCCGGTCAGCCTGCAGCCTTCGGAATTGGCCAAGCTGGCCGTGATTCTCTATTTGGCGTGGTTTCTCGAATTGCGCAGCCGCCCGCGCAGCTTCAGCGTGAACGACGTGCTGCACACGCTGGCGCCGGCGCTGGGCCTGGTGCTGATGATGGCCGGACTCGTGGTGCTGGAGCCCGACCTGGGCACTTCGCTCGAGATCATGATCATTGCCATGGCCATGCTGTTCGTCGCCGGGCTTTCCTGGAAATACATCGGCACGGCCGTGGCCGTTGCCATTCCCGCGATCTATTTCGCGGTGGTGCACGTCTCCTATCGCTACGTGCGGGTGATGGCCTTCTTGCATCCGGACGCCGATCCCCTGGGCCACGGATTCCAACTGATGCAATCGCTGATCGCCGTCGGTTCGGGCGGATTGACCGGCGTGGGCCTGATGGAGAGCCGCCAGAAGCTTTTCTATCTTCCCGAGGCGCACACGGATTTTATCTACGCGGTTTTGTGCGAGGAGCTGGGATTCATCGGCGGCGCCATCGTTTTGGCGCTTTTCGCCGTCTATGCCTGGCGCGGCTTGGAAGCCTGCCTGCGCGCTCCCGACAACTTTGGCCGCTTTCTGGCGCTGGGAATCACGGTGATGGTGGCCAGCCAGGCGCTGATCAATCTGGGCGTGGTGCTGGGCATGATGCCCACCAAGGGAATTCCGCTGCCGTTCATGAGCTATGGCGGCTCGAGCCTTTTCGTCATGCTTTTGGGCACGGGCGTGCTCCTGAATATCAGCCAGCACACGGGCGAAGGAGTGCGTGGATAGCCGGAGAAGCGGCGGGTTGAAATTGCTGATTGCCGGCGGCGGCACGGGCGGGCACGTGATCCCGGCAATCGCCGTGGCGCTGGAATGGCTCCGGCGCGATGCGTCGAGGGACGTGATTTTCGTGGGCACCGCGCGCGGCATTGAATCGCGCCTGGTGCCGCAAGCGGGGCTGAAGCTGGAACTGATTCGCTCCGCCGGCCTGAAAGGGATGGGGATGGCGCAGTTCGCTCACAATATTTTGCTGCTGCGGCTGGCGTTTTGGGATTCGCTGGCCATTCTGCGGCGCCATCATTTTGCGGCGGGCTTTGGCGTGGGCGGATATGCCGCGGGGCCGGTGATGCTCTCGGCCATTCTTTCCGGATTGCCCAGCGTGATTTTCGAGCCCAACGCCGAGGCCGGCTTCACCAATCGGGTCCTCGCCGATATGGCCGCGCGCATCGCCGCCGGTTTCCCCTCCGTCGCCGAAAAGCTGGGGCGCCGCGCGGTGATGACCGGCTGCCCGGTGCGGGCGGAGTTTTTCGACGCTCCGGCGCCGCGGCCCGCGCCGCCCTACCGCATTTTTATCACCGGGGGCAGCCAGGGTTCGCGCGCGGTGAATCGCGCCGTGATCGAAGCGCTGAAAATTTTATCCACAGAAAGCAGCCGCCTGAAAATCGTTCATCAGACCGGCGAGCGCGAATATAATTCCGTTCTCGAAGCTTACAAGGGAACGAACATCGACGCGGAAGTGGCCCCGTTTTTCTCGAGCATGGCGGATCGTTTTGCCGAAGCCGACCTGATCGTCTGCCGCTCCGGCGCGATCACCGTCTCCGAAGTGGCCGCCGCGGGACGCGCCGCCATCTTCATCCCCTTCGGCGCCGCCACCGATAGCCACCAGATGCGCAATGCGGAAGAACTGGTGCGCGCCGGCGCGGCCCGGCTGATTCCCGAACCGGAATTAAGCGGAAGCCGCCTGGCCCGCGAGATTCTGGCGCTGATCGACCATCCCGCGAGGCTTATCGAACTCGGCACGCGTGCGCGAGGGCTGGCCCGGCCCCATGCCGCCGAGAAGATCGTGGATTTGATCGAGGAGGTGGCGCGTCCATGACCGGGCCGTTTCATAACTTCAAGCGCATTCATCTGGTGGGCATCGGCGGCATCGGGATGTGCGGAATCGCCGAAGTGCTGCTCACGCTGGGCTACGCCGTATCGGGTTCGGACCTGCGGCTCTCGCCGGTGACCGATCGGCTGGCCAATCTCGGGGCGCAAATCTATCAGGGCCATCGCGCCGAAAATGTTCAGGGCGCGCACGTGGTGGTGGCCAGCTCCGCGATTCGCCGCGACAATCCCGAAATCGCGGAAGCCGTGCGGCTGAAGATTCCCGTTATTCCTCGCGCCGAGATGCTGGCCGAATTGATGCGCCTGAAATACGGCATCGCGGTGGCCGGCGCGCATGGCAAGACCACCACCACATCCTTAGTAGCCGCGATCCTGGGCGCGGCGGGCCTGGACCCCACCTTCGTCGTGGGCGGGCGCGTCAACCACGCCGGGACCACGGCGCGCCTGGGCCGCGGCGAATATATGGTTGTGGAAGCGGACGAGAGCGACCGCTCGTTCCTTCTGCTCGCGCCGGTCGTGGCCGTGGTGACCACCATCGATCGCGAACATCTCGACCATTACGCCTCGCTCGAGGAGATTCAGTCCGTTTTCGCGCAATTCGTGAATCGCATACCGTTTTACGGCGCGGCGGTGCTCTGTCTCGACGAGCCCAACGTGCAGGCCATCATCCCGCAAATCACCCGCCCGGTGATTACCTACGGCACCTCCAGCCAGGCGGATCTGGTGATCAGCGACGTGGACCTGCGCGGCCTGGCCAGCGAGTTCCGGCTTACCTATCGCGGAGAGGATCTGGGAATGTTTCGCCTGCCCAGCCCGCCCGGCATTCACAACGTGCGCAATGCCGCGGCTGCCGCGGCCGTGGCGCTTTATCTCGATATTCCCGCCGACCTGATTCGCGCCGGCCTGGAAACTTTTACCGGCGTGAGCCGGCGCTTCGAGGTGAAGGGCACCTTGCGCGGCATTACCCTGGTCGACGATTACGGCCATCACCCTGTGGAAATCCGCGCCACGCTCGAAGCGGCGCGCGGATGCGGCTACGACCGCCTGCTGGTGCTCTTTCAGCCCCATCGCTTCACCCGCACGCAGCTTCTTTGGGACGACTTCTGCCGCGCTTTCAATCAGGCCGACCTGCTGATCCTGACGGATATCTACGCCGCCAGCGAAGCGCCCATTCGCGGCATCACCGCCGAGGCCCTGGCGGACGCCATTCGCGCCGCCGGTCACAAGAATGTGGTCTATTGCAGCACTTTGCAGGAGAGCATCGATCGCCTGCTGCGCGAGGCTCGCCCCGGCGATGCGGTCCTGGCCATCGGCGCCGGCAACGTGAACCGGGCCTTGAACGAATTCGCCCTGCTGCTGGGCTCGCAGCACTTCATGCCCAGCCGGCAGGCCAGCGGGCCGGTGGCCGCAAGGAGAGTTGAGCGTTGGCGATGAGATCGGGAACGGGGAATGAGCGATGAAGCTTAGCGATCCGGCCATTCTTGCGGCTCTCCCGGAGCTCGGCGTCGAGCGAATCGGCGGAGCCTCGCTCGCCGAGCGCACTTCGCTCCAGATCGGAGGGACCACCGATTTGCTGCTGATCCGGCGCCACAGCTGCTTGCCGGAGCTGATCGGGCTGCTGCGCGGCGCGGGCGTCCCCTACAAATTCCTCGGCGGCGGCACAAACCTGCTGGTGAGGGACGGCGAGCTGCCCTGGGTGGTTCTGCAGCTGGCTCATCGGCAGGATGAAGTGCGCCTGGAGGGAATTCCGCGCGCGTGGACGCTGCCGCCGACCTCGGCCGCACCGTCACAACCTGCGCCAAGCACGATCTGGGCGGCATGGAGGGCCTGATCGGCGTTCCCGGAACGGTGGGCGGGGCGCTGCGCATGAACGCGGGCGCGTATGGAACGCAGATCGGCTCCTACGTCCGCGAAGTGGAAATCTACCGCGCGGCCGATGCGCGAATCGAAACGCTGCACGAAAAAGAAATTTCTTTCGAATATCGTCACACTTCATTTGCGCCCGATGATATTATGCTCGCGGTGAAACTGGAGCTGCCCTCCAAACCATACCGCGAAATTTTAGAAGGCATTCGCGTCTGCAACGAAAAACGACGTTCCAGCCAGCCTCTCAACCAGAAAAGCGCGGGCTGTATCTTCAAAAATCCTCCCGGCGGGTCCGCCGGCAGGATGATTGACGAACTGGGGCTCAAGGGGTTTTCCGTTGGAGACGCCCGCGTCAGCGACCGGCACGCCAATTTTTTCGTGAATGCGGGTCACGCCAGCTGCGCCGATATGCTCGGCCTCATCGCGGAAGTGAGCCGGCGCGTTCACGCCACTTACGGCATCGAGCTCGAGAACGAGGTCATTCTATGGACGCAGTAAAAGCATGAACACAGGCCCGGACGTCTACCCGCCCGAGGCGCTCGCCGACGATGAACCGCGTTATCTCCGGCGGCAGAAGCCGCTGGAGATTCGCCGCCGCAAATTCGGCAGAAAAAGCTGGCCCGCTTACCGCCGCTGGTCGCTCGTGATGGTCGCAATTGTCGCGACCGGAGGCGTCGCCTATTACGGCATTCGCTTCCTGATGTTTTCTCCCAGCGTCGCTTTCAGCGATCCCTACCAGGTGGAGATCGCCGGGAATCAGTTTGTGGGCCGCGCGGCGATTACCGATGTCTTCACTCCCGATTTGGGCAAAAGCATTCTGCGCGTGCCGCTGGAAGCGCGCCGCCGGCAGATCGAGGCGATCCCCTGGGTGCAAGAGGCCGCCGTCGAGCGCACTTTGCCGGATCGCATTCGCGTGGAAGTGACCGAACGCGCGCCGGTGGCCTTCCTGCGAACGGGCAACGAATTGCAGCTCGTGGACGCTTCGGGAGTGCTTCTGGAACGGCCGCTGGAAGCGAGTTTTCATTTTCCGGTGGTCAGCGGCTTTGACGACACCACGCCCATTGCCGACCGCAAGGAGCGCATGGCGCTCTTCGTCGAGTTCATGAAGGAGCTGGAACTGGCCCATCCCGGCGCCGGCGAACAGGTGAGCGAAGTGGATTTCTCCGACGCGCAGGATGTTCGCGCCATGCTGGCGGACCTGCCGGGGCTCGAAGGGCAATATCCCATTTGGGTGCACTTCGGGAATGGCGATTTCGTGAACAAATATCATTTGCTGACGGATAACCTGGCGCAATGGCGGGCCAGCGCGGGGCGCGTGGAATCGGTCGATCTGAGATTCTCGAAGCAGGTGGTGGTCAATCCCGAGCGCGATCCGCAGCCCGCCAAGCCGGTGGAGGCCGCCAATCGTTCTCAGGGAGCTCAGGCGGCGCAGGCGGCGGCCGCCGCGGTGGCGCATCACGCGGCCAACGGCAGGAGCAATTAGTGGGGAAGAAGGAGCGCTATCTGGTCGCGCTGGATATTGGCAGCGCCAAAACGTGCGCGTTGATCGCGGAAATTGAGGACGGCGGCGCGCGCTTCCTGGGAATGGGCGCGGCTGAATCCAAAGGATCGCGC
This sequence comes from uncultured Acidobacteriota bacterium, assembly GCA_963823935.1. Taxonomy (GTDB): domain Bacteria; phylum Acidobacteriota; class Terriglobia; order Acidiferrales; family UBA7541; genus Palsa-189. The sequence continues at coordinate 582,269 of CAWGNM010000004.1, forward strand.
AAGGGCTTGATCGTCAATCTGGATGCCGCGGTCAGCTCCATCCGCCGCGCGCTGGAGGAAGCCGAGGGCGTGGCCAACGTGCCGGTGGAATCCGCCGTGGTAGGCATCGCCGGGAGCCATGTTCGCGGAGTGAATAGCCGGGGGGGAATTTCACTAGGCGCGCGGCCGCGCGATATCGAAAAAGAGCACGTGCGCCGGGCCGTGGACGCGGCGCGCGCCATCACGCTTCCCGAAGACCGCGAAATTCTGCACGTGCTGCCGCAGGAATTTCTAGTCGACCAGCAGGACAACATCCGCGATCCCATCGGCATGGTCGGGCAGAGCCTGGAAGTGAACGTGCATATCGTCACCACGTCGATCACGGCCACGCAAAACGTGGTCACGGCCGTCAATCGCGCCGGGGTCGTGGTCAGCGATACGGCGCTCGAGCCGCTTGGCCTCGGCGGAGGCTGTGCTGACGCAAGACGAACGCGAACTGGGCTGCTGCCTGCTCGATATCGGAGGCGGAACGACGGAGCTGATCGTCTATTCCGGCGGCGTGGTTCGCCACACTGGCGGCGTGGCCGTCGGCGGCGATCACTTCAGCAACGATCTGGCGGTAGGGTTGCGCACGCCGATTCCGGAAGCGGAGCGCGTCAAGCGCGAGCACGGATGCGCCTCGCGCGATTTGATCGGCGAGGATCAGCCCATCCAGATTGCCAGCGTCGGCGATCGTCCGCCGCGCACGGTTTTCGTTCGCATGCTCAACGAGATCATCGAGCCGCGCGCCCAGGAACTCCTGACGCTGGTGCACGACGATCTGAAACGGGCCGGCCTCGACACGCAGATTCCCGCCGGCCTGGTGCTGGCCGGAGGCGGCGCGCGCCTGCGCGGAATCGCCGAATTAGCCGAGCACACCTTCTCGCTGCCGGTGCGCTGTGCCGCACCGCGCGGGCTCGAAGAGATGCCCGAAGAGCTTTCCCAGCCCGAGTACGCAACGGTTGTAGGGCTGCTTCTGTACGGGGCGCACGCTCGCCGCATGGCCGCGCAGCGTCCCGCTACATTGGTGGCTCGATTGAAAAGCATGTTCGCCGGCCAGTGAACCCGAAAGGCGCAGGCCGGCAATATGGGGGGAACACGATGACGCCAAAGGAGTCTGCACTCAGAATCTCGTTTAGCGAAGAGCGGTTGGAAGGCGCGAAGATCAAGGTGATCGGCGTGGGCGGCGGCGGCTGCAACGCCGTGAATCGCATGATCCGCGCCAAGGTGGAGGGCGTCGAATTCATCGCCGCCAACACCGATCAGCAAGCCCTGAAGTTGTCGCAGGCGCCGGTGAAGCTGCAAATCGGCTCCAAGCTGACCAAAGGGCTGGGCGCCGGCGCCAATCCCGAGGTCGGCCGCAAGGCCGCGCTCGAGGATACCGAGAAGATCATCGAGGCGCTCGAAGGCGCCGACATGGTCTTCATCACCGCGGGCCTGGGCGGCGGCACCGGCAGCGGCTCCGCGCCCGTGGTCGCTTCGCTGGCAAGCGAACTCGGCGCGCTCACCGTCGCCGTGGTGACCAAGCCCTTCGCCTTTGAGGGCAAGCGCCGCCTGACGCAGGCCGAACACGCGCTCTCCGAATTGGTCGGCAGCGTGGACACCGTCATCGTGATTCCTAACGAGCGCTTGATGGAGACGGTCGAGCGCGGCACCAGCTTCTTCGAGGCTTTCCGCATTGCCGACGACATTCTGCGCCAGGCCGTGCAGGGCATCAGCGACATCATCACCATCCCCGGCATCATCAACCGCGATTTCGCGGACGTGAAAACGATCATGGCGGGCCAGGGCTACGCCGTCATGGGCACGGCGGTGGCCTCCGGTTCCAATCGCGCCGTGGATGCCGCCAATCGCGCCATCTCCAGCCCCTTGCTCGAAGACAACACCATCAACGGCGCGCAGGGAATTCTCATCAACGTGACCGGCTCATCCAGCCTGTCGCTGCACGAAGTTCACGAAGCCTCCTCCATCATTCAGAAAGCCGCCCACGAGAACGCCAACATTATTTTCGGCGCGGTGATGGACGATGCGATGAAGGAGTCCGTGAAGATTACCGTCATCGCCGCCGGATTCCGCGAAGCCGGCAAGAAACAGCTGCAGCGTCCTTCGTATCTGCCGAAGACGTTGAAGGCGCCCGCAGTCGTTCCTGAACAGGAGCCGGTCCCGGTGCCGCCGCAGCCCAGGATTGTGCAGGAGGAAGTGGAAGAAGAAGAGGTGGTCATGCAGCCGGCTCGTCCCGTGCCGCCCGTGATTCAGGAGTCGGCCGCCGACCCGCTGGACCTGGATGTGCCCACGTTCCTGCGGCGCCAGGCGCAAAAGGCGTAACAGGAATCGCGCAAGATCGCTTTAGCTTCTGGTCCGATTCGGCGATCCGGAATGAGCACCCAGCCGCTCTCGCGCCGAAATGAGACAATCGGCGCATGAGTGAGGTTGTTCGGATCAGCCGTGGCGTTTTCGAGCGTCTGCTCTCCGAAGCCCGCATCAATCCGGAAATCGAGTGCTGCGGTTTGCTGGCCGGCCGCGACGGCCTCATCTCCACCGTTTTGCCCGCGAGGAACGCTTTGCAAAGCGCCAGAGCTTACGAAATTGCGCCCGCAGGAGCTATTCGCGATCTTCCGCCGCATGCGCGCCGAAGCGCTCGAACATCTGGGCATCTACCATTCGCATCCCCAGGGCGAAAATTGCCCCTCCTCCCTCGATATCGAGCGCGCTTTCTATCCCGAGGCTGCGTACCTTATCGTCAGCCCGCGACCCGCGGCGATGCGCCCTGTTCGCGCCTTTCGCATTCGCCAAGGCCAGGCCCGCGAGATCGATTTGCAGATTATTTAATTGGAAGCCGGCGGAGGCGCCGGCGCTTCAAAGGCGGCAACTGTGGGGTGCAGAACGGACTGATATGCCGCGTGCACCAATCGCGCCGCGTGTTCCCAGGAGTACATCCGGGCGCGCTCGTAGCCGCGGCGGCGCAGCGTCTGCCGCAGGACGTTCTCGGTGAGGATCTGCCGGATGCCCCGCGCGATATCGAACACGTTTTCCGGATTCACCAGCAGAGCGGCCTCATTGAAGACTTCCGGCAGCGACGACACATTGGAAGTGAGCACCGGCGTGCCGTGGGCCATGGCTTCGAGCGGCGGCAATCCGAAGCCTTCGTAAAGCGAAGGGAACAGGAACGCCGAGGCCCGCGAATAAAAGACGCGCAGCACGGGGCTGGGCACGAATCCCAGGAAGCGCACGTCTTCGCGCACCCGCGCCCGCACCACGGCGCTGCGCAGATCCGAATGGCGGTTCAGCGCTTCGCCGATCACCAGCAGCTTGAGCTGGGCGAATTCCGGATTCGAGCGCAGTTCCGCTTTGGCCACCGCAAAAGCCTCGATCAGCCGCGCCAGATTTTTCTGCGGGCGGATGTTCCCGGCATAAAGCACGTAGGGCGAATTGACCGCGTGGCGCTCCAGGATGCGGTCGGCGTCCGCGGGAAGCGGCTCGTTGAGGAAGCGTTCATCCACGGCGTCGTAGACCACCGAGATCTTCGATTCGGGAATGTGAAAGGCGCGCGCCAGGTCGCGCTTCGACGATTGCGAGACGGCGAAGATATGGTCGGCGCGGTTCAGCGCCCGGCGCGCAAAGAAAAGGCGCCCGGTTTGCACCGGCGTACTGGCGCCCACCAGCGGAGCCAGCACGTCGCGAGGTCGTGCACCGTGATCAGCAGGCGCGAAGGCACCACTGCGGGCGCGTAGAACCAGGGCATGTGCAGAATGTCCACGCGGCGCTGGCGCAGCAGCCAGGGCAGGTGCAGATGGGTGCGAAAAGTGCCGGGCTGGTAGGCGTATTCCAGCAGCTCGAAATTTTGGGGAAGAGGATCGAACTCCGCCAGATGCCGGCGATGGCCGATCAGCAGGTAATGCGAGCTGTCGTCGATCCGCGCCAGTTGGTTGACGATATTGCGGATGTAGGTGCCCAGGCCGTAATCGCCGGCGCGACGAATATCAATGGCCACGCGCATGGTTTTCCCCGCGCCGCCGGGTTCGCGGCAAACTGAGCTCTACAGCTTCGCCGCGCGCCAGCGCCGCACGTACAGAGGATAGTGCGAGGTGAGTTCGGCCACTTCGCCGCGCACGCGCTCTTCGGTGGCCGCGTCGCCCACGCGCGCCAGCACATCGCAGATCCAGCCCGCGATTTGCTCCATCTCCGCCTCGCGCATTCCGCGCGTCGTCACCGCCGGGCTGCCCAGGCGAATGCCGCCGGCGGTCATGGGCGGCGTCGGATCGAAGGGGATGGCGTTTTTGTTCACGGTGATGGTGGCGCGATCGAGCGAGGCCTGCGCATCCTTGCCGGTCAGTCCGCGCGAGTGCAGGTCCACCAGAAAGAGGTGGTTATCCGTGCCGCCGCTGACGATGCGGAATCCGCGCCGGGCCATGCCCGCGGCCAGCGCTTTGGCGTTGGCCACCACCTGCTTTTGATATTCGCGAAACTCCGGCTGCATCGCTTCCTTCAAGCAGACCGCCTTGGCCGCGATCGTATGCATCAGCGGACCGCCCTGGGTCCCCGGAAAGGTGATGCGGTCCAGCTCCTTGGCCCATTTTTGCCTGCAAAGGACCAGCCCGCGCGCGAGGCCCGCGCAGAGTTTTGTGCGTCGTGGTGGAAACGAAGTCGGCGTGCGGCACCGGGCTGGGATGCACGCCGGCGGCCACCAGGCCGGCGATGTGCGCCATGTCCACGAAGAAGACCGCGCCCGCCGATGCCGCGATGCGCGCCATGCGCTCGAAATCGATGATGCGCGAATAGGCGCTGGCTCCGGCGACGATCATCTTGGGCTTGTGCTCGGCGGCCAGCCGCTCGATCTCGTCGTAATCGATGGTTTCGGTATCCTTGCGCACTCCGTAGGCAATGAACTTGTAGGTCTTGCCCGAGAAATTCAGCGGGTGCCCGTGCGTCAGATGCCCGCCGTGCGCCAGATTCATGCCCAGCACGGTGTCGCCCGGCTGCAGCGCGGTCATATATACGGAGATGTTCGCCTGCGTGCCGGAATGCGCCTGCACGTTGGCGTGCTCGGCGCCAAAAAGCTGCTTGGCGCGGTCGATGGCCAGTTGCTCGGCGCGATCCACGAATTCGCAGCCGCCGTAATAGCGCTTGCCCGGATAGCCTTCGGCGTATTTGTTGGTGAGCACGGAGCCCACCGCTTCCAACACGGCCTCGGAGACCAGATTTTCCGAAGGGATTAGTTCCAGGCCGACGGCCTGGCGGCGCGCTTCCAGTTCGAGAATTTCGGCGATTTCCGGATCGACGTCGCGAAGCGGGCGGTTCATCCGTTCGAGCGTGGCGCTGTCCGCGGAACCGCGTTCTTCGGTTGTTTTAGCTGTGCTCATTCTTCGTCTCTGCTCCCCGGCGGCATTCGCAGGCCGCGCGATTTTATGGGATCGAAGGCTCAGGTGGAACGGCTGTGATCGAGTTCTGAAATTTTGTCGACGCGCCGCTGATGGCGTCCCCCGGCGAACTGCGCCTCCAGAAAACTCGCCGCCGCTTCGATGATTTGATGCTCGTTCAGCACACGCGCGCCCATCGCCAGCACGTTGGCGTCGTTGTGTTCGCGGCTCATGCGCGCGGTCATCGCGTCATGGGCGACGGCTGCGCGAATCCCGCCCACCTTATTCGCGGCCATGGCCATCCCGATGCCCGTGCCGCAGATGAGAATGCCCAAATCGTCGCGGCCCTGCCGCACGCTCAGCGCGACCTTAACGGCGAAATCCGGATAGTCGACCGACTCCTCGGACCGTGCGCCTTCGTCATTTACGGTGTATCCGGCCGATTGCAGATATTTCTTTAAGCTCTCCTTGGCCTGAAAGCCGGCGTGGTCCGCGCCCAGCGCGACGCGCGGTTTCTCCGTTCGTGAATTCCAAGAAGATTCCATCATCAAGAGGGGAACCGATTTTATCGGTTCGCGGTATCGTTTGCAACGTCGCCTCTGCACGGTCGTATCGGCCCCGCAGAAATACCAAAAGGAATGCCAGGGGAGTGCCACAGAAAATGCCACCGAAATGGAAGCCAAGAATATTTACGCCCGAGGCGCGAGACCGGCGTAAGATCATCCCATGCGGCGCATCACGGCGTGCATGGGGGCGCTGATTTCCTTCCTTGTCATGTTCATCAGCCCACGAAGCTGCCTTCTTGTTCTTACACTTCTCGTTTACGGCGCCGCCGCTTCGGCTGGACCGGGCCGCCCGCAAACCCAGCCCGCCCCCGGCCGGGTGCTGCTAGACGTGGTTGTGACCGCGAAGTCCGGAGCGCCGGCGCGCGGCCTTCAGCAGCAGGACTTCACCCTTTCCGATAACAAGCTCAAGCAAACCATCAGCTCTTTTCAAGAGGTGGACGGCCGGCAGGCTCCCATTGACGTCATCATTGTTATCGATGCGGTGAACGCCAGTTACTCGACCGTGGGTTTTGAACGCGAGCAGATCGACAAAGTCCTGCGAGCGGACCAAGGTAAACTTGCCTATCCCGTCAGCCTTGCCGTGCTTACGGACACAGATCTGCAGATTGTGCAGGGCTTTTCGAGTGACGGTAACGCGCTCAGTGTCGCACTGGACCAGTACGCCAATGGTCTCCGCAGTTTCCGCTCCTCCGGCGGATTCTTCGAAGCGTACCAGGTCTTCGACATTTCGCTGCGAGGTCTGCAAGACCTTATCGACCGCGAATCGGCTCGCTCCTCCGGGGATCGTACGCGCAAAATCATCGTTTGGCTTTCTCCGGGCTGGCCGCTCCTCTCCGGCCCCAATATCGAGATCGACGCAAAACAGCAGGAATCGTTCTTCGGCCAAATCATCGATTTCTCGAACCATTTTTGGCAGGACAACTTCACGCTCTACAGTATCGATCCTTCAGGCACCGCTAACCCATCCCACACTTTCTTCTGGAGGAACTTCCTCAAGGGCGTGAGCAAGCCGAGCCAGGTGCAGGCGGGAGATTTGGCGTTGGAGGTGCTCGCCACTCAGAGCGGCGGTATCGCGCTCAATTCGAGCAACGATATCGCAGCTCAACTGCAAAAGTGCCTTGCCGATTTAGGGAGTTACTACGAGCTCTCTTTCGATCCTCCCCATGCCGATAAGCCCAACGACTACCATCAGATCGAAATTCATATCGCTAAGCCTGGCCTGAGCGCGCGAACTCGCCAGGGATATTATTCGCAACCCTGAGCGCCCTCCAGGCGCGATGCGCCGCTTGCATTGCGCGCGGTTCAGGCGGAAAATTCCGGAATGCCGCTGGAATTCACCACCTCCTACATGAAGGACTGCGCCGATCTTTTGCGCTACTACAAGCGCCTTGGGGAACGCGCCATGGTCCAGGTGTCGGACGAAGCGCTGGTCGCGGCTCCCGACGCGGAGTCAAACTCCATCGCCATCATGGTTAAACATCTGGCCGGCAACATGCGCTCGCGTTTTACCGATTTCCGCAACACCGACGGCGAAAAGCCCGATCGAAAGCGCGACACCGAATTTGAAGCGCCTCCCAAAACCAGGGCGGAGTTGATGACCATGTGGGAGACCGGCTGGCAGCACGTCTTTAGCGCCCTCGCGCCGTTGAAGGACGAGCATTTGGCGCAAAAAGTGTTTATCCGCTCCGAAGCTCATTCCGTCATGCAGGCCCTCAATCGGCAACTCGCGCATTATGCCTATCACGTCGGCCAGATCGTTTACGTGGCAAAACACTTCGCCGGGGCCAACTGGACAGCGCTCACCATTCCTCGCGGCAAATCCGAAGAGTTTATGAGCCAGGTAATGTCTGGGAAGGCTTCCCAACGTTAGCAAGTCACTTCTGATTCGCTCTTCCCGAAGGAATCGGCATGCCGCTCTGAATTCTGGACTTACGCGAGCAACCGGCTATTTCCAGGACTCTTCCGCCTTTTTGTGCAGCGAATCCGGGGTAAGTTCGATCAGTTCCAAGCGGATGCCGTTGGGGTCGGTAATATTCGACAGCAGAGCCTTGGTTGGGCCGCTGACGCGAAAGTCCTGCACGGTCCCGCCCGCCGCCCTCAGTTGCTCGATGGTCTTCTTCACGTCCGGCGTCTCGATTCCCATGTGCGTAATTCCCACCGGCAACTGCGCGCTGGTGGGGGCCATTTCCAGGAACGTGTCGCGGCTGATCTGGAAATACGTTGTCGTTGGCTTGCCATCCGGGCTGGGAAAGCGAAAAGCCACTTTGAACCCCATCACTTTCGTGTAGAAATTGACGGATTCCTCATAGTTTTTCACCGCGATCCCCACGTGATTCAGCCGCAGGCCGGTGACAGGGCTCTCCTGCGCCGCGCCCGGCTGAATGAGCAAAGTTCCCACCGCAATGCCTGCTACAAACAGGGTTAGTCCGCGCAAATAGACCACGATTCCACGCATTAGCGACCTCCTGGCCAGCTTGTATTTGTCCGACACGTTAAGTCTGCGACGCCCTTCAAGTCAACCGGAACCCGAACCCGCACGCTCAGCCACGGATTTGAAGGCGATTTTACTCGGAATTAACAGCGCATCCCTCTGCTGCGCTCGTAACATCCAGCGAAACTTGAGGGAGGCTTGCTGTGTGGGAATCGCTCGAGCAAGTGGGTTGGGTGAAGGTTCTCGGCACTACCGGCTGGTTATATTCGAGCGTTTCGGTCGTCCATTACTTCACGCTGTTTTTCTTCATCGGGACGATCATCCTCGTCGACCTGCGCATCCTGGGCCTTGCCGGCCGCAGCCAAACGATCTCTCTGCTCGCCGATCAGCTTCTTCCCTGGACCTGGATCGGTTTCACGCTGGCGATGATCTCCGGCTTTCTCCTGTTCACCACCGACGCCGGCGATTACGCGCCCGATCACGTTTTTCAAGCCAAGATGCTGGTTATTCTGCTGGCTTTCGTTTTCACGGTGATCGTTCACCGCGGCCAGCGAAGGTGGAATCAATTGTCTGCTATACCCCTGGGCGTCAAGGTGGTCGCCGCGCTTTCGCTTCTGCTCTGGCTCGGCGCCATCCTGGCCGGCGTGGATATCGCGGCGCTCTCTGGATTGGGATAGATTCCCTCCGCGGTCGCCGAAAGCGCCCGAATAGCATTGCAAGATAACGCGAACCGGAGGTGCGCCTCTATGCACGATTTCTTGGTCGCTATTACAAAATGGATTGGACAGACGAGTTGGGCCACGGTAATCCGTACCACGCGTATCTATCCCTATATTCAACTGATCCATTTTTCCGGCCTCAGCTTGTGGCTCGGTACGAACGTGCTCGTCGATTTGCGCATCCTGGGCGTGGGCAGTAAGCGGCAGACCGCGGCCGAGCTTTCCGAAGCTCTCTTCATCTGGAACTGGATTGCCTTCTGCTTCGTGGTTCTCGGCGGGTTTTTGCTCTTTTCGGGCATCGGTACCACGTATCTGGAGAATGCCGCGTTTGAAGTCAAGCTGGGCTTTTTTGTTCCGCTGGCGCTGAGCTGGCATATCCTGGTGCAGCGAAAAGTCCGCAATTGGGGCCGGCAAGCCGATACGCCTCCCGTCGCCAAACTCAGCGCTCTGATCGAAGTGTTACTATGGGTCTGCGTGGTCGCCGCCGCCGTGGAAATCCCGAACTATTAGACGCGTGGCTCGCAACATCCCTAGTTGGGTCGGCTGGCAAGCACGGCCGACGGAACCGGATTTGGGATTCGCCGCGCCGCGCCGTACAATAAACCGTCGCACGAAGTGTAGTTTGCTGAAGTGTTGTGTTGCCGAACGGCTTTGCCCGAGCTCGCTAAGCCGCCGAATGTAGGCCGTGGAGAGGTGTCCGAGCGGTTTAAGGAGCACGCTTGGAAAGCGTGTGTTGGGGAAACTCAACCGTGGGTTCGAATCCCACCCTCTCCGCCATATCTTTCTAGGCAATTAAATGAATATGTAGTGAGTCATGTACCTACTTGTGACTATAATTGGCTCCATTACGGGTCGGTCCTCCGGAGGAGCCCCATGCCCAGCCTCTATACACGCGAGAAGGACCCCACCAAGGGCACTTGGCACTTCAAACGGGTTAAAGAAGGCCGAGGGGTCAAAACCGGCGATCTCCGCGGAACCTTCTACGCCCGGCCCTTCATCAACGGGCGCCAGCGTTGGCAGCGACTAAATGCCGAGACCTTCGCCGATGCTAAGCGCGAAGCTGCTGACCTTCCCGATAAGCTCCAGGCTCAAGCTCTAGGTGTTACGGTTGAGGAAGCCAAGTCCAATCGGGTTCTGATCAAAACTGCCGTCGACACCTATTTGCAGCAGAAGGCCACGAAGGCCCGGAAAACCCTGCTCCAGTATAAGAACACGTTGGAACAATTCATCGAGGCCTTGCGAGGCAAAGCTAGATTCCTCGATGAAATTGATGAAGGCGTCCTACGTCATTACAAGAAGTTTTTGGAGAATCTGGGTTACGCGGGGAAGACGATAGACACCCGGCTGAATATTGTTTTCTTTCTGCTGAAGAAAAATGGTGTCAAGGCCCGAATACCGCGGGACGAGATGCCAGCGGTTGAAGAAGAGGCGGCAGTACCCTATTCAGATGATGAGTTGAAGAATCTGTTCGCGGAGATGGCGGCAAGGAGGGGTTGAAAAGGTTAAGGGCAAAGAGTACACCGGGGCCGGATTCGGGCAAGAAATTCGTTATCGATTCTTTCTGGGAACGGCTTGCAGAGATAAAGAGGTTACGTACGCGGCCTGGGCGGACATTGAATTCAACAACAGGAAATACCACGTTCGCCGCAAGGAGGATGTTGGGTTCGCGCCCAAGAGCCACGAGTCCCGGACCATTCCATTACCTGGCCCCCTGGTTGAGTTGCTGAGGAAACGGCGAGAGAAAGCGCCTGATAAGCGCTGGATCTTCGTCAATGAGAAGGGAAATCCAGAGAACCATTTCCTGCGTAAACTGAAGGCCGTTGCCAAACGTGCCGGCCTCAATTGCGGCAACTGTAAGACCACCATCACGGAAGGCCGTTATGACAAACGGCAGGTGGAGGTAACGTGTGAAACGCACCCCGTCTGTGAGCACTTCATCCTGCACCGATTCCGCAAGACCTGCGCAACCCGCTGGATGAATAACAATGTGCCAGTGAGAACGATCCAGCATTGGCTGGGGCACAAGAGTTTGGAGACAACGATAATCTACTTGGGTGTCCAAGACAGTCAACAACTACAGACTCAGGTTGATGAGGCCTACAGAGACTGACGATGAACCGCAAAAAGCCAGGAACAAACGTAAGTGCTGTCACTGGCCCCTTTGATTATTCCGCGGGGTCTCCGAATCAAACATGTCGCCCAATACATTGGCGCGACAAACTGGCGTGTAGAGGAAATGCTTCGTAAGGGTGAATTGCATTTCTTTTGGGTGGGAAAGGCTAAAGTGGTGGACCGCGAGGACGTAGATGCCTGGATTGAGGCGCAGAAGCAGCTCGAGGAGCTAAGGAAAATACCAGCTCTGACTGATGCCCAAGCACAAGCGTTCTTTGAGGGAGTGGAAAAAGACGAAGGCGGTAACATCATTCTACGTTTTGGCTCCGAGGAGGATTGAACAGCTCTACATTGGGTCAAACGCAACTGTATGTTTGAGGTGGAGGTGGCATTCGTTGCCCCTGCACGTGAAGGATGCAGCGCTTTCCGACGGCGCTGGTTTCGTACTGGTCTCCACGGGAAACGTCACGCTGATGCCCGGGCTTCCCAAGCGAAGTCGTGCGGCATCTGTTGACGTCGACGATTCAAGGCAAATGATCAATCTCTAGCCGCAGTACATGATGACGGAATGGACGCCTGTGTCACGGCCGTGTGAGCCCTGGAACATCGGTTGCAGTCTCTGAACAGGGCCTCATTCCTCGCCCTTGTCTTCCCTCTTTTTCCTGATCACGGCCTCAGCCCGGATCTTGTCACTGTAAGTCTGGCAGATATTGTTAGCGGAAGGCTTGCCACAAACATTGCAAACCCGCCTGTGACCTTTGGGCTGAGCTACCGTTGGCGTCTGGACCTTGCTGCGGCGTACGTCGTGTCTTTGCGCTTTTCCGTCGGGCTAATCGGGAGATCCCGTCCAGAAATGCGCACGATCTGCACCGAGCAGGGCGCATGACGTGCAACAGCTTGCGACACGCTCCCCATCAGAAATCGATCCACACCTCTCCGCCCATGCGAGCCGAGTATGATTAGGTCCGCGTTCCACCGTTTGGCAGCCTCGACAATTGTGGACTTGGGATCGCCTTCCTCCACTGCCGTATGCACTTTGTAACCTGCCTTGGTCAACGTTTGTTCGCTCTGACGCACTAATTCTTCACCGTGCTTCAGACTTTCCTTACGAAAGCGTGCGGCGTACAGGGTTGGAATTGGCAATGCCAAATCGACCACGTGGACTACCATTACTTCTGTCTCCTGCGGTTGATGTTGCGCGATGACCGCTTGCGTGGCTGCATCCGAGAACTTGGAACCATCAATTGCCAGTAGGAGTTTCATCAACTCTCCGATCTTGGCAGACTTTAGCAGTGGCCTCGCTTCAATCCGCCACCTCCAGCTGTCGTTGCGGCCCGATTGATTCTAGTTTCGGGGAACAGCTTCGTACCAATTAACGAGTATCCCGGCGCGTTTGACTGTGACCCAAGTCACATACGGTGTCGACCAAACAGCGTTAGAAACGTTGTGTTCGGCAGGCAGGTGGCAAAGAGTGCTTGACGTTCGAGACCGAAGTTTTCGAAAACTGAGTTCGCAGAAGCAGGCTGGGCATATCTTTGGATGGCGAAATACCCCATTAGAACCTACTTAGAGTAATGGTTGGCAAATGAAGATTCTACTTGCAATCGATGAGTCAAAGTTCTCAGACGCTGCTGTGCGGAGCGTGGCCGCTGGGCGGCCGTGGCCACCGGATACAGAGGTGGGAGTGTTGCATGCGGTGGAGCCGCCCTCACTCTTGCTAGGCCGGGAAATAGCTGCACATGACCCAGAATTCGAGGCGGTTTGGAAGGCACTCCGGGAGCAGGCTAAGACCTTGGTTGAGAAGGCCGCAGAGGGGTTGCGCAGGGCAGGCTTGAATGTTACTCCCTCTTTAGTAGAAGGTGATCCAAAATCACAAATCATCGATGTTGCGAGCGATTGGCACGCCGACTTGATTGTGCTTGGGTCACACGGGCGAAAAGGCTTGGATCGTTTCTTGCTGGGCAGCGTGTCCGAAGCAGTTGTTTGCCACGCCCACTGCTCCGTTGAAATCGTTCGGATCTCAGCGAGCGACCACCACGATCGCGCGCCCTCGACGAAGACAAAAGGCAATCCTCTCTGATCTTTTTGTTAGGAGTTCGCGATGGAACTGATCGAGGTTATTAAGAGCAGGCGGGCGGTGCGCGAGTACACAGCTGATCCCGTCGACCGTGCCACTGTCGAGCGCCTCATCGACCCGGCAATCCTGGCGCCGAGCGCGATGAATCTGCAGCCCTGGGCGTTCGCTGTTCTGCTCGGTCGGGAACGTATCGAGGCTTACGCAAAGCGTGCAAAGGATTGGTTGCTTGCGAGCCTCTCGCAAACTTCCTATGAACCGTCGATTCGCCATATGCTCGAAGATCCCCAATTCGTCTTGTTTTATCACGCCCCGGCCCTGCTAATAATTCTTGCCAAATCATCCGGCACCCAGCCTGCCGAGGACTGCTGCCTCGCAGCCGAAAACCTGATGCTGGCCGCTCGAAATGAGGGCTTAGGAACTTGCTGGATCGGTTTTGCGCGTCCCTGGCTCGACTTGCCAGCCACAAAGATCGAGCTCAAATTACCGGAACATTATCAGGTGGTCGCGCCCATAGTTTTAGGCTATCCCGCAGCGTGGCCGGAGTCTCATGGTCGACGCCCCGCCGAGATCCATTGGCTTCGTTGAATAATGGAGGTTGGATGCGGAGACGGTTCTGCCAGGTGAAATTCTCTCTCACATCACCTAGTACAAAAATCGTCAGCCGGTCAGGATATACCGTGGTCGTACCCACTTCTCAAATGTCCAGACATGGAGGATAGAAGATGACTTCAAGAACTAGGCTTGCAGGCACGGCGGTCAGAATCGGGGCCGCCATTGGAAAAGCTGATCGCAGCGCTCACAAAATCACCAAAGCAGCTCAGATTGCAAAGGAGGAGCTCCTCGAATTGACGAGGCAAATGGAAGCTCTCAGACAACAATTGCAGAGGAGCAGTGAGCGTCTGAAACGCGCTCTCAAATAGGCTCGACCCTGTCCCACATGATGGAGGTAGCAGACGCACAATTGGGCCGTGCTGCTCACCAGTTTGCGATACAGCTGAGCGAACAGAACGTCAGCAAAACCGACAAAGTCATCTTTTGGTCCGAAAACCGACCGGAATGGCTTGCGGCGTTTTGGGGCTGCATTCTGGCTGGCGTCGTTGTCGTACCCATTGACCACCGCATGTCTGTGCAGTTATGCAGCACGTGGAGCAGCTTGTCGGCGCAAGTCTGATTCTGGTTGGAGACGAGGTCCACTTGCCCCTTCGGAAAATAGTCAGGTGCCAGTTTGGCGGTATGTGATCCAAATAACCGAAAGTCGTAAACGATTGACGTAAAAGGTATGCGAAGGTGCTGTTGCCAGAAGGTCTGCAATTCGGCCAAGCCGGAATCTCAAGAACGGATAACCCCGATTCTTGAGAGCGGCCCGACTGAGACTGTGCGGGAGGGACAATATGCCAATCGGAGAAATCTGCGTTCGGGAAGTGGTCATCTGCAACCGAGCCACTACAGTGCTGGAGGCGGCTCAGTTGATGCGCCGGTTTCATGAGGAGTCGGGAGGAGAACGTATTCCAGTGGGCCTGATCACCGACCGAGATATCGTCATAGGCGTGACTGCATTGCAACTCGATCCCACCACCATCACCTGTCGCGAGTAGGCTCGCCGTCACCGATCCTGACCCCGCCTGTGGATTGTAGAGATACAGAAGATGGCTAGTGTTTCTCATCAACCATACCCTTATACCAATCGAACATGAGTCGCAGCCGATCACTGAGGATTCCGGCACGGCTAGCTTCCTGATTTGGAGCGTGCAGATTCCGGTGGGCGATCATCGTTGTGCCTTCGAGCGATAGAAGTGACTCTTCTGTGAAGAGCAGGTGCGCTTGATCACGACAACTCGTCGCGCTAGCCCTAACCAGGGACCGCCGCGAGCCATCGCGTCGCCCTCTCGAATCAGTGTCGCGCGCTACATGTAGCCCAGTTCTACCAGCTTAGTAACGACCCTCCGGGCTTCGTCTTCTGGTGCATCTCGGTCTCCGTGCAATATGATTTCGGGCCTTTCAGGAGCCTCATATGCCGCCTGAAGACCAGGCACGGTTTCGGCCTTACCCTCACGAGCGCGGCGATAGATTCCCTTGGGATCTCGGGCTATGTAGGTCGCTAACGGACACTCCACATGAGCTTCCAAGAATTTTGGGATTTGTTGTCGGGCCCAGCAGCGGTATAGACGCCGATTGGCGGTTGCATCGAAGATGACAGGAACGCCGTGCTGTGTCAGGAGAACGCCGACATACACCATCTGCCGGTAGAACATGTCGCGTTCATCGGGATCATACCGGGGATGGGGCGTGAAAATCTTCCACAGTTCATCGGACTCCAGTAGAGCCACATCCACTCCTCGATCCAACAGTTGACTGAGAAGCTTTGCGGTAATCGTCGATTTGCCAGACGCTGGAAGGCCAGTTATCCAGACAGCGAAAGCATCCCGAATCTTAGACTCCTGCATAGGCGTTCACGCGCGCTGGATCAAAACTATCGCTGTCTAATACAGCCAGAACGAACGAGAGAATCGCTCGTCGAACAGTGTCCGGCAGTGTCGGATACCAAAGTGGGCTGGCAATCACCAGACCTCGAAAAGCAAAAAAGAGTGCAACCACGCGCAATATTTCGTAGTCGTCGCTCTTCTCCAAGTAACGATTCCAGAAGCGAAGGATTGCAATCGCACCAGCGGGAGGGCCCACAGGCCGGACATTCCGTACTCCTTAGATCAATCGGCTAACAACTAGCTGAAGCTGCCTGAGTGTTAATGATTCAGCCAGAAATCTGGCGCAGGCTCCGTAAATTCGACGGCAACTTCCCTGCGGTGCCCGTAAATTTGACCGAGGCCAGCTACACGACCAGCTCTTTCGGCCAAATTCTGAGGATTGCGAACAACGACCCTCTGACCTATTGCTACTCTGGTTCCCAGTGCTACGAGCGCTCCGTGAGCATTCAAAGACAATGCGCAAGTCTGCTCTTGCCACTGCCCTCCATCTCCGGAAACCTAAGGTCAACGCAGATTGAGGCACGAGCGCTCCGGCGACGCTCGCGACATCTCGCTAAGGCAAGTGCATTGGACATCGTTTGCCTACGTCAACAGTCGCAAAATAACCGAGTCTCGTTACTCTAGTCCGTGACTTGCGTCACATCAGGCCAAATAGAGGTATGTTGGAGTTGGCTCAGATAGCGGGCAAAGATTCGGCAAAACGATGATAGCCAGAACACTTAACAAGAGATGGGCCAGCTACCTCGCAGCCGTAGTGGGTATTGCTGCCGTCACAGCGATTTGTGCCGCACTTCGCAGCCACGTCAACGACACGACCGTGGCATTGGCAATGTTGTTGGTGGTGCTTTTCATCGCAGCCGCTTGGGGCGTCTGGCCGGCCTTCTTTGCATCCGTGGTCGGGATGCTGAGCTTCAATTTTTTCTTTCTTCCGCCGATTTATACACTCACGATCGCCGATCCTCGAAACTGGATCGCACTAGCCGCTTTTTTCGTCACCGCGATTATTGCCGGACAGCTTTCAGAGCGAGCAAGACGGCGTGAAGAAGCGCTCCATGAAAGCGAGTCAAACCTCAACACAGCGCAGAGAATCGCCCACGTTGGAAGTTGGCACTTGGATGTTCGCCGGGACCGGCTCACTTGGACTGATGAAGTCTTTAAAATTTTTGGAATGTCTAAAGGTACAGAGCTCACGTATGAGACGTTCCTCACGAAAGTTCACCCTGAGGACCGTGAACATGTTCAGCAAGCGTGGACCAGTGCTCTCAAAGGGGGCCGTTATGACATAGAGCACAGAATCATGGTGGACGGCGAACCGAGGTGGGTTCGCGAAATGGCTCAAGTGCAGTTCGATGATAAGGGAAACGCCGTCGAAGGGATCGGCACAGTCCAAGATATCACTGAGCGGAAGCGTACCGAGATGGCGCTGCAGAGGTCAGCGGACGAGATACGAGATCTTTATGCCCATGCGCCCTGCGGCTATCACTCCCTCGATAAGGACGGTGTTTTCGTGAGAATCAACGACACCGAACTCGCATGGTTGCAGTACACAAGGGAGGAGGTGATCGGAAAGCGCCGCTTCGCCGACTTGCTCACTCCCGAGAGTTTGAAGACCTTCCAGAAAAATTTCCCGCAATTCAAAGCAAAAGGAGTGATCCAGGATCTCGAGTTCGATCTGGTGCGCAAGGATGGCACAACTTTTCCTGTGCTGCTCAGCGCCTCAGCCATCACAGACCCGGCCGGGAACTATCTGATGAGCCGATCGACGGTTTACGACATCACTGAGCGCAAGCGGGAGGAACAGGCCCGCGCCCAACTCGCCGCCATCGTCGAGTATTCCGACGATGCGATCATAAGCAAGACGTTAGACCAACAAATTCTCACTTGGAACAATGGTGCGGAAAAAATTTACGGCTACACAGCCCTGGAAATGATAGGGCGCCCCATTTCAATAACGGTCCCGCCCGAGAAGATCGACGAATTAAACGGCGTCATGGCCAAGTTGAGGCGCGGCGAGAGCACCGAACATCTGGAAACGATCCGTATGAGGAAGGATGGGCAGCAGATTTGGGTTTCCTTGACCGTTTCGCCCATTAAAGATGCCGAGGGAGAGATTGTGGGCGCAGCCTCCATCGCCCGCGATGTTACCGAGCGCAAACGCGCGGAAAATGAGATCCGTCTGCTCGCGCTGCGGCAAGAGGCTGTGGCCGAGCTCGGGCAACAGGCGCTTCGTAGCGATCCCTTCGGAAAAATGTTGGATGAAGCAGTCGCGCGTGCCGCGCAGATTCTTGGAGTGGACTACGCCCGTGTGCTGGAGTTGCAGCCGGACGGCAAAACGCTCTTACTTCGGGCCGGCGTTGGCTGGAAAGAAAGCGTGGTCGGGCACGTTACGGTTGACGCGGGGATGCATACCCAGGCTGGCTTTACCCTGGTTTCCAGCGAGCCGGTGATACTGGAAGACCTGCGCACGGAGAGACGTTTCCAGTCAGTGCCGATGTTCGGTGATCCCCCTGTTGTAAGCGGGATGAGCGTGGTCATCTCCACCAGCGCGGGGCCCTATGGCATCCTCAGCGTGCACACGAGGCAGCAGAGAACGTTCACGGAGAACGAAGTCAACTTCCTGCAGTCCGTCGCAAACGTGCTGGGCATAACAGCCGAACGCCGGCGGGCTGAAGCGGAACTTTGGCGAATCAACCAAGCCCAGCGAGCTCTGAGCAAATGCAACGAAGCCCTGGTTCGGGCTACCGACGAGGCTGTCCTGCTTCAACGGATCTGCGATATTGTCGTGGAAGAAGCGGGATATCGGTTCTGCTGGGTTGGACGTGCTGAAAATGATGAGGCGAAGTCAATATTGCCGTTGGCCAAGGCAGGGTTCGAAGCGGGTTATCTGGATATCCTGAAGGTGACATGGGCAGACACCGAGCGGGGACGAGGACCCACAGGTACGTGCATTCGCACGCGGCAGACGGTGGTTGCGAGAAATATCGCAACAGATCCGAGAATGGCCCCCTGGCGTGGAGAGGCTCTGAAGCGTGGATACGCCTCGAGCGTATCCATCCCGCTGCTTCTCGAGTCGGCCATGTTTGGCGCGATTATGATTTATGCCTCGGAACCCGAAGCCTTTAGCGCCGAGGAAGTCGCGCTCTTGACTGAGCTTGCTTCTGACCTGGCATTCGGAATTTCGACTTTGCGCACGAGGACAGAGCGCATCAAAGGAGAAGCGGCTCTGCGGGAAAAGGAAGAGCGCGTCCGCCTCCTTCTGGACTCTACTGCCGAGGCGATCTGCGGCGTGGATCTGGAAGGCAACTGCACCTGGGTCAATCAAGCCTGTGTGCAAATGCTCGGCTATACCGACGCAAGTGCCCTGCTTGGAGAAAATCTTCATAGCCTTGCTCACTACGCGCGGCTCGACGGCACGCGAATGCCGCAGAATCAGTGTCGAGCCTATCGCGCGCTGAGGGAGGGCGAGTATGTGCATGTAGACGATGAGGTCATGTGGAGAGCGGATGGGACGCCGTTCTCTGCGGAATATTGGTCTCACCCGATGCGTCGCGATGGCGACATCATTGGCGCTGTGATTACTTTCCTAGACGTAACCGAGCGCAAACGCGCTGAGTCGGAAGTGCGCACGCTCAATAGTGAATTGGAGCAGCGCGTCGTTCGCCGAACAGCCCAACTCCAAGCAGCCAACAAGGAACTGGAACAAGCCCGCGAGCGGGAAATCGAAATCGGATTCAAAATCCAGCAGACACTTCTGCTCGACCAGCCACCCCAGGATGTTGCAGGACTCCGCGTGGCTGCGTTGACGGTCCCATCGCAAAGAATCGACGGCGATTTTTATATTTTCTTCAAACATCAAGACCAGTCTCTGGACGTGATCGTAGGCGACGTGATGGGCAAGGGAATACCCGCAGCTCTGCTCGGAGCAGCCACGAAGAGTCATTTTCTCAAAGCTCTAAGCACGCTCATAGATCTCTCCGAAGGCCAACGTATTCCAGAGCCTAAAGAAATCGTAATGCTGGCGCACGCGGGAGTGGTCCGTGATCTAATTAAGCTGGAAAGCTTCGTGACACTGTCTTACGTTCGTCTGGATATGAAAAGACACATGTTGCAGTTCGTAGATTGCGGACACACGGGGATTCTTCGCCTGCAGGGAAGAACCGGAATCTGCGAAATATTGCACGGAAATAATCTCCCCTTGGGGGTCTGTGAAGGCGAAATCTACGAGCAGATATCAGTTCCTCTCGAGTCAGGCGACATCTTGCTTCTTTTTTCAGACGGAATCACCGAAGCGCGGAACTCGGCAAAGGAACTGTTCGGTGAGGAGGGGTTGGAGCATTGCGTGCTGACCAACGCGCTCCTGGACCCGGCGGCGCTCGTTGCCTCAATTCGTGACGCAGTCTTCGCATTTTCTGAATCGGCCCGCCCGATGGATGATTTGACGAGTGTCGCGATCCGAGTGGAGGAAGTTCAGCAACCGATAGCCCGAGCAGAGATCAAAATTCAGAGCGATCTGGCGCAGCTTCGCCGGGCACGCGAATTTGTGCGCAACTTTTGTCGTAGTCGCCCTGGCTTGGTGGCTGATGAACAGACCGTGTATGCGCTTGAGCTGGCCGTGAATGAGGCCGCCAGCAATATCATGAAACACGCCTATCATGGACGCGCGGATCAAGTGATTGATCTTGAAGGTGAGGCATTCGCGGATCATATACTGATTCGGCTGTATCATCTGGGGGACCCGCTCGACCTGTCGAAAGCTCAGTCTCCGGTTCTAGACGGATCGCGCGAGTCCGGATTTGGCCTCTACCTGATCAACCAGAGTGTTGATAGCGTGCGCTATTATCGCGACCAGCGTGGGAGAAACTGCGTTGAATTGGCCAAAAACTACAAATCCTGAGTCAGTAAAATGAGAGCCGAATGGAAATTAACGCCAACAAGATAGGCAATGTCACCGTAGCCGTCGTCGCAGTGGAAGAACTTGACGCCAGTAACACCGCAGAATTCAAACGCGACGTCGCGCCTATCCTGGAGGCCAACACGCATCTGGTTATCGACTTGAATCACCTAAGATTCGTAGACAGTTCCGGACTGGGCGCCATGTTGTCTTGTCTGCGACAGTTGACTGCCAAGGGTGGAGATCTTAAATTGTGTGGAATGTCGAAGCAAGTTAAAGCCACCTTCGAACTCGTGCGGATGCATCGGATTTTCGACATATTCCCCACACAGCAAGAAGCCGTCCGAGCTTTCCAAGGTTAGAAAGCAAAGGTGCCGAACGAACCTGTAAGTACCGCAGCTGATCTCGTATGCGAAATCCAAAACTCCATCTGCCATCATGCAAAATACGCGCTGGGGAAAACATGGTCGCACCTTTCCCAGGACGAGCGTTTCAGGGCGGTTGCCTTGACAGTCAGAGATCGCCTCGTGGACGCGATGCTGGCGACGGAGGAGCGATATAAGCAAGCGGACCCGAAACGTCTCTATTATCTCTCCATCGAATACCTGCTCGGACGATCGCTCGGAACCAATCTTCTGAACCTGGGCATTCTCGAGCCCTGTAGACAAGCTCTGGCCAACCTAGGTGCAAATTTGGATGAACTGCAGAACGCTGAGCGAGATGCCGCCTTGGGCAATGGTGGCCTGGGTCGCTTGGCGGCGTGCTTCTTGGATTCCTTAGCGACCCTCGGCATGCCTGGATACGGATATGGGATCAATTACGAATATGGTCTTTTCAAACAGGAGATCGACGACGGTTATCAGCGCGAGAAACCGGACAACTGGCTTGCCGACGGCAGCCCCTGGCAAATTGCCCGGCCAGAGGAAGCTTGTCTGGTCCCTGTATACGGTCGAATTGAACATGGCACAGATCGGCACGGCGCCTACAATCCAATGTGGATGGATTGGAAGGTCTTGATTGGCGTGCCCTACGACATGCTGATTCCGGGATACGGCGGGCGCACAGTCCATTTCCTTCGGCTGTACTCAGCAAGATCGTCCCATGATTTCGACATGCAAATTTTCAATGATGGCGATTACTTCAAAGCTGTCGAGCAGAAGATCTCCTCTGAGACCGTTTCGAAAGTTCTCTATCCGTCCGATGCGATTGTGGCAGGACGAGAACTGCGGCTGGTGCAGGAGTATTTTCTCGCGGCGTGTGCTCTCCGAGACATAATTAGAAGATTCGAACAGGATCACATCAGTTTCCAAGAGTTTCCTGCCAAGGCAGCGATCCAACT
The DNA here is from genome assembly GCA_963823935.1 of uncultured Acidobacteriota bacterium. GTDB lineage: Bacteria > Acidobacteriota > Terriglobia > Acidiferrales > UBA7541 > Palsa-189. The sequence continues at coordinate 604,262 of CAWGNM010000004.1, forward strand.
AAATGAAACGCATCCCGCGCTGGCGGTCGCGGAATTGATGCGGATACTCGTCGACGAGAAAGATCTTCCCTGGGACGACGCCTGGGTGATCACACAATCCGCGCTCGCTTACACCAACCACACGCTGGCGCCCGAGGCCTTGGAAAAATGGCCGGTGCCATTATTGGAGCGTACCCTTCCAAGACATCTCCAGATTATCTTTGAGATCAATCGGAGATTCCTACAGCAAGTCCGAGCAGCTTGCCCCGGGGATTCCAGCCGAATCGCACGGATGTCGCTGATTGAGGAGTCTACTCCCAAACAGGTGCGCATGATTAATCTGGCAATCGTCGGAACCCATTCGGTTAACGGAGTTTCGGCAATTCATACCGAACTAGTGGAGAAAGAGCTTGTTCCAGACTTTTTTCAGCTGACACCGAACAAATTCAACAACAAGACGAACGGCATCACTCAACGACGGTGGCTTCTCGAAGCCAATCCTCTCCTCGCTCAATTCATATCTTCGAAACTGGGCAGCGGATGGATCACAGATCTGAGCCAGTTGGGGAGCCTGGAGAAATTCTCCGCGGATGCGGGTTTCTGCGCCCAAGTCCACACGATCAAGCGGGCGAATAAGGAAAGATTAGCCGCCATCATCAGGCAGAATGCCGGCATAAATGTGGACCCGGATTCGCTCTTCGACGTTCAGATCAAACGAATCCACGTTTACAAGCGGCAGCTACTGAATGTAATGCATATTGTTCATGAGTATCTAGCATTGATAGAGGACGGAAAGGCCCCCGCAGTGCCTAGGACATATATCTTTGCCGGAAAAGCCGCACCCGGCTATTGGCTCGCAAAACAAATCATAAAATTGATCCACAACGTTGGCCAAGTGATTAATCACGACGCACGGGCTGACTGCTGGATCAAAGTCGCATTCCTGCCGGACTATCGAGTGTCGCTGGCCGACAAAATAATTCCAGCGGCCGACCTCAGTGAGCAAATATCGACTGCCGGAATGGAAGCCTCGGGAACCAGTAATATGAAGCTGGCCCTGAACGGAGCTCTCACCATCGGCACACTCGATGGAGCCAATATCGAAATTCTCGAGGAGGTGGGCGAGGACAACATATTCATCTTTGGATTGAACGCCTCTGAAATAAAAGCGATCCGCGAGAAGAAATCTTACTCGCCCCAAGAATTCTACGACCGCGATTCCCGGGTGAAACGAGTAGCAGATGCATTTACCTCCAGCCTGTTTTGCCGGGAGGAGCCCCAGATCTTCGACTGGCTTACCAAGCTAATTTTTGACCCGGGCGACGAGCATTTCCACATAGCGGATCTTGCGGCGTATCTGGAAGCCCACGAGAGAGCAGCCCAAGCATTCAAGGATCAGAAGAGATGGATGCGCATGTCGATTCTAAATGTCGCGCGAATCGGCAGATTCTCGAGCGATCGAACGGTCATGGACTACGCAAGCCATATCTGGGGGCTGAGCAGGGTCTAGCTGTTCTGGATCAACCCGCAATCAGGATGACGCTTGAACGCGCCGCGACACGGTAGGTCGCGGCATTCGCGAGGACGGGCTCTTCGCCCGCTCTGCAAATATCTTGGGGTGGAGGAAGTGCAGTATCGGCTGCAAGGCGCCACGAACCTAAGTCAGGAAGCACGGGCAGCACGAATGGAATCGGCTCGACATCGGCGTTGAACATCAAGTACAAATCGGGTCCGCTCTGGCCACGAATAAGGCACGCGAGACGCCTTTCGCCAGGATTCAACCAATCGGGATCCTTTCCATAAGTACTAAACCAGCGAATATCTTGGTCCGAGTAGAAGGCTTCGCGACGCAGCACCGGATGCGCGCGACGCAGCGCTAGGACCTCACGAGCAAATTGAAAGATACCGCTGTTCCGTTCGAGCAGTGACCAGTCGATCCAACTCGTATCGTTATCCTGGCAGTAGGCGTTATTGTTGCCAAGCTGCGTACGTCGGAACTCATCACCGGCGAGGAGCATCGGCACCCCGCGCGAAATAGCTAAGCTCAAAAGGAAATTCTTAATCTGTCGAGCGCGTATGGCCTTTACATCGGGATCGCTGCACTCACCTTCGACGCCGTAGTTGGCGCTGTAATTCTCATACGCTCCGTCGCGATTTCCCTCTCCATTGGCCTCGTTATGTTTCCACGCATATGTCACCACATCGTTCAGGGTAAAGCCGTCGTGACAAGTAACGAAATTGATACTGCACTCCGGTCCCTTTCCTGATTCACCGTACAAATCTGAGCTCCCACAGATTCGGCTGGCGAAACGTCCGACCATACCTTCATCTCCTCGCCAGAACCGGCGCACGTCATCTCGAAAATGTCCATTCCATTCTGCCCAGCGGCGATAGGAAAAGCTGCCGACTTGGTATGCGCCGGCAGCATCCCACGCCTCAGCCACGAGTTTCGTATCTCGCAAGATCGGATCCTCGCCAATGCGCTCGAGCAAGGGAGCATCTGCTACCAGCCGCCCCTGGCGATCTCGGCCAAGCACTGAGGCGAGGTCGAAACGAAAACCATCGACGTGCATCTCGATAACCCAGTAGCGCAGCGCATCGAGGATCAAGTCACGTACAACTGGATGCGCCGCATTGACCGTCTGCCCTGTGCCGGTGAAGTCACGATAGAAGCGCTTGTCATCCGCCAGCCAGTAGTAGATTGAGTTGTCGATTCCCCGAAAGCAAACCGTAGGTCCTAGTTCGTTGCCCTCGACCGTGTGGTTGAATACAACGTCGAGGATCACTTCAAGGCCCGCCTGGTGGAAGGCTCTTACCATCTCCTTAAACTCAAGGACTTGCGCGCCATTTTGCGAAATACTGGCGTACGATGCCTTGGGGGCCAGAAAAGCGACCGGATCGTATCCCCAATAGTTTTTGAGCTGCTCGCCCGTTTGCGGATTAACCTTCAAGCAGTGATTCTCATTGAACTCCTGGACCGGCATCAGTTCCACTGCCGTTACGCCCAGGCCTTTCAAATAGGGTATTTTCTCGGTCAAGCCCCGATACGTGCCCGGGAAGGAGTTGACGGCACTTGGATGGAACGTGTAGCCGCGAACGTGAAGTTCATAAATGACCGTTGATTCCCAAGAGCGGCGCAAGGGCTGGTCGCCGCACCAGTCAAAATCTGCGTGGGTGAGGACACATTTCGCAGCGATGGCTGCGTCATCAACTTCAGAGAAAGAAAGATCCTTCTCGGAGGCGGAGGGATCGTATCCGAAGGCTGCACGAAAGTCGTAAGTCCCGACTGGAGCGATGGCCGATGCGTAAGGGTCTAGAACGAGCTTATTTGGATTAAAGCGATGACCTTCGTGTGGAGCGTATGGTCCCGTCATGCGAAGCCCGTACAATTGGCCGGGTTGTACTCCTTCCACCCACACGTGCCAAATATCACCAGTTTTGTTGCGCGCTGCGTTGAGAATGAAGACTCGAGCCGGATCAGCGTCCGCCGAGTTTTCGAAGAGATCTAGCCTTACACCTGTGGCGTGACGACTAAAAATCGCGAAGTTCACGCCATTCCCTCTGAGGCGCGCCCCCAGCGGAAAAGGCACGCCAGAGCGAACCGACTGAACCTGACACAGACTCAGCAACCGCTCCAGTTCGGCAAAATCGTTTGCGTCTAAGACATCCGGACGGTTCGCCGGTTGTGGTGAAATGGGTTTGTTGGCCATCGGTTGCCAAGTCTACACTTTTTTTAGTGCCGTCTTATAGCGTGAGCATCCTGAGAAACACGCTTACTTGTTCCGGCGCTATTGAGTAACAAATAGACCGAGCGAATCTGCGAAAAGCAGAGGTAGAGGAAGATGGGACTCCATGTGGGCATAGCTGCCGAATGCCGTGCGGCGACGGATCCAAAACATCTCGGCCTATCTTGCATCTTTACAAGTCGGCCAAAGACCGGGAGATCATTCAACTTTATAGCTCCTGCCGACTCTCTTGATCAACGTGTTGTATTCTCGCGGTTGTGATCCCCAAAGCATGGGATTATATGGACTACCTTGGAGTTGATGGACTGACCGAGTCTCTCAAACAGGACCGCGCCTCACTCTTCGCCCTTATCCTCTCGCTTCTTCCGAGCCACGGCTTCGGCGCGAATCCTATCTGCGCATGTCGGACAGATATTGTCCTCAGACGGCTTGCCACAGAGATTGCAAACCCGCTTGCGACATTTTGATTCCCTTGCGGTCGGTATCTGAGAACTACCTCGCGGTACGCCAACGTCCTTACGCATTTCGTTCGGGCTGACCGAAAGATGCGCGGATTCCGTGGGAATGCGCACTATCTGCACCGAGCACGGTGCGTGACGCGCGACGGCTTCCGAGACGCTTCCCATCAAGAAACGGTTCAGGCCTTTTCGTCCATGCGAACCGAGCACGATCAAATCGGCGTGCCACTCTTTGGCAAGGTCAATGATTCTTAACTTAGGGTCGCCCTCTTTGAGAATTGGCGTGGCATTTAGACCTGAGTCACGTAATCTCTCAGCGGCCTTCGCCACGAATGCTTTCGCGTGTTCCCTTCGAGCTTTCCATACGGCCTCAAATTCGGGCTCGTAGCCTCCCATTTCGCGACCGAGCAGCGTGGAAGGCGGTTCTAGCACATGCAACACCCACACTTTCATATCCCGCGAGGTTGTGCGGCCACGGCTCTTACCGCTGCCTCAGAGAATTTAGAATCATCGATCGCAAGTAGAATCGTCATATGTTGGAGGTCACCTCCACGATACCGAGCATCCTGAGGAAAAGCCTCCCGGACCGAGGCCCCAGCCGGGGCACCGCTGTAACCACTTCGACTTGCGATTCCTTGACGTGTTCACCCTAAACGGTGTGAACAAACGGCTTTGGCACGGACGCCAACCAAAGAGAGAACTGATTTCAGTGTCGCCGAAAGTGGCCGCCCGTCCAGTAGAACTGGAGCATCAAGTACAAGCCAAAAACCAGCAATACGACAAAGAAATAATCATGGTGGAGCATGATCCCTCCCCATTGCTCTCCAAACATGGGCACGACTGTCACAGCACCGAGACAGGACTTTGAGCCTGACCTTCAGCCTCTTTGTGCTTGCCAATTGATTCTCGGCCTGCGGCGACAGCCTTGCTAATCTCTTGTTGGCCCCGGCTCATTATGTCCCTGACGCGTAGACGAGGTTGCCACACCTTTTCGTTGGCGGCGTCTATCACGTCCAAGCATTTGTTGGCATCCCGTTCGCGAGTCTCTTCTCCCGATTTCGGAGCGAAAAGCACGTTTAACGCAGCCACCGAACCCCACTCCGGCTGCCAAATATGCCCTGAGTGGTCTCCTTTTGGCCAGCAGTTTGCTTCTTCATACATCCATCGTCGTAATTGGTGCCCCGCGTCAGGAGAGCACTTTAGGACTCCGACAAATGAAAACCGAGACCGTTTTCCACCGGTGCGATGAACACGCCAAGTTACGGGCAGAGATGAGACTGCGCAAGCAAGCAGCGATGCTGGGTTTCCAGATCATTCTCCAAAATCCAAAACGAGTTGTCGATACATTAGTTCCTTAGGACTTGGCTGAGATCACAAATGGCCTCCGCTGTCTGAATGGAGGCAAGTAAGCTGTCCGTCCTGACCATTCCCGCGTAAAACTTCAGCAGAGAAGTTTGCAGGGCGTGCTGTAGAATCGCCTTCGGAACAAAAGGGGGATTTGTGTCTCGACTATCCAGCGTGGAAGCCCACAAACCTTGCTGCGTCGTGGTGGTGGATCATTTTGGTGCGCGATTTTTCCGTTACTGGCTTGGGAAAATGTCCAAGCTAGGCGAACAGAACTATCGGATGGATGTATCCCAATGGAAGAGGAAAGATCTAGGACACGTAGCACATCCCGGGATCAAGACAACCCGAGGATCCCAACCGGATGCCTTCCAGGATCGCATCGATGCCCAATATTTACATTTGTGCAAAGAAATCGCCAGACGAACCGCAAGCCTCTGCGGCAAGGAGGACTTGCATACTATCTTCCTCGTGGGTTCCGAGCGGCTGACAAGACCCATCGAGACTGCCCTCCCCAAGACTTTTTGGCCACGCGTCGCGTTGATAGCCAAAGATCTCGGCAATTTCTCCGCGCTCCAACTGGAGCGAAGGTTGGAGCCTTCCATTTCGGAATGGACCGCTAAGCAGGCCGCCCTAAAGCTCGGACTCCCGAGTCGAGCGAGAGGGGAGGATTAATGCCTGCGAAACGGTGCTAGCTCGACCGGTCGATGCAACACCATCTGATATAGAGGGCCGAGGCTGTCATTATCGAATCTGTGAAGCTGGAAAAGGAAGAAGCCCCGCAGAAGGAGATCGAGCGCCAGAAAAAAGAAGCCGATGACCTTGAAGTAGCGCGAGAGAAGAACAAGAAGGCTTTTCGTCCGTGATGCACGGCCTCACAATGAGGCCACCGCCTGAGTCCTCAGAATGATTAAGCGATGGGAACGAGAATCACTGCCTCCTGCGAGCCCTCCTGGCCGGCCCGCCGTATACGACGTCGAGCAGGACGATACGCATTGAAAGCAGGCTTGTGAGATTGGACTGATAGCCGCACTATTGCCCCGATGTGAGTCGCGGCCTCACCCACGCATTGAGAAGGTCGATTGGTAGTGGGAACACTATTGTCGTGTTCTGCTCCGCCCCGATTTCCGTCAGCGTTTGTAAATAACGGAGTTGCATAGCAGCAGGCTGGGTTTCGAGCACGCCTGCGGCTTCGGCCAGCTTGCTCGACGCTTCAAATTCGCCGGTGGCGTGAATGACCTTAGCGCGCCGTTCGCGCTCGGCCTCCGCTTGGCGAGCAATCGCGCGTTGCATCTGCTCGGGAATGTCTACCTGCTTAACTTCCACTTTACTTACCTTGATACCCCAGGGCTCGGTGTCCTGGTCAAGGATGATTTGCAGCTTGGCATTTACCTTGTCGCGTTCGGCGAGAATCTCGTCGAGCTCGAACTGGCCCACGATGCTGCGGATCGTAGTCTGCGCCTTCTGCGAAGTGGCATAGCTATAGTTCTGCACCTGCGAGAGCGCGAGGTTCGCGTCGACGATGCGGAAATAGCAGACCGCGTTCACTTTTACGGAGACGTTGTCCCGCGTGATAATGTCCTGCGACGGCACTTCGAGCGTCTCGATCCTCAGCGACATGCGATAGAGGTTCTCAATGGGCCAGAAGACGAGCCGCAGTCCGGCGGGCTTGGCGTCTGGCAGCATTCGTCCCAGTCGCAAAACGACGCCCCGCTCCCATTCCTTAATCACATAAAGCGAATTCCAGAACCAGATTAAAAAGATCAGTAGTGCAATGAGCGTGCCCGTTAACCTGAAGCTCTCCACCGTCTTTTCCTCCGCCGTTTAGCACATTCTAGAACTTTCAGGGGAATAGAAATGCTAAGCGACCGTTTCCCTCCGCAGGAAAGGCACGTAGCGCTTACAGACGTTTCCAGGATCGCCCCAAGACATTCCGGGCATTGCTCTCGCCCACGGGGGCCAGCCGAGGATCAGCACCGCTAGCACGGACTGTATCACAACATGGATTCTGAGAGGTAAGCCTGCAGCCTGAGCACGGCTACGATACAGATGTGGAAAAGTCCCAGTGCAAATCACGAGATCGAAAAGCGGGCATGTGTGATCGGCGTCACTGCGATGCTTGGCGATTATCAGTATGTTACACAATGGCTAGAAGAAAACTGAGTCGCCGCCAAATGCTTTACGAGGAGTTTGTACCATGAGCGAAAAATCGCTAGCGGCCGAGCCCACGATGTCGCGCAAGAACGATGCAGATCTGCAGCAGCGCCGTCCGAAGCAAGACGAAAATCAAATGGCGGCTGATCGGGCTTTAGTATTTAAATGTCCAAAATGTGGGTCTACGCTCGGTGCCGGCGTTGACTTTGCAATCCCCCCTCCTCCCGGGCCTATCCGCCGGCACTGTCTGGAATGCGGCGCCAACTTTACTCCCAAGCAATTTAAGAAGTATCAGAAGTGAGCTTAAGATTCTTGCGCCGTCTTGGCAGCGCTAGAAAGGTTAGCTCGCGAACATATTGGGACAGCCCGAAGGAGAATCAAGAAAATGCCACAGAAATCTGAGTTCCAGATCATTTCCGGTGATCAGACCGAAGTGCAGGCACAGGAATCACGAAACGAGTAAAGCCAATGAAAAGACGGGCGTAGTAGATGATGGCTTGACCTATCTAGCCACGCTTCTTGCCTGGCGGAGGCCACGGCTTGGGATCGGGCGGTGCGGGTGGTGGTTGTGGAGGAGTTGGACGTTCAGGATTAGGCCCATGTTGCGATCTTGTGTACATTAAGGGTTCCCTTCTAGGCGAAATCCCATCATACATTACCGCCCTTGCCGCTTCCCGCTCTTGTGCTCCTACAGATCCACCACATTGGTGATGCTCCCGAGGTTTTGAACGCCCCTGCTGACCGCCCTCAATCTTTGAAACCTCAAAGGATGATCTTCACCACAGGATTTACGGGGCTTTGTGCCAGGTGGAGTCGGGGTTGTAGGTCTTCATGACGGCGGCGAACTGAGTCGTCATGGGGCCGAGATCGCGTTCGTAGGCGATGCCGTCCTGATTGACGATAAACGTTTTCACGCCAGAAGCACGGTATTCCGCCGGGAAGGCCAGAACGGCGAATCCTGCAGTCATCTTGCTATTGACCAGATAACTTTTCGCGCCGCCCGGTGCGTTCGCGCCCTGCGCGGTGAGCACGCGGAAGAAATAGCCGTGCAGCGGCACGCGATCCGAGCGATCGTAGTCAGCGCGAGCCAGGTAGGGGCCGAGCGGTGATTCGTTGGCCGTCGAGGACCAATAGAGGCCGTCGCGCACACCCTGACCGCTATTGAAGTGCTCGGCATAGATGTGAGCACCATCGCCGCGAGGCGCCTGGGAGTAATACTCTTTCTGCGCGTCCACGATGGAGTGAAGGACATTGATGGTCTCGAGTTCGTTTTCACCGATACGACGATAAAGGATCTCCCGCCTGCCGAGAGAAGTCTCGAAAAACCAAGCGCCGTTGGCCTGGACCAGGGGGATGGGCAAAGGCCAGTTTTCGGCGCCGATGTATAGGGTGGTTTCGCCGTCCGGCTCCTTCACCAGGCGATGCATCTGGTCATACTTTTGGGCGAATTGATCGCGTTCGGCCTTGCGGTCTTCGGCATTATCGGTCCAGTGAATGATGTCGGCCGCGTCTGGTCCGAAGATCACGAGCAGAGCGTTTTCGTCATTGCCGCGCGCCGCGGAATAGAGCGCGGAGGCCGCTTCCTGCGCAGAGGCGAAAGTCTTCTGATTCGGCTGTGGCTTCGAGGATATCGATTGCGCCGCTGGCGAGGGACGCGTCAACGTTTTTGCTTTCGTTGAGGACTGGCCCGAAGTATTTGAAGTGGGCTGGGCCGATTGCGCCGCAGCCTGGCCTGCGGCGAATGCTCCGCCGGCAAAGAGAATTGCCAACGAAGCTACGAAGAAAAGACGGGCTGCACTGCGCAAGATCAAGGTTCCCTCCAAAAGACTGCCGCTTTACTCAGGGCACAGCCAAAACCGCCTGCGCCCCCTGGCCCTTACCTGCGGCCGCCACCACCGCGGGCGCCGCCACCGCCACCACCGTGAAAACCGCCGCCCTGAAAGCCGCCGCCACGAAAGCCGCCGCCGGCGCTGCCCTGGCCACGAGATGAATAATTCCTGGTGTTGCCGCCGTAGTTGTATCCGCCAAAGGGACCGGAACGAGTGCCCGGCGCGTAATGTGGCACGGGCGCATAGCGCGGCACGGCATAGCCGCGCGAAGATCCGCGATCTGGCGGCAAGGGCCGCGCAAAGCCGGGCTCGCCGCGATAGTAGTTATAGCGATTGAAAAATGCCGGGCCTCGCGGGAAGTATGGTCCGCGGTTGAAGAAGATACCGTGATTGAACCAATTGATGCCCCACATCGGCCATCCCCAGCCATATCCCCAAAACGGCCCGAGACCAAAGCCCAATCCAAAATACAGGCCGGGGCCATTCCACCAGATTCCGGGGACTTCCACCCAGCCCGGCCACGGCAAAATGGAATAGCCGTAAACCATCCAAGGGTCGTAGGACGGGATGTAGACCGTCTGCGGCAGCATTTGCTGCGGGTTGGCCGCTTGCTGCGGGTTGACGCCAACCGGATCAATGCTGATGTAGCCATTGCTGTCGGTGACCGTGATCTGGCCATTGCTCTTGAGCGTGCCGGTCTGCAGGGCGTGCCTGCGCATCACCTGAATCGCGTCCATGACGTCGGACTGCTGGTTGTAGTAGGCATCGCCCAGCTCGGACGTCCAGGAAAGATTCGAGGCCATATTTTGCAGCACGGGCGGAAATGGCAAAAGTGCTTTGACGCTGGGGTCCCAGGGCTGCTTATCGGCTTCGGCGGCCAGTTCCTGAGGCTGCAGGTTGTGGCGCGACGCTAGCCAACTATTGGCGTCGGTGATTTCGGCCGGGTAGCTCGAAGCCGCCAGGATGCTGGCGACGAGCGCGTCGGGATAAAGCGCGATGGGCGCGACAAGCTGCTGCAACTGCTGCGGCGTCTCGGTGGCATAAGGCTGGCCGGAGGGCGTGGTTGCCGGTGGCGGCGCGCCTTGTTGCGGCGACGGAGCGGCTGGTTGCCCTGAATACGGATTTTGCTGCGCTTCGGCGGGCGTCCGGCTATTGCCCAGGAGAAAAAACAGGCCTAAGGCAGCCAGTGCCAGCCAGGTAATCGGGTTGCGCTTCGAAGAAACCATAATCCCTTTCTTATTTACGGAGCTTACCGACCGATAACTCGAACTGCGGGTCTTAGCTGCCTTGGGCATGGTTAGAATCCAGCACGCCATTCAGCGTCGCCGACCTCCACAATGGCAAATGCCAAGGACCCGCGCAGTGATATAGATCACAATCCTTAGATTGAAATCGAGACGAGTCGCGCAGACAATGAGCATGCCGAATACCCAGCCTGGACCAACCGCGCAAATGGCCTGAGAGAGGAATAAGTCAAAAAGCCAGTTTCCGTAAAACGCGACTTAGGCCGCTTTTCTGGAAAACCCTCGAAGTCAAATGGGATGGTCTGGCTTGCGAGATTTCTGAAATGGAGCGAGGAAAACCTATCCAGAAAGGCCCGATAAACCTCCATCTGATCCTCACTCAAAGGCGAGAGGTGAAGGGTCGGCTTCCTTTGACCAACATCCCAGAGTGAGAGCGATTGCCGCAGCAATTGACGCTGTTGTGCTTCGGATGCGGAACATCTCAAGTGGCCTCTGAGAGCAAGTTTAGAATAGCCACAACTGGCTTGAGTTTCTTCGAGGCAGTTAGGAGGGCGTTATACCAGCGCGCTAAAAGTACCCCACCTCCCGCAGATTGTTTCGCAGCATGCGTCTCGCGCCCGGCGCAATCAGCATCATTCCCAATCACGATGCTTGTTCTCGTGTTGTTGTCATGTCTCCAACGCAGAGGGCATTTATGTTCACGTGAACTATTCAATTGAATGTTCTTCAAGTAAGCACTATAAGTGCTCCGCCCCTATATCTTCGTGATCGCGAGAGGAATGACCATGCCCACAAAACGAACGTCGATGCAGAAAGAGGCGATTCGGACACGGAAATTAAAGTCGGCTCGCAGAAAAGCAGTAAAAAGGAAGGGGAGAGCTGTCGCTAGAACGGCGGCAGCCGCAAAGAAGCTATAGGCAGCCCCAAAGGAGCGTCATACGAATGCGCTAAAAGTACAAGGGGAGTACCGCAGCGCCGTCTACCGAATCGATTTATCGAGCCGAAACGGCCAACGCAAAGGCCAACTCCGATAAGTGGTGCCAGCTCAACCGGTCGAGAATTGAGTCCCACCAGCCTCGTTCTCCGAACTCACACAATCTGGAGGAAATGTCGGTGCGTCGGGGGTGATGACCTTCATCGTGAATCGAGACGGGATTGTCTACGAAAAAGATCTCGGACGCCGCAGTGCCGAGATCGCGGAGACTCTGGTGCGATATGATCGGGATGCAACTTGGCGCAAAGCCAAATAACGGATAACGGGAACCATGCGTTTGGAAAATAAGGTCGCTATCGTCACCGGCGCAGGTACTGGAATTGGGGAGGCGATCGCCCACAAGTTCGCACGTGAAGGAGCCCGGCTTCTCCTTGCGGGCCTGCCTTCTGATCCCGTCCGCGATGTCGCTGGCGTGATTACGTCTACCGGAAGTGACGCCGAGGTTTATCTTGGTGATCTCGCCGAGGAGACAGAAGCGCGCATCTGCGTTGAATCGGCCATCAGACGTTTTGGTCAAATCGACGTGCTCGTGAACAACGCCGGCATCTTTATCGCCAATGCGACCACAGATCTGTACCGGATCGAGGACTTCGATCGAACAGTCCGAAACAATGTCAGAACGGCCTTCCTGATGACCAAGTTTGCGCTGCCACATTTGCAGAAGACCCGCGGAAACATTCTGTTCACGGGTTCCGAAGTGGGACTAAACGGTTCTCCAATGTTTACGCCTTATGGGGGAACTAAGGGTTTCCTCCATGCTTTCATGAAAGGTGTGGCGATCGAGCAGGCGCGTTATGGTGTGCGAGCGAATTGCGTATGTCCTGGCCCTGTTGACACTGCCTGGACGCGCGGCCCAGACAGTCCGATCGACCTTGCCGCGCAAGAGACGGTTGGAGACACGGTACCGCTAGGCCGCCGAGGCACTCCGGACGAGATGGCGAATATTTTCGCGTTTCTGGCTTCCGACGAGGCGAGCTATGTCACGGGAGCATTGTGGTTAGCCGATGGCGGCGTCACTCCGGCTAAAGGGAGCCCCGGTACGGCCGTTCGCCCTGAACTTCGGCGTCCGCCGTCAGGGACCTTACCTAGACATCATTTGCACGATGGCCTGAAAAATAAAGACGTGTACCGAGCGCCAACGTAGTGTTGCCGTACCCAGTTTGTGGACAAAGTGAGGGACATGACATGGAACTCAGGCAAGCAATTTATGAGCGGCGTGCGGTACGTGAATTCACACCTGAAATAAGGGTGCGGCGGAACGTCCGAGCAGGTTGCAATTTGGCTAGAATCCGGCGGAGAGGTCATGAACGGATCATTGTCAACAGCATTTTGAATTTAGTGAAAGCCTTCAAAGAGTGAGGCTGATTTGCTGGCATGAGAACCACGTCGCCCGCTTTCGTCGGTAGGGACTTTCCCGAAACCACAATTTCCGCTTCGCCCTCTAGTAAATGCGCCAAGGCGTCAAATGGGGCCGTATGCTCACTTAGACCCTGGCCATCATCAAATGCGAAGAGCGTGATCGTTCCTGTCGCACGGTTGACAAGCGTACGGCTCACAACGGCTCCCTCTTGATAATTTACAAGGTCTACCAAACGAATTGCCGCAGCGACAGGCAGTTCACGTTTACTTTGTGTCTGCGGTGAACTCATGGTCGGCTGCCTCCGCTGGCGAGACTTGATTCTAATCGCAGCCTCAATTCTCCACCGGCTCCACGCGCCTGTTCCTCCAGATGGGCCCAAACTCTTTGAAGCTCCTTGATGGTTTCCTCATTTACTAGGCCCGAATAACTGAGAGGCGGGCATTCTTCCACCGTCTGGACCGGGCATCCCTCATGCAGCATCTCGTCTGAGAGTAGGATTTGCTTCAGGGGCACCTCGTACCGACCGCCACAAGCTGGGCATGGCATCTCAATTGCGACTGCTTCCAAAATGTCCATTGGTGTTTCCCTATGCGGGCTCCTGCGGCTGCTGCCCTTTGTGGGTACGGACACGCGTTCGTCGGATACTCAACTCAGCGAGCGGGCGCTCATATTCTATCGTGGCGCGATGTAGTTCTCAATCTTTTCTCCGCCGGTGCTACACTGAGTTAGCAAAGACGGTGGAGGAAGATATGACAGACAAAGCAGAATCACCCGGGCGGCCCAATGTTGGGCATGAGGCTATTGAGAGTACACTCAGCGTTCCAGTACTGCAATTTGATCTCGGAGAAGAAATTAACCAGCAGCAAAAGGAAGATTCGTGGCTACATGGCGTTGGGCGTAGTGCTAAGACGCTCGTGAAGTACGACGACCTTCGCATTGTTCTGATTTCAATGAAGGCAGATACGCAGATGCACGAACATAAAGCAGCCGGTAGAATTTCCGTTCAAACCCTCACCGGACATGTACAACTGCGCGTAGTGGGACACACGGTGGATTTACCCGCTGGGCATCTATTAGCCCTCGATCAGTGCCTACCGCATGACGTGGTAGCGCTAAAGGACAGTTCACTGTTGCTGACCCTTTCGTGGCCACCTCATGAAGGAAGCCAGGAGGAATCGGGCAAGAAACAGCAACTGGCTACTTGAACTGAATAACAGCCGGAGTGCCGTCAGATCAGGCGGTGGCACCCCGACGGATTGCCTGATTCCGGATCGTACATCAAAGAAGAAGGCGGCCGGGACTTCCAGCCGCCTCTATGGAAACCGACTTGTACTTTCGACCGAAACCTCGTTCACATTCGCCGAGGAACCAGTTAACCGATCTTTGTTTCGCTTGTCCTCGGTGCGTCTGCCTTTCAACTAAAGAAGGTGGCAGCGAGTTCGGGGAGACTCATATCCACCTCCTTTTCTATTATGATGCCAGTTTGACGCGGGTTGTGCAGTGACGCACGTCACGGTCTATTCGGTCTTTATTCGCTAGAAGAAGTACAGCACCACAAGATCGAGGATCGATGGCAAGTCCAAAGAGGAGAGGAATATGCGCCTAACAAGTTCCAGTTTCGGGCCCGGTGGTGCTATACCTGCCTTGTTCACCTGTGAGGGTCAAGATATCTCGCCTGAATTCGATTGGACCGATGCCCCACGAGAAACAAAATCATTCGCCTTGATCATTCAGCCGCGCACACCTAAAATCGCAAGTCTCGGAATTCAAGGCAAGAATGATGCTGGGAAAATCGGCTACATAGGACCATGCCCGCCTTCTGGGACTCACCGATACTTTGTCCGGCTTTTTGCTTTGCGTACCGAGCTTGGACTCGGTCCCGGCGCGACTCGGGACGAGTTGGAAGACGCGATAGAAGGTCACGCCATCGAAGAAGCGGAATTGATGGGAACCTATACGAAGGCTCATACGAGAGCCGCGCGATAGACTCAATTACGGGGGTAGTCAGCTTGGAGAAGGTCCTATTAATCGATGCGGACGCGTTTCGGAGTCGCAGGGACAATCCAGAAATCCGGGGAAGGCTCTGTGAATTCGATCCCCACTTGAGTTCGGCCTGCATAACAACGACCAACGGCCACTTCTTTCCGCCAAGGTCTCGGGGTTCTGGAGGATAAGCCTCTGGCCTACTGTCACTGAGGCCGCTAAGGCTACGAGGATCCATGGGTGTTCAGCGAGGATATACAAGTCTGTTCTTGAAACCGCCCCGCATCTTCGCAAACTATAACCGCCAAGCGGATAGGTAAGCGGGTGCTGCGACGACGCTCCAAACACGTACGTGCAGCAGTGGACATGATTGCTCAGGCAATCTTCTCGATTTGCCATCGCCGAGCGATGGGTTCGTAGCCCGATTCGTCGAATCGGTCGTGATGTGCGACTTCGAATCGGTCATGATCGGCGACTTCGGGAAGCGGCTGGTTTTCTGAGCTGCCGATTTCGCGGACTCGCATATTACGTCCTCTTCGGCAGGTAACCCGAAAAATGTGTCCAGAAGGGGAAATCACTTTGAATGTTCCGTCCTCATTCCGCAGAGCTTCCACTGGGTTTTCCACTTCCAAAGTTCCCATAATGCCTCCTGAACCACACCTGAGGCTAAATTCGCTCTCGTGCAGCAAACGTTCCTTCGTTCGAATGCGCTGCCTGTTCTCTTCGTAAAACTCTTGCTGAGCTTTTATAAAGAACGGACGCTCAACTGCCGCGAGCATTGTCTGACAGACGTCACAATAACTGCTCAATGTGTGTGTCGGTATCCCACAATTGGAGCAACGGTTGTTCATCACCTTGCCTCCTAATCGTCATTTTCTTCCGGCTGACTCGAAGGACACGGTGTCAAGTCCCACAGTCCACAGTGCGCCCAGTCACAATGCCCAGATAGGACGGCGCGTTCGGTCCCGGCCCCGAATCGACAGATGATCATGCGCGGATTAGCAAGTCACATGGAGAATTGCGTTGGTGTCGGAAGGCTCTTTCTTCAGCAGGTCAACGTTACAAATCGATCACCGATCTTTATCCAGATACTCCCGCGGCACATCATCTTCCGGCACTTCGTGAGTCTCTACCTCGCCCTGATCGGCGTCGAGAGCATTTTCTACGCCCTGTACCGCCTCGGCTTCCAAGGCATTCCCTTCCTCTAGCAATTCCTCTACGCTCTCTGAACTAGCCGTCGGGCGATTGGATATTCCCTGTAAGTCCCCCGACTGTCCTTCCTGATGTTCTCGTCCTTCTTGTTTGGCATGCGGGCAGTCTATCACCGATCTTCACTACTAATTATGTAAAGTCTGAGAACGTATCGTCCCGAAAAGAAGAAGGCGGCTGCAACTTCCAGCCGCCTCTAACCAAAACCCGAATTGTACTCTCGACCCCGAAGCCCGCTCGCATTCGCCGAGGAACCAGTTAACCGATCTTTGTTTCGCTAGACTCTCTAGCGAACTCTGTCTTGTCCTCGGTACGTCTGCCGTTTCAACTGAAAAAGGTGGCAGCGAGTTCGAGGGGACCCAATCACCCTTCATATCCACCTCCTTCCATTAGATAAGATGCCGGTGTTGCCCGAATGGTTCGCCAACCAAAGAGCGACCGATTTCAGTGTCGCCTAAAGTGGCCGCCCGTCCAATAGATCATTTGGACCATCAAGTACAACACAACGATGAGAAATGCGACAAAGAAATAATCTTGGTGGAGCATGACGCCCTCCTCAATATTCTCCAAACATGGGCACGACTCACAGTACCGAGACCGGACTTTCAGGCTCTTTTTGCCCGCCAAATGCTTCTCGGCCTGCGGCCACAGCTTGTAATCCTTGTTGGCCCCGGCTCATTATGTCCCTGACGTGGAGACGAGATTGCCACACCTTCTCGTTTGCGCTGTCAATCGCATCGAAGCATTTGTTCGCAACCCATTTCCGAGTCTCTTCTCCTGATTTCCGAGCGAAAAATACGCTTAGCGCAGCACCAATCCCGACCCCGGCTGCCAAATATGTAAAGACTGATCACAAGTGCTTTGCTTCGTCTCCTTCTGACCATCAGCTTCCTTGTTCATACATCCCCCTTTCCCCAACTTAAAAATAGCCTCTTCCTAAGGCATTCGCTGTGATGGGAATCACCGGCGGCGTTGGACCGCCTGGGCAGCGTTCCCATTTTTCTTTCCTTCACGGCTAAATAAAGGTCAATGAGTCAGGGTGCTGCAGCTACCTTTTAGCGGAGGAACCTGTTCGGTCTTGAACACAGTCTCCCGCACAGATGAGCGATATCATGCCCGGCCGAATGGCCGCTTCACCTCCGATTGAATCTCGGGCCCGGGTCGGCGGCCTCTTCGTCTTTCCAAGGTCAGACTGCTAGAAATGTTCGGGGCATCTGCGTTGTGGGGCAGTCTCCGATAAGCACCTGACTGGGCTTCGCTGAGACAGGGACGTAAGGAACTTGGCTGAGCGATGATGGGCGCGCTGGAGGATGCGGCAAGCTACGGCCCGAAAACGGAAATGGTGCTCTGGAAGCCCGTCGATAAACATGGGTCTGAGGTAGCGGACAGGTCAGTGATGACGTCTACCGGCCACGGTAGCGATCTCGATTAGTAGACTGCAAGGTTTCGCACCTCAGGCCGCGTTCTCCGCACAAGGAGAAATCGATGGCGGCAGTCGCTGGATGGCTACCGCTATTACCAGAAGCTGATTGCTGAGCTGGACTGCGAGATCGAGCGTCTCATGCAGATTTTGCCTGGCGCCTTGGGCGGTTCACAACACATTCCGAGCCGCACCAAACATTCCGCCTTTCAGCGTCAGGGCAACGATCCTCGTTTCGATCTCCGCAGCGAGCTCTATCGCATCGCTGGTGTGGACCTCACCGACATTCCTGGAGTCAGTGCGGTGACCGCCCAAGTCATCCTTACAGAGATGGGTAGCAAGCAGCGATGCTGGGCTTCAAGATCATTCCCCAAAATCCAAAACGAGTTGTCGATACATTGGTTCCTTAGGAGCCGACTTTCGGGACTTGGCCCGGCTGTGACGGATGTCACCGACTGGACGACGACGGTCGGTTATTTGTGGTTTGTGATATGAAGACAATGATATCCAATGGACCTGTCATAGCGAAACGTCGACGAGCGTCGTCGTAACCCTCGTACCTCGATCTGCGACCTTATCGTTTGGGGAGGTGGTGGGGGTGGCAACAGCGGACTTACGCGTTATCTTTGAATGCCCACGGAGTACCCGTTGGCTTGGGAACCAGAGTAGCAATAGGTCGGAGGGTTCTTGTTCGGAATCCTGAGAACTTCGTCGAAAGAGAGGGTCGCGTAGTCAGCCTAGGCCGAGGTTACGGACGCCGAAGAGAAGTGGCCATCGAATTTACGGAGCCGGCGCCAGATTTCTGGCTGGAAGATTGCCGCTCAGGCAGTTTCAGCTAGACGTTCGCCGATTGATTTAAGGAGTACGGAATGTCCGGCCCCTGGGCGCGCCCGCTGGTGCGATTGAAACGAAGTAGCCTCAGACTTGTGACCGCGCTGGCATTTACGGTCCTGTTGGCAGTTGAGGCTCGGCCCCGGGAACTCAAGCCGGAGACGGTGGCAGCTTTCAATCTGTACATTCACGCCACGGAAGCGCGCATCGCGCGGGATTTGCAAGACGGCCATTTCCTGCTCATCGACGGCCTGGCAGATCGGGATCGTTACGCAGCCTACGCCCACCTCCGCCAGGGCCAAATCTACATCCGGCACCTCCGCACTGACGAAGCGTACAAACCAATCGATATCCCACAGGGTCTGATCCACCACTGGGTGGGCATCGTGTTCGTCCCTGAGGTTACGCTTGCCCAGACCTTGGCCGAGCTGCAAGATTACGTTGACCAACCCGACAAATACGCACCCACCGCCGCCACTGGGGAACGATGACGCGAGACCTCCTCGAAATGGCCGCCTGGCTGGCGGCCGAAGGAGTCAAGAATGTGGCCATGGGGTCCACTGGAGTGTTTTGGAAACCGATTTTCAACATCTTGGAGACTCGCTTCACGGTGCTGCTGGTGAATGCGCGACATCTTAGAAGGGCAGCTTCATTCCCCCGCGTGCGCAGCGCGATTTACGGGACCTGACGCGACACCGGACGCAACTGGTGGAAGAAAAGACGCGCACCCTCAATCGGATTCAAAAAGTCCTGGAAGATGCCAATATCAAGTTGGCCTCGGTCGCCACCGATGTACTGGGCGTTTCCGGACCGGCCATGATTCAACGATTGATCGAAGGGGAGACCGCCCCCCATAAGCTCGCCGATCTGGCGCAGCGCCAATTGCGCGGGAAGATTCCCGAGCTGGAGAAAGCCTTGGAGGGGCTACACTGGCCGTGGCGCGGAAGATGGTGGCGTACCTGGTGGCCCTCGATCGTCGGCAAAAAGATTTTCTGGTAATAGAGAACGAAAACTGCACCGCTGCATACGAAGCACGGATCAAGATTAAGAAAAGCAAGACCCCGAACGAAGAACTTGTCCGAGATCTCGATTCCATTTCCTCGCATAATTGGGTGAATTGCTTAAGTGTGACCCATATCACTGCAAGCTCAAACCTTTTCAAGCCCAATTGAATAGGACAGAGGTGACATATCTTCGATCAACTGCTCACCAGCATAGATAATGGCCGGCACGCGCATCTGTCCGGTCGGCTCGATACGCCATTCAAAATCGGAATGACGAGTAAGTGATGCGCGGTTCATAAAGGCTCCATTTAGTTTCAGACATCTACCACGCACTCGGCCAGCCATTGACCATCTTGCTGAGCGACTCTCAGCCCTGTATATGTAGCCCCTTTGGCTTCCACTGCAAGTTGATGGCGTTCAGGATCGACCTTCTCGCCAAGAAGATTGCCGGTCAAAGAACACCCGGACGTGGCGACCTGAAACCCGCTGAATAACATCCTGCGCACAGCCATTTCATAGATGACCGCGTTGAGCCAGCTCACAAGCAGGAGTTCGACATCGGGCGCGGTACAGCGAACGTCGATCGATTCAGCTGCCGGATCCTGGATACATCGGCCACGACTGCGGTGAGCGCAACTGCTGCCTGCTCGAATGCCTCTTCGACAGACGCCCCGATTCCCCGGACACCTATATCGCTACCGTGCGAAAAGTGTTCCCAGTGCGACGCCTTCATGTTGAGCGCCCGACCCTCATTGGCTGGCTTTCTATTGGCTTCCATCGCGCCTTACTTCACATGTTCTGACGCAGCCCATATAAAGGGCGGCGGCTAGATGCTATCTGGGTGAAACGACTAGGTACTGCGTATTCCCGCCCCTGTTCACTAACAAAAGCAATGATCCATTTCCAGCCACGCGAATGGCTGTTTGAAATTGGCCAAAGTCATTTACTTGTTTATGGTTGACTTCTTGGATGACATCGCCGCGCTGTAGGCCAGCTTCCGCGGAGGGACTATCAGGATCGACACTGGCTATAACCACGCCGCGTGTGTTTGCCGGCAGCGCCAATTGTTGAGCAATGTCAGAAGTTAAAGTATCGACTTGGAGCCCCTTTATTGCACCCGCACTGGGCGCGGGTTTCGCTGCGACTTCGGCTTTCTTGCGAGTCTCAGGAAATTCGGTGAGGGTGACCGTCGCCTGGCTCTTCTGACGATCACGCCATACGTCAAGCGTTACGGTAGTGCCCGGCGGCATTTGCGCAATTCGGAGCCTCAGGTCCTGGTAGTCAGAGATAGCCTGGCCATTAAGGGCAGTAACGATATCGCCTTTTTGAAGTCCCGCTTTCGCGCCGGGGCCATCCGGTGTGACGCTGCTGATGAGAGATCCCTTTGCAGAGGGCACGCCGAACGACTTGGCGAGATCCGGCGTTACTTCCTGGATCCCCACGCCGATATATCCGCGAGAGACTTTACCGGTCTTTAATATCTGCTCCATCACGCTCCGGCCCATATCGATCGGGATCGCGAAACCAATGCCCTGATTGCCTCCTCCGCCGCCAGTGATAATCGCGGCGTTGATACCAATCAGTTCGCCACGGGTGTTCACGAGGGCGCCTCCTGAATTGCCCGGGTTAATAGCAGCATCGGTCTGGATGAAATCCTCGTAGCCCCCCGGTCCCTCGATACCGAGACCCTTTCGTCCGGTAGCGCTGACAATACCCATGGTCACTGTTTCGCCGATTCCAAAGGGATCGCCGATAGCTAACACGATGTCGCCAACTCTCATCTTCGCGGAATTTCCGAGAGCGATCGAAGCCAGTTTCATCGCGGGGACTTTCAGAACAGCGATGTCACTTTGTGGATCAGCTCCGATTATCTTGGCTTTGAATGCCCGCTTGTCATTCAGCGTGACTTGCACGTCACTCGCACCTTCCACAACATGGTTATTCGTCAGGATATAACCGTCAGAATTGACGATTACTCCTAACCCAAGGCTGTGCTCGCGCTGCTCGCGTGGTTGTTCGCCAAAATTGTCGCCGAAGAATTGTCGAAAAAATGGGTCGTCAAAAAAAGGGTAGCTGGTTGCTTGGGGTCTTTACGATTTTCGATGTCGAGATGTTAACTACCGTAGGGAGCAACGGCTCAACCACTGAGGAAAATCCCTCGTTGAAAGAGGCTGGGCCCAGTGGGACATTTACGAGCGCTACGGCATTATTCGCTCCGAAAGCTATATGAGTGCTTGAGGCAATCCACCAGGTAAGTGCTCCTCCAGCTGCAAGAGCCGTCGCCAAAGACATCGCTGCTACCGAGCGACGAATTTGAAATAGCTTATTCATGATTGAAGGCTCCTCTGCTTGAAATTCCTCAAGAGACGTCTATTACATTCAGAGACAAAAGTACGACTACACGTCGGAAAAGCGCTGTGTGCTAGATCACAGTCGATTGATAGTCTGCAGTGCCAATGGGAAAGAGACGCGGTAGTATCGAAGATAGCTACTATCGCCGGGGAGCCGCCTCGCTCTCCGTTCGTGCCTTCTGAAGAGGACTAACATCGGATGCTATATGAAGCCTTTGTTTGAGGCGGCGAGTGACGAATAGTGATGCTCTCGGGCGGCGCGAAGACTGGACTGAAATTGAGGTGGTAACCGACGAGGCCGGCGAGCGATGTTCGCAGCGGCCCCGCCAGTCTTCTGATGAATGAAATCCCTGATGCACTCCAGATGCCACAATCGGAATCCTTAGCGAGTTGCGCAAGTTACCCAGGGATCGTACTGTGGTGCTCTACTGCTGGGATCTTAGTGTAGCTTGCCCGCCCCAAGCCGCCATGCCCTGCTCGAACAAGGCTAAGATGTCGAGGAATGATATGGTGGAATCAAAGCTGGGAAGGTGCCGAAGTTTCCTACGGATCCCGTATTTGAAGAAGCTCTTTTTGAAGCAGGTTGTCCCTTTCTAATTAATCGCAATGTGTTTTCATTGAACCATCACATGAATTCACACGCACCGCCCTCGCAAAAGCGGGCCTCTAGCTCATGTTCGTGCTGCAAGCCTCCATCGAGTGGCTTAAGCTTGCGCAACAACTCCTCGTATTGCTCTCCGGTGATTTCTTCATATGGGGGCTGTTCGTAGCCGTGCCGCACACTGGGCAGGAACGCGATCCCTTTGAGCCGGTCCTCGTACGCCTCCAAAATTCGCGGGATTTCGTCTGTTTCGCTATCTGGATTGAAATCGGCCGTGCAACTCACCTGATTGTCTGACCAATAGCGCTGCATTTGCGCCGCCAAGTCTACTTTTTCACGAAGCGTCACATCCGCTTTGCGCCGCCCGGCATGCTGCACAAAAATCGGGAAAGATACAACGATTGTTCCTGAGGAGTATCGATCCGGCTCCACTGGATAGCCCGCCCGAGTGCACATCTCTAGCAGAGGGTGGTTATCGGGTATACGCACGCGCCGAACATAGTAAGGCGCATGTTCCCAATGGACGCCTGGCGTGGCGCCAGCGAGGAGGCTCACGCTTCCAGACGGCTTTACCGAGGTGGTTTTAATCGAGCGCGGTACCGCAAACCGGACCGAGTATTCCGTATCTAGCTTTTGTAGATAATCGTATGCTTTGTCACACCATCCGAGGAACTTTCGGTAACCAAGCCTATTGATCGCCTGAACGATGCCGCTCATCGAGCAACCGATGCGGCGGTTGCGAAACATGACGGCATTCGTGCGCGGATCGTGAGTCGGTATGAGCGTTACGATCTTGGCATACATGTAAGCGATGTACAGGGTGCGCAGATAATCTTCCAGGCTCTCGTGGTGAGCAGGATAAGTCTCTACCAGACAGCACAACTCACGATCCCACAAGGACTGCTCCACGCAAGGGTTGCTGCCTTCGGCGCCGGAATCGGCCCATGTTGGAGCGTCCTTCATTCGGCCGTAAGCGCGGATGTTCTCGAGCCAAAGGTAGCCGGGTTCTCCGTTTATCGCGGTTCGCCGGGCGATATCGCGGTAATCCATTCCGATGCGGGCAAAAACCGAATTGTTCGATGCCCAGCGATATTCCATTGGCTTTTGGCGATCGAGCTTGAGATCCAGGAACTGCAGGTCATCGGGTTCGCCAAACGCGATCTGAGCACTGCGACGCGTGCCGCCGGCGACGACGCCGCGGCCGATAATGTTCATGGTGTCCACGATTAGGCGGGCGTCCACCAGTTGATCGAGGGACTGATCGTAGATTTGTTCGAGTGACTCCAGCATTTCCCGCAATGGTTCGGGCCCACTGGCGAAGCCTCCGAAGTTAGCCAATGGAGTGCCACGCGGGCGGACCTGGGTGTAATCCCAGTGGGACGGCAGCGTGCCGCAGCCGATATAGGCACTCAGCAGGCGTCCAACAGCCTCGACCCATCCTTCTCGGCTATCGCCGATGGCGTGAGGCTGTCGACTGCGCTGCGGCCGGACTATTCGCACGGTCCCTTTGCCACGTGTATCGAAGCCGACGCCAACGCCCAGCATACTCATGTGTAGTACCCACATGAATGGATCGGCATAGTTGACGCTGATGTTCTTCGTCGAGATGAAGCCGCAGTTGTTCAGGGCAGCGCCTCCGCGTTCATACATGAAATGGGTGCCCATGATCCATAAACCGCGACCTGGCGGCGTCCACTTAAATTCCCATAGGCGCTCGTAGGCGTCTTCAGCTAGGCGTTGCGCTTCGTTTGTGTCCCACGCCAGATGATGTTCGAGACAGTGCACTCGGTGGACTGTCATCATACCTTCGAGGACACGCTGACAGGTCTGCCACCACTCCTCACCATCTCGGCTGTATGTTCGTTTGTAGGTGACCCAGGAAAGGGTTCCAAATCCCCAATGGACCGGACGCTCGCGATAAGGCGCGAGAAATTCATTGCCAAGCTGGAAAGTTCCGTATCGGCCTACATCGACGATCATGAGCGCTTACCTGATAAGCTTCAGAAACTCAGCTTCACTGAGGGTTGTCGTCCCATACTTGCTCGCCTTCTCTGTCTTCGTCCCACCAGGACTGGAGCCGACTTCCAGGAAATCTGTTTCCCGAGATACATTTTCGGAAACTCTGATTCCTTGTTCGACAGCAGCTTTCTTCGCTTTCTCGCGCGTCATATGGGCAAGCTCGCCAGTGAAGACCAGCGTCTTACCTTCGAAGCGGCTGCCTCCGCGCTGAAGTTTCGAACTAATACCCACCCCGCATAAGCCGCTTGATCAGCGCTTGATTTCCCCGGTTTCCGAACCATTCGGCAATGACTGATGAAACCACATTTCCGAAACCGGCAGCCCTGAGTGCCTGTTCGTCGGCGCCTGCCAAATCCTCGACGGACGGGAATTTCACCGCAAGATCCGTCGCCAAGGCACGGCCGACAAGTTCTTCACCAGATGCTTCTCCACAGGCTGCTCGGCGAGCCTATCACCAAGGCCCCCGGACGTCTCACTGGGAATGGTAGAGATGCCCTCTCTGGGCATTCCCCATACTCGCTGCGTGGGGCTGTCTGGGGTGACCAGCTCGGGGAATCGTTCTTCAATCGCGGTCAGCTGGCGCTTGAGTTCGTCGTACTCTGCATCAGAAACAATCGGTGCATCGAGGACGTAATATCGGTAGTCGTGTCTATTGATCTCACTGCGCAAGTGCGCGGGGCGCCGGCGCGCCACGGCTCTGCTTAGGTATGGGACATTGGGCATACCGCCGGGGGATTTGCCCCGAGCATCTTGCTGATTACTCTTGCGAGGCGTGGCTGGCATAAGTCCAAACGCTTTCTCAACTGCCGGCCGACTGAGACTGATGCTTCCTAGCTGTTTTGAAATGCTGATTGAACCACTCTGCGGCAAGTCGTGCTACTTCTTCCAATGTCCCCGGTTCTTCAAATAAATGGGTCGCACCTGGAATAATGACCAGTTTCTTATCGGGACAATAGAGCTTCGCCAAGGCTTCCCGATTCATGCCGATTACGGGTTCGTCATCGCCTCCCACAATTAACAGTGTGGGTGCATGCACAGATCGCAACGCCTCTTCTGCGAGATCCGGCCGACCTCCTCGGGAGACCACCGCGGAAACGAGGTCGGGAAGTTCGCTGGCAGCCATAAGCGCGGCTCCGGCTCCTGTGCTGGCTCCGAAATAACCAACTTTGAGGGCTCGCGTATCGGGGCTGCGCACAATCCAGTTCGTCGCGCCAATCAGGCGCCTTGCAAGGAATGGAATGTTGAAGCGGAGTTCGCCTGTGTATTGATCCACGGCTTCTTCCTGCCGAGTCAAGAGGTCGAACAACAAGGTGCCGATTCGCTGAGAATTAAGGACCTGCGCCACATAACGGTTCCGTGGGCTGTGGCGGCTGCTGCCACTGCCATGTGCGAAAAGAACCAAGCCATTTGCCTGCTTGGGAAGAAACAATGTGCCATCCAGCGTAAGCCCCTGCAGATCTATCGAAACTTCGCATTTAATTCCGTCATGCTCCGACATACGGCCAGGAATCATCCTCGTTCTCCCTTCTGCATCCGGAGGATCATCTTGTCCTACGCTCTGAAGAACCGGCTGCGCTGCTAGATGGAGCAGTCTGGTTACTTCCTCGTCCGCTACTTGCGAGAAGTCTTCATAGAACTGGCCGATCGCATAAAATTCCTCCGGCATGTGCACGCAGACGAGATGATCCACTTCGGACCTGAGCCGTCTACAAGTTGATTGAGGAGCTACAGGAACGGCGACGACAATCTGCGCGGGCCTCATCTGCCGCAATGCATTGATGGCTGCACGCATGCTGGAGCCTGTGGCTATCCCATCGTCTACGAGGATAACGGTTAGCCCGTCGACTTTCAGAGGAGGGCGGTCACCCCGGTAGAGATTATCGCGTCGCTCGAGTTCCTTTTTTGCTCTGGAGGTAACGTGTTCGATTTCCTCCTCGGAAATACCAATTGCTTCGATAATTTCACGGTCGAGCACCCTCGTGCCGCCCGTTGCAACGGCACCAAAGGCGAGTTCTTCTTGCCAAGGCACGCCGAGCTTGCGCGACACAAAAATATCTAACGGAGCATCTAGGGCCTTTGCCACTTCATAGGCAACAGGGACGCCTCCTCGGGGAATACCTAGGACAATTACATCCTTCCGATTCGCGTAAGCATGTAATTGCGCCGCCAGTCTGCCGCCAGCTTCTTCTCGATCTCGAAACACCATAAACGCCTCCCTAAAGGGCCATTCCATTCACCAACTCAAGTTGGGAGGACCTGAAAGCAGTTTATGAGAGTCTCGAAACATAGCAGTGATGCACATCACAGCCGATCATCGGTATGAATACAGAGTATCGGAGTATTTGGTGAAAACTGATGGCGAAAAGAAGATACGTACCAAGGACTGCGATCCGAGCACTGCGCCTTCAACTTTTGCCTTCCCTATTTCGCCAGCGGCTTCCACTGCCTTCAGGTCTTGCGACATTAGACCAGGTTTCGAGCGCCGACTACGGATGTTCATCAAAGTAAAAGGTGGGCCGCTTATTAGCGCAAGCGTTAGCGAAGTTCTCAGAAACGTGACCGCCGCCTTCACCGAGAGAGCCGTCTATCGAGAGTAAAGATTGCGTTTGGGAAATCATGTGTCATTTGACGCGGCTATTTGTCTGGCTTTGTCCATCTGTGAAAGATGCTCTTTGACAAGTGGTATCGCTGAGATCACCCAGATGTTTGGGGAGTCCATCCCTGAACGAAGAGGAACTGTATCGGTACAAAATATGCGCCTCACCCCGAGGAACCATAACTGCGGCCAAGATGATCCCGTGAAGAGACCGTGAGTAACCAGGATGTAAATTTCTGCGACGCCGACTGCCTTCAGCTTTTCGCAAGCAGAGACCAGAGTTCCACCCGTGTCGATCATGTCGTCCACGATCACCACTTTTTCCTCGACCCTACCAATCGGACCATAATGAGTGATCCCTTGGTCAGTTCGTTTCTTTTCAAAATAGGGCGTCTCACCAACCGGCAGCCCTGCAGCTCTCTTGACCGCCTCGCAACGGCCAATGGCTCCGTTATCGGGGGCCACGATGGTTGCATCCAACAGTCCATGGTTCCGAAGGGTTTCTGCGAACAAACTGTTCGTGGATAGAGAGGTTAACGGGATGGGAAATAGCTGTTTATCGCGTTCGCTATGGACATCGACCGTCAGTACGTCATCAATTCCGGAACTCTTCAGGAGCGCCCCAGCCCACGCGGTCCCCAAGCTTTCTCCTGATTTATCTTTGTCTTGCCTGCTATACGCGAGATAAGGAAGGACGGCGGTAATTTTGTGCGCTCCTTCTTTTTCGAGCGTTTCGGACAGTAGCAGTACGGAAAGCAAGCATTCGTCCGGGGGAGCGATCGTTCCCAATATCAGACAGTGTTCACCGGAAACAGGCTCTTCGATATTGGCGTGTAACTCCTGGTTGGCGTAGCGGGACACAGTAAATCGACCGACTTGCATGGAAGCGAGTGTCTGCAATTGCCGCGAGATGTTTTCGCAAGTCGGGAAGCTAAAGAGGATCATACCCATCACTCGGTCCCTGCTTATAGTAGGTGAGAATTCTTGCTACCAGTCAATTTAAGCCGAGGTCTCTCTAGTTGCTTGCCGAATTCGTTGTCTGGGAATAATGTGGACAGTGCTGGCCTGCGGTCCTTTCTCCCCAGCCTCTTCGGCAAACCGGACCATCATTCCGACTTTCAAGCGCGGAAAAGCCTGGCCGAGGACGCTGTTCTTGTGAAAGTAGATCTCTCGAACGTTAGCCGAAACTCCCGAGATCGTCTTCAGTGGTGGAACTCTCTCGGATGGCGTTCGCATGGTCAATACCGATTTCGTGTATGTAGTCAAGCCTCGGATCTGCTCATTCGCAGAAAGCGGCGAATTAGTAAAAAAGGACATTCCGCAGGACTTGATCGCTCCTGAGCAAGGCGGCGGAAAATAACGGATTGATGTCCGAATTTTTGACCAGCGAGGTTTTACTGGCTCCCGACTCGCACGATCTGCACAGAACAGCGAGCATGCCGCGCGACCGCCTCTGACACGCTACCCATCAAGAAGCGGTCGAGACCTTTCCGCCCGTGCGAGCCGACGATGATCAAATCAGTGGACGATTGCGTGGCTAAATCGATGATCACCACCTTTGGATTTCCCTGCTCGATAGCTGTTGTCACGCTGAAGCCTGCATCGCGCAGCTGTTGACTGGCCCTTGCTACCAATCCTTCGGCTTTTTCTCGTTGCTCCTCCAGGACCTGGGAGGCTTCCGAACCATATCCCCAAGCTTGACCGTCAGGATAAAGAGGAAGGGGTTCGATCACATGTAGGACGTGGACTTCTGTCTCCTTCGGCCTGGCTTGCATCATAACCGCGTTTATCGCCGCTTGGAAAACTTTGACTCGTCAATTGCCAACAGGATTTTCATCTATTCCTCGATCTCGGCCCGCTTTGCAGACAAACAGACATTATTCCATGGGCATTTCGTGAACTGGTGTCCGAGCGGCCTTCGGTTCAGGCACTTCGGTCAGCGTTGCCTCGGTCAGCAGGAGTACGCTGGCCACAGAGACAGCATTCTCAAGCGCCGTCCGGACGACTTTGGTCGGATCGATAATGCCGGCCGCGACCAGGTCCACATATTCGCCCTTCGCGGCATCAAGCCCAAAATTGCCGGTTCCATTACGCATCCGGTCCACGACTACGCCGCCGTCCAGATTTGAGTTTTCTGCGATCTGCCTTGTCGGCGCTTCGAGGGCTTTCTTGAGAATGAGCAGTCCGGTCCGTTCATCTCCGGAGCATTGATTCTCTGCATGCTGGACGGCCTCGATTGCGCGCAGCAGACACAATCCACCCCCTGGCACAATTCCCTCCGCCATTGCAGCCTTGGTCGCGCTGATGGCATCCTCGAATGCCTCCTTGTGATTCTTCATCTCGGTTTCAGAAGGAGCTCCCACACGGATGAGGGCGACTCCACCGGAAAGCTTGGCGAGCCGTTCCTGCAATTTCTCCTTGTCGTAGTCAGAAGTCGTCTGCTCGATCTGCTTGCGAATTTCGTTGCAGCGACCATCGATTACCTTTTTCGCTCCTGCGCCTTGAACAATCGTCGTCTTTTCCCGGTCGATAATGACTCGCTTAGCCTTGCCCAGTTCGTCGAGTTGGAGATTTTCGATCTTCAGCCCCAGTTCCTCCGCCAGTACCTTACCTCCTGTCAGTATGGCGATGTCCTGAAGGATCTCCCTCCGCCGATCGCCAAACCCTGGTGCTTTTACCGCTGCGGACATCAGTGTACCCCGAACCTTATTGACCACCAGCGTGGCCAGGGCTTCTCCTTCAACATCCTCGGCGATCACCAAAAGCGGCCGGCCGGATTTGGCAACTTGTTCGAGGAAAGGGAGGAATTCCTGGAGATTGGCGATCTTCTTCTCATGAACGAGGATGAGAGGATCCTCGAGGACAACCTCCATTTTTTCCGGGTCAGTCACAAAATAGGGCGATAGATATCCCCGATCAAACTGCATACCTTCGACTACTTCTAGTGCTGTTTCAGCGGTTTTTGCCTCTTCGATGGTGACGACGCCGTCCTTGCCAACTCTCTCCATCGCGTCCGCAACCAGTTCGCCGATAGCGGAGTCATTGTGGGCTGACACGGTTGCAATCTGAGCCTTCTCGTGACGGCTGGCAACGGGACGAGAAAGCCCCTGAAGTGCCTGGACGGCGACCCGAAGACCGCGATCGAGTCCACGCTTCAATTCAACGGCACTAGCGCCCGCCGCCACGTTGTGCAATCCCTCGGCGAAGATCGCCTGCGCGAGGATGGCGGAAGTGCTCGTACCGTCACCCACTGAGTCCCCCGTGCGTTCGGCGGCCTCACGAATCATCCTGGCGCCGAGGTTCTCTTCGGCGTCTTCGAATTCGATTTCCTTCGCGATTGTGACGCCGTCATTGCAGACGATGGGGCGGCCCCACTTCTTCTCAATCAGCACGCACTTCGATTTCGGACCCAGCGTAACCCTGACAGCATCGGCCAGTGCAGTCGCGCCTTTTAGAACTTTGTCGCGAGCCGCTGATTTGAACAGTAGGCGCTTGGCAGGCATTGCTTCTGCCTCCTCGAAGTCATTCAGCTTTCAATGTCACATCATTTCTATAGCTCCCATGCGACACAAGGATGTGATTCAGATCACTTACGCTGTAAGAGACACCGGTTATATTCATAAGCAAGCGAAGGAGACTGCGCCAGTTCTGGCTAGATCAACCGGCGCACGAAATTCGAATGGTAAGTCCCAAAAGGAGATGAAATGAAGACCGACCAACAATTGCAACGAGATGTTTTGGATGAACTTGCTTGGGAGCCCAGCGTGGACGCCGCGGAAATTGGTGTATCCGTCGAAAATGGCGTCGTGATACTCAACGGAACAGTGAGGAGCTTGTCCCAAAAATGGACGGCTGAGCGCGTAGCCCAAAGAGTCGATGGAGTTCGGGCGGTCACAGACGAACTCGTCGTGAAGCTCCCCGGAGATAGCCAATACGCTGATGCCGATATCGCTAGCGCGGCGGTTAATGCCCTGGACTGGAATGCTTCCGTACCGCGCAAGCAGATCAAGCTAGTCGTCGACAGCGGCTGGGTTACGCTCGAAGGGAGCGTAGAATACCGTTACCAGAAGGATGCAGCAGAGGGAGCAGTTCGCAATTTGAAGGGCATCAAAGGCGTCTCCAATTTGATTATCGTGAAGTCTCACGTTTCGCCTGGCGATGTCATACATGCGATAAAGAAGGCGCTTCATCGAGCCGCACAGGTTGACGCGGAAAAGATCTCTGTGGAAGCGAGTGGCGACAAGGTGATCCTCCGTGGAAACGTGAGGACTTGGGCTGAGCGAGAAGAAGCGGAGCGGGCGGCTTGGGGCGCGCCAGGCGTATCCGACGTCCAAAATGACATCACGCTCGTTGCGGGCGCCGCCGCATAGGGAAGATTCTGGCATCCATCGCAGGAACGAAGACCTGGCCGTGCCGAGAATGTAATGGACGGTATTGTGACGCAAATTAAGCAATCAGCTGGGAGGGGCATCGTGGGATCGGAAGGGCGTCGTTACCGTTTCCGGCGGGAGGATCTCGAAGGAATTCTATCGCGATATTCACCTGCGCTATATCGCATGGCCCTTCGTCAGCTTGGCAACCATGAAGATGCAGAGGATGCCGTCCAAGACGCACTCCTCTCCGCTTTCACTCATATTTCGCAGTTTGAGGGTCGATCGCACATTTCGACGTGGCTTCATAGAATTGTCATCAATTCAGCGCGTATGCAATTGCGACGCCGGCACGGCCGCACATTCCTGTCCTTGGATGATAGAGAGGACGGTAATTCGGATCTTGAGCGTCAATTCATCGATTCGGGATTAAGCCCCCAGCAAAGGTGCGAGAGAGCGGAGTTACGTGCAATCGTGCAGCAATTGCTGAGGTCACTTTCGCCTAAATTGCGCAATGCGCTCCAGTTGCGCCATATCGATGGTTTGTCAACGGATGAGTCCGCACGAGCCCTGGGCGTCACGCGGAGCACTGTGAAATCCCGTGCTCGCCGTGGGCGCACAGAGCTCGGCATGTTGCTTGTTAACCGCGGTTTGGCCGATGCCAGTCCATACGACAGTAGCTCCCCAGGAGGGGCTACGAGTTGACTTCTCCTATTAGACATGCCTGGGCAGCATAATTCGCCTATTTGCGCGGAGAAAGTCGATCATGATCAAAAAGGCTAAGGAAGGCTATCAAGTGGTGTCGAGCAAGGGAAGGAATCTCGGCGGACCGTAGAAGACGCTCGAAGAGGCAAAGAAGCGCCTGCGCCAAGTCGAATTCTTCGAGCACTGTAAGATGTGATCTTCGCGGACAGCGTCCGACGCAATCAAATCAAATCCCCGCGCTAAGCGCTA
This sequence comes from uncultured Acidobacteriota bacterium, assembly GCA_963823935.1. GTDB lineage: Bacteria > Acidobacteriota > Terriglobia > Acidiferrales > UBA7541 > Palsa-189. The sequence goes on from CAWGNM010000004.1 coordinate 636,708, forward strand.
GCCGCGATCCCAGCCTAAGAAGGATAAAGCACGACTTCATTTTTCGGCGATATATGCCGCTTGTCGCAGGATTTGTGAACAAGAAGGAGTGTTTTGCCACCCCAACCGCGACGGCGCATGAAAGCCCCTTTGGGGCGGGTGCGGGGGGTCGTTTTCAGGATTGGAAAAGGGGACCCAAGAAAAACCAAGCGACGAAAGCCTGATGATAATGACGAGAACGAGGTGCTGCTAATGATATTGGGCAGGGGAAGATTTTGGCGCGATTCGACGTTACGCGATTGGGGTGCCGAACCCTCGCACAAAACGGTCTGGCGGTCGGCTATCACCGTCTTTATGGGTATTTTAAGGACAACGACCAGACGTTAAGAACGAGTGCTGCCGATAAGCCATAAATAGGGACAGACGGTAAGCCTTCGCAGATCCCGTTTGCAGTGGGTGAGAAGGAAGCGCTCTCCGCTCGCATTCAAAGCGATTGGCTTATGATGTCATGTGACTACTCGACTAGAAGCACATGGCCTTTACCACGGCGCCGGAGCGATCAGATTTGCCGCTGCTTGACGCACGACCCCGCTGCGATAAACACTCGTGCCATGTCGAAGCCTCTAATCGCCCTGCTCTTTTGTGTAGCTCTTCCATTCGGCCTTGCTAGTCAGGACAGCGCTTCAAAGCCAGGCGATGTTCAGCGACTCGATCCTAACCTCGACCGCCTGGTCCCGTCGGGAGCCAAGGTTGAGAAGTTCGTTGGGAACCTTCAGCGCGGTGAAGGGCCGCTTTGGATCAGCAATGGCGGTTACCTCCTATTAAGTGATCTCAACGAGATTATGAAGTGGTCGCCCACCGAGGGCCTGTCCGTTTTTCGGGCTCGGACGTTTGGGGGGCCTGCTCCATCGGGCGTGCGCGTGGGCACAAATGGTTTGACGCTCGACCGCCAACGGCGCCTCGTAGCCGTCGAGCACGGTGATCGCCGCGTTGTACGCTTCGAAAAGAATGGGAACATGACCGTGCTCGCTGAGCATTACATGGGACGGCGCTTCAATAGTCCGAATGATCTGGTCATCAAACGAAATGGAGATGCGTACTTTACTGATCCCGCATACCTGGCCGAATCGGCACCAACAGTTCCAGAGTTCCATCGAGAACTCGAAGTGACAGGCGTATATCGCGTCAGCACCGCTGGAACCCGGATGGAATGAAGGTGGACACATTAGGTAACGTGTATGCGGCAGGTCCCGGAGGCGTTCTGGTCATCTCCCCTCAGGGGAAACATCTGGGAACAATCTTGATACCGGAGATCGTATCAAATTGCGCCTGGGGCGCTGCTGATTTCAAAACGTTGTACGTGACTGCCCGCACAGGTTTATACCGGATTCGCTTAAATGTCGCGGGAATCAGGCCATAGATCGACACGACAGGTTCGGCCAGCCCGGGTGTGCGTGTAGGTTTTGTTAGCGGTTACTGCCTTTCCCACACGCTCATCGCCAGAACAGCTTTACCGCTAGCGTCGGTGCCCTTTCTCGTGGTCGTCGTCACCTTCCCATCCTTGGAAACGACAGTGCTAGTCGTGAAAATGTCTTTGCCAGCTTTCATATAGGCCGAGGTAGTCTTGTTCGTATTCACCCGTTTCGTGGCAATCATATCTGCGCCGCCGGGTGCGCCAGTTCCCGAGATGGGCACGGGTTTACCGTCGAGATTTGTGGTAAAGCTATACGAGACCTTGCTCCCGTCTGCTGCAACTCCGTCAAAACTGATCTTCAAGGCAGTGCGTTGAGCCTCTACTGTTCGCGTCTCATTCTTTGGCATGGCCACATTTGTGTATTTGGACTTCTCTACATTCATCTTCCAGGTCCCAGCCATGGGATTCTCCTGGCCGAACAAGCCCGGGCCCAACGCGGTCAAGGTCGCAATCGCAATCAACGGGAGCATTCGCTTCACTGGTTTCCTCCTTTTGAGTTTGTGGGCCTATTGGGGTCTTTACTGCCGGGAATGGGCACGTTTATACATTGCGCTGCCCAGTAAAGCAAATGACCTCGTAAAGGCGCAGGCGGGGACAGGGCCGCGCAAATTCTCTCCCTCAAATAAAGATTGCGGTTTCTTGGATAAGAAGAGACAGTAGACTTGCTGTTCGCGAGAGTCCACCGCAAGCCGCCCGCGCTTTGAGCCGCTACGCTACTCGCCAAAGGAGTTATGTGAAGAAACTATATGTGGGCAACCTTCCATTTCAGGCCACTGAAGAAGATATAAGGACTTGGTTTCAAGGTGCGGGCGCAAACGTCGCGAGCGTGAGCCTGGTGACTGACAAGTTCACGGGCCAGGCGCGAGGTTTTGGCTTCGTTGAAATCAATAATGATGAAGAGGCTGCCCGCGCAATTCAGGCGCTGAACGGCCAGGACTTTATGGGCCGCAACGTCGTCGTAAACGAGGCGCGTCCGCGCGAAGGCGGCGGTGGTCGCGAAGGCGGTGGAGGTCGTGGCGGCTACGGTGGCCGTGGCGGAGATCGGGGCGGACGCGGTGGTGGCCGAGGACGCTACTAAAGAGTCCGCGCCGCAAGGAACTGTTTGAAAGGTTCAGATCGCGGAAACGTTTCCGGGAATCCAAGCGCCAATGCTTAAATGCGACCACCTCGCGCAAGCGACTCGTGAGTACCTTGTTTGTGTTCACGTCATCGACGGTGAGCCAATTTCTCTTTTTGAAGAGGCAACAGAACGCACGCCGTCGAGGGATGGGGAAGACGGATGGATGATTTGCTCCGACTGTGCTGAGATCGAGGAAGAGCCGTTAATGGCCCAGACCACGTTGATTTGTGGGAATTGCGCGGATCGGGTCATGGCAGAACAGGATTTTGTCAGGTGACGGAGATCAACGAATCGAACCCCAAAGCATCCAAGTAGAGAGGACAGAACCAATGGCATCGAACCCAAGCATGAAACGAGAAGAGCCTGCATCGATGGATACCGGCAGTGACCTCGTGAATGAAGCCTCCGAGGAGTCGTTTCCCGCTAGTGATGCTCCTTCATGGACCGCGACAACCGGAGAAAAAGACAATAGTCAACTTGAGGTTAAGCCTAGCCAAGAAGGCTGCGCTACGTCATTCATAATGCAGGAGCGAGGCGAAATAGGCGGAATCTGTAACGAGCAACCGAACCCCACGGAACAGTACGTGCAGCCGGATAGTGAAAAAGAAGATGGCGGCGAAGGATAAGCTAGACCTTACTTAGAATCTGCCCACCCAAGGACGCAAGATGCCTACCGCTGAGGATTTCACGCGAGAATTGTTCCAGATGATGGCGAATGGAAGGGAATCCATCGAGATAAGTGCGCGTGAACTACACGCTCGCGTTGGCCCCCCTCTCGGACGGAATCATCGGATGCCGAATTGCTGCCGCGTTATGAAAGCCCAACTAGCCCCTGATTATGGAGATGTAATTGTGAACGAGCCCCCAAGCGGGCGGGGACCAACCCTTACGATTCGGTATCGCCTACCGCGCCGAAAAGAGTAGACCTGTAATCGGGTTCGGCTCCGCCCCCTTGTGACGAGTAGAAGTAGTCGCTAGTTCTTTGCCTTCGCGGCCTCGCGCTTGCGCTGCAAGAACGCTTTTCGAACGCCACGACCAATTTTTGCTTTCATGGCCGCCGACATCGGCTTGCCGGTCGCGGCGGCACGCGTTGCCTTGCCGTTAGCACTGGCGCCGCTGCTGCCGTTTGAGAGAATGGCGATAGCTTTGTCTATTCGGCCAAGTTCCAGTGCGAGTTCGTTGCGCCTACTCTTCAAGGTCGAAATTACATCGTTCATTCGGGTTGTTGCCTCCACTGAGATTCTATCCTAACGCGACACGAAAATAAGAAGTGGACCCAGAAGCCGATGAATCGCGGGTCCGGGTCGGCGGCCTCTTCGTCTTCTTCCAAGGTCCAGACCGCAGCCTGAAAATGGGTGATCCAGAGCCCGATTCTTCCAGTTTGGATTCTGCGGAGTGAAAAAGGGGTTTCTAGTTCTGCTAGAGCCGAAGTCTAAGCAGCCTTCATCGGTCGCACGTTTCGGATGACAGAGAGAATCTCGAAAATCGACGTAGTCTTGGGCAAATAAGCATCTGCACCGCACTCCACTGCGCGTTCGCGATAAGCTTCGCTATCTAGGGCCGACAGGATGAGGACTGTCGCACCAGCCAAGCTTTCCTTGATGCGGCGGGTTGCCTGAAGGCCGTCGGTGCCGGGCATATCGAGGTCCATAAGGATGACATCGGGCTTGAATTGTTGAGCTAACCGAACGCCTTCTTCGCCGCCGCACGCTTCAGCTACCAAGACTAGGTCCTGCTGCTCCTCTAAAATTCGCCGCAGGAGCTTACGATATTCCTTATTGTCATCGACGATTAGGACCCTCATGGTACCGGCCCTTCTGGAGGACATCCGGTCTCCCGGACCTTCAACTACTAAGATGCTTATAATCGCTGGGTTGTTGGCCCGATATCCCAAGAACTTCGGCTAATCAAATGCCCCGGCCCCCAAACCAAATCGCAATCGACACAACCGCATCATGCATCAAATAGTTATGAGGATTAACTACATAACATCGGGAAACACGTGCAAAGTGAAAGACCGCCTCGTGAATCAGCTGGTCGCTTTGAACAACAAGTTGAATACTCTGAGTCCCTCTTTGTTACGCAGTGAGCAGGCGCGAGCGGAGGTACAGGAACAACGACAGAGGCTTTACGTCGAAATCAAGCGCCATCGGGCAAAAGGACACGACGGTAAACCTTGTCCCGCCATCCAGCGCGAATGGACCCGTTAGACAATCATCCTCCCGAAAAGAAGAAGGCGGCTGCAACTCCCAGCCGCCTCTGTGGAAACCGGAGTTATATGAACCACTCAACTGGCAGGAACCTCAAGCTTGTCAGTGAGGTGTTGTAACCTGTCCTTAGTCCTTCCATAGTCCACGAAGTCTGCGATCATGCCTGCAAGGTCTCCAGCATAGTCGGCGTTGGCTTCGAGATAATCCTTGTATTCGGGCGTGCGAAGGCGCTCTGGGTGTTTGTTAAGGTTTTCGGTAACTGCTTCGGTATACCCTTCCATCTCGGCCAGGAACGGGTCGATCCGATCGATCACTGTCTTCTGCCAGGGTGAAGCGCTATTTTTCGCGGTCGTAGTCAACGGCAAAACCTACGGCGGCTTTAACTTAACGATTACTGAAGGCGTGGCTCAGAATCAATAATCGGCGATTGATCTGCGGTCTCCCGATCCAAAGCTGGAATTGAACGAGGGAGGGATCCGAAAATGCAAAAGCGCTGCGTGGCCTCAACGGTCTTACTGATGGCAGTGTTGATACCCGCAACTCTTACGCGCGCGCAAACGTCTCAGCCCGAACAATCGGCCGGGAATGATCAGTCGTCCCCGCGGTACGGGTATTCGATTGGCAAGTGGGTGGACGACGCGACGTTAGTAGTCGATACCGTCGGCACAGATGAAAGAACCTGGATCGATAATAGTGGCCGCCCTCACAGCGATGAATTGCGCGTCGAGGAGCGGTTCCATCGTGTGAATCATGACCTCTTGGAGCTCACCGTCACCATCACCGACCCGAAGATCTATACAAAACCGTGGCTGGCCCTGGACAAATTCCCTATGAAATTGCAACCGGCCGATTTCGATATTCGAGAGATGATCTGCTCACCATCGGAGCTGGCGGATTACTTAAAAACCGTTGGCAATCCGGAGGGTGGTCCCACAGGGGAGGCGTATCCGTTCCGCGGCGGCGAGTGAATACCAAGAGTTTCACCGATATCGAAATCATCTAGTGAATGAGAGGTTTGAAATGCGAAGAGGCTACATCGGCGCGATTTTGGTATTTGTGACGTTAGTGCTGTCGTCAGCACCCATGCATGCTCAAAATGCCCAGCGCGCGCAGCCGGACGCGGCGAAGGATCAGACAGCAAATCCCGCTCAGTTGAAGCTTGTCGACGGCTGGGGTCGGTCCGTAACCGATCCATTCCAAGGCCAGAAGCCGGGCCCCGCTCCACGCCATGACATTTCCGGGACTTGGGAACCAGCCCGCGGGCCCGGGGACGGAATCATGGCGACTGGCCCGAGGGATATGCCTTATGACGGGAAACCGGAGCATGATCCGCCTTACACTCCTTTGGGATTACAAACCTTGAAGTCCCATAAGCCGCTGGAGGGGTACATTAGGGTTGTCTCGGGACTTAGCAATGACCCTAGAAACAAGTGCGATCCCCTGGGGTTTCCGCGCGCGGATTTTTATCAAATCAGACACACGCAAATCCTTCAGACCCAAGACAAGGTAGTGATCTTGTATGAATTTCAAAAGGTGTGGCGCGTGATCTGGACGGATGGACGAGAACTCCCCAAAGAAATTCCGCAGCCGCAATATTACGGATATTCGGTTGGCAAGTGGGTGGACGATACCACACTGGTCGTCCGGACGACTGGGATAACGGGGGATGAGAAACTCTGGCTTGACGAAACGGGTCGTCCGGCCAGCGATGCCATGCAGGTGGAGGAAAGGTTCCACCGCGTAGACCAAGGCAACTTGGAGTTAACCGTAACGATTGACGATCCGAAGATGTACACCAAGCCCTGGGTGGCCATGAAATTTCCGATGAAATTGCAATCCTCCGATTACCACGTTACGGAAATGTTGTGCATCCCATCGGAGATTGAACAATACGATAAGGATTATGGCAATGTCGCCAGCGACAAAGACAGTGGGCAACCGACCAATCGTCCGCCTGGAAAGTAGTCTCAAGGACTTTGGAAAAGGAGGGTATCGGTAAAAGTTAAATTGCTCGTTTTTGCGCTCGCCAGTAGTGTTTTGATCCTTTCCGTTCCCCTCTTTGCACATCACGGCAATGCTGCGTTCGACGTGGGGAAAAAGCAGACGATGAAGGGAACTGTCACAGAATGGGTCTGGGCCAATCCCCACTGTTGGCTGAAGTTTGACGTGAAGGACGATAAGGGCAACATTGTGCATTGGGTGGCGGAGACGAACAACGCTCCCGATATGATGGAAAAGGGCTGAGCATGCACTCGTTCAAGCCAGGTGATGAGGTTACCGTCACCCTAGAGCCCGTTAAAAACGGGAGCCCAGTCGGGCGCGTTCTTCAAGTGGTGCTTCCTAATGGTCAGACGTTGGGGATGGCCTATCTTAAAAATTAGCCAATAGGTGGCCCTCCGGGTGAGACCGAGGAAAGAGTGAGACGGAACCCGAGGGCTACGGCGTTGCGGATTTGGGTGGTGGCGCAGGGGCGGGTTTGGCGAACTTCGCGGGGTCAATCGGGACGTTCGGCTGCACTGCGGTAAGTTGCGTGGTCGATTGCCCGTCCGTCCAAGTTACCGTCCAGCGAAAAGGTATCTTGATCCCCGCAACGAGGCGGTAATCCGCGTACTCGATATGCATGGGATTCACTCCCACCGCCGTCTTAAGAAAACGAGCCTGTCGGACCAGCAGACCCGAGAGTTTATCGAAATACAGCTTCACGACAAATCCAGTGGCGGTGGTTCCTTCCACGACCTGTAGTGTATGACCGCCAACATCGACCTCCGGGAAACCGGTGCGCCAGGTGCTGAACTCCTGCTTAATCCTAGCCGGGAAATAGAGTGCCCCGTCTACTTTAGCTGCCTCCAACTGCCCGCCAGTTAGCTGCAGCAGCGGCACCGGTTCAACGATCGCCGCGACCCAGGCAGCGTCGCCATCGTAGGTCTTCGTGTTAATTCCGAGCCTCGTATGGACGATCGTGGAGAATTGATTGGGGGCTTTGGCAAAGACCTCTATAGGAACTTTCTCTTCGTCAGTGTCGAAACCGATGTAAGTGCCCTTTGCAGTAAAGCTAGTGAGTTTGGCTAGTTGTTGCGTTCCGCCGGCCGCCTGGATATACCGATCTAAGATTTGGTCGGCGGAAGGCCCTGCGGCACCGTTCCCGCGGATTTGAACTGTATCCGGATCTTCCGGAGGCGGAGTGCCGTACTGTTCCTCAAGACTGGGCATTGCCTCGGGCCGATTAGCGCCACGATGACAGGAGTTACAAGTCACCAAGGGCATGCCGCCGAAATTCGCTTGATTGATGGTCCTCACCATCAGGACCATGCGGCGCGCACTGTTCTTACGCGGGGTATCGTCGCCAAACCTTGCCCAGTTCTCGAGACTTTCCGCAGTGTGACAATCGACGCAGTTGAGGCCCAAGGACGCTGCAAAGAAGCCCATCGTCCCCATGAATTCGTCAACCGGAATTCCCCGCAGTACTTGGATATTCTTGAAGACATCCTCCGACATGGGCTGCTTCTCTCGCGCTGCTGCGGCCTGGCTGTGGGCCGCCACAACGCCCAGCAGGCACGCGAACGACACGCCGAGGGCGCGAAGGAGGGTTTGTTTGCATCCGACGTTAGTCATAATCTCGCACTTCAGCGACATCGTCGCTAGGGCCAAATCTATTCTCAATGTTACTGCTCAGCCCAATCGCGAGAGGCCTTCTCGGGTTCCAGAGGCCACTACTTGTCTTTTTTGCCAGCGGCGGGATCCCTCACGTGTTGGTTAAAGCTTTCTTCCTCCGAGGGCACGCAATAGTTCTCGTTGAGTACCGTAAGGCCCTTCGGCAATTCCATCTTGAAGGTCTTCTGGCCCGACCATGGCTTGGTATACACCTTGGGGTCGGTGAGGGTCATGCTGAGCTGCAAGGTCACGGGGTCCGGATGGCTGTAACGCTCTACTATATGCATATCCTGGCTATGCGGGTAGCCGCTCGCGCCGAGCCAGGTTCTTTCGTCATAACCTGTCGACTCCACGACGAGGGTGTCTCCTTCCCAATGACCAACCGCCCATCCGTACCACCGGGGATCCAGGTCCTCGGGAAGCTTCCGCCCGTCTGTCCAGATTTCGCGGATCCTGCGGCCATCCTCGAATATCTGCACGATCTTGCCCGGAGTCTGAACGATCTCCATAGGTCCACCCCCCAGGTTTCGCGGATAACCCAAGGGATCGCATTTCGCCAGCGGGTCGTTCCCAAACGCTGGGATGTATTTACCGGGATCCGGATCGCCGGTGCGAACGTATTGTGAAGGCTTATTGGCATTGAACAATTTCTGCCCTTCCGGCGTCATCGGCGGGACCGTCTTATCGGACAGCACGCCGCCGCCTCTCCAAACCCCGGACAAGTCATGCGGATCATAGGCGGGTATCGGCGCTGCTTTTCCCGCTGCTTCCGATTCTGGAGCGCGGTGTCCGCCGGCTGAGGGAAAATAAACTTGGGCGACGGCTGGCGACGAGAACAGCAACACTACTGTAAAGAAAATCCCGAAGCTCATGAAGCGACTTCGCATTTAGACCTCCGGACGTTTCGGTCCTCATGTTTCACGTCGAGGGTACAGTTGGGAAGGAATGGCGAACTCAAGTTTTTGTGACCATTCCTTATTTGTCTAGAAAGGCCTCCTCATTTTGCTTCGTCAACCTCTCCTTGGATCGGGGCTCCCGGCGTATCACTGCCTACGCCGCCCTCGTGGTTACAGAGGCACCAGCCGTCGGCAAGCACCGCCTTCCCAAAAACCAACACCGGCGCCCCCGATTTCGAAGGGTTACCAGTGACCGTGATGGGAGTTCCTGGTGCAAACTTCTGATTGAGTTCTCGTTGAGTATGGCCAAACGACTGCAAATTGCGCGGATTCCGCATTTCCGCGGCCCATTCCGTAACGTTGCCTTTATCATCGGTCACGTTGAAGTACAGTTGGGAGTGGGGGTTGGAAAATGCAAAATGCGTGACTGTTCCTTTGAGAATGATCACTTTGTGTATGTTGTAAGACACCGCAGTTCCGTGGTGTGCCAACAGTGACACCGAAGGCATCAGAAGAACAAAAACCGCAGAGAGAATAACCACCGACTTCGTTTTCATTAGCACCTCTCCAAGCAGGCCGGGACCCTCCTTGGCTTCTGCCATCTGCCAGCCCAATTCTAAGAAAGGATCCCACAATCGTTACAAAACTGAGGCGGGCATTTACCTAGCACATACTCGGTCCAATTGTCAATGACGCAAACTTCATTTCTGAAAGCAAGCGCTCATCAAATTTGGATTGAGCTACGTCGGCGTGCACCCTTCCGTATCCGCTGAGGGAGAGCGAGTCTCGCCCGCGGTCGATGCGTCGCTCATTCGACGCTACGTCGAACGGTTCGTGGTGAGCGGTTATATCAGGACTTGAGGATGAGCATCCCTTGCGCGGGCTGCCTTCACCTCTTACATTTTGGAATACCTGACATTATTGCGCCTTGAGCAGCCAACGATACTGCATTTACTATCTGTGAAAGCATTCACTCGGTGGCTCAACCGTTGCCTATCCGCTCGGACCATAGTGACTTAGTAAGGGCTATAGATATTGCGGAACGCCCAACCGAACGTAGGCGAGTCCCTCGCGTTCCATTCAGAGCAACATCCGTAGTGACTGAAATAGAGTCTTCGCGAATCGCTGTCGCTCACACAAGGGAATTGAGTCGCTTCGGGTGTTTCATACAAACGGTAAAACCGTATGCAAAAGGAGCCAAAGTCCGAATAGAGATCGCTGATGGGCTGGACGTTTTCACCACGTTTGGGGTCGTTGCTTATGTCACGGCTGATGGAATCGGAATCGTTTTTGATGTAGTCGAATCCGAGAACTACGGACTTCTGGAAAGGTGGTTGTCTCGAAAGCCCAGGCGATCTCACCGCTATAGTTTCGGCGCACCGGCTGAAATAAAGGACCTGACGTCCAAGCACAAAGAGGTTTTGTTTACCCGTGATCTGAGTGCTGGCGGGTGCTTCATTAAGACCTTACACCCGCTCCCCAAGGGAAGCCGATTACGCTTGCGCATCAGGCATGCTGGCGCCCGGTTCACGGCGATAGCCAGAGTGATCGACGACCTGTCTGAAGAAGGGATGGGAGTCGAATTTATCCAGCTCAAACCGAAGGATCGCGCGATCCTCCAAAAGTGGTTGGCCGGGGAAACGTTAGTCAACGACACTCTTACGTACGTTGTGGTGTGCGGACTCTTTTTCTTGTTGCTGGCGGCAGCCGTTGCAGTCGCTATCTTCCTGGAGATCTCTCCGCGGTAGTCAATCCTGCGATGTGGACTTCCGCGATTTGGCCGTGTTACAAGAACTCCGTAGCGATAATCCGAATGTCGCCGACTTGCCTTGGTTGAGCCGGCGTCGGAATTCCGGAGTAATGCCCGGCCTCTTAGCCATCATTGTGTTGGGATTGTTCTTGGGGATGCGCCACGCAACCGATCCCGATCACGTCGTGGCCATAACAACGATCGTCAGCCGCGAGCGGACAATGTGGCATGCGGCCATCATCGGCGCACTGTGGGGACTGGGGCACACCCTCACCATTATCGTCGTTGGCTCCGCAATCATCTTGCTGAAGCTGACAATCCCGCCGGCCCTTGGCCTGACCATGGAATTGTCGGTGGCGGGCATGCTGATCTTATTGGGAATATTGAATCTCACCGGCCTGCTGCGCCGGATGATGGACTGGCTTGCGATCCGCGGCTATGGTTTCGGCGCGCATGCGCACGTCGTTTCCGGACGCGTGATGCTTCACACTCACGATGCCGGCCGCGGATCTGAGTTTCGCACCGAACGGCCGGCATTTGCTTGGACGCCCCAATGGTGCCGGAAGCTCGGAATCTTTCATGTTTTGCGACCGCTGGCGGTTGGAATCGTGCACGGCCTTGCCGGATCGGCCGCTGTGGCCTTACTCGTTCTCACCACCATCAGCCGTCCAGGATGGGCCATCGGCTACCTGCTTGTTTTCGGGATCGGCACCATTGTCGGGATGATGCTGATTACCACAGCGATCGCTCTTCCGTTCACCTACACGCTGAGGCATTTTGCGCGCTTGAATCAAGCGCTGGCGATAGCGTCCGGAGCGATCAGTCTTAGCTTTGGACTATTCCTGTGCTACCAAATTGGGATTTCCGAGGGGTTGTTCACAGGGCATCCGAACTGGGTGCCTCGCTAAAACACCCTTGCTGCCAATTTTTCCACGGTGATCTTGTCTTCGGAACCTCAATACTTTCGGAGATCAATCGCAGGAGATCCCAATATGATCTGGCGCGCGCGGCCCCAAAGCGATGCCTGCGCACACGCCAGGTCTGACGCCGAGCGGGCCAGCAACTTCACAACGCATCCGGAGCTCGAGAGGGCACTCGCGCCACCGTAAACGTGAGGAATATTCCTGAGCTCTGCGTCCATCGCAGCGACTGTCTCTTTCCAGTTTTCGGATCCATCGGCGACGATCACAAGCGTTGCCAGATAGTTGAATCCCTCGCCGAAACCCAAGCGATCGGGATCGAGAGCGGTAGGGCGAATTCTAGTGCGGTTGAGAAAGACGGCTTCCCCGCACAGGGAAATCTCGATGTGGGAATCGACTTCATGGAAATTCCACCGTTCGCCGTGAGCTACGCGTCCCGCGGCGAGGGCATCCCAAAAGATCCCGCGGCTGCCCCGGCCCATCTCCACGCGCAGCGATTGCCGGAATCGCGCATCCCTATAGGGGATGACGTGATCGGGGAGATATTCGAGTGACGCGCCTTCCCCTATCTGAATCTGGGTTTCCTGCACAGCCGGCTGGCCCCGAGTGCGATAAACGCGCGTCGCTGACGGGGTCGTCAAGCACACCCGCGTATGGGGCTCCTGGACAATCTGCGTAAATAAGAAATCGCTGCCGACGAGCCCGCCCGTTGGGTTCAACAACATCAAATACGCCGTGCCGTCGGCCAGCTCAACTGGCGTGAGCGCCTGCAAAGGGAGCCTGAAGCGGCATTGCCCAAGCGTCGTTTTTCCGAGCCGCCGCTCGAATCGCAAGCCCAGGAAACCGTCGCGCCCTACCCGTTCAGGATTCGAACAGGAGGGCGCGCCGAATCCAATCGGTGACGGCATCCACTCCAGTGCCATCTTTGAGGTTGGTGAAGACGTGAGGTTTTCCCCGGCGAATATTTGTGGTATCTCGTTCCATGATTTCCAGGCTTGCGCCTACATAAGGGGCCAGGTCGATCTTGTTGATGACCAGAAGCCCGGAGTTGGTAATTCCCGGCCCGCCTTTTCGCGGAATTTTGTCGCCCTCGGCCACGTCGATGACGTAGATCGTAGCGTCCACGAGTTCCGGACTGAACGTGGCAGCCAAGTTGTCGCCGCCGCTCTCGATCAGAAGCAAGTCAAGATCCGGAAAGCGCCGCTGCAGCACCGCGCAAGCTTCGAGGTTCACCGAAGCATCCTCGCGGATCGCGGTATGAGGACATCCGCCTGTCTCCACGCCGATGATCCGATCCGGAGAAAGCGCCTGGCGGCGCACCAGGAATTCGGCATCCTCTCGCGTGTAAATATCATTGGTGATCACGGCGATATTTTTACTGTGCCGAAAACGCGTGCACAGTGCCTCGACCAGGGCAGTCTTGCCCGACCCCACCGGCCCCCCAATCCCAATTTTGAGCGGTTTGGGAATCACGATCGGAACAACCTCGCATCGAGAGTCGCGTGGCGCATGGCGGCAATTTCAATTCCCGGGGCGAAACTCCAAATGTCAGCCATATCCTTGCCTTGAACTTCCTCGGCCAGCCGCGCGATAGATGGCGACAAGGCCCAGAGAATTCGCTGCCCGGCGAGCTGCCCCAGCGACAACAAGCGCAATGAGGCCGCAACAGTCCAGCGCAGCTGGAATAAAGATAAGCACGAGCCATTTCGGTTTCAGGCCATCCAAGCGCGGCGCCGACTACGCCGAAAGCCATCGCGTGATGCCCCGGCGTTTGCCCTTTCTCAACCGCGTCAAATAGTTCAGCCGTCAATCCCCGCGAGGCAAAAGGCCCGCCCATGTGGGCCGCGATGCGCAATACCTGTCTCCCCATCTGGCGGCTGGCATCGCGCAGTTCACTTACCGGCTTCATCGCATCGAGGCGGTGGTCGATGACTACGCACTGTTCCATCCTCGATGCGTGATGGGAGAGAGCCGCCGCTTTCCGCGAGGCAAGTGCGGCGACGGCATCGGTCGGTGCCACGGAACCCTGAAGGTAAGAAAGCAGGAATCGCTCGACGCCCTCCGCGTCGCGAACTGTTCTTTCCGCGGCGTAGGTTTCGAGCCCGAAGGAATGTGCATACGAGCCCGCGGGGAACAAGCCGTCGCTGAATTGTAGAAGGCTGAGGAAAGCCTCACCGTTCATGCGGGCTGCCCTTTCCAATCGGTTGGAAGGCAAGGCTGCATTTTTCCCAGCGCGCGCCGATTCGGCCCAGCAATTGGGTCATTGCGGAATCGTCCGGCACGAGCAGTCTTTCTCCGGCGACTGCCAAAGGAAAATGCAAGTTTCCAATTTCGAAGGCGATCCGGATCGCCTCTTGCTGGTCGCGGGCATGAATAGCTAAAAGGGGTTCGCTCGCAGCCCCCATGGCCAAATACCAGTCTGGTCCGATCCACATGATTTGACCGGGTTCGATTTGCACTCCCGTAGGCAGCGCGACGCCGATTTCGCGCCCTTTTTCCGTAGTGAAACGGCCACGCATCCAGCGACGCTGCTCCCACGTCAGCAAGAGCCGGTCGATCTCTTTGCCGTCCAAATCCTCACGCCCAACATTTATAGGCAACGTATCTACAACGATCGCCGGCCGAGCTGGGAAAAGTCTCAAAGGTCTTGCCGCTCAAAACAGGAAATAACGCTGCGCCATCGGCAAAATCATCGCTGGCTCGCACGTCAGGAGCTCGCCGTCCGCGCGTACCTCGTATGTTTCCGGGTCCACTTCCATGCGAGGCAAAGCGTCGTTGTTGACCATATCCCGCTTGGAAATCCTGCGGCAGTTCTTCACTGCAATCGGAAGCTTTTTCAAGCCCAGGCTTGCAGGGACATTCGCATCCATCGCGGCCGCGGACAAAAATATAAGGGAGGTGCGATGCAACGCAGCGCCATAGCTGCCGAACATCGGCCGGAAGAGGACCGGCTGCGGCGTGGGAATAGAAGCGTTGGCATCGCCCATGGCGGACCACGCAATCATTCCGCCCTTGATTACGAGTTCGGGCTTCACCCCGAAGAATGCAGGTTGCCAAAGGACCAAATCGGCGAACTTGCCGCTTTCGATGGAACCGATTTCGTGAGCGACCCCGTGCGCGATGGCCGGGTTGATGGTGAACTTGGCCACGTAGCGCCGCACCCGCAGGTTATCGCTGCCTGTCTTCTCTCCAGGCAGCGGCCCTCTTTGCCGCTTCATTTTGTCGGCCGTCTGCCAAGTCCGGATAATCACCTCTCCGATCCGTCCCATGGCCTGAGAATCCGAAGACATCATGCTGATGGCGCCCAAATCATGCAGGACATCTTCCGCGGCGATGGTTTCCGCGCGGATGCGCGATTCGGCAAACGCCACGTCTTCCGGGATGGAAGGGCTGAGATGATGGCAAACCATCAGCATGTCTAGGTGCTCGTCCAGAGTGTTCACCGTGAACGGCATGGTCGGATTCGTCGAGGACGGAAGGCAGTTTGGCTCGCCGCACACGCGAATGATGTCCGGCGCGTGTCCGCCGCCGGCGCCCTCGGTGTGATAGGTATGAATGGTGCGGCCCTTAAACGCGCGAATCGAATCTTGAACGAAGCCGGCTTCGTTGAGCGTGTCGGTGTGAATCGCTACCTGCACGTCGAGTTCATCGGCCACAGACAGCGCGCAATCGATAGCGGCAGGCGTCGTTCCCCAATCTTCGTGGAGTTTGAGACCGATCGCGCCGGCCAGGATCTGCTCGCGCAACGGTTCGGGAAACGAAGCATTTCCCTTGCCGAGAAAACCGAGATTGATCGGAAAGCCCTCGCTGGACTCCAGCATGCGATGAATGTTCCAGGGTCCGGGTGTACAGGTTGTGGCATTGGTTCCCGTCGCCGGCCCCGTGCCGCCGCCGATCAGCGTGGTCAGGCCTGCAGACAGGGCGGTCCACACAAGCTGCGGGCAAATAAAGTGAACGTGCGCATCAATGCCGCCCGCGGTGACGATTTTTCCTTCCCCCGCAATCGCTTCCGTGCCGGCGCCGACAATCATTCCGGGAGTGACGCCGTTCATGATGTCTGGATTTCCCGCCTTGCCGATGCCTACGATCCGTCCACCGCGGATTCCGATGTCCGCCTTCACAATTCCCCAATGGTCCACGATCACCGCATTGGTGATCACCACATCGAGAGCGCCGGCCTGCGAGGTCGCTGATGGCGGACTGGCCCATGCCGTCCCGCAGCACCTTGCCGCCGCCAAATTTAGCTTCGTCGCCCGGGGTGGTGAGGTCGCGTTCGATTTCGATCAGGAGTTCGGTGTCCGCCAATCGAATGCGATCGCCCGTCGTGGGTCCATAAAGGCTGGCGTATTGCCTGCGCGGGATCTCAAGGGTCACGCTGGTTAGCTCCCCTCAAAGCCTTGCGACCTGGCAGCTTCGCACGCCGCCTTTCTTCGCGGGCTTTGTTCCATGGACTGGCCCGCTGGACCGTTGGTGAGTCCGTTCAGGCCAAGTACCTTCGCTTCGCCGCCCAACTCCACCAGCACCACTTTCTTGTCGTCGCCAGGCTCGAAGCGCACGGCGGTTCCCGCGGGGATATTGAGCCGCATTCCGAAAGCTCGCGCTCGATCGAAACGCAAGCTCCGATTCACCTCGAAGAAATGAAAATGCGAACCGACCTGGATAGGGCGGTCGCCGACGTTGGCAACCTCGAGTTCTGTCGTGCGGCGGCCGGCATTGGCTACCACGGGATTCGCCGCGAGAAAATACTCACCTGGAATCATCGGTCGTCACCTGCCTTCGGCCATAAGCTAACGAATCGGATGATGCACGGTCACGAGCTTGGTGCCGTCGGGGAAAGTTCCCTCTACCTGAACGTCCGCGATCATCTCCGGCACGCCTTCCATCACATCTTCGCGGCGCAGAATGGTAGCGCCGTACTCCATGAGTTCGGAGACGGATTTGCCATCTCGAATGCCTTCCAAAATCTCGGCGGTGATCAATGCCACCGATTCCGGATGATTCAGTTTCAGGCCTCGGGCGCGGCGCTTACGCGCCAAATCCGCTGCGGCGGCGATCATCAGCTTCTCGATTTCTCTAGGCGTCAAATGCATGGCGATGATTGCGCAACGGACCGCAGTTTAGCGAATGCACGTTCAATTCTCCACAGAGTTTTTGTTCGCTTCAGGGAACTCGCCGGCGCCACGCCACATTTATGACTTTCTAAGGCCGCGTTTATGCGCGGTTTATGGCCATGACCTACAGTGATTTCGCGAACATCGATAAAGTTGATCCGGCCCATCGCAACTTTGCGTTTTGCCTCGACGGCCGTTCGCGCTACTTTGCTTCGTGTCATTTGAGAGCAGCGAATTTTTAATGGAATATTCGCATAGACCCGTAAAGCACTTCCGCGCAGCTCGCGATCGCAGTGCCGGTAATGTCGGCGGGCTACTTTTCGATTGGGCCTCAGGTGAATTTGTCTCACGCGATTCCCCTTTCCGTAGAACCGGTCTGGAGTTACTTCGGCGGCTAATTTTCACGGGCCGGTGCTGTGCCGCAGCTCAGTTGCAGTAGGTAGAAGTGACAAATTCACATCGAAATGAGGACTGCTATGTCCGCCAGAGCAATAGACGTGTCGCTAGGAGTCAAGGCGCTTTGCGTTCGAGCTCTACGAACTCTCGCGCTAGGACGATGTTCGCCCGCTTGGCTGGCTGCGTTCCTGATACTCGTCGCGTCACCGCTATGGGCGCAGACCTTTACGCCCTCCGCTAACGTCGGGGTCGGAATACAAACCAGCTATCAGAACGTCGATCCCACTGGCGGAAACGATCTCAATCAATTCGCGCTCGGACCACGCTCGTATTTATTTGAGCGGAACGATCACGCCCAATATCAGCGTCATGTTCAACACGGACTACAACACCACCACCAACAACATGGGCATATTGGACGCGGTGGGAGCAGTTCCATATATCGCCCAAGTTCAACGTCTGGTTCGGCCGTTTTCTTCCACCCAGCGACCGCGCCAACTTCACGGTCCGTTCTACTCCAACGAGTGGGCCGTATATACGGACGGCATCCAGGACGGCTATCCCGCCGTCTTTCAAGGCCGCGACAATGGCGTGGCGTATTGGGGCGACTTCAAAGCGGGGATAGCCAAAATAAAAGTCTCGGCGGGCGCATTCGACGGAGGTTCCGCAGACGGGAATTCGGATGTCATCTTGGCCGGCCGCGTTCAGATTCGATTTCTGGGATCCGGAGGGCGGCTACTACCTGAACGGCACTTACTATGGGGATAAAAACCTGCTCGCTATCGGCGGGGCGACTCAGGTGCAGAACCGACAAGACGGCCACCACTGTCGACTTCCTCATGGAGAGGAAGGTGATGGGCGGCGGGGCCTTCACGATCGAGAGCGAGTATTCCCGCTACAACGGCTTCGGCGGATATAACGCGAACTATGTCAAGAGCGAAGGGGCCTATGGGCTTGCATCCTTCCTCATTCCGAAAGCAAGTCGGCGTCGGCAAGTTCGAGCTTCTCGGCAAGTACGCCGGGGCCGAGTTCACCGATGGGCTTATAACTCCGCTGGTGCGGCACCCGAGCTATCGGCAGAAAACCACGGAAGTGGACTTCGACTACATCATCAAGCAGTTCGACGCGCGCTTGATGAGCTTCTTCAAGGACACCCGCTTCAACGCCGTGAACAGCGAATTTCTTGGAGGCCGGCGTCGGCCTGCAGTTCCAGATTTCCAAGGATATTCGCTAGCAAACCTAAGGAGGAACCGATGAAACGCATCACAGGCTTATCGCTGAAAATTCACAGGAGGACCACGGCATGTAACCGCATGCTGATCGCAGGTTTGCTGCTTGCCACGGGGATGGCCTTCGCCGGAGTGGCCAAGGCTCAGGACACCATCAAGGTGGGCATCCTGCACTCTCTTTCGGGCACGATGGCCATCAGCGAGACGACGCTGAAAGACACGATCCTGATGATGATCGATGAGCAAAACAAGAAGGGCGGATTGCTCGGCAAGAAACTTGAGGCCGTCGTCGTCGATCCGGCGTCCAACTGGCCGCTGTTCGCCGAGAAGGCGCAGGAGTTGCTGGAAAAGGACAAAGTCGCGGTGGTCTTCGGGTGCTGGACCTCGGTCTCCCGGAAATCCGTGCTGCCCGTTTTCGAAAAGGACGACGGCTTGCTCTTTTACCCCGTTCAGTACGAAGGCGAAGAGTCGTCCAAGAACGTCATCTACACCGGCGCCGCGCCGAACCAGCAGGCCATTCCCGGCCGTCGAATACTTGATGAACGAAGTCGGCGTGAAGCGCTGGGTGCTCGAGGGAACGGACTACGTCTATCCGCGCACAACCAACAAGATTCTCGAAGCCTACCTGCATTCCAAGGGCGTTAAAGCCCGAGGACATTTCGATCAACTACACGCCATTCGGTTACTCCGACTGGCAGGCGCGCGTCGCGGCGATCAAGAAGTTCGGCTCGGCCGGAAAGAAGACCGCGGTCGTCTCGACGATCAACGGCGATGCCAACGTTCCGTTCTACAAGGAACTGGGCAACCAGAAGATTTCGGCGGAGGACATTCCGGTTGTTGCTTTCTCGGTCGGCGAAGAAGAACTTTCGGGCTTGGATGCCAAGCCGCTCGTCGGCCACCTGGCGGCCTGGAACTATTTCGAAAGCATCAACACACCGGAGAACAAGGCGTTCATCGCAAAGGTGGCACACGTTCATCAAGAACCCCAAGCGGACCACCAACGATCCCATGGAAGCGCACTACATCGGCTTTAATCTATGGGTGAAGGCGGTGCAGAAGGCCGGAACCACAGACGTGGACAAGGTAATTGCCGCGCTGCCGGGCCTTGAAACGCCGAACCTCACCGGCGGCATCGCCAAGGTGCTGCCGAACCACCACATCACCAAGCCTGTCTACATCGGTGAGGTTCGCGCTGATGGACAGTTCGACGTGGTTTGGAAAACCAACGGCACCGTGCCGGGCGAAGCGTGGTCGCGTTATCTCCCGGCGGATGCGAACGTCGTGGCAGACTGGGTAACGCTGAAGTGCGGTAACTACAACAAAGTAACCAAGCAGTGTTCGGGACAGAACTACAAATGAAGAGACGTCTTCTCCGGGCTGGCGCGCAGTGGCTCTTTTTGGTGCTGCTGCTCGCCAGCCGGAGTGCCGTTCCGGTACATGCGCAGTCGCCGAGCGATACGACATTCCTGGCGACGCTCGGAGAGCTGCGCGACGCCACGTTCGACGATAAAGACAAAATCGTCGAGCGGCTGGCCGAGAGCGGTCATCCGAGTGCCGCAGCCGTTCTCACTGCCCTCATGGAGGATCGCCTCTATTTCCGTAATCAGGATCAGAAGATTTTCCTGATCAAACCGGGTGAAGAGGATTCGTCCACGCTGGACCTGATCGATCCGCTTACTCTGAAAGGCGCGGGCTCGGCCTCTTCCGATGACTTAAGCAAAATTGTCACCAATAACCATTTGCGGCGCATCTTGCAGACCACGCTTGCTCGCTTCAGGCTGTCGAGCACGGATGCATCCGTCCGTTTGGACGCCGTGCGAGACATCGAGCGAGACTTGGACGAAGGCAACGTTCAGCTATTGCGTGAGCGGAGCGGCGTCGAAACGAACTCGGGAGTTAAAAAGGAAATCGGCATAGGCCTGGCGCTCGCCGCGTTGGACGGTTCGGATACGCAGGCCCGTCTCGCCGCTATTTCGACGCTCCGCTACAGCCTTCGCCAGGACGTGCTGAACAAGCTGGAGGCTTTGCTCGAGAAATCCTCTGACGGCAGCTTCGTCGAAAGCGATGAGCACGTGCGGCAGGCCGCCGCGACTGCGGTGAAGTCCATCAATCGGCAGCGCACGTTCTATTCCGGCATCCAAACCTTGTTTTTCGGACTGAGCCTCGGATCGGTGCTCGTGCTGATTGCCATCGGCCTCGCGATTACGTTTGGCGTCATGGGAGTCATCAACATGGCGCACGGCGAGTTGATGATGCTCGGCGCCTACACGACCTATGTTGTCCAGGTGGCTATGCCCGGGCGCACCGGCATCTCTATCCTCGTGGCCATTCCGGCTGCGTTCCTGGTTGCAGCATTGGTTGGCGTGCTGATCGAGCGAACGATAATCCGTTTTCTTTACGGCCGGCCCTTGGAGACCCTGCTCGCCACCTTTGGCGTCAGCCTCATCCTGCAGCAACTGGTTCGGTCGATATTTACGGCGCTCAACCGATCTGTCGAGACGCCCGCCTGGATGAGCGGCACACTGCAATTGAACGATGCGCTCTCGATCACTTACAACCGTCTCTATATCGTGATCTTCACTCTGCTCGTTTTCGCGGCGCTTCTCGTCGTTCTGAAGTACACGCGGATTGGTCTCGAAATCAGGGCCGTTTCGCAGAACCGTGCCATGGCTAAGGCCATGGGCATCCGCAGCGAGTGGGTTGACGCGATAACTTTCGGGCTCGGTTCGGGAATTGCCGGCATCGCCGGCGTCGCCCTGAGTCAATTGACCAACGTAGGTCCCGAACCTCGGGCAGAATTACATCATCGACTCGTTCTTGGTCGTCGTCTTCGGCGGAGTCGGGAATCTCTGGGGCTCGTTGACGGGCGGCATGTCCATGGGGGTCGTTAACGAACTCCTCGAGCCCTATTATGGAGCTGTGCTGGCCAAGATTTTTGTGCTTGTAGCGCTGATTCTGTTCATTCAGATCCGCCCACGCGGCCTGTTCCCGCCAACCGGCCGCGCCTCGGAAAACCAGTAGTCACATGCGCCGATATACCATATGGGTCAGCGCAGCGGAAAGATTCCGGTACCCGGTGGTTTCTGGGCGCGCTCGCCCTCATTGCCGTCGTAGTGCCGATCCTCAATCTGGCTGTCTCGCCGTCATCGCCACTTCACGTTTCTACGTACGGTCTCACTTTGATTGGCAAATACCTCTGCTATGCGCTGCTGGCGCTTTCCGTGGATTTGATCTGGGGGTACTGCGGGATCTTGAGCCTTGGGCACGCGGCCTTCTTTTCGCTGGGGGGCTACGCGATAGGCATGTATCTGATGCGTGAGATCGGCCCCAGAGGCGTGTACGGCAATCCCGTGCTGCCCGACTTCATGGTCTTCCTCAACTGGAAGTCCCTGCCATGGTTTTGGTATGGCTTCAACCATTTCTGGTTTGCTCTCATCATGATTGTGCTCGCGCCCGGTTTGCTGGCGCTGGCGTTCGGATGGTTTGCCTTCCGGTCGCGCGTCACCGGCGTGTATTTGTCGATCATCACCCAAGCGCTCACCTACGCCCTGATGCTGGCATTCTTCCGCAACAACATGGGCTTTGGCGGCAATAATGGCTTCACCGATTTCAAGGACATTTTGGGTTTTAATCTCAGCTCCGACCGCGTGCACGTTGTCTTGGTGGTGATTACCGCGATAATGCTCGCGGCCAGCTACCTGGTGTGCCGCATGATTGTCTCGTCCCGTGCAGGGCGTGTGATCCGAGCGATCCGCGACGCGGAGAGCCGGACGCGCTTTCTCGGTTATCGCGTGGAATCGTACAAACTATGGATTTTCGTGTTTTCCGCCGTTCTTGCCGGCATCGCTGGCGCCCTTTACGTTCCGCAGATTGGCATCATCAATCCCAGTGAGTTTTCGCCTATCAATTCGATTGAAGTGGTCATCTGGGTGGCCGTGGGAGGGCGGGGGACGCTTTATGGCGCGGCCGCCGGCGCCATGCTGGTGAACTACGCCAAAACCTACTTCACGACCGCGCTTCCCGAAGCCTGGTACTACGCACTTGGCGCGCTGTTCATCCTAGTGACGCTGTTTCTGCCCCGCGGGATCATTGGCCTGCTGCCAGACCAGGCACGGTCGCATAGAAAACGAATGGAGCGGCTGCGAATTCAAGTGGATCGGGCGCAGCCATCAAGAAAATGAGCGTTCGCGGCAAGGTCCTTCGTATCGACCAGCTCACCGTGAGCTTTGACGGTTTCAAGGCGCTCAATGGGCTCACGCTGCAGGTCGAGCCCGGAGAGTTGCGCTGCGTCATCGGACCGAACGGCGCGGGCAAAACCACCATGATGGACGTCATCACCGGAAAAACGCGTCCGGATTCGGGAGAGGCATGGTTTGGCGACAAAGTGAACTTGCTGACGCTTTCCGAGCCGGAAATCGCCCATGCAGGAATCGGGCGGAAATTTCAGAAACCGACCGTATTCGAACAGCTGACGGTGGTCGAAAATCTTGAACTTGCCCTGGCCGGCGATAAGTCTTTCTTGAAGATGTTGTTTGCCCGTAGAACGGCCGCGCAACAAGACAGAATCGACGAGGTCCTCGAGGTCATCGGTCTTGCCGAGCAACACCATCTGCCGGCAAGCGTACTCTCCCATGGCCAGAAGCAATGGCTGGAGATCGGCATGCTGCTGATGCAGGATCCTGAATTGCTCCTGGTTGACGAGCCGGTTGCGGGCATGACCCCGCAGGAGATCGAGCGCACCGCCAGGCTTCTTCAGTCCCTTGAGGGCGAGCACTCGGTAGTGGTGGTCGAGCACGATATGGATTTCGTCCGTTCCATCGCCAAGCGCGTCACGGTGCTGCACGAAGGGCGCGTCCTGGCCGAAGGCGATATGAATCAGGTCCAGAAGGATCCCCGCGTCATAGACGTTTACCTCGGAGCGTAAGAGTGCTGTCGATCAAAGCGTTCAATCAGTTCTATGGCGGCAGTCACACTCTGTGGGACGTCGATCTTTGCGTGCCTGCCGGTTCACTCATGTGCCTGATGGGCCGAAATGGCATGGGCAAGACGACGCTTCTCAAGTGCATCATGGGCCTGCTGCCGTCAACTTCGGGAAGTATTATTTTCGAGCAGATTGACCTGCTGAAACGCCCACCTGAGGAGAGAGCCAGGATTGGTATCGGCTACGTGCCACAAGGGCGTGAGATTTTTTCGCATCTGACGGTAGAGGAAAACCTGAGCGTTGGTCTGGGCGTCCGCAAGAACGGCGCCCGGGCCATTCCTCCGCATATATTCGAGTTATTTCCCGCGCTGAAACAGATGCTGAAGCGGCGTGGAGGCGATCTTTCCGGCGGGATGCAACAGCAACTCGCGATCGGGCGGGCGCTCGTCCTCGAACCGAAGCTACTGATTCTCGATGAGCCTACCGAAGGGATTCAGCCAAATATCGTCCACGAAATTGGCAGCATCATCCTTAAGCTGAATAAGGAACTGGGTTTGACCGTGCTTCTCGTCGAACAGAAGCTGCCGTTCGCACGCCGCGTGGCAAGCGAGTTCTGCATACTCTCCAACGGGAGACGAGTCGCTTCGGGAGCGATTACCGAATTGACGGATGAAGTCGTGCGCGCGCATCTGAGCGTATAAACACGCTCTGATGCAGCAGACGGCAATGACCTCGAGCCGGCGAGTGAATCTTCCTGACACGGCCAGGTTTGTTCGAGTCCAGATCAATATAGCAACAATGAGTCGGTTACCTGCCTCCTTTTAATTTAATCTCAGGCTTGGCCTGAGGAATGCGCCAACTTACAATAAATCTGGTCATGAGAATCGGAATCGATTTTGGAACCACTCGAATCGTCGTCGCTGCGGCGGATCGCGGCAATTATCCGCTTGTGAATTTCGAGGCGCCCGATGGGCGAGTGAGGGACTGGTTTCCCTCCCTGCTCGCTGTTTCAGGAGACCAACGGCTTTACGGATGGGAGGCGCTCCAGCAGCAAGGCAAATCCGGCTGGACGATCCTGCGTTCTCTCAAGCGCCGGCTCAAGAACGCTGGTCTTGCCACCGCGGTCGAAATTGCCGGCCAGCGGCTCAATGTGTCGCTGCTGATGACCGAAATGCTGGCGGCCTTGCGACGCGAACTCATGGAGAAATCCACCTTGGGCGCCAGAAAGTATGACCGGCTCCAGGCGATGCTTGGCGTGCCGGCCAACGCCAACAGCAATCAGCGATTTCTCACCCAAGAGGCGGCCCGGGCCGCGGGCTTCGAGGTGCTTGGCCTGTTGAACGAGCCCTCGGCCGCCGCGGTAGAGTTTGCCTGCCGCAACAACAAGGACCGCAAGAATCCCCGCAAAGGTGGGCTCCTGGTATATGACTTGGGCGGCGGAACCTTCGACGTGTCGCTTGTCGATCTGGCCGAAAATGAGCGCTCTGTCATCGCCTCGGACGGCATTCCCGATTTAGGCGGCGACGACTTCGACGAAATTCTGGCTCTGCTGGCGTTGTCGGAAGCCGGAAAGCCCGGCGAAACCGAGGAGTCGCTTACCGGGGCGGAGTGGTACCTGTTGTTTGACGAATGCCGCGAAAAGAAGGAATCGCTCAATCCCAATAGCCGTAAGCTCACCATCGATTTGGAGCGGGTTCGAAAAGGTTGGGGGGAAGTATCCATCGCCGTGGAAGCATTCTACGAACGCTGCCGTCCTTTGGTGGAATCGACCCGCGCAATAGCGGAAACTCTTCTCGCCGCTCATCCCGATCACCCGATCGATACCTTATACGTTACTGGAGGCGGGTCGGAGTTGCCTCCCGTCGCACGGGTCTTGCGCGAGACCTTTGGACGCAGAGTACAGCGCTCTGCCTACATGCGTTCGGCCACGGCGATTGGATTGGCCATCCGCGCCGAAGGCCACGAAGACCGCCCTCTCCGCGATCGTTTCACAAAAAACTTTGGCGTTTGGCGGGAAGCGGACAATGGCCGCAACGCTATTTTCGATGTGATCTTCCCCCGCGGAGTAAAGCTTCCCTCGAGAGGCGAGCAGCCGCTGCGAATGGTCCGCTCCTATCATCCGGTGCACAATATCGGGTACTTTCGTTATCTGGAATGTGTGCATCTCGGAACCAACAATCAGCCTGAAGGTGAGATCAGCAACTGGGACGAGATTCGAGTGGCCTTTGATCCCCAGTTGCGCGATTCATCGGATCTTGCCGCTCAGCCGGTCCTCCGCTTCGCCGCACCGCAAGAATTATTGATCGAAGAGGAGTACCTCTGCGATGCCAATGGCGATCTGGAGGTAAAGATCCGCGACAAGGTCACCCAGCAGACCAACGAGTACCGGCTCGGCCGCTGGTCGAAACACCGCAAAAAATTGAAAGCCAGATAAGTAGTTTCCGATCTTTCAGTCGGCTCCAAGCAAAATCAACACAGGGTTGGAGCTGCAGCATGCCTCGCTGTGCCGGCACAGCAGTCGCATGCCGGGGCCCATGGTATGATCCCGCGTCACGCGACCGGCTTCATATAAACGGAGGCGCAAGGGGTCCGGTGATCCTCCCGGTCTTCAAAGCCGGCGATCCGTCCCTTCGCGGGGTGGATGGTGG
>CAWGNM010000005.1:0-249911 GCA_963823935.1 uncultured Acidobacteriota bacterium
GCCGTCCTTCTTGATCTCCACGCGATCGGAGGCGCTGACGTTACCGGTGAGCTTGCCGTAGACGACCACCTCGCGCGCGGAAATCTCCGAATTCAACTGGCCACTGCGGCCGACCGTGAGGCGATGGCCGCGAAGGGCGACGGGCCCTTCCACTTTGCCGTCGATCTGCAAATCCTCTTCACCACTGATGCGTCCCTTGATCTCCAGGCTCGCGCCGATGCAGGCGGTGCTGCGGGCGGCGGGCATTCCGGGCCGGCTGGAAAAGCTGCTGGGGTCGGAAGCCGGTTCCGGGGTGCGCTGGAATGAGGGAGCCGAAGGCATTGGGGTTTGTGACTGCGATTGCGGTTGCGATGGAGATTGGGGTTGAGTTGGCGTCTGCTTCGTCCACATGATGCAAAATCCTCCTTGAGAGCTTCTCCTGGGCCGGCCGGGCAGGACGACGGGTCCGGAGCGCATGTAAGAATCACTGTAGGCGCGAGGAGAAGGGCTGGCGACGCGAAATTTGTACAGCGTTGCGGAGCGGGCACCTGTACGACGGGTCAGGTGAGGCGCGAAGACGATCGCCCAAGGTTGCGTCGGTTTTGTCGGTTTTTGGTGTTCTTTTATGCGAAGGGCAACTAACGATTTGGGTATACCATCGAAGCTCGCGGCGGGAGATTCGCCAAGGTGTGACGATGAAGCGAGTTCTGCTGACGACAGTTCATCGGGATTTCGGGCTGTACGACTATTTTCGCGAGAACGCGCCGGAGGGGTTTGCGTGGCGATTCAGCATGCCGCGGCGAATCTCGTTCGGGCTGCGATTTTTGCGGCAGAACGTGCCGGGCATAGAGATCCTGGAGTATCCGACGCGCGCGGAGTACCGGCAGGCGCTCGAGCGCGGTTGGGACGTGGTGGGGTTTTCGTTTTATCTCGAAGAGAGCAACGAGATCGCGCGCATGGCGGAAGAGGCCCGCGCGGCGGGAGCGGCGCGGATTTGGGCGGGGAACTACGGCGCGTTGACGCCGGAGATCAGCGGCAACTTCGACGAAGTGTTCAGCGGATATAGCGAAGACGCAGTGGCGCAGGCGCTGGGCACGGAAGTGGGCGCGGTGCAGCATCCGCCGCTGGTGTCGGAGTTCCGGCTGCCGGGAGGATGGCCGCTGCCGGTGGGGGTGCTGTTCACGACGCGCGGGTGCAGCTTCACGTGCACGTTTTGCCAGACCACGGCGTTTGCGCCGCGGCCCAAGGCGATTCCGCTGGAGGCGATCGAGCGCGCGGTGCAATTCTACGTGTCGCGCGGGATTCGCTACGCGCTGATCCTGGATGAAAATTTCGGGAACATTCCGGCTCATGCGGAGGCGGTGATCGATATGCTGGCGCGGTACGGGATACGCTGGATGGTGCAGTCGCGCGTGGACCTTTTTCTGCGCCACTTCGACGAATGGCTGGCCAAGGGAATGGAAGGCGCGCTCTTCGGCATCGAGAGCTTCCACCAGGACGTGCTCAAGCAGATTCACAAGGGCGAAAAAGTGGAGGCGGTGCTGGAGTTGGCGCGGCGGCTGAACGGGGCGCGGCGCTACGCGCACGGCTACTACATCATCGGGTTTCCCAGCGAGACGCCGGAATCGATTCGGGAAGATTTTCGGACGCTGGCTTCGCTGGAGCTGGACGTGACGCAAATTACCATCGTCACGCCGCACCCGCGGACGCAGATGTGGAACGAACTGGAGACGCAGTACGGAATCTTCGAGCGCGATTGGTCCAAGTACGATACCAAGCACCTGGTGTGGAACCATCCGAATTGCCCGCCGGGAAGCCTGGAAGGGCTGCTGAAGGAGGGCTTCGCGCTGTGCTACGGCGGGCCGTGGCTGCGGCGCACCATGCGCAAGTTCCTGAACAGCCGATTCAAGCAGCGGGATTTGGCCAATTTGCTGGCGAGCCCGCTGCACGCGCGGTGGGCGGCGCCGCGACGGCTGCCGTATTTCGCGGCGTCGTGAGCGCGGGAGCCGTTTAAAGAAAAGGCCCCAGGGCCCCGCCGACTTCTGTTTTTACGTGCGCTTTCGCGCGGGGCGGCGGGCGCCCTGGGCTACAAAAACTTGCATTTCTCATTCGAGCCCCAACTCCCTCCTTATAGAGCTGTCGTTCGCGCCGCTAGACGGCGGAAGCTGGCTACAGCACGATAGATGTATGCATCGAGTGCAGTTCATCGAGATACACGACCAGGCGTGGTTTCCGGCGTTTCTGCGCGATGCGGTGACGGACGATCTGCAAATTCTGCTGGGCATCGGCAAACCTTACGGCGATATCCTGCCGGAACTGCGCGAGGGGATCGAACGCAGCGGCGCGGACCGCGTGCTCGATTTGTGCTCGGGCGCTGGAGGGCCGTGGCCTTGGCTGGCGGAGGAGTTGAAGCGCCGCGGCGTGCACGTCTGCGTGGAGCTCAGCGACAAATTTCCGAACGAGGCGGCGCGAGCACGAGCGCGAGAACGATTCGGCGCAGTTGCACTATCACGCCGAGCCGGTGGACGCGGCGCGCGTGCCGAGCGAGCTTGGGGGATTCCGAACGCTCTTCACTTCGTTTCATCATTTTCCGCCGCAGCAGGCGCGCGAAATTCTGCGCGACGCCGTGGCCAAGGGGCGAGGCATCGGCATCTTCGAGGTACCGGGGCGGCGTCCGCTGACGTTGCTGCTTCTGCCGCTGGTGCTGGTCGGGGATATTCTCGTGGTGCCGTTTCTTCGGCCGCGACCGTTCTCGCGGCTGGTGTGGCGGTGGTTGATACCGATTGTTCCGCTGGTGTTGCTTTTCGACGGCATCGTGTCTTGTTTGCGCGCGTATTCGCCGGGGGAATTGCGGGAGTTGACGAGCGGGTTGGCGGGAGCGGGTTATCGTTGGAAAGCGGGATGCGTGAAGCGCGCGATTTGGCGGCTGCCGATTACGTTTTTGGTGGGGTATCCGGAAGGCTGAAAATGCAAAGCAGATCCTCCGGTTTCTGGACTCCGGTGGACTCCACGGGAGTCCCGACACCGGACCTCACCCCCATTTCGCAAAAGACGCGACTGGGTTCGGGATGACATCTGTCGATCAAACCGTTCATCACGGATGGCGGGAGCCGTCCGGAATGACAGCGTCGCCGCGGGGTGAGGCGGGGAAAGCCCGGGCCACTCACAAAGGGCGTAAGCGCGCCCTGGGCTACAAGGGACGGGTTCAGCGGGCGACTTTGCTACGAGCGCGGGGATTTGGCTTTGTGTTCGGCGAAGACGTCGCGGGCGGCGTAGAGGCCGTTGAGCGCGGCGGGGAAGCCGGCGTAAACGGCCATCTCGATCATCAGCTCGATGATCTCCTCCTGCGAACAGCCCACGTTGAGGGCGGCGTGAAGATGCGCGCGGAGCTGCGGCTCGGCGCCGCCTCGGGTGACGAGGGAGACGACGGCGGCGATTTCGCGGGTCTTCAGGTCGAGGGCCGGGCGGGAGTGAACGTCGCCGAAGACGAACTCGGCGACGTAACGGGCCATGTCCGGCGAAATGCTGGCGATATTGTCGAGGGCTTGTTCGCCGACGTCGCCCATCATCTGTTTCAGTTTGTCGCGTCCGCGGCGGTATCGCTGATCGTCTTTCTGATCGTCTCTCTGATGGGGCGGCATGAGGGCTCCTTGGGTGGACCGTTCGGATTTCAGATTACAAAGTTCACATTTCAGATTTCAAATCGCTGAGCTCAGAGTTTAAAAGAAAGCGTCCGGGGACGACAAATCCAGAGAGATCCTTCGCTCACGCTCAGGATGACAAGCCCGATAAGGCTGCCGCGCTGAAGGCCGCGGCGATACGAGATCCTTCGACTCGCCCGCCGCGGTGGACTTGCTCAGGACGATGAAATCCCGAGGGTGCTGCAGCTTAGGGAGGGCCGAAGCGGTAGGCGGAGACGAGATCGGTGCTGGTGGCGTAGGGATCGGCGTTCTGATCCTCTTTGCTCATGGCGATGCGTTCGCTCCAGAGCTCGCGGAAGGCGCCGGAGCGGGTCAGCAGATATCCATACACGGGATTCAGATAAAGGATATCCACGCAGCGCGAGCCGGCCTTGGCGGCCCAGCGCAGGCGTTCGATGAGCTCTTCGATCATCTCGCGCTCGAAGGGATTATAGAGATACACGAGGAGCGGCGTGCGCGGCCAGCGGAAGTCGAGAATGTCCTGATGGACGATGCGGATGGGTGTGCGCGCAGCGTGTTCTTGCTTCCATTTGGCGATATTTTCCGCGGCGATCCGCGCGAGTTGGCTACTGAGCTCCACGCCGATCACTTTGCGAAAGGGCAATTCGGAGGCGAGCAGGAGAGCGCGGCCCTTGCCGGCGCCCACGTCGATAAAACTGAAGGCTTGCACGCGCCCGCGCGCGGCCAGCGTATCGATCCAGCGGCGGCACATCTGGCGAAAGACGGAGGGCGCGACGGCGGAATAGCCGGTGAGGTAAGCGTCGTGAGGATGGCCGGTGACCAGATCGCGCTTGCTGACGTATCCACTGGTATCGAGCCCGTGACGCTTATCGAAAGGATGATCGATATAGCGAAAAGGCAAAGTAGCGCGGACGGAGGCGATAGCTCGCATCACGATATGTCCAATCGATATCCAAACAAAGTGCGAAGCCAATAAGTTTTGCACAGGCCGCCTTGCGAGGCGAGCGGAAAAGGTTGACGGCTGTGGTATACTTTTCGTGTAAGAAAGTGCGCCCGGGAGAGTCCTTCCGGGCGTTTTCGTTTTTAAGGGACCTTTTTTGCGCCAAAAGCGCGCGTGATCGGCGCGCGAGCTTTGCGGGCGCGATTCTTTTAGACGCGAAAAGCCGCATCCTGTTGGTGCGCTTTTCGCGCTCGACAATCTCAGAATTGGTGCATGGAGGCCGCCGGAGAGGCGGCCATTTTTATTTGAGGAGGGGAGGTCTCGGATGCCTACTTATAGCAATGCGACGCCACCGAGCGCGATCTGGCCGGGGGATTCGGCGCAAGTGTGGAGCGCGGAGCAGCCGGCGGCCGGCAGCGGCGGGGCTTCGGCGAGCTCGCGGCTGGCGCTGGGCATGCAGCGAGGATCTCCCGGCGGGTTTGCGGTCACAGGATTCTTCTCGGCGGCGCCGGGCTCGTTCGAGATCGACGTGCAAGTGAGCGACGTGGACTCCGACACGCAATATCAGACGGTGGCGAACGGCAACATCACGTCGGTGGACTCGACGAACCAAACGTTTCACTTCGATGGCTCGAGCGTGCTGGCGACGTTCGTGCGCTTGCTGATGCGCAGCCGCACGAATGCGGTGAACGTCACGGCAGACGTGCGCCGGCTGTAGCGGGACTTTTCTAGGCCGAAAGAGCCGCGTTATGGCAACGCACTTTTTCGGCTCCACAACCTCATGAGGACGAGGGCTAAAAACCATGTCTGTGAACGGAGCATTTACGTCCAAGCCGGCGGCGACCGCTATCTCAACGGGCAATCCGAGCGGCGGTCAGCCGCCGTATCCGACACATGGGCCGGCGCCCACGCCGGCGGCCGATAACGTGGTGACCACGAACGCGAATGGGGCATTTGCCAGTCACGTAAGACCGCATTCGTGAAGCATCCGCTTTTTATCTTTTTGCTTTCGGGACGCGGGCGGCTGCTTTCGGGATGCGGGAGGGCGGTGCGTTACAACCCACCCTCGTTTGCTCCCGTCGATTGCGCGGTAATTCGCGCCGACAACCAGCTACGCACGGTGTGCTGCTTCGAGGACCAGTTCGGAACGCACTGTAGGTTCCTATGAGAAAACTTCTGCTTTGGCTGTGGCCCAAGCTGCGTGGGTTCTATGGCCGCTATGAATTGCAGGTGGATCTTCTGGACATGCGCGACTGGAAAGAGCAGACGGCTCCGGCGCAATCGGCGAGCGTGCCGGGGGCTCATAGCGTTCATCGGTCGACGGGCATTCGCGTGCCTGGGGCGCATATCTGGATACCGCTTTTGTTTTTTGCCGCTTGGGCTCATGCCGCGCCGGCTCCCGACAGCATACGCGCGGTGCATAATGCCTTCCGCGGCTACTCCAATCCTTTCCGAATGGGCGAACCCATGGAGCCGCAGGGCGGCGCAGAGCGGGACACGGGCAACTTCCGCTTTGACGGCTCGTATAACCTGCTGGTGAACTGCATCACGGGATGCTCGGCAAGTTCCGGCTTTGCGGATAACGGCGCTTTCACGGTAGGAACGACTCCGATCAACATTGCCGGCGCTCTTTATACGACATCGACTCCGTCGATTTCGACTGGCAACGCCGGCCGCGTGCGGATGGATTCAAGTTCGTACCTTTACGTCGACTGCATCGTGGGATGCTCGGCGTCGGCGGGATTTTCGGACAATTCGGCGTTTACGGCGGGGACGACCGCCGATTTCGGCATCACGGGCGGCTGGTATTCGGCTTCGCCGACGAACTGCACGTCTGGGAATGCGTGCGCGCCGCAACTGACGATCGATCGCAAGCTATTCGTGCAGGCTTTTCAGGGCACCTCGCCGTGGGTGGTGAGCGCGAATGGCGGATCGTTCGCGGTGACGGGAACATTCTGGCAGACCACGCAGCCGGTGAGCTGCACGGCGGCCAACTGCCTGTTTAATTTGACGCAATGGGACTCCACCGCGCTGGGCGCGCCATCGGCTTATGGGACTTCGCCGGGCGCGGTGAATGTGCCGGGGGTGAATGCCTACATCACAAACACCCCAGCCGTTACCGGTTCCGGGAATTTCACGGTGGTGCAGGGCACCGGCTCCAACCTGCATATGGTCTGCGATTCGGGGTGCTCGAGCTCGGCGGGATTCGCCGACAATAGCGCCTTCACCGTGGGCACTACGGCAATCAATCCCATCGGCGGCCTCTACGATACTGGCGCGGATCCCTCGATCTCGAATGGCAACGCCGGCCGGGCGCGCATCGACTCGCATAGCTATTTGCTGGTGGACGGCTCGCAAGTCACGCAGCCGGTAAGCGGAACCTTTTGGCAATCCACGCAGCCCGTCTCTTTGGCATCGCTCCCGGCTCTTGTAGCAGGGTCGGCCATCGTCGGCAAAGTGGGGATCGACCAGACCACGCCGGGGACGACGAACGCGGTCCAAGACACGAACTTCCCCTCAACGGTGGATACGAATACAGGGAATGCTTCGGCCAGCACGATCCGGGAGGCTGTGGCGACGAACAATCCTGCGATTGCCAACTGGGGCCAGGGCGCGACGGGCTCGGCGGTGCCATCGGGCGCGGTTTACATGGGCGGGAATGCGGGCGGGAATCTTACCGGGCAAATCATCTGTCCCAACACCTATGTCAACAACGGCCTGGCTACCAGCGGCAGTACCCAGGCTGTAGCTCTTTCGAGCGGCAAGTCCATCTACATTTGCGATTTCTTCGTCAACACGGCGTCCACGACGGCGGTGAACGTCAAG
Organism: uncultured Acidobacteriota bacterium; assembly: GCA_963823935.1. Lineage (GTDB taxonomy): Bacteria > Acidobacteriota > Terriglobia > Acidiferrales > UBA7541 > Palsa-189. The sequence goes on from CAWGNM010000005.1 coordinate 7,408, forward strand.
CTGGTTTATGGGACGGGAACCAACTGCGCCACAAGCCCCAGCGACTTGAGCATTCTGGTTCCGATGCAAGCTCCGTCGAGTGTGGCGCCCGCCGGCCAGAACGTGACGCCTCCCGGAAATACTTTGTGGTCCACGCCCGCCTCTCAAGCCGTATGCGTCAATTTGAGCGCGGCGCAGACAGTTAACGTGATGTTCCACTACACGCAGTTCTAAATGCTGCATCGCTTCTTAGCTTTGGGAACATTGGTGTGCTTGCTCTACGTGGTGGGGCAGGGAACACTCACGACTACCGGGGTGGGGGTGTGGTTCGTGCCCTCTGGAGGAGGTGGAGTCTCCACTACGGCTGTTGTCACACACGCACAAGGGCCAAGCACGGAAGATGGGAACATCACCACGCAAGTTAGCGGCACGACGACCGCCGCAAATTACAGCATTTGGTTTCCTTTACCGGATGCAGTTCTAAGCGGCAATAGCGTGGTCGTGGCTTATCGCTATCATTCCACCAGCCAGGAAGCGCCTACCGTCACCGACGATCAGAGCAATACGTACACTTGCATCTCCGAGGCTCACGATTCCACGAATAACTTCTGGATGGGCGGATGCTATTCGCTGAATCTGACCAACGGCCCGCGCGTCATCAAGGTGACGCTGAATTCGGGATGCGGGGCGACGGGATGCACGGATGGACAGGTCGAGGCAGGCCAGCTTTACAACGTCACATCGTTCGATACCTCGTCTACGAATTTGAATAGCGCGACCACGACGCTTTCAGCAGGCTCGCTTACCACGACTCAAACAGTATCATTCCCAAGGGCGGATAATATATATTATGTAACGTATATTGAGGGGCGGGTGCGATCCCTGTGTATATCTTCTCAGTGTTTGTACGGATCATGCTGAGCCGCTACGAAGCCTATGCGTGGAGCCGCTGGGAGAGGGCCCCGCTTCTTACAAGCGGGAATATGTTTGGTCCGCGGTCAAAACCTCTAAGCAGGAACTAGGTTTACATAGAAAAACAGCCATGGGATGCCCGTTCGCTTGGGCGCGGCGGTTAAGACATAGGCAAACGGCCGCACGGGCGGTCGGTTGCCGAGCGAGTCGCTGGCTCATTGGCGTTGTTGCGGGGTGCGGCGGGGTTAATGGGAGTCGTACTGGATGTATTGTTCGAGCAGGGCTTGGTCTGGGCCGACTAGGCGGCGGCCGTCGACGAAGGTGGTGGGCGTGGCGTCTACGCCCAGGGCTTTGCCTTCGGCGATGGTCTGACGCACTTCATCCTGAGTCTTAGGGTCGGCGACGCACGGTTTCAGCTTATCGGCGTTGGCGCCGGCCTGAACGGCAAGCTCGGTGAGTTTGTCGTAGGCGTTTTCGGGAGTGATGACATCCTGATTGTCGTAAACCGCGTCATGGTATTTCCAGAAGGCATCTGAACTCTGCTGCAAAACGCAGCGACCGGTGGTGGAGGCGGTCATGGCCCAGGGATGGATCGATTCCAGAGGAAAATCCTTGAAGACCAGGCGGACCTGGGGATATTTGGGCAGCACCGCGCGCAAAATGTAGTCGAGCTGGCGGCAGACCGGGCATTCCAGATCGCCGAATTCGACCAGGACGACCTTGGCGTCGGCGGGGCCTTTGGACGCGGAGCCTTGAAGGTTGAGTTTGCTCAGGTTCTCGGCGAGGGGGTCGGCGCTGAGGTCCTGCATATCGCCGCGAACCATATAGTGGCCGTCCTTACTCGCGTAAACGACGGCTGAATCGGAGCCGCCCTCCGTGCTCACCTCGACGGGAACCTCGTAGAGATCGCCAATGGGCGACTGCTTGGGCGTCCCAACCTTGACCGTGTAATTCGGTCCCCAGGCGTAATATTTGCGCAGATAGTCCTCGATGCGCTTGGGGATAGCGGCGGAGTCCTGGGCGGCCGCGGCGTTCGAGGAAGGTTTGTCGCCGGATTGGCCGGAGGATTTAGCGGCGCCATTTTGGGCGGCGCGAGGCTGGCCGCTCATGGGGCGGACAAACGTTCCCGCGGCGAGGATAGCAGTCCCGAGCGCAAGGCCGGACAAAGTGAGCAGCGAAAGTCGGGATCGCATAGGGCTCCTTCTTAGTGAGGCTTCTTCCCTGCCAGAGTCTATCAGGTTATGCAGGAAAGTCATTCGGGGTTCGCTTCAGGCGACGATAGTGGCCGGAGCGCGAAAGGCGCGCCTGGCTGCGGCACCCCGCGACCAGAGAGATTCCCCGCAAAGTCTCCGGGACGCAAAGGACGCGCCACTTCGCTCAGAATGATCACGCGGTCGTGCGGCGCGTACCCGAGAAGGCTAACTGCAGATTCCTCGCGAATGCTCGGAATGACAATGTGGGCTTTGCGACGAAAAGGCCCCAGGGCCCCACCATAGTGCGGCGGTCGCCCTGGGCTACAAGGGAGGAGACCTACGCGCAGGGGCACGCGAAAGTAAACTGCAGATTCCTCGCTGCGCTTGATTGGATGACGAAGGAGCGGCTCCAGAACCTAGCGAGTAGACTTGTGTTTGCGAAAACCAAGGCTCGGTCGGAAGGAGCCGCAATGAAGATTATAGGCTGCGATTTTCACCCGAGCTACCAGCAGATCGCCATGGTGGACAAGGAGACGGGCGAGGTGTTGGAATTTCGTTTGGAGCACGAGAAAGGAGAGGCGCGCCGGTTCTATCAACAGCTGCAGGGGCCGGTGCGGGTGGGGATGGAAGCGGTGGGCAACTCGCAGTGGTTCGAGCAGTTGCTGGCCGAGTTGGGGCAGGAGTTGTGGATTGGGGACGCGGCGCAGATCCGGCAGATGGTGGTACGACGACAGAAGACCGACCGGCGGGATGCGCGGCATATTTTGCAGTTGCTGATCGACGGGCGGTTTCCGCGGTTGTGGGTTCCCAGCGGGAAGATACGCGATGTGCGGCAGTTGTTGCGGCACCGGCAGAAGCTGGTGGAGTGGCGCACCCAGGTGAAGAACCAGTTGCAGCATCTGGCGCTGAACCAGGGTGTGCGGCGGAAGGGGAAGTTGTGGAGCAAGCAAGGGCGCGCGGTGCTGGAGCAGTTGCCGCTGGAAGGCTGGACGGCGCGGCGCCGAACGGAGTTGCTGGGGATGCTGGATCGTTTACAGGAGCAGGTCCAAGAGCTGGACACCGCGGTGCGGGCGGAAGCCGAGCAGCGGCCGGAGGTGCGGCTGTTGATGACGCATCCGGGCGTGGGGCCGGTGGTGGGATTAGCGTATGCCTTGACCATCGGACCGCCGGGAAGATTTCCGCGCGGCAAACAGGTGGCCAGTTATTTGGGATTGATCCCGCGGGAACATTCTTCCGGCGGGCGGCAGAAGCTGGGAGCGATCAGCAAGCAAGGCAACACCATGATGCGTACGCTTTTGGTCGAAGCAGCCCAAAACGCGGCGCGTTTCGATGAACAGTTGCGGCGGGACTATCGCCGGCTGGCGGCGCGCAAACACAAGGCGCTGGCCAAGGTGATGGTGGCGCGCAAGTTGGCGGTGCGGCTGTACTGGATGCTGCGCGAGCAGCGCCCCATGCACCGGCAACCGTTGCTCGTATGCAGGGCGGCCCGAGTCATTCCGTGGTCGTAGGATAAGGCCGAGCGTTTGAGTGGGCACCCTGCCTCCCTGGTCGTGGACAGGGAGTTCGCAATAGCAACATGGTCGCTGTAGGAGACCGAAGAGATGGTTGGTGGAGCAGTCGGACCACCGCGTGATGCAGATCGAGAACGAGCCTGGTGTTCGCAAAAGACTCTGGTAAGGAAGAAAAAACTCCGTTGCTGCACACACCGTGCAGCCCCGTGTGGTGTGCCTTGACACGGCACGGTTCGTCAGAGACGGAATGACAACGTTGTTGACGGTCACGGCGACTGGTGATGACGGTGGCTGTCGTCTCGCTGCGGCGTCAGAGTTGGTCGGGGTGGGCGATGCGGTAGACGAAGGGGCCCAGGCCGCCCTGGTTGATGGCGAAAATGATTTTGATCAGATGCTCCTGGTCGGCGGCGTTCGTCAGAGGGCCGGCGTAGACGGGGTCGTAGCCGGCATCGCGGCTGAGCTGTTCCACGACGGCGCGGGCTTCGTTATCTCCGCACCACAAATTGCTTGGGAGGCTTGCGCGCCTCGCGAAGCTGGCGTAGAGCGAGGCGAAGTTGATGTTGAAGGCCTTGGCCGTGGGGCCGTTGGTTTTCGATTTTATGAACTCGGCGTTGGAGCGGAAGCCCGGCGGCGGCTCGGTGCCGAAACGATTGGTGGCGTCGATGACCGTCTTTCCCTGGGCGCCTTTCAGCTTGCCGATGGCTTCGGCGAGGGCGTTGCCCGGGACGGAGACAAGCACCACGTCGACGCCTGAGACTTCCCCGCCGTCGCGTCCTAAACGCTGCACCTGGTGGCCGGCGCGTTCCCAGAGGTCGGCGAGCCCGCCACCCACGTGGCCTTTGCCGTAAACCGCGATTTTCATGGGTACTCCTTTCGGGTTTAGACAATGTACTCGATTGGTGGGAGGATGTTCCAGCCGAGGGCGGAGGATCGCAGATTTCAGAATTGAGATTTGAGATTTCAGAAAGAAGAGTGCAGCGGAAGAAGGAGAAAGTGGAATGAGACGAGTGCAGAAATACCTCATCGCCGAAGTTCTACCTGCGGCTGCGGCTTTGTGCATGGTTTTCGCGCCCGCGCTGGCACCGAATTCATTCGCGCAAGCCCAGAGTTCGCAGGCCCAGAATTCGCAGCAAGGAAGCGCCAAGCCAAAGATGGCCGGCGGGTTTGACCAGCTGAAGATTTTGCCGCCCGGCGGACCGGCGCCTCGTCTGGAGGATGGGCACGTGGACCTCTCTGGCCGTTATTATCCGAACCGTGCCGGCAAGATGCTGGAGGCGGCTTACCCGATCGATCGAAGTTTAATGAGTCAATACGATCGCAAAGAAACGCCCGAGGTGCAGCCCGTCTTCAAGCCCGGGATGGCCGCAAAGTACAAGAGTCCGGTTCCTTATGGGCAGTGCGACCAGGCGGGCACGCCCAGCTCGATCACCATGCAGGCCAATCAACACGGACCGATGGTGCTGGTGGAAAAACCGGGAACACTGCTTCTGTTGGCTGAATATCCTTTGACCGTTCGCATGGTGCACACCGACGGGCGTCCGCACACCAAGAATCCCGATCCCACGTTCAGCGGCGATTCGTCCGCACATTGGGACGGGAGACACGCTGGTGGTCGACGTGATTGCCATCGATACCCGGCTGAGGAATGTCGCGGTGGGGTTCATCGGAGAGAGCGGCGCATGGCTGCACAGCGATCAGGAGCATATCGTGGAGCGCTTCAGCCGTCCCTCGAAGAACTACCTCACCTACCAGGTGACCATCGACGATCCGGTGGTGCTGGAGAAGCCCTGGGCTTCGGCGCCGCGCCAATGGACGCTAGCGCAAGATCCCAACGACGATTGGCAGGAATATTTCTGCACGCATAACGAGGAGCCGGAGGAGTACAAGAAGCTGGGCTCTCCGGAGATCAAACCGCCGAACTTCGAGAGGTAGGACCGCTAGATCCGCCAAGATGACGTCAGGCCGCCGTTAAACGGTTCCGCGCAGGACTTCCCGGATTTTGCGGGCCAGGGCCTTGGGGCGATAAGGCTTCTGAATGAAGGTGACCGGGTCGAGAGGAGCGTGGCCGGCGATCAGATCGCCCGTGTAGCCAGACGTGAAAATTACTTTGATTTCCGGCCGGAGCGAGACAATCTGATCGGCAAGTTCGGGTCCGCCCATTTCAGGCATTACGATGTCCGTCAAAAGAAGATCGATGCGTCCCTTGAAATTCTTGGCCCGCTCGAGGGCTTGGGTGCCCGAGTTCGCGTCGAGAACCGTGTAGCCAATACTTTCGAGATACTCGCGAGCCATCTCGCGAAGAGACTCGGAGTCTTCGGCCAGCAGAATCGTTTCCGAGCCTTCGAGCGCGGTCAGTTCCTCCTCTTTTTGTTTGTGTGGACGAATGGCTCGATCCGTGCGAGGCAGGTAAACCTTGAAGATCGTTCCCTGCCCGACCTCGCTGTACACCCATATGTATCCGCGCGACTGCTTTACGATCGAGTAAACCGTTGCCAAACCCAAGCCGGTGCCTTTCCCGAGTTCCTTGGTGGTAAAAAACGGGTCAAAGATCCGCGCTTGGGTCTTAGGATCCATTCCGCAACCGGTATCCTCGACGGCCAGCAGGACATATCGCCCCGGGGTTACCGGGTCATGTTTTTTCTTATCGGTCTCGTCAAGATCGACATTGCGGGCGTGAATTGTGAGGCGGCCACCCTGGGGCATGGCGTCGCGAGCATTGACGGCGAGATTCAGGAGCACCTGCTCGATCTGGCCAGGATCGGCGGTGACGAACCCCACCCCCTCTTCCACGACTACGCTCAACTGAATGTTTTCGCCGATGAGCCGCCCGAGCATCGCTCGGGTGCTTTCCACGATTTTGGCGGTGTCCAGCACGACCGGCTGCACCATCTGCTGACGGCTGAACGCGAGCAACTGGCGAACCAGATCGGCGGCGGAAGAGCCGGCGCTTCTGATCAACTCGACTTTCTTTGCCAGGGAGCCGGCTTGCGGGACCGCGTCAACGAGAAGGTCCGCGGAGCCAATAATGACGGCCAACAGATTATTGAAATCATGCGCGATGCCGCCGGCAAGCTGGCCGATGGCTTCCATGCGCTGCGCCAGCCGCAGTTGTTGCTCGATTTTTTTGCGCTCGCTGATATCCACGATGGTGCAGGAGACCAGCGTGCCGTCTTTGGTTACCAACGGTCCCAAACTGATTTCGACGGGGATCTCCGTGCCATCCTTGCGGCGCCCAACCAGCTCCATTCCCACGCCCATCGGGCGCACATGGGGCCCCGTTGCGTAGCTGCCGCGCTGTTTCTCATGCGAGTTTCGTAAACGATCGGGCAGAAGCATTTCGACGGTATGACCGAGGAGTTCCTGGCGGGTGTACCCAAACATGCGAAGCGCGCTCTCGTTCAAATCCGTAATTTGCCCTCCTTCATCGGTGATGATGAGGCCCACGGGCAGAGTTTCGATCAACATGCGAAGCGCGTTTTGGTTCGCGTCACGCACTTCGAGCTGAGTTCCCGTCTGTGTTCCAATCGAGGGGCAGATTCAAAGGCTGGGTTGCCTCCATTCACCCGCATGAAGCTTTCGCTGCGCGGCACCGGCCACGGCCTTAATGTGGTGCAATCCCGCAGCCAATCACTAAATCACGGTTTTCAGTGCTCGAGAGGTTGTGTGATGGTCCCATTTCGGGAGATTCAGAAAACTTTCAGCCGAAGGAGAAACGCGGCGAAAGCAAGGCTGTAACCTTTCATTACTCGCTTTCGAGGTGACGAGCAGGTGGGCCAATTTGGGACGGGAGTCGATAACCAAGCCTGAAACCGGGCAGGCCAGCGCAGCCGATAACCAGCGTGTTTTTATGTGGTTGGTTCACCCATGAAGATGGCTTGCGGAACTGGCGATCCGCGTGCAAATCCGCTGGCGGCAGTTTCAATCGCGCGCGGCGGCCGAGAACTCTCGACACGCTCCGCCGGATCGGACACGGCGTTATCACACACCAAAGGGGACTAACCATGAACGTAAAGGAAGCAATGACGACAGCACCTGCCCAGTGCACTCCAGGGATCAACCTGGGCGCGGCGGTGGAGATTCTTTGGAAAGGCAACTGTGGCCTTCTCCCGATCGTGGATGAGCATCAGAGAGTGATCTCGGTAATTACGGAGCGCGACATTTGCATCGCGTTAGGCACGCGGAATCGCTTGGCCGGCGAAATCACCGTGGGCGAAGTGGCTACGCACCGAGCGATCTGCTGCAGTCCAGACGATGACGTGCGATCGGCCTTGGCCAAGATGGTGCAGGCCAAGGTGCGCCGTCTGCCGGTGGTAAATGCCGAGGGTAAGCTCGAGGGGATCATCGCGATGGACGACGTGGTGGCGCCGATCGTATTGAAGGACAGCGGGCTGAAGAACAGCGGCCGGGGCAACCAAGCAACTTCTCAGGATGCAGTGAGCACGCCTATACGCGGCACGGACTCTCCAGCCAATCGTCAAGGCCGCCGCCTGAACACATGACCATCGCTATGGGTGCGTAATCGCGGCATTGCCGATTGGGCCTGCAGGCCACCGTTCCCTATGGCCGATATTTCGCGGCTGTTCCAGGCGTTTGTTGCGCCGGCTATTTTTGTCTCCGCGGAAGGGCTGCTTCTGCTGTCGCTAAACGTGCGCCTGATGGGGATGGTGAGCCGGCTGCGCGCCTACCTGCACAACAAACACCTGGCCGCAAAAGATGGGCGCCTCGAGGAGTCTGAAGCTTATGCCTCGCAAATCGCCTCCATCGAACACCGCGCGGAGATGATTCGCAGGGCCTTTCTGTTCACGGTGTATTCCCTGCTGGGGACCATCACCACGTGCCTGCTGCTGGGGCTGGGGCTCTACTGGCGCTACGCGCAGGCGATGGCGGCGCTTCTTTTCGTGGTTTCGATGAGCGCTCTGCTGGCTGGGATGACCTACTATGTGCGCGAAGTGAGCGTGGCCCTCAGTTCGGTGCGCCAGGAGGCGGCCGATTCGCGATTCATGGACTTATCGATAACGCAGCCTTAATGAGCCCGTCAGCATGCGCGGCGTGCGGCAGCGGCGGCGCTGCATGGCAACGCCGCCGCTGGCTGGCCGGCGCTACTTGGCCGGGACGAAGCGCTGCACGCGCTCGCCGTAGAAAACTTCACCGGTATAGATATTGTTCTTCGTGTCCACGGCTTCCATGTGCACGCCGAAGAACTCCCCGGCTTGTTGGCCCATGCTGCCGATCGTGCCCAGGACCTTGCCCGTCTTGCGATCCAGGAACCAAACGTGGTTGTTGGTGAGATCGGAGATATACAAATACTTTTGGTCCTTGTCCGCGGAGAACATAACTCCGCCGGTGGATCCGCCCACGCCGGTGTTTTCGGCCAGCGTGATCTCCTGCTTGAAATTGCCCTGCTTGTCGGTGACGTCGATGCGGTTGCCGCCGCGGTCGGCGGCATAGACCAGGCCGTCGTGGGAGAAGTTAAGGGTCAGGTGGCCGACGAACTCCTTGGCCATGGGACCGCCGGGATGGTAGGCATGGGCGGCGGGATCGGTGCTGATCTCCGAGAGCTTGTGGCCGTAGGCGCCCCAGCCGCGCTTGAACTCGAACTTGTCCAGCGAGAAGACCATCACGCGGCCGCCGAAAGCGCTGTCGGTGACGTAAATCTCGTTGACGTCATCGTCGGTGCGGACCTCCTCGATATTTCCGATGATCATCGGGGTGGTCGGAGGATACTTTTCGATGAAGGCTTTGTTTTGCAAGGCGGCCTGGGTGGCGGCTTCCTCGCCGACTCCGCCGCCGCGCCCGCCGCGTCCACCGCGCGGGACACCCGGCAGGGTGATGAAGCCGGCCACCGGCCCGGCGCTGCCCTCGCCCTTCACCCAAGTGGGCTTGTAATTATCGTTCTCGAACGGCTTGCCATTGGCGGTTTCCTGGACGTGAGGAACGGCCATGAGCATCTGGCCGGACTTGGGATCGAACTTGCGGACGGTGTTCTGGCCGAGGTAAAGGAACCCTTTTTTGTCCACGGCCATGCCGTGCCCTTGCTGGGCTTCAATGTAGCCGATGACGTCGCCGTCCTTATAGCCGGGGCCATCATGCCCGGCGATGTGGATCATGGCCGGAGGATGGGTGCAGCAATCGGCAATGGGAGGATTCAACTCCGCTTCGATTTCGATGCTGGTGAGATCGTTCGGGCGGTCGTAGACCCAGACGTTATCGTCCTTATCGACGGCCAGACCGGTGACGCCGCCCATCTTCCACTTGTTGGGCAGCGGCTTCGGCCAACTGGCATCGACTTTGTACTTCGGCGCCGCTTCCGTCTGTGCTGCCACGCGGCCGTTGTAAACGCCGGTAAAGAAAAGAACCGCGCAAACTCCCAGCACCGCGAGACCCGCCAATCTCAGCAAAACCTGATTCCGCGTAATGTGGCGCATATTCAAACTCCTCCTCTGAAGGGGGCGCTCCCAAGCGCACCGGCGGAGTCTATTCTCGCCGATAGCCTATGTCAATAAACGCGGATTTGAATTTTGATGTGGGAAGATATGTCGATGGGCGATGAGCAGAAGCCGAAGAGCTGCCCGCTGGTCGTTAGAGGTTGCCGCAACGAGAAACGGAGCAGGTCAGCGTATTGAGTGCTCACTCCATAGGTGCGTTGTCCGGTGGCTTGGTCTTCCTAAGCATCGTTCCCTACGCGATCAGGACCTACGAAGGCAAGATTCAGCCGGTCCCAACTTCGTGGTCGCTCTGGTCGCTTATCGGTCTCGCTGTGTTGCTCACTTACCGAAGCGCTGGTGCGGCAGCTAACGTTTGGCCCGCTGTCTTCGGCTTCGTAAATCCGACCGTGATCACAATTCTGAGCGTCTGGAGACACGGCGAATGGAAGAAGCCTACGTTCTCTGAACGATTGTGCTTCTTATTTGGCGTGGCGTCGCTGGCGATGTGGATCTTCATGCGGAAAAATCCGGATCTCGCGCAATATGGCCTATATGTCGCGATCGCCGCCGATATCTGCGCGGCTGTCCCCACGATCGTTTTTGTCTGGAAGGAACCGGAGCGGGACCGGCCGCTCGCCTGGATCATCTTTGCTATCGGCTATTTCCTGGCGGTATTTGCGCTTCCACAAGACACACTGGCGAACTGGATTCTGCCGCTGTACATGAGTCTAGTGGCATTAGTTGTGGCTTTCCCTCTGACCCTGCACCGTCTCAGCCAAAGGGCACCCCTGAAGCAGTGGGTATAATTGCGCCCGGTGAGTTCCGAACGGGGCGGCCTCTCGGAATTCGGGTGCGGCAAACTCTCCGTTGTCTATCGGCTGCTGGTCTTGATGCCCGCGGCGGATCGCGGAACGGGCTTGCCGTAGACTTCGATCCAGTCGAGCCTCGAACCTCCGGCGCTTCCGTGGCCAGCGCCGCGCATCAGGTCCGTGAAACCAATCTTCCTCGACCCTGCTGAGGTCCGGATAGTCCACCCAGTATCCGTCGCCGGTTTCGATAACGTTCTTGGGGTCAAAACGGCGCCAGCGCACGTCGACAAGGTTGATTTCCGAGACGGTCCAGGATGTGGAATAGGTGGACGTTTTATCCCCGATGAGCCAGGTGCCATCGGCGAGCTTGATAATCGGATGGAGGTAGCGAAAACCGCTGATTCGAGTGCGCCAGCGGATGGTGGCCACTCCGCCGCTCAAATCGACGTCGTTGTTCTTGTCCCTGAGGGTGATCGCCCAGTTGGAGGTGCAAAGCAGCGACATGGCATAGGTCATGCTGTTGTAAGTCTGGTTGGAGATGCGACTGCCGGGCTGATCGCCGTAGACGTGCACTTCCAAATTGGGATTGGCGACGTTGCCCTGGGTGATGGGCTGCTCGGGCTCTTCTGCGTTATTCACGTTGGGCGCATTGGGATCGATCTTCCAGTCTTCCCGGAAAAATAAGGGAGGAAACTGGAGACGCGTGGACCTCGGCGGCTCCTGCCGTGCGGGCGGAGGGCCTCCGGGCCCGCCACGTCCCGCAGGCCGCGCGGCCTGTGTTTGCTCCTGCTGTCCCGCGGCGCGCGCCGTCTCGAGCAGCAGCCAACTGGATGCGACCACAAACAGAGTGAGGAATCCCAGCACGTATACAGTGCGAATCAATCGCGGCATCTACACACCTTCGCTTTCGGGGTTCGTCCCAGGAGAGGGTTATACACCGTAGGCCCGTGGGAGTGAACCAAAATCGCCTGCCAAATCCAGTTGTAGAAAAGAGGCGAAGCGCGGGACTCTCGGATGCGAAACTATTGTTTGTCGAAGACTGCCAGCCCGGAAAACGTCTTGCCTCGATCGTCTGTTCCTTCGACTGCGAGGCTCATGGTGCGGCCATCTTTGGACACCGCGCTGCGGAGCTGTAACACGCCCTTGCCGCGCATCATGTAGCTGACCTCGCGAGTATTGGCGTCGATTAGCTTCCCAGCGACGGCATCGTAGGGTCCGCCGGCCAGAACCTTTCCCAGTCCGCCTTTGTCCGGGACTTCGTACTGAAACGAAATCGGCAAGCCGTTCATCGAAGTGCCTCTTATGGTCACCTGGCGCTGGCCACCGACCACTTTGACCGAAAGCGTTTCCTCCTTGGGGAACGCGCCGGGGTCTTTCGATTTGGCGAGGTTTAGTTTCCACGTTCCGACGAAAGGATTGCTTTGGGCCAGCAGGATGCCCGTGGCGACCGCGGCAATAACGACAGCGGCGGCTAAAACCACGACTAGCTTCATGGGCGTCTCTCCTTCATTTTCCAAGCGTGAAAGGAGTGTACCCCGCGCGATTCCGCACCGGAGAGATGCCGCCGGGAAAGTTGAGCTAGTCGCCAACTCCGCTTTGGGCACAGAAACGCCAGCAAAAGCGGGCTTTCCCTGTAACACGCCTAGACTGGCTATGGATGAGTACCACTGTCGAAACTATCCCCAGAGCTGCGCAGGGGCGCGCAAGCGCCGCCGCTCGAGCCTTGGGGACAAGCGCTGGCGATGCGGCGGTAGCGATGCCGGGCAACTGCCCTTTGCGTTGGCGATCTTCGTCAGCGCGTTTCTCGTCTTTCAGGTTCAATTGCTACTCGGGAAAGTAATTCTTCCGGTTTTTGGCGGCGCGCCGGCGGTATGGACCGTCTGCATTTTTGTCTTCCAACTGTTATTTCTCGCCGGGTATGGGTATTCGCATGGACTGGCCACGTGGCTTCCCGTTCGCAAGCAGGTGATCGCGCATAGCGTTCTGCTCGGCGTGTCCGCTATCTTCATCGCCCTGGCCGCTTATCTCCGGTCCGCTCCGCTCGGCGTGGGCGCGAATTGGCAACCGGAGGTTTGGAACGACCCCACGTGGGCGATCATGAAATTTTTGATCGCCGCGATCGGCCTGCCTTTTTTCTTGCTGTCGGCCACGAGCCCGCTGATGCAGCATTGGTTCGCGCAGGCTGGGCCCAAGCGGCTGCCCTACCGGCTTTATGCGCTCTCAAATGCGGGATCGCTCCTGGGGTTACTGTCGTATCCGCTGCTTGTGGAACCGTACGTGGGACTGGGGACACAGCGCTGGGCCTGGGTCGCGGGGTACGGCCTGTTTCTAGGTTGCTACTCTTTCAGCGCGCGAAGCGTGGTGCGCTCCGCCGCGCCCAGCTTTCCGAAACCGGAATTTGTTCGCGAACCCTTTTGGCGAGCGCGCCCCGATGAACGGCGCGTTGGATGGCCGCTTCGGCTGCTATGGATGGGGCTGGCGGCGTGTGCCTCGGTGCTGTTGCTCGCGACCACGAACCTGGTTTGCCAGGATATCCCCGTGAGCCCGTTTCTATGGGTTCTGCAATTAGGTTTGTATCTGCTTTCGTTCATCCTGTGCTTCGAGAGCGACCGCTGGTATCGGCGAGAGATTTTTTATCCGGCCTTGGCCGTGACGGTGGCGTTCGTCATCCTCGTATCGCTCCCAAGCATGACGTATTCCTTCATGATGCAGCTCGGGGCCTATTCCGCGGCGCTCTTCACGGGATGCATGGTGTGCCATGGAGAGGCGGCGCGCACGCGCCCCCGCGCGGAATTGCTGACCGCATTCTATTTTTGCATCGCCACCGGCGGCGCGCTGGGAGGCATTGCCGTGAGCTTACTGGCGCCGCGAATCTTCCCGAACTATTGGGAATATCCGCTGGGGGTTATGGGATGCATTGCGGTGGTGCTGGGCGTCTCGATGCGGGAGGATTCGTCCTGGTGGTACAAGGGGCGAGCTTCTCTGGCGCTCTTGATTTTCGCCGGCGCCGTATGGCTTGCGCCACCTGTGATTGCTCCGTTATGGAGAGAGGCGGCGCGGTTGCCGCGATCGGCCAGCCTTTACGCGGCCGCCATTCTCATCGTGGCAGCCGCTTGGCGGTATGCCGCCGAGCGCAGAGCACCGCGGACGGCGCCGGCGCCGGCTCTGGTGCGCAACGCATCGAGGGTCGTGCTGGCATTGCTCACCGCCGGCTTGCTGATTCCGCAGAAGGCGGCGTTCTACCACGTGATCGCGTCGTCCAGAAGCTTTTACGGAGTCTTGTCCGTGGTAAGCGTCGAGCAGGAGAACTATCTGGCCTTGCAGTACGGCGGCACCATTCATGGCTTCCAATATCGCGATGCGCGGCGCGCGCTGGCGACGGGCTACTACGGCCCATTCAGCGGAGCCAACATGGTGATTCGCAACTGGCCACAACATCCCATGCGCGTGGGCCTGGTGGGAATGGGAGTGGGTACGCTCGCGGCGCTGGCCCACGCCGGGGATGTCTTCCGCTTCTACGAAATCAATCCGGACGTCTACAAATTATCCGCGCCGGCAACGGCGGGCCAGCAGCCCTACTTCACTTACCTGCGCGATTCGCCCGGCCGAATCGAGGTGGTGCTTGGCGATGCGCGGCTCTCGCTGGAACGCGAAGCCAGCCGCGGCGACTTCCAAAACTTTGACGTGCTGGTGCTGGATGCATTTTCGAGCGATGCCATACCCATGCATCTGCTCACGCGCGAAGCATTTCAAGTGTACGCCAAGCATCTTCGCGGGCCGGGATCGGTGATCGCCGTGCACATCAGCAATCAGACGCTGGACCTGCGGCCGGTGATCGCCGGAATTGTCCACGATTTCGGCTTTCACGCCGTGCGCGTCGATTTGCTTCCCACCGGTCCTTTTTCGCAATCCGACTGGATCCTGCTCTCGCGCGATCCCGCTTCCCTTTCCGGCCAGGAGCTTCTGAGAGGCTCAGAACCGTTTCCCGCGGAGACGCAAGCGATCTCCTGGACCGACGATTATTGCAATCTGCTCAAGGTGATGCGCTGGAAGGATTAGGGGATAACTGCTAGAAGAAGCGCAACTTACTGAAAAGGGATAGTGTTAGCACCATGAGCAAGGGGCCGCGATTCCACCCCAGAGGCAACGGCTGGAAACTGGTACTATGAGACATGAGCAAAGCGTACAGACTTGTCTTCGAGTGCCCCAAGGGGGGCCATGACATCAACTTTCAGAGGAAGTGCTCTGCCGCATCGCTTTCGGACGCCCAGGCGATGAAGATGTTTGGCAATGAGCACATCTCTTGCGCGGATCCAAATTGTGGGTGGCACGGAAAAGCGTCCAAGACAAGACTGCTGCGAATCCTGCCGTTTTATTGGGTCTTATCGCCGACAGCTTGAACGCCGTTTGGCGTGATCGTACACGTCTAGATCAGAATTACTCGCTCACTTCACCGAGAAGCACGGCGCTAAAGGGCTTCCCCACACCCAGGCCCGACCTGAAACCACAAAGCGTCGGCGGACTATACTTTCTCATCTCAAGGCTAGCCGTAATTGATGTAGCCTCATATACCTACCGTGCGGCGCATTCCTGGAGGAACAATGCAAAAGCGCAAACTGGGAAAAAGCAATCTGGAAGTTTCGGCCATGGGGCTGGGCTGCATGGGGATGAGCTTTTCCTACGGGCCGCCTAAAGACAAACAGGAGATGATCTCGCTGATCCACGCCGCCATCGAACGCGGCATCACGTTCTTTGACACCGCCGAAGTCTACGGGCCGTTCATCAACGAAGAACTGGTGGGCGAAGCGCTGGCTCCCTACCGCGGCAAAGTCGTGATTGCCACCAAGTTCGGGTTTGATCTGAGCGGCAGCGATACGCGGCCGGGAGCGAGAGGCGTGAATAGCCAGCCCGCGCACATCCGGCAGGCCGTGGAGGGATCGCTCAAGCGGCTCAGGGTGGAGAGCATCGACCTGCTGTATCAGCATCGGGTGGATCCCAACGTGCCCATAGAAGACGTGGCGGGCACGGTGAAGGAGCTGATTCAAGCCGGCAAGGTGAAGCACTTCGGCCTTTCCGAGGCCGGCGTTAAGACGATTCGCCGCGCGCACGCGGTGCAGCCGCTCACGGCGCTGCAGAACGAGTACTCGGTGTGGTGGCGGAAGCCGGAGCAGGAGGTGATCCCCACGCTCGAGGAACTCGGGATCGCGCTGGTTGCGTATAGCCCTCTCGGCAAGGGTTTCCTGACCGGCACGATCGGCGAAAACGCGAAATTCGAGAGCACCGATTTCCGCAGCACACTTCCCCGCTTTACGCCGGAGGCTCTGAAGATGAATCAGGCGGTGATCGACCTGCTGGGCAGGATTGCCAAGCGCAAGAACGCGACTCCGGCTCAGATCGCGCTGGCGTGGCTGCTGGCGCAAAAGCCGTGGATCGTTCCGATCCCCGGAACGACCAAGCTGAACCGCCTGGAGGAGAACATCGGAGCGGTGTCCATTCAACTGACGCCTGAAGACCTGCGGGAGATCGACGCCGCGACGGCGAAGATCACGGTGCAAGGCGGCAGGTATCCGGAGCGGCTGGAGCGCATGACGGGGCTGTGAGCGTCCATCCTACACATGGCAGAATACGGAGTCATCATTCTAGGCGGCACGGGGCAAGTCGGTTCCGCAGTGGTCAAGAGATTCATAAATTCTCCGAGCTGCCGTGAGGTGGTGCTGCTTTCTCGCAGGCCGATTGCGAATTCTTGGGGCGAGCGGGTACGGGTGGTGACCGTCGATCCGGAGAAAGCGGATTTTGTGCAAGAGGTTGCGGATTTGGTAAGGGCTTGTGCGCCGCGAGTCATGTTTGGCGTTTCTTGCGTGGGGGTCGGTAGCGGCAGCATCAAATGGAGCGATGAAGAGCTCGTCAAATTGGAAGTGGGGATCGTCGGCGTCTTTGCACGGGGTTGTAAAGCCGGAGGGGTGACGAACTTCGGCTTATTAACCGCGGCAGGAACGAACCGCAAAAGCAAAATTCGTTACGCGCGCGTGATGGGATTAAAAGAAGAGGCCGTGCAGGAAATCGGCTTCTCGCGTTTGGCGATTTTTCGCCCCGGAATTATCGGAGGCAATGTGCATACGCCGGGTTGGGTGGCGTTCCTCGGACGCTTCATTCCCGGTTCGTGGGGAACCATCGATCAGGAAGCGATCGGTCGCGCTTTTGTTGGGGAGTTGGAACGGAACGAAGGATCAGGCACCAAGATTCTGCGCAATGCCGATATGCGCCGCTATTGAGCCTTCAGGAGGCTCGGTGGATCACGCAGATCGCGCTGGCGTGGCTGCTGGCGCAGAAGCCGTGGATCGTTCCCATCTCGGGCACGACGAAGTTGAACCGCCTGGAAGAAAATATCGGAGCGGTGGCGATTCAACTGACGCCGGAAGATCTGCGGGAGATCGACGCCGCGACGGCGAAGATCGCGGTGCAAGGCGCGAGGTATCCGGAGCGGCTGGAGCGCATGACCGGGCTGTAGGAGTGGAGTATTATCGGGCAAGCCCACGTTGGCTCTGGCTTTTCGGTTCCCACGGAGGCAGACCAATGAGACCACCCAAATCAATCGGTATCACCTGCCTTGGAGCAGTGTTGTCGATGGTGAATTTTGCGCTGGCCAAGCCGCAGAATGCTCCTGCAGTCCAGATTGCGGCGCCGCCATACGATCCGTTTGAGCTGGTGGCCAGCCCTCCCGAAAACGTGGTGAACCCGGAAGCGCGGGCTGCGGTTCTCAAGCTGCTTCAGGAGGGCTTTTCTGCGAAGTTCCCGGTAAGACCTCCGATGACGGTGAAGGTGTCGTTTACCGCCGCCGGCGAGGTGCAAGAGGTCGGCCAAGGTGAAATGGACGAGACCGATGTCAGCCCGAATCGTCGGCACTGGGTAGGGCGCATTGGAGGCTTTTCTATTACTCGAATCATCACCGATCAGGCTTATGATTCGGTGCCGCCCGGACCAATACCGATTCGCCTGGAGATGGCTCGGAGTGACGTTCTGGGACCCGGCATGCCTTCCACGATGAGCGCGAAGATCCGAACGGCGCCCGCATCGCTCGATGGCGTACTGGTGACCTGCATTTTAATTTCAGTACACGGCAGCGAAGCGCCGAACCGGGACTGGCCGGAAGCGGAGTACTGCGTTGAGGCGCGACCAGCGGTGCCGATTGACCAAAGAAAGCTATTGCGAGTCTATTCGCCTGCGCCGGGGATGTACGTGCTTTACGACTACGCGAACTCTTCGGAGCCTAGCGGACGTCCCAGCATCAACCAGGTCAGAGTGGCGGAGGCGGGAAAGATCGTGTTGCAGGGAAGCGTGAGCGTAAACACGGCGACCACCGAAGAGCTGAATCCTTCCCTTTTCATTGCAACGAGCCAAATGTTCACGGGAGGCGTGGGTTTGATTGGACCGAGCTATCAAACCCAATCCAGGGGCGGCGTTAGCTCTGGCCCAATTCATCCTGTCGTGATCCATGCGACTCTAACCCCAGAAGGACGCGTGATCGAAGCCGAGAGTTTGCAAACCTCGGATCCGGCCCTCAGCCAGTCCGCGCTCGACCTTGTGAAACAATCAAAATACGAGACTACCTTCAATTACGGTTATCCCCCGCAACAAGAAATATTCATCACCGTGCAATAAGGCGCGAGCCCATAGAATCCAGCAGTTTGAGAGCCCAGGCAGTTTCTTCTCCACGTTGTGTCAGCCGCCAACCTAACCTCTTCGCGGCCGGTCCGTCTAAAGACTTGAAGCCACCACCTCGGAGAGATCAGGAAGAGTGGCCAACGTCCCCATACAGGAGTCGAAATGCGCAATCAGAGTTTAAGAGGTTTCTGGAAGCGTCCTCAGGCCGTGTTGTGTTCGCTGGCCCTGGCGTCTGCATTAGGGGGTGTTGGCTACGCCAGCGCTACCCATATCGAGCACATTCACGCGCTGGCCTTGAAGCTGGCGAGTCCCGACGAAGGTCCCAGCCAAACGGGTTTCGCGCCCGTGGTGAGGAAAGTTCTGCCGGCTGTGGTCAACATTTCGTCATCGAAAATCGCCAAAGTTCCCACGGAATTTCAGCAGATGCCGCAGTTGCCGGACGATCAGCTGTTCCGTCAATTTTTCGGCAATGGCTTCGAGAACCAATTCGGCGAAGGCCCCGATAATGGCCAAGGCAATGGCCAAGGCAGCAAGCAAGGCAACGGCCAGTTCCGGAACCCCCAGTTCCGCAATCGCCAGTTCCGCGGACAACCTCAAGTCCCCGAGCAGCGGGAAACGGGAGTGGGATCCGGCGTGATCATGACGCAGGACGGCTACATCGTGACCAACAATCACGTCGTGGACGGCGCGAGCAGCGTCACCGTCACGCTTTCCGACAAGCGCGAATTCAAGGCCAAGGTGGTGGGCACGGACGCGAAGAGCGACATCGCGGTGATCAAGATCGACGCGAGCAACCTGCCCTGCATCACCGTGGCGCGATTCATCGAAGGTCCAGGTGGGCGACTATGCTCTGGCCGTCGGCGATCCCTTCGGCGTGGGCCAGACGGTGACCATGGGCATCGTGAGCGCCACCGGCCGCTCTCACCTGGGAATTGAGGACTACGAGGACTTCATCCAGACCGACGCTCCCATCAATCCGGGAAATTCCGGCGGAGCGCTGGTGAACGACCGCGGCGAACTGATCGGCATCAATACGGCGATCATCGCTCATGGGTCGGAAGGCAATCAGGGAATCGGCTTTGCCATCCCGGCGAACATGGCGCGCGGCGTCATGGAACAGATTGTCGACCACGGCAAGGTGACCCGCGCGTATCTGGGAATCCTGCCGCAGGACGTCACGCCCGATCTCGCCAAGCAGTTTGGCGAAAAAGAAGCGCGCGGCGCGCTGGTGGCCGACGTGAGCGCGGGCAGCCCGGCCGAGAAGAGCGGCCTCGAGAGAGGCGACATCATTCTCGACGTCAACGGCAAGCCGGTCACGGACAGCAACGATCTGCGCATGACCATCTCCATGATGGCGCCGGATAGCGATGCCAACCTGAAGGTGCTCCGCAGCGGCTCCGACAAGGACATCAGCGTGAAGCTGAGCACGATGCCGGCCGAGTTGGGCGCGAAGAACAACTCGGGCGACAACTCCGAAGAGAACGGCAACGGCTCCGCCAGCAGCGCGCTTTCGGGCGTGGCTGTCCAGAACCTCGACGCGCAGGCGGCCAACCAGCTCGGCCTTTCGCCCAACACGAAAGGCGTGGTGGTGACCAAGGTGGATCCTTCGAGCGACGCAGCCGAAGCCGGGCTTCGCCAGGGCGATGTGATTCAGGAGGTGAACCGCCAGCCGGTGAGGAATACGGCGGAGTTCGAGCGCGCCATGCACGGCTCGAACGAGAAGCCTCTCCTCTTGGTGAACCGCAACGGCAGCACGATGTACCTCACTGCCTAAAAGAACCCACCCTCAAAAGCCGGTCCGGCGCGCCCCGCGCCGGACCGTTTTTTTTTGCCCCCGTTTTCCATTTGAAGTAATCACATATTGCGCCCCACAATAGAGCCTGCTCTTACTTCAAGTTCAAGGAGAAGTCCCCATGGCCGAGCCCAAGGCAAGCGAAACCGAAATCTCCCGCGAGCGTCTGGCGGAATTATTGAACGAGGACCTTTCCCGCGAATATCAAGCCATCATCGCCTACGTGGTCTATTCCCAGGTGCTGACCGGCGCCCAGTACATGGACATCGCCGCGCAGCTCGAAATTCACGCCAAGCAGGAGCTCGATCATGCCTTGATCCTTTCGCGGCAGATCGACTACCTCGGCAAGATGCCGGCGGTCACGCCCAAGCCGGTGCTCACCTCGGAAGATCCGAAGGTCATGCTTCGCTACGATCTCGATAATGAAAACGAAACGATCCGCAACTACCGGGATCGGATTCCGCAATGTGAAGCTCTTGGGGAGTACGCGATGGCGGAGCAGATTCGCCAGATCCTGATGCAGGAGCAAGACCACCAGATCGACCTGGCCACGGCCCTCGGCGAAGAGGTTCCCGATGTTGGCGGCGGCCCCCGAAGACGCAGCAAGCGCTAGGGCGCAAGCGCTACCTCGGCCGCAGAGCATGTTTCGACGCAAATAACCGATCGCGACCTGTTTGTGATTTCGAAACAGGGCTTTTCTTACTTATAGCGACTGCGTAACCTATATCTTCTTAACGACATCCAATCCCGCCCGGTACTCGTGTATCCGGGGAAGGCAGGTATGTCCAAGTTGTTGCGATGCAGTTGTGACCTATTATCCACTTATTTAGTACGGCGATCTCCGTTTTCACTTCCTTGGACCTCGCTGCGCCGTGCAGCTACCCTGTTTTGCGTGACTTACAAGCACTCACTACGGATACTGACTTTTCTTGTCTTCTTGCTGGGTGGCGCCTGCCTCTCTTTCGCTCAGGCACCGGCCTCCAATCCTGTCCCGGCCCCGGCGGCAGCTTCCATCAGCGGCGTCTTCACGGTGGTCAATGGCGGCGGTACCAGCGATCCCGCGCCCGACGTAACCGTAAAGGCGACTGGTCCAGAACCAAACCAAGACGTGCAGACCACCACCACGGATGTCGACGGGCACTACGCCTTCCTTGAACTCGCTCCCGGGAAATATACCCTGGAAGCCAGCGAGCAAGGCTTCCAGCCATGGTCCGCCACGGTGTCAATTGAGCCGGGCCAGACTCTGATCCAGGATGTGGTCCTGCAGATCAGTTCGGTAAGTCAGCAGGTCGAAGTCCGCGCCGAGGCCGAAGCCCTCGTCGCTACCGATAGCGTCGGGCCGACGGAAACCCTTGGCAACAAACTGCTGGACGCCTTGCCGTTACCCACGCAAAAGTTCACCGAAGCGCTCACGCTGGTGCCCGGTGTTTTGCGGACCTCGCAGGGCAAGCTCAGCTTTAATGGACAGGCTGAAAGCCAGGGCATGCTGGTGGTGGACTCCGCCGAAAGCGTGGACCCAATTTCCGGCAGCTTTTCCATTCCTGTCCCTGTGGACGCGATCCAATCCATGACCGTTTACCCGCTTCCGGAAAGTTCCGAATATGGAGGCTTCTCCGGCGGTCTGACGACCATCGAAACCAAGGCCCCTTCGCCTTTGTGGGGTTACAGGCTGCTGGATTTCCCTCCATCGTTCCGCGGCAAAAACGGTCAGCTCGTGGGCATTGCCAACTGGACGCCCCGTTTGATATTGGGCGGGCCATTGATCAAAAACAAAGTGAACTTCTCGCAGGAAATTAGCTACGAGTTTCGGCGGACCCCCGTGCGCGGCCTGGCCTGGCCCGTGAACGAAACGACCACCCGGACGTTCACCTCGTTCACGCAAATGCAGGTCATCCTGTCGCCCCGGCACCTGTTGAACTTCAACGTCACTGCCTTTCCCTCACAGCTCCAATACGCAAACATCAATACGCTTGTTCCCCAAACCGCCTCGGCCAATTACTCTCGCACAGGTTTCGCGGTTGGCGTATCCGATAGCTACCAGTTGCTCTCCGGCGCACTGCTTGACGTTGTCGTTCGCTACACGCGTTTCGATAGCAAAACCTGGGGACAGGGCCCTGCCGATATGCAGATCACTCCCCTTGGCTGGGGCGGCAATTTCTTCAACACCTGGTCGCGAAAAGCCAACCAAGTCCAACTGATTCCATCCTTTCAGCTGGCTTCGAAGAGTTGGCATGGCCAGCACGAGATCCGATTCGGTGAAGACGTCCTCTATCGCGATTACAACGGCACCAGCCTCTCGCATCCCATCGATCTGCTCGACGCGAACGGCTTGCTCGCCGAACGCATCGACTTCCAGGGGCCCGGCCTATTCAGAGCCGCCGACACTGAGGTTGCGGAGTTCATCCAGGATCAGTGGAGGGTGAACGGCGCGTTGACCCTGAACTTTGGCGGCCGCATTTCGAGCCAATCCATCGGACGCGACGCCGCCTTTGCCCCCCGTGCCGGCTTCGCTTTCGCGCCCGGGGGCAAGCGCAGTACGGTATTTCGCGCCAGCATCGCCGAAACTTACAGCCACGTCCCACTGCTGGCGGCCGATTTTAAGGATAATCAGTCGAGAACTCTGAGCTTCTTCGATACCTCAGGCACATTGCTGGGCCCGCCGGTCACTTTGCAGAACGTGTACCTGCCCTCCGGCGATCCAAATGTTCTGCCCGGCACCCAGTCCGCTCCCGAAACGAGCCCGCGCACCCTCGCCTGGAATGTCGAACTGGAGCGCGAAGTCCGCCAGAATCTCAGCGTCCGCCTGGGCTATCTCGATAGCAACACCAACGATCTATTTCTCCTGAATCCCTTGCTGGAGGCCCGGCGTGGCCAATCCGGTGATGGCCCTGGAAGATACCGGTGTCTCTCATTATCGGCAGGCGCAGGTAGCTGTTCACTATCGCCCCGGCGAAAATACCGACCTCACGGTCTCCTATACATGGAGCCGCGCACTGGGCGACCTGAATACGCTCTCCGACACGCTCATACTTTTCCAGTCGCCGGTGATCCGGCCAGACGTTTCCGGCCTGCTCCCCACCGATGTGCCGCATCGCGTTTTAGCTACCGGATTGTTCCGGTTCCCGTGGAAGCTGGCCTTGAGTCCGGTGGTGGACATTCACTCCGGGTTCCTGTATTCGAATGTGGACGTTTTACAGAATTACGCCGGCGCCCCGGACTCTTTGCGTTTCCCCGTCTACTTCTCCATGGACGTACGCTTCTACCGTGAAATGACAGTCCGTGTGCCTTTCCGCGAGCATTCCAAGCCGCGGAAAATCCGGCTTGGTTTTTATTCCACCGACGTAACCAATCAGCGGAATGCGCACGACGTGTACAACAACGTGGCCTCACCGTATTTCGGAATCTTCACCGGATACGCTAGACGCGTCGACAGCATGGTTCTCGACCTCGTCGAGTAGCGTTTCGAACCTTCAGATTCGCCGGCACTGGCTCGTCCATGCGGCGGCCAGGAAGCATCCGAGCAGCACTTTGGCACTGTAGTCAGTGTGGACACTGTTCCAGTTTTGAACAGTTGGACACGCCCATCTTCCATATGCCCACTGATTCTAAAGCGGTTAGACATGTTCATTGTGGAACAGCCCTTGCTTCATCTATGGGCGAGGACAATGAACATGACCGGACAAAACGAATCGAAGCAAGCGCTGGGCGCCACGAATGGCTCGGGAAACGGCTCATTGGGCGCGACAGTATGCGTGTATGGGTACGGCCAGTCGCAAACCCCTTTCTACAAGGAAGCGAAGGCGCTCAAGGCGAGCTCGCACGGATGTTTATTGATCCTCGGCGCCGCCGTGAACCGCGGACAGAAGCTGCTGCTCATGAGCGCGCGGCAAAATGCGACGGAAGTGGAGATCGTCAATGCGCGCTCGGTGAATGGCCAGTTGTTCGAAGTTGAGGTCTCGTTTGCGGCGCCGCGACCCGATTTCTGGCAGTTGTTTGAGTAAAGGCGCGGAGCTTCTGTTGCCCTAAGTTGGTGTTCATAAACATACTTATATCCAGGGAACAAGCTCCGCGGCTTCAATTGACAGGCACGGGCATGGTTCTTAACCTCGTATCAACGGCCCCTATTTCCCCCTTGGAGGCGTTTGTGAATCCGGCCCTTAGATCCATTCGTATAGGGCTCCTGGCAGCTTTTCGTGGGTTTAGTCCCGGCGGCTGGCCTGCTGGCCGATACCATCTATCTCAAGAACGGGCGTCAGATTCAGGCCAGCAACATCGTCCGGCAAGAGGGCAAATTAACATTCGATACGGAGGGCGGCGAGGTCACCGTCTCCGAATCGCTGGTCGACCGCATTGAAAGCGACGATCCGGGGCGCGCTCCGATAGTCATCTCGAAGCCCCAAGCGGCGCATCACGCCGCGCCGGCTTCGCGCTCGATGCCCACAACCCCGGAGGCCACTATCCCGAGGCCAAACCCGAGCCGGCGGCTCTCAAGGTTCAGCAGCGGCCGTCCAGCCTTGCCGCCCCGCGACCCATGCCGGCACCTACGTTCAGGCCAGCGGGCTTGCGAAATGCCGATGCCCCCGACGTGCAACAGGCGGTCCTGGTTCTTCCGACGACAAACATTCCAGACGTTCTCCCCAAGATCGGCGCGCTTCGGAGCCTGTTTCTCCGCGTGAAGCGAACACCTGGTTTTTGACCGATTCGTCGGCTGCTAATTTCAGCGACCCGCGCAGCTTGAATGCGGGCGCGAGTACGAACGGCGGCCCCAGTGCCGGAACGATTACAGGAACTACCAGCCGCCCCGTTCAGGTGGGTTCCTTTGCTCCGGCGGTTGCTCTCGAGGCCCAAAGCGGCGCGGAAAGTCGTCCCAGGGAGGCGCGAGTGGTTCCCCCGGGCACCTTTGAGACGGTGAAAATGGTGCCGCCTCCGAAGCCGGAAAATGCGGCGATACAAGCCGCCCAGCCGCCGGAGCAAGGCGTGGTTGTGCTGACGGGTCCCCATCCAGCGTACACGGACGAGGCGCGCAGCTTGGGCATCGAGGGCCAGGTTTTGCTCGACGTCGTCTTCCAGGCCTCCGGAGAAGTGAAGGTGAACGGCGTCTTGAAGGGCTTGGGACACGGCTTGGACGACGAGTCCATCCGCGCCGCGCAGCAGATTCGCTTCACGCCGGCGATGCAACAAGGACGCGCCGTGGATTTCCCCGCCACGCTTCACATCGTCTTTCAACTCGCATTTTGATTCGCCGCGCCCGGCCGCACTTCGTCTACAGCCACTTCCCGCAGGAATTCCCGGAACCGGACTGGACTTCCCGGCCGTCTCTTATCGCGTGCGGCGGGCGGCGTTTTTGCCAGAGTCAAAGTGAGCCTGCTTGTGATTTAATATAGGCAAAAGCCGTGAATACCTGGCAAAAGTGGATCAAGCGACCGCAGACCGTTTGGCTGCGCAAGGCTTTGTTCCAGGTGCATCTGTGGAGCGGAATCGCGCTGGGACTCTATGTATTTGTGGTCTCGCTCAGCGGAAGTTTGGCCGTCTTCAACAGCGAACTTTACTCCGCGTTCTTGCCGCAGGCCAAAATGGTGGAGATTGCCGGAAGCAGGCTAAGCCACGACGAACTGCTGGCGGCCGCGCAACGGGCGCACCCCCGCGCCACCATCACGCGAATCCAGGTTTGGAAGGACCCTCGCGAGGCTGCCATCGTTTCCCTGGGTGCGGCCACTTACGCCGATCAAAGATTCGTCGATCCTTACACCGGAAAGGATCTCGGGACGGCCCGTCCTCTTGGGCTTCGCGCAGTCAGCTTCTTTTCCCAAGTGCACATGAACTTGCTGATGGGATATTCGGGCCGGCTCATCAATGGCGCGGGCGGATTTCTCGCCGCAGGCCTGAGCATCACGGGCATGGCGATCTGGTGGCCGGGAATCCGCAGATGGCGTCGCAGCCTGGCCGTTCGGCCTAGCTCCAATCTCAAGCGCTTCAATTGGGATCTGCACAGCGCGATCGGCTTCTGGACCTTCGCGATCGTCTTCATGTGGGCCATTACCGGCGCGTACCTGGTGTTTCCCAAGCCATTCGACAAGCTGATCGCCCTGTTTCCCTCCGCTCCTCTGCTCACCAATGTGGGAATACTGCACTCCGTGCACGTGGGCGATTTTGGCGGCTGGCCTATAAAGGCGCTGTGGGTGGTGCTGGGGATTGCGCCGCCGATTCTCTTCGTCACGGGCTGCATCATGTGGTGGTATCGCGTTTTGAACCCGTGGCGAAAACGCGCATTGGTTCGGCGGCCGCGGGTGCGAGAGCTAGATTTGGCTGTATCCGGGCGAGCATTCGAGGGTTCCGGGGCGAGGGTTCCGGAGCAACTCTAGCGATCAAGCAGGTCTGATATCGCCGGCGGCGCCGCGTTGTCGAACCTCAAGGATTTCAGTTTACGCCGAAGTCGCCTGGGGTGTATAAGCGACGTTCCTCGGCGACCAAAATAAGCGCCCAGTCAGATGGCGAGCCGAAAGATCCAAGGAGCAACCGGTGAAATACCTATCCTCGTTCGTGGCCGTTGGCGCGCTTTTGCTGGGCATTTCGGCCGGCGCCCGCGCCCAAACTGAAGTCACTCTTCTCGCGCCAAACCCCGTCCGGAGCATCATCGATAAGGTGGCGCCCGGATTCGAGCCCAAATCCGGCTACAAACTCAAGGTGACTTACGGCAGAGGCCTGGGGACCAGGGACCAGGCGGCCAAGGGCGAGCCATTTGACGTCTTCATCATATTGCCGCCCTATCCCGAAGCGCTGGCCTCCGGCAACATCGATCCCAAGAGCGCCACGACGCTGGCGAGCCTCACGCTGGCGCTCGGCGTGAAAAAAGGCGCGACCAAGCCGGACATCTCCTCGCCCAAAGCGCTGAAGCAAGCGCTGCTCGCGGCCAAGTCGGTGGCCTTCGTGGACCCGCCCCAGGGAAGCGACGGAACCACCACCAAAACAGCCCTCGAAAAGCTGGGCGTCTATCGATGCCATCACCCCCAAGGCCAAGCTGTTCCCTAACTCCGGCGGGGTGGGAAACACGATAGCCAAGGGCGATGCCGAGATCTGCATCTACTGGCTCAACGAAATGACCAATCCCGGCGTCGACGTTGTGGGGCGCTTGCCGAAGCAGATTTTGTCGCCGCTGAAGGTGATGGCGTTCGTCTCCACCCACGCCAAGGACCCGAAGGCCGCGAAGGCACTGATCGCCTACCTCTCTTCACCGGAAGCCGAGGCCACTTACAAGGCAGACGGGCTCTTGCCGGCTCACTGACGCTTGTCTACCAGAAACCGCAGAAAATAAAAGCGCTTCGAGCGAAGTGCGGGGATTTCCTCGATTTCCTCAAATATCCACAGCGGTCCACAGCGGTGACGGTTGACACTTCCGCGCCATCCGTTTAGCTTCCCTCTGCTTCTTCCCAGCTTCTGTTGATCTTTTCTTCCCGGGAGTGACTGCAATGATCGACGCAGCCGACGTAGAGGTGAAGAGTCCCGTAGAAGCTCTCCGAGACGAGGACGGCGTATTTGAAGTGAGCTCCCCTTACGGACACGTCTTTCAGGTCATCTGCCGCCGAGGGGGAAGGATGGACGTTCGCGAACTCGCCGAACCCAAGCACAAAGTGCCCATCCGGGTGCATTGGCGAATCCGCAGAATCCATCGCGACGTAGCCTGAGCGCGAAGTAACCCCGCAGCAAATCCTGCAAGACCAACGGCTCTCGCGGTGTGTGGTGTTGAACTTGGGGGGCCGCGCTGCTTATTTCGAGGAGCGTGCTTTCAGAGTGGAACGCCGCATAGATCAGGTAGGCGCCGAGAAGAAGCAAAAAGAAGGCATAGGGATACGGATGCTGGTCGTAGCGAAGTCCAATGATGAAGACCCTCGATTCCGTGTCCGGCGATAGAACCAACAAGAGCATGCCTTTGATCAGGGCTGCCCAGCCGAAAAGTGTGACGATTATCGGCAGCGCGCCGCCTGACCACACATTGTGGGCCAGAACGATGGCCAGCCCAGCGGTCATTCCCATCAGACCGGCCATGAAAAGCAGCGGAGGGGTTTGAACGATCTCTTTCATAATCTCCACGGTCGCTTGGGCGTGCGCGAGCATGGCTAATGCCAAAGCGACGCAGTAAAGCCCCAGTAGCTTTCCAAGAAACAGTGTGCGGGGCGACGTGATCTCCTCCGAAAAAATCAATTTAGCGGGATTTCGGTCTTAGCGCGACTTTGACCTATTCGTCCGGCGCATCTTTCAAAATCCTCGAAAGCCTGGATAACATAGCCTGGTTCCGGCGTCACCAAGAAAGGTGCGTGAGATGACCAAGGGCCGCATGGAGGCTTTCAGCGACGGCGTATTCGCCGTCATCATCACCATCATGGTGCTGGAGATGAAGGCTCCGAACGGAACCAGCCTGGCGGCCTTGCGGCCCGTCCTTCCCGACTTCCTCACCTATATTCTGAGCTTCGTATACGTCGGCATCTACTGGAACAATCATCACCACCTCATGCAGGCGGCCCAGCACGTCTCGGGCGGCATCCTGTGGGCCAATCTGCATTTGCTGTTTTGGCTGTCGCTCACCCCGTTCGTTACCGCCTGGATGGGGCAAAACAATTTTGCGCCTTGGCCGGTAGCGTTATACGGGATGGTGATGCTCTTCGCCGGAACCGCTTACTTCATTCTGACCAGATCGTTGATCGCCTACCACGGGAAAGAGTCAACCCTCGCGGCATCGATTGGGGATGACAGGAAGGGCAAGATGTCTCTGGTGGCCTATGTTGTCGCAATTCCTCTGTCGTTCGTGCACCCGTGGATCGCCTGCGCCTGCTACGTCGGCGTAGCCATCATGTGGCTGATCCCCGACCCGCGCATCGAAAAAGCGCTGCATTCATAAATATGCATTCATAAATGGAAGGCGCGCTTATTGCGTGTCATCCCGAACCCAGCCGCGTCTTTCGCGGAGCCGGTGAGGGACTCTGTGCCTAGGTTCGGGATTACACCGCGCTCTGTTTCTCATCGCATCACTTCCGGTACTGTTCGTCGCTGACGTGCTCCATCCAATCCACGACCTTGCCGTCGAGCTGCTCCTGAACGGCGATATGGCTCATCGCCGTGGTTGGTGCCGCCCCGTGCCAGTGCTTCTCGCCGGGCGGAAACCAGACCACATCGCCCGGCCGGATCTCCTCCACCGGCCCGCCCCAATGCTGCGCTCGGCCGCAACCCGACGTCACGATCAGCGTCTGCCCGAGAGGGTGCGTATGCCAGGCCGTGCGGGCGCCCGGCTCGAACGTGACCCACACGCAGCGAACCCGCGCCGGATCGGGCGCAGTGAACAGCGGATCGGTGCGCACCGCGCCCGTAAAATACTCTGCCTTGCCCTTGCCGGAGGGCTGTGAACCGCATCGTTTGATTTCCATCGTCTTCCTTTCTATTAGCACTTGTACCGTTCTCGCTCTATTATGCCGGGAGCTCACTGTTTTGGTATCTCTTCCAACTTACACCGGAGGGAAAACCATGCCTCGATTCAAAGCAAGTTCCCTGCTCTTGATAGACGGGCAGTAACGCGTCGCTCGGCCCGTCTGCCGATTCGCACATTGTGGATCTGCCGCGATACACGGCGCACTGTGAGCACCGTCACATCATCTGCTGGGTCTTTAGTAGAAGCTAACTGTGGCAGGATCGATCTCTTCCGATGCCGTCGGAGGATTCGACCCCTTCCAGGTGAGGGTCGGCGGCTCTGCCGCACGGCTAGCATACAGCGCCGGAGCTGCCGCTCCGCCTTTCCCAGCAACAAATGATTGTCTCGTCGCTTCCGTCGTCGTCCTTTATCGATTATTGTAGGCCGCGCTCAGATCGGCATGGGTGGCGCGCAAAGCAAGATTCCGCTGAGGGGAGCCGATGAAGAGATGGAGAATCGCCGGGCTGATCGTTCTGGTGCTGGCGGGGGTTCTATTCGCTTTGAACTTCGCGATCGTGCGGTCTTCGCCCTCGCTTCCGGGCGGCTCCAATACTCTTGCAAGCAATCTGGTGCGCATGCGCCGCGGCGAAATAGGCTTCTGGCTTACGGGAAACGCGGTCAGGACGCCCGTCACAGACTGGTCTTTCATCGATTCGATCCGAAACATTCAAGTCCAAACGCATACCCCCTACCTCCTCCCCCATGTCTTGACCACGGACATTGCCAGGGTTGACGACC
Organism: uncultured Acidobacteriota bacterium; assembly: GCA_963823935.1. Lineage (GTDB taxonomy): Bacteria > Acidobacteriota > Terriglobia > Acidiferrales > UBA7541 > Palsa-189. The sequence goes on from CAWGNM010000005.1 coordinate 37,886, forward strand.
ATATCTATCTATTCTCCGAGTATTTCGCGCCAGCACGGGGAAAGCCGGACACTCGAGGAGACTTTCCGCAGGCCAGGTTTTGGAATCGCATGGTGGTTCGCGATCCGCGAATCCGTGTGAAGATCGGCAATCAACTCTTCGACATGCGCGCCTATCCGCTGACGGACCCGGCCGAAATCGAAGTGGTGCGAAATGTTTTTCTGAGCAAGTACGATGACGTCAAGCGAAGGGATGACGCGCCGGAATCGCGGCGCCCGGCGCTGTACTTTTTCCGTCTCGAGCCGCAATGGAGCACCGACTAGCGGAGTGTCGTTTTATTTTTGGCCGAATTCCCGCAAGCACCAAGGCCATCCTCGGAGCCATCTACCGTGCCGCCTCATGCGCGGGGGAATTTGGGCTTGCCTCGCGGATATGCCGCATCTAGAATACGCCCCAAGCGAAACGGGCTCTGGAGGCAGTGCCGCGAATCGTTGCGAGCCAGCGCAGGCAGGCTCCTGCACAATCGTGATGACACGAGTAATGAAAAAGAGCCGCTCACGGCTTTCCAGGAAAAACGCCGATTTCTTGATGAATTCAACGCCCGAAAGGAACTCCCTGAAATGATCTTCCGAATGAATGCAACGACGCTGAAGCGCCTTGGTCTGCTGGCCGTCTCCCTTTCGGTCGCGGCTTTTCTCCCTCTGGTGGCGGCGCACGCGCAGGGGCCCGGCGGCCAAAATGGCCAGGGGAATGCCGACGACGAGCCGCACCTCGACGGCTGGAACCGGGTCGTTCCGGACACGCCGCTGAGCAAGAACCCGGCGCCCGCTCCCGTACACGACATCTTCGGAACCTGGGAGCCGGCCGCGGGCTGGCGCAATGGAGTGCAGGCGTCAGGGCCGGCCAACTTCCCCAAGGATGGCAAGCATGCCGAGGTTCCTTACACGCCCGAAGGCGAGCAGGTTTGGAAGACCCACAAGTATGGCGATGGATTCGGCTCGTATGATTTGCTCGAGGTCAACGATCCCTTCGAGAAATGCGATCCGATCGGCTTTCCCCGCGTCGATCTGCACGACCTGCGCGCGGTGGAGATCGCCCAAGCTCCCAAGAAAGTGAACGTCATATACGAGAACGATCAGGTCTACCGCACCATCTGGACCGACGGGCGCGACTTCCCCAAGATCACCGAGCCGCGCTGGTATGGCTATTCGGTCGGCAAGTGGACGGACGACTACACCTTCGTCGTGGACACGGTGGGCATGGACGATCGGAGTTGGATCGACAACGTCGGCCGTCCCCATACCGCAGATTTGAAGGTGCAGGAGATCTTTCACCGCGTGAACCACGACATCCTGGAACTCACGGTGACCATCACTGATCCCAAGTACTACACCAAGCCCTGGAACGCCCTCGACAAATATCCCATGCGCTTGCAGAGCGATAGTTTCGACATCCGCGAAATGGTCTGCTCCGAATCCGAAGCCGAAACTTACATGAAAGAGATTGCCGAAGAGGCCGAGCAGCAGAAGAAGAACGGCCAGAAGTAGCGGCGAGACTGCCGCAAAAGGCAGCGCCGCGGAGTCCGCTTGGCGCTGCCACATATCCAAACTGGTCTGAGTTGGATTAATCGATTTCCGGATGGCAGGGGAAGACTGCGGTCAGAAGAGTCCCGGGATTGCCCGCGCCGATCTCGAACCGGCCCCCCAACTGCAAAACGCGTTCGCGCATACCCGCGATACCCACGCCCAGCTTTCGCTTGCGGCCGTTGCCATTGTGGCCATTCCCATTCTGTTCGGACGGTTCCGGCTCCGAGTGGATGCCCTTGCCTTGATCGGACACGCTGAGAAGGATCTCTTCGCCGGCGATGGTCAACTGAATCGAAGCGGTGTGGCTCCCGGAGTGCCGGTGGATATTCGTCAAGGCCTCCTGGATGATTCGGAAGATCGCCGTCTCCAGGTCCCGGGGCAGCCGCGGAAAGTCGTCCGCCACATCGAGCGTGGTCTGGATGCCGCTGCGATCGATAAATCCGCCCACGAACCAGTGCAAAGCGTCGGTGAGCCCGGCTTCGTCCAGCAAGGGAGGATGCAGCAGGTAGGAGAGGGTGCGCGTCTCGCGGATCACCTGATTGGCCAGGCTGATGCTCTCGGTCAGCCTGCGAGACAGATTCGAGGAAAGCTGGTCCTTGGTGGCCTCCGCCAGCGTTTCCAGATTCATATTCAGCGCCGCCAGAATCTGCCCCGCGCCGTCGTGCAGTTCGCGGGCCAGCCGCCGGCGCTCTTCGTCTTGCACCCGCAGCAATTGCCCCGAGAGCCGCCGCAGGCTCTCCTGGGTATGCTCGAGTTCCGCCGCGTGGTGCTGAATTCGCTCCAGCAATGCCCTGCGTTCGGTCATGTCGCGGGTGATCTTGGAAAACCCGAGCAGCGTGCCCCGCTCGTTCCGCAGGGGCGTAACCACCACGCTCGACCAGAATGTCGACCCGTCTTTTCTGACGCGCCAGCCTTCGCCCTCGTAATGCCCTTCCTCTCGCGCCGTCTGTAAAACCTTCGCCGGAAGGCCCCGCTTCAAGTCCTCGGGGGTATAGAAGCGCGAAAAGTTCTGCCCAATGATCTCGTCCGCCGTGTAACCCTTGATCCGCCGCGCTCCCACGTTCCAGCTGGTGATGATGCCGTTGGGGTCCATGGAATAGATGGCGTAATCTTGCACGCCTTCGACCAACCTGCCGGAAGCGCTCCTCGCTGCGCTGCAGCGCGTTTTCCGCTTCCAGCGCTCGCGCCTTCTGCTGCAGATGGGCGATGGCCCGGCGCTTCTCCTCTTCCGCGACCAGAGCCAGGTAGCTTTCGGCGGGGACCACGCTGGAATGCTCCGCGCAAATCTTCAGGAAGGGCTCGGTATCGTCCTTGTGGGCGAACCCGTTCATCGGGTACGCGCAACGCAGCGAGAAAGAATGGGTCTCCGCCAGAGCGTTCCACAACTGCTCCAGGCGAATGGCCGCGCTCTCCTTCCCTTCCGCCCATAGCAGCGCCACCATCTCGCCAAACGCCGCCACCCGCGCTTTTTTATTGCAAGCGGCTTCCCTGGCCCGCGAAAGCACCGCTCCGATTACGTCGCGGAAGCGTTCCTCGTCCGGCATGCCGCCCACCATGAACTTGGCCAGCATTTCGGCCGCATCCAGCGCCACGTACCGCCCTTGGCCGATGGCCCGCGCCATATCCAACCCGCGCGTTTCCAGGTTTCGCTCGATCTCCTCGCGATGCGCTTTCGTGGCGATCACAACGCCGGCATCTCCCGCGCCCAGGGCCATTCCGATGAAGCGAGCCACTTCACTGGCGAGAAAGGCGTCGCTCTCGTAGAACTGAACTACGTGCCCTTCCTGATCGCTATCGTGCCAGTTCTCCAGCGTCTCGTTCATTTCGCGCGTCTCAGCGGCCTCGGATGTTCCAAATTCCACGGGCTCAAACTCGCTCATTAACGCTCCGGCAATGATTGCGATTCGCGGTCGGCGGAATTGTGACACAACTTATCGCACCGATCCCTACGGCAAATACCTTACGCGCGCCTTAGGGGTGCCCGACGGTCCGGGTGTCTATGCCTTCGTAATGCCCCGTCTAGTGCCCTTTCTAATGATTGAACGTCACGTTGATCCCGGTGGAGAAAACCAAATCGTTGGCCACCGTTCCCGGAATGGGGTCGCTGATGTAGAGATCGCCCAACGTGGTTTGCCAGCCTAGCCACGCGCGGATCTTCGTGGCCAGGGTCACGTTAAAGGCAAACCGATATGGCCCCAGAGGACCCAGTTGGGGATAGAACTGGAAGTTCTGGTTGATACTTGTGGCATTCCACTGGTGCGTGAACGTATCGCCTACCGTGGCCGCGGCCACGCTCCGCAGGATGCCCGTGGAATACGACTCTCGCGTGTAGTTGCCGCCCGCAAAAAGGTCGAGCTTGGTCTTCGGTTGCGCGATCGCGTGGTAGCCCCCGCCCACGCCCAGGATCGAGCGCAGGTTCAGGAATTGCAGCTGGTTGTAGACGAAATCCGCGCTGGTATAGGCAAAAGCATTGTCGCGAATATCGTGCTGGTAGCTCGCGCCGCCGGTAATCTGGTTGGCGGTTACCCCGGCCGTCACCCCCGGCGCGACCAGCAAGCCGCTGGACGCGTAGACCGACGTCGCGTAAGCCGTAATCTTGTCGTGCAGAGTGGTGCGTCCCGCATTAAAGGCGAGGTTCAGGTTCGTGGTGCGACTATTGCCGCGTGCCAACGCGAAGCCCAGCGCCGCCGTGGTCTGCCAGTCCTGCAGCAATCCGGGATGCAGGCTGTGCTCGTAGGCCGTTTCCACTGCTTGCGAACGGATGGTTGCCGCATTAGCCAGGGGGACGCGCACGGGCGCGCCCGTGGACGGCGTGACCAGCAGATCGCCGGCGTCGGTGGTGACCATGCCGCTGATGGTCATGCCCTGGGCGGTAACTACGAAGATCGGCTCGCTGGAAATCACCTGGCGCACGGCGGACCATTGCAGCGTGACGGTGCCGTTCGCCGTGGCCGGGCCCGCATAGGCGAGTTTTAGCGTCAGCTGTTTTCCGTCGGACGAGACGATCGTGCCGGTGAAGCCGTCGCCATTCTCCATGATGACCGTATCGGCCCACGCCGTGCCGGCCATCAGCAGCACGGCACCCAGGAACGCGCCTACAAATAAGGACCGAATCAGGAAAGAGCGGAGAGGAAAGGACCGTAGAATTCGCGCTGGATCATGAGTTTCGGCGGTATCGGTGACGCCGCGAGCTGTCGCCTGAGTACGCATATGTCTCCTTAGAGCTGCCGTTAGAGGCGCCGCGCGAGAGTGCGCAGTGGCCCTTGGAATGGGGGCGGAATCTCGCTAATTCATCGGTACAGACGGGCAGCATTATAAGGATGTATCGCGGAGGAAATCGAGATATACCGCGAAAGAAATCGATTAGATGCGGCGTCGCAACGTTATTCCGCTGATCAGGGAGATCAGGAACAGAATCAGGAACACATAGAACAGAATTTTCGCCACTCCCGTGGCGGCCGCGGCAATATCTCCAAAGCCGAAAATTGCCGCGACGATGGCGACGATAAAGAAGGCAACGGCCCAGCGAAGCATAACTCCTCCGGTTGAAGCCTTACGCTCGTCAGGCCCTGAGCGACAAAAATCAGGGGAAGGCCTTCGCAAGCGAACCACTCTTGGTAGGAGACCCTACCGCGCATCTCCGGCGCTAACCATACAGGGAATCGCCGGGTTCTTTGAGTTTGTAAGCTGATTGCGGGGTTTCCGCTTTACGGATTCACTTGCAGTATGAGCGACGGCAATCTCCCAGGGAATTTTCCCGCCACCAAAGACTCGAACTGCAAAAGCGAGCCGACCGGCAAAAACAAAAATCCCCGCCGCGCAGTCGGCCGGGTCGTCAGGAACGTAGGATGGGCCGTGCTCGTCCTGCTCGGGGCCTATGCCATCGTGCTGGCCGTTTTTTGGCCGTTTACGCAACGCAAGATTGCCCAGCGCCTTAGCCAGGAGACGTCCAGCGATGTGCGATTCCGCGAATTTCGCGCCACCTATTTCCCGCCCGGCTGCGTGATTCGCGATCTGGAAGTGCGGCCCGCGGGCGAGCCTGACTCGCCTCCCGTGGTCACCATACAGCGCTTGACCGTCACCTCAAACTATCGGGAGATTTGGCATCATCGGGTGGAGACGATGCGCCTGGAGGACGTTCGCGTGGACGTTCAGCGCAACCGAACCGCGGCCAAGGCTTCGGGAGAAGGAACCAGCAGCAAGGAAGGTTCCCAAGGCAGCTCCACGAGCACTTCGACCAGTAGTTCTAGGAGCAGTTCGACGGGCAGTTCCACGGGCGTAGCCCAATTCATCGTCGAGAGGGCCGTTGTCCAATATCCGCGACGCGGCAAGCCTCCGCTGGTATTTCCGATTCACCGGCTCACGCTGAATAACGTGGTCCGCGATGAACCCATTTCGTTTCACGTCGATATGGATAACGCTCTGCCTCCGGGGCACATTCAGGGGGACGGGCAGTTTGATCCTTGGAAGGTACAAAGGATTGCCGATACCCCCGTCTCCGGAGCCTATACTTTCAGCAACGCCCATCTGGATAGCCTCCCGGGTATCGGCGGCACCTTGTCTTCGCAAGGCTCGTTTGCGGGACCGGCCAACGCGCTGCGGGTGCAAGGCGCGACGGATACGCCCGACTTCCGCGTGAAATCCGCCGGGCACGCGGTCAACCTAAAGGCGGACTTCCAGGCCGTGGTCAACTGCTCCAATGGCGACGTAACCTTGCAGACGGTCCAGGCGCAGTTCCGCGGCACAGGAGCCATGATCCGAGGCGACATCAAACGCCCCAAAGGCGCGCCCAGAGCGGCTTCGCTGCAAGTGGATGCCACCGAGGGACGGATTGAAGACTTGCTCTGGCTGCTCTCCGCGCAAGAGGAGCCCGCCATGACGGGGCCGATCGCGGTCCATGCGCACGTCGTCATTCCCGGCGGAAAGCAGCAGTTCATCCAGCGAGTGCGTTTGCAGGGGGAGTTCAAGATCGACGCAGCAACGTTCACCAAGCCGGAAACACAGGCAAAGATGAATACTTTGAGCTTCCGCGCCGTCGGCCAGAAGGTCCCCAAGTCCGCCGCAGATCTCCCGGACCCTCCCGCCTCTCTCCAGGGCCAGGTCGACCTCCTTGACGCTGTCGCTCACTTTCCGCACGTGTCATTTTTCGTTCCCGGCGCTCTTGCCAATATGCAGGGGGCTTACAACTTGAACGACGAGCGAGTCAATCTGCGAGGAGACCTGATGGTGGATAAGAAATTCTCCAAGACGGCGCACGGTCTCACCTCTCAAGTGATCACTTGGGCCGGCGAGAAACTCTTCGCCAAGAGCACGGGCGCGGGAGAGATCCTCCCTGTAAGGCTCACCGGCACGTACAACCATCCTTCCTTCGGCATACAAAAGTAAAATTTCGGGGCGCTTGAACCCGGCTCCCCGGCGCCGAGGCTTGCCGCTGGAGATGCTGGCGGCATTTTGATACTCTCGGGTAGCGGTTACGGCGTCCCCGCCGGCGCGAGCTCGAAACCATTCGGCCAGGAAGCTCGATCTTGGGGGAATGGAATCGGAGATGCATCCGCAAGAATTAACCCGTGCATCTTAGAGGGAGCTTGCAAAGAACTTTTACAGAGCACTCATGGAGGCAAGGCGGCGCGGACTTCTGATTCATCTTTTGCGAACGCGCTCCGTCCAGCTGGAAACATCAGTGAGACTTAGTTTTCAAATGTAACGAATTTCGATAGGTTTTTCCGGCCAACAATTCTTAGGTGGAGAAACTCCCACCTGGGGTGGCGTATATTTCTCGCGCCACGGAAATTTGGAGCGCTGGATAATCATGTTTGAATTTCTGTTCAAGTATCCCGCTTCGGCGTTCTCCAGGGGCGAACTTGTTCTGCTCGCCGGCTGGCCCAAGTGGATACTGGCCGCGCTCATCCTGGCCGTAAGCGGCGGCCTGGCGCTGCTGCTCCGCAGCAAGTTTCCGAGAACGGTTCCCACCCTCCGCAATTGGCGCATGGGCGTCCTCTGGCTGGTGCAAAGCGTCCTGGCCGCGCTCTTGCTCCTTCTGCTGTGGCAGCCCACGCTGATGGTCTCCGAGCTGAAGCCTCAGCAGAACATCATCGCCGTGGTGGTGGACGATTCCGCCAGCATGGGCATCAACGAAAACGGCAGCACGCGCGAAGCGCAGGCCGTCAAGGCCCTCCAGGGTGGCGTCCTCACGGACCTGCAAAAGCGCTTCCAGACCCGCCTCTATCGCATGGATAGCAAGCTCACCCGCGTGGACAAGGTCGACGATCTGCATCCTTCCCAGCCGGTGACGCATATCGGCGATAGCCTCAAGCAGCTGGCCGCCGAGACTACCGATCTGCCCATCGGCGCCGTGCTCATGCTCAGCGACGGCTCCGACAATTCCGGCGGCATCGATCTGGACACCATCTCCGCGCTGCGCAGCCGCCACATTCCCGTGCACACGGTGGGCTTCGGCCGCGAGCAATCGCCAAGACATCGAGATCAATGACGTGGCTGTGCCCGCGCGCACCCTGGCCGATTCGCGCTTGGCCGCCAGCGTCACTTTTCATCAACGCGGATTTGCCGGACGCAAGGGCGTGCTCGCGGTCCGCGATGGCGAAAAGGTGCTCACCACCCAGGGCATCACCTTCGGCCCGGACGGGAATATCCAGACCGAAAATGTCTTGTTCAACGCCGGCGCTGCCGGGGCCAAGCCGCTCTCCTTTTCCATCGATCCCCTGCCCGGCGAGGAGAACCGCGCCAACAACGCCATCACTCGCCTCGTGGATGTGCGCTCCGATAAGCGGCGCATCCTTTATATAGAGGGGGAGCCGCGCTGGGAGTACAAGTTCATCCGCCGCGCCGAAGATAACGACCGCATCGTGCAAATCTCCTCCATGGTGCGCACCAGCGAAAACAAGATCTATCGCCAGGGCATCGCCGACCCCAAGGAGCTCTCCGAAGGATTCCCCAACAAGGTGGAGGACCTCTTCCCCTACGACGGCATCGTCATCGGCTCGGTGGAAGCGAGCTACTTCACGCCGGAACAGCAGCAGTTGATCAAGGATTTCGTGGACCGCCGCGGCGGCGGGCTTTTGCTGCTGGGAGGCCGCTCCTCGCTGGCGGACGGCGCCTGGGGCGTCTCCAACATGGCCGATCTGCTTCCGGTGATCCTCCCGAATCATAAGGACACCTTCCATCGCGAGGACGCCACCGTGGAGCTCACCCCGGCGGGCGCGGACAGCATCATTTGCCGCCTGCTGGAAGATCCCGCCAAGAATGTCGATCGCTGGAAGAAGCTGCCTCCCTTGATGGATTACCAGGAGGTGGGCACGCCCAAACCCGGCGCCGCCGTGCTGGCCGAGGCCAAGGTGGGCACGCGCAATTCGCCGCTGCTGATCACCGAAAATTACGGCCGCGGACGCACCGCCATCATGGCCACGGAATCCACATGGCACTGGCGCATGACATTGCCGCTCAACGACACGTCGCAGGAGGCCTTCTGGCAACAACTCTTGCGCTGGCTCGTTTCCGATACGCCGGGGCGCGTCTACTCCTCGATTCCCAGTCCCATGCTCTTTGACGATGGCCACGTGCGCGTCTCCGCCGACGTGCGCGACAAAAACTACATGCCGCTGGGCGACGCTCGCGTCGAAGCCCATTTCCTCGGGCCTCAGAATACCGCCGCGCTGGTGGAGATGACTCCCGATCCGAACTCTCCCGGCGTTTTCAATGCCGAATGGACCGCCGACAAGCCCGGCACCTACACCGCCGAGATTTCAGCCAAGCACGGCGACGAGGACGTGGGCCGCGATACGCTGATGTTCCAGCGCGTGGATGGCGTGGCCGAGAACTTCCACACCGAGCAGGATCGCGACCTGCTGGAGAAGCTCTCCTCGCAAACCGGCGGACAGTATTGGCAGCCTCAGAATCTGGCCAAGCTCGGCCGATCAAATTCCCTACTCGGAGGCCGGCATCACCATTCGCCAGGCCAAGGAGCTTTGGAATATGCCGGTGGTCTTTCTCCTGCTTATGCTGCTGCCGGCCGCGGAATGGATTATGCGCCGCAGGTGGGGTGTGGTTTGAAAACGCCGGGGTGCAGTGTGAAGACGAAATTCCTCATCGCGGCCGGCCTGCTTTGGTTCTCGCTGTCGGCCGTGGCTGCGCGCGCCGCCACCTACTACGTCACCATCGCCGGTCTGGGCGGCGAAGCCGATTACGAGCAGCGCTTCGAAGGACTCGCCAGCGATCTGGATAAGTTGCTCAAGGATTCCGGCGGCGACCTGCGCGTCTACACGCTATCGGGGAAAGAAGCCTCGCTCGCGCACATCAACGAAACCTTCGCCACGATTGCCAAAGAGGCCAAGCCCGAGGACGATCTCGTTGTCATCCTCATCGGCCACGGCTCCTTCGATGGCAGCGACTACAAGTTCAATATCCCCGGCCCGGACATCTCCGGCAGCGACCTGGCCGCCCTTTGCGACAAGATTCCGGCCAAGCGCCAGTTGATCGTGAACACCACCAGCGCCAGCGGCGGCTCGGTGGCCGAACTGAAAAAGCCCGGCCGCGGCGTCATCACCGCCACCAAGAGCGGCACGGAGAAAAACGCCACGGTCTTCGCGCGCTATTGGGTGGAAGCCCTGCGCGATCCCGCCGCCGACGTCGATAAGAACGAATCCATCACCGCGCTCGAAGCGTTCCAATACGCCGATCGCAAGACCACCGATTTCTACCAGACCCAGAAGCGCCTGGCCACCGAGCATCCTCAATTTGAAGACACGGGCAAGGCCGACGCCGTGCGCGCGCCTTCCAGCGAAACTAACGAAGGCCTGTTCCTCTCCACCTTCACCCTGGTGCGCATCGGCGAGGCCCAGCGCCAGGCCGCCGATCCCGCCAAGCGCGATCTGCTGGCCAAAAAAGAGGCGCTCGAACAGCAGATCGATAAGCTCAAATATGAGAAGGCCGCCATGGATTCGGACGACTACAAGCGGCAGTTGACCCAGGCGCTCCTCCAATTGGCTCGAGGTGCAGCAGGAGCTGGATAAGTGAATGGCAGGCTCCGAAGCTCGATCCTGATCGTCGCCGCGGCCGCCTTTCTGGTGGCCGCCGCTAACTTCGCGCGCGCCGCCGCGCCGCCCGCCACGCCAGACGACTGCCAGGCCCTCCGCAAGCACGGGCACAACGATCAGGCCAAGGCGTGTTTTGAATCGCTCACGCAGTCGCGCGAACCTGCCGTTCGCGCCGAAGGCGACTGGGGCCTGGAGCAGTATCAGGACGCCAACAACGAATTCCGCGCGGCCGTCGAGCAGTCCCCCATGAACGCGAACATCCGCGTGCGCTGGGGCCTTCTGTTCCACGAGCGCTTCAACAATAAGGACGCCGCCGACCTTTTTCAGGAAGCGCTCATGCGCGATCCCAAAAACGCCCAGGCTTATCTCGGCCTCGCTTTGGTCAGCGCGGACGGCTTCGACAATAAAGCCGTCGCCGAAGCCAAGCAGGCGCTGGAGTTCGATCCCAAGCTGGTCGAGGCGCACGAGCTTTTGGCCAATCTGAATCTCGAGGATTCCGATACCAAGGCCGCGGCCGAGGAAGCCGACGAAGCGCTGAAAATTTCCTCCGAAGCGCTGGACGCCATGGCCATCCACGCCGCCATCGAAGTTCTGGCCGACCGCTCCCCGGACGCCTGGCTCGCCAAGATCAAAGCGGTGAATCCCACCTACGGCGAAGGCTACGCCTTGATCGCTCACCACCTGATCATCAATCGGCGCTATGACGATGGCGTGGCCTACTACCGCAAGGCCATCGAAGCCGATCCGCGACTCTGGTCGGCGCGCTCGGAATTGGGCATCAACCTGATGCGCCTCGGGCAGTTCGACGAGCCGCTCAAGCAGCTGGAGTTGTGCTACGACAATGGCTATCGCGATGCGGCCACCGTAAACAGCCTGCGCCTGCTCGATAGCTACAAGAATTTTCTTACCTTCAAGGACGACGTCTCCATCATCAAGCTGCACAAGAAAGAGGCCGACCTCCTCCTGCCTTACGTTCAAGCCGAAGTGGATCGCTCCATCGCCACGTATACAAAGAAGTACAAGATGAAGCTGCCCGGCCCGGTGCAGGTGGAGCTTTATCCCGACCACGAAGATTTCGCCGTGCGCACCCTGGCCATGCCCGGCCTCGGCGCGCTGGGCGTCACCTTCGGCGAAGTCCTGGCCATGGATAGCCCCTCCGGCCGTCCGCCGGGCACCTATCAATGGGGCAGCACGCTGTGGCACGAGATGAGCCACGTCTTCATTCTCACCGCCACCAACCACCGCGTGCCGCGCTGGTTCACCGAAGGCCTTTCCGTGCACGAAGAGACGCAGGTCTCCCCCGAATGGGGCGACCGCGTGACGCCGGAAATCCTGCTCGCCGTTCGCGACAAGAAATTGCTGCCGATTGCCGAACTCGACCGCGGCTTCATCCGCCCGGAATACGAGAGCCAGGTGATCGTCTCCTACTTCCAGGCCGGCCGCATCCTGGACTACATCCAGGATCGCTGGGGCCTGGACAAAATTCTGGACATGGTGCACTCCTTCGCCCAGTCCAAGACCACGCCCGAGGCCATTCAGGAAAATCTGGGCATGTCGCCCGAGGAGTTCGATAAGCAGTTCTTCGCCTGGCTGTACGAGCAGCACAACTTGGGTAAAATGGCCGCTTCCTTCGACGATTGGCGCAATCGCATTAAAGCGCTGGCCGAGGCCGTAAAGAATATGGATTGGGACGCCGTCATTCAGAATGGCCCTGCCGTGCTGGCGCTGTATCCCGATTACATCGAGGGCGCCAACGTCTATCAATTCCTGGCCGAAGCCTACAAGGCCACCGGCGACAAGAAGTCCGAGATGGAAGTGCTCACCAAGTACGAGAAAATCGGCGGCATGAGCCCGCAGGCTTTGAAAGAACTGGCTTCGCTTGAGAAAGACATGGGCAATCCCCAGGAAGCCGCCGCCACCCTCGAGCGCCTCAACTACATCGCGCCCGTCGATGAGGATTTGCACCGGCAGCTTTGCGACCTGCTCTTCGACCAGAAGGATCTGCCCGGCGACGTCCGCGAGTGCAATGCCGTCGTGGACATGCACCCGCTCGACCAGGCCTCCGCCCAGTTCAACGCCGCGCGCGCCTACTTCGCCGCCGGCCAGCAGGATCAGGCCAAAGACCATCTGCTGGCCTCGCTCGAGGCCGCGCCCGACTATCGCCCGGCGCAAAAATTGCTCTTACAGCTCGAGGACCCCCAGAAAGGAAAATGACAAGTGGCCACACTCGCTGAACTGAATCTGGACTCCGTGGAACTGAAAAGGCGCGTCGAGCGCTTTCAATCCGTGCGCGACGCCATTCTCGGTCAAGTTCGCCAGGTCATCGTCGGTCAGGAAGAAGTGCTGGACCAGATTCTCACGGCGCTATTCGTCGGCGGCCACTGCCTCATCACCGGGCTTCCCGGCACGGCCAAGACCCTCATGGTGCGCACCATCGCGAGTACCCTGGGCCTGATGTTCCGCCGCATTCAATTCACGCCGGACCTGATGCCCTCGGACATCACCGGAACCGACATCATCGAGGAAGATCCCACCACCGGCCATCGCCGCTGGACCTTCGTTCCCGGCCCCATCTTCGGCAATATCGTGCTGGCCGATGAGATCAACCGCACCCCGCCCAAGACGCAGTCCGCGCTTCTCGAAGCCATGCAGGAGCTTTCCTGCACGGTGCGCGGCAATCACTACACTTTGCCCGCGCCCTTTTTCGTCCTGGCCACGCAGAACCCCATCGAGCTCGAAGGCACCTATCCCCTGCCCGAAGCGCAACTGGACCGCTTTCTCTTCAATACCGTTCTCGATTACTTGAGCGCCGAACACGAAGTGAAAGTCGTGGACCTCACCACCGCGACCCGCGTCGCCCATGTGGACGCCGTAACCAACGCCGAGGAGATTCTCGATTTCCAGCAACTGGTGCGCATGGTCCCCATCGCCGAAACTCTGGCTCGCTACGTCGTGGATCTGGTTCGCGCCACGCGGCATAACAGCGGCCTGGCGCCCGACTTCGTGAAGAAGTACGTCAACTACGGCGCCAGCGTGCGCGCGGCGCAGTTCATCGTGCTGGCCGCCAAGGCCCGCGCCCTATCGCGCCGCCGTTATCACGTCACCTACGACGACATCACTTCGCTGGCCATCCCCGTGCTCCGGCATCGCATCTTGTTGAACTTCCACGCGGAATCGGATCGCATCGATTCGGACCAGATCTTGCACCGCTTGCTCGAGTCCATGCCGCCGCCCTCGGGAGCCTGACGTGCAGCGATTTCTCGACCCTAAGGTCCTCGCGGGAATTTCGGGCCTCGATCTGGTCGCCAAAACCGTCGTGGACGGTTTCGTCGCCGGCCTGCATCGCTCGCCCGACTTCGGCTTCAGCCAGGAGTTCGCCGAGTATCGCGCTTATAGTCCCGGCGACGATCTGCGCCACGTCGATTGGAACGTCTTTGCCCGCACCGAACGCGCCTATCTGAAGCGCTACCGCGGCGAGACCAATACCCTGCTGACCATCCTGCTCGATGCCAGCAGCTCCATGAAATTCGCCTCCAAGCGGCGTGACCAAAATGGATTACGCGCGTTATCTCGCCGCGTCCATTTTCTATCTCACCATACAAACCCAGCGCGATGCCGCCGGCCTGATCGTCTTTGACGACGAGGTCCGCTCCTATGTCCGCGCCTCCACGCGCCAGGGGCAGCTGTATCGCTTGCTCAGCAGCCTGGAGAACGCCCAGCCTCGCGCGCGCACCGACTACGCCAAGCCCATGCTGCACTTCCAGAATTTTCTCCGCAAGCGAGGCCTGGTCGTGGTCATCTCCGATTTCTTCGACTCGCCGGAAAAGATCGTCCACACCATCGAGCCGCTGCGCTACCACGGCAACGAAGTCGTGCTCTTCCACATCCTCGATCCGCACGAGCTGAAGCCCGAGCTCAACGAAGCCGTCCTGCTGGTCGACATGGAGACCGAGGAGAGCCTGGAAGTCACCCCGGAATATGGCCGCGAGGAGTACCGCAATCGAGTGAACTCCCACGTGGCCGATCTGCAAAACCGCACCCGCGGCGCCGGCATGGATTACCACCTGTTCGTCACCGATCATCCGCTCGACGGCGCGCTGCGCGAATATCTGTCGCTTCGCCAGAGGAGGCAGTGATGGGTTTTCTGGCTCCCTGGTTCCTGGCCGGCGGCCTTGCGGCGGGTTTGCCCATCTATCTGCACCTGCTGCGCCGCCATAGAACCACGCCGCTGCCCTTCAGCTCGCTCATGTTCTTCGAGCGGCGCACGCAAAGCTCCATCAAGCATCGCCGCCTGCGCTATCTGCTGCTGCTGGCCTTCCGCCTCGCCGTGATCCTGCTGATCGCGCTGGCCTTCGCCAATCCCTTCATCGAGCGCTCCGCCGCTGCCATGGCGGGAGAGAAGCTCGACCTGCTGGTGATCGACGACTCGTTCAGCATGCGCGCCGGTACCCGCCTGGCCGACGCCAAGCGCGATGCCCTCGCTTTTCTCGACGCGCGCAAGCCGGGCGATCGCGCGCAAGTCATGTCCTTGGGCTCCCAGGTGCACGTCCTCACCGAACCCACCCAGGATACCGGCGTGCTTCGCTCCGCCGTGGATAGCGTCGAGCCCGGCGACACCCGCGGCAGCTTCGGCTCGCTCTCCAGTGCTTTGCGCTCCATGGGCGAGACGGTGCACACCCCCATCGAGCTGCATCTATTCAGCGATATGCAGCGCAGCGCCATGCCCGCCAGCTTCACGGAAATGTCCTTGCCCGGGAACGTCACCGTCGTCCTGCACCCTGAAGCCAAAGCCCCGGAAGCGAATTGGACCGTGGAAAGCGTCAGCGCGCCCGGCGAAGTGTTCGATCCCAAGAAGTCGCGCGTGCAAGCGGTGATCTCCGGCTACCACACTCCGGACGCGAAGAAGACCGTCTCCCTGGTCGTGAACGGCAAAACCGTGGCCACCCAAACCGTGAACGTTCCCGCCAACGGCCGCGCCAGCGTGGAGTTTGCATTCGCTCGACGTTCCTTACGGGCTGGCGCGCTGCGAAGTCCGCATCGATTCCGGCGACACCTTGCCGGCCGATGACTCCAGCCTGTTTGCCGTCAAGCGCTCCGACCCGCGCAAAGTCCTCTTCGTCTACGAACCGGACGATACGCCGTTCGCCGCTCTATTTCCGCGCCGCGCTGGCCTCCGCCGCCGAGTCTGCGTTTAACTTGGAGACCGTTACGGTCGACCGCGTGGCCAATGTCCAGCCGGCCGGCCACGATTTCGTGGTGCTGTCCGACGTCGCTTCCCTGCCCGCCTCCTTCGAGGCTTCCCTCAACAACTACGTGAAGTTGGGCGGCAGCGTCCTGATTGCCGCGGGGACCTCGGCGGCCCGGCATCCGCGCATTCCCATCTTCGGCGACAACATCACCGACTCTCTCTACTACTCCCGCGAAGGCGCGCGGTTCCAGACCGTCGGCGATAGCGACCCCTCTTATCCCTCCGTGGAAAAGGCCGGCCACCTCGCCGGCGTGAAGTTCTATTTCGCCGTGCGCGTGGCCAGCCCGGATGCTCGCGTGGCCGCCCGCCTCACGGATCAAACGCCGTTGTTGCTGGAAAAAAAGATCGGCGAGGGCCGGGTCCTCTTGTTTGCCTCCGGCTTCGACAATTTGACCAACGACTTCCCCCTGCACCCCGTTTTCATCCCTTTTATCGACCAAACCGCGCGCTACCTTTCCGGCATGGAGACCCGCGTTGGTTCACGAATGGTGGATTCTTTCCTTGAACTCCGCACCGCGAAGGAGCAGTCTGTAGGGGTGGAAGTGGTTGATCCTGATGGCAAGCGCCCGCTTTCCCTCAAGGAAGCGGTCACTGCGCAGTCGTTTCAGCTCACCCGCGCGGGCTTCTATCAGCTGCGCCTGGCCAGCGGCCGCCAGGACCTGGTGGGCGTAAACGCCGACCGGCGCGAATCGGATCTGGACGTTATCCCCAGGGACGCTCTGGCGCTATGGACTGGAAATGCCTCGAACACGGATCAGCAGGCAGCTACCCCTGGAGCCGTCACCCAGGACCAGAAAAAGCCCTATAGCCTCTGGTGGTATGCCGTGCTGCTTCTACTGGTTGCCACGCTTGCGGAATCCTTGCTTTCGAGCCAATATCTGACGATGTCCCGGGAGGAGCCATGAACACTCGGTATCACCTGGACTCCTATATCAAGCAGGTGCAGAAGCGCTTGCGCATCGGCGCGGTCCTGCGCGGAACCGCCATCTTTACCTCGGTGGCGCTGGCCCTCACGGTGGTTCTGGTTCTGTTCGCCAACCACTATGCCTTCGCTTCGTGGACCCTGACGACCTCGCGCGTCGTCCTGCTTGTTGCGCTGGCCCTGGTGATTGGCTTCGGCTTGGCCCTTCCCCTGTACGGGCTCAATATGCGGCGCGCGGCCGGGAAAGCGGAAAGCGCCTTCCCGAAGTTCGAGCAGCGCCTGGTTACCTACGCGGAACGCGATAAGTCCAAGAAGGAACCCTTCCTCGACCTCTTGGCTGCCGACACGCTGGAGGTCTCGCGCGACGCTCAGCCCGATCAACTCGTTCCCAATACCCATCTGTTCGGAGCGCTGGCCGTTGGATTGGCTTCTCTCGCCATTCTGATTTGGCTGGTCGTCGCCGGGCCGGGCTATCTGGGCCATGGCGCCGAGCTGATTTGGGCCGGCGGCGCGCACGTGATCGCGCCGATCTACGTATTGCAAGTGGCGCCGGGAAATGCCGCCGTGCGGCGCAATGCCGATCAGTTGATTACCGCCCAGCTCAGCGGGCTGCAGTCCAATAACGCCAAGCTTTTCGCTCGCTTCCAAAGCGCCACCAAGTGGGAGCAGGTTCCCATGCAGCCGCAGCCGGGAGGCTCCGGATTCCAGTTCCTCTTCGCCGGCTTGCCGGAAGGCGTGGAGTACTACGTCGCAGGCCGGTCCGCTCACGTCGCAGCATTTTAATTTGCGCGTGGTCGATATGGCCCAGGTGAAGCAGATTCGCGTCACGTACCGCTTCCCTTCCTGGACCGGATTGAAGAATCAGGTCGATGAACACGGCGGCGATTTGCGCGCCGTCGAGGGCACCCAGGCCGACCTCGAAATCACCACCGACCGCCCCATGAATGGCGGCAGCCTGGTGGTGGACGATCAGCCGCTCGAACTCTCCGGCGGCGAAGGCAACGTCTACAAGGGGACCGTGCACATCGATAAGGACGGGCAGTATCACGTCGCCGCCAACGAGCAGGGCGAGACGCTGCGGGTCTCCGACGACTTCTTTATCGAGGCTCGCAAGGCCAATCCTCCCGAAGTGCGGCTCAACAAGCCCGCCGGCGACTATCGCGCCAGCCCCATCGAGGAAGTTACCGTCAACGTCAACGCCGACGGTGAGTTCGGGTTGAACGCCGTCGACCTGCACTACTCCGTCAATGGCGGCGACGAAAAGACCATCAGCATGCTGAAGCAGAAGGGCTCGAAGCAAGTCGATGGCGGCACGGTTCTCTCTCTCGAGGACTTCAAGCTTGTTCCCGGCGATATCGTCAGCATCTATGCCACGGCCAAGGACGCGCGTTCGGAATCGCGGACGGATATGTTCTTCATTCAGGCCGATCCCTTCGAGCGCGAATTTTCGCAATCGCAGCAGGCTGGCGGCGGAGGCGGGGGCGGCGGCGGAAGCTTCGGCCAGGGCGATCAGACCGAAATCTCCCAGCGCGAAAAAGAGATCATCGCCGCGACCTGGAAGCAGAAGGGCGATACCGATCACAAGCCCACCAAAGAGGAAGGCATGGAAAATGCCAAGTTCCTCTCCGGCGTGCAGTCCAAGCTCCGCGATCAGGCCGTCTCTCTTGCCGGCCGCCTGGAAGCCCGCGAATTGAGCGACGCCAACCAGGAGTTCAGCGATTTCGAGAAGGATATGTCCAGCGCCGCCGCGGCCATGGGACCGGCTGCGGACAAATTGCAGAAGCAGAAGTGGTCCGACGCCATACCCGACGAGCAGAAGTCTTTGCAATATTTGCTTCGCGCCGAAGCGACTTTCCGCGAGATTCAGGTGGCGTTCGGGGCCAGAGGCGCGGGCGGAGGCGGCGGAGGGATGGCCGGGCCGCGATCTCTCCAGCCTGTTCGATCTCGAACTCGATACCGAGAAGAATCAGTACGAAACCGGGCAGACGGCCTCGTCGCAGAATCAGCGCTCGCAGGAGATCGACGAGGCGCTGCAGAAACTGGAGCAATTGGCCCAGCGCCAGCAAGAGCTGGCCCAGCAGCAAAACGGAAATAACCAGACTTACGACCAACGCTGGCAGGAAGAGATGCTGCGCCGCGAAGCCGAGGAGCTGCAGCGCCAGATGGAGCAATTGGCGAAAAACCAGCAGCAGAATCAGCAGGGACAGCAGCAGAACGGCCAGCAACAGAGCGGCCAGCAAAGCGGGCAACAAAGTGGGCAGCAAAGTGGCCAACAAAGTGGCCAGCAGAGCGGACAGCAGAGCGCCAGTTCCGGCTCTAACGGCCAGCAGGGATCGAATGGTTCGCCCAGCGGATCCGCCAGCGGCTCACGCAACTCGCAGCAGCAAAGCGCTTCGCAGCAGGCCAATGAGCGCATGCAGCAGGCTCTGAACGATCTGCGCCAGGCCAAGGAAGATATGGAACGCGCGGCCTCCAAGGATCAAAACGGCGCCGCGGCTCGCCGCGCGGCGGAGCGTTTGCAGGAAGCCTCCAACCTCATGAACGGCTTGCAGCAGCGCGAATCTTCGCAGCAGATGGACGCCCTGGCCCGCGAAGGCGACCGGCTCCAGAAGGAAGAGGCCGACGAGGAAGCGCGCGAGCGGCAGATGTTCGCCCACGGCAATACGGCCGATGGCCTGAGCCAGACCGGCGACCAGTCCAAACTTGCCGACGACCGCCAGCAAACCGCCGAAGCGCTGAGCGCGCTGGAAAAGCAGATGCAGGAAGCGGCGCGATCCTTCGGAGCGGGCCAGCCCAAGTCCGCCGATAAACTGCGCCAAGCTCTGAGCGGCATGGAACAGGACGATCTGACCAATCGCCTCAACAAGAGCGCGGACTGGATTCGCCGCGGCATCGATCCCAGCACCAACGATGCCGGCGAAAAGATGAAGGGGCTAAGCGGCAACGGCATCCCCGAAGGCATGCAGCGGCTCGACGATCAGCTGCATCAGGCGCAGCAGGCTTTCAATCGCCAGCAGCAGGACCCGCAGCAGGTGCTCAATCAAGTGGAGCGACTGCGCAACCAGATGGAAGCGCTGGCCCGCGGGATGAGCGATCAAGCTGCCCGCAACGGTCAGCCGGGACAACGCGGCCAGCAGCCCGGGCAGCAGGGTCAAGGGCAACCAGGACAGCAGCAATGCAACCGGGACAGCAGCCGCAGATGGGCCAGCTCAACCGCAACGGTCAACCCGGCAACGGACAGCCGGGCCAGGGAAACCAGCAAGCCCAGGCCAATGGCCAAGGGAATGCGGGCGGACCAAATGGCGGTCCTAACGGAGGACAGCTCGGGCCGCGCGGCGGCGCCTTCGGCGGCGGTTACGGCCCGATCGATCGCCAATTCTATGGCGGCGATACCGGCGGGACTTGGGCGCCGGGACGCGAGACGCAGCAGGTGCCTTCCAGCCCGCAGGAGATTCAGCGAGCCTACGAGGACGCCGTGCGCCAGCTCAATGCCTTGCGGCAAAGCTTCCAGGGCCAGCCCGAACCGTTGGCCGATCTTCAGGAACTGATCAAGGAGATGCAGCGGCTCGATCCCAGCCGCTTCCCCGGCAATCCGGCCATGCTGGAGGAACTGCACGACCAGGTGCTCACCAGCGTGGACAAACTCGAGTTGCGGCTGCGGCGGCAGGCCGATACGAACGATGCCGATGCCGGCCAGATTCGCAGCGGCGATTCACAACCCATACCTTCGGGATATCAGGACTCGGTGGCCGATTATTTCCGGCGCTTGAGCAAGAATCCGCAGCAGGGTTCGCAGCCGAATCCGTAGGCGCTGAGTACAAGCGCTAAACGCGCCGCTCTAGCTCTTCACTTCCGAGGCGATCGCCTCGCCTACTTCCCTGGTGTTTGCGCGCCCGCCGATATCGGCCGTGCGCGGACCGCCGCTTCCCAAAACTTTCTCGATGGCGCGCTCGATGGCATCCGCCGCGGAAACTTCGCCCAGATGGCGCAGCATCATCGCGCCGGACCAGATTTGGCCGATCGGATTGGCGATGCCCTTTCCGGCGATGTCCGGCGCGGAGCCGTGCACCGGCTCGAACATGGAGGGAAATTCGCGTTCGGGATTGAGATTTCCCGAAGGCGCGATTCCGATCGAGCCCGCAATCGCGGGCCCCAGGTCCGAAAGAATGTCGCCGAAAAGATTCGAGCCGACCACCACGTCGAACCAGTCCGGGTGCCGCACGAAATGCGCGCTGAGGATATCGATGTGAAATTGGTCGGTGCGAATGTCCGGATACTCCTTGGCCATGGCGGCGAAGCGCTCGTCCCAGAACGGCATGGTGTAGATGATGCCGTTGGATTTCGTCGCCGAAGTCACGTGGCGGCGGCGCGTTTTGCGCCAGCTCAAAGGCGTAGCGGATGATGCGGTCGCATCCGCGCCGCGTGAATACGGATTGCTGCAGCGCGAACTCCTCCTCGGTGCCCTCGAAAAGACGCCCGCCGATATTGGAGTATTCGCCTTCGTTATTCTCGCGCACCACGCAGAAATCGATCTGCCCCGGCGGGAAATTCCTGACGGCCGGCTCGATGCCCGGGAAGCAAACGCACCGGGCGAATATTGGCGTACTGCTGGAATCCGCGGCGAATGGGAATGAGCAGGCCCCAGAGCGAAACGTGATCGGGCACTTTCGGATGGCCCACGGCGCCGAGAAAGATGGCGTCGAAGGGGCGAAGCTGCTCGAGGCCGTCTTCCGGCATCATGCGGCCGGTGTGGAGATAGACCTCGCAGCTCCAGTCGAACTCTTTCCACTGGAGCGAAAATCCGAAGCGGCGCGCGGCGGCTTCGGCGACGCGGATTCCTTCCGGGAGAACTTCCCTGCCGATGCCGTCGCCGGGAATGGAGGCGATTTTGTAGGTTTTTGCTTGGGCGGAAGTCATTTTTTAAATGGGCGAGACGGGACGTCAGGCGGTTAGCAAGGCTGAAAGCTTGCTCATATCCGGCGCGCTCTCGAGAGTCTTGACGAATTTGATCGCGGCTTCGGTCTTTTCCTTGGGCCACTTGGCGAATTCGGCGCAGCCGCGGAATTTGTCGGCCACTTCGTCGAAGCTCATGGGATTCGCGGGACTGCCCTTGGCGAAATCGGCGCGGCCGGAAAGCACCCGGCCGTCTTTCAAAGTCACTTTGAGGATGCTGGTCATCTTGTCGAATCCGGCGGCCTCGGCCACGGGATCGACGTGGAAGTTCACCCGCTGGATCATGGCTTGCACGTCGGGGCGCCGCACCACGGCGTCCTGATATTCGTTCAATCCCGCCTTGCGATCGAGAACCAGGATGCTGAGGCCGAACTCCATGCTGAACTTGCCCTCGAGGCCGGTGGTGGGGCGATGGTGATACAGCGTGGTGGTCAGATTGTGGCTGGTGCCGATGTCGATCTTTTCCACGTCGGCCGGCTTGATGTCGTTTTTGCGAATCATGCCCAGCCATTCGCCCATGGCCGGATGCGTGAGCGAACCCGAGGGAAACGGCTTGATGGAAACGCCGGGCGAAGCGAAGGTCCAGGGCTTGCCCAGCCGGTTGACGATCGACCCGGGATCGAATCCGCCGCCGGCGGCCTGAAAAAATCCCAGCGGCCCTTCCAGAATGTCGGGCGCGGCGGTCCAGCCCAGCGCGGCGAGATCCACCGCGACGGTGCCGTTTTCCGCGGCATGGCCGGCATGAAAGGGCTTGGTCATGGAGCCGAAATTATCGCGCAGGCCGCCGCCCTCGGCTGGCCGCGACGCCGAGAGCGTAGGCCGTCTGCATCGCGTTGAGTCCCCGGAGCTTGGCGCAAGCCGCCGCGCTGCCAAACGATCCGCAGGTGCCCGTGGTGTGAAATCCGTCATTGTAATGGCGGGGATCGATGGCTTCGGCGATTTTGGACTCCACTTCCACGCCCACGTGGTAGGCCAGCATGAACTCCTTGCCGGAGCGCTGCGCGAGTTCGCACATGGCGAACGCCGGAGGAAGCGTGGTGACGCTGGGATGGGTGAGCAAGCCGTAGACGCGATCCTTGGCCGCGGCGAGCTGGGTATCGTCGAAATCGTCGGCGTGGATGGAGACGCCGTTGGCAAAGGCGGCGAAGCGCGCGGGCGCTTTCATGGCTCGAGCCGATGACGGCGGCCTTGCCGTTCACGCCGAGATTTTGCAGATACTGGCGGACGAGCGGCGCCATCACGGACGCCGACCCGGCGAGGGCCAGGCCAAAGCCGTCGAGGAGCGATTTTCTGCCCAGTTCCAGCACGTCGGCGGGAATGTCGGCGTATTTCGCGTTGACGATGAATTCGGAGACGTATTTGGTGAGCCCCGGCGCTTTGGGGAAAGGCGCGGTCTCTGGAGGCTGCGGCTCGGGCGAGCAGGAGCTGCGGAGAGCGGATCAGTCCCCGTACCCGCCGCCAACGCGGCCATGGCCAGCGAGTTCTTGAAGAAATCCCGGCGAATCATTGGTGCACCCCTCCCTACGCTTCTGTAAGTGCGCATTGTAAAGGAGATTAAGTCATTTGTTTTGCAAGTGCACATTCCAGGGAGCTTAGGCGGTATTCATTCGTTTTGTTCATGTAACTCCGTTGCCAAATGGCGCATAAACGCCTTCACAGAGTTGAAAACGTCTGTCGCTTTATCGTCGTTGTAAATATTTTCAACATGCATGACGGGATTGCGCCATGCAATCTTTACTGACCGCAATAGGGCCGCACTTTCTGCGACAAATATTTCGTGTTCCTTAAAATATTGGCTTCTGCTCGTATATGTAGTTCTCATCTCCGGATCAATCTTGTCTAGGATTGCATCCCAAGTACGATTTATGGTCGCCGGTATTCCGATTGCACTGCCTAAAGTCTTAAGACCAACCTGCATGACGCCTTGGAGATGAAAAACGCAGGCGGTGTTTCGACCAAGAGCTAGACAGTTGCCAGCTTCCTCAAGGTGGTTCGTAACCGACGGGAACGCTTGCGTTACCTCGATACCAAAAATTGAGGTTTACCAAAATACTCGGCCTTCTTCGATGATATGTGAAGGAACAAAGCAAGCGACATTTCATCCTGAATACGGGATTGCAATTCATTAGTCTGTAGCGTTAACTGTCTGTTGGTTGTTTCGCCGCCCTCAATCTTCTTAATCATTCGATTCAATTGAAGAAGCGATAGACGCAAACCGATTTCTTCCAGATAGTCCCTTGCTTCTTTCAATACCTGTGTATGCAGGTCATCTGTCGAAACCTTCTCGTCAAACGCACCACGGTTTGTTGTTACTATCTGCAACGCGCGGGCAACCTTATAGACGTCCTCCGCACTGAACTTTTCCATGTCCCACCAACTAACCAGTCGATAAGAATTGGACTCCCAGGGACGCGCGATTGTACTCTCTAACTCATGCCTGTCCAGTACTGAGTGAAGTATATTATTGCCTTTGCAAGTGCACATTCCAGGGAGCTTAGGCGGTCGATTATGCGAGTGCCATTCTAGTTGCATATTCCGTCAGGGTCGCTCCGAAAACGCCGGGCTCCGGGACGCAACGTTAAACCTCAACCGCCGCCGAGGCGTTTGGCACGGAAAGTGCGTCGCACCCCCCTCCCCCCCACCTTTTTTGTAAACGTTGTCATTCTAAACCAGTTAATTCTACGGGTTGGAAAACGTTGTCATTCTAAACGTTTACGATCACCTGGTCCAGCTGGCCCTTTATGGAAAATGAACCAAGCGCACGCAAGCTCGGACAAAGTCCTCCGCGAGCATCTCCCGCACGCGATCATCTTCTGCACGCGTATATCAATTATACCGCGCGAGTAAAGAGGCTCAGCGCAGTAAGCCTCTGCATCGAATAGAGAAGTTTCGAGGGCAGGAGGTGGCTATGGCCATGGCTGAAGGAAAAGCGAACAAATGCGCGCAACTTCTCTGGTCGGGGCGGCGTGTTCCTGCACGGCGGCGAAGGACAGCAGTTATTGCAGCGTGGAATGCGAAGCTGTGAAGAATATGCCGGACATCGATTGCCGTTGCACCCATGCCGGTTGCAAAGGACGCGCTCACTGAAGCGGCGGATGCTTATGGCGCCAACCCGCAACGAAGAAAGGGCCACCAGGCCGAAAAATGTGCCGGAAGAGATCGATCGGGTGGCCGAAGCTTCGACGAATCGTTTCCCGCGAGCGATGCGCCGGCGTGGACGACGAGCGGCGACGGCGTGGACGACGAGCGGCGACGGCCGATCCGCTCTGAAGAAGAAAAAAAAACCGAAAGAGAGGTTTGCTAGGAGAAAACGCTGGGAAC
This sequence comes from uncultured Acidobacteriota bacterium, assembly GCA_963823935.1. Classification (GTDB taxonomy): domain Bacteria; phylum Acidobacteriota; class Terriglobia; order Acidiferrales; family UBA7541; genus Palsa-189. The sequence goes on from CAWGNM010000005.1 coordinate 62,945, forward strand.
GACCGGAGAAAAGCAGATCCCTCACCGCCATCCGCGAAAAGCGCGGCTGCCACCCCACCACGCGCAAGAGCGGCGCGTGCCGGGGACCCCGGCGCTGGGTTCGGGATGACACGCAAGCAGTGGCGCGGCTAATCTCGATGCGCAACGCCCATTGCGATGAGTGAGCTGGCGGAGGCGCCGGGGAGGCCGAGGGCAGCGGCCGGTCCCTATACCACCGGTCCCTCTCCGACCGCTCCCTACACGACCAACATTCCCGCGCGGCTGGACCGGCTGCCGTGGAGCGGCTTTCACTGGCTGATCGTGTGGGCGCTGGGGATTACCTGGATCCTGGACGGCCTGGAAGTGACGCTCGTCGGCGCGATCAGCGGCGTTTTGCAAGAGCCGCAGGTGATGAACTTCACGCCGGCGACGATCGGGTTCATCGCCTCGATGTACATCGCGGGCGCGGTTTTCGGCTCGCTGGTCTTCGGGTATCTGACCGATCGCTGGGGACGCAAGCGGCTTTTCTTTATCACGCTAATGATTTATCTGGGCGGAGTACTGCTGACGGCGCTTTCCTGGAACATGTGGAGCTTCGCGCTGTTCCGCTTTTTGACCGGCGCGGGCATCGGCGGAGAGTACTCGGCCATCAATTCGGCCATCGATGAATTGATCCCGGCGGCGTATCGCGGGCGCGTGGACATCATCGTGAACGGCAGCTACTGGATCGGCGCGGCGATCGGCTCTTTGGCGACGCTGGTGCTGCTCGATCCGCATATTCTGCCGCCGAATATCGGCTGGCGAATCGGGTTCGGCACGGGCGGGCTGGTGGGGTTCACGATCATCGCGCTGCGGAAGTATGTCCCTGAAAGCCCGCGCTGGCTGATGACGCACGGCTACGAAAAAGAGGCCGAGGAGACGACCGGGCAGATCGAATCCGAAATCGCGCGGCAAACGGGCCGGAGCCTCGAGCCGGTGTCCGGACGCGAGTTGCGGATCCATCCGCGGAAGTCGTTCGGGTTCGGGATCGTGGCGCGAACGATGCTGTCGACTTACCGAAGCCGGTCGATCCTGGGGTTGCTGCTGATGACTTCGCAGGCCTTCTTATATAACGCCGTGTTTTTCACCTACGCGCTGATCCTCACGCGCTTTTACGACGTGACTCCGGGGCGCACGGGAATTTACCTTTTGCCCTTCGCGCTGGGGAATTTTGCAGGGCCGCTGGTGCTGGGCCACTTCTTCGACATTATCGGGCGGCGGCAGATGATCTCCGGGACGTATGCGATATCGGCGCTGCTGCTGACGGCCACGGGCTGGATGTTCAGCAAGGGATATCTCTCCGCGGATACGCAGACGGCGCTGTGGACCGTGATCTTCTTTTTCGCTTCGGCGGCGGCGAGTTCGGCTTATCTCACCGTAAGCGAAATCTTCCCGCTGGAGATTCGCGCGCTGGCCATCGCGTTTTTCTTCTCGGTGGGAACGGCGGTCGGCGGCGTGGCTGCGCCGTGGCTCTTCGGCTACCTCATCGGGACCGGGTCGCGCGAGGAGATTTTCTACGGCTACCTGATTGCGGCCGTCTTGATGCTGCTGGCCGCGGTGGTGGAAGCGTTCTACGGACTGAAGGCGGAGCGAACTTCGCTGGAGGAGTTGTGCGTGCCGCTTTCGGCCGTGCAGGACTAGGCGGGAGAGGCCGCAGAGAAGAAAAAGCCTCAGGTCTCGCCTGCACAAAACGCAGGCGTGACCTGAGCTATATGCTGCGGCAGACTCCAGAATGACAACGCAGAGGCAAGGACTGGAGAACGGCCAGGGAAAGCAACTCCCTCAAGACTTTTGCGGGCCTACACGCAGAAAACAAAAAGCAGATCCCTCACCGCCATCCGCAAAAATCGCGGCTGGGTTTGATTGGATGACGAAGGAGCGGCTCCAGAACCTAGCGAGTAGACTTGTGTTTGCGAAAACCAAGGCTCGGTCGGAAGGAGCCGCAATGAAGATTATAGGCTGCGATTTTCACCCGAGCTACCAGCAGATCGCGATGCTGGACGGCGACACGGGCGAGCTGTCGGAATTTCGTTTGGAGCACGAGAAAGGAGAGGCGCGCCGGTTCTATCAACAGCTGCAGGGGCCGGTGCGAGTGGGGATGGAAGCGGTGGGCAACTCGCAGTGGTTCGAGCAGTTGCTGGCCGAGTTGGGGCAGGAGTTGTGGATTGGAGACGCGGCGCAGATCCGGCAGATGGTGGTACGACGACAGAAGACCGACCGGCGGGATGCGCAGCATATTTTGCAGTTGCTGATCGACGGGCGGTTTCCGCGGTTGTGGGTTCCCAGCGGGAAGATACGCGATGTGCGGCAGTTGTTGCGGCACCGGCAGAAGCTGGTGGAGTGGCGCACCCAGGTGAAGAACCAGTTGCAGCATCTGGCGCTGAACCAGGGTGTGCGGCGGAAGAGGAAGTTGTGGAGCAAGGAAGGCCGGGCAGTGCTGGAACAATTGCCGCTCGAAGGCTGGACGGCGCGGCGCCGAACGGAGTTGCTGGGGATGCTGGATCGTTTACAGGAGCAGGTCCAAGAGCTGGACACAGCGGTGCGGGCGGAAGCCGAGCAGCGGCCGGAGGTGCGGCTGTTGATGACGCATCCGGGCGTGGGGCCGGTGGTGGGATTATTGTATGCTGCATAAATAATGCAATAGTTTAGCGCAAAAAAGAGAGGCAATTCGGATTGCACGATGCAGCCGCGCAGTTTGGCCGGGGACTGCCGGATGCCGTTGATGGAGCGAATGATGTCTTCCATCAACTCATCGGCATGGTCCGGACAACTGTTGGCGAGTTCCCGTTTGGCCAGCGACCAGACTCCTTCGTCGGGATTGAGGTCCGGGGCGTAGGCGGGGAAATGCTCAATGTGCAGGCGGGGATGTCGCTGGAGCAGGTTCTGGAGCGGCTTCCCCTGGTGCGTGGAGGAATTATCCAGCAGAACGATGACCGGTCCCCGGAGATGCCGCAACAACTCACGCAGGAACCTGCAGACCTCCTCCTGCCCAATGTTGTCAAGAAAGAGGAGATAGTAGAGGCTCAAGTGATGCCGCCGAGGGCTCACCGAAATTCCGGAAATGACGGAGACCTTGTCGCGCCGTCCCTGGCGATGGCGATACACGGGAGTTTGGCCTTGCGGAGCCCAGGTTCTGACCACGTTGGGGATCAAGAGGAAGCCCGATTCATCGGCAAAGACGATGTGGGCACCCATCCGCGTAGCGTTTTTTTTATCCGCAGCCAGTTTTTTTGTTTCCAGCGCCCGATGGCTTTTTCATTCTGTTCCAGCGCCCGCCGTTCTGGCTTTTGAGGACTCCATTGCAGGCGGTGCATCAACCGGCCGACATGGTCGCGGTGATAGTGGACACCGAACTCGCGCCGGATCAGTTCCGCAATGCGGGCCGTGGTCCACAGGTTGGTTCGGTAGCCGTGCGCGAGCGGTCCTTGCAGAAGCACCTTCTCCAAACGCTTTCGTTCAGTGGATGCCCAGTTTGAGCGGCCGTCCCGGAGAGAAGCGCACCCGCAAAGCCCTGGTGCCGCCTCGTCGCCGGGTATCCCGCCAGCGCATCACCGAACTGGCATGGCATCGGACGCGTCGTCCCACTTCGTTGAGAGAATGACCCGGCATCCAGCAACGCTAAAGCTCGCTTGCGCCGGTCTTCCAGTAGGTCCGCGCTCCCCTTCAGCCTGGGCATGGGTGTTCTCCTCCCCACTGCCCATTATTGCATTATTTATGCAGATCTCAATAGCGTATGCCTTGACCATCGGACCGCCGGGAAGATTTCCGCGCGGCAAACAGGTGGCCAGTTATTTGGGATTGATCCCGCGGGAACATTCTTCCGGCGGGCGGCAGAAGCTGGGAGCGATCAGCAAGCAAGGCAACACCATGATGCGTACGCTTTTGGTCGAAGCCGCCCAAAACGCGGCGCGTTTCGATGAACAGTTGCGGCGGGACTATCGCCGGCTGGCGGCGCGCAAACACAAGGCGCTGGCCAAGGTGATGGTGGCGCGCAAGTTGGCGGTGCGGCTGTACTGGATGCTGCGCGAGCAGCGCCCCTATGCACCGGCAACCGTTGCTCGTATGCAGGGCGGCCCGAGTCATTCCGTGGTCGTAGGATAAGGCCGAGCGTTTGAGTGGGCACCCTGCCTCCCTGGTCGTGGACAGGGAGTTCGCAATAGCAATCATGGTCGCTGTAGGAGACCGAAGAGATGGTTGGTGGAGCAGTCGGACCACCGCGTGATGCAGATCGAGAACGAGCCTGGTGTTCGCAAAAGACTCTGGTAAGGAAGAAAAAACTCCGTTGCTGCACACACCGTGCAGCCCCGTGTTGGTGTGCCTTGACACGGCACGGTTCGTCAGAGACGGGATGACAACGGGGCGGGGGCAGGCGGGGGGAAGCGGGAGCGGCAGGGTCCCCACCCCAAAACACGCAAAACCGGCGTGTTTCGGGACCCCGGGTTCGGGACGACAACATCCCGCTTTCGGCCGTGCAGGATTAGGCGAGCTTCTTTATTTTTGTGTGCAGCGCTTGCGCTGTTCACGGTGCCGCGATCAGCGAACGAAGCAGAGCCCTCAAGATTTTGTCAGACGCCAAAAAGCGCCGCGATGACCACGGCGTTTTCGGGCTCGACACGCAGAAAAAAAAAGAGATCCCTCACCCCCATCCGCAAAAGACGCGGCTGGGTTCGGGATGACAGTTCGCGGGTATGGGGTTATTCCGCAGCGGCAGCGTGGCCGTGTTTGCGATGCGCCGCGCGGGCCGTATTCGCTTCGTTTGGATCCGAATTGGGCGGATGGGAATTGGCCTTTTGGTGCAGGTTGGCCACGATGCCGTCGCCGGCGGCGTTCCGATGATGGACCGCGGCGCCGAAGGCTCGCCATATGCGCCAGTTCCCCGCGTACTCCTCGAGCATGCGTTCGGGATGAAACTGCAGGCCGACGACGAAGCGATGCCGAGGATCGTAGAAAGCTTCCACCAGGCCGTCTTCCGCATGCGCCATGGGCTTCAGGCGCCGGGCCAGGCGGCGCACCCCTTGATGATGATAGCTATTCACGAGCAACTCGCGGCGCCGATACCATTGCTCGAGCGGCGTACCGGGAACGATGGTCACCGGATGGCGGTATTCGTCATAGTGCTCGTAGTTGATGTGCTTCAGACCGGATTGCTTCTCCTTCTGCACGTCGCCAAACAGAGAGCCGCCGTAGATCACGTTGAGCAGTTGCGAGCCGCGGCAGATTCCCATGATGGGAATATCGTTGCGCAGGGCATGGCGGGCCAGGCGGATCTCGATGGCGTCCTTCAGCGGATGCGTTTTTTCGAGATAGCGCAGATTGGCGTCTTCGTGGTCGTAGCGCTTCGGCTCGATGTCTTCGCCCTCGACGATCAGCAGCCCGCGCATATGCTCCATGTATTGCGAGAGGCAGCTTCGGCGCGTTTTCGACCACCGGAACCATGATGGGAAGAGTTTTGACGCGAATGAGAAGCTGGAGATGGAATTCGCCGACGTAATCGATGAGCTTGTGCTTGCGGCTGGTGCGCCGGGTGACGACGAGGACGACGGGGCGTCTCATTGGGCTTTCATGCGAGTTGCGGCGAGCATGCGCGCAACTCTCATTGAACCAGAGAGCGCAGCGCATCGACGAGACGCGCGTCTTTTTCGCGTCCCTGCGAGGCCACGCGGATGTGGCGGTCGTCCATGCCGATCTTATTGGAGCAGTCGCGCACGTACATGCGGTGATCTTCCAGCAGCCGCGCCTGCAATTCGCCGGCGGTCATCCCGGTATTCACCTTGAACAAAACGAAGTTGGCGCCGGTGGGATAGACGTCGATGCCGCGGATCGATTGCAGCGCGCCGTGGAGCCAGCGGACATCGGACATTAAACGCTTGCGGGCTTCGTGATAGGCGGCATCGGTTTTCGGCAGCAACGAAAGAAAATATTCCGCGAGAGTATTCAGGTTCCACGTGGGAATGAAGCGGCGCAGGCGATTGAGCAGATACAGATTGCTGCTGTAGCAATAGCCCAGGCGCAGGCCGGGAACGCCGCAATGCTTGCTCATGCTCCTGACGATGAGGAGATTGGAAAAGCGCTCGGCCAGGGGCATCAGGCTGGGGACGGGATCGCCGGCGAAATCGATGAAGGATTCGTCGACGATCACCAGTTCGAGATCGGAGGCGGCGTTGAGGAAATCGATCATGTCGTCGAGCGGAAGGAACTGGCCGGTGGGATTGCCGGGATTGATGATGAGCGCGGAGCGCAGATTGCGCTGGTGGATCCAGCGCAGGTACTCGGGCAGGCGCAGTTCGTAGCGCTGCTGGGGATCGAGGGGATACAGTTCGGCGTCGCGCTGATCGCGGAGCTTCTCGATGTATTCGCCGAAGGTGGGAATGGGCACGGCGAAGCGGTCGATGAGGAAGGTGTCGATCAGCACGATCAGTTCGGTGGCGCCATTGCCAATGATCAGCTTATCGGGGCTAACGTGCAGGACGGCGGCCAGATTCTGCTGGCTCATGATGGGGCTGCTGGACGGATACGATTTGATGAGATTGGCGAGATTTTGTTCCAGATCGCGCAGCATCTCGGGCGTGGGGTAGTAAGGATTGGCGATGAAGCAGAAGTCGACGATGTCGCGCGCCTTTTCGTAGCCGACCAGATCGGAAAGCGCGGGCGAGTGCGACGTCTCGTAGAAAAGATGGCGCTTCAGTTCGGCTGCCGACTCGAGTGCGCTATTGGCCATCCCGTTATCCCCTTTTCAGGTCCTTTTGTTCCCTCGTCGCTGAATTCTAAATTATAGTCGAATGGCGGCGCGACGCGGGTTCGTGCACGAGGATCGGCACATTTTTTGCAAACCAGGCGGCAGCGCGGGCGTTTCTGCGTTTATCCAAAACGAGCTAGAATGGAGGCTCGCGCGAAAACACCCTCTTATTGGAGTCTGCCACATGGAAAAACAGGCGACGCAACAGAGTAAGGAAAAATTGGAGAAAGTGAGCAAGACGGACGCCGAATGGCGCCAGCAGCTTTCCAACGAGGAATATCAGGTGACGCGGAAGAAAGGCACCGAGCCGCCGTTCACGGGCAAATACTGGAATACCGAGAAGCACGGCGTGTTCGAGTGCGTCTGCTGCGGCGAGCCGCTGTTCGATTCGGCGACCAAATTCGATTCAGGGACCGGCTGGCCGAGCTTCTATGCGCCGATGGATGATTCGCGGGTGGAACTGGAGACGGACGAATCCTATGGCATGGTGCGCACGGAAGTGATGTGCCGCAAATGCGAAGCACACCTGGGGCACGTGTTTCCCGATGGGCCGAAGCCGACAGGGCTGCGGTTTTGCATCAATTCGGCGGCGCTGAAGCTGAAGGAAAACGAAGGCAAGTAGCCGCGGGATACAAGATGTGCCACTGAGGATCGGAGCACAGCCAGGAGTGGCTGTGCCACTGAAGCTGAACGCAAGATGGATGCAAGTCTCCACGGTTACGAGGTCACCAATTCGCACAGGCAAGAGTGGCTGTGCCACTTGACGGGGCTGTGAGTTTTGGTTACAGTTTTCGGGCCATGAAAGCACGCGGGCATCATCATCATTACCATCATCACGGCGACGAGCCGTGCCCGCGGAGGCTTGAGTAGCCGAGAAAGATTCGTAAAGCGCACTCATTCACCCGCTGGCGCGGCAAACGCCCAGCGGGTTTTTTGTTTGCATCGTGGAGGCTCTGGGAGGCGATGCACCTGGATTTTGCGAAGCTGGATGGGCTGATGCCGGCGATCGTGCAGGACGCCGGCACGCGGCGAGGTGCTGATGCTGGGATTCATGAACGAGGAGGCCTACGCGGAGACGCGGCTCGACGGGCGCGGTGACCTTTTTCAGCCGCTCGCGCGGCAAGCTGTGGCGCAAGGGCGAGCAGAGCGGCCACGTGCTGCGGGTGCGCGAGATGCGCGTGGATTGCGACGCTGGATACGATGCTGGTGCGCGTCGATCCCGTCGGGCCGGGCGTTTGCCACGAAGGCTACCGAAGCTGCTTCTTCCGGCGCGTCGACGAGGACGGTCGACGCGGAGATTGTGGCAGAGCGAACCTTCGATCCGGCCGCGGTGTACGGCGGAGGATCGCGCAAATGACGGCGACGAAACCGGCGCCGGCGTTGAAGCTGGGCTTGCCCAAGGGCAGCCTGCAGGACGCCACGCTGCAACTGTTTGCGCGCGCCGGCTGGCGCATCACGGTGAGTTCGCGCAGCTACTTTCCCGACGATCGACGATCCGGAAATCAACTGCATGCTGGTGCGCGCGCAGGAGATGGCGCGCTACGTGGAAACGGGCGCGCTCGACGCCGGCATTACCGGGCGCGACTGGGTGCTGGAAACCGGCGCGGACGTGCACGAGATGGCGGAACTGCTTTACGCCAAGCAGAGCCTGGCGCCGGTGCGCTGGGTGCTGGCGGTGCCCGAGAAGAGTCGCCGGTGCAATCGGCGAGCGACCTGCGAAGGCAAAGTGATCGCCACGGAAGTGGTGAACCTGACGCAAGAAATATCTGGCGCGGCACGGCGTGAAGGCGCGGGTGGAGTTTTCCTGGGGCGCGACGGAAGTGAAGGTGCCGCAACTGGCCGACGCCATCGTGGAGGTCACGGAGACGGGATCGTCGCTGCGCGCCAACCGGCTGCGGATCATGGATACGGTGCTGGAATCGCGCACGGTGTTCATCGCCAATACAGACGCGGTGAAGCCGATCCCTGGACAACGCGAGAAGATTTCCAACATCGTGCTGCTGCTGCAAGGGGCGATTTCCGCGTACAACAAAGTGGGCATCATGCTGAACGTGCGGCGCGAGCATCTGGACGGCGTGCTGCGAGCGCTGCCGGCGCTGAAGAATCCGACCATCTCCACGCTTTCGGAGCCGACTGGGTGGCCATCAATACCATCGTGGACGAGGACGTGGTGCGGCACCTGATTCCGCAAACTGAAGGCGGCGCAGGCGCAGGGCATCGTGGAATATCCGCTGAACAAGATCGTGCTGTGATGCGCATCGCTGCGGCTGACGATCGCGGCTGGCGGAGAAGATGCTGGCGGCGCGCCATCGCCGCAGCGATGCCGCAGCGGAAGCGCGTGAGCTCGCGGATCATCGCCGACGTGCGCCGGCGCGGCGATGCGGCGCTGTTTCGCTGGACGCGGCGGCTGGACGGCGCTCGGCTCACGCCGAAGAACGTTGTGGGTCGGAGCGAGCGAGCGGCGCGAAGGCTCGCGAGCGGTTCCGCAGCGAACTGCGGGCTGCGCTGGAGCACGCCGCGCGCAATATTCGCCGCGTGGCCGAAGCAGCAGCTGCCGCGCCCGTGGAGCATCGAGGTGGAGCCGGGCGTGCGCGTGAGCCAGCGCGTGACGCCGCTCGACACGATCGGCTGCTACATTCCCGGCGGGCGTTTTTCGCTGGTTTCGACGCTGCTGATGACGGCGATTCCGGCGCAAGTGGCCGGCGTGCGGCGCATCGTGGTGGCCTGCCCGCGGCCCAACGCCGCGCTGCTGGCGGCCGCGGAGATGCTGGGGCTCGAAGAGATCGCGCATATCGGCGGCGCGCAGGCCATCGCCGCGTTGGCCTATGGGACGCGCTCGGTCCCGCGCGTGGATAAAATTTTCGGCCCGGGAAATCGCTACGTCACCGCGGCGAAGCGGCTGGTGAGCGCCGATTGCGCGATCGACATGCTGGCCGGGCCCGACGGAAGTGCTGGTCGTGGCCACGCGCGGCAATGCGCGACTACATCGCCGCGGACCTGGTGGCGCAGGCCGAGCACGATCCCGACGCCGTGGCGCTGCTGGTGACCACTTCGCGCAAGCTGGCCGAGGAGGTGCGCGACGCGGTGGCCGAGCAACTGAGCGCGTTGCCGCCGACGAATCCGGCGCGGCGGTCGCTGGCGGAAAACGGCGCCATCCTGATCGCGCCCAGATGCCGGCGCGGCGGTGCGCTTCGCGAATCGCTTTGCGCCGGAGCATCTGAGCATGCCCGGCTGGCGAGCGCGGAGCTTGCTGCGGCAGCTGGACGCCGCGGGCAGCGTCTTTCATCGGCCCGTGGAGCGCGCAATCGATCGGGGATTATGCCAGCGGCACCAATCACGTGCTGCCCACCAGCGGCGGAGCGCGGACTCGCGGCGGGCTTTCCACCTGGGATTTCGTGCGCTGCACGACCGTGCAGCAGGCTGACGCCGGCGGGATTGCGCAGCTTGGCGCCCGTGGTGGCGGCGCTGGCCGATGCCGAAGGGCTGGTGGCGCACCGGCGGGCCGTGGAGGTGCGCCGGTGAACGCGATCGGCGAGACGCAGCGGTGCTCGAAAGCGCAAAGCCCCTGTGCGCTTTGCGCTTTCGTGCCTTCCGTGGCGCGCATCTCGCGCCTTACGAGGCGCCGGAAGAGGGCCGCGAGGGCAAGCTGCGGCTGGATTTCAACGAAAATACGGTGGGCTGTTCGCCCGCGGTTTTGCGCGCGCTGCGCGGAGTGACGCCCGAGCAGCTGGCCATGTATCCGGAGTACGAAGAATCGGTGCGCCGGCTGGCGGCTTCGTTTGGCGTGCGGCCGGCGGAGATGCTGCTGACCAATGGCGTGGACGACGCGCTGCGCTTGCTGATGGAAACGTTCATCGAGCCGGGCAGATACCGTGCTGGTTCCCGAGCCGACGTTTTCGATGTATCGCTTCTTTTCGCGAGATGGCGGGAGCGCGCGTCGAAGCGGTGCGCTACGACGAAGCGATGGCTTTCCGCTGGAGGAGACGCTGCGCGCACTGGCGCGCGCGCCGCGCATTCTTTTCATTGCCAATCCGAATAATCCCACGGGGACGCTGCTGGATCAGGCGGCGCTCGCGCGGATCCTGGATGCTGCGCCGCGCACGCTGGTTCTGGTGGACGAGGCGTACTTCGAATTTGCCGGGCGTGACGGTGCTGCCCTGGATTCGGCGGCGCGCCGAATCTGGTGGTCTGCGCGCACGTTCTCCAAAGCGGCGGGCCTGGCCGCGCTGCGCTTGGGCGCGCTCTTCGCGCGCGCCGACGTGGCAGACGCGCATGCGCCGGGCGTTTACGCCCTATCCGGTGAATTCGCTGGCGCTGGTGGCGGCCGAAGCGGCGCTGAGCGACCGGAAGTTTCTGCGCCGCTACGTTCGACGAGGTGCTGGAAAGCCGCGCTCAGCTGGCGCGAGGGCTGGAGCGACTGGGCGCGCGCGTTTTTCCCAGCGGCGCCAATTTTGTGCTGGTGGATTTCGGGCCGGGCGGCAGCCGGCTGGTGCGGCGGCTGGCGCGCGCGAGGAATTCTGCTGCGCGACCGCGCGGCCGAATTCGGCCGCGACGGTTTCGTGCGCATCACGGCGGGCACGCTGGCGCAGACGCGGCGGCTGCTGCAAGACCATCGAAGGAGGAGCGGTGAAACGTGCGGTGAAGCTGGCGCCGAAACTGGTGATTTTTGACGTGGACGGGGTTCTGGTGGACGTCCACGGGTCGTTTCATCGCTCCATTCTGGACACGGTGCAATATTTCACGGGCCGCCGCGTCGACTTATGCCGACATCCAGCAGTGGAAGCGCAGCTCCGGGTACAACGACGATTGGCGGCTGACCACGGATTGGGTGAATTCGCTGGGCAACGAAAGTGGAGTACGCCGAGGTGAAGCGCGCAATTCCAGAAAATCTACTGGGGCGATGAATGGCACGCGCGGCAACGTGTGGCGGGAGCGCTGGCTGGTGCCGCCGCCGACTGCTGGAGCGCTGGGCCAAGCGCGCCGAACTGGCGCTTTTCACCGGGCGCACGCGCCGCGAACTGCGGCACACGCTGGACCATTTTGGCGTGGCGCAACCTTTTCTCGCCGCACGGTGACCATGGACGACGTGGAGCGGCTCAAGCCGCGATCCCGAAGGGCTTGCATTTCCTGCTGGACGGCAAGCCGAACCGCGAGTCGGCGCTTTATCTGGGCGATAATTTGGACGATGCGCTGGCGTCGCAAGCGCGCGGGCGTGCCGTTCCTGGGCGTGCTTCGCCGCGCGGCAGCGAAGCGCATCGCGTGCGGCGCGGGCAATTGCGCCGGCACGGCGCGCGCGCCATTCTGCACAACGCCAAGTGAGCTGGAGAAGTACTGGAAATGAGAAGCGCCAGCATCCATCGCACCACCAAGGAGACGGATATTCGGCTGCGCCTGAATCTGGACGGCCGCGGGCAGGCGCGACGTCTCGCACGGGCATTCGCTTTCTCGACCACATGCTGGACCTGGTGGCGCGCCACGGGGCGATGGACCTGGAGATCGTGGCCAAGGGCGATCTGGACGTGGATCAGCACCACACCGTCGAGGATCTGGGCATCGCGCTCGGCGAGGCGGTGACGCAAGGCGCTGGGCTCGAAGCGCGGCATCCTGCGCGCGGGGTATTTCCTGATGCCCATGGACGAAACGCTGGCGTCGGTGGCCATCGATTTCAGCGGGCGGGCGCATTGCGTCTGCCAGTGGCGCTTTACGGCGCGGCAGGTGGGCGATCTGCAGACGGAATTGGTGGAGGATTTCTTTCGCGGATTCGCGCAGGCGGCGGCAGCCAACGTGCATCTGCGCCTGCTCTATGGCCGTTCGTCGCACCACCAGGTGGAGGCGATCTTCAAGGCGTTCGCGCGGGCGCTTGCGGTTTGCCGCGACGCGCGATCCGCAGCTGAAGCGCGTGCTGCCCAGCACCAAGGGGCTGTTATGAGCGGCGCGATGAAGATTTCGCTGGTGGAATACGACGCGGGCAATTTGCCGTCGGTGGAGCGTGCGCTGGCGCGGCAAGGCATCGAGACCGAACGCGCGGCCACGCCCGAAGCCGTTCGCCGCGGCCGAGACGTGCTGATGCTTCCCGGCGTGGGCCACTTCGGCCAACTGATGCGCACGCTGGGCGCGCGCGGCTTGCTGCGCTCCGATCGAGCGAGGCGATTGCCGGCGGCACGCCGCTGCTGGGCATCTGCCTGGGGCTGCAGGCGCTTTTCGCGTCCAGCGCCGAAGCGCCGGACGATGCCGGCCTGAGCATTATTCCCGGGACACGTGGCCGCCCTGCCGGCGACGGCCAAGCTGCCGCACATGGGATGGAACCAGCTGCGCCGCGTGCGCCATTCGGTCCTGCTCGAAGGCGTTCCGGCGGACGCCTATTTCTATTTCGCGCACTCCTATGCCGCGCTCGACGCGGGCGAAGCGGCCGTGGCCACTGTGCGATCACGGAGTGCCGTTTGTGGCCGCGCTCGAACGCGAGAACCTTTTTGCCGTGCAGTTTCATCCCGAGAAATCGGGCGACGTGGGCGCGCGGGTGCTCGCGAATTTCGTGGCCTACGCCGGCGCGAGGACAAGCGCATGACGCTGGCGCGGCGCATCATTCCCTGCCTCGATACCGACGGCGAGCGCGTCGTGAAAGGCGTGCAATTTCGTCAATCTGCGCGACGCCGGCGATCCCGCCGCGCTGGCGGCCCGCTACAACCGCGAAGGCGCCGACGAACTGGTGGTGCTGGATATCGCCGCCTCGCGCGACCATCGGCCGACGTTTCTGGAGACGATTCGCCGCGTGGCCGCAGAACTGGCGATTCCGCTCACGGCCGGCGGCGGCGTCGCCACACGTCGACGAGGGCCGCGCCATCCTGCGCTCGGGCGCCGACAAGCTCACCGTGAATACCGCGGCGCTGCGGCGGCCGGAGCTGCTCACCGAACTTGCGGCTGAATTCGGCTCACAGGCGGTGGTCCTGGCCATCGACGCCAAGCGCGTGGGCGAACGCTGGGAGGCCTTCGTGCGCGGCGGGCGCGAGTCCACCGGGCGCGATGCCGTGGAATGGGCCAGCGAAGGCGCGGCGCGCGGCGCGGGCGAGATTCTGCTGACCTCGATGGACCGCGACGGCACGCGCAGCGGCTTCGATCTGGCGCTGACGGCGGCTGTTTCGAACGCGTGACGTGCCCGTGATCGCCTCGGGCGGCGCGGACACGCCCGGAGATTTCCTGGACGTGTTTGTCGAAGGCCGCGCCGATGCGGCGCTGGCGGCCTCGATCTTTCACGATTCGATGCAAGGCCTGCGCGAGCTGAAGCGCTTTCTGGATTCGCAAGGACGTGCCGGTGCGGCTGATCGAGTGAAGCTGATTGTCACGAAGTGATCGCGTGATCATTCCCTGCATCGACCTGCAGGACGGCCGCGCCGTGCAACTGGTGCACGGGCGCAAGCGGCGCCTGGCCGTTGACGACGTTTTCGGCCTGCTGGAGCGCTTCCGCGAATATCCGCTGCTGCACGTCATCGATCTCGACGCCGCGATGGGCCGCGGAAGCAACGCGCGGCTGGTGGGCGCGCTCTGCCGCAGAGCGCCGATGCGCGTGCGCGTGGGCGGCGGAATCCGCACGGCCGCGCGCGCGGCGCGCATCCTCGATGCCGGAGCGGAGAAGATCATCGTGGGCAGCGCGGCGTTTCGCGGCGGCGCAGGTGAACGACGCTTTTCTCTCGCGGCTGGCGAAGCGCGGTCGGAAAGAGGCGCATCATCGTCGCGGTGGATACCGAAGGCGGGCGAATTTTGGTTCGCGGCTGGCAGGAAAAGCTGCGCCTGACGTCCGGAGGAGGTTTTCGCCGAACTGGAACGATACGCTTCCGAGTTTCTGTGCACCTACGTGGACGCCGAGGGCACCATGCGCGGCACGAATCTGCGCTGGTTCCGCGAACTGCGCGGGGCCACGCGCCTGCCCATTACGGCGGCGGGCGGAATTCGCAGCCGCGCGAGAGGTGCGCGCAGCTCGAACAGCTGGGCATGAATGCGGCCGTGGGCATGGCGCTTTACCTGGACAAGCTGGGCTGAGGAAATTGCCTCGACCCGGGACTTCATTGACAGAGCATCTCCTGTAGGCTCAGCTACTTACGTCCTTCTCCGAGTTTTCGCTTTCGCTTAGAAAATCTCCTGCTAGAATTAAGGCTGTAAGGACTTTTGCGGCACGGGTTTGAGCTTCGTCTTTCCCGTCCTGAGGTCTCCTCTGCATGAAACGTTACGGCGAACATCGTATTCCCGGACAGGCTTTTTGTTGTCGAAGGCATCGACGGCTCCGGCAAATCCACGCAACTGATGCTGCTGCACCAATGGCTCAAGGCCGAGGGCTACGGCGTGGTGTTCAGCGAATGGAACTCCTCGCCGCTGGTGAAGGACACCACCAAGCGCGGCAAGAAGAAGCAGCTGCTCACGCCGGCGACGTTCAGCCTGATCCACGCCACCGATTTCGCCGACCGCACCGAGCGCAACATCATTCCCCTGCTCAAGGCCGGCGCCGTGGTGCTGTGCGACCGTTACATCTATACGGCGTTTGCGCGCGATGCCAGCCGGGGCATGGACCCGGAGTGGATGCGCGAGCTGTACGCCTTTGCGGTGAAGCCCACGGTGGCGTTTTATTTCCGCGTGCCGCTGGAAATGGCCATGAAGCGCATCAACGACGCGCGCGCCGGCTTCAAGTTCTACGAAGCGGGCATGGATCTGGGCCTGAGCGACGACCCGGACGAAAGCTTCCGCCTCTTCCAGGGCCGCATCCTGGAGGAGTACGAAAAGATGATTCCGGAGTTCGGACTGACGGTGATTGATGCGACGCTGCCCATCGAAACGCAGCAACAGCAGATGCGCCAAATGGTGTTGGCCAAGCTGACCCAGGCGAGGCAGCTGCGGGTGGCTCCATGAAGGAAACTTATGGAGTGTCGCTGCCCGGCCTCGAATCTCGACGATCTGGTCGGCAAGCTGATCGTGATCGAAGGAACCGACGGCGTGGGGCGCTCGACGCAGATTCGGCTGCTGAAGGAATGGCTGGAGCAGCAGGGCCACGCCGTGCTGGATACGGGATTGACGCGCTCGGGGCTGGTGGGCAAAGAGCATCAAGCGCGCCAAGGAAGGCCATACCCTGGGCCGCATCACGCTGAGCCTTTTCTACGCCACCGATTTCGCCGACCGGCTGGAAAACGAGATCGTGCCGGCGCTGCGCGCCGGATTCGTGGTGCTCACCGACCGCTATATCTATTCGCTGATGGCGCGCGCGATGGTGCGGGGGCTCGATCCCACCTGGGTGCGCAACATTCACCGCTTCGCGCTCAAGCCCGACGCCATTTTCTATCTGCGCATCGGCGTGGACGAGCTGATTCCCCGCGCCGTGTTTACCCGCGGCTTCGATTACTGGGAGTCCGGCATGGACCTCTACTCGACCGAGGACATGTACGACAGCTTCCGAAAGTATCAGACCGCGCTGCTGGAGCAGTTCGACCATCTGGCGGAGGAGTTTCATTTCGACGTGATCGACGCGCGGCCCGAGCCTCGCGATTATTTTCGAGCAGCTCAAGGCAGGCATCGATCGCATCCTGGCGCCACCGGCGGTCCGGCCCTTGGTTACCCCGCCAGAGGAAGAGGCGGTGCCCGTCGAGGAACTGGCGCTCGAGGAGACCTCGGAAGAACAGCGCAGACGAGCTTAGTGAATCATGAAGGAGCAAGAGCAAGACGAAGTTCAGATTCCGGCGGCTTCGCGGGCGCTGAAGCGCTCGCTGCAGCGCGCCCTGCGTAATCACCGGCGCGCCGGCAAGAAGCTGAAAGCCACCCCGGTGCACGACCTGCGCGTCTCCCTGCGCCGCTGCCGCTCGCTGGCGGAGGGGCTTTCCGCGATCGATCCCGATCCCGTGTGGCGGCGGTTGCGAAAAGCATCCAAAAAACAACAGAGCGCCCTTTCCGATTTGCGCGACCTGCAGGTGCTGGAGAGCTGGCTCAAACCCTTGCGGCTGACGGCGGGGCCGGTGGGCGAGGCGCTGGCCGCGCGCCTGAAAAAAGAGCAACGGCGCGCCAAGAAGAAGGCCAGCCGTTCGCTGGATTCGTTTCCGCGCAGCCGCTGGAAGCGCTGGCTGCGGCGCCTTCCCGCGCGCGCCGAACTGATCCCCGCGAACCAGGGGCGCTTGGCGCAACTGGTGCTGGAGCAATTGACGCGGGTGATCGAACTGCACAACCGCTGGGTGAGCGAGAGGGAAAAAGCGGAGCCGGATCCCGAGGTTTGGCACGAGCTGCGCGTGACGGTGAAGCGCTTCCGCTACATGGTGGAGAGCTTCTTGCCGGAAAAGAGCGAAGCCTGGGGCGAGGAGTTGGGCCACGCTCAGGACTTGCTGGGAGAGGGGCACGACCTGGACGTCCTGCGCGCGCTGATCGTGAAGCTTTTCCAGAAGAAGAAATCGCTGCGCGAGGCCGAAGCCGCGGTAGGGAAAGCGCTGCGGCGCGTGGACGCGGCGGCGCAAAAGCGGCGGGACGAATACGCCGCGCTAGTCTCCGCGCCAGCCGATGGGCGCGAACCGCAGGCGCCCGCGAACGAGGCTGAGGCCGAGGTCGCCGGGAGCTCGGCTGAATCCGAGAGTGGGTCGTTATGGGACCGCTGGCGGGCTGAACTGCTGCCGATGGCGAAGGTCAGTGGCCGAGGCGGCGAAGAACGCGCGAGGTCAGCAGCCAGAAGAGCGTCGCTCGCAAAGGCGTCAGGGAATCGATATCCAGGCAAGCGGCGCCGGATTTCTTCAGCGACGTAAAGGGCGCCGTGGCCTTGAGCGCGTGGGCGATGAGTTCGTCCATCTGCGGCGCGTGGCCGAAGCAGATCACTTCCCCGCTCAGCCGGGTCAACTCCTCCACCAACTTGCCGGGCTTGGCCTCGGGTTTCAGCGCGTCGGTGGTCTTCAACTGCTTGCAATCCAACCCCAGCACTTCGCAAATGATTTCGCCGGTCTGCACGGCGCGCACATAAGGGCTGGTGAGCAGCGCCGTGGGCTTGACGCGCAGCGCCCGCAAGCCGCGCGCGACGGCGCGGGTGCGCTGGATGCCCTTGGGCGTGAGGTAGCGCTCGGGATCGGGCGGGCAATCGGGATCCTCGCGGTCAATGGCGATGCCATGCCGCATCAGGTACAGACGCATACTCCTCCCCATCTCTTCGAGTTCATCCGCCGATTCCGTTTTCTCGCGATAGGAAACCATCATCGAACCCATTCGAGCGCCACGCTATCCAACGCCCTTGTCGAAAGCGGCCGTCGAATCTTTGATATTAGGAACGGCCGGCTAGGCCGGGCGGAGTTGGTCATGCCGCAGACCGGCCGGCGAGCACGGAGGGACGCCGCGCGCCATTGCCGTTTTGAGCGCGCCGGACACAAGCGAATCTCACCGGTATGCCGAATTCCGCCTCGAAAAATTTGGCCTTGCGGCGCAGTTCGCGCAGATTGACCTGAGCCTCGTTGGCAACCAGGCGCAGCAGGATGCTCTTGCGCTGAATTTTTGCCTCCACGCGCCGGACGGCCTGGGTTCCGCCGGCATCGAGCGCCACGGCAATGCGCAGCAGAGCCGCCAATTGCCGCACGCGGATGCGATCGGCGGCCGCCAGCGCGCTATAGAGGCGGTGATGCGGCTCGGGCGTGGACTCGCCGTGGTAGCGCACCAGGCAAGCCACCACCGATTGCTGATGGTTGCTAAGGCCGGGAATGTCGGCGTGGCGCACGAGATACTCGCCGTGTTTATGGTGGCCCTTGGCGTTCACGGCAATGCCCACGTCGTGCAGCAGCGCTCCTAATTCCAAAGTCACGCGCTGGGAGGAAGGAAGTTCGTGCACGGGCGCCAGTTGATCGAAGAGCTGCGCGGCCATGCGGCGGACCTGCTCGCAATGCCCGGCATCGGAGTGCATGCGAGCGGCAAAACGGCGGGCCTGCTGGCGCAGCGCTTCGGCGCGCTCGTCGTTGGCGCTGGCCGGGCCGAAGTGGGCTGCCGCGAGTTCGTGCAGCACGCCCTCGCGAACGCCCACGCCTGGAATGATCAATTGGTGCAGGTCCAGCAACTCCGCGAGCGTGGTGAAGACCACCGCGGCGACACCGATGACTTCGGCGCGGTCGCGGCGCACGCCAAAGGTGTCCATGCGGCCTTCCACGTCCAGGCGCAGGATCTCCCAGAGAATTTCGCGCAGGCGGCGAAGATTCAAGGTATTGAAGCCGGCCACGCGCGGACCGGGAGCGATGCGCGACAAAGCTTCGGCATTGCCACCGCAAGCCACGGCCGAGCTGCGGCCAACCTGCGGCGGTTCATGCAGGCAACTCCGCAGCACGGAGCGGACGCGGCTTTGCAAGGCGTTGAAGGAGTCTGGCGTGAATGGCCCGGATAGATCGAGCTGTTCCATCAGGCGAACCGTACCCAGGGGCAGCGCGAACCCGCGCTCCACTTTGCGCCCGCGCAGGAAATTCAGCTCCAGGCTGCCGCCGCCGAGATCCAGAATCAATCGCGGAGAAAAGCGGCCGACGGACACGCCGAACACCGCCTCACGTACCAGCCGAGCCTCTTCGGCCGCGCTGATGGCCACGAGTTCGATGCCTGCTTCGCGGAAGATCCGCGAGATCAGGGCATCGCGATTGGCGGCCTCGCGCATGGCGCTGGTGGCCACGGCCGAATATTCGTCCACCTCATAGCGGTCCAGCAGGCTGCGGAAATGGCGGAAGGCTTCGACGGCCCGCTCCATGGTGCGCGGGTCCAGTCTTTTTCGGGTGAAGACGTTGTGCCCCAGGCGCACCGACCAGCGCGCGCTGGCCAATTCGCGAATCTCGGTGGCCGAACCCGCACGCGCAACCACCGCGCGGATGGCGTTCGATCCGGCATCAAGCGAGGCAATCGTAAGTGGCGATGGAGTTACTGGCATGAGACACCCGGATGGGGATGCCTATAGGAAGGAGTACCGTTCCGAATTGCAGCAGCGAACCTGAACCGATTCAGCGACGCCTCCAGAACCCTAGGGTGCCGCGCGACAATCCTGGGCGGCCGTTTTCCGCCCAACGTGCCTCCAGAATAACACTACTGACAAAACGCAAGATTAATTTTTGTTTACAAGAATAGTTTCGGTTACCGGGAAGCGATCAGGAGGCGACGGCGGCCAGGCTTTCGCGGCAAGCCGCAGCTGCCCGGCGGATATCGTCTTCGGTGTGGGCGGCGGAGACGAAGAGCGCTTCGAACTGCGAGGGCGCCAGCAGGAATCCGCGCCGCAGCATCTCCCGGAAGAACCCGGCGAAGCGGCGCGTGTCGGAGCTCTTTGCCTCGGCGTAGTTCCCCACCGCGTTCGGCGTGAAGAATAAAGTAAGCAGCGATCCCACGCGGGCCACCTGGCCGGCGACACCGGTATCAGACAGCGCCTGCCGCGTCATATCTCCGAGCATCTTGGATTTTCGTTCCAGCGAATCGTAGAAGCCGGGCGCCGCGAGGCGTTTCAGCGTCTCGATTCCCGCGCGCATGGCCAGCGGGTTTCCCGAAAGCGTGCCGGCCTGATAGACCGGGCCCAGCGGCGCGACTTGCTCCATCAGATCCCGCCGCCCGCCATAGGCGGCCACGGGCAGGCCGCCGCCGATGATCTTGCCGAGCGTGGTCAGGTCCGGCTCGATTCCGAAGAGCGTCTGCGCGCCGCCGAAGCACAAGCGGAAGCCGGTGATGACTTCGTCAAAGATGAGCAGCGCGCCATGGCGGCGCGTGAGTTCGCGCAATCCCGAAAGAAAGCCCTCCGCCGGGGGAACCACTCCCATATTCGCGGCCACAGGCTCGACGATGACGGCGGCGATTTCGTTGCTGTGCTGCTCGAACAGCCGCTCGACCGCGGCGAGATCGTTGTAGGGCGCGTCCAGCGTGAGTTGCGCCAGCGCCTGCGGAACTCCTGGGGACGCGGCGATGCCCAAGGTGGCCAGGCCGGAGCCTGCCTTGGTCAGGAAACTGTCGCCGTGGCCGTGATAGCCGCCCTCGAACTTGACGATGAAGTCCCGGCGCGTGGCCGCGCGCGCCAGGCGCGCCGCGCTCATGGTCGCTTCGGTGCCGGAGCTGACGAAGCGCACGCGCTCCATCGACGGCAGCGCCTTCTGCAGCATCTCCGCCAATTCGATCTCCAGTTCGGTGGTCATCCCGTAGCTGGTGCCGCGCGCGGCCTGCTCGGCGAGCGCGGCCGTAATTTCCGGGTGCGCATGGCCCAGAATCAGGGCGCCCCAGGAGCAGACGAAATCGATGTAGGCGTTGCCGTCCACGTCCCACAGCCGCGCCCCCTGCGGCGCGGTCCACGACGACGGGCGAGCCGCCTACCGCGCCAAAGGCGCGGACCGGGCTATTCACGCCGCCTACCAGCACGCGTTGGGCGCGCTCGAAGGCGCGCTGGGAGCGGCTGTGTTGCTTTTCGGGAATCGTGGCCACGCGAGGATGCTCCTGAATTAGAGACTTTCGCCGCAAGAGGAGGCGGAACTCGATTGCACGCGAAGAACCCAAAATCCCCACGCGCAAAGACGGCGCATGGGGCACCCACAAACTCCGGCCTTGTCCATATTGGGTGCCGCAAGCATAGGTTTGCTTCGGGCGTGAAGCGACGCGATCAGCAGGCTTTGGTCCATCGCGCGACGTCCTTGGCGTGATAAGTCAAGATGATCTCCGCGCCAGCCCGCTGGATGGCGGTGAGAATTTCCAGCACCACGCGCTTTTCCTCCAGCCAGCCATTGCGCACCGCGGCTTTCACCATGGCGTATTCGCCGCTCACGTTGTAGGCGCCCACGGGCACATCGAAGCGCTCGCGCACCTGGCGGATGATATCGAGATACGGAAGCGCCGGCTTGACCATGACGATGTCCGCGCCTTCCTCCAGATCGAGCGCCACTTCCCGCATGGCCTCGCGCGAATTGGCGGGATCCATCTGATAGCTGCGGCGGTCGCCAAACTGGGGAGCGGATTGCGCGGCTTCGCGAAACGGCCCGTAAAATCCGGAGCAATATTTCGCGGCGTAGGAAAATATGGGAAGCTGCGAGAAGCCGTGCGCGTCGAGCGCCTGGCGGATGGCCGCCACGCGGCCGTCCATCATGTCCGAGGGCGCCACAATATCGGCGCCGGCGCGAGCGTGAGAGAGCGCCTCGTCGGCGAGCAACTTTAGCGTGGGATCGTTGGCCACTTCGCCATTTTCGATCACGCCGCAATGCCCGTGGCTGGTGTACTCGCAGAGGCAAACGTCGGTGATCACGATCAGGTTCAGCTTGGCCTTGCGAATGGCTTCGATGGCGCGCTGCACGACGCCGGTGGCCGAAGAAGCTTCCGAGCCGGTTTCGTCCTTGTGTTCCGGGATGCCAAACAGGATCACTCCGGGAATGCCGAGCCCTTCCACTTCCCGGCACTCCTCCACCAATTGGTCGGGCGACTGCTGGTAGACGCCGGGCATGGAGCTGATCTCCACGCGCACGCCTTTGCCGGGCCCGACGAACATGGGGTAGATATAGCCGCTGGTGGTGAGGCGCGTTTCGCGCATCAAGCCGCGCAGCGCCTCGGTGCGGCGCAAACGTCGCGGACGCTGCACTGGAAATGTCACGGTTCGGTTCCTCTCTCGCCGCTCACGTGGATTCGGCCGGTGAGCTTATTAGCCCCTGCGAAGTAGTTCTCAAGGCCCTCGATCAGCGATGCTGTGGTGGCTTCCTCGGCTTCCACGGCCACGGGCAAGTTCGCGGCGCGAATGGCCTCCGCGGTTACGCTCCCGACAGCGGCAAACACGACGCGCGGGTCCCAACTGGCCAGCGCTTCAGCGCCCAGCAGGTTCTGAAATTCGCGGAAAGCCGAAGGGCTGAAAAACGTTACCGCATCGGCCTGCCCGGCGCGAATACTGGCGATCAGAGCGTGATCGAACGATCCGGGCCCCACCGTCCTGTAGGCAATTACCTCGGTGACTTTGGCGCCAGCCTTTCGCAAGAGCGACGGCAACTCCTCTGTGGCGCGGTCGCTTCGCGGCAGGAGAACGTTTTTCTTGGCGACGGCGCCGCGAAGCTCGGCGGCGAGCCCCGCGCCGCTGAATTCGCGCGGCACGAGCGAAGCTTGCAAGCCCTCCTTCTTGAGGGCCAGTTCGGTGGCCGAGCCGACGACGGCAATCTTTGGTGTGTTCTTTGTCGCCTTGTGTGCCGCGCCGGTTGCATCCGGCCAGCATTCCAGGGCGCGGCAGCGGCCGAGAAAAAACGTTACAGCATTGGCGCTGGTGAAAATCAGCCAGTCGAATGTATCGAGCGAGCGAATGGCCTGGTCCAGGTCCGCTGTACTCTCCGGCTCCACAAAACGCACCAGCGGAAGCAATACGGCCTCCGCGCCGAGTTCTTCCAATCGCTCCACTAACTCCTTGGATTGTTCGGGAGCCCGCGTAACGATGATGCGCCGTCCTTCCAGCGTTCGAGCTTTAACCGTGTTCAACGCCCCGTCCCATGAGCCGAAGCAGGCGGCCGGCGCCGCGCTCGATGAGCGCCGCAGCTGCCAAAGCTCCCAACTCCCTTGGATTTTCCCACGAGCCGACGCAGGTTTCGCGCAGGGCTTCCGCGCCATCGACCGAGAGCACGCAGGCATCGAGCTTCAAGCCACCGATTCGTCGGGCGATTCGCCGCCCGATTCGCCGCGAGCCCATACTCCCAGCGGCACCTGGCAGCCGCTCTCGAGGCCGGCGAGCACGGCGCGCTCCGCTTCCACGGCGGCCTGCGACTCCCGATGATTCAACTTCCGAACGGCGGCCGTAAAATTCGTCTCCCGCGCGCATTTCGATGCCAACGGCGCCTTGCCCGGCGGCGGGCAGGCAGATCGAGGGCGGCAGAAGCTCGCTGATCTGATCGGCGCGGCCCAACCTTTCGAGGCCGGCTTTGGCCAGCACGATCGCGTCGTAATCGCCCTGCGCCAGCTTGGCCAGGCGCGTATCCACGTTTCCGCGCATCTCCACCATTACGAGATCGGCGCGATGGTGGCGCAACTGCGCCTGGCGCCGCAGGCTGCTGGTGCCCACGCGCGCTCCGCGCGGCAATTCATCGAGCTTGAGACCGCCGCGAGAGATGAGCGCGTCGCGCAGGTCTTCCCGTTCGCAGATGGCCGCGATCTCGAGCCCCGGCGGAAGAGCGGTCGGCACGTCTTTCATGCTGTGGACGGCCAGATCGATGCGCTCCTCGAGCAGCGCGTCTTCCAGTTCCTTGGTGAAAACTCCCTTGCCGCCGATTTCGCGCAGCGAGCTTTGGCGGTCGCGATCCCCCGAAGTGCGAATGATGACGAGCTCCGCAGCCGCTCCATGCCGCGCCAATCCGGCGCGCACGTATTCCGCTTGCCAGCGAGCGAGCGCGCTGCCTCGGGTGCCAATCCGCAAGGGCCTCAAGGCTTACCCTGATCGAGGCGAAACAGGTCCCTAAGCGCTTCGAGATTCTGGAGTTTGCGGCGCAGGTCGGGAACGGCTTTCAACTGCTCTGCGGGCGCGAGCAAGACGCGATTCAGCAGATCGTCCATCAGCAGAGCGATGCGCTGCTGATCTTCCGGCGAGAGATGGGACACGTCGCCAAGCCTTTCGCGCAGGAACGCTTCGCGCTCGGCGCCCAGGCGCGAGCGCAATTCGCGCACCACGGCGCCGGCCTCGACGCCCGCCTGCCAGGACTCGAATTTGCTCAGGTGCTCCTCGACGAGGGCTTCCACCTTGGGAATCTCCGCTTCGCGCGCGCGCTTATTTTGCTCCACGATGTCTTTCAGGTCGTCGACGCCGTAGAGATAGATGTTGTACAGCTCGGCTGCGTCGGGCGCCACGTTGCGAGGCACGCCCAGGTCGATGAACAGCAGCGAGCGATTGCCGCGCGCGGCCATGGCGCGCTCCACGGCTTCGCGGGAAAGCACCGGCTCGGGCGTGGCCACCGAGCAGATGACCATGTCCGGCCAGGTGAGCTCGGCGTCGAGCGCGTTCCAGTCCGCCACTTCCGCGTCGAAACGCCCGGCCAGCTCGACGCGCGCGTTCCCGAGAGCGATTGGCCACGCGCAGGCCGGAGATGCCGCGGTCGCGCAGATGGCCGAGCACCTGTTCTCCCGTGGCTCCCGCGCCCAGAATCAGCGCCTTGTGCGACTTCAAACTGCGGAAAATGCGCTCGGCCAGCTTGACTCCGGCGAAGGCGACCGACATGGGCCGGGTGCTGATCTCGGTCTCGGAGCGCACGCGCTTGCCCACTTCGAGGGCGCCCTGGAACATGCGGTTGAGCACCGGACCGGTGCCGCCATGGTCGAGGGCGATGCGATAGGCCTCGCGCACCTGTCCCAAAATTTCGGCCTCGCCCAGCATCATGGAGTCCAGGCCAGCGGCGACGCGGAAGAGGTGGCGCACGGCTTCGCGATCGTGCCGGCGGTAGAGGCTGTTGCTGAGGGCTGCGGGCTCGATCTTGTGGAATGTGGCCAGGAAAAGCTCGATGGCCCCGGCGCTGTCTTGTGCAGATTGCGGGGCCGATTCCGCGGGAACGCCGTAGAGTTCGCTGCGATTGCACGTGGAGAGCACCAGCGTCTCGGAAAGAACGCCGCGCGAACGCAGCTCTTCCGAGGCCAGGCGAGCGTCCTCGCGCGTGAACGAAACGCGCTCGCGCAGCTCGACCGGGGCGGTGCGGTGATTCAAGCCTACGAGAACAATCTCCACAGCCTAGTTTCCTCGCCTTATCCTCACCGCCAGGCGGACCCGGCGGAATGGTCGTGCGATCCGGCACCCATCAGAAAAGCAGATTCCTCGTCGCAAACTGCGCTCCTCGGAATGACAACAGGAGGGCTGGCCGCCGGCAACCGCCACCCGGCGTCCTTCCCCAATCCCCTTGTGCCCAATTCCCTTGTCCCCAATCGGCGCGCATCAAAAGTACCGGTGAAAACTCGAGAGGTACAGATTCACCACGCTATAGCTGAACAGCACAAAGAGAAAATTGACCACGCAGAGCACCGAGGCCCGCGCGCCTCGCCAGGACCCGGTCCGCCCCAGCCATAGGTAGCCCGCGTAGACGGCCAGGATCACGACGGTGATGATCTCCTTGGGATCGCCGTTCCAATAGCGGCCATAAATGCGATTGACCCACAGCAATCCGAAGGCGATGCCGAACACCAGCGACACGAGCCCCACGATCACGCTGCTGCGGCTCATGCGTTCCAGCGACTCGAGCGCTGGGAAGCGCCACACGATCCTGCCCAGGCGATGGCTTCGCAACAGGCTGTTTTGCACCAGATAGATGGCGCTGAGCACAAACGACAGCGCGAACGCCGCGTATCCCAGCACATTCAGCGTGATGTGCAAAGCCAGCAGCGGCCCCTGGGCGGGCGGAGGTGTGGGCGCAACGGCGCGCGTGCCCTGGGCCAGGGCAAAAACCGCAATCACGAAAGGAAGGATAAAGGCGCCCACGGAACGGTCGCGGTGGAAGAGCTCCAAGCCCAGATAGGTGACCGCCAGCAGCCATCCGAACAGGGAAAGCGAGCCGTAGAGGTCGTTGTAGGGAACCGTGTGCGCCAAGCGGCTGCGTTCGATGAGGGCCAGATAGTGGAAGGCCAGGCCGGCGACGAGCATCAGGGTGCCCAACTGCCCAAAGAGGCGCCGCGCCGTGGCCAGAAAGGCGATATAGCCCGCCAGACTGGCGCCATAGCAGAGGATCGTAAAAAGAACCAAGTGTGTCGCCATAGGCAGGGGTAACCGGCTCATTATACAGCCGAATGTCAGCATTCGGAAAAAGGCGGCGCTTTCGCGGCGGCGCGTTAGCGAAGAGCCGCTGAGGCGGTTGTCTCCTTGAGGGCGCGCGCCACGGCATCCGTAGCCACAACGTCGTTGCGGCTATGGTCGGTGATGTTGTCGTAGAGCAATTGCGCGGGATTGGGGTCCAACTGCTTCTCGTAATCGTCGGTGATCTCGGCGGCCAATTGCTGCAAGAACTTATTGGCTTCGGCGTCCAGATCCGCGCCGCTAACCTCCGTTTTTCGGCCCATGTATGGGGCGGCGACTCGGGCGGCTACTTTGTCCGCCGTCTGGTAGTAATGCTCGGCGATCTGCCGATGGCCCTGCTCGTGTTCCATGACGTGCGGGGCTGACGCCCGCGGGCGTCCAAATGGTGACGTTCAGCCCCAGCGTCAATTTGACCTGAGTGATGGTGACAATCGCGTGGGTGGCGTCGGTGCGCATGGTACGCGAGCCGACACTGGCGTTGGAGGTGAAGTTCGATTCGCACTCCGCGTTTTCGCCCTCGCTCAATGGCGGCATATCGGATGGAGGCGCGGCGGGATCGAAGGTGCGGTTGGCGAAGTTGACTGGCTGCTTCTCGATCACCGGATCGGACGGCGCCGGGAACCCGCCCGGTGAGAAGGTTCCGCAGCCGAGCGAGCCGAGCACCAGCGTTCCGAGAGTTATGCGAAGCAGATAGGACAAGCGCGAGGGCAAAGTTGCCTCCGCGTTCCATTGTCCGAAGAAGATGCGGCCGGAGCCATGAGTTTGTAGTCCAGGGATGCCGCGAAAGGTACTTTCCTTCGCACTCGGCGCTCCCCTGTCCATGCGGCCACTTACCGAATTTGTTATCATCCATGGGAAAAGGCATGGGAAAGGGCAATGGCAACGGCATAGGATTGCCGGTGCCGATTGCCAAGCCGGATGGCGAACTCTAGCCGTATGGAAGCAAGACCAGCAGAGACGATTGCCGCGCCCCAAAAGGTCAGCTCCGCCGAGCTATTCTTGCGCGCCTGCCGCCGCGAACCCGTTCCTCGCGTGCCGGTCTGGATGATGCGCCAGGCGGGGCGATATCTGCCCGAGTATCGCGCCCTGCGCGAAAAGCACAGCTTCCTGGAAGTGGCCAAGACGCCGGAACTCGCCGCCGAGGTGTCGCTGCAGCCCTATCGGCGCTTGGGCGTGGACGCCGTCATCGTCTTCTCCGACATTCTCATTCCCGCCGAAGCGATGGGCGCGCCCATCGAACTGGGCGACGCCGGCCCGGTGATCACTTCGCCGGTTCGCAGCGAGGCGCAAGTGGAAGCGCTTTCGGTTTTCGATCCCGAGCGCGAGACGCGCTTCGTGGGCGATGCCATCCGCTTGCTGCGCAAATCTCTTGGCCCCGATGTTCCCGTGCTGGGATTCGCCGGCGCTCCCTGGACGCTGGCCTGCTACCTGGTGCAGGGCGCTTCGCGCGACGGCTTCCCCGCCGCGAAGGCTCTGCTTTGGAACGAGCCGCGCACGCTTCGCAAGCTTCTCGAAAAAATCGCCCGCGCCACGGCTCGGTACCTCAAGGCGCAGATTGCCGCCGGCGCCGCCGCCGTGCAGCTCTTCGATACTTGGGCCGGCGAACTCGATGCCGGCGCCTATCGCGATTTCGAGCTTCCCGCCACGCAACTTTTGATCGAGGAGCTGGCGGCGGGCGATACGCCGGTGATTCTTTTCTCCAAGGCGTCGAATCACCTGGTGGATTCGCTGGCGCAAACCGGCGCCAACGTGCTGAGCGTGGATTGGCGCATGGATCTGGCCGGGCTTCAGCAGAAATTCGGGCGTCGCATCGCGCTGCAGGGCAACGTCGATCCCTGCGTGCTTCTTTCTTCGCGCGAGGCGATCGTCAATTCGGTGCAGCGGGCGCTTCGGCAAACCAATGGGCGCGGCCACATCCTCAACCTCGGCCACGGAATTTTGCCCGAGACGCCGGTGGAAAACGCGCTGGCCTTCATCCGCGCCGGGCAATCCGCGCGGCTCGAGAATCTTTCTTCTGAGTCGGCTCCCGAATCGGATGCCGAAGAGATCGCGGAGATGCCCCGGCGGGTGCCGCTGGTATGAGCGATCGACGAGTGAACGATGAGTGAACCCCGCGATTCCGAACTGAATCTCGAGCTCGATCGCGAGCGATTCCGCATTTCGCAGGACTTCCTGGCCCTCTACAACCGTCCCGGCCCGCGCTACACCAGCTATCCCACGGCGCCCGTCTGGCACGACGATTTCGGCCCCGACGATCTCGAGCGCGCCTACGAGCAAGCCGACGCCGCCGGCACTCCCGATTTCGCTCTACATGCACCTGCCCTTTTGCGAGAGCCTGTGCCTGTTTTGCGCCTGCAACGTGGTCATCACCAAGGATCACAGCGTCGCGCCGCCCTATCTGGCCACGCTCAAGCGCGAGATCGCCTACGTTGCCGAGCGCGTTTCGCGTTCTCGTCAGGTCGTGCAGTTTCATTGGGGCGGCGGCACGCCCACTTACCTGACGCCCGCGCAGATGGAAGATCTCTTCGGCTTCACCGCCGAGCGATTTTCTTTCGCCCCCGACGCCGAAATCGGCATCGAAGTCGATCCGCGCGTCACCAGCGTGCAGCACCTGGAAACGCTGCGCCGCCTGGGCTTCAACCGCCTGAGCATGGGCATCCAGGATTTCGATCCCGAAGTGCAGCAAGCCATCAATCGCGTCCAGCCGCTGGAGATGACCGCGCGAACTGATCGCGCAGCTCGCGCGCGCTGGGCTTCGAGAGCATCAACGTCGACCTGATCTACGGCTTGCCGTACCAGACCGCCGATCGCTTTGCCCGCACCGTCGACCAAGTGCTGACGCTCGCTCCCGACCGCGTCGCCCTGTTCAGCTACGCCCACGTGCCCTGGCTGCGCAAGCAGCAGGGCGCGCTGGCCGCTCACCTGCCCGAGGGCATGGAGAAATTCCGCATCTTCTCCGCGGCCTCGAGAAATTCCTCGGCGCGGGCTATCAGTACATCGGCATGGATCATTTCGCGAAACCCGAACGACGAGCTGGCCGTCGCCCAGCGCAACCGCACCCTGCACCGCAATTTTCAGGGCTACACGACCAAAGCCGGCGCCGACCTTTACGGCATGGGCGTCAGCGCCATCAGCGCGCGTCGGGGGCACCTACGCGCAGAACTATCGCGAGATGCCGCGCTACACCGAGGCCGTGGACCGCCGCGGCATCGCCACCATGCGCGGCTACCGCTTGAGCGGCGACGATCGCCTGCGCCGCGCCGTGATCAGCCGCCTGCTCTGCCACGCCGTGATTCGCAAGGACGAAATCGCGCGCCGAGTTCGGCATCGACTTCGACGAGTACTTCGCGCCCGAACTGGCGCGCCTGCAGCCGTTCGTCGAGGACGGCTGGTCGCAGCTGACGCGACGACGAAATCCGCGTGACGCTCCTGGGCCGCATCTTCATCCGCAACGTGGCCATGATCTTCGATCCTTATCTCGAAAAGCAGCGCCTGGCCGAGCAGCCTCTCTTCTCGAAGACGCTTTAGCGCTGCGCTCATCTCCGTGCCCAACGCTCCCAAGATTCTGGTCATCGGCGGCGGCATCTCCGGCTTGGCCTGCGCCTGGCGCTTGCGCCAGCTCGGACTGCCGGTTCTTCTGCTGGAGCGCGGCAGCCGCTTCGGCGGCGTCATCGACACAGTGGAAGAGAACGGCTTCCGCTTCGACATCGGCCCGCAAAGCTTTCACCGACACGCCGGCGCTCTCGGACCTGATCGACGAAGTTGGACCTCGGCGGCGAACTCCTGCGCGCCGATCCGCGCGCTCCGCGATACATCCTGCATCGCGGGCGGCTGGTGCCCGCGCCGCTCAGCCCGCCGCAGCTCTTGACCACTCCGCTGCTGGGCGTTGCGCACCAAGCTGCGACTGCTCGCCGAGCCCTTGCTTCGCTCGTACCCGCCCGACGAGGACGAATCCATCGCCGCATTCGTGCGGCGCAAATTCGGCGACGGACCTGCTCGCCAATCTGGTCGCGCCGTTTGTCTCCGGCGTCTATGCCGGCGATCCGGAAAAGCTCAGCCTGGCCAGCCGCATTTCCCGCCGTGCGCCTACTCGAGGAGAAGTACGGCAGCGTGATTCGCGGGGTCATCAAGCAGCGGCGCAAGGGCGCGGGCGAGAGTTCCGCCAAGGAGTCCGGCGAACGGCCTTCTCTGTGCAATTTTCGCGGCGGCATTTCGGCGCTGGTCGCCGCGCTTGCCAAGGAATTAGGAGATGCCGCTTGCACAGGCGCGGAGATCGCGGCGATTCGCCAGTCGGCTACGACGGGATTCGACGTGGATTATCGCGCGGGCGGGAGAATCGAGTCAGGCCAGCTTCGCGGCTTTGGTCCTGGCCACGCCTGCCGCCGAGACCGGCGGCCTGCTGCGCGGCATCGGGCCGAGCGGGCCTCGCTTCGGCGAACTGCTCGGCAAAATCGAATACGCCGGCGTGGCGCAGGTCTCCGCCGGCTATCGCTTGGACCAGATCGAGCAGCGCGAAGCGAAGAACGGCCTCAACGGCTTCGGCTTTCTGGTTCCGCGCAGCGAATGGCTGCACCTGCTGGGCACCGTCTGGAGTTCCTCGCTCTTCCCTGATCGCGCTCCCGAGGGCATGGCCAGCTTCACCAGCTTTCTCGGCGGCATGACCGATGCCGAAATCGTCTCCCGCGACCCTGACGAGATCGCCGCCGTCGCGCATTCCGAACTCTCGTCCGTGCTGGGCATCAGCGGCACGCCGGTCGCGCAGCGCGTCTCGCGCTGGCAGCGCGCCCTGCCGCAATACAACGTCGGCCACCGGGAGCGTCACCGCCGAACTGCAAAAGCTTTGCGCCGCCACGCCCGGCCTCTTCCTGGCCGGAAACTATTTCGGCGGCCCCGCCATCGGCGCCTGCGTCGAGTACGCGAATAAAGTTGCCCAGCAGGCCGCCGAGTTCCTTGGCTCGCCCGCGCAGCCGAACGCCAACGCTGACTCCTAGGCTTTCTCCGCGCGGTGAGCGAGCCGTTGCTTGCGCCGGACGAGCGCCTCGCGATAGCGGCGACTGTCTTCCGCTGTCTCGGGGATCACCGGAGGGACCGGCTTGGGGCGATGGTCTTCGTCGAGCGCCACGAAGGTTACATAAGCGCTGGTGGTGTGCTTTTTTTCGCCGGTCAAGATGTCCTCCGAAAATACCTTCACGCCGATCTCCATCGAGGTGTGAAAGGCCCGGTTGAGGCTGGCTTTCAGCGTGATCACCTCGCCGATGCGAATGGGATTGCGAAAATCGATGTGATCCACCGAGGCGGTCACGGCGATGGAGCGGCAATGCCGGTGCGCGGTGATGGCCGCGGCAATATCCACCAGGTGCATCACGCGCCCGCCCAGGATGTTGCCGAACACGTTGGCGTCCTGCGGCAGCACCACTTCGGTCATCTCCGTTCGCGAAGCGCTTACCGGCTTTCCGGCCAACTCCGAATTCGCACTGCTTGCTCTCTTCCGCACGCTGTACCCCTGCTGCAGCTAGTTCGAGACTCTGGTATCGAAATCCAATGCTGCCGCACCCCACGGGTTTTCGATCGCGACCCGCCAGCCTCCGTCGGAACCCTTGCGGAGAACTGCCGAACCGCTGCCACTCCGACATATTGGCGAGCCATCCGCCACGTGCCGGTAACAGACCAGTTCGACGCCCACAAGGCAATATCTCCAGCTTCAATTACGTACGACTTATCATGCTTGGCAACGAGCTTCATGGCAGACAATTGACTCAACGCTTGCCGGAGGGCCGCTTTTCCTTTAAGAATTTCGTTGGGTCCAAACAACATTGTTGCGCCCTCTTCGTAGAAGGCCAGCATCCCGTCGATATCGGCATGATTGAACGCCTCATCTGCCATTCGAACTGCGGAGGAAGGTGTTGCGGCGATCATTGTCCGCACCTCATTGTGCTTACCGCTCCACGAGACAGATTTGGTTGCTAGCAGAACGAACGGCTATAATACGCGTTTGCGAGTGCTGACCCAACTGACACAATGACCCAAGCTGCCAAGAAATCGCGCCGCGCCGTTCTCGAGGAGTTCCTTACGACCCATCCGAAGGACGCCTTCGCGCGCTACGGCCTGGCCATGGAATGCGCCACGCAAGGCGATTCCGCGGCCGCGATCGAGAATTTCGAGGCTCTCCTGGCTGAAAATCCCAGCTACGTGGCCGGCTACTTTCAGTACGGCCAGCTTCTGGCCCGGCTTTCGCGCACCGACGATGCCCGGCGTACCCTCACCCAAGGCATCGAGGCGGCGCGCAGGGCCGGCGATCATCATGCGGGCTCGGAGATGGAAGCCGCCTTGGCGGGGCTTCCTTCTACGTAGGGCTTCCAGAGTTGGGTCTCTCACAACCAAAGACAGATTCTTCGGGCCGATGAACTGGCCCTCAGAATGACAACGACGGGCCTGCGCAGCGGGCAAGACCCCATCCGAGTCTCTGCGCGGCTCCTTTGCATTTTTTCGCTGCGCATGGGGGCTGAATCGGCTCCCAAAATGCTACAATCCCAATATTCCCCATGGGCACCCGGAAAATTCCTCTTTTCCCGCTGACACTGGTTCTCTTCCCCGGGATGACTTTGCCGCTGCATATTTTCGAGCCGCGCTATAAGCGCATGATCAAAGATGTGGTCCAGGACGATGAGCCCTTCGGCGTGGTCCTGAGCCGCGAGAACGGAATTGCCAGCATCGGCTGCACCGCCGCTGTTCGCCGCATCAATCGCACCTACCCGGATGGGCGCATGGACATCATCGCGCTAGGCGAATCGGCCTGTCATATTCGCGCCATTCACAAGGACAGGGAGTATCTGGAGGCCACGGTGGATATCATGCCGGAAGAGCTCCGGCCCGGCTCCGCGGACCAAGGCAAGGAACTTTTGACCTTGTACACCGATTGCCACCTGCTGCTCCACGGCGGCCCTCCCGGAGAGGTGGACGACGAGGAGGATGCCCTGCTGGCCTACAACATCGCCAGCGAGCTTCCCCTGGAACTCGAGGTCCTGCAGGAGCTGCTGGAGATGCGCTCGGAAGACGGCCGCCGGGCCAAGCTCATCCACCGCCTCAATCAACTTTTACCGCAGCTGATTCAGATTCAGCAGATCCGCTCGAAATCGGCGACCGGCGGGCACTTCCCAAATTAAAGGGGCCGAATTGAAGTGCGGATTTCGCCAAAGGAAAGCGGCATCAGACAAGGATTGGAAGACAAATCGCAGGCCGGCCCACGCTCCCAAAGCACGACTTGTGCGTTCAGCTATAATGTAACGTGACCTCGCGCAGCTCGAACATCTCGGGCTCAAACGCATTGGCAAAGAAGGGGACCCTTATGGCGACCGAATCCGCGGCAGTGAAACCATCCACGATCGGTGCGTGGCGGAGGGTAGCCGGTCCTGGCGCCGCCGATCGCGGCGTGAAGGATGAGATGCGCGCAACCTGCTGCGCAAGCTGGAGGCGCGCGAGACCGCTCTTCCCCGGCGTTCACGGCTACGAAGAGACGGTGCTGCCGCAGATCGTCAACGCCATCCTGGCGCGGCACAACTTCATCCTGCTGGGCCTGCGCGGCCAGGCCAAGAGCCGCATCCTGCGCGGCCTGGTCGAATTTCCTCGACGCCGGAAATTCCCTACATCGCCGGCTGCGAGATTCACGATCATCCGCTGCACCCGATCTGCCGCGCCTGCCGGGAACTCGTCGCCGAGCAGCGGCGACGACACGCCCATCGCCTGGCTGCCGCGCGAAGATCGCTACGTCGAAAAACTGGCCACGCCCGACGTGACCATCGCCGACATCATCGGCGACGTCGATCCCATCAAGGCGGCGCGCGGCGGCCGCGATCTCTCGCGACGAGCTGACCATGCACTACGGCCTGCTGCCCCGCGCCAATCGCGGCATCTTCGCCATCAACGAACTGCCCGACCTCGCCGGCAAAATCCAGGTGGGCCTGTTCAACATCATGCAGGAAGGCGACGTGCAGATTAAGGGCTACCCGATTCGCCTGCCGCTCGACGTGCTGCTGGTCTTCACCGCCAATCCCGAGGACTACACCGCGCGCGGCAAAATCATCACGCCGCTCAAGGACCGCATGGGCAGCGAAATTCGCACGCACTATCCCGCCACGGTGGAAGAAGGCATGGCCATCACCGCGCAGGAAGCCTGGACGCGAGCGCAGACTCCGGCCACAAGCTGCAGGTGCCGGATTACATTCGCGAAGTCGTGGAGCAGATCGCTTTTCTGGCGCGCGAAGACAAGCGCGTCGACCGCGCTCGGGCGTCAGCCAGCGCTTGCCCATCGCCTGCGATGGAAGCCGGTGGTCAGCAGCGCCGAGCAGCGCGCCGCGCGCAACCGCGAAAGCCCACGTCTCGGCGCGCGTCGCCGACGTCTACGCCGCGATTCCCGCCATCACCGGCAAGATGGAACTGGAATACGAAGGCGAACTGAAGGGCGCGGAAACCATCGCCCGCGAACTGATCCGCTCCGCGGTCGGCAAGGTCTTCACCAAGTCATCTGGCCGAGGCCAATTTGCAGCCGGTGGTGCAATGGTTCGAGAATGGGCGGCGACCTGAAGATTCCCGAGAACGCCACCGCCGCGGAGCAGCTGGCCGCGCTGCGCCGCATTCAGGGCCTGCTCGATCACATCGACCGCCTGGGCGCGAACGCCAAGCCGATGCCGCCGCTCGCCGCCGCCGCCGGCCGAATTCATCCTCGAAGGGCTGTGGGCGCACAAGCGCATCAGCCGCAACGAAGAGCGCGGCTTCTTCGCCGAGCGGCCCAAGCCGGCGGAGCCGCGCGAGCCGCTCAACCGGCCGCCGCGCCGCCAGTACAACTGAGGTGCATACTGAGGAGCGCGCCGTGAAATACATCCGCTATTCGCAAATACACCGGCGAGCCCGCCGACGCCGTCGATCTCGAGGAGCTGATCAAGCGGCTGGGCGACTTCTTCCTGCAGAGCGGCTTCGAATCGCAGTACTACGGCGTCTCCGAATTCGATCCCGAGAAGACCATGGAAGCGCTGCGCGAGGCGATCCTGCGCGCGCTGCAGGAAGGCGACCTGCTGCCGGACGATCTGCTCGAGCAACTGACGCAGGAAGGCTCGGCGAAGTCCGACAAGCAGCTGCGCGACCTGATCGATCGCCTGATCCAGCGCATGATGGAGGAGGGCTACATCAACGGCCAGCCGCCGCAGGTGACCCGCCGCCCGAGAAGATCGCCGCGCGGCAGCGTGGGCGGCCAGCGCGACGCGCAGAATCAGGCGCGCTTCGAAATCACCGACAAGACCATCGACTTCCTCGGCTTCCGCACGCTGAAGGATCTGCTCGGCTCGCTCGGCAAGAGCAGCTTCGGCCGCCACGACACGCGCGAACTGGCCACCGGCGTCGAATCCGGCGGCGTCTCCCGCCCCTACGAATTCGGCGACACGCTGAATCTGGACATCAGCGCCACGCTTCTTCAACGCCGTGCGCCGCGAAGGCGCCAAGGTGCCCATCGAGCTCGACTATCCCGACCTGATGGTGCACCAGTGCGAATACCAGAGCTCCTGCGCCACGGTGCTGATGCTCGATTGCAGCCACAGCATGATTCTCTACGGCGAAGACCGCTTCACGCCGGCCAAGCGCGTGGCGCTGGCGCTCTCGCACCTGATCCGCACGCAATATCCCGGCGATTCGCTGCACCTGGTGCTGTTTCACGATAGCGCCGAGGAGGTGCCGCTGGGCGAGCTGGCCCGCGTGCAGGTGGGTCCGTACTACACCAATACGCGCGAAGGCCTGCGCCTGGCGCAGCGCATCCTCTCGCAGCAGAAGAAGGACATGCGCCAGATCGTCATGATCACCGACGGCAAGCCCTCGGCGCTGACGCTCGAGGACGGCCGCATCTACAAGAACGCCTTCGGCCTCGATCCGCTGGTCGTCACGCAAACGCTCGAAGAAGTCGCCAAGTGCCGCAAGTCCGGCATCCTGATCAACACGTTCATGCTGGCCAGCGACTACAGCCTGGTGCACTTCGTGCAGAAGGTCGCCGAGATCTGCCGCGGCAAAGCCTACTTCACCACGCCCTACACCCTGGGCCAGTACCTGCTCATGGACTACATGTCCAAGAAGACCCGCCACATTCATTAGCATCTGCGTGCCGCGAAAATGGCCCAGCTACGATTGGCCCCTCAAATAATGTCACGCCATGTCTAAGATTCGCGCCGGAGACACAGCGCCCGATTTCGAGCTGAACGATACCGGCGGCGAGCGCGTCTCCCTGCGCGAGGCACTGTCGCGCGGGCCGGTGGTCGCCGCCTTTTTCAAAGTGAGTTGCCCCACCTGCCAATTCACTTTCCCCTTCTTGCAGCGCCTCTTCCAAACCTACGGCTCCGATCACGCCACTTTTCTGGCCATCTCTCAGGACGACGCCGCGGACACGCGAGAATTCTGTGCCGAATACGGCGTGACCTTCACCGCGCTCGTGGACGAGGAAGACTATCCCGTCTCCAACGAATACAGCATCACCAATGTGCCCACTTTCTATCTGATCGCCTCTGACGGTACCGTGCAGGTGGGTAGCGTGGGGTTTGGGAAGAAGGCTCTGGAGAAGATTGCCCAGGAATTGGCGCGCGTTGACGGGCGCCCCGCTGCCCCGCTCTTCAAGCCGGGCGAAGTGGTACCCGACGCCAAGCCCGGCTGACACTCGAGAAACTAGGCTCCGTGCGAGCCTTCTTCACTCCGGGTTATCGGCGAGGTTTTCCAGTTTGGGCTTGTGCTTGGGGGGCTTGCGCCGCTTATCGGGAATGACGCGCGCGGCCGGGGGAGTGCCGGCGGCCAGACGGGCGCGCCTCTTGGCTTCTTTTGCTGCGGTGAATTTCGGTTTTCGCTTCTTTGACGCCATCTGCGGTCCTCGGTCTTTCTCCTCGTTCTCGTCGAATCTTAACTGAACCTGCCCTGCCGGGGGCTCAGCCTGCCCCGCGGCGGCTGCCTTTTGCCGCGAGTTCCCTTCTAGCTTCGCACCTTCCGCCTTCGGGTACGTCACCGTGCCGTTCTCGATTTTCGCGAATGGCGTGAGGTGATGCGCGTCGCGGCGGCTCGGGCCGAGAATGTGCTCGACGGCAATCCCTCGCGCGACGAGCGCGTCCGCCAGCAAGGAACGGTGGCATCGCCAAGGCACCGCTTCCGCACACATGACCGCGCACCGCTTTTCGCCGCACAGTTGCAAAAGCCGCTGCACGGCCTGCTCGAACTCCTCCGTCTGCATGTAATCGGCGTAGCCGCGAAAGCTCGCGTTGCGCCAGCCGAGATTCGTGGAGTCCAGGCGAGGGTGCCGCAGGCCGCCCAGTTCCTTCAGGTGCGCGTACTCGATGTGCGCGCCTCTCAGGGAGTGGGCTAGAGCGTCGCCATTGAATTGCGGATTATGCCGGGAACGGGGAATCGTGCGGATATCGATCAGCCGCTGCACGCCGTGTTGCCGCAGCAGTTCGATGAACTCCTCAATCGGACGCGTGGAATGGCCGATCGTCAGGATGAGAGGCGGCGATTTCCGTTCCGTGCTCAATGAACGCAGCTCAATCAGGTTACTCTGCCGAGCAAACTCAAAAGCAGAATCACGAGCACAATCAGCGTCAGCACGACGTAAAGCCGGTCTTTTTCGAGCGCGAACGCGACCATCGAGAACACCACCCGCATCACCGGCGTAGCGATCAGCAGCAGCAGCCCGATTTCAATGATGGCGCGGCCATCGCCCCGCAACGCGAATTTTCCCACCTCGACGACGCTGTGCAAGCTGGCCTGTTGCGGATCAAAATTCTCGTAGTGCACCGGGTCGCGCCCGTACCGCAAGAGATACAAGACGCCGCCGATCAAGACCACCAGGCCGGAAATCATCACGCTGGTCAGCAGAAGCGTTCCCAAGAGCTTCTCCACACGCTCGTCGGTCCAGCTCGATTGTGCCGCCTTGGTTTCCGCCATTCAGAATCTCCCGCTGATCCCGCCGTAGATCATCTCCACACCCAGCGCGGCAATCACGATGGCAAAAGCAATTCTCAGCCATCTCGTCTCCATCCGCACCAACAGGCGTGTTCCGATCATCGATCCCGCCAGCACTCCCAAGATCACCGGCATCGCCAATCCTGGGACCACGAATCCGCGCCGCAAATAGACTCCCACGCCGGCGGCGGCCGTCACGCCGATCATGAAGTTGCTGGTGGTGGTGGACACCTTGAACGGCACGCGCATGATTTGGTCCATGGCCAGCACTTTGAACGCCCCGGACCCCGTTCCCAACAAGCCCGAGAGCGTGCCGGCCCCAAACATCATTGCAAACCCCGCTGGGATATGCCGCACGTGATATTCCTCCGGGCCCTTGGGCGTGGGATACGCCGAGTCCAGTTTCAGGAGTGTTTCCAAATGGCCCGGCGGGTCGCCGGTACTCACGGGGTCCACGTGCTGCAGCGAAAGCCCCGCGGAAACGATCAATACGGCGCCAAACACCACGGCGAGAATCCCGGCCGGCAATCGCGTGGCGAGCGAGGCGCCGAATAAGGCCCCCAGCGTGGTGGCGATCTCCAGGAACATGCCCATGCGAATGTTCGAGTAGCCCTCGCGCACGTAAGCCGCGGCCGCGCCGGAAGAGGTCGCGATCACCGAGACCAACGAAGCGCCGATGGCGTACTTCACGTCGACGTGGAACACCAGCACCAGCAGCGGCACGATGACCACGCCGCCGCCCAAGCCGGTCAGCGAGCCAAGCAGCCCGGCGACAATCGATCCCAGCAGCACCAGAGGTACAAAGATAGAAGTGATCACAGGAATAGGATGGGAGCGGCGATGGCTACAGGCAACTTATGTGTGGCCTCTTTCTATTTCGCATGACGGTGGTTCGCATCATCGTGTTTCGCATACTCCCAGCGGTTTCGCCTCGCGCGTGAAGAGCAGGCGCGGCTAACCCCCTTTGGCCAGCAGAATTGCGAAGAGGATAACATCCAGCAGCGCCATCACCGCCACGGCCAATTCCAGCACAAAGGAGCGCGACTGGTTGAACTGATCCACCATGAAATCGTAAAGCTCGCCCATGGTGCGCAACTTTTCGTCCACCAGGCTGCGATATTCGTTGACGCCCAGCCGCGCCGCAGCCATGCGATAGACGCGCGCATAATACACGTCGCTCACGAATTTGATGGCATTGTCGATCCGTTCCGTCAGCTCCATCACGTCCAGCCGGATGGTATTGAATCGCTGCGCCTCGCGCGGCAGGCTCCAGCGTTCGAAGAGCAGATTCCGTTTGGTTTCGAGAGCGTCGTAGGCGTCCGAGAGCAGCCGGGTCATCAGCCCGTCGTAGTAACGGAACTCCAGCAGCTGCATCTTGGCGTACTCCAGCACCTGAAAGGTCGCGCCGGCATCTTCCGCGCGGTCGTAGATCACCGCCGCCGTCGAGGCGGCCACAACCAGGTCCGTCGGGTAGTAGGAGACCGCGGCCTCCAGCAGATCCGCGGAAGCCTTGGGCGCCACCGGGGTGAAATCGCCGCGCACCAACTGCGCGATTTCAGAGGCATTCTCGGTGAGCAGATCCGAGGCTTTTGCCGGTTCCCCGGCGTGCTTCAGGATTTGCTCGAAGTGAGTGATGAAGTAGGACTCATACAGCCATTCGTCCGGGTTCGGACGGATGACCGCGGGCGCCGCTTGCTCCAGGTGCCGCCGCCCGATTTCGCGGGCATGGTTATCGATCTCGGTCGCGTCCATCCATCGGGCCGCCTGCACCAGGACGTTATCCCAATCGCCCTCGAAGGGAACGTCGAACTGCACGACCACCACGGCGAACGCGTAGTACTTCAGCGAGCAGGCGACCTTTTGTCCGCCGCCTAAACTCAGCGATTCGCCCGGCTCGATAATGGGCGATTGCTCAAAACGAACATACTCGGGAGTCCGGCGCGGGAAAACGCCCCTCACCGTCGCGGCCCGCGGGCCGAGCAACTCCCGAAGCCGCTTGAGGTCGATGGCCTCGCCGACATCGTAGAGGAAAAGCAGCCGGAAGCATCCGCGCAAGAGCACAACGATCTTTTAGCATGAAAGCGCGCGGGAACCTATTTCGTTCCCGCCGCTGGTCGTACGGTTGCGCGGCAGCTTCTTCGCGCCGCTTATCGCATCAGGATTGGTTTAGAGCGAAGCGTTCTATGCCACTCCCGCCGATTTTGCCTGTAGCGGAATGGTTTTCGCAGCCGCAGCTTTGGCCACGTTCAGCTCGAGAACGCCGTCATTCAGCGTGGCTGTCGCGCGCGATACGTTCACTTCGGCAGGCAACTCGACCGACCTCAGGAGTTCGCCCGAGCAACGCTCGCTGTACACAACGTTTTCCTTCTTGGCCTCGCTCTTCGACTGCTTCTTACCGCTGATGATCAAGCGACGAGGCTCCAGGCTTACTTGCAGCTCATTGGCGTTGAATCCCGGGACCTCAGCGTCCACGGTAATGGCATCGTCCGACTCGCGTATGCGCACGTGCGCCGGATGAAGCATTTCCGCTTCCGCCTTGAACCAGTGGTCGAGCGCGCGCCCGTCCACACGTCCGTCGCCTTCGAAGATCTCGAACGCGCGGCGCGCAATGGCATCGTAAACTTCGTTCATCCGATTAACGACCGCTTCGGGTTCCACAAATCTCGGCGTCAAACTCCCGGAGCTTGCCTGGTTTGCCAGGCTTCTGTGCTGTGCTCTCTCGGCCATGTCGATCTTCCTCCTTTAACTCGCTAAGGGGGCGCGAGCGGCTCCTTCGGCGTCGCGAAGGGCGCGAGCGCCCGCGGGGCTCGGCGATTTGTTCCGATGCCCCCCTTTAGGTTGATACTCCGGCCCTTGCTAAAGAAAAATCAGGGAAACTCGGTAATTTCCCGTTTCGAAACGAAACGCACAGCGTTCACGAAAGCTGGGCCCGGTGGGAGGGAAAAATCTGAGGATCGTGAACGGGCGCGCGGGATTTCTTAAGGGGTTGTGTAAATCACGCCTGCTTACGCCTGTTCAATCGACACGAGGCCGCGCGGTTCGATCCCGCCACGGCCTCGCACTTTCACTTATCGATAAGCTCTTATTGGTCGGATTTTCTCGCGGAATCGACAGGGTCGCTTACCGGAGCGGTGTTCGCGGTTGTCGCACCTGTCGTCTCTGCGGGAACGCCCGCGGTCATAACCGGCGCAATCTTGTCGCGTGTGAGGTACAGAATGAACGGAGTGATCTCGAAGGGCATTTTCTCGCGCTCCGCCACCGTGCCCACGGGTTTGGCCTTCAAGAGTTCCACATCGTCGCTCCAGGGATCGAACTTGAGCCGTCCGCCCAGCGGCAAGGCGGCGAAGATCACCTTTGACCCGTCGGCATTGGTAGCCGGAGCACCCGTCGCGGATGTCTGCGTCGCGGTGAGGCTGTCGGAGCCGGACCACGTCGTGGGCACTCTGTCTCCCAGGTGAGCGCTGATCAGGTTGGGTATCTCCTTCGAGCGCGTTTGCAGCATCTGCACGAACTGCCGCGCGGCGGCGAGCTGCGATTTATACGGCGAATTCGCCAGCAGCTCCACCGCCTTGGTGTTGGCGGAATTTTCTTCTTCCGGGGTGCGCGCGAATCCGAAGTGGCGGAAAGTGTCCTGGTCGTCCCACAGCATGCGATCGTAGAAGGCGTACTGCGTATCGATGCGATGCCCCAGGACAATGTGGCTCAGCTCCATGGCGAGAATGGTGGCCAGGCTTCCCTCATCGGGCAGCACGTCGATCAAACCGCGGCTCAGCACAATGGTGTGCCCGATATCGAAGGATTCCAGCGTGGAAGTCATCAACACCCGGCAACGAACCTCCGGCTCGATGTCGAGGTTATTGGTCACGATGAGATTATTCACCACCGTCACCAGCACCTTGTCCACATCGCCTGCCGGCGCCAGCACGCCGAGCTTCTCCATGCGATCGGCGACGTTGTCCTCCGCCTGCCGCTCCCACAAGCGCTGCTCTTGAATCGGCGAGTAATCGTGGTTCTCGTCGGCCTGGTCCTTCACCGGCGTGCGCGACTCCACCAGGATCTTGTTCAACTCCTGCTCTCTTCGCACCCGCACCAGGTTCAGGTCGTATCCCCACAAGCGGGTCTGAGCCTTGAACATCAGCTTGCGCGCGACGCCGTAGCGCAGGTTGGTCTCCTCGCAGTAAATGTAAGCGGGCAGCCACTGGTTATCTCCCGCGAACACGCGCCAGCTATCGAAGTGGAAGAAGTAGTTGGCTTTGCTGGGGTGTTCGTAGGCGCCATTGAAGCGCACGATATGAAATCCCTGATCTTCCACCCAAAGGCGGCCCTCGAAGCGCCCTCGGTCGTTCTGCTTGACGGGCGTGATGTCGAACACCAGGCAGCGCACTTCGCCCAAGAACTCCTGCCTCACGTATTCGAACTTGTAATGCTGCTTATCGAAGGCGGTATCCACGTAGATCATCTGCAAGAAGCCCTTGGGCAGGAACTCCATGGACATCGCCAGGAAGCTTCCCAATCCGCCCACGGCGTATTTCGTGTTTTGGGCGCCCTTGTCCGACGAGAGCGGCATCAGGTCCAGCCCTTTGCCCAGGTCGGCCTTGCCCAGAAAATATTTATCTCCGCCCGGCACCGTTCCCAGAGTCTCGTCGGGCTTCAATAGCTGAATGTAGGTCTCCACCAGGGGCGAATACTGGTGGAGCATCTGCATCTCGGCCTTCTCCTGGGCGACAATGCGATCCACGACCGCGTCCACGGTCTTGGGATTTGCGGTTTGCGCGGCCGCCAATACGGGAATCGCCGCCAACATTACGACTGCACAGAAGATTGCTCTTCTCAAATTCATCAGGCCCTCCCCCCAATCAAAAAGCCAGTTGGAATACGATGTGAATCACGGCCGGAAAATCCACCGCATGGCCATCTTGAATGGCCGGCTTGAAGCGAATCTGTTGAGCCGCCCGGATAGCCGCTTCATCCAATCCGTGCCCCAATCCTTTGGCTATGCCCTCGATCTTTACTTGCCCGCTGGCCAGGAAGACCACGTTCACCAGAACCTCGCCCTCGATTCCCAGCCGCCGCGCTTCGTCCGTGTACTCCGGGTTCGGCTTGGACAAGAGTTCCACAGACGCCGGCTGAGGCGCTTCGGGCGCTGCCGCCTTTGGCTTGGCCGGCATTTGGGTCGCTAATGCCGCGTTCTGAAAGCCGCTCTTTTCCACGGCCTTTGGCCCTTCGCTCTTCCCTGAAGCAAATGCCGCGCCACCTCCAAATCCCGCTCCGGCCACGCCGATTCCGTTGCCCCGGCCGCCGCTGCCGCCCACTCCGGTTCCGTTGCCCGATCCGCTGCCATATCCCGAACCGGCGTCGTTATCGAAACCGCCGACGTGGGCGATGTTTACGCGCTTACTCGGATCGGCCGCTCCCGGCAACCCGTGTGGGTCGCCAAAGCCTCCGCTCGCAGGCGAATCTCCCAGCACTCCCGTCTTCACTTCAATTGGGCGGACCGGTCCCGAATTGGGAACGCTTAGGTTCGGCATCACGGCCGCCTGTTCCACTTTGGGAACCTCCACGGGACGCAAATCCACCGGCTTCGGCTTCAGCACGACTGGCGCTATTCGCGGCAGGATCAGCTTGGGAGCATGCAGCACTGGAGCTTGTACCAGCACAGGCAGCGGCTTCGGTTTTATCGGTTGCGGTTGAGCCTTCGGGATTTCGATCATCGGCCCGGCCAAAGGCATCACGTTGTATTCGATCGTGGTGATGAGCTTCTCCGGAATGAAGATCTGTAGAAGCAGCAGCGCAACTACAATGCCTACTTGGGTAAACGTGCTGGTGGCCAAGGCCCGCCAGTTCGTCGTCCTCTCCGGCAACATATCCAGGCGAGCACCGATGGGTTTCTCGCCGATCAACTTCTGCCAGGCATCGGGATCACGAGGCTTGGGTGGAGGAGCCGCTCCGAACAAGATTTCGGCGCCTCGGCTCGAGAAATTTCTGTTTGCGAATGGTGTGAGGGTGCTGGTGCTCATCTGGGTAAGTCCTGCATTTGAGTCTTTCGGGGAAGAGATTCCCTGTTTTTCTGTTCTATCGCCGCCCCCGCTAAAAACATTTTGCTTGCAGGGCACTGGCCAAACGCCTGCTTCCAACTAATCGGTGCGGGCATCAGAGGGCCTTTTCGGATTTCACTGGTGCTTGCCGTTTGTCACCTTAGCAGGCGGTCCATTAAACGGAATACGGCTCAGGCAGGGAAAGGGAAGGGCGTTTTACTGTAGGTCTAAGGTTCTCGGAGTCGACTGCTGTAAAGTCTCTCGTGTGGCTAGGGCCACTTTCGGTCTACGCTTGAGCCCGGCGTAAAGGTCCAAGGGCTCTTTTGGATCCTTCCAGGGTGTCCCGACGTGTCCTGATTCACGGGCCCCGATCATCGAAATGTTATG
The DNA here is from genome assembly GCA_963823935.1 of uncultured Acidobacteriota bacterium. Taxonomy (GTDB): domain Bacteria; phylum Acidobacteriota; class Terriglobia; order Acidiferrales; family UBA7541; genus Palsa-189. The sequence goes on from CAWGNM010000005.1 coordinate 107,811, forward strand.
CACTACCTCGCTTTAGCTTGCGATTTTGACCAGACCTTGGCGGACATGGGCGTGGTCGCCAAAACCACTTTGGCGGCTCTCGAGCGCTTCCTCGCCTCCGGCCGGAAGCTGGTATTGGTCACCGGCCGCCAACTTCCGGATCTGCAACGGGTGTTCCCCCAACTTTCGCTCTTCGAGCGCGTGGTGGCCGAAAACGGCGCTCTTTTGCACCGTCCGGCAACCTCGGAGACGAAACTGCTTGCCGAACCGCCACCGCAAGCCTTTGTGGACGCGCTGCGCCGCCACGGCGTGGGCTTCTCCGCGGGCGCTGTGATCGTAGATGCCCGGGAGGCGGACGATGAGCGCATCCTGGCCGTCATTCGCGAGCTAGGACTGGAATTGCAGGTCATCTACAACAAAGGCGCGGCCATGGTCTTGCCTTCCGGCGTCAATAAGGGCACCGGCCTGCTCGCCGCGCTTTCCGAGATGTGCCTCTCCCATCACAACGCCATCGGCGTCGGCGATGCCGAAAACGATCACGCCTTGCTCAGCACCTGCGAGTGCGGAGTCGCCGTGGCCAACTCCATCGAGACGCTGAAACAGCGCGCCGATATCATCACCGGGGATCCCAGCGGCCGGGGCGTCGAAGAACTCATCAGCCGACTGCTGCGAGACGATCTGCGCGGCGCGCCAAATCGATTGCTGCGCCAGCCGATTCCGCTGGGAATCGCCGCGGACGGCGCCAGGATTTCCATCGATTCCTTCGACACCAGCCTGGTGATCGCCGGCTCTTCTTCCAGCGGAAAGTCCACCATCATGGTGGGCCTGCTGGAACGCCTCACCGAGGCGGATTTTCAGGTTTGCCTGATCGATCCCGAAGGCGATTACTCGCAACTCGAGAACATCGTTACGCTCGGCAGTTCCGATCGGCCCCCCAACATCGCGGAAATGTTTCAGATTCTCAACAATCCGAAATCCTCATTGATCGTAAATCTATTGGGCCTGCCCCTGGCCGATCGCCCGGTGTTCTTCGCCTCCATGTTTCCGAAGCTGCAAGAGCTTCGCGCCAAGACGGGCCGCCCGCACTGGATCATCCTCGACGAAGCTCATCACCTTTTGCCCAAGGAGCGCGGCGGCCAGGCTGTTGGCGTGATTCCCCAGCAATTGACCGGAGTGATTCTGATCACGGTGCAGGTGGACACAGTCATCGACGCCGCACTTAAATCCATGACCGGGATCATCGCCGTGGGAGCGTCTCCCGAGGAGGCCATTCGCCAATTCAGCAGCGCCGCCGGCGTGGCCGCGCCGATCTATGGCCCTCTTCCCTCTCGTCCCGGAGAGGTATTCGCTTGGCTTCCAGGCGGCGCCCAGGGCCCCGTGGCCGTGCGCGTGCAGCCCCGGGCCACCGAAGTCCGCCGCCACAAGCGCAAATATGCGGAAGGAAGACTCGGACCCGACCGCAGTTTTGTCTTTCGAGGCCCGGCGGGCAAGCTGAATCTGCGCGCGCATAATCTGAATACGTTCATCGAAATGGCGCAAGGCGTGGATGACGATACCTGGCTCTATCACCTGCGCCGGGGCGATTATTCGCAATGGATGCTCGAGGCCATCAAGGACGAAGCGCTTGCGGGTGAAGTCCGCGAGATTGAAAAGAATGGTAAAGAGTCGCCTCACTCGCCTCAGAAGACCCGTTCCGAGGTGATCGAAGCGATCAACCGCCGCTACACCCAGGCAGGATGACGATCCACCGCGGTGCGAATGGGATTTCCACCGCGTAGGGCAAAGCCTAAGCCCAAATACGGTGGATACCCTATAACGATGGTTCCCTCATGTGCGTACCTTGTGGGCGGGATTTCATCCCGTGCAACCACTCACCGCAAAGGAGCGGAACAATGCCAAGAAAGTCCGAGACCAAACGGCCTTCCACTCGTTCCACGCGTCAATCCGGACGCAGCCGCAGCAACAAGACTCAGCCGGGCCGCCAGAAGCAGACCGAACCCCAGAATCAACGCACCGAAGAGACTATGGAGATGGAGGAGGAATAGCCCCGTCCATGAGTTGGCTGCGCATCTCGCGGCGAAAGCGACGGCCACCCGTGGCCGTCGTCCCGAGCCAACAACCGGGCCCCCGGCACTCGCTTTTGGAGCGCGACGGTGTCGCGCTGCAACAAACGCAGCGTGTGCCGGGGTCGGTAAACGAGGGACCGCTCTTCCCCGCGGAAACAGTCGGAAGAGAACGATGATCCTTCTTTCTTTTCCGTGCCTAAAGGGCTTTTCCGTGCCTAAAGGGCCTTTCGCCCAAAAGCGGCGGGCGCTCCCTACATAGCTCCCGCCCCGCGCAACCCTTTTTCTGATGTGCCTCTGCTTCATTACGCACATCATTGGTCGCTGCTCTTGCTGCTCTTGCCGCACCTTGTCTCATCGTTCCGTTCACGTGCTTGTGATATAAAGAGGAACGTCTTTTCGAGCGCGACCGCCATCCGCGAGGTGCCCCATGCGTAAATCCAAAAACGATTCGCCGGAGGCGCGGAAATCGCCCCGATCGGTACAGCGCCCGCTGGATCGCCGCAGCTTCCTGAAGAGCGCGGCCGTCGGCGCCGCCGTAATCGCGGCGAATCCGGCGGCCTCTCGGGCTCAGCAGGTAGAAGCTCGCAACGCGGCGCGCGTTGCGCCGCCCGCGCCGATTCCGCCGGAAGCGGAGACCGGCACGCCATCTCGCCTCGAAGTTCTCACCGAAAGCCGCTCCGGCTCCGATTTCATGGTCGACGTCATCAAGTCGCTGGGGATCGAGTACGTCTGCTCCAATCCCGGAGCGAGCTTCCGCGGCTTGCACGAATCGGTCATCAACTACGGCGGGAACAAAAGCCCCGAATTCATCACCTGCTGCCATGAAGAGTCCTCCGTGGCCATGGCTCATGGCTACGCGAAGATCGAAGGCAAGCCCATCGCCGTATTCGCGCACGGCACCGTCGGCCTCCAGCACGCCTCCATGGCCATTTACAACGCCTGGTGCGACCGCGCTCCCGTCTACATGATCATTGGCAATATCGTCGACGCCACCAAGCGCATCTCCGCGGTGGAATGGGCGCATAGCGTTCAGGACGCCGCCGCCATGGTCCGCGACTTCGTCAAATGGGACGACCTGCCCGCCTCGCTGCCCCACTTCGCCGAATCCGCCGTGCGCGCGTACAAAATCGCCATGACGCCTCCCACGCTTCCCGTGCTGCTGGTGGCCGATGCGGAGCTGCAGGAAAATCCGATTCCCGATGACCTGGCGCTGCATATTCCCAAGCTTGGCCAACTTGCGCCTCCCGTCGGCGATTCCGCCGCCATCGCCGAGGCGGCGCGCATGCTCGTGGCCGCGCAAAATCCGGTGGTCCTTGCCGACCGGCTGGGCCGCACCGCAGCCGGCATGAAAAACCTCGTCGACCTCGCCGAAGCGCTGCAGGCGCCCGTCATCAGCCGCACCGGCCGCATGAACTTTCCCAGCCGCCATCCGCTGAACCAGACCGATCGCGGCAACGCGCTGATTGGCCAAGCCGACGTGATCCTCGGATTGGAAATGATCGACTTCTGGGGAAGCCTGAACGCTTCGCGCGACCAGATGCGCCGCACCTCCGTGCCGCTCACCAAAAATGGCGTCAAGCTCATCAGCATCAATTCCGACGATCTCTTCACCAAATCCAACTATCAGGATTTCGACCGCTTCCCCGAAGTGGACCTGGCCATCGCCGCCGACGGCGAAGCCACGCTGCCTTCGCTCACCGAAGCCGTCAAGCGCCTGCTCACCGACGATAACCGCCGCGCCTTCCAGCAGCGGGGAGCGCAATTCGCCGCCGCGCGCCAGCAATCGCTGGAGCGGGCTCGCGAAGCCGCCACTATCGGCTGGGATGCCAGCCCGATCAGCACAGCGCGGCTTTGCGCCGAAGTCTGGAACCAGATCAAGGACCACGATTGGTCGCTCGTCTCCGCCACCACCATGATCAGCAACTGGCCGCAGCGCCTGTGGAATATGGACAAGCACTATCAGTACATCGGCGCGCAAGGCGGGTACGGCATCGGCTACGGCGCGCCCGCCTCGGCCGGCGCCGCTCTGGCCAATCGCAAGTACGGCCGCCTCTCGGTGAATATCCAGTGCGACGGCGACCTGATGTACGCTCCCGGAATCCTATGGACCACCGCGCATCACAAAATTCCGCTGCTCAGCGTGATGCACAATAATCGCGCTTACCATCAGGAGGTCATGCAAGTGCAGATCATGGCCGATCGCCACAATCGCGGCGTGGACCGCGCCGTGATTGGCACCACCATCACCCAGCCGAATGTCGATTTCGCCAAGGTGGCGCAGGGCATGGGCATTTACGCCGAAGGTCCCATCAGCGATCCCAAGGATTTGGGCCCGGCAATCAAGCGCGCGCTCGAGGTGGTCAACCGCGGCGAGCCTGCGCTGCTCGACGTCCTCACTCAACCCCGATGACCATGCGGACGATCCGAATGTTCCGAATATTCCGGATGTTCCAACCAAGGCGCATCGCCTTGCCGGCCGTCTTAATGACGGCGTTCGTCATCGTCTGCGCGCAGAGCCGCCCGGCGCGAAGCCAGCCCGTTCCTGGGGCTCAAAACGCGTCCGCCGGCAACGCGGATAGAGGCAAAGACGCCTTCAACGCGCATATGTGCGCCGGCTGCCACGGCGCCGCGGGGCAAGGCGCAGTCGGTCCGCAAATCGCGCCGCCGGGCCGCGCGTTTCCCGACTTCGTGCAAAAAGTGCGCCAGCCGGCCGGGAAAATGCCGCCCTTTAACGCGCAAGCCCTCCCCGATGCGCAACTGGCCGACATCTACGCTTATCTTCAGTCTGCCAATCCCGGCGGCGCGAGCAATCTTTCCTCTCTCACCGGCGAGGCACAAAACGGCGGCCGCATCTTCGTCAGCGATGGCTGCTACGAATGCCACGGCCGCGCCGGCCAGGGCGCGCAACAAACCGGCGCGCCGCGCATCGCTCCTCCCGCGCTCACCATCGATGGTTTCGCGCGCTATATTCACGCGCCCACGGGCAACATGCCGCCCTACACCAGCAAGGTTGTTCCCGACCAGGCCGTCGCCGACATTTACGCATTCCTGAAATCCCTGCCGCCTCCGCCGCCGGTTAAAGACATACCCCTCCTCAACCAATAGCTCAATGGATCCACAGCTAGCGTTCGGAACGCGAGCGGCATGGAGACTCGTTTCGCAGGCTTTACTGTCGATTCTGTCCTTCCTTGCCCTGTTCCTTTGTGCGCCAGCGGCTTGGGCCGGTCCTCCTTTTCAGACGGACGATCCCGAGCCTATCGATTACAAAAACTATGAGTTTTATACGTTCGCGTCCGCCGACGGCACGCCCGTGGAAATGGATACGTCCGGGCCTGCCGTGGAGTTTAATTGGGGCGCTCTGCCGAACGTCCATCTTCACATCATCGTTCCTGTCGCGGCCATCCTGCCCTCGAATAATCCGCAACTCGCCCCCGCTGGGATTGGCCCCAGCGCGTTAGGGCTGGGCGACATCGAAACCGGGATCAAGTACCGCTTTGTGCAGGAGACCAAGAGGCGTCCGCAGGTCGGCACCTTTGTCATGTTTGAACTCCCCTCGGGCAGCGCCGCGAGAGGGCTGGGCGTGGGAAAGACTTGGTACAAGGTTCCACTGTGGGTACAGAAAAGCTTTGGTCCATGGACGACCTACGGCGGCGGCGGGGCCACGCTTTTCAACCACGTGGACGGCTATCGCAACTTTCCTTTCGCCGGCGGGCTCCTGCAACGCGATATCGGTAAGAAGCTTACGCTGGGCGGCGAGTTCTTCTATCACGGGCCGGAAGGTCTGGCCACTCCGCAGACAAACTCCGCCACGCTGCTCGATTTCGGCGGCTATTACAAATTTCGAGATCCGGGATTTCAACTGCTCTTTTGCTACGGCCATACGATTGTCGGGCAGAGGGAAAACTACGCCTACCTGGGGCTCTATTGGACCTGGGGCAAGCAAAGCGATAAAGGCAGCAAACCCGACACGCCCGCCGGCGCTCTCGGCACGCCGGGCCCTAGTGGGTGGGGACACCTCTAAGGGTGCTAGGGGTTCCATGAACATTACGGCGAGCGACGTCATACTTTTGGCGCATGCGGCTTTTGGCGGGCTCGGCACTCTAGCGGCCTGTATGGGTGTTTGTGGACGCGCTGAATGCACGAGAGCAAAATGCGCGGCGCATACGGAGCGCAGCCTTCGCCGTAGCGGTTTGCATTGCCGCGGCTTGGATTCTGGGCGGCTATTGGTACCTTCACTTTTATCCGGCCGACAAAGTACTCATCCTGAACGGACCTTGGCCCTTCGCTCATAACGTGTTTATGGAGACGAAGGAGCACCTCTTCTTTCTGACTCTGATTTTGTCTTTCTATCTCCCGCTGGCCACGCGAGACGCGCTGCACTCGAACTCGGCGGGCCGGCGGATGGTCCTATGCGTCGCCCTGCTGATCGCGCTCAGCGGTTTGGCGATCGAGGGCGCCGGGGCCGTCATCAATCACGGCGCTGAGGTCGCGCTCGTTCGTGCGAACGGAAACGGATGCGGCCGAGCGCTGGGCTCGACTCCCATGGATGGGGACACCTGTAACTGCGCCATGACCATTGGGACTTTTTGCCTGGTACGCGTTGCATTAGGCGCCGCGAAGCGGATATAAAGAAGTAAGCGATGAACAAGATTTCGCGTCGAAACGTTTTTCGCGCCGCTGCCTCGGCTTTGGCCTGCGCCTTTCTCGCGCTAGCTACGTTCGGCGCCACCGACGCCATCAATATAAGGGTCGTCACTTCCGGCGCCTTCACCGCAGCATTTCTCCAACTCGCTCCCAAATACGAAGCCGAAACGCACAATAAGCTTCATACCGAATTTGGCCCCTCGATGGGCGTTACGCACAACGCCATTCCCGTACGCCTCGCGCGCGGCGAAACCATCGACGTTGTGATCATGGCCGAGCCCGCGCTCGACGATCTCATCAAGCAAGGCAAAGTTCGCGCGGACAGCCGCGTCGAACTGGTGCAATCGAAAATGGCCATGGCGGTGAAGGCCGGCGCGCCTCATCCCGATATCAGCACCCTCGAAGCCTTCAAGCGCACGCTCCTGGCCGCAAAGTCGATTGCTTACTCCGATAGCGCCAGCGGCGTCTATCTCTCCACCGTGCTGTTTCCGAAGCTGGGCATCGCCGACCAGATCAAGGCCAAAAGCAAAATGATTCCCGCCGATCCCGTGGGCGGCGTGGTCGCTTCGGGCGAAGTTCGAGATCGGATTCCAGCAGGTGAGCGAGTTGCGCCCCGTGAAAGGCATCGACATCGTTGGGCGAGCTGCCGCCGGGCGCGCAGCAGATCACCGTGTTCGCCGCGGGTATTCCCGTAACTTCGACGCAGCCGGACGCGGCCAGAACCCTCATCCAGTGGCTTGCGGCTCCTGCTCTTCATGACGTGATCAGGAAAACCGGGTTGGAGCCGGTGAAATCTCGGTGAAAGCAAGGTAAGATTCGGCCCGCGGCAGTGCCATAATGTGCGATCAGAATAAATCTTGGAGGGCAAAGCAGATGCGTTTCCTTCGATTGCTTACCGTTTCCTTGGTGCTATGCGTCCCTGCCATCACGCTCGGCGCTCTTAACGCGCGGGCGCAGGGCGGCGGTGGCGGGCGAGGCGGCGCTCCCGCTGCGAAGCCTCTGACGTTGACGGTTGAGGGTTTCGCGGACGGCACGGACATTCCCGCGAAATACACACAGGCCGGCGATCAAACCTCGCCGAAAATGTCCTGGATCAATACGCCCGAGGGGACGGTCAGTTTCGTTTTGAACGTGCACGATATCGACAACAGCCACAATCACACCACGGACGACCAGGCTCACTGGGTGGTGTGGAACATTCCCGGCACCGCCACCGGCCTCCCGGAGGGCGTTCCCAAGGGAGAGAAACTCGAGAACGGCGCGTATCAAACCAGCGCTAATGGCGCCAGCTATCGCGGTCCGGGCGCTCCAGCCAATGGCCCGAAACATCATTACGTCTTCGACCTTTACGCGCTAGACACCAAGCTCGACGTGCAGCCCGGCACGGACGGATTTGCCACGCGCACCGAGGTGATGAAAGCCATGCAAGGCCACATCATCGGCAAAGCCGCCTACGTGGGGCTATTCCATCGGCCGGAATAGTTCGGGAAGCCACTGCCGCACCACTGGGATGCACGGCGGGAACGCGCGAGCCCGCCATTCGCAGTACACGGCAATCGCGTAATGATTCGCCTAATATCGACTGATGAGGACTAGCGATGCGCACAACCCGCCCGCGTCCTTCAACGATTCGGCTTTGGCGTTGCGCCGCTCTGCTCGCCACCGCCGCGATTGCCGGATTGGGCGTTAGGTCCGCCTTGACCGCCGACACGCCCTTTGGCCCCGGCAATCCTTTCTATGCGCCCAGCGCCTTGCCCTTTCAGGCGCCGCCATTCGACAAGATCAAGGACGCCGATTATCAGCCCGCCATCGAAGCCGGCATGGCCCAGCAGCGCAAGGAGATGCAAGCCATCGCCGATAATCCCGCGCCGCCCACGTTCGAGAACACCATCGTGGCCATGGAAAAGACCGGCCAGTTGCTCGACCGCGTCTCGAACGTATTCGATGGCGTTACGTCCGCCAACCTCAATCCCACGCTGCAAAAAGTGAAAGACATCGAGGCGCCCAAGCTGGCCGCGCACCGCGATGCCATCTTTCTGGACCCCAAACTCTTCCAGCGCGTCTCCGCGATCTATGAGCAACGCGCTTCGCTTCAACTCGATCCCGAGTCGCTGCGCCTGCTCGAATTCGAGTACAAGAAATTCGTCCACTCCGGCGCCAACCTCTCCCCCGCCGACAAGGAGAAACTGAAGAAGCTGAACGAAGAGGAGTCCACGCTTTCCACCGCCTTCGAATCCAAGCTGCTGGCCGCCGCCAAGGCCGCGGCCTACGTCACCACGGATAAGAGCGCCCTCGCCGGCCTGAGCGAGGCGGAGATCGCCGCCGCCGCGGAAACCGCCAAGGAGCGCAAAGTCCAGGGCTACGTCATCCCCTTGCAGAACACCACGCAGCAGCCCGATCTGGCCACGCTCAGCAATCGCTCCACGCGCCAGGCCATCTTTGAAAACTCCTGGACCCGCGCCGAGCGCGGCGGGCCCAACGATACTCGCTCGACCATCGCGCGCCTGGCGCAGCTGCGCGCCGAAAAGGCCAAGCTCCTCGGCTTCCCCAACTACGCCGCCTGGAAGCTCGAGGACCAGATGGCCAAGAATCCCGACGCCGCGCTGAAGTTCATGAACGCGCTCGTGCCCGGCTCGACGGCCAAGGCCGCCGGCGAAGCCCAGGACATCCAGGCCCTCATCGATTCACAAAAGGGGTCACAGCAGGGGGCGCAGCACGGCGGCTTCACGTTGCAGCCCTGGGATTGGGAGTTTTATTCCGAACAGGTGCGCAAAGCGAAATACGATCTCGACGAATCGCAGATCAAGCCCTATCTCGAATTAAACAACGTCCTGCAGAACGGACTCTTCTTCGCCGCCAACCAGCTCTACGGCCTCACGTTCAAGGAGCGCCACGATATTCCCGTCTACCAACCCGACGTGCGGGTCTTCGAAGTCCTCGACGCCAACGGCAAATCGCTGGCGCTCTGGTATTGCGACTACTTCAAGCGCGACAACAAAAACGGCGGCGCCTGGATGGACAACTTTGTCGCGCGCTCCAAGCTCCTCAACACCCTGCCCGTCGTTTATAACGTTGCCAATTTCAGCAAGCCCGCGCCGGGCCAGCCCGCGCTGCTCAGCTTCGATGACGTCACCACGATGTTCCACGAGTTCGGCCATGCGCTGCACTCCATGTTCGCCGATACCGAATATCCCAGCTTGGCCGGCACCGACGTGCCCAACGATTTCGTCGAATTCCCATCGCAATTCAACGAGCACTGGGCCAGCTATCCCGCCGTCTTCAATCATTACGCCAAGCACTACAAGACCGGCGCGCCCATGCCCGCGGAACTCGTCGCCAAAATCAAGAAATCGAAAACCTTCAACCAGGGCTACGAGTTCACCGAACTGCTCGCCGCCGCGCAACTCGATATGCAGTGGCACACGCTTCCGCCCGGCGCGCCGCTGCAAAATCCCGACGACTTCGAGAAGCAGGCCTTGCAGAAGGCCAATATCGCTCTGAGCTACGTTCCCCCGCGTTATCGCTCCAGCTACTTCCTGCACATCTGGGGCGATCAGTATGCCGCGGGATATTACGCTTATCTCTGGAGCGAGATGCTGGACGACAACGCCTTCCAATGGTTCGAGGATCACGGCGGGATGACCCGCGCCAATGGCGACCGCTTCCGGCGAATGATCCTCTCGCGCGGCAATACCGAAGACCTCGACAAAATGTACGCTGCACTGGCTCGGCGGCGAACCCAGCATCCAGCCCATGCTGAAGGATCGCGGCCTGGCCCCGTCCAACTAATCCCGCGTAGCGCCGGCCTTATCGCGAAAAAATCGTAGCCGTCTGCATTGCGCGGACGCGGGCCTACTTCTCACCGTAAAGTTCTCACACAGTTGCGGCTCCGAGATATCGTCTAAGAGACTCCCCTGCCGTTTCTCAGCCTCGCTGCCCCATGCCGTACCCAGTATTCCCAGCCGCTTTTGAAGCTTTTTTCTTCCTCTATCGGGGCGTCCGGTTACGACGCTCTCCCGTCCAATAAGCGGGGATAGTTCCCGCAGATTCGCCGCTGTTCCAGCCGCCCAGCTTTTCTCGGAGCGCTACCTTCCCCCGCACAACAGACCTGGCGGTAGTGAATCCGTCCCAGCGCCTCACTACTTGAATCGTGGAGAGCTTCATGCGCAATCCGGCCCGCGTCTTATTTCTTTTTTCTTTTGCACTAATCCTGTGCTCAGCAACTGCGTTCGCGCAGAACCATACCGTCACGATCTCCTGGACTCCCGCCCAGCAACCGGCTGGCATAACCATCGCCAGCTGGAATGTTCTCCGCGGAACAATAAGTGGCGGCCCCTACAGCCAGCTTGCCAGCGTGACAGCAAGCACGACCTCCTACACCGATAGCGCCGTTTCGTCCGGCTCCGATTATTACTACGTGGTGCAGTCCGTCGATACCCAAGGTGTGGCAAGCGCCGATTCCAGCCAAGTGGAAGCCATCATACCGAACTCCCCTCCGCCTCTCGCCGTCTCCACCACAAGCTTGCCCCCAGCCACCGTCGGAGTGAGCTACAGCGCAACGATAACCGCCAGTGGCGGCGTAGGACCCTACACGTGGTCGGGAACGACCGCCGGCGGCGTGACCCTGAGCGCAACTGGACTTCTTTCCGGAACCCCTCCGGCAGCGGGAACGTTTAACGAAGCGGTCACCGTCACGGACTCCACGGGCGCGAAAGCGAGCGCCTCGCTTCCTCTGACCGTAAGCACGGGCGGGGGCGGAGGCGGAGGTGGGGGCACCGGCGGGGATCCTCCTCTCGCGTTTGTGCAGGTCAGCTTCGCGGTTCCCCAGCAGGGCGCTCAAGTCGCAGTAACCTTTTGCGAAACGCGCAAACCGCCGGCGACCTCAACGTCGTGGCCGTGGGATGGAATGACGCCACCGCACAGATCACCTCGGTGACCGACTCCATGGGAAATCTCTACGCCTTGGCTGTGGGCCCTACCGTGCAAAGCGGGACGGCGACCCAGGCCATTTACTACGCCAAAAATATCGCCGCTGCCTCGGCAAACGGCAACACCGTCACCGTGGTCTTTAACACCACAGCCAGGTACCCCGATCTGCGCGTCGCCGAATACAGCGGAATCGATCCCACCAATCCCGTCGACGTCGTCGCCGCGGCGCAAGGAACCGGCACGCTAAGCAACAGCGGCTCGGTGACCACCACCAACGCCAACGATCTACTCGTGGGAGCGAATTTGGTGCCAGAGACGCGCTATAGCACCAAACGCTTGGCCCTGGCGCAGGCTACACCAGCCGCGTTATCACCAGCCCCAATGGAGACATTCTCGAGGATGAGATCGTAACCACGGCTGGCAGCTACAGCGCCACGGCACAATTGAATGGCGGCGCATGGATCATGCAGATGGTCGCCTTCCGCGCTGCGGGCAATGTAGCGGAGGAACAGCGCCAGCAATCACCAGCGTTAAGAGCACGCCTTCACGGCGGGCGCCGCCGGGAGCATTTACCGTGACGACGACCGGATCGCCGACGCCATCGCTGTCAGAGTCCGGAGCGCTGCCCGCAGGCGTGACGTTCGTGGACAACGGTAACGGCACTGCCACTCTCAGCGGACTCCGGCTGCAGGTATGCAAGGGACATATTCGCTCACCTTCACCGCCAGCAATGGCGTGGGCAGCCCCTCTACACAGAATTTCACGCTTACAGTGGACCAGAGCCCAACATTCAGCAGCCCCAACAGCACAACCTTCACCGAAGGTACAGCGGGAACATTTCTGTGACGGCTTCAGGCGTCCCAACTCCTTCGCTCAGCGAGTCAGGCGCGCTGCCGGCAGGCGTGACTTTCGCGGATAACGGCAACGGCACCGCTACGCTGGCCGGGACGCCCGCATCCGGCACTGCCGGGGTCTACTCCCTCACACTCACCGCGAATAACGGAATGGGTTCGCCTGCATCGCAAACCTTCACCTTGACGGTGTCCTCCGGATCCACCTCAGGCTCTTCGATTGCCTTCGTCCAGGTCAGCTCCGCGGTTCCTCAGCAGGGTGCTCAAGTCACCGCAACTTTTGCAAAGGCGCAAACCGCCGGCGACCTCAACGTCGTGGCCATAGGATGGAACGACGCCACCGCACAGATCACCTCGGTAACCGACTCCATAGGCAATCCTTACACCTTGGCGGTGGGCCCTACCGTGCAAAGCGGGACAGCCACGCTGGCCATTTACTACGCCAAAAATATCGCCGCCGCCCCGGCAAACGGCAACACCATCACCGTGGCCTTTAACACCGCAGCCAGGTACCCCGATCTGCGCATCGCCGAATACAGCGGAATTGATCCCACCAATCCCGTCGACGTCGTCTCCGCCGCGCAAGGAACCGGCACGCTAAGCAACAGCGGTTCGGTGAACACCACCAACGCCCACGATCTAGTCGTGGGAGCGAATCTGGTGCAAAACCAAACGCTGGGTGCAGGAGCGGGTTACACCAGCCGCGTGCTCACCAGCCCCGATGAAGACATTCTCGAGGATGAGATCGTGACCACGGCAGGCAGCTACAACGCCACGGCACAATTGAATGGCGACGCATGGGTCATGCAGATGGTCGCTTTCCGTGCCGCGGGTACTCCCTGAAGAGTGGTAAGAAACATTTGGTAGCTGAAGAGGGACGTGGCCGAACGTTCCGCCGAAAGCTTCCGACGGATCGTTCGGCCGTCCTCAAAGCCATCCCGCGCTAAAGGATTAACTCCCGGCATCGTAACGCCCGCATTTTGGGACTACAATTGGTCCGGCCGCCGGACCGCTTCAGCCCTTCCCGAGTAAGCGCGAAGCCCGAAACTTTCAGGGCCGCCCACCGGCCGAGGAGCCCCTCATGGGAAGCGCCGTCGGGGTGGATCGCCTTCACTTCGCATTCACCGTTACCTTTCACTACCTGTTCCCGCAGTTGACCATGGGCCTTGCCCTCCTCCTGCTCGTCCTGAAAACGGCCGCGCTGCGTACCGGAGACGAAAAATACAATCGCGCCGTGCGCTTCTGGATGCGCATCTTCGCCATTAATTTCGCCGTGGGCGTCGTCACCGGAATCCCCATGGAGTTCCAGTTCGGCACCAATTGGGCCGCCTTCTCGCGCTCCTCCGGCGGGGTTATCGGGCAGACGCTGGCCATGGAAGGGGTATTTTCGTTTTTCCTGGAGTCGAGTTTTCTCGGCCTGATGCTTTTTGGCGAGAAGCGCCTCGGGCAACTGGGGCACTGGTTCGCCGTGTTTCTTGTCTGGCTGGGCTCCTGGGCCTCGGGCTTTCTCATTATCGCCACCGATGCCTGGATGCAGCATCCCGTGGCCTATTCGGCCGTGAACGGCGGCGAATACGCGCTGGCCAGCTTCTGGGGGTTGCTCCTGAATCCCTGGGCCCTCTGGCAATACGCCCACAACATGCTCGGCGCGGTGCAAACCGGCAGCTTCGTCATGGCGTCGGTGGCCGCTTTCTATTTGCTCAGCGGAAAGTTTGAATCCGACGCCCGCATCTTCCTGCGCACCGGAATCGTCGTCGGAGTGATCGCTGCGCTGTTCCAGCTCTACCCCACTGGGGATATGCAGGGTGTTTTGGTCTCGCGCTACCAGCCGGTAACGCTCGCGGCCATGGAAGGACTGTTCGTCAGCCAGGAAGGCGCGCCTCTCGCCATCCTCGGCCAGCCCGACGTCGAGAACCGCCGGCTCGATAATCCGTTGATCATCCCGCGCGCGCTCAGCTTCCTCACCTATCGCCAATGGACGGCGGAGGTACGCGGGCTCGATCGCTTTCCCGAAAGCGAATGGCCGGACTTCATCCCTCTGGTTTACTACAGCTATCACGTCATGGTCGGCCTGGGCACGATTTTCATTGCCATTCTGCTGGTCGCTGCCTTTCTTCTCGCGCGCGGCCGTCTCTACCGAACGCGCTGGATGTTGTGGATCCTGCTGCTTGCGCTTCCCTTTCCGTATATCGCCAATACCGCCGGATGGATTACGGCGGAGGCCGGCCGGCAGCCCTGGATCATTTATGGGTTGATGCGCACGCCCAGCGGGATTTCGCCGCAAGTTTCGGAAGGAAATGTCTGGTTTACGCTCATTGGATTTTTTGGGATGTACCTGCTGCTGGGAATCCTTTTCTTGTTCCTGGTCTTTCGCGTCATCGATCGCGGCCCTGGCCCCGAGCAACGCCTTGCCGCAGCGCCCGCGCCGGCGCCGCGGTAGGGTGCCAGACTGAGCGCCAGGTCGGCTTGGATACCGCAGTGCCGGAAGGAGCGCCCGTGCCCACACTTTGGTTCTGTCTCGTCGCTTTCATGATCGCCGTCTACGTGCTCCTGGACGGCTTCGATCTCGGCGCCGGCATCGTGCATCTCGGCGTGGCCCGCACGGACGCCGAGCGCCGCGCCGTGATCGGTTCGATCGGGCCAGTCTGGGACGGCAACGAGGTCTGGCTGCTGGCGGGCGGCGGCACGCTCTTCTTCGCCTTTCCCGTGCTCTACGCTTCCAGCTTCAGCGGATTCTATCTGCCGCTGATGATGGTTCTGTGGCTTCTGGTGCTGCGCGGAATTTCCATCGAATTTCGCAGCCTTGTCGACGCGCCCCTCTGGTCGCCTTTATGGGACCTGGTGTTCTGCGGTTCGAGCGCGCTGCTGGCGATCTTCTTCGGCGCCGCGCTCGGCAACGTGGTCCGCGGCGTTCCCCTGGACGCCCAGGGATATTTCTTCGAGCCTCTCTGGACCAACTTCACTTTCGCCGATACCGCCGGCATTCTCGATTGGTACACCATCCTGATCGGCGTGGCCGCTTACTTCGCGCTGGCGGTGCATGGAGCGCTGTGGGTGGCGTACAAATGCGAAGGCCCAATCGCGGATCGCTCCCGCCGCATCGCGCGACTCGGCGGCGGTGGCGTGCTGCTGATCACGGCAGTCGTGACGGCCGTGAGCATGCGCATCCAGCCGCAAATTCTGATCAATCTCACCGGCCATCCCTGGGGATTTGTGTTTCCCGCCCTGGCCCTCGCCGGACTCGCCGGAATCCTCATCTATCCGCGCGGCCACAGCACCGCTGAACGCGATCGTCACGCCTTCTACGCTTCCTGCGCTTACCTTCTGGGTATGCTCACCAGCGTCGCCTTTGGCCTCTACCCCTATGTTCTCCCGGCGCGTGCCGGCACGGCGCTCTCACTCTCGATCTATAACGCGCGCACGTCGGACCGTGCTCTCGCCATCGGCCTGGCCTGGTGGATCGTGGGGATGATCCTCGCCGCTATCTATTTTCTCTTTCTCTATCGCCGCTTTTCCGGCAAGGTCCGCACCGGCGAATCCCACGGTTACGACTAGGCCGCGCGCAGGCTCGAGGATCGGCGGCTCGGCCTATGCGCCGAATTGGCGCAAGTGATGATCCGCGTGCAGATAGCCCCACTTCATCCATTGTTCGCGTGTGAGGAGGCCCATCATGGGGTGCGGGCCGCGGACCGAATCCGGCGCGGAACAGAATCGCTCCATGGCCGCCAGCAGCTCGCGGCGGTCGCTCTCGAATTCGACGGGCGGAGTTCCTCCGGCGCCTTGTTCGTTCTCCGGCCGGGTGGGCACGTTGTGAGGCCACTTCATCGGCGCATCGAGGACGATCCACATGAGGATCGGCCTGGGCATGAGCCGCAGCGCTAAGGATGGCTTGGCAGGCGACAGTTTCCTCTCGCCAATCACGCTGCGATAAGAGTCCGTGAGATGGCAGAGCATCTGGTGCGCGGTCATCTTCCCCCATTGGTGCGGGGCTTCGGGAGTCAAAGACGAAATTCGCGCCACGATCGACTGGCGGGAACCCGCATCGGCAAGCGTTCTCTTGGCCATGGGAGTGGAGCAAACTATACTCGCCCGGCGCAGTGGGACGCAAAATCCCACTGCGAAGCAGCGGACGCGCTGACGAAACGCCCTTTATCACATTTTTCGCGGATCGCTATACAGCGGAAAGCCTCTAGCGATAGGGAGCACCGGGGAGATATCGGGCAATCGAAGGAGAGGCGCCAGGGAAAATATTGGGGCGCCGCTTTACGTTCTGCAGCGCCCCATGGGTGGCTAACGAGCCTATGGCCGATGGTTAGTTGTGATCTCCGAAGATGATGCCGGGAAGAACCGGCGTGCCTTCCGTCCTGACGGCATCGAGCGCGAAGGGATCGAGGCCCAGGAACTGCAGGATGGTTGGCGCCACCTGATCGGTTTCCACAAAACTGGTGTCGGTCCGCGCATTGATGGCGGGATTCGATACCAGCAACATCACGTTGGTATCATCATTCGCATAGCCACCATGCTCGGATTGCTTCTTCGTGCTTCCCGTATAGACGACGCCCACGTTTGGTATCACGACGATGTCGGGCGTGCGCGGGTCTCCGCCTGGCCGCAGGAAGCAGCAAGGACCGGGCTCATCCGGCACACCAGGCTTGTTAAACATCGTTTCCAGCGTATCGCCATAGTAGATTTGCCCGAGTCCGACCGCGTTATCGTCGGAGTCATGCGGGTTCATGGTCGTCTCCAGAAGATTGACGGCAGCCGTGGTGTCGGCTGAATGCGTTAACCAAATCTGGGAGATGTCGTCTTCCGCTATCCCAAGGGCATTCGTCGGGTCGTTGTACACTGCCGGGAGAAAGGCTGAAACGACCGCGGAGGGCGGCATGCCGTTCGTTCCGGAGCTTCCGGGAATCGGGAAGAAACGGTGGGTGTCGATCGGCGATTGGCCGTGCTTGGCAGTGATGATGATCGCCGTGGACTCGAGGAGACCCCGATCCTGGAGCGCATCCACCATCTGCTCGAGCGTCGCATCCACGAACTCGATCTCACCCAGCATACTGGGCGTCGGATCGGCCGAGGCGTCGGTGTAACCTCCCTTAACTCCACTCTCGATCAGCTTCTGACCTACGCTGACCGCCTGGTAATTCATGCCCAGAATCGCCGGCACGGGAGCTCTCTGGGTGCCCAGGTGATTCTTACCATTGATCTCGTTGACGATGGCATTCACCTTGAGCTGGTCGTAACACTTGATTGAGTTGAAATCGGTGGTCCAGTCGTTGCCGTTGTGAACAAGCGAGGAACAATCAAAGCCAGTCGCGGTTTTGAAGTTGGGAATCGGAATGATGTCCGAATTCACTTCAGGCGCATAGTAATCGTCCACATTGCTGGGGACATTTGTGCCCGTCGGTCCGGAAACGACCGCGTAGACCGGGTGCTTATCGGACCAGGCGGTGTATAGGCCCGCGGCGTGGATCACGCCGTAGATCGTGTTCGTGCGAACGAAGTTCCAGGGATAAACGGGGAGGCAGTTATTAAACGGATCGCGAACGAGCCGATCGGGATCGATGGATTTTACGCCGCCGTCAAACGTCGAGTACGGACCGCCGGGGCCGATGCCATTCACGAAATTCTGGTGGAATTCGTCGCCTTCTTCGTATTCGGTCTCCGTGCCGTTAATCTGATTCCGATTGCAAACCCCGCCCGGTAAGCCGTTGCCGGTCGCAATCGCTGGCGGCGCGAGAACGCGATCGTAAGCGACATCGTAGTATGCGCCTACTGTTTTCGGCGTGCCGCCGGTCACGAGCGCCATCAGGCCAGGGAAGGAATCGGACGGCCGGGAAGTAGTCGTACGTGTGTAGTTGACGCCGGTCTTACCCAGCGCGGCGAGCGTCGGGCAGGTCTTGGATTCCACACAGTTGAGGTAATCGGCCGCGTGCATGCCGTCGATACTGATGAGCAGCACGTGTTCGATCTTGTGGCCACGATCGTCACGATCTCCAGGGCGGCCAAACCCTGTATCATCGTTTCTACAACTCCTCCTGAGCGGCCCTTTGATTTTTGCGAAAAGATCGCTCGGCGCACACTTCGGCGCTATCCCGGACCGGCGTCCCTGTGCCATCCGGATCGAGGAACGAAACTTTCGCGGCGGGCGGGCCATTGATAGCGGCCCCTTGTTGCAGATTCGTAAATCGCGTGTGAATTCTCGGTGCGCACACTCTTTCGGGCTGGCGAGTGCACGACGATCGATACAGGCGGTGCCCGCCTGAATTCGTACGAAAGCGGCAACGGGGTTAACTGCTTGTGTCACAAGGGGGCGTTTGAAATAATGTCGCAATGATTATCGGCGAGCGGATTCGCGTGCTGCGCGAGGAGAAAAAGATGACGCGCGGCGACGTGCAGGAACGCACCGGCCTGCAGCGGACCTATATCTGGCGCGTCGAAAATGGCTACACCATCCCCGCCATCGAGACCCTGGAAAAATTCGCCCGGGGTATGGACGTGCCCATCTATCGATTCTTCTACGACGGAAAAGGCGCGCCGCCGCTGGTGCCGGTGACCAGCGACTCAGGGCTGTGGGGCGCCGGCGGCGAGGAGAAGAAGACGCTGCGCAGGTTCCAGCGCTGCCTCGGCCAGATGGGCGAGTCGGAGCGCTCGCTGCTGATGTATTTGGCCGAGGAGATGGCCCGCCGGACCGAAGACGGCGGCGAGGGACGCCAGGAGAACAAGAAGAAGCAGCCGGAGAAGTAGCATTCGACGAACCAGTTGCCAGCGAAAAGTCCCGGAAATACGCGCCGAAGATCCCGCCCCATATCGCATTACGATGTGTCCGAAAAGTAGCGGAATTCCTGATTTTTCACACTGCCGCGTTGACCCGGCCAGAGGCGTGTGCTACGGTGAATTTCCGCGAGCGTACAGCCAATCTAGGAGAGAAAAACCATTACTTTAGTAGCGGTTTCGATCTACGTAGGTGAACTGAGCAACATCATCGAGCAGACCGGATGGGTGGCGCGGGCCGTCCTGGTCATTCTGTTTTGCTTCTCGCTCTTTTCCTGGGCCCTGATCTTTCAGAAGCTCAGCCTCTTTGCCAGGCTGAACCGCCGCACATCCGTTTTCGTGCGTTCTTTTCGCGCCACTCGCGGCCTGCCGGAGCCAAGGGCTGTGGGAGCCGACGGATCTCCTCTCGAAGTGGTTTATGCCGCCGGATATCGCGAACTGGCCAGCCAACTCATGGCCAGCAATCCCCATCCACGAGTAAAGAGCCTGCACGCCGTTACGGCCGATATGCAGGTCGCCGCGGCCGAGGAGGTTCGCAAACTCGAGAGATTCATGCCCTGGCTGGCCACAACCGGCTCGGTCACGCCGTTCATCGGATTATTTGGAACCGTGTGGGGCGTCATGGACGCATTCTCCGGCCTGGGCACGGCCGGAGCGGCCAGCCTGCGCGTGGTGGCGCCGGGCATCGCCGAAGCGCTGATCACCACCGCCGCGGGCCTCTTTACGGCCATCCCCGCGGTGATTGCGTACAATCATTTCGTGCACGACATCAGGGAGATGGGCGCGCGGATGGATAATTTCACCATGGAAGTGGCCGCGCTGATCGAAAAGCAATTATCTCTAGCGCCGAATCGGGCGCCGGACACTAAGTCGAAGCCAAATCGATGCCGCAACT
Organism: uncultured Acidobacteriota bacterium; assembly: GCA_963823935.1. Classification (GTDB taxonomy): domain Bacteria; phylum Acidobacteriota; class Terriglobia; order Acidiferrales; family UBA7541; genus Palsa-189. The sequence continues at coordinate 127,949 of CAWGNM010000005.1, forward strand.
TGCACGCCAGACCGGGTACTTCGCTTTCCGAGATCAATATCGTTCCCTTCGTGGACGTGATGCTGGTGCTCCTGATTATTTTCATGATCACGGCGCCCATCCTGCAATCGGGCATCGAGGTGAATCTGCCCAAGACGCAAACGGTCAAGGAGATCACCGACGCAGCGGGTGGTGGTCACCATCGACCGCGCGCAATTGATCTATCTCGGCAACGACGCCGTGAACATTCACGACCTCGGCGCCAAGGTTCACGCGCAGATGCGCAATCCCCAGAGCGACGCGGTTTTTTTGCGTTGCGACGAGACGGTGCCCTTCGGGACCTTCGCCACGGTGATCGACACGCTGCGGCAATCCGGCATTGAAAACGTAAGCGTGGTGACCGAGCCGCTCAGCGCGCGTCCCAAGGAGCAATGACGGCTGTGAGCGCCGACGCCATCGCCATTCGACGACCAGAGCCTCAAAGGCCCGCTGCTGTGGTCCATCGTGCTGCACTCGGTGCTGTTCGGCTCCATGATTGTGTCGACGTTCGTCTCCCATCGCGGCGATCTGTGGGGCGGATCGGCCGGAGGGCGGCGCGGTCTCCGTCAAATTGGTGGGCGGCCTCCAGGGCGTGCCGCTTCCCCGCCCCGAGACGGTGACGCCCAGCCGCGTCGTGGACGAACCAAGGGGCTTTACAAACCGGAGCCGAAACCCAAACCGAAAGCCCCGCCGCCCGACGCCGCTCAGATTCCTCGAATTCACCAAGGAGAAGCAGCCCCATTACGTCACCCGCCCATCGAAGATGCTGGAGGACAATACCCCGCCTCCGCAGAACGCGGTTCCTTACGGACGGAGGCGGCGCGCCGTCCGTGCCCTATTCGCAGTTCGCGCTGGGCGCGGGCGGTTCGACCGAATGCGGGCATGCAGTTTGGCAGCCAGGGGGGCGGCGGGGATTTCGGCGGCTCGCTTCTCCTGGTACGTGGATGCAGTGCGCAACCGCGTGAGCAGCAACTGGCTGCAAAGCACCGTCGATCCCGCGGTGCGTTTTGCGCCGCGCGCGGTGGTGACGTTTGACATTCTGCGCAACGGCGCCATCGCCAACGTCCAAATGTTGCAGTCCAGCGGAAACGCCTCGGTGGACAGCTCGGCGGTGCGGGCCGATCCAGGGTTCGAATCCGCTGAATCCGCTGCCGGGGGAATACAGCGGGAACAAAGTATCGGTGGAGTTTTGGTTCGATTTCAAGCGGTAGGAACGCCAGACGGCGGCGAAATCGATTTTGCCTTGGGCACGGAGAGGCACAGAGAAGGCACAGAGAGAGAAGTTAAGAACGGAAACGAGCTTGACACCGAAACGGTTAGGAGCTTGGCGCGCTGTTGCCATCTTGGCGGTGCTGTCCACGCTCGTGGCTTTGCAGTGGGCCGCGCCTGCGGCGGCGCAGGACTGGTTTCGCACCGGCACGGGCCTGGGCGTTCGCAAGCCCGCGCGTGGCCGTGGCGGATTTCGCTTCGCGCAAGCGGCGACGTCCAGCCATTCGCCACGCTTTTCAGCGACGTGGTGCGCAACGATCTGGACTTCAGCGGCATCGTGGACATCGCCAGCAAGAGCTTCTACCCCACGCAGGTGCCGAGCGTGCCGGCGGAACTGAACTACCCGGCGTGGAGCGATGCGCCGGTCTCCGCGCAGTTTCTGGCCTTCGGCAATCTCACCGGCGAACGGCACGACCTGGAGATCCAGGCCTGGTTCTACGACGTGAAAAATACCTCCGCGCCCGCCGTGGTCGGCCGCGTGTATCACGGCGACGCCACCGAAGAGCAGACGCCGGCAGTTCGCGCACCAGTTCGCCGACGAGATCATCGCCCGGCTTTCCGGCGGCGTTCCCGGGCATCGCCCGCACGCAAATCGCTTTCGTCAGCACCCGCAGCGGCAACAAAGAAATCTGGGCCATGGATTACGACGGCGCCAATCAGCACCAGCTCACTTCCCTGCACTCCATCTCGCTCACGCCGCGCTGGTCGCCCGACGCCAGCCGCATCGCTTTCACCTGCTATCCCACGGCCGGCGCGATCCTCAGCGCGCAGATCTGCATGTACTCGACGCTCACCGAACGCCTGATTACCTGGCCGCACTATCCGCGGGACCAATAGCGCGCCGGCCTGGTCGCCGGACGGCAGCAAGATCATGTTCATGTCCAGCATGTACGGCAATCCGGAACTGTTTATCGCCGAGGCCGACGGCGGCCACGTCCCAGCCGCGTCACGCACTCGCCGTCGGCGCGAGACACCTCGGCGGCCTGGAATCCCAAGACCGGCCAGCAGGTGGCGTTCGTCAGCGACCGCGGCGGCCTTCCGCAGCTTTACACCATGGACGCGGACGGCGGCGACGTGCAGAAGATTCCCCTGCCGGACATGGGCTACGTGATCGATCCGGCCTGGTCGCCGAACGGCCAATTGCTGGCGTTCAGCTGGCGCCGGCCCGAGCGGCAACTACGATCTCTACGTCATGGACATCGCCTCGCACGCGCTGGTGGAACTGACGCGCGACGCCGGCCGCAACGAGCGCCCCAGCTGGGCTCCCGACGGCCGGCACCTCGTCTTTGAATCCACGCGCACGGGCACGCGGCAGATCTGGTCGATGCTGGCCGACGGCACGAATCGCGCGCAGTTGACCACGCAAGGGCAGAACGAATCGCCCAATTGGTCGCCGAAATAGTGCCGGCGCGAGGCGCACGCCAGGCGAGCCCGCGGCGGGCGGGCCGCTTATCCCTTGTTTGTGGCGATTCTTTAGACAACGGCCAGTGATCTTTTGCAGTGTGCCAAATCCCCAGGTGGTGTAAATGTATCCAGTCGATCCGAAACCCAGCGCAAGAAAAGCGGTACTTGCAGCCCTTAAGGAGGATTTTAAGAAAATGCGGACTCGTTCCGTTGGAAGAGTTATCCTGTATGGCCTGCTCGCGCTTGTGATCGTGGGCGTGGGCTGCAAACACCCCGCGCCGGCGACGCCCGCCGCCGCTCCCACTCCGCCCGCCGCCCCCGGCGCAGCCGACGGTGACGTTGCAGGCTACGCCGAACACCATCGAGCGAGGCCAATCTTCGACGCTGACATGGTCCTCCACCAACGCCACTTCACTGAACATCGCGCCGAATGTCGGCACCGTATCGCGCCGAAGGCACCACCAGCGTCACGCCCAACAATTCCGTGACCTACACGATCACCGCCACGGGCCCGGGCGGCTCGGCCAACGCCAGCGCGCGCGTGACCGTCAATGCGCCGCCTCCGCCGCCGGCGCCTGTGGCCGCGGCTCCCTCGCCTACCATGGAAGAGCTCTTCACGCGCGAGGTGATGGACGCCTTCTTCGACTTCGACAAGGCCAACGTTCGCGCCGACGCGCAGGCCGCCCTCATGAAGACGGCGCGAATTCCTGCGGTCCTATCCGCAGGTCAAAGTGATCATCGAGGGCCATTGCGACGAGCGCGGCTCAACCGAATACAACCTGGCTCTGGGCGACCGCCGCGCGCAAGCGGCCAAGGATTTCCTGGTCTCGCTTGGGCGTGGCCGCGGATCGCATGCAGACCGTCAGCTACGGCAAGGAACGGCCGTTCTGCACCGACCACAACGAGGACTGCTGGCAGCAGAACCGCCGCGCCCACTTCACCATGGCCAAATAGCCGTTGCTGGCCAAGTCACCCCGGCGAAATCGCCGCCGAACTCTCCACGGCGCCGCCGGCATCCAACTCTTGTCGGTCTTGCGCCTCGAATGACTTCGGGGCGCAAGGCTATGGTTCGGGCCGCGCTTTTTCGGCATACTAGACGAATTGAATCGGGCAATGGGGCAAGGAGGGTTCGTTATGCGTAAACGGCCGATGGCCTACGTCGGAGCCGCGATGCTGGCCGGCGCCTTGGGGGGCGCCCTGCTGGGTCCGGCGCCAGTCGGCGCGGTAGCCCGCGAAATCGTGGAACTGCAGCAGAGCGTCAATCAGCTGATTCAGGGCCAGAAAGACCTGCAAACCGCGATGACCCAGAACGCGGCGGTGGAAAAGACGCTGATGGAGCAGTCCCTGGACTCCGTCAACAAGCTGACCGGCACCATGAGGCTCTGCAAAAGACCGTGCAGGACATGCAGGCCAGTTCGGGCGCTCGCCTGGATACCATGTCCACGCAAGTCCAGGGCGTCTCCGATAACCTGCAGGAAATCCTGGCGCGCATGGGCAAGCTCAATCAGCAGCTCACCGACGCGCAGAACGCCATCCAGGGCATCGACGCGAAGCTGGCCAGCAGCGCGCCTCCGCCAGCGTCGGCCGCGCCGCCCATTGCCGGAGCGCCCGGCGCGCCTGGAGCGGCTTCCGCACCGGGAGGATTGCCTCCGGCCTCCGGCGCGCCTGCGGCTGCCGCAGCCACCATGCCGCCCGGCTCCGCGCCTTCGGCGACTTGCTTTATTCCAACGGGCTGCGCGATCTGAACGGCAAGAAATACGATCTCGCCGCGCAGGAGTTCAGGACTATCTCAAGTACTACGGCACCACCGATCTGGCCTCCAACGCGCAGTTTTATCTGGGCGAGATTGTCTATGCGCAGCAGCAATACGACCAGGCCATCGACGCCTACGGCAAGGTGATCGACAACTATCCCAAGAGCTTCAAGCTCGCGCCCGCGCATCTGAAGCGCGGCCTGGCCCTGATCAGTTTGGGGGAGAAGACCACCGGCGTGAGCGAACTGCGCATGGTCGTGAAGACCTACCCCGGAACCGACGAGGAACGCCGCGCCAAAGCCAAGCTCCAGGAACTGGGCGTCGCGTCGTAATTCGCCATTCCTCCCTGGCCTTCGCTAAAGAACTTCAGGCTTCACGCCTTCCTGCTTAGCGCGCCGTGGCTTTGCCCAAATCTTCCTCTAATCTTAAGCGCCCTAATTTTGAGCCACGCGTGGACTTGCGCGAATGGCCGTGCTATCGTCCCTAATTTCCAGGCTGTTTTCTGGCCGCTATTCCGCGGCCGGCGGCGTTCGGAGGGTGACTGATGTCGGTGAACAAAGCGATTCTGGTGGGCAGGCTCGGGCGCGACCCCGAAACGCGCTACACCTCCGGCGGCCAGGCCGTTTGCAATTTCACCCTGGCCACCGACGAAACCTATAAGGATCGCAACGGCGAACGGCAGAAACGCACCGAGTGGCACCGCATCGTGGTCTGGGCCAAGCAGGCGGAGATCGCCCAGCAATATCTGCACAAGGGCTCGCTGATCTTCGTCGAAGGGCGCATCCAGACGCGGCAGTGGGACGATCGCGAAGGCCAGAAGCGCACCACCGTCGAGATCGTGGCCACTAATTTCCGCATGCTGGGCGGGCGCGGCGAAGGCGGCATGGCCGCCGGAGCCGGCGCCGGAGCCGGAGCCGGTGAAATCGAACCTCAAGCCGCGGCAGCGGCAGCCGGCGCGGAGGAACTGCCTTCCCCGGAAATTTCCGACGAAGATATTCCCTTCTAAGAACGCTGCCGGCGGCCAGCCGGCGCCGGCACATTCCGATCAAGCAAGCATGGCACGCGACCCGGACGCTTCGCGCACAATTCCACGCAAGCTGCCCAAATTCAAAACAAGAGAAAAAAGTAAGGGCTACTGCCGGTTGGGATTGTTGCGCTTGCGGCGATCTTCCGCCACGCGCTGGAGGAAGTCCTCGAATTTGGGCCGCTGATCGGGCGTGAGAATCTGGCGAATCTGATCGTGGCCTTGTTCGCGGATCTGGTCGAACTGCGGATTTATTTGCGTGCGGACGGCGTCGAAACGGTTCTGCATCTCGGTCAAAATTGCGCTCAATTGCTTCTGCTGATCGGGCGTGAGGTTGAGCTCCTTGGTCAGACGGGGAACCGCTCGCAAGGGCGCGGGGGCGCGGTTATTCTGGTTCTGAACCTGCGCTTGAGGACGGGCCAGAACGCGCTGGTTGATGAAAACCTCGCCTACGGCCCCAAGGCCGATTCCCAGCGCCAGCACCAGCAAAATCAGGCCCAGAGCTTTGCGGTTGGATGGACTGAATTGCATCAAATATTCCCCGGATCCGCGAGCGACATTAAGACCTCATCCGCATTGGCCGGCTGAGCGGGAGGCTCGGGCAATCCCGCGCCGATCTCCGTGCCCGTAGTGATCGTCGCCGTATCGCGCGCGGGAGCGAACTCCCGCAGGTAAACCGAAAGCGCCAGCAAGAGAACCGCCGCCACCAGGGCCACGCGCGAGGCCAGCAGTTCCAGGGGCCGCCAAATCGTGGGCGCCGCCTGGCTCGCTTCGCGCACCGAAGCCATCACCCGCGTGACGAACGCCGGAGAAGGCTCCCGCAGCGGGCGCGCATGAACCATCAACTTGCTCGCGGTCACCGCGTCGCTCAAGGCTTGCTGGCAGCCGGCGCAACTCTCCAAATGACGCTGCAGCGGGGAACCCGGCTCAATGCACGCCGCGCCGTCGCGCACCGCATCTTCAAGGCTTGCCTGATATTCCGGGCAGTCAGACTCCGTATTTGAGAACATCGGCAACTCCTTTCCGCGTGTCTTCCCTTCTGAGCCTCACCAGCCTTGTCTTGCGTCTCGCGGGCCCTCTCCCTTACCAATATTTTATGCCGCAAATCTAAACGCTCGGGCCTCGCCGCGCAACCAATTTCCTCGGCTCAACCCCGTCGCGCCCGCAACCGCCGCCGATAAACCTCCACCAGGCGCCCGCGCGCGCGAAACAGCCTCACCTTCACCGTGTTGACGTTGAGGTCGAGAACCTCCCCGATCTCCTCCACCGTAAATCCCGCCACTTCTTTCATCACCAGCATGGTCCGGTCTTGCTCGTCCAATTCGATGAGCAGGCGGTCTAGAAGGTCGCGCTGTTCGGCTCGCCGCGCCGCGTCCACCGCATGGCCGAAAGCACCCTCGCGGTCTTCCGGCAGCGCTTCCATCTGCCGAACTTGCTCCTCGCTCAGGTTGGCCTCGTAAACCAGCGGGCGAACCTTCTTCTTGCGAAAATAGTCCCAGCATTCGTTGACCGCGATCTTGTACAGCCAGGTGCCGAATGCCGAACGCAAATCGAAACGCTTGAGCGAAAGGTACGCCTTCAACAGCGCCTGCTGCGCGACGTCCTCAACGTCCTCGCCCCGCCGCATAATGCCGCCGATTACCGCCAGTAGCCGCGGCTGATGTATGCGGACCAGCTCTTCGTAGGCGGTTTGGTCGCCTCCCTGCGCCCGCCGCACCAATTGGCGCTCGGCCTCGTCCTCCGCCGGTGCCGCTGCGGGCTGGACGAGGCGCCTCTGCTTCCATTTTTGGGACGTTGCTCATGAGATTTCGGTTACAGCGACATTATTTTTTACTCTATCAGTTACTCGCCGGCTTGGTTTTCCTTATTCACAGCCCGCGGTACATTCCTCTTGCGCCCCCCATATCCCAATGAAACAATACGCAAATGATTATCGGTGATCGTTTGCGCGCTCTGCGCGAAGAAAAGAAACTCTCCCAGGGCGACATCGAGAAACGTACCGGACTGCTCCGGTGCTACATCTCTCGCGTCGAAAATGGCCATACCGTTCCGGCCATCGAGACCCTCGAGAAGATGGCTCGAGCCCTGGAAGTGCCCCTCTATCAGCTGTTCTATGACGGTGAAGAAGCCTCCCGAACTCCCCAATCTGCCGAAGCGCAGGACGGCGGATGAGATCGCCTGGGGAGCTACGGGCAAAGAAGCCCGTTTCCTGACCATGTTCCGGCGGCTGCTGGGCCGTATCGACGAAGGCGACCGGCGCTTGCTGCTGTACATGGCTCAGAAAATGGCCAACCGCTAGCATAACCGCGGCTCGTCCCCGCCGCTTTCTCCCTAAATTTCATAAGCCCAGCCTCTCCCACGACGGAGAGGTGTGCCCTTTGGCCCAAGGCGGCCAAGGCGTTGAGCCAAGGGTTCCCCCACGGGCCTGCTTCGGCCGCAAGGTATTCTCTCTCTTGGTACGAACGCGCCCGTCCGGGGGCGATCCTGCGCGCGCTTTACTCCCACTCGATCGTGCTGGGCGGCTTCGAGCTGATATCGTACACAACGCGGTTCACATCCGCTACTTCATTGACAATACGCGTGGAGATTCGCTCCAGCACTTCGGCCGGCAGCCGCGCCCAGTCCGCGGTCATGGCGTCTTCCGAGTCACCACGCGCACGGCCACCGTATTCCCGTAGCTCCGCTCGTCGCCCATCACTCCCACGCTGCGCACCGGCAAAAGCACGGCAAACGCCTGCCAGGTCTTCTCGTAGAGCCCCGCCCGGCGAATTTCCTCCACTACGATGGCATCAGCCTCGCGAAGGGTTCGCAGGCGCTCGGGAATAACTTCGCCCAGCAGGCGCACCGCCAGGCCCGGGCCCGGAAACGGCTGCTTGCTCAGCATCTCCTCCGGCAGCCCTAGTTCGCGGCCGATGCGGCGCACTTCGTCCTTGAAAAGCTCGCGCAGCGGCTCGATCAGCTCGAACGGCAAATCGGGCGGCAGGCCGCCCACGTTGTGGTGCGTCTTGATCGTCGCGGAGGGACCGCGCACCGGCACGGATTCGATCACGTCGGGATAGAGCGTTCCCTGCACCAGGAAGCGAATGTCGCCCAGTTGGCGGGCCTGTTCGGCAAATACGCTGATGAACTCGGCGCCGATGCGCTTGCGTTTGACCTCCGGATCGGTCACGCCCTTCAATCGCGCCAGGAATCGCTCGGACGCATCCACGCCGATCACGCGCAGGCCCACGCGATTTTCGAGCAGGTCGATGGTTTCGCGGAACTCGTTCTTGCGCAGCAGGCCGTTATCCACGAACACATTGGTCAGGCGGTCGCCGATGGCGCGCTGCACCAGCGCCGCGGCCACCGCCGAATCCACTCCGCCGCTCAGCGCGCAGATGGCCCGCCCGCGGCCCACCTGCCGGCGAATGGCCTCCACCGTTTCGGAGATGAAGGAAGCGCCGCTCCAATTGGGCCGCGCGCCGCACACCGCGAAAATAAAATTGCGCAGAATCTCGTTGCCGCGTTCGGTGTGCTGCACTTCGGGATGGAATTGCACCGCGAAAATCCGCCGCGCCGGGTCCTCCGCGGCGGAAAGTCGCGCTGGCCCGTCGCGCCGGTGATCTGGAAGCCGGGCGGCAGCGAGCAGCACGTGATCGCCATGGCTCATCCAGATCTTCAGCCGCCGCGGCAGTCCCGCGAAAAGCGCCGATCCGTCGCGCAAATCGATCTCCGCGCGGCCGTACTCGCGCCGCTCCGCGCGTTCCACTTTGCCGCCCAGCGTGTGCGCGATCCACTGCAGGCCGTAGCAGATGCCCAGCACCGGCACGCCCAGCGCCAGCACGCCGGGATCGCAGACCGGCGCGCCCGGATCGTAGACCGAGCAGGGGCCGCCGGAAAGAATGATGCCCGCCGGTTCGTAGGCGCGGATGTCCGCCAGGCTCGCGGTGCACGGCAGAATCGCCGAAAACACCTGCTGCTCGCGGATGCGCCGCGCGATGAGTTGCGTGTATTGCCCGCCGAAATCCAGCACGATGATGCCGCCCAGTTCGCTCTTGCTCATGGGCAGATGCTTTTCGTTGGCGGATTTGGCCGTTTGCGCCGCGGAGCTGGACGGAGTCGTCATCGCTTCACCTTCATCATTGCGCCACCACCACGTTCACCAGTTTGTTCGGAACCACCACGCGCTTCAACACCCGCGCGCCCCGCAGCAACGGCTCGATCTTGGGATCGCCAAAGGCCAGCTCGGCCAACTCCTCTTCCGGCAAACCCGCATCCACGCGAATCTTGCCGCGCACTCGCCCGTTGATCTGGATCACCACCTCCACCTGCTCCTCTTCGGCCAGCTCCTCCGAATACTGCGGCCATCTCTCGGCCGATCCAGGCCTTCCTTGTGCCCCAGCATCTCCCAAAGCTCCTCGGCCAGATGCGGCGCCATGGGCGCCAGCATCACGATCAGCAATTCCAGCACCTCCTTGACGATTTCCGGCCGCGCGCCTTCGCCCAGCGGCTCGCTCGCTTGCAGCGCGTTCACCAGCTCCATGATCAAGCGCCACGCAGGTATTGAAGTGCCAGCGCGCCTCGAAATCGGCGGTGACGCGCCGCAGCGTCTGGTGCGCCTTGCGCAGCAGGACTTTTTCTTTCTCCGAATCGATCTTGAGCTTCGCCGCCTGCGAGCCATCTCCCTGCGCGCCGCTGCTGTAAACTTATAGAAGACACGCCGCGCAGCGCCTCCGCATGCCGGTCGATCAGCCGAAACACGCGCTGCAGAAACCGCGCGCAGCCCTCGATTCCCTGCTCGCTCCATTCCAGGTCTTTCTCCGGCGGCGCGGCGAAAAGCGTGTACATGCGCGCCGTATCGCAGCCGTATTTCTCGGCCATGTCGATCGCGCCCACCACGTTGCCCTTGGACTTGGACATCTTCGCGCCGTCCTTCAGCACCATGCCCTGCGAAAACAGCCGCCGCACCGGCTCGCGCAATCTCCACCAGCCCCAGGTCGCGCATCACCTTGCAGAAAAAGCGCGCGTAGATCAGGTGCAGGATGGCGTGTTCGATCCCGCCGATGTACTGGTCGATGGGAAACCAGTAGCGCGCCAGCGCCGGATCGAAGGGCGCGCGATCGTTGTGCGGATCGGTGTAGCGGAAGAAATACCACGACGAATCGATGAACGTATCCATCGTGTCGGTCTCGCGCCGGCCCGGCCCGCCGCACTTCGGGCATTTCACGTTGACGAACGAGGGCACGTTGGCCAGCGGCGATTGCCCCTGCCCCGTCAGCAGCACGTTTTCCGGCAGTTTTACCGGCAAATCCTGGTCGGGCACCGGGACGATGCCGCACTGCCCGCAATAGATCACCGGAATCGGCGTGCCCCAATAACGCTGGCGCGAGATGCCCCAATCCTTCAGGCGATAGGTGGTCTCCGCCTCGCCCGTGCCTTTGGCTTGCGCGTCGGCGGTCATCTTTTCGATGGCCTCCTCGCTGGTGAGCCCGCTGTAGGGGCCGGAATCCGCCAGCCGCCCGTAATCGGCGAACGCCTCTTTCAAGTCTTCGGCTTTCAGCGGCGCGCGCAGCGGATTCCCTTCCAGCGGCTGGATCACCGCGCGAAACGGAATCTGGTACTTGCGCGCGAACTCGAAATCGCGCTGGTCGTGCGCCGGAACGGCCATCACGGCGCCCGTGCCGTATTCGGCCAGCACGAAATTCCCCACCCAGATGGGCACATTTTCGCCCGAAAACGGATTCGTGGCGAAACGGCCGGTGAAGAATCCTTCCTTCTCCGCCGTGGCCAGATCCGCGCCGCGAATGATGCGCTGCGCGCAGCCGCGTTCCGCTTCCTCTTCGAGTTCGGCGCGCTTGGATTGCCCGGCGAACAGGCTGGGCAGCAGCGCATGCGCGGGCGAAAGAATCACGGCCGCCGCGCCGTAAATCGTGTCCACGCGCGTGGTGAAGACTTCGATATGCTCGGCGCCGCCCTGCTTCGAGCTGGGCGCGCCTTCGATCGGAAACCGCACGCGCGTGCCGCGCGATTTGCCGATCCAGTTGCGCTGCATCACCAGCACGCGCTCCGGCCATCCGCCCTCGAGTTCGGCCATGTCGTCCAGCAGCGCGTCGGCATACTGCCGTGGTGCGCAGGAACCACTGCTCGATCTCTTTGGCTTCGACGGGCGTGTCGTCGTGCTGCCAGCAGCAGCCGTCCACCACCTGCTCGTTCGCCAGCACCGTCTGGCACTTCGGGCACCAGTTCACCAGGCTGCGCTTGCGATACGCCAGCCCGCGCTCCAGCATGCGCAGGAAAAACCACTGGTTCCAGCGATAGTATTCCGGCTCGCAGGTGGAAATTTCGCGCCGCCAGTCGTAGCTGAAGCCGAACCGCCGGCAGACCGCCTTCATCTGCGCGATATTGGCGTTGGTCCAGTCGCGCGGAGGCGATGCCGCGCTTGATGGCCGCGTTTTCGGCCGGCAGGCCGAAGGCGTCCCAGCCGATCGGGTGCAGCACGTTGAAGCCGCGCATGCGCCGATAGCGCGCCACGGCGTCGCCAATGGTGTAGTTGCGCATGTGGCCCATGTGCAGCGTGCCGGAGGGATACGGCAGCATCTCCAGCAGATAATATTTCGGGCGGCGGGATCGGCGTCCGCCGCGAACGCGCCGGCGGCGTCCCATCTCTCCTGCCACTTTGCTTCCACTGCCTGGGGATCGTATTCGGCCACGATGACTCAGCCCTTGGATGCGCCCGCGGCCTTGCGGCTGCTTCGCGCTTGGCGCGCGTTCGCGGGGTTCACCATCGTCGAGCGCGCGCTGCTCGCTCCGGCGCCCGCGCGCCCGCGCTTCATCATGCTGAAACCATTCTGCGCTTTGGGCGCTTGCTTCGCCGCGACGCCCACGAGTTCCCACAACCGCCGCACGTTGCGGCGGTCGTCGCCGGGGGCGTCGATGGGCGTTTCCAGCAGAAACGCCCTCCCGGCGTGCCCGCCGGAGGCGGCATTGGCGCAAAGCTTCGGGTGATTCAGGACGCGCCGAAGCCCATCCAGGCCAATTTTGCCTTTGCCGATGTGGTCATGCCGGTCCACGCGCGAACCGAACGGCGTCTTCGAGTCGTTCACGTGCAGCACGGCAACGCGCGAGAGCCCCACGGTGCGCTCGAGCGCCGCAATCGTCTCCGCAGAGCCCGGCTTCGGTGTGGATTCCATAGCCCGCATGGAAGGCATGCGCCGTGTCGAGACAGATTCCCAGCGGCAGGTCCGGCACGGCGTCGATGATCGCTTTCAGCTCCTCGAAGCGCGAACCAATCGCCATGCCCATGCCGGAAGTGTTTTCCAGCAGCAGCCGCAAGCGGCAGTCGCGCGGATCGTCAAACGCGCCGCACAGGCGCATGCCGCGCGCCGCCTGGCGGATGGCAAGCGCCACGTCGCGAATTCCCTGCTCCGAACTCTTACCGGTCCCCGGAGTTTTCCCGCAACAAGATCCCGGATGCACCACCAGGTAATCGGCGCCCAGCGCAGCGCCGCGAACCATCTCGTCGTGAAACGCCTGGATCGACCGGACGCGCAGCACCGGATCGGAGCTTGCCAAATTGATCAGGTAGTTCGCGTGGATCACCAGCGGGCCTAGCCCGAGTTCGGCGCGCTTAGCGCAAAACTCAGCGGTTTCGATCTCCGCGATGCGCGCGCCAACGTGCGGCCACATCCGCGGGCTGGCCGAGAAAATCTGCAGCGCATTGCAGCCCAGCTTCGCCGCGCTTTCGAGCGAGCCGGCAAAGCCATTCGGCGATGGAAGTGTGAATGCCGATGCGCACGCTGCCGTCGCGCCAGGCCGGAGCCTGCGGCGGGGGAACCGGTTCGGGGCGGTATTCGTCGCTGCTATCGTAATCGAGGATAGGGCTGTGGGACGCCGTCATTTGTCGGTAGCGGAGCACTCATTCTATCGAATCGCCCCCACCGCCGCAAATCCTCGGTTTTCGTGCACAATGGGCATGCTCCAGCGAAAGGCTACGCATGGGAATAAAAGCGAGAATTGAAACAGAACGCAGCGAACGGATTGTAGAGCTGCTTGACCCTCACAATCGGACGAACTGGCTCCTCTACCTTGCAGTTCTCGATTCAACCGCTTGTCTCCGTTTTATAGATCCGTACGGCAATACTCTATTTAACGGCCTGCAACTTCCGGTGCTGCAAAAAGAGCTTTCCGAATTGACGCCACAGATGACCGAAGCGAATTTATCCGAGAGCAAGCGGGTTTACCTCGAGCGCGCGGCCGTATTGCCCAGGGCGGCGATCGAAGAAGCGCGGACAGCCCTGGAAGGGCTCTCGATCGACGACCTTCGGCAACACCTTGCTCAGCTCTCGGACCTTGTCTCGCATGCGATGACCAAAGGCCCGCACCACTATATCCGATTCGTCGGAGACTAAAGCCCGCCCGCTAACGGCGTCTACGGAGTCCTGCACACGAAATTATCGGCGGCGTCGGTACTGCCGGTGCCTTTGTACACGGCCTCTTGCGGATACGGGCACAGCGGACGCGTGCGGATCACGTTGCCGTTCACGATTTGCGACGCGACGATCTCTTTCGGCGCGACGCCCTTCTCCTTCCACTGCTCGAGCGGCGTGAGCGTATCGAACACGCTCGGCCCTTCGCCCCCGGCGCAATGTCCCATGCCCGGCGCCATGTAGAGCCGCACGGAATCTTCCACTACCTTCTTCCCCATCACTTGAATCAGCTCGTTGTAATAGTTCACCGACGAGAGCGGAGCAACGTTCTGGTCCGCCCAGCCGTGATAAATGATCAGCTTGCCGCCATGGCCGACGTACGGCTTCAGGTTCGTGGACGTCGCGCTCACCACTCCGTTGTCCATCTTTCTCGCGCGCGCCATATCCGTACCGATGTCGAGCGTGCGGAAATCCCAGTTGGGATTCTGCATCACCGTGTATTTGAACGTGTCCTGGGCCATTCCCAGCGGCTCGCCCACGGTGTTATTGGCGAAGCGCAATTCCGTTCCCGGCTCGAAGCCGGGGAAAATCTCCTTGCCGGTCTTGGGGTCCACAATCGGTGCGTACAGCTTCCTGGCCGCTTCCACCTGCGCCGCCGTCAGGCAGTTGGGCGCGTCCGCGCCCTTGCATAGCGTGACGCCGGGATCGAATTTGCATCGCAGCGGATTATTGATGATGCCGTCCTTGATGCCGTCCTGCGCATCGCAGGCATCGAGCGCGGCCTGATGCAGCACCGCGAACTTCTCCCTGGGAATCAGGCTGGCCGCGTCTTTGTGCGTGGCCTGCGCGGCGGCGATGAGTTGCAGGCTTTCGGCGGAGCGATCGTAGCCGGGATCGCCCGCGACGATGCCCTCGAAATCCTCGGGATAGCGCTGCGCTTCCATGAAGGCCTGCCGGCCGCCGCCCGAGCAGCCCGTGAAATACGAGAAGCGCGGCTCCGCGCCGTAGAGCGCGGCGATAGTGGCCTTGCCCTCGACCGCCGTCTCATGCACTGCGCGATATCCGAAATCGATCAGCTTCTCGGGATGGCCGGGAGCGAAGCTCGCGGTATCTCCCACGTGCCCGGTGTCGGTCGAGGCGGCCGCGTAGCCGCGCCGCAACGCCGCCGCCAGCGCCGCGTATTGAATGAACCCGTTCCAGCCGCCGTTGCCGACTTCCTGGAACTTGCCGTTCCAGCCCGCCACCGGCAGCCAGATTTCGCTCTTGATATCGGAATCGCTCGAGGGAGCGATGGTCATGGACACGCGGCAGAACGCCGGCAGATCAGAGAAGGATGCGTTCCCTTCCGGCGCCTTGAACTGGCCCGCGGGAACCACTTGCGCGGACGTGATTGTCGTGTGCGGCAGCTTCAGCGACGTGAGTTTCCCGCACGAAGCTGCATCGGCGCCGTGCGCCGCGCTCGCGTCGACGAGGCCCCGCGCGTCCACCGTGATATTCGCGGTTCCGGCAAAATACGCGCTCCCGCCGAGCAAAATCCCGAATGCAATCACCGCCGCGATCTTCATCGTGTCACCTCAAAATCTCGATCCGTCCGCTGTGTTTATCACTGCTTCCTCTATGTGTCCACGCTGGGCTTCTTGCCGTTTATGATCCTGATTCCCAAATCTCCGGTTCAAGTACCCTTTTCATCTCCAGATAGGCAGCTCCAGGAAAAAGCGTCAGCGGTATCCTCATGACGGATTTTCCAGTTTCGAGATTAGGTGTGACGATGGCCGTCCAACTAAACGGGGTTCTGCGAGGATAGGCTTCGGAACGGATATTTCTATGGTCGATGAAAACCACGGTTGATATTTCCGAAAAGGCAACAAATCGAGCGGCACCAAACAAACCCGTATAGGAAATTCCGCTCGTGCCGATCTCCAGTCTCAGCCTACGCACAAAAGACAGCGCAAGAAGGAGGGCCAATACTGACGCTATAAGGCCCTCCGATAGCCATGGCCTTCTGAGGCCGAGGTAGAGGGGGGTAAGGAAGAACAAGAGCGCCCATGCTGGAACGAGGCAGATCAGAAAATACCCACGTAGGCCGGCGGAAAAGGATGTAGGTACGACCTGCGCCCCGCGTGCGGGGTACGGGCGGATGAAGATTCCATTTGACACGTCAGAACGCTCTCGAACCGACTGTCTTAAGCTCAGGCGCGCGTGGAGGTTGCTCCCGCGTGCATGGCTGCCAGCACGCGCTCCGGCGTGAAGGGCGCTTCGCGCAGGCGCGCTCCCGTGGCGTCGAAGATGGCGTTGGCGATGGCCGCGGGAATCGGCCCGATGGAAGGCTCGCCGCCGCCCAGCGCGGGCATATCCTGGCGGTCGATCAGAACGATGTCGACGCTGGGAATCTTCTCGTAGCGAAGAATGGGATAGCTGGCCCAATCGAGGCTGTGGATTCCCGAAGCATCGAACTTCACTTCTTCCATCAGCGCGCGGCTGGTGCCTTGAATGACGTTGCCCTCGATCTGATTTTTCAGGCCGTCGGGATTGATGATCAGGCCGCAATCGTGCGCCACCGTGACTTTCTTCACGGTGACTTCGCCAGTCGATCGATCGACTTCGACTTCGGCGGTGGCCGCCACCACTGTGGTGGAGCGCGCGCTTACGGCGATGCCCCGCCCTTTGGCGATGTTGCCGCTTGCGGCCGGAGCGGGCGCGGGACGCGCCTGCCAATTCGCCAGCTTGCCGACGGCGTTCAAGCAATCGACGGCGCGCTGGTTCTTCGCGGCGTAATGCAGCCGGAACGCTAGCGGATCGGCATTGGCAGCCGCGGCGAGTTCGTCCATGAACGATTCGCTGGCGAAAACGCGCGCCAGATCGCCGGGAGCGCGCAGCGGCGAAGTGCGCAGCGGAGTGGGATCGGGCTTCACCCAGGGAATGGCCGCGGCCACGATCCTCTGATTCTCGAAGGTGTACGTGTCGCCGCCGCCTCCGGTGCCGTTCAGAGCGCCTTGTCCTTCGCCCTTGATCCCCACTTGGCGTGAAGCGATCAGCGGCTGGCCGCCCGATTCGGTCCAGGGGAAGCTGCGGTCCAGGAAGTCCCAGGCGACCACGTTGCCGCTGGCGTCCACGGCGGCGCGAACGGTGAGCAGTTGCGCCGGGCCTTTCGGCTCCCAGCCGTGCTCGTCCTCGCGCATCCACTGCACGCGCACCGGCTTGCCCACGGCGCGGGACATCACCACCGCATCCTCCGCCGCGTCGTCGGTGCCCAGGCGCCCGTAGCAGCCGGCGGCTTCGCGATAGATCACCTGCACCTTGTCCTCGGGAACGCCCAGCAGCGTGGCCACGCGCTTGCGCGTGTCAAAGGGGCCCTGCGACGGCGCGTACACCGTGGCCTTATCTCCCTGCACGTCGGCCACGGCGCAGGAAGGCGCCATCATGCCGTGCATCTGGAAGGGCCAGCGGAAAGTCGCTTCGTAACTCTTGGCGGCTTGCGAGATGGCTGCGTCCGCATTCCCGCGATTCACCACCGGGCGTTGCGCGAAGCTCTTCGTCTTCAAAAGATAGTCGTAGACCGCATCGGCATTGGCGGGAAGTTTTGTCTCGGGAGTCGTCCACGTGACTTTGAGAGCTTTCGCGGCCTGGATCGCCGCCCATTCCGTCTGCGCCACCACGCCGACGAAGCTGCCTTCGCGCACGATTTTCACGATGCCGGGAATATCCTTTATCGAATCCTCGTCCACGCTGGCGGGCTTGGAGTTCACCGTCGCTGGACGAACCACGCGGCCGTGCAGCATTCCCGGAACGCGCACGTCCTGGGTGTAGACAAACGACGCCGTGAACTTGGTCGGCAGGTCCACGCGCGGCACCGAGGTGCCCACGATTTTGTAGTCGTTGGGACTTTTGACGTGCGCATCCGGCGCGACTTTCAGGTCCCATCCCACGCCTGTCGCGGGTATTTGCACGTTGAAGGGCTTGCCGCCCACCAGGCTGCCGTAGGACACCTTTTTGCCGTTGCCCATGACGCTGACCACGCCGTCCGTCACGGTGAGCTGATCGATGGGGACTGCCAGTTTTGCTGCGGCCATCTTCAAAAGCTGCTGGCGCGCTGCCGCCGACGCTTGCCGCAACTGCGGCCCGGCGCGTTCGATGGTTCGGCTGCCGGCGGTGACGCCCTGATCGACGGTTTTCGTGGTGTCGCCGACTTCCATCTTGATGGCCTTGAAGGGCACATCGAGCTCTTCCGCGACGATTTGCGAAAGCGCGGTTTCGATGCCTGTGCCCAAGTCCACTTTGCTGGTGAACACGGTCACTTTGCCGTCGCGTCCGATGGCGATCCAGGAGTCCAGCGCGTCGGCCTGCGGCTCGTCGTTGACTGCACCCGGCGCGCCGGGCGCCACTTGCGCTAATACCTGAGAAATCGGATCGAAAAGATTGAAGGCGATAACCAGGGCGCCGGTGCCCTTGAGAACTTGCCGGCGTGAAATTGTCTTCGCGTTCGCCTTCGTTTCCATATTGGCGTCCATCTTCGTGTCCATATTGGCGTCCATGTTCAGCCTCCTCACGCGCTCACGGGCTCGCCCGCGGCGCGCTTCACCGCGCGAATCACGCGCAGGTGGCTGCCGCAGCGGCACAGGTTTCCGTTGAGGGCCTCTTTGATCTCGTCTTCGCTGGGGTGGGCATTCTTGTCCAGGAGCACTTTCGCAACGAGAATCATCCCGTTCATGCAGTAGGCGCACTGCGCCGCCTGCTCCTCGATGAACGCCGTCTGCAACGGGTGCGGATGCTCGAGCGTGCCCAATCCTTCGAGCGTGGTGATCTTGGTATTCTGCGCCGCGCTCACGGCCACGCTGCAAGAGCGCACCGCCTTGCCATCCATGATTACGGTGCACGCGCCGCACTGGCCCAGCCCGCAGCCGAATCGGGGACCATGCAGCTCCAGATCGTCGCGCAAGACATACAGGAGCGGAGTCTGCGGGTCGGCTTCCACCACCCGGGTTTGGTTATTCACTCGAAGCGAGATTCGCGCCATGGCGATTCTCCTTTCTCGAAGGACTTCACGTTTTCGCGCGAGAGGCCGTGCCGCTGGCCGCTTTCGCGCGAGGCCGCCCGGCGGCGAGATATCGTCTTACCCTAGGTTGACGCGCCGGTTCGACCGGAATATAGGCCAAGTTTATACCGATTAGCTGGCCCCGGCGCGAAAATTCGTTCCCTTGTGGCTTCAGGCGAGCCTCTCGCTCTGGGCGCAGCCCCACAGGTATCGCCCGGCATAACTCTTCCCCGCGGTAGTGACTTGGCGTTGCGCATGGCACAATTGACCCTCGCGAAATGAAGCGGAAACGATATCTTCGGCTGCTGAGCCTGATTGGCGTGTTGGCCGTGATTGCCGGCTGGCAGATCACGCGCGAGTACCGGCCGCCGATTTTGAAGGCGGGCGCGCGGCTGTACGCGTACGTGGCCAATGCCGGCGACGGCACCGTATCCGTGGTGGATTTGGTCGCGCTGAAAACGATCGCCTCGATTCCCGTGGGTCCGGCGCCCTCGGGCTTGCGCGTGCTGGCGCCCCGCAAAGAGATCTGGGGCGTCTCCAACTCATCGAGCGGCGAAGGCGGATACGCCTGGGTGATCGCCGCGGGCGCGGGCGCCGTGAGCTCGCGCATTCCCGTGGGGCCACTTCCCTCCGCCGTGGAATTTTCCGCCGACGGGCGGCGGGCCTATATCGCGTCGGCGGGATCGAACCAGGTGGTGCGCATCGATACCGCGTCGAAGCAAGTGAGCGCACGCGCGCATACCGGAAGCCGTCCCTGGCTCGCGCGGCTCACGCCGAATGGCCGCCTGCTGCTCGTTCCCAACCACGACGACTCCACGCTGGAAGTGTTTGACGCGCAAACGCTCGCGGCCATGGCCACCATCGGCGTGGCCGAGCATCCCGAAGACGTGATCGTCGTGCCGGACAATTCCGTGGCTTTCGTCGCCGCGCCTGACGCCAAGAAAATTTCCGTGGTGGACCTGAAGCGCTACGTGCTGCTCAGCAACCTGCAGCTCGGCGGCGCGCCTCACGCCATGATCCTCAAGCCGGACGGCGGCGAACTCTACGTCACCGTGCCCGATTTGCACGAGATCGAAATCATCAAGACATGGACGGCGGAGATCGCCGAATCCATGCTGGTGGGGCTGGCGCCGGAAAGCGGCGCGCTCACCGCCAACGCGGAATCGCTCTATCTTTCCGATCCCGCCGCCGGCCGCGTGCTGCCCATCGCCATTGGCGAGCGCCATCTCTCCTTGCCCATCACCGTGGGACGCGAGCCGGTGACTTGCCGGCTGGACCCCAGCGGCGAATTCCTGCTGGTGGCCAATCAGGATTCCAACGACCTCGCCGTGATTCGCCTGCGCACTTCGAGCCTGCTGACGATGGTGCCGGTGGGCTCGCATCCCACCGACATTGTGTCGCTGCTGTTCTGAGATGGGAGCGGGCCTGCAGCCGCTAAATTGTAGACTGATCCGGTACCCGCCGACTTCTCCAAGTGGCGCCTGAATGCCCACATTTCGTTGACGCGGACGAGGGGCAGTTGCTAGCATTACGGCCCCAGCTAGCCGTCGGCCCCCTCGCGCTATATCGGTATTTTTATGGTCTTGCAACCAGACGAACCTCAAGACCCGGCAAGTGCGCGAAGTCCAGAAACACCCACGCCAAAGCTGTCCAATCATGAAGGCCGGAGCTTTATTCGCCGATTGATGTTGCCGGCCATCATTGGCCTGATTTCGTTTGCGGCGGTGCTTCTGCTTTGGCAGCGGCTCGTCTCGCAGGAGCGCGCCAAGGTGCAAGTGGTGACCAGTTCGGAGATTCTGTTCGTCAAGAACAAGGTCGAGTCGGAATTAGCCGAGCGCATTTTAGCTTTGGAACAGCTGGCAGGACGCTGGCAGGTATTGGGCGTGCCAGACGACGCCGATTGGAGTTCCGATACGGCCCTGGCAATGAGCGGCCGCGGCTTCCAGGCGATTGAATGGGTGGACCCTCAGTCGCGCGTGCACCTGGTGGCCCCGCTCATCGAGAACAAGGCGGAGCTGGGAACGAGCTTCCTCTCCGACGCGAGGCGCCGCGCCGTGGTGCAAGGCGTCGCCGACCAAGGGGTAATGCTGGTATCGCGCTCGGTGGATTTAAAAAGCGGCGGCCGAGGATTTCTGGTCTGTGTTCCGGTTTTCTCCGACCATACTTACCAAGGCGCAATCGCGGGCGTATTCAGCTACCAGGATCTTCTGGGGCCGATCTTGAAGGACGTGGCCCAGGACGACTGGCTGGCGGTGTACGAAAATTCCGAGAAAATCTACGACCGTGGCGGCGATTCCGCGCCAAGCGAGGATGCGCCGGCGCTGGAAGCAAATATCGTAATCGGGCAGATGACCTGGCAAGCGCGGCTGTGGCCCAAGCTGGAAACCGTGGCCCGAGCTCGTTCTCCGCTGCCGCGGGTGGTGTTGCTGGGAGGCTTGCTGATGGCCGGCCTCTTGGCGTCCTCGGTGTATCTGGCGGAGACATCGCGGGTGCGGGCGAGAGAAGTGACGGCTGTGGACGAACAGTTGAAGAAAGAGATCGCGGAGCGCGAGCGGGTGGAGGACGAACTGCGCCATGCGCTCCGAATGGAGGCGGTGGGCCGGCTGGCGGGCGGGGTGGCCCACAGCTTCAACAATTTGCTGCTGGTGATCCAAGGGCACGCGCACGTGCTGCTGAACAGCCTGGGTTTGAATGACGGATTGCAAAGACACCCGAAGGAGATTCTCAAGGCATCCGAAAATGCGGCGTCGTTGACGCGGCAATTGCTGGCCTTCAGCCGCAAGCAGATTCTCCAGCCCAAAGTGCTGGACCTCAATGCCCTGATTTCGCAGACCACGGAGCTATTGCCCTCCTTGCTGGGCCCGGATATCGAGTTGGAACTGAGCCTGGATCCGGCGCTGGGTCGGGTAAGAGCCGATCCTGGGCAGGTGGAACAGGTGATCATGAATCTGGTGGTGAACGCTCGCGATGCCATGCCCGACGGCGGAAAATTAAAGATCGAGACGGCAAACACGAGTTCCTATTGGTCGTCGGTTCATCCCGAGCGGGCGGGACAGGCGGGGGTGATGCTGGCGGTGAGCGACGACGGCTGCGGAATGGATGAAGCGACACGGTCGCGCATCTTCGAACCGTTTTTCAGCACCAAGGAAAAGGGCAAAGGCACCGGACTGGGGCTCTCCATGGTGTACGGAACGGTGGAACAGAGCGGCGGCTCGATCAAGGTGTTGAGCGCGCCTGGCCGGGGCACGACGATTCAGATTTGGCTGCCGAGAGCCGATCAAGCAGAACAAGCAGATAGGGCAGGTCAAGTAGATCGGGCGGGTGATCAGGCAGATCGGGCAGATGGGGTCGAGCAAGCCGCGAAGTTGCCCGAGCCCAAGAAGCCGCTGGAAATAAAGTCGCCGCCGGGAACCGAGACGGTGTTGCTCGCGGAGGACGATCAAGGGGTGCGCAGGATTGCGCGCGAGTTCCTGAAAATGAAGGGCTATCAGGTGCTGGAAGCGGGCAACGCCGCGGAGGCGATCCAGATCGCACGGGACTGCCCTGGCCCCATCCATTTGCTGCTCACCGATATCGTCATGCCTGGCTTGAAAGGCGAAGAGTTGGTGGAGCGGGTAATGGGCATCCGGCCCGACGTTAAGGTGCTGTTCATGTCCGCTTACACGGAGGACGCCATCGTTAATCTGGGCATCCTGGCGCCGGGGACGAATTTCATCGAGAAGCCCTTCGGGCCGGAGGATCTGGCCAGGAAGGTGCGCAAAGTCCTGGAGGCGGTGGCGGGATAACGGCCGCCGACTGATTCGGAATCTGTACTTTTCCATTCTGTTTTTGGATTTTGACCTCTTACGTCACGATCGAGAACATTCAAACTGACCCGCTGCGGCTTGTTGGCAACGATTTTGGGAATAGGGGAATGAGTGTATGATGTTGCCGTTTTTGGAAGGCAAAAGGAGATTCCGGGAGTCTCCTTCCCCTCTAAGTTAGCGGGAGATCAGCAAATGCGAAAGTTGGTTGCCGAACGACTAGTTGCCAAACGAGTGATTGGCTCATTGGCCTTGCTGGCCGCGGTGGCGCTTGGTTCCACGCTTGGTTCGACAAGTGCGAAAGCTCAGCGAGGCCAACCTTCGCCGGGTTTCGTTGCGCCGGGAGTGCCGGAGATGCCCAATCCGCCCGGGCCCGCTCCCAAGCATGATCTGAACGGCACCTGGATCGGGCCGCAAAATCTGGTATCGGGTCCCTTCCCCGCTATGACGCCCGCAGGCGAGGCGAAATTCAAGCTCAATCGGCCAGTGGACCACGTGGGCGACAAGACCGACCAGGTGCAGGCCACCAATGATCCCTTCATCATTTGCGATCCGCTGGGCCTTCCGCGCGAACTCCGGAATCCCACGCTGAATGGCCGGGGAGGGGTTCGCTTCGAGATGGGGCAAGATCGGATGCTGATGCTGTATGAGCTGCAGCGCGTGTGGCGAGAAATCTGGATGGGCGACCGGCAACTGCCCGACGAAGGTAGACGCGGCGGGAGCGCCCGATTCCACGTACTACGGATATTCGGTGGGCCATTGGGATGGGGACAACGTCTTCGTGATCGATACGACGGGCGTGGATCCGCGAAGCTGGCTGGATGAGTTTGGGCACCCGCATACCAACGCCGCGAAAATCCAGGAACGGTACACGCGCGTGGACCAGTACAACCTGGAACTGGCGGTCACGGTGGACGATCCGAAGTTCTACACGAAACCTTTTCAATTGTTGAAAGAGCATCTCTACTGGAAGAAGGATCAGGACCTCGACGAGATACTCTGCATACCTTCGATAGCGATCGAGTATCAGGACAAGCTGGCCAATCCTTCGGGTTGGGGACCCGGCGGCGCGCCTGCCAAATAAGCCGCGAGGGATTCCCTGCAAAGGTACCCTGGAGAGAAGGCGAAACGCCTCATTCAACTGCAAACCGAGGTCGCGGAACACTGCGAAATCAGCGCAGGGCTGCCGCGACCTGAGCTACAGCTGCACAGCCAAGAGTGGCCGCGCCACCATTTCCGCGCCTAACGCAAGCGTTGAACGCGATGTAGGAAAACAAACTGGACCGCGACGCGGCAAACAAATTGGTTTATTCGGCAGAGCTTCCGGTGTATAAGCAACGCACATCCGGAAGTGGTCAAAACGGAAGTGGTGGTTAAGCAACGGCGGGGCTCTGCGAACCTCGCGTTGAGCGGCTACCGGCGGGCTCACAAAGGAGAAACGGGAAATGACAGGAATGGAACGACGCTTGCGCTATGGTCTAGAGATTGTCGGAATCTTGATTGTGACTCTGTGCTTGGCTTTTGCGCCCGCTTTTGCGCAGCAGGAAGGCGATAGGACCCCGAAACCAAAATCAAAGGACGATTCGTGCACCGGGTATGGCGGTTGCGGGAAAGCTCCATCCAATATCGTCGGAGGGTTTCAGAACGTGCATGCGCTGCCGCCGGGCGGACCGGCACCGCGGATGGCTGACGGACATGTGGACCTGACCGGACGTTACTATCCGGACGCTGCCGGAAGAATGCTGCAAGTCGCTTATCCGCTGGATCCCAGTTCGTTCAGGCAATTCGATCCCGAGAAAACGCCGGAACTCGCACCGGTCTTCAAGCCTGGGATCGACCCGAAATACAGGAAGTCGGTGGGCTACGGCGACTGCGATCAGGCGGGCACTCCGAGCACGCCTTTGGAGCAAGGCTCACAGCATGCTCCCATGGAATTGATCGCCACCCCGCAAAGGCTGGTGATGCTTTACGAATACCCGATGGACGTTCGCATGGTCTACTTTAATCGTGAGCATCCCAAGGATCCCGATCCCACGTTCAATGGGGACACGACCGCGCATTGGGACGGAGACACGCTGGTTCTGGACGTGATCGCCGTTGATGAGAGGATGAGGAATTTTGGAGGAGGAGGGTTCGGCGGTTGGTTTCCCAGTGACCAAGAGCACATCGTCGAGCGCCTTCATCGCACCTCGAAGAACTACCTGACCTACCAAATCACGATCGAGGATCCCGTGGTCCTGGCCAAGCCGTGGAGTTCGGCTCCTCGAATCTGGACGCTGGCAGTAGATCCGCATGACGAATGGGGAGAAGTCTTCTGCACGCTCAACCAGGAGCCGGAGGAGTACAACAAAATCAAGGAGCATGAGGCGCAGGGCAAGAGGCAAGTAAGAAGCTGAGTGTCGCTGGGGCTTTTTGGGCTCAAGGTAGTGTCTCGGTTGAATCAGACTGAGACACTACCGAGGGCAGCGTTGCTGGCGGCTGACGTTCTGGAAAGCGGCTTAGCTGCACGGTTTGGGTGTCGCATAGCTGTAGCGATCGGTACTGCTGTTCACACTTCGCTGGTATCCTCATCCCTGGTTCGCTGGAACACCATTCCCAAGTTTCGAGACTAGCCCGAACACCAATTTCGACATCGGCCAGCCGATATCCCGGAGGGATGTTCCCTTCCGTCGACGGCGCATAACCGGCGGGGGCAACTACAGGGTTTCCCGGATAGGGGCGGCGGCCGCGCTCTTGTATACCTATATCGTTTCACGATGTATTCTATCTCGTGGAACGATACATCCGGGCTCGGGCAGAGCCAAATAAAGAAGGAGGCGGTATGTGCGACTACTCGCTCATGGGCGTTCCCAATCGCCTGGCCAGAGAAGGCGAGGAGTTAGTCCTCTACGAATTCCCCACCGGCACGCGCGGCTTCACGCCATGTCCGCCGGGGCGCCGATGCCGCATCCAGGTGGCGGAACGCGGTGGGCGCGATGTTCAAAGCGTTCCTGGGAGTGCCGGAAGCCGGAAAGGTGGCCGTCTGTATTCCGCCCGGCGCCCGGGTCCTTTTGCTCGATGTGCCGCCTGACGTGCAAAAGGCCCAAGGGGTCTCACGCGAGGCCGAAGTGACGTTCACCCAGCTCTCCGCTCAGGCTTACGAGCACCGCGACGCCATCCGTTTCGACAATGGCCACGAACGCCTGCTGCAACTCCTCGATCAAGGCCGGCGCATCCGAATGCTGCGGCTCGATCCGGCCGGCGAAGCTGAGGCTCTTCCAGAGCCCGCCGAAGCGTTTGGCATCGCAACCAGAAGAGTGGACTTCATCGCGCCCAGATTACTCCGATGAGTTGCCGTCGACGCGCGGCAACCGTAACCGCTCCTTCGGAAGGGCTGCTGCGATCCGCTGCGCGGGCGGCGCCGAACCGGAGATGGCGTACGTGCGCCCTTGCCGGGCACGGGACACGGTGATCGCCTGCCATGAATCGATTCTTCGAAGCCTTTGCCAATATGTTCCGCATCACGGAACTGCGGAAGCGCATCCTCTTCACGCTGGGAATACTGGCCGTCTACCGTATCGGAGCCTTCCTGCCGACGCCGGGCGTCAACACCGACGTGCTCACGGCGCTTTTCCAGCAAAACCAAGGATCCGTCCTCGGGCTGATCGACCTCTTCAGCGGCGGCAATTTCCGGCGCCTCACGATTTTCGCCTTGGGCATCATGCCCTACATCACCGCCGCGATTATTTTGGAATTGATGACCGTGGCCTGGCCTTATCTGGCGCAGTTGCAGAAAGAAGGGGCGCTGGGCCGCCGCAAGATTACCGAATACACGCGGTATCTCACCATTGTGCTGAGCATCCTGCAGTCGCTCTCGATCGCTTTCACGCTGCAGCATCAGGCAGGCCCCAATGGCCAGGCGCTCGTCTATAACCCCGGCTTGGCCTTCACCCTCATGACCGTGCTTACGCTGACCACCGGTTCGGCGTTCATCATGTGGCTGGGCGAACGGATCAGCGAGCGGGGCGTGGGCAACGGAATGTCCCTGATCATTTTTGCGGGCATCGTGGTGGGCCTGCCGCAAGCGATCTACGATCTCTTCACCAAGGCCCAAACCGAGCAGTGGGGGCCCTTCACCGGCCTGGCATTGATGGTGCTCGTGGCGCTGATGCTTGGCGTGGTGGCCTTCATCGTTTTCGTGGAAAGCGGGCAGCGGCGCATTCCCGTGCAATACGCCAAGCGGGTGATCGGGCGCAAAGTGATGGGCGGGCAGATGACCTACCTGCCATTGCGGGTGAACGCCGGCGGCGTGATTCCTCCGATTTTCGCCAGTTCCCTGCTGACCTTCCCGGGCACCATCGATCTTGTGCTGGGCAAGCGCTTCCCGAGCGTTGACCACATTTCGAAAGCCTTGGGCTGGGGCGAGCCCCTGTATACCCTGGTTTACGTTGTGCTGATCATCGTGTTCGCGTTTTTCTATGTGGGGATCATCATCAATCCCACCGATCTGGCCGACAACATGCGCAAAAACGGGGGTTTTGTTCCGGGCATCCGGCCGGGGCGGCATACCTCCGAGCAGATCAATCGAATCCTGCAACGCCTCACCTTCGTCGGCGGCCTCTATCTGGCCGCCGTCTGCCTGCTGCCGGAATGGATGATTGCTGGGGTTCACCTGCAACACCTGCCCGGAGCGATGGGAAATTGGTTTGATGAACATACCTGGCGCTTCATTCTGGAGGGTTTGAATATCCCGTTCTACTTCGGGGGCACTTCACTGCTGATCGTGGTCGAGGTAGCTATGGATACGGTGCAGCAGATTGAGGCGCACCTGGTGGTTCGCAACTACGAAGGCTTCGTCAAGAAAGGCAAGCTCCGAAGCCGCCAATACGCCTGACCTCGCCCCGACGCACCGGAGACCCCGGGTGATGGAGCCCGCCCCGGCCGGTCTCTTGTACCCTTCGGCAGTTCTCCCGCATCCGACACCGGTTGGCAGCTTACCTCTGTGTTCGATTCGCAGACTTGAAGGAGCACCTCATGAAACGGATCGCTTTCCTCGTGGTCGCAGTTGCAGCGGCCGCCAGCCTGGTCGCATCCACGGCTCCCGCATCCGGCCGCGCCGAAGATGCGGCAGCGCCGATTTTCCTAAAGGAGAAACCGGCTGGATATCGCGACTGGAAGTTGATCTCCGTCTCCCACGAGGGAGCTAACATCAACAGCATCGGAGCCGTTCTGGCCAACGACGTGGCGGTCAAGGCCTACCGGGAAGGCAAGGTTCCGTTCCCGGATGGATCGATCATTGCGGCTGTGCACTATAAGTACGTGCCGTCCGAAGAAAACAACAAAGTCTTCGGGCGTGACCAATCTTTCGTTGCCGGGGCGGCCACAAATGTTCAGTTTGAGGTTAAGGACTCAAAAAAGTACGCCGCGGCGGGCGGCTGGGGGTTCGGTCACTTCAACAGCGACGGAACACTTGGCAATGACGCGCTGATGAAAACGTGCGCCCCGTGCCACGCGAAGGCTTCTCGCGACTTTGTCTTCACGCGGTACGCACCCTGACACGACCTTGATACTGTGCGGCCGCTACTCGTCTTGTTTCTCTTCCAGTTCGGCCCACCGCGCATATAGATGATCGATGGTTTTCTGCGCTTCTCCCATCTCATCGCAAATGCGACGCAGGCGGCCCACATCGCTCGAGATCGCCGGGTCTGCGAGCGCGGAGCGCTTGGCGTGCAGGTCTTGCTCGGCTGCGGCGATACGCTCTTCGATCGTGGCGAACTCGCGGGCCTCACCGTAGGAGAGTTTCTTTTTTCTGACCGCCGGCGGAGATGCGGCTGGCGACGAGCGCGAACGCTCGGTTCCGCCTAGTCCGTCTGGCGTACCCTTGGCCTGCCCCCTTGCCTCCCCCTTTGCCACCCTCGATTGCCGCCACGCCTCCCATTGCGTGTAGTCGGCAAAGGCTTCGACCTTGCCTAGACCGTCGAGTCCCAGCACCAGCGTGGAAATCCGGTCCAGCAAATAGCGGTCGTGGGTGACCAGCACCAGCGCGCCGCGATATTCCAGAAGGGACTCCTCCAATATTTCCAGGGTGGGGATGTCGAGATCGTTGGTCGGTTCGTCCAGCAAGAGAACGTCGGCCGGCTGAAGCATGAGCTGGGCAATCAATACGCGGGCACGCTCTCCGCCGGAGAGGCGGCCCACCGGCTGATTCAGATCTTCGCCGGAGAAAAGGAATCTGGCGGCCCAAGAAGCGACTTGAATCACCTGGCCTTGATAAATTACCGAATCGCTATCCGGCGCGAGCGCGCGGCGCAGCAGCACGTCCGGATCGAGCTGTCGATTCTGGTCGAAATAGGTAATGCGCAGGCCGTCGGCTTTGCGAATCTGGCCACTGGAGGGCTGAATCTCGCCCTTCAGCAGGCGGAGCAGCGTGGTCTTGCCGCTGCCATTGGGGCCAACCAGTCCGATACGGGCCCCCGACAGTATCGTAAAGCTTACGTCTTCGAACAACGTACGGTCACCGATGGCGTAAGTAATGGCATCGGCTTCGAGCAAGCGTTTGGTCTGCCGGTTGGTGGCCGAGAAATCGATCCTGGCGGAGGTCGAGCGCGTCCTGGCGTTCAGGTCGGCCAACTCCTCGATCATTCCTTGAGCTTTACCGATCCTGGCTTTCGATTTCCTGGTCCGCGCTTTGGCGCCTCGGCGCAGCCATTCAATCTCACCATGGACTCGGTTGGTGAGGGCTTCCTGGCGTTTTCCCTGAGCGTAGAGATACTCTTCCTTGGCCTTCAGGAACTGGCTGTAGTTTCCCTGGACGCGCAAGAAGCCGTTTTCGTAAAGATGGTTGAGCTCCACGACTTCCGTAGCCACGTTTTCCAAAAAATAGCGGTCGTGGCTGATCACGACGCAGGCGAACGGCGCGTTCTGCAGAACGCCTTCCAGCCACTCAATCCCGGCGAGGTCTAAATGGTTGGTGGGTTCGTCGAGGAGAAGAATGTCGGCTTGCTGAACGAGGCCCGCGCAAATCGCCAGGCGTTTGCGCCAGCCGCCCGATAATGCGGCCGTGGGAGTGTCAAAGTCCGTGAAGCCCGCGCGGCCGAGCGTCTCGGCGAGACGGGACAGGCGTTCCGCTTGCGGCAAGGCCAGGGGGTCGAGAGCGGCATCGATTACGGAACGAACCGTTTCGCCCGGGGCAAACTCGGAAATCTGGGCAACGCAACTGACGGTGGCGCGCTTGCGGATTGCGACCGTTCCACTGTCCGGAGTTACGCGGCCATGCAGAATCGCCAGAAGCGTCGATTTACCGGAGCCATTGGGACCGATCAGGCCGATGCGCTCGCCTTCGGATACCGTAAAGGAAATATCCGTAAAAAGCGGGGCGCTTCCGTATCTTTTCGAGAGTCCTTGGGCGCTGACGATCGGAGGCAAATGGTTCGGTCTTCTCCCAGATTTCGGTTACGCTTGCAGGCTATTCAGTATAGCGGGACTTAAGTTGTTGCGCGGCGCGCTTTGCGGCGGTCCTCACCTCGGTCCGATGCGGTAACATGGCTCCATTGTTGGCGTTATTGCCGGCTGGCAAAGCGGAGCCTGGGTGTTTCTACGGGCTGCAATTGGAAGTCCGAATACGGAGGAGAAGAGAAGGTGATGCGATGGCAGGATCAGCGAAGGTGTATGAATTGCGAATTTATCGCGCAGTCCCAGGAAAGCTGGAAAGCCTG
Source organism: uncultured Acidobacteriota bacterium (assembly GCA_963823935.1). Lineage (GTDB taxonomy): Bacteria > Acidobacteriota > Terriglobia > Acidiferrales > UBA7541 > Palsa-189. Next base: position 158,351 of record CAWGNM010000005.1, read on the forward strand.
GTGGCCCGCTTTCGAGACCACACGGATCAGCTCTTTGCGAAACATGGGATCAAGCCTCTGGTGTACTGGACGGCGTTGGATGAGCCCGCGAAAAGCAGCACCTTTATTTACATTCTGGAACATCCCACCCGCGAGGCGGCGGCCGCGAATTGGAAAGCCTTCCAAGACGATCCGGAATGGAAAAGGGTGAAGGCCAAGTCCGAAGAGAACGGCAAACTGGTGGAGAAAATTGATTCGACCTTCCTGACGCCGACCGATTTTTCCCGGCTGCCGCGGGTTTGAAGACTCTGGAGTGATCGAAGAGATAGCGCGACTGGACGGGTTGTACACTTTGGTTCCGCTAAAGCATCTAGCTTCTTGTCGAATGGGAGGCTCACGATGAACGATCCACAAAAGGCGGATCCACAAAAAAACGACCAGTCTTCCGGAGCGCAGGATCGGGCCATCCGCGCGGCCCTGGATCAGCATTGGGCGGCGTCCGATGCCAACGATTTTGAAACCGAGCACCGCATCTATCGTGAGGACGCGGTACTCGATTACCCGCAATCGGGCGAGCGAACCCGAGGCCGAAGCAACATACAGAACCAACGCGCCAGCCAGCCCAACAAGAAGCGGTTTACCGTGCGGCGAATCATTGGCAGCGGCGATCTGTGGGTCACCGAATTCATCCTGAGCTATGACGGCAAGCCCTCCTACACCGTGAGCATCATGGAATTCAAGGGCGACAAGGTGACGCGGGAAACGCAGTACTTCGCGGATCCCTTCGTGGCGCCGGCATTCGCGCGCCCAATGGGTGGAACGGATAGACGCATAATCTCGGGGCCGAGAATTCTAACCAGCAAAAGGAGCCATCCATGAACGCGGTACAAGTCGAACAGAAGAGCTATGAGATGCCCCCGCGCGAGGGGATCAGCATCGCGCATTTTCTCACCGTCGCCGACGTCGAGCGATCGGCTCGCTACTACGAAAAGGTCTTCGGCGCCCGCATTCTGACCATGGGTGACGGCAACGCGCCTCCGTACCTTCAGCTTGCGAATATCTGGATGATTCTGAATGTTGGGGGCGGGCCGACCCCGGACAAGCCGACGGTAACGCTCAGCGTCCCCGACCCGAATCACATCAACAGCTTTATGAATTTCCGCGTTGCGGATATTCAAGCGTGCTATGAATTGTGGAAAAGCCGGGGAGCCGAGTTCATCACGCCGCCAATTCCCAAGTACGGCGAGATTCGCTGCTACATCCGCGATCCTGACGGTTACATTATCGAGGTCGGACAGAGCACCGCTCTCAAGTACGGTTAGCGCTCGGCCGCGGATTCGGATTGCGGAGTCTGTGACGCCGTCGTCGCGCTTCTGTCCGATCTTTGCTTTGAACAGTCACTCGCTCTGACATCGAAAGGAGTACCAAATGGACGGCACAAATGGACTGAAAGAGACCACGCGCGTGACCGCGCCTGTCGCGACGAACACGCTTAGTGTGAACGTTTTTACCGCCCCGGGAAAGGTCATGGTCGGCGAGCGGCCAAAGCCCTTCGGCGAGCCGCTCGGCTTTGACCCGATCACGTCGACTTTGATCTTCGGCGAGTACGACGCGGTGCTGGTGGACGCAATGGGGACAGTGGCTGAGGCCGAGGCTCTCGCGGATTGGATCGCTCTGCACAACCGCAACTTGGAGACCATCTATATAACGCACGCCCATTTCGACCACTTCTACGGTCTGAGCATTCTGCTCGACCGTTTCCCGGGCGCTCGGGCGATCGCAACGCCCAAGGCGGTGAACGCCATGCAGATGTCTTTCACTCCCGTGGTGGAGCGGTTAGCCCGCCGGCTCTTTCCTGGGCAAGTGGCCACCAAGTTGGTTCCACCTGAGCCCTATGAGCACGACACGTTCACTCTCGAGGGCCACGAATTGCGCATCATCAAGCAGGGCCGCACCGATAGTCCCGATTCGACGTCTCTATACGTTCCATCGATCGGCCTGATCGTCGCTGGCGACGTTGTGTACAACCAGTGCCGCATGTACGTCGGCGACACCACCCCCGAGAGCCGAAAGAATTGGATCGCGGCGCTAGACCGGTTAGCGGCGCTGAACCCGGCGATGGTTGTCGCCGGTCACAAGAAGCCTGGCGCGCCCGACTCTCCCTCGACGATCCAAGACACCAAGCGTTACCTGCAGGACTTCGATCGGCTGCAGAAAACCGCGACATCCGACCAGGAGCTGTTCGATCAGATGACGGAGCTGTACCCGCATTGGGTAGCCAATCAGTCGTGGTTGATGTTCGGATTCCCGCAGCCATAATGGCCGGCGAGCGGCCAAAGCCCTTCGGCGAAGCGCTCGGCTTTGACCCGATCACGTCGACTTTGATCTTCGGCGAGTACGACGCGGTGCTGGTGGACGCAATGATGAGGTGGCTGAGGCCGAGGCTCTCGCAAATTGGGTTGCTCTGCACAAGCTAAGATCTCGGGAAACAGATTCGATTTCAGAGAGGAGAACAAAATGACAACAAAAGGAAAAGTCTTGGTGCTGGTCTCGAGCGGTCACGGCTTGCCATTGAAAGATGGCAAGGTTTATGCCGGCGCTGGCTACTATCTCAACGAACTGACGGTTCCGGTTCGCGCCTTGATGAAGGAAGGCTACGAAATCACTTTCGCCAACCCCAAAGGCAACACGCCGCAAATGGATGTCCATTCAGCTGTCGCCGATTTCTTCGGCGGGGACGAGGCCAGGCTTCAGGACTATCTAAAATTCCGCGACAGCCTGACTGGGCTCAAAAATCCAACTCGCATCTCGGATGTCATCGCATCGGGCCTGGATCAATATGACGCTGTTTTCGTCCCCGGCGGCCATGGCCCGATGATGGATCTTCTCGATGATCCCGACGCTGGCACGGTGATGAGACACTTTCATGAAACATCCAAGCCTACGGCGGTGCTCTGCCATGGCCCGATTTCACTTCTCTCAGCTCTTCCGAATTCGACGGAGGTGGTCGGAGCGCTGGCAGCGGGCGATGCCGCTGGAGCGCGGGCAAAGGCTCAAGGATGGATTTATTCTGGATATAAGATGACCATCTTTTCGACGGCGGAAGAGCAGCAGCGGGAGCCGCTTGAGATTGGTGGTAAGGTTCTCTTCTACCCGGACTTCGCCTTGCGTACGGCGGGCGGTGACGTAAGTGTGGTCGCTCCATGGAAGAGCTACGTCCTTCAAGATCGCGAGTTGATCTCAGGTCAGAACCCGTTCTCGGACGAAGCGCTTCTGAAACTTCTTCTACCGGCACTCAGCGGGAGAAGAAGTAAGGGGGCTGGCGCATCCTCCGTTGGATAGAGTCTTCGCTACTAACGCAGCCATAACCTACATCAACCGCCGATGCGAATGTTTCCTCGCGCATGATGGAAGGTTGCACCCAGTTGGAAAGGCGCCGGAGCGACAAGAGATGGATTGGAAACGGTTGGTCCAGTTTGCGCTGCTAGGCAGCAGCGATTGGGAGCAATACGCCATCCTGCTGGCACGCGTTTCGCTCGGGCTCTTCTTCGCCATCTCCGGGGGAAACAAATTGTTTGTCGCCGGCAGCAGGCAAACCATGTACCAAACGCTGGTTGAGGCCAAAGTCCCGTTTCCCCACCTGATGACTTATTTCGTCTCGGGCGTGGAGTTCGTTGGCGGATCCTTGCTGGCGGTGGGGCTTCTTTCGAGCCTGGCCTGCGCGGCTTTATTGGGCGATATGCTGGTCGCCATCCTGACCACCAAGCTTTCCGCCATGCCCAAAGGCCTTTCGCCTCTCAACTGGCTCGACGGTTTCCTCTACCTTCCGGAAGTCCTGTACGTGCTCTTCTTTATCTGGCTGATCTGCTCCGGTCCGGGAAAGTTCAGCGTCGATTACTGGCTGGCCGGCAAGTTACGGACGTGATCGATTCAAGCAAAATCGGGTGATGCAAATCGATGCCGCTCTCCTGTACGCTCGCTAGCTGCGCTGAAGCCGACCCGGCGCACGAAAATAAGTCGCGCGAAACGAAAAAGATTCTGGCCAAACGCTGGACTTCGACGAGGTGGCAATGCCCCGATTGCTTTCCGTAAATGTCGGCCTTCCACGCGACGTGACCTGGAACGGTAAGACCGTCCGCACCGCGATCTGGAAAAGTCCGTTGCAGGGCGGCCAATGGCGCGCAAGCTCAATATTGTTGGCGATGGCCAAGGCGATCTCGCCGGCCATGGCGGCGAGCAGCGCGCCGTTTTTGTTTATCAGATGGACGCCTATCACTACTGGGAACAGTTTCTCGGACGGAAAGACTTCGTCTTCGGCCAGTTCGGAGAAAACTTCACGGTGGAGGGGCTTCCCGATAACGAGGTTTGCATTGGCGATCGCTACCGCATTGGCGACGCGATATTTGAAGTGACCCAGCCGCGCGTAACCTGCTACCGCGTCGGCATTCGCATGAATGAGCCTCGCATGGCAGCCCTGCTCGTAGCGCAGCACAGGCCGGGATTCTACTTTCGCGTGTTGCAGGAAGGAGAAGTTGGGGCGGGCGACGACATTGTAAAAATTGCCGACGGTCCGGAGCGAATCAGCGTGGCCGACGTTGACGCCCTCCTCTATTTGCCGGGACATTCTCGCGAACAATTGGAACGAGCGCTGCGGATTCCCGCGCTGAGCAAGGGTTGGCAGGGTTCTTTTCAAGCGATGCTCGCAGCAAGACTTGAGCTCCAAAACCGACGGCGGGAAATCCGGGACTCGCGAATGAGGAACAAGCGCCGGCATGGCCCGGATTTCGGCAGATGCGCGTGGCGAATATTCATAAGGAAAGCGATCGCGTAACTTCCTTCATTCTGAAGCCAAGCGATGGGCAGCCTCTTCCTGTCTGCCAGGCGGGCCAATTTGTGGTTTTGCGGCTGCTCGTCGATCCGGGCAAACCGCCGGTTCTTCGCAGCTATTCGCTGTCCGATCTGCCCGCGGCCGATCATTTCCGCATCAGCGTCAAAAGCGAATGGAATGGGATTGGCAGTTCATTTCTGTGCAACCGCGCGCGAGAAGGCGATCGATTGGATGTGAGCGCGCCGCGCGGAAGCTTTACTCTGCGTCCCGGCCAGAGTCCCGTGGTTCTGCTGAGCGCTGGAGTGGGCGCAACGCCCGTGATGGCGATGCTGCACGCGCTCGCCGCCGAAAAATCGCCACGAGAGATCTGGTGGATCTATGGAGCGCGCAATCGCGTGGAGCATCCGTTTGCGGAAGAGTCGCGTTCCTTGCTGAAACAGCTCTCTCGCGGGCGCGGATATATCGTCTACAGCAGGCCCGCCGCCACCGACCAAGTCGGGGCGGACTTCGATGCTCCCGGGCACATTGACACAGCTTTGCTGGAGAGAATCGGCGTGCCACAGGAGAGTGACTTCTATCTGTGCGGCCCATCTTCATTCTTGCAGGACATGCGCGATGGGCTGCGAAACTGGGGCGTGCTCGCCGGGAATGTGCACACGGAAATCTTCGGTACTCTCGAGGCGATTACCCCTGGTATGGCGCGGGTTGAGTCACACTCCTCACCTGCCGCCAGGGCCGCCCGGATCCGGCCCGCCAGTCTCATTCGCGCGCAGCGGGATTACCGCCGCTTGGGATCCGAAATTCGCGAGCTTGCTGGAACTGGCGGAAGCTTGCGATGTTCCGGTCAGATGGTCGTGCCGGACTGGAGTCTGCCATACCTGCATGACCGGCCTGATCGGCGGATCGATTACTTATAATCCTGAGCCGCTGGAGAGGCCCGCTCCCGGGAACGTGCTGGTATGCTGTTCCCGGCCCGGCGCGGGTGTCACTCTGGATCTTTAATCGCTGCACAAACTGACAGGAGGAGTCGAATCATGCGTTCTGATATTGTGCCCGGAGGCATTTTCCCCGACTACGAACTGCCCGATCACACGGGCACACTGCGCAAACTCAGCGAACTCCAGGGCGAAGACCCGCTGATCCTCACGCTCGCGCGCGGCCACTATTGCCCGAAGGAGCACCAGCAGCATTTGGAGCTCGCCGCGTCCTACCCGAAGATCGCGGTGGCGTACACTCAGATCGCCACGATCGCCACCGACGATCACCACACGATTCAGGAGTTTCGTGCGTCGGTCGGCGCCCAGTGGCCCTTCCTCTCCGACCCGGAGCGAAAGGTTCAGAAGGACCTCGACATCCAGGAGTATACCGACCCCGAGCACAATCCGATGATTCCGCACACGCTCGTGCTCAAGCCGGGCCTGGTGATCCACAGCATCTACAACGGCTACTGGTTTTGGGGGCGCCCGTCGGTCGCAGATCTTTGGCACGATCTGCGCGCGGCGACGAGCGAAATCCGCCCCGACTGGGACCTGAGCACGCCTGGACTCCGCGAGGCATGGAACGCGGGCGACAAGTCGCGCTTCCACGGCTGGAACAAGCGTGGCGCCGCGAAGGCGCCCTCCGAGGGAAAGAAAGAATAACGACAGCGCAGGCATGGCGGTTTAAGCAAGCGCCGGCACAGGAATGCGCCAATCGCCGGTGGCATAGTTGTGAGGGCAAGACGCGGAGGAAAAACCCCCAGGGTTCTGCACGGCCAAGAGTTGGCTGTGCAACGGGTACAGTAACCCCCGTATTCTGCGCGCGCTTCTCCTGCTGCATACTTCGGGCGTTTAAGCCAGATGGCGAGTCGTGTGCCCCCTTCACACGTTCTTGTAAGTCGGAGTGATCTTGAAACCCAGGAGTGAGAGTTCCTTAAATGCCGGTGCGCTTTCTCATCGTTGACGATCATGAACCGGTGAGGCAAGGCATACGATCGCTTCTCACTCGCCGGACCGATTGGGCCGTTTGCGGCGAGGCAACCGACGGACTGGAAGCAATCGAAATCGCCAGACGGTTGCGGCCGGATATCGTCCTCATGGACCTATCCATGCCGCGGATGGATGGCGCCGAAGCAACCCGCATCATTCGACAGGACGTCCCCGAAGCCAAGGTAATCGTAGTCAGCCAAAACGATCCGGCCTTGTTTCGTCACTTGGCCGCCCAAGTGGGGGCGCGAGCCTATGTTTCCAAAGCGACGCTCGCACGCGACCTGCTTCCGACAATCGCAGAGGTAGTTGGCGGGCAAAACGGCGGTGAATCGGCGGCTGGCGTTCCGCCGGCCAATTCGCCGGCCAATTCGCCGTCGAGTTCGACGGCCGCCCGAGGCGCCGATTTAGACTTCCTCGCCGGCGGCGGGCAGATGGGCGCGGTGATGCGCGCTACCGATTGGTCCAAAACGCCGCTGGGCGCGGCGGACAAATGGCCACCGGCATTGCGGATGATGGTGAAGTTTCTGCTGGCCAACCGATTTCCGCAACTGTTGTGGTGGGGGCCGCAATTTTGCAGCCTATACAACGATGCCTACGTGCCGATTCTGGGGGCCAAACATCCCTGGGCGATCGGCCAGCCGGTGAGCGAAGTTTGGCTGGAGATCTGGCACATCCTGAAGCCGCTGATCGAGATGCCTTTTCATGGCGGACCGGCCACCTGGATGGAAGACATTCCCCTGGAAATCAACCGCCGCGGCTTTGTGGAGGAGACGCATTTCACCATCGCCTACAGCCCTGTGCCGGACGAAACCGTCCCCAGCGGAATTGGCGGCGTGCTGGCCACGGTTCACGAAATCACCGAGAAAGTGATCGGAGAGCGCCGCGTGGTGGCGCTGCGAGATTTGGGCGCGCGATCGGTTGAGCTCAAGACCGGCGAAGAAGCATGCGCCATCGCGGCGGAGGCGCTGGCGCGCCACCCCAATGACGTTCCCTTTGTCCTGCTCTATTTATTAGACCCGAAACGAGAAGTGGCGCGTTTGGCGGGAGGCGCCGGCATTAACCTGAACGACCGCGCCTGCCTGAAGGAGATCGAGCTGGCTTCGCCGGCGGCGTCCGTCTTTTGGCCCATAGCGGAGGCGCTGGAGACGGGAGAAATTCAAGCGGCGCGCGACCTGAAGGCCAGGTTTCAGAATACTCCTCAAGGGCCCTGGGCAGACCCTCCGAGCACCGCAGCGATCGTGCCGATTCGTTCCCATATTCCGCACCAGTTCGCCGGATTCATGATCGTGGGCATCAGCTCGCGCCTTCAGTTCGACGACGGGTACCGCAATTTCCTGGAACTGATGTCCACCCAAATCGCCACCACCATAGCCAACGCCAGAGCTTACGAGGAAGAACGCAAGCGCGCCGAAGCCCTGGCCGAGCTGGATCAGGCCAAGACTGCTTTCTTCTCCAACGTCAGCCACGAGTTTCGCACCCCGCTCACCTTGATGATGGGGCCGCTCGAGGACGCCATGGCGCAGTCGGGCGGCCTGCCCGCACCCGTCCGCGAGAATTTGGAATTGGCGCACCGCAACTCCTTGCGGCTGCTCAAACTCGTGAATGCCCTGCTCGATTTTTCGCGGATCGAAGCGCGGCGCAATCAGGCTTCGTTTGAACCCACCGACCTGGCCCTGCTGACGGCGGAACTGGCGAGCATATTCCGTTCCGCGATCGAGCGCGCCGGGATGCGCCTGGTGATCGACTGCCCCACCCTTCCGGAAGATGTCTATGTCGACCGCGAAATGTGGGAAAAGATCGTTCTGAATCTGCTCTCCAACGCGTTCAAATTTACCTTCGAGGGAGAGATCGAAATTTCCCTGCGCCCGAGCGATTCGCGGTGGAGCTGAGGGTACGGGACACGGGGACGGGCATTCCGGCGGAGGAGATTTCGCGTGTCTTCGAGCGCTTCCATCGCATCGAGGGCGCGCCCGGGCGCTCGTATGAGGGCAGCGGGATCGGGCTGGCGCTGGTGCAAGAGCTGGTCGAAGCTGCACGGGGGCAGCGTGCGCGTGGAAAGCGAACTGGGCCGCGGCAGCTGCTTCATCGTGGATATTCCTCGCGGGAGCGCGCACCTCCCCGCCGAGCGTATCCAAGCTCCCAGAACCCAAAGCTCCACGGCGCTTTCCGCTGAAGCATACGTGGGCGAGGCGGAACGCTGGTCGCCGAACAAGTTCGGGGCTGCTCTCGACGTGCCGATCGCACCGATCGCGCCGAAGCCGCCGAGTGCTGGCGCGATTCCCGCCGCCGAATCCGCCGGCGCGAAAAAGCTGGTTCTCGTTGCCGACGACAATGCGGACATGCGCGATTATCTAAGCCATCTGCTCGAGGATGAGTATCGCGTGCACGCGGTCTGCGACGGCCTGCAAGCCGTCGAAGCGGCGCGGCAGTTGCAGCCCGCATTGGTGCTGGCCGACGTCATGATGCCGGGGATGGACGGATTTGGCGTGCTTCGTGCGATCCGCAGAGATCCTTCCCTGAGCATAACGCCGGTTATTCTGGTGTCGGCGCGCGCGGGGGAGGAATCCCGCGTAGAGGGACTGGAAGCCGGCGCCGACGACTACCTGGTGAAGCCCTTCACGGCGCGCGAACTGCTCGCTCGCGTGAGCGGCCACGTGAAGATGGCCCTTTTGCGCAAAGAGGCGCTGGAAGCTCAGCGCTATCTGGCCGCCATCGTGGAATCGTCCGACGACTCGATTTTGAGCATCGATCTGAACGGAATCATCATGAGCTGCAACCAGGGCGCGGAGCGATTGTTCGGGTACAAAGCCGAAGAGCTGATCGGACAGCCGATCACACTGGTTATCCCTCCGGAATTGCACGACGACGAACGTATGATCCGCGCCAAAATCGGCTGCGGGGAAAAAATTCATCACTTCGAGACCGTGCGGCTGACGAAGAATGGCGAGAAACTTGACGTCTCTCTGACTATCTCACCGATGAAGGACGCCACGGGAAAAATCGTCGGAGTTTCCAGGGTTGCCCGGAATATCAGCGAACGCAAGCGCAGCGAACGATCGCTGGCCGAACAAGCCCGGCTGCTCGATTTGAGTAACGATGCCATCATCGTTCGGGATGGTGCGGACCGGGTGAAGTATTGGAACCGAGGCGCTTTCCAGCTCTATGGCTACTCCCGCGAGGAAGCAGAAGGCTTGGTAGCCCACGAACTGCTGCAAACCGAGTTTCCGGAACCGCCCGCACTTATTGCCGCGCGACTTCGGCAGCAGAACCACTGGACCGGAGAACTCACCCACACGCGCAAAGATGGAAGCCGGATCGTGGTTCTCAGCCGCTGGGCGCTGGTGCGGGACCGCGACGGGAATCCTCAAGGCGTGCTGGAAACGAACAACGACATCACGCGGCAGAAGCAGATCGAACAAGCCTTGCGCGAAAACCAGGAGCAACTGCGCGATCTAGCCGACGGGCTCGAGAGCCAAGTGCGGGCGCGAACCCGGGAGTTGGAGCACCGCAATCGCGAGGCTCTGGAACGCACTCGCCAGCTTCGCGAATTGTGGAATCGCTTGGTGCGAACCCAGGACGAGGAGAGACGGCACATCGCGCGGGAATTGCACGACAGCGTGGGCCAATATCTCGCCGCGCTGAGCATGGTGCTGGAGGCTGCCAAAAATAAAGGTTCGAACGACCGCAAGCTCGAAGAGGCCTCCCAGATAACGGACTCTTGTATCGCCGAGATTCGCACGCTGTCTCACCTGTTGCACCCGCCGCTATTGGAAGAGGCCGGGCTGGCGTCGGCGGTGGACTGGTATGTGACGGGCTTCGCCGCGCGCAGCGGGATTCAAGCCAAATTGGAGATCGCCGAACCGCTGGGCGTGTTGGGAAAGGAGATTGAACTGGTCGTGTTCCGCGTTCTGCAGGAATCCCTGACCAACGTTCACCGGCATTCCGGAAGCAAGACGGTTGCAATTCGGATCGGCGTCGATTCTCAACGAGCCTGGCTAGAGATAGAAGATCAGGGTAAAGGCATGCCCGATGGCGCGCTGCGAGCCGGGGTTGGCATCACCGGCATGCGCGAACGAATCGAGAACCTCAACGGCGACCTGCAAATCACTTCGAATCAAAACGGCACGCACGTGCGCGTCGTTCTGCCTTTGGCTTCCCCCTCCCGCGTTAGCAGACCAGGCGCGCAATCTTCGTCCGCAACCAACTAGGGACTTCCCCGGCTTTATGTGTGCGCGCTGAGTTCGCGCTGGCTTTAGCGTTGCGCGCCCGCGGCGGGGGCTCTGCCTGCGCCTGGGGCGCCGTAGACCGGCAGCAAGGCGTGGTCGCCGAACGCCGCCTTTAGCCCCTCGATGGCGCAATTCTCATCCTGGCCGCCGTCCACGCCGCTGACGCCCACGGCGCCGACCATCTGTCCATCGACAACGATGGGGATGCCGCCCGAATCCAGATAGAAATTAAACATGTTGGGACCGAGATTGCGCGGGCTGGGGCGCCCGGCGTTCAGCATTTGCGTTCCGCGAATGGAGGTAGGCTCGCGAAGCTTCAACGCCGTCTGCGCCTTCAAGAGCGCCGTGTGCACATCATTCGAAATCTGGCCGTCCATGCGCTCCATATGCACCATCTCGCCGGCATTATCCAGCACGTAGGCGGACATGGTTGTGCCCTTCGCCGCCGCCCAATCGCGGCAGGCGCGAACCAGTTTTTTTGCCGCCGCGAGCGAAATCTGATTGGCATCGAAGACGTGCGCCGCGCCCGCGCCGGTAACCACGAAGTCCGGGGAGAGACTCGACTTGGGCGGCGTGGCGGTGCCAAAACGTGGCATCGGCAGAGTGCCTCGATTGGCGGGCCGTTGCTGCTTTACATCCTCAGGAAGTGGCGGAATCGATGGCCCGAGCACTTCGAGCATTGCTTTCTGCGCGCAAATCCCGTCTTCCCATTCAGGCGGGTTGGGCGGGTAACCGCCGGTCCCGACCACGCCAATCATCTGGTGATTGATGACGATGGGAATGCCGCCTTCCACCGGATAACGGCCCAATTGAACTTCATAAGCTTCCATCTCCGGATTCTGAGCCACAATATTCTGGATGAGGACGCTCGGCGCGCGCGTGCGCAGCGCGGTGAGGGCCTTCATCTCCGGCGTCACCACGTTGGTATAGCCTTGGCCATCCATGCGGTCGTAGTAGATGTGGTTGCCCTCCTTATCCAGGAAAATGATGGAGTGTTGCCCGCCGCCATGGGCCGTCACCAGACGCTCGCAGGTCTCGGCAATGCGCTGCGCGGTAGCCAGGTTAAGGGTGCTGTAATCCTGAAGTTTTTCGGCGGCTTTGCCGGTGACCACGAATTGCGCGGGCACGTTCTGCGCGTACGCCACGGCGCCAAGCCCTATGGCCGCCGCCAGCAATGCCAGATGAGCGATGCGATGTCTCAACCTGAATCTCCTTTTCGACCCCGGAATGGGCTGTGATTGTCGCCACAATCTCGTTTCCAGTCAACGATTGGAACAACCTCTCCATACGTACAGCTCATGGAAAGGAGATTGGGGTCTAGAATAATGGAATGCAGCGGAAAGTCTTCTGGGGTGCTTTCACTGTCTTGGGGGTCATCGCGGATTTCAGCCTGCCGCTATGGTGGGCGCTGGCCGCGACGATTCCGATCGGCGTAGTAAGCTGGTGGCTGGCCTATCGCAGCGACTGGTTCTGAGCGGAATTTCCTAACCCAGAAACAACCTCGCAAGGGTACACCGCGTTCCGCTCGATACTTATGGCCCTGCGTCCGCGCTTCTTATCCGCTTCGCAGCGGCAACTACTCGATGCGTCCCGTGCGCTCTTTAGAGGGGCATCTGGCTAATTGGGCGATGAAATCTGAGGCTTGCCGGCGTGCAACCAGCCTTCCTGCGCCTCGATGCATTCCATGCTGATCATCATGTAGCGGATATAGGTGCCGCGATCGATAAAGGGGCTGGGAGCGCCGGGCTTCCGCGCTTGGTTCTTGGCAATCCTATCCGTCTTTCCATCCACAAATGTCAGATCGCGATAGGGATGATTGGCAATGTATCCGTCCACGCCGGCATCTTCTCCCAGCTTGAAAAAGCGCTCAAAGGATTGCTTGTAAGCCAACATGCCGGCGTCCATGCGGCCGGGCTGCCCCGTGGGTTCGAACGCCCGCGGAATGGCGCTTCCGCCCCAGAACGACAGCAAGTGCGGCTGGCCGTGGTCGGTCACAGGGATCAGCATCGAAACAGTCCCTGGCGTATGCCCCGGAGTGATGTAGAACGTAATCGTGGTATTGCCCAACGTCAGCTTCTGGCCGTCAGCAATGTCCATGTCGCGCGCGGGCGGCGGGCCAAACTTCGCTCCCGGTTCCGTCGGGGGCAGCTTCGCCACCATGTCCCAATCGATCCCGGACATCAGAACGTGCGGATGATAAGTGTCTTGCAGATATTTAGAGCCGCCGAAGTGATCGTTATGTCCATGCGTGAGGATCAGATATTTCATCCGAGCGGGATCGAGCCCCAGCTTCTTGTAGCCTCCAACGATGATGCGCTGCGCTTCCTCGGGATTATCGAGACTGTCAATCTGGATAATGCCCGCGCTGGTGACGATGGCCCATGAGGCGACGCTATTCATCCCCAAATAGTAGAGTTGATCGAAGACTTTGGACGGCGGCGCGTCGATAACTTTGCCGACGCTCGACGCGGCACTTATCGGCGGGATGACGCAATCCACCACGCTGGCAACAAGATCGTTCGCGGCGAGAAGCTTGGCGTTCTCGATGTGGTCGAGGAACGCCTTGGGATCCGGCCCATTGGCGGGCGCGGAGTCCTGTGCACCGACGGAAATCGCCATCGCGGCCAACATGGCGACGGCTACCAGCACGGTCGGAATCTTAAGCATGTGTCCTCACTTTTGTGAAAAAAGAAGAGTTCCGCCAGAGGTCATTACTTCCGCAGTGTGTCGCTTTTCTTCGCCGCGTCGGCTGGATTGGCGACGGTTTTAGTATAGTCCAGATCTTCGGACACGGCGCAGACCTGCTCGCGAATATCGAACCACTCGGGCTGTAATCCCATGCGGAATTTGTCCAGCGCGGTCCACGGTTTCGTATACATCTTGGGATCGTCGATGATCAGGGTAAGTTCCATGACGTCGTGGTTGACGCGGTGCCACGTTTCCGTAACTTTCAATTGATCGCTGTGCGGCCGGGCGACATTGTCGATCCAGGTTCGTTCATCTAAGCCCACCGTCTCGACCACAAACGTGTAGTCGTCGGTCCACTTGCCCACTGAGTATCCGTACCATCGCGGCTCGGGAACATCGTCAACCTTGGGCAGTTCCCTTCCATCCATCCAGATATTTCGCCAAACCTGGTCGTTTTGATAAATGATCGCCATCTGGTTTTTGTTCTGATAAATCTGTATGGCCCTGAGGTTGAAAAGCTCGATGCGCGGGAACCCTATCGGGTCGCAGATATCGAAGGGGTCTTCGCGCGTTACGGTAGGAATCGGCGGCCCGTTTTTCTCTGTCGAGACCACCGGTATGGTGCGGCCATTCACGATCAGAAATGAAGGCGTTCCCTTTCCGGGCTCCTGACCGGTGAACATCTGCAACCCTAAAGGCGTAAACGGTAGAAGATGATTCGCGTCCGCGGGATTGGCTTTGGGACCCAATGCAAATACTCCGTCCCGATAGGCGGGAATGGGTTCCCAAATGCCGCTCAGGTCACGCACCGGGGCCGGCTCGCCCGTTTGCTTCGGTGGTTGAGGCACGATTCGGTCCCAACCGTCTCGATGGATGTCTACGCCCGACTCCCGGCGCTCCGTACCTTGGTCGCTTGCGGCATTCGTTTGGGCATGGGTAAACGGCGCGCAGGCCATTCCAGCGACCACGATTGCTACAGCCACGAAGCCATACAACATTTTGAAATTGCGCCCCATGGGTCACCGCCATCACTCGCCATCAAATCAACTTGATTAGGCGACCAGGTTCAACATCCAGGGCCCTAAGCCGTCGATCGAGTTGCTCGACTTGCTCTCGACGGAAATTCCGAAGCGGCCAGGTGCGTTGCCGCCAGACTCACTGAGTCAACTGATCCGCCACCTTGGCAATGCCGGCCTTGGCGCAGGCCTCCTCCTGTGTTCCTCCCATTGGCGCTCCGCTCAGGCCGACGCCGCCGATGGTTTCGTTGCCCATTTTGATGGGAGCGCCGCCTTGCAGCGGAATGACGTCGGTCAGCATGCGCTGCCCTTGCAGGGTCGTTTCGGTGCGCTGGGCCCACTCGCCGGAGGTGCGTCCGAAGGTCAGCGCGGTATAGGCCTTGCGGCGGGCCAGTTCGAGATTATGCGGCGAGGCCCCATCGCCCTGGAGGAAAACGCGCAGCCGGCCGGCGCGGTCGACGACGGCAACCGATACCCTGACGCCACATTGTTCCAGGGCCGTTTGAGCGATCGTCAAGGCCATGCGAACCGAAACGTCGTGCTCGGTGAGCACCTGCGCACTCCCGGAGGAAGGAAACATGAACAGCACGGCAAACGCGATTGCGGCAGCCCATCGAAAGCGCATGAGAACCTCCCTGTGCTGCATGTGCAGCATTTCATCGGCGCAAGCGCGTGGCGCGCCGCGACCGACGGGACTATATCATGGCCGCAATGGATGACAACGGGTGGGGTGGACGCCGATACGCGCGCAAGAATTGACGGCGCGGCGCGTGAGCAAGAGGCGTGTTCAGGGCGCCCAGGCGAAGTGATCTTCGCCGAGCTCGACTTCGAACCAACCTTCGGCGGGAAGCAAATCCACGGGAAGGCCGCCTTCCCACAGCGCGATCACCAGGGAAAATGAGCGCCGGTTCCCCAAGCGCAGGAGTTTACGCGCGATCGAGAGTTCCAGGATCTGATCGCACGCGGCGACGACCACATCCTGCGGCCCCAGCAAACAAGAATCTTTCGTCTCCACGCGCTGCTCGAGGACCTTCCCCTCGCGCATATGCAGCACGATGCGCAACTCCTCGTCTCCGCGTAGGGTGATGCGAAACTCCGCGTCCTGCAAGATGCCTTGCTTTCCGTCCATAAAATCCACGCGGATGAAAAAACGGTCCTGGCTGAAGCCATAGCGAAACTGCTCCAGCCAGTGAACGCGGCCGTGCATGGAGCTGTCCCGCCGGTCGGGAATGTAAAGCCCCGCGCCCAGCCACTCGAAGTAATTCGATTCGCGCCCGTCCACGCGAACGTTCAGAAGCGCCGAGGGCGCGACGACGTGGGCTGGGGTGGGCTTTTGCTTGATGGGCTCGGCCAGCTCGTCGGGGGCTTCGCGGCCCAGGCTTTGATAGACCTCGCTCAGCAGTTGCCGGAAAAATGCATCGAATTCGGCGTCGTTGGCGGAACTGTGTTCGGGGCCAAACCACCAGTACCAGTCGCTGCCCTCGGCCATCAGCAGCGCTTCGAAAGCGGCGTCGAGCTGCGGTTGGCTGGGAGCGCCGGCTTCGCCCCGCTGGCGCCGCGCCAGCTGCTGCCCGTAGAAATCACGCGCCGCACCCAACAATTGCCAGCCGGCCACATCTTCCTTGTCGCCAATCCATACGTCGAAATTGGCGTTGATCCAGGAGCCGGGCGCGATTCCCTGCGCCGTGGCGATTTCGCCGGCATCGCGCATGGCCTCGCTCACGGTGAGGGCGCGAATTTCCGGGTCGCCGGCGATGCGTCCATAGAAATGGCGCAAGAATTCGCGGCCGTTGCCGGGGTAATACTCCCAGGCGTTTTCGCCGTCGAGAATGAGCGGCAAGGTCAGCGGACCTGGCGTATGCACGCGATCGGCGACCAGGCGGACGCGGCGGTAAAGGTCCTCGGCGGCGGAGATCGAGTCCATGCGGCTATAGACGAAGCCCACCAGATCGGAAAGGTAATGATCGCGGAAGACGCCGGAGATTTCGCGTTCGCCCAATCGCACCCGCAGCGGCGCGTAAAGGCGGTCGGCATTCGAGGGGACGCCGTCGCCATCGCGGCCGAAGCCGATATTCAAGGTACGCCCGAGAACTCCCTCGTCGCTGGCGAACCAGCGAAAACCAAGTTCGGCGGCAATGGCAAGCGCATCGTTCGAGACCGACCCTTCCGAGGGCCACAGTCCCACGGGCGGGCGGCCGAAGAGGCGCTCGTGATACGCGCGCGCACGCACCAGCTGTTCGCGGGCATCCTCGGGATGGCGGAACGCGGGGCTGGGAAGCGGCGTTCCGGGATTGGCTTGCCGCGCGATGTCGGTATCGCAGAGCAGCGGCAAAATCGGATGATAGAACGGCGTGGTGGAGATTTCGATCTGCCCGGACTCTTGCGCCTTGCGATACTCGGGCAAGACGCGCGCGAGCAGCTCCAGCTGCTTGGCGCGGAGCTTCTGCTTATCGTCTTCGGTGAAGTCGCTGCCCTTCTTCGATAACGCGCTTACTATAGGATCGCTCGCGAGATACTCTTCGTCCATCCAGGCCAGCTGCGAAAGCAGCTGCAGGTCGCGCCAGTCGCGCGCGGCGAAAGTATGCATGGCCAGAGCCGGGTCGGACGAGCGGGCGCGCTCGAAGAGTTCCTTGTAACGCGGCCAGCGTCCGATCAAATGATCGGGATTGGCTTGAAAGGCGCGCACGAGAATTTCAGACTTGTCGGCCTCGGTGAGTTTGTCGGCGGGCGAAAAGGCGAGCGTGAACCAGGGCTCGTCGAACGTTCCGCTGGCGTACTCCTCGAGCTGCGCGGCGAGAGACGGCACCACGTTGAACGTGGCGTGCACCTGCGGAAACTCTGCGGATACGCGCACCACGCCCCAGTAATCCTTCAGGGCATGCAGGCGCGTCCAAGGCAGGATGTAGCGGTGCGTGGCCGGGTCGCGATACTGCGGCTGGTGCATGTGCCAAAGCAGCACGAGATGGATTCGCGTCATCCGCGCTCCGCTCCCCATCGGCAGGAAAAGCCCGTGCTAGAATGGCGGTCTTCCTTGGGTATTGGGGCAATGCGCATCATCGATCGCTATATTTTCCGCGAAATTCTCTCCCACGCGCTGCTGGGGCTGGGAGTCTTCACGTTTGTCATCTTCGTTCCCCAACTCGTGCAGATCATGAACGTGGTGGCCCGAGGCTCCGGCGACTCGCACCAGATTGCGCTGCTCTTCTTCAGCGCCTTTCCCCGCGTCCTTACCTTTAGCGTGCCCATCGGCGTGCTCGTCGGCGTGCTGATCGGACTCGGGCGCATGTCCGCAGATAGCGAGCTGATCGCTATGAACGCCGCGGGAATCGGGCTCAAGCGCCTGCTCGTTCCCGTGGGCCTGCTGGCGCTATTGGCCACGGGGCTCACGCTGTGCATGACGGTTTGGCTCGGGCCGATCTCCATCCATACCATGCGCTCGCTGGAAGATCGTTTGCGGAGCACGCAGGCTTCCTTTGAGATTCAGCCGCGCATCTTCAACGAACAGTTTCCTCACCTGGTGCTCTATGTGCAGGATATCTCGGCCGCCGCCACGAATTGGCATGGCGTCTTTCTGGCGGAATCCGATGGGGGCGACGTTTCGCGCCTGACCCTGGCGGAGGACGCCATTGTAGCCGCCGACCGCGACCAGGGCAAGCTACAGCTCTTCCTGCGCCAGGGCACCGTGCACGAATCGCAAACCCAGGGCCCGGAACATTACGGCCTCTCGGCGTTCGGCGAACGCGATCAGTCCCTCAGCGTGGGCGGCAACGCTGCCACACAGACCGAAGCATTGATCAATACCGAGCGCCCCCTGGGCCAGCTTCTGAGCGACAAAGGACCGGATGCCACCGAGTCTCACGTGGAGTTTCAGCGGCGCTTCGCCTTCCCCGCCGCCTGCCTCGTTTTTGCGCTGGTGGCCCTGCCGGTGGGCTCGCGTCCGCGCCGCGGGGGACGGGCCGGCGGATTTGTCCTGGCCATTACGCTGGTCTGCGCCTACTACATCGTCTTCGTTTTCTGCGCCGAACTGGCCCGCAGCGGTTCGCTGCCCGTATGGCTGGGTATTTGGACGGCCAACATCCTCATGGCCGTGGCTGGGATCGCCCTGTTTCCGTCCATGGATGAACTGAGCGGCGAGAGCCACCTGCGCGAACGCCTGGCCGGGCTATGGTGCTGGATGCGGCGAACTCGATCCGTAGAATCTAAACCAACACTTGACATTCGATCGCCGGAAGAGATCACGCGGGAAACCTTCGAAGAACCCAAAGCCCGTTCTTCCAGGCTTCGCGTGGTGGGCAGCTTTCCTCAAGTGCTGGATTATTACTTGCTACGCAACTTCATCTTCTACTTTATCCTTCTCCTTGTCGGCTTCATCCTTCTCTTCGAGATCTTCACGTTTTTCGATCTTCTGGACGACATCGCCCAGCATCGCGCTGCCTACCCCGACGTCGCCAACTACTTCCGATATCTAAGCTATTACTTGATGTATCAGCTAGCACCGCTGGCATGTCTTGTGTCCGTCCTAATCACGCTCGGCATCATGACCAAGAACAACGAACTGGTGGCCTTCAAGGCGGCCGGCATCAGCCTCTATCGCGTTGCGCTCCCTTTGCTGCTGGCTGGCGGCTTGATGACTGTGGCGCTGGTGGCCTTCGATGAGACCTACCTCCCCTACGCCAACCGACGCGCCGAAGAGTTGCACAGCATGATCAAAGGACTCCCGCCGCAAACGTACCTCGAACCGCAGCGGCGCTGGATCATCGGGAACAATTCGAAAATTTATAATTATCAGGTGTACGACAGCGACCACCGCCTCTTTGGCGGGCTTGCCGTTTTTGAGCTGGACCCCAAAACCTTCGCCCTAAATCGGCGAATCTACGCCGCGCGGGCTTACTGGGAACCGCAGCAAGGCGCTTGGATCCTCGAAACCGGCTGGATTCGCGATTTCCAGGGCGGCAAGGTGTCGCGATATGCGGAGTTCAATGTGATCGAGCTGCCCGAACTCAATGAGCCGCCGGCTTACTTCACCCGGGAAGTGCGGCAAAGCTCGGAGATGGATTGGTTCGAGTTGCGGACTTACATCGATCGGCTGCGGCATTCCGGCTTTGACGTGGCGCGGCTAAGCGTGCAGTTGTACAAGAAGCTTTCCTTCCCGCTGATTGCCCCGGTGGTGATCCTGCTGGCCATTCCCTTTTCAATTTTGGTGGGGAGCCGAGGGGCGGTGGGCGGCGTGGCGCTGGGAGTTGGCCTGGCCGTGGTCTATTGGGCTACGGCGGCCCTGTTCGAAGCCATGGGAGGAGTGGGACAACTTCCGCCGGTGATGAGCGCATGGTCGCCGGACCTCATCTTCCTCTTCTGCGGCCTTTATTTTTTCCTGAGAATGCCGACGTAACCCCGCGCTACCCTACTGTTTTTCCAACGCTTTGGCCCCGCCCATGTGAGTCTGTGCGCGCCGAGCCATCCACGAACAGAGCTTGGAAACGATAAGCAACACAACGATCTGCGCAAACTTCATATCAACGTCGTCAGGCGACGATCGACCGCGGTCGCCAACCGGCGGCCAGGTTTGACTCGTTTGAGGAACCGCATGAGGATTCAGCAACGCCCGCCGTAAAAAATCGCCGCCCATCAGTCGCCACAGAAAAAAGATGGCTGACGCCAGCGCGATCCAGCCAATAATAATACGCACACAGAGGATTTGATTCCCATGCGCACAGATATTACGTCTGATCCGTGCCGGAACTTTAGGTAATTATTGAACTCTCGTCGGCGCGGCGACGTTTGCTGGAGTGTTACTTTAAATTGTAATTGACAACGGTTAGAGGCGCTGTCATTCCGAGGAGCGATTCGCCCGCCACAGGCGGGTGGCGACGAGGAATCTGCTTTTGCTGCTAACCTTTCCCTAGCAAGAAAAACCAGATCCCCCACTCCAGTCCCTCGATGCTCATTTCTCGGCGGCCACAATCTCCGAGAAATCGGCAATGGTGGAAAATTCGCTGAGCAGCTCCGACAGCAGCGTTAGCCGATTGCGGCGAATCTCTTCCTCGTTGGCCATCACCAGCACGCGATCGAAAAACTCGTCCACTTCCGGCCGCAGCTTGGCGATTCCCTGCAAGGCCTCCCGATATCCGCGCACTTTTTTGTGGCCCTCGGCTTCCTCGGCGGCGCGGCGCGCGGCGGCGTGCAGGTTTCGTTCGGCCTCTTCCTGAAATAGCTCCGGGCGCACTGCGGGAAAGCGCCAGCTCTTCTCGTTGCCCGCCTTCTCCAGAATCTTGCGCACCCGTTTGAAGGATACGGCCAGCGGCTCGAAGTTGCGCGTCTTGCGAATGTCGCGCACGGCCGTGATGCGGTCCCGCGCGTCCACCAGATCGTCGGCTCCCGCCGCGATCACCGCGTTCACTTCATCGTAGGCGAAGCCTTCGCGTTCCAGAAAAACATAACGGGCGCGGTCGATAAGGAAATCGAAAACGGCTTTCTCGACTTCAGGTGACACTTGAACTCTTGGCGCATACCCTGAAACGCCTCGCGCCGCGGCATTGATCGACTCCGACAACGAAACCGGCAGCTTGCGTTCAAGAATGATCTTCACGATTCCGAGACCCGCCCGCCGTAAACCGAAAGGATCACTTGAACCTGTGGGCGCGAGGCCGACGGCGAAACAGCCGACCAGCGTGTCGAGTTTGTCGGCGATGGAAACGGTAGCGCCGGTGAGATTTCGCGGAGTGGGTTCGTCGAGTCCGGTGGGACGATAGTGATCGTAGACGGCCGAGTAGACTTCCTCAGGTTCTCCTTGAACTTTTGCATAGAGTCCGCCGACGATTCCCTGTAGTTCGGTAAACTCGCGCACCATGCCGGTCACCAGATCGCACTTGGCTAATTCGGCGGCGCGGTCGGCGTGAGCCACGCGCGCATCGTGAATGCCGCGCGCAAACCACTGCTCGGCCAGCCACCGCGAGAGCGCGCGCATGCGTTCCACCTTGTCGCCGTAGGAGCCGAGCTTTGCTTGAAAGGTGACGCTCGCGAGTTTGGGCAGATAGTCGGCGAGCCGACATCGCTGGTCGCCCTCCCAAAAAAATCGCGCATCGGCGAAGCGCGCCCGCAACACGCGCTCGTGCCCCGCGCACACCAGTCCCTTGGCGTCGCGGTTCAAATTGATTACCGCGAGAAAATGCGGCGCCAGCCGACCGTCGCGCCGCCGCACCCCGAAATATTTTTGGTGCCCGCGCATCACGGTAAGCAGGATCTCCTCCGGCAACTCCAGATACGCGGGATCGAAGCCGCCCAAAATTGCCGTCGGATATTCGTTCAGATAGACGACCAGTTCAGAAAGTCCGGCGTCTTCGTTCACGCGGAAGCCCTTCCCCGACGCCAGCGCGTTCAACTCCTTTTCCACCTTCTTGCGGCGCTTTTCCGGCAGCGCCAGGACATAATTCTTCTCCAGCTTGGCGCAGATAATCCTTATATGCGCTCACGGGAATCGAAGATTTGCCCAGAAAGCGATGTCCCGACGTGGCCGTTTCCGCCGCCACTCCGCCAACTTCGAGGGAAACCTTCTGCCCGCCGAGCAGCGCCACCACCCAGCGGATCGGACGGATGAATCGCAGCCCTGCGGCGCCGGTCCAATACATGGTCTTGGGCCAGGGAATTTCCGCGATGGCGCGGGGAATGATTTCGCCCAGCCGCTCGGCAGCCTTCCGTCCAGGCACCATCTGCTCCACGGCCACGTACTCGCCGCGCGGCGTGTTCACGGTGTAGAGTCTGTCCACTCCCACGCCGTACTTAGCCGCGAACCCCTCGGCCACGCGCGTCGGCTTGCCCTCTTTATCGAAGGCCGCCGATTTCGGCGGTCCCGTGGTTTCGCGCCGGATGTCTTCCTGTTTGAGCCGCACGCGAGCGCAGGTGGCCACCAAGCCGCCGAGGCGCTCCGAAGGTTGTGACTTCGTCGTCGTCGATCAGCCGTTCCAGGACCAGATATTTCTTAAGTATTACTTGAAGCTCATTCGCGGCATTGGCAATCATCCCGGCGGGAATCTCTTCGCAGCCGATCTCCAGAAGGAACTCGCCGAAGCCGGGCGTCGCCGCAGCTTTCTCCTGCCGCGCATTTGCCGAAGCTTTGGCCTTGCCGTTCGCGGCTGGCTTCATGCGCTCACCTCGACCGTTTCCGAGGGCGCGTTCTCCGAGCGACTGCTGGGCGAGGTAAGCCTTGGCGATGCGGCAGGCAATCTGCCGAACCCGGCCGATCAGCGTGGCGCGTTCGGTTACGGAGATCACGCCGCGCGAATCGAGCACGTTGAACAGGTGCGAGCACTTCAAGCATTGGTCGTAGGCCGCCAGCACCGGGAAGCGCCGCTTCCCTTCCTCGCTGGCCGCGCCAAAAGCTTCAAGTAATTTCTTAGCTTCCTGTTCGTGCAGATCGAAGAGCTTGCGGGTAATATCCGGATCGGCGTAATCGAAACTATAAGCTGAGAATTGCTGCTCCTCGGCCAGCCGCACTTCCGCGTAACGCCGGTCGCGCGACCAGCGCAGATCGAAGACGTTATCCACGTTCTGCAGATAGGCCGCGATGCGGTCGAGCCCATAGGTGAGCTCTACGGAGATCGGATCCAGGTCGAATCCGCCGCACTGCTGGAAATAGGTGAACTGGGTAATCTCCAACCCATCAAGTAATACTTGCCATCCTATGCCCCAGGCGCCGAGCGTGGGCGCTTCCCAGTTATCTTCCTCGAAACGAATGTCGTGCTCGGCCAGATGAATGCCGATGGCGCGAATGCTCTCGAGGTAGATGTTCTGAATGTCTGCCGGCGGCGGTTTAAGTATCACTTGAAGCTGAAAATGCTTGTACAGGCGGTTCGGATTTTCGCCGTAGCGCCCGTCGGCGGGACGCCGGCTCGGCTGCACGTAGGCCACTCGATAGGGCTTCGGCCCGAGCACGCGAAGGAACGTCTCGGGGTGCATGGTCCCCGCGCCAACTTCGACGTCATATGGTTGTTGAAGGACGCAATCGCGGTCGGCCCAGAATTTCTCAAGTTGAAGGATAAGGTCCTGGAAGTTCGGCCCGCTGAGTTT
Organism: uncultured Acidobacteriota bacterium; assembly: GCA_963823935.1. GTDB lineage: Bacteria > Acidobacteriota > Terriglobia > Acidiferrales > UBA7541 > Palsa-189. Next base: position 182,118 of record CAWGNM010000005.1, read on the forward strand.
TGCCGATTTTCGTTTTCTCAAGCTGTGGTTGAGATTTCACGTAGCCCTTCGCTCTCTTTGGCGTCCTCTTTCATGCACTGCATTCATTTAAGTTCCTCGGACACGGCCGCCGCCAGCATCTTGCGCGTGTTCAACTTTTTCTCGATGTGCTCTTCGACTTGGTTCAGCATGTGATTCTTCACTTCATCCACGACCTTCGCCGGCAGGTCTTCCTTCATCAAGGCCTCCAACTTCTCGCCGCTCATGCGGCGGGCAAGTTGAAGCGCTTCTTTAGATATTGCGCGCTGCCCCGGATGCGTGCAGTTGGGGCAAAAGAGCATCCCGCTCTGGCTCATGTATGCGCGGCCGCTTAAGCTTGCGCCGCAGCGCGAACACTGGTCGAGCGCCGGCATCCAGCCGCCCAGCCGCACGGTCCAGAATGCGAAGTACGCCAGCGCCAGAGGCAGCTTCGCTCCCGCCTTGATCGCGCGCGCCGCCACCAGCAGCAGCCGGAACATCGGCTCGGCAACTTCGCGTTCGCCGAGGACGGCCTCGGTGGTCTCGCTCATCAGCGCCAGCGTCACGCCCGCGGCGTAATCGCGCTGCGCATCGAGAAACGATTCGATCAGCTCGCACTGATTGATGCGCACCAGTTCGCGCGTCTCGCGCTCGTAATACCACATGCGCACATAGGAAAATGGCTCGAGCGTCGAGCCGAAGCGGCTCTTGGGCTTGCGCGCGCCCGTGGCCACGCCGCGCAAGCGGCCTTCGCTGCGGCTGAGAAAACTCACCAGCCGGTCGCCCTCTCCCAGAGGAAAACTGCGGAGGATCAACGCTTCGGATTCGCGAGCCGGCATGGCCGTGTCGGCGCGCCGACTGCCATCAAGCAACAGACGCGCGCCGCAAAACGCAAGTGAATGTAATTATCATAGCGCCGCGAACCGCGCAACGTAACGCTGCGCGATAACGCAATCTCTTTCAATCGCGATCATTTCGCACTCGCTCGACTATGCTCGCAATTTCGCGAGCACATCGAAGTTCTTGCAAATCGTCCAAGCTCTTGCAAATCAGCGCTAATTGTACATGCATAAAGTCTTTCGTTCATGCACGCTGAGCGACAACAGATCGCGCAACGAAGCCAGCTCGACGTCGTGGCCATCGGACTCAACGCCACGGACACGCTGCTCCGCCTGCCGCACTTCCCCGCCTTCGACACCAAGACCGAGATCATCTCCTCCTGCGTGCTTCCCGGAGGGCAAGCCGCCACGGCCGCCATTGCCTGCCACCGCTGGGGATTGCGCAGCCGCTACGTGGGCAAGATGGGCGATGACGCCGCCGGCCGGCTGCAGCGCGAGGAGCTTGCCCGCGAAGGAGTGCAGGCGCGCTTGATCGAGGTGCCCAACTGCGCGAGCCAGTTGGCCTACATCCTCGTCGACGAATCCACCGGCGAGCGCACCATCCTCTGGCAGCGCGATGAGCGCCTCGATCTGCGTCCCGACGAACTGCCGGTGGACTGGATCCGAGCCGCGCGCCTGGTGCACGTCGATGGACATCCCAGCGCTCCCGCCGCAGCTGCGGCGCGTTGGGCGCGCGATGCTGGCGTCATCGTCACGGCGGACCTGGACAACCTCTATCCAGGAGCTGAAGTATTACTTGAATGCGTCGACTACATGATCGGCTCGCGCGATTTTCCCGAACGCCTTCTCGGCATTCCTTATTTGCTCGAGTCGCTGCCGGAGATCACCCGGCGCTGGAATTGCCGCGTGGCGGGAGCGACGCTGGGTCGCGACGGCGTGCTCGCCTGGGACGGCTCCGAATTCCACTACTGCCCCGCCTTCCGCGTGGACACGGTGGACACCACCGGCGCCGGCGACATCTTTCACGCCGGATTCGCTTACGCCCTGCTTCGCGGCGACACACTTCCAGCAATACTTGAATTTAGCTGCGCCGCGGCCGCGCTGAACTGCACGGCCATCGGCGCGCGCGGCGGCATTCGTTCCGTGGAGGAGATCGAGGAGTTGCGGCGGAGCGGCCCTCGCCATGATCGCGTCTTCGACGAAGAAGACCTGCGCTGCCAGTCCGCTCGCGCGCGCGACAGCGAGGCCTTTCTAAAGTAATACGTGAACCCTGAATGATACCTCTTCGCAGCGAAACGCCGCGCCGCACCTTTCCCATCGTCAACGTCCTGCTGATCCTGGCGAACATCGCCGTCTTCGCCTATCAGCTCAGCTTGCCGCCGCGCGCGGGCAATCAACTCGTGCAAGAGTTCGGCCTGGTTCCCGCCCGCGCGGAAACGGCGCTGGCCCATCCGGGCGCGGCGTTAGGCCCGGCGCTTCTGCCGCTCGTGACCAGCATGTTCCTGCACGGCGGCTTTCTGCACATCCTCGGAAACATGCTTTTCCTGTGGGTCTTCGGCGGCAATGTGGAAGACAACCTGGGCCATGGACGATACCTCGGGTTTTACTTTATATGTGGAATCGGCGCGGGTTTGGCCCAAGTATTCGTGAACTGGGGCTCGAAGCTTCCCTCCATCGGCGCCAGTGGCGCGATATCCGGCGTCATGGGAGCGTACATCGTGCTGTTCCCCAGCCTCCCGCATTCTCACTTTGATTCCGCTGCTCTTCTTTTTCTTCACCATGCGCATTCCCGCGCTGATCATTCTGGGCTACTGGTTCGTGATCCAGTTCCTCAGCGGCATCAGCACGATCGGCGAGATCAATCAAGGCGGGGTGGCCTGGTGGGCGCACATCGGCGGCTTTATCCTCGGGATGTTTCTGGTATGGGGATTGCGCCAGCAGCGCCGCCAGCCCCGATACGACTATTGGACCTCGAGCGGCTGACGGCCGGCTGCGCGTAGCGCCGCTACGGTGCCAGCCTCGCTTTCGTAACGTACTCCAGCAGCCAATCGCTCACTTCGCGCGTCGAGCGCGTGCCGCCCAGGTCCCGCGTCGTCTGCCGCGCGCGAACCGCCGCGCGAACGGCGTCGCGCAGCAGATCCCCCAGATCGCCCCAGTCGAGGTGATCGCAAAGCATCGCCGCCGCCAGCACCGCGCCCATGGGATTGGCGATGCCCTTCCCCGCGATATTCGGCGCCGATCCATGCACCGGCTCGAAGAGCGACACTTTTCCTGGATGAATATTCCCCGAAGGCGCGATTCCCAATCCGCCCGCCAATTGCGCCGCCAGGTCGCTGGCAATATCGCCGAAAAGATTGCAGGTGACGATCACGCGAAACTGGCTGGGGTCGCGCACCAGTTCCGCAACCAGCGTGTCGATATATAAATGACGGGCCTCGATCTCCGGATATTCGCGGCGCACCTCCGCAAACACGCGCTGCCAAAGCTCGTGCCCAAAGGTGAGGGCGTTCGATTTATCGCTCATCAGCACTTTGCCCAACTGGCGCGAGCGCGCATAATCAAAGGCATAGCGGATGATGCGCTCCACGCCGCGGCGCGTGTTGACGTCTTCCTGTACGGCGATCTCTTCGGGATCGCCGCGCCGGAACTGGCCGCCCACCCCGGCATAAAGCCCTTCGGTATTTTCGCGAAAGATGATGAAGCGAATGTCCTCTTCGCCGCGGCCGCGCAGCGGCGTGAGCGAGGCATCGAGCAGTTCCACCGGGCGGGCATTCACGTAAAGGTCGAGCTTTGCGCGCAGGCCCAGAAGAATATCGGCGGCGTGCCGGTTCGAGGGCACGCGCGGATCGCCCACCGCGCCAAAAAGGATGGCGTCGAAGTCGCTGCGGAACATCTCCACGGCGCCCGCCGGAAGCGTGGTGCCGTCGCGCAAAAAGCGCTCGGCGCCCCAGTCGAAATTCACGAAGTCGGCCTTGCGCTCGGTCTTGGCGATGGCGGCCTGCAAGGATTCTCACGGCTTCAGGTATTACTTCAACTCCGATGCCGTCGCCGGGAATGACCGCAATTCGCTTCGTAGCTTCGTGGTTCAGATAAAGGATTCACAATTCGTCTTCGTTCGAGATTGGGCTCGAGATTGGGTTCGAGATTCTGCGTTCGAGATTCTCGGAGATTCGGACCGAGCCTATAACATGGCGGCGAAAGCAGCGTCAATGTCGGCGTGCCGTCAAGAATTCATGCACTACTTGCACATGAAAACTTTTGTCGTAAGCGCCATTGGAGTATCTCTCTCGCCGCGCACGCGCTGCAATTCGCCATTCGCCGCGGCAATCTGTTATAAATTCTCAACATGAACAGTCGCCGGGGAACGATTCATCTTTTTCGTGTCGCGGGGATCGATCTGTTCCTGCACTGGTCCTGGTTTCTCGTTGCGGCCATTGAGATCAGCGACCGCGCCAAAGCCTATTCCTCCATCTCCTGGAACGTGTTCGAGTATCTGGCGCTGTTTCTCATCGTGACGCTTCATGAGTTTGGCCACGCGCTGGCCTGCCGCCAGACGGGCGGCACAGCCAATCGCATCATGCTCTGGCCTCTTGGCGGCATCGCTTACGTCGATCCGCCGGTGCGCCCGGGCGCGACTCTCTGGAGCATCGCCGCCGGCCCACTGGTCAATGTCGCGCTGGTCCCCGTTTTGTGGATGTTCATCGCCTTCGATCGCTCCCTGGGATGGTTCGCGACAATGCCCGACGCGCATCTGCTCTTGCGCTCGGTCTGGTACATCAATATCGGCCTGCTGACGTTCAATCTGCTGCCCATCTATCCTCTCGATGGCGGGCAGATTCTCCGTTCCCTGCTGTGGTTCGTCATGGGACGCGCGCGCAGCCTGATGGCCAGCACGATCGTGGGCTTCGTCGGCGTCGCGGGACTCATTCTTCTGGCGCTGCGCGAAGAGTCGCCCTGGCTGGGAGCCTTATCGGTATTCATCTTGATGTATTGCTGGCAGGGACTGAAAAGCGCGCTGGTCTTGTACCGGCTGGCGAAAATTCCGCGCCGCGAGGGCTTCGCTTGTCCTTCTTGCAAGTCGGCCCCGCCCATTGGAAATTATTGGCGCTGCTCGAACTGCAAGAATCCCTTTGACGCCTTCGCTGCCCAAGCCGCGTGCCCAAGCTGCGCCAAGCAATTTGCCGAAACACGATGCGTGGACTGCGGACGCCAGTATCCCCTCAGCCAGTGGATGCCCGCCGCATCCGCTCTCCCAGCAATCGTGGCGCACTCCAGCGTGAACTAGCGGTAAGCGCGTTCAGTGGCACAGCCACTCTTGGCTGTGCGGCTACATCGGTGGGGGCGGCGAGCGCACCCGGCCATACCACTGACCCGCTCGAGCACTTATTCCGGACTTCAAGTATTACTTTACTGCAAGGGATAGGCTCGTCTTGTGGCTCAAGCATCGCGCCGCTGCGTCTCGTTCCCTGCAAAAATCTCCGCAGCGCTCGCGACAACCATACTTAAACCAATACTTCACGTCGCACCGTGAGCTCCTCGATGCGTTCCCGGCGCGGCTCGAACCCGATGCCCGGGCCCTGCGGCACGCGAATCGTTCCCTGCGGCGTGACCGTCACTTCCGGATCGATCACGTCCTCGGTCCAGTAGCGCTTGCTGGCGGTGACGTCGCCGGGCAGCGTGAAATCGGCCAGCGTGGAGAGCGCGATATTGTGCGCGCGGCCGATGCCCGATTCCAGCATGCCGCCGCACCACACGGGAATGCCGCGTTCGCAGGCACAGGTCGTGGATGCGCCGCGCCGGCGTGAATCCGCCCACGCGCCCCAGCTTGATATTGATGATCCGGCAAGCGCCCAGCGCGATGGCCGCCTGGGCATGCTCTTCGGTGTGGATGCACTCGTCGAGGCAGATCGGGGTCATCAGCTGCCGCTGCAGCTCCGCGTGGCTCCAGATATCGTCCCAGCCCAGCGGCTGCTCGATCATCATCAGGTAGTAGGCTTCCAGTTCGCGCAGCCGCGCCGCATCCGCCAGCGTGTAGGCGGAGTTCGCGTCCACCATCAGGCGAACTTTGGGGAAGCGCCGCCGCAAGCGCGCCACCGGCTGCACGTCGTAGCCCGGCTTGATCTTGATCTTGATGCGCTGGTAACCGGCGGCCAGCTCCCTTTCCACCACGCGCTCCAGCTCGTCGTCGCTCTCCTGAATGCCGATGGAGACGCCGCAGGAGATCTCCTGGATCGTGCCGCCCAGCAGCTTCCATAGCGGCATCGACTTTTGCCGCGCCTCGGCATCCCATATGGCCGCCTCGATCGCGCCCTTGGCCATGTTGTGGCCGCGAATGGGCGCGAGCATCTCCCACACTTCGCTCGCGGAGCCAAATTCCTTGCCGGAAAGCGCGGGCCAGATGAAATCCCGCAGCACCAGCCAGGCGGTCTCGATGGTCTCGGGCGAATACGAAGGACGCTCGCCGGCCACGCACTCGCCCCAGCCGATGGCGCCGTCGACGTTCACTTCGACCAGAAGAATGCGGCGGACAGTGGTCCGGCCAAAACTGGTTTCAAACGGCCGCACCAGCGGCATCTGAATTTCGCGCAGCGTGGCTTGGCAGAGGCGCATGGCAGGATATTTTAACGGTTACTTAAAAGGAGGTCGCCGCGCCGACAGGAGATCATCTGAAGCTTTCACTTCGCGCAACCTCGAGCAACTTCGTCCAGACGGGCGCCATCATGCAAAAGTTCCACGTTCACTATTCGCTTTGAGCAATGCGTAAAGCAACATTTAAAGCAGCGCTTGAGTGCCACGGCAATGCGGCGACGTTTCCGTCGCTCGGCAACAACAGCGCCCACCTAAAGTGAGGCTTCACTTCCCCGTCGTCACTTCTCTGCCCAGGGCTCGAGCAAGTATTCAGCTTTCTCCTCCGATACCTCGAGGCCGGTGGCCGCATAGCCGCGCCCCAGCCAGTGCTCGAATTCAAGCCGTACTTCAGCTTGCAGCCGCGCGGCCTCCTCGGGATTGGTGCCGCGGATCTGAGCGAAGTCCACGGGAATCTTGACGCGCTCCAACTCCTTCTTGCGCGACTTCCTCGCCGGCGAACGCTTGTCGGCCAGGGCCCGGCTCACACGCAGCGAACGCAGCCGCCATTCCGCCACCAGCCGGTCGGTGGGCAAGCCTCCATGCAAGGGGCTGGTGGTGGTTCCGTACATATTGGGAATGAAGCGCCGCGCGATGGCGCCCAGCCGAAAATTGAAGTAGGCGTTCTTGATCTCCAGCGGATCGAAGGTCCATTCGATCAGATCGATGCCCCGCCCCAGCGCCTCCTGGCGCTGCAAAAGCTTCAGCCCACGGCCCGCGCCCTGATTGCGGTACTGCTGCAGGACCGCGGTCATATGCGAATGCAGGAAAGGCTTGCGGTTGCGCACGCCGGCAATGGCCAGGGTGAAGCCCACCATGCGCTCCCCGGCAAACGCGCCCAGCACCTGTCCGCCCGTCTCCGCCGCCACCACGAAAAGCGGCAGCGGCACGATATCCACGTCGGCGGAGCCCCACACGGCGCGCTCGATTTCAATGCAGGCAGCGAACTCCGCGAGACCCGAGCATGGCCGGACCGCGATCTCCAAGGGCCTTTCTTCAGCGGACGTCTTGATGCGCTTCGCAGCGGTTGTCATGGCAATTCACCCACACCAAGGCTAACTCGTCTGCTTGTGCAAAAGCCAATCTTAACGATTATGACAGCGTTTTTCGGGACGGGCCGCCCTCTGCTTCCCTGCCCTCTTCGCGCCATTCGCGTCCTTTACTTCGTTCCAGAGCGAGTCTAGTTCGGCGGTGGAAAGCCCGCTCAGCGCCTGGCCGCGGCTGGCGGCGATTCTTTCCATTTCGCGAAAGCGTCCCGAGAATTTGCGATTGGCTTTTTTCAGCGCGATCTCCGCGTCTAAACCCAGGAACCGCGCAAGATTCACACCCACGAAAAGCAGGTCGCCGACCTCTTCTTCGATCTCTTCTCTTTGGGGGCTCTTTGCGCCTGGCGAGCCGCTCTCGCCTGGGGGAAGCAGTTGCTTTAGCTCGGCAGCCTCCTCGGTGAGCTTCTCGAAAATCCCGTTCACGTCGGGCCAGTCGAAGCCCACGTTGGCGGCGCGGCGCGTAAGCTGATGCGCCTCCAGCAGCGCCGGCAGGCTGCGCGGAACGGCGTCGAGGATCGAGGCTCGGGCGGCTTTCGCTGCGGGCTGCGTGTCATTGGCTAACTTCTCGGAGGCGCGCTCTTCGGACTTGAGCTGCTCCCAATTCTTCAGCACTTCGGCGGAGGTGTCCGCGCGAACGCTGCCGAAGACGTGTGGATGGCGCTGCACCATCTTGGTGTAAATATGCTCGATGACGTCGGCGATATCGAACTTCCCGGACTCGGCGGCGAGCTCCGCGTGAAACACGATTTGCAGCAGCAAATCGCCCAGCTCGTCGGCGAACTTTCGCGGATCGCCGCTGTCGAGCGCGTCGAGCACCTCGTAGGTCTCTTCCACCAGATACTTGCGCAGCGAATCGTGGGTCTGCTCGCGGTCCCAGGGGCAGCCGTTCGGGGCCCGCAGCCGCGCCTGAAGCGCCACCAGGGATTCGAACGCCTTGCCAATTTTCCTGCCGGCCCGGCGATCGCCTTTCAGATCGAGGCGCGGCTTCGCCGCTTCGTGCGCGTTGCGAGGCTCGCCCCTGCGGGCGGGCGGTTGTTTCTTCTGGCGATGGGGAGGCCTTGTTCGCGGCACGGGTGGATGGTTCGATTATGCGGCCGTCTTAAACTGAAAGCGCTACTTTACGGTAGCGGTTACTGGTTGACAAGATGCGCCGGCAAGGTGTCGTGGCGCGGGCAGCGCTTGGAGCGCGCTAGCGCACGCCCCAAGCACCCTTCCCGGAATCCGAAGTAATTCACGCGGAAGTTGAGGAGCTAGAAAGCGTAGCCAAATCCGAGCGTAAAGAGTGGATATATCTTCAAGAATCTCACTTTATCGTTCACGCTGCTCTGCTCCGCCGTTACGTTGCTTTGTATCGTTGGATCCGTTCCTACGTTCCTACATGTGCTGCCGGAAGTGGCTCCCGGCGCGCAAGCCACACCGCTCAAACTGAGCGCCGCTCTTGGCGACCCCGAGTAGGCCACGTCGAAGTCGGCCGTAATGCTCCAGTGGTGCCCCTTGCGCGGAACCAGGTTGCCAAATCCGAATCCCACGAGCGGCGCGGCCTTCCGAAAAGTGACGCCTACCGAGCCGGTAAGTGGCGTTGCTGCGCTGCTCTCGTAAGCTACGTCATTCAGTGTGAAGGTTTTCCCCGCCGAGGCAGAGGCCGTCCCGGTGATCTGAGTTCCATTGTAGAGAAGAGCGCCTCCACTCACGTGCATGCCGTGGAAGAAGAAAAAGTCGGCTGTCACCGGCGCGCCTTCCAGCCGCAGGCGAGCGCCATAGTCGATTCCATCGTTATTGAAGTTATAGCCGATGCCGAGGCCGCTAAAACCCGCGCGTATGTTCAGCGGGCGCAGCACGCGCACCGCTACTTGTCCTCCGATGCCGAGCGTCCCGGCCATCACGCCAATCCCCACGCGAGGAGAAGAGCCTGGTTCTGCGGGTGCGGCCGCAGGGAGTGCGGGAGCAGACGCGGCGGCAGCAGGAAAGGCGGGAGAAGCCGCCGGCTGTGCTTCCGTCACGAGGACCGGCGCATTCAGCGAATTGGGGCTGACCTCATCTTGGGCGAATGCGGGAGACAAACCGGCGAGAGCAAACGTCAAAAGAACCGCTGGGCCTAGGACCAGGGACTTTCTCACGATTCCATCCTCCGAATTGGTTTGCCGGATAGCCTTCAGGTGACTTGACGGCTCCATCCCGGCGCGTGCGGATGCCGTCAGAAAGTGGTAAGAGCGACGGCAGTGTATAAAGGGAATACTGTATGGTCAAGAAGTTACGGAAGCGGATGTTCGGTAACTGTTTGGTAACAATCGCCTTGGGCCCGGCCGGTCTCGGGCGTTGCTGCGTTCCACCTTTGGCGGCGTTTTAGTTCAAGCGGAACCTGAATATCCGTTCTGTTTGGTTCGCCTCGGACATTCACAAGTTCTTTTTTCAACCCGGCCCGCTCCGCAAACCCGGACGTCCAGCAAACCGCCCGCTCCAGCAAACCGTCCGATCAGGTCGCGAAACGTGCCGCGAACCGCACTGCCCGACGACATTTCTCGCGCTCGGGTTGTCCGCGCGGCGCGGCCGATGCTAAACTAAAACTCCAAATCGTCCGACTGTTGCGATTCACATACGGAGTGGGCCTTGGCGGATCCTAAGCAGGAAGAGTCCTTTCGAGTTATCGACCGTCGCCTTTTTAATGCCGAAGGTGAAATACGCAACGAGGCAGCGGAAGAGCGCCGCAAGCAGGAGAGCGAGCCCGCAGGCGCGCATCCGCTGAACGCGCCGGCCGGCGCGCAAAAGAAAGAGGGCGCTCCGGCGGCGGCCAAGCCGTCCGCGCCCAAGGCCGAGCCCGCCCCCGCGGCGGCGCCCGAAGCCGAGCTTCCCAAGCCTTCGCGCGGCTTCCAGATGCTCATCAATTTTGTGGCTCAGAACGCGGCCATGCTCCTGGGCGCCTATCCCGATCCGCGCGGGCAGGCCATGCTCGATCTGGAGGGCGCGCGCGAGCTGATCGATATGCTGGATGCCCTGCGCGAAGCCTCCCGGGGCAACTTGGCTCCCGACGACGATCGCCTTCTGCTGGACGTCCTCGGCAGCCTGAAACTCTCTTACATGGAAATGACCAAAGCGGCGGCAAAAGCGATGCAAGAGAAGGCCAACAAAGCCCGCCCGTAACGAAAGCGCCCGGTGTCTCTTCCCCGCTCTTCTGAAAATTCACCCGCTGTGCGCATGACGGTGCTCGGTTCAGGGACGTCCATGGGCGTTCCTAGCCTGGGCTGCCATTGCCGCGTTTGCAGTTCGCAGGATCCGCACGACAACCGCACCCGGCCTTCGGTGCTCCTCTCGCGTGCGGACCATCACGTGGTCATCGACACCAGCCCCGACTTCCGCTTTCAGGCCCTGCGCTATGGCCTCGAGAGTTTGGACGCCATCGTCTATACGCACGGCCACGCCGACCACATCCTGGGATTCGACGATATTCGCCCCTTCAACCTGCGCCAAAAAGCGGCTCTGCCGATCTACGCCAATAAGGAGACTCTGGCCATCTTGCGCCGGACTTTTGCCTACGTCTTCGACGGCAAGCCGGTGTTGAGCACGATTCCGCGGGTCATCCCGCACGTGATCGAAGGGCCCTTCGAGCTGCTGGGCACGCCTTGGAAACCGATTCCCGCCGAGCATGGCGACGTGCCCGTGCTGGGCTACCGCGTCGGCGGCCTGGTCTATATCACCGACTTCAGCCGCATACCCGAGGAGTCCATGCCGCTGCTCGCCGGCGTCGATGACCTGGTGATCGACGCGCTGCGCGACGAGCCGCACCCCATGCACCAGACCGTGACGCAAGCGCTGGAGCTGGTCTCCCGCGTGCGGCCGCGCCGCGCCTGGTTTACACACATCGCTCACGATCTGCCGCACCAGGAGACCAACGAACGCCTGGTGCGCCTCGGCTTCCCCCAAGTGCAACTGGCCTACGACGGCTTGAGCTTCGAGGTGGCGGCGTGAGCGACTTCGCGGCGCTGCGTTCGACGGCCGAATGGGCCGCGCGTTTTGGCCCTTCGGGCCGCCGCGCCGTGCTTTCCGTGGGCAATTTCGACGGCCTGCATCTCGGCCATCAGAAAATTCTGCGCCAGGTGATTGCCTGCGCCCAGCAGCAAAAAGCCATCGCCGGCGTGATCACCTTCGATCCGCACCCGCTCAAGGTGCTGCGCCCCGGCAATGCTCCGCCGCTGGTGGAAACCATCGGCCAGAGAATCGAGCGCTTCGCCGCCATTGGCCTGGACGCCGCTCTCGTCCTGCGCTTCGACCGCGCCCTGGCGGAACTCACGCCCGAGCAGTTTGTTCGCGGCGTGCTGGTGGAGGAGTTGAAAACGGCTGAGGTTCTGGTGGGTGAGAATTTCCGCTTTGGGCATCGCCAGCAGGGCCACGTGGATACCCTCCGCGACCTGGGGCTGCGCTTCGGTTTCTCCGTGCAGATCGTCGAGCCCGTTATCATCGACAACGAATTCGTCTCCAGCACCGGGGTACGCACAGCCATCGCCGAAGGCCGCGTGTCGCATGCGGCGCATCTCCTGGGACGGCCCTTTACCCTTACCGGCGAGATCGTTCGCGGCGCGGGCCGCGGTTCGAAGGTGCTCTTCCCCACGCTGAATCTCGCTCCGGCGCAGGAACTGCTGCCCAAGGTGGGCGTCTACGCCACGGAAAGCTGGGTCGAGGGCCGCTGGTATCGCTCGGCCACCAACGTCGGCTTCCGCCCGACGTTCGACGGCACATTGCTGGGCATCGAAAGCCACCTCTTCGATTTTTCGCGGGAAGTAACCAAGGGGCCCATGGAAGTGCGCTTCTGCGAACGCCTGCGCGACGAGCGAAAGTTCAGCGGCGCCGCCGAGCTTCGCACCCAAATCGCCGCCGACTTGCGCGACGTCCGCGAATACTTCCGCCGCCACGGCTTCGCCCCCACACATCCGGTCCGCTCCTGACTTGCAATGCTAACCTGTAGCCGGCGGGCCTTCTCGAAGACTGCCTTATGCGGCTGAGCCATTCCGAGAAGGTGACTTGCCAGGCACTGGGCCAGAAAACTGTGCTGTCAATTCGGCGAAGGCTCCTCGACGTGGTCGACGACCAAGACAGTGACCGGGCCCGTCTGCGGCTCCAGCTTGAGACCGAGCTGCTCGCGAAGAGCTTCGAGAAGGGTTGGGCCGTCCTTATCGGTCTGGGAGTTCGCGCTTGGGGATTGCGGATCATCGGGCTGCCACTCAATTGAAAAGTCGAAACCTCCTACGAGGCCCGTGCGGTCAACCACAGGCCGATCCACGGTCGGCCCAAACAAGTTCATGGCAAGAGTCTCCATCGTCTCGCCTCTGCCACCTATTCGCATCCGGCCGGGCGTGGTCGGCGTCATCCTCATGGCGCCGCATACCGGCGGAAACTCACCGGCGAGGTCCGCTGAAGACGTTGTTGACGCGGATGCTGGATTCGTCGAACAAGGTTCAGCATCCGGCTTGAGCCGAGGTCCGAGTTGCCCAGGTTTCACAAGGATCAGCGCATAGATCGGGCCTTCTTTGGTCTCTCGGTGGACCGCCAGCTTAAATCGATCGGCCAACAAAGATTGCATCATCAATCGCATCTGTTCTCTGGAAGGGTTGGCCTCTGACTTTGCCTGGACGTCAAAGCGGTCCGTCGTTCCCCATTTCGGTAAATGATCGAACAGGTTCTGAACCTGTGCATTATCTAGATCGTATGCAAACATGATCAGCATGGCCAGATTCACCTTCGTCGCCGAAAAGAAACCTCCGGTGGGGGAATAGGGAGCCCCGGGATACAGAGGACCAATGTTGCTAGCGAAGCGACCGCCAGAATTGTTTGGCTTCACCGAAGCCACATCGAATGACATCTTGACGCCTGCCGCTTCCATCGCTTCCAGCGATTGAGGTTTCGCCGCAGACTGGGCCGCCAGCGGCCTCGGTGCCGTCAGCACGCCCACCACAATCGGCATAGCCACCGCCGCAACTCCTGCTGTCGCTAGCAAAAGCTTTCTCCAAACCTTAAGGGTTTCTCCAACATGGTTGCTCATAATTCGCTCCATTCTCTTCTTGAGATTGGAACCGGTTACTCCGGCCACACATACGATCGGGGACTCGACGTAGAACTCACAAACCTTGAGGACACTTTCCGCGTAGACCTGCGGTTTACTGCCCAGCCTTAACACTTCTTCGTCGCAAGCGCGCTCGCGTTCGTCCACCATCCGCTCCCCCAACCACCAAACCAGGGGATGAAACCAGAAGAGAGTTTCGACCACCATGTGAATCGCAGCGGCAAGATTGTCACGATGACGGACGTGAGATAGCTCGTGTGCGAGGATCATCTCGGCATGGGTGCCCGTCAGGCGCTCAGCAAGGCTGCGCGGCCACAAAAGGACTGGCCTTGCGATGCCGAACACCCCTGGTTCCAGCGAGGTGCTCGATGAGACGAGGGCCACTGGTTTCGTAATCCCGGCGATGACCTCAAGACGGCGAAGGGCATCTAGTTCGGGGCCTTGTTGGACGGGCGATGCTTCCCGAACAGCCACAGCGATCCGCCGCCAGCACGTCCACCAGGTCAAAAGAATCGCCGCACACCCGCAAATCCAGATCGCAAACAGAAAAATCGGAACTACGGATGCCATGCTGTGGGAAACCACGGCTGGCGGCGTTCCTGCCGCGAGGCGCGAGAACGGTTGACTCATCGTGTCCATGTCGATGACGAACGGCGCCGGATTTTGAGCAAGCGGGGCGGCCCGCCGCCAGCCGAAATGACTGCCGATGGCCGACCAGCGCAGCGAACGGGATGAGAAACTTTACCGACGCGGCGAGCCACAGCCCGTTGCGCACTTGCGCGCGATTGTTTCGAAACGCCAGCGTCAGAAAGCCCGCGAGCGACTGCAAAGAGCGTCGACTGCCACAGGTGGTCGCCCACCAGCCGCCCGATGGTCACCCACGTCGGAAATGAAAATGTTGAGATCATGGGGTCTTGTCCTTTCTCGCGAGTTTTCGCAGCGTGCGCTGCGCTTCTTGCACGTCTTTCTTGGTGAATTTGCCGGATTCAATGAAGTGGGCCATGACCGGCTGAATGCGGCCGCCAAATAAGCTCAGAAGATCATCGATGAATCGGCTTTGCGCGGCTTGGCGGGAGATCAGCGCTTCGAAAACGTGCGCGTTGCCGATCTTCTTGACGCGACGGAGAGCCTTCTTGGCTTCCAGGCGATAGACCGTGGTCTGCACCGTGGTGTAGGCGGGCCTGTTTTTTGTAGGGAAGGCTTCTTGAATCTCTCGAACGGAGGAGACCCCGTTGCTCCAGAGCGCCTCCATGATTTGCATTTCAAGACGCGTGAGTTTCGGCAGAGCCACACTTCCCTCCTAATGTCGTTATTACATCTACTATATACGTTTGTAAAGTGTCAAGAACTTTCCTGCGGGCCGCACGCCGAGCTGTCTGGTCATTTTTGGAGTGGACGGAGAGACCCCTGGTGAATCTGACGGGGTGTCATATGAACACGCTATAGGCGACCGTGCGGATAGGTCCTGGGAAACGGGGTGGTCTCATACAGTGGGATTTCAGCCTGGGCTACTTTCCGATAAGAACGGTGTTTCCAGGAAGAACTGCGCCGAAGAAGTCTAAGAGGAAGTCCCGGATGCCGGCGTCTTCGGGCGGCAAGCTTCGCAATACCCGCCGATCTCCACGCGCGCCACGGTGATGCCGATGCCCGTATCGCGCTCCACCTGCCGCTTGAGCTGCTCGAAAAGATCGCTCTCCACTTCGCGCACTTTGCCGCAGCGCAGGCAAGCCACATGAATGTGGTCGCGCGGCCCATGGCTTTCGTAATAGTGCCGGTGTCCGTGAATGTGCAGCAGGTCGAGTTCATCCAGCAGGCCGTGGCTCTTGAGCATTTCGAGCGTGCGGTAGACGGTCACGCGATGCACCCGCGGATCGATTTTTTGCGCGCGCTCCAGAATGCGAATCGGCGGTCAGGTGCTGCTCGGCCTGGTCCATGATGTCCAGCAGCACGCACCGCTGCCGCGTGAGCCGCACGCCCTCGCTGCGAAAGCGCGCTGCGCAGTCTGCCCGGCTCGTGAGCGTTGAACCGCTCGCCGGAAGAGACCCGCCGATGAGTATCCGTGGAAGCCATAAAGAGACAAAATTAGTGGCCGGGGAAAAGCCGCAACACGTCGTTATACATCACGATCAAGAAGATCAGCAGCAGGAAGACCATGCCCACCGTGACGAAGCGTTCCTTGATCTTCAGGCTCAGGTCGTGACGCAGCAGCCCCTCGATCCCCAGCATTAAAATATGTCCGCCGTCGAGGATGGGAATCGGCAGCAGGTTCAAAATTCCCAGGTTCAGGCTCACCAGCGCCATCAAACTGATCAAGTCGCCAAAGCCTCGCTTCGCCGCGCGGCTCGACTCCTGCACGATGCCCAGCGGCCCTGCACCTGCTTCAGCGAAACCTTGCCGGTGAAGAGCTGCCCCACCAGGTAGATCAGCTTGTTGGCCAGCACGATGTGGAACTGCGTGGCCTTCACCAGCGCCGCGGGCGGCGAATAGCGCTTCGGCGACGTCACGAAGCGGAAGGTGATGCCGATCTCCCACCGCGGCATCCCGTCGCCGGGATCGCCCCACATCGGCGTCAATTGCAAACTCAGCGGCTGCCCGTTGCGCAATATATCCAGGGTCATGGGATTGCCGGCGTTCTGCTGCACGAGTCCGGAGAATTGCGAAGGCGCATCCAGGTGCTGGCCATTGGCGGCCACGATCACGTCGCCTTCCTTCAAACCGGCGTGCAGCGCGGGCAGGTTGGGAGCCACGGCGCCGACCACCACCGGCTCGGCGGGATACCCCAGCGCGTTGAAAGGCTGCGGTTCGCTCTGCACGCTGGTGGTGAGCAGTTGGCCGTTGCGGTCGATCTTCACCGGCAGGGAGTGCCCGGGCGCGGAAAGCGCCAGCTCCAGCGCCACGCGGTCCCACGTGGGATTGTTCACCCCGTCGAACGCCGACAATGCGATCGCCCGCCTGGATGCCGGCCTTCTCCGCCGGAGAGCCCTTCACCACGCCCGCGATCACCACGGGCTTATCCGCATACGAAGGCTGCTCGCCGCCATGCACGAAGAGCGCCGCGGTCAGCACCACGGCCATCAGGAAATTCGTCGTCGGTCCGGCCAGCGCGATCAGACAGCGCTGCCAGCGCGGCTTGGAAAGAAACTCATCGGGATCGCCGCGCCGCTCTTCGGCCGGATTGTCGCCGGCCATGCGCACATAGCCGCCCAGCGGCAGCGCGCTGATGCGATAGTCGGTCGGCCCGCGCCGCACGCCAAACAGCCGCGGCCCGAAGCCGATCGAGAAGACCTCCACGCGCACGCCAAACAGCCGGGCCACGACAAAGTGTCCCCACTCATGGACCAGCACCATGACGCCCAAGCCGATCGCAACCGCTACGATTCCCGTTAGCACGGCAGAAATTTCCTCAATTCGTTTTATTGCTATCTCGATCGCGATCTCCGAAACGCGCACGCTGCGCCTTCTCCCTGGATTCGGCCGCCGACTCCACTTCCAGCCGCGCCAGCCGCCGCGCTTCGCCATCCGCCGCCAGCACGTCGTCGATCGACCCCAGCGCCACCCGCGGCATGCGCTCCAGCACGCCTTCGATCACCCGCGCGATCCCCGAAAACGGCAGCCGCCGCTCCAGAAAGGCCGCCACCGCGATTTCATCCGCGGCATTCAACGCGCAGGTCTGCGCTCCGCCCTCCTCCATCGCCCGCGCGGGCCAGCCGCAGGCAGGGAAACTTCCGCGGCGGCACCTTCTCGAAATCCAGCCGGCGCAGAGCGTCCCAGTCCAGCTCCACTCCATTGGATGCCTTCGCGCTCGGGATAGGTTAGCGCATATTGGATGGGCATGCGCATGTCCGTTGGGCCCAGTTGCGCCAAAATGGAACCGTCCACGTACTCCACCATGGAGTGAATCGTGGACTGCGGATGGATCACCACCTCGATCTGCTCCGGCTCGCACGCCAAAGAGCCAGCGCGCCTCGATCACTTCGAACCCTTTGTTCACCAGCGTCGCCGAATCGATGCTGATGCGCTGCCCCATGCGCCAGTTGGGATGCGCCAGCGCCTGCTCCGGAGTGGCCTGGGCCATCTGCGCCAGCGGCGTTTGCCGAAAGGGGCCGCCGGAAGCCGTCAGGATCAGCCGCCGCACTTCGCTCGCGCGCGCCCGCGCGCAGGCATTGGTGGATGGCGTTGTGCTCGCTATCCACGGGCAGCAGTTCCACGCCTTTGGCCTTGGCCGCGGCCATCACCAGTTCGCCCGCCGCCACCAGCACTTCCTTGTTCGACAGAGCCACCCGCTTCCCTGCGCGCACCGCCGCATAGGTCGCTTCCAGGCCCACCACGCCCACCGCCGCGGAAACCACCGTATCCGCTTCCGGATGCGTGGCCACGCTCAGCAGACCTTCGCCTGCCCTGCTGGATCTCAGGCAATCCGGCGCCGTTGGCCGTTTGCGCCAGCCGCTCCCGCAACTCCGCCGCTTTGGCCGCGTCGGCCACGGAAACCAGCTGCGGCCGGTGCCGCGCGATCTGTCCGGCAAGCTCCTCGAGATTCGCGCCGGCCGCCAGCGCCACCACGCGGAACTGTTCCGGCATCGACTCCACCACCTGCAGAGTCTGGCGGCCGATCGAGCCGGTAGAACCGAGAATGGCGAGTGTTTTCATCGAGAGAAAGTTTTCGCCGAGCTCGCTCGCGCTTAGAACTGCGAGGCCAGCAGGAAATGAAAATAGTACCAGACCACCGGCGCGGCCAGAATCAAAGCGTCGATGCGATCGAGAACGCCACCGTGTCCCGGCAGCAGCGTCCCCGAATCCTTCACTCCCGCGCCGCGTTTGTAAGCGGACTCCAGCAGATCGCCGGCCTGTCCGGCGGCGTTCGCCAGGCAAGCCATCAGGACGGCTGAGAAGGCGTCGATATTCAGCCAGTGGTAAAAGGCCACGCCCACGAGCGCCGAGCCCAGCAGGTTTGCCGCGGCGCCCTCCCACGTTTTCTTGGGGCTCAACTGCGGCGCCATGGGGATGCGGCCCAGCGAACGCCCCACAAAATAGCCCAGCGTGTCTCCCGCCCAAACCAGCACCAGCGTAAAGAGCAGCAGCTTCGGCCCGATCGCATCCGACCGCGTGAATCCGCACCACCGAGCTCAGCGGCAAAGCAATCGCCAGCAGGCCGGCGGCGCTGATTCCCATATCGCCCAGCGTTTCCGCCAGCGGCCGCCGCGAAACGAAAACAATCGCCGCGCACCCCAGCACGAAAATAAAAAGCACCAGTTCGAGCGGCACTTGCGGAACTCCCGAAATTTGCGTGAGCTCCACTCCCCGGCCCACCTGGTGCGTCTCCGCCGTGGTCGCAGCCCATTGCTGGTAGAAAATTCCCAGCGCGCAGACGCCCGTCCAGGCGCGATAGGCGTGCAGACTCAGGTGCTCTCCCAGGGAGAAGAACTCAACCAGCGCCAGCAGCGCGACCACCCCGCCTAGCGCGGCTACCAGCGCAGTCGGGCCCCACCACACCAAAGCCACCACCGCCGGGATCAGGATCGCCGCGGTCAAAACACGCGCGACCGTTCCCGACCCAGGCTTGGCCTCGGTGCTCACGCTTGCCGCCGCGTTCTGTTTTTGGGGAAGTTCATTCCGGCTGCAAGGCCGGAACTTCCGGACGCTCCGCGGCCAACCCGCCATAGCGCCGCTCGCGCTTCTGATAGTCCGCCAGCGCGGTGTAAAGCTCCTCGCGCCGAAAATCGGGCCACAGCGTCTCGGTAACGTAGATTTCCGCGTAGGCGATCTGCCACAGCAGGAAGTTGCTCACGCGCATCTCCCCGCTGGTGCGGATCAGCAGATCGGGATCGGGCAGGCCGGCGGTGTAGAGGTTCTCGGCGATCATCTCTTCGTCCACCTGAAAGTTCGCCAGCGCGCCGTTGCCGTTGGCGCCGATCTTGCGATAGCGGTCCAGGATGGCGTTGAAGGCGTCCACCAGTTCCGCGCGCCCGCCATAATTCAGCGCCACCGTCAGCGCCATGCCGGTGTTCGCCGCCGTCAGCGCCACGCCCTTGGCCATGTCCGCCTGCACCTCCTGCGGCAATTGATCGGTGCGGCCGATAATCTGCAGGCGGATGTTGTTGCGATGGATGACGGGAAGTTCCTTGCGCAGATATTGGCGCAGCAGCCGCATCAGAAAATCGATTTCCGCTTTGGGCCGCCGCCAATTCTCCATGGAAAACGCATACAGCGTGAGCGCCGGAATATGCAGCCGCGCGCAGGTCTCGATAATGATCCGCGCCGATTCCACTCCGGCGCGGTGACCGGCCACGCGCGGCAGGTGCCGGCGTTGCGCCCAGCGGCCATTGCCGTCCATGATGACGGCGATGTGCCGCGGCAACCTCTGCGCATCGAGGTGTTCCAACAGGCGCGCTTCTTCGCGGCTGGCCGGTTCGAGTAACTTCGTTGGCTGCACTCGTTAGTTCCGATTATTGCCCAGCAGGCCCGGCGAACGTAACAGGCTGCGGGGAATACGCGCCGGGTTCTTTACACCGCAAAGTTAGCACAGCACCCCAGAGCACGCAACTCGACGCGCGCAACTTGCCGCCGAGCCCAGTTTACAGTCCGTCCGGTGGCCGCCGAGGGATGGAACAGCGCGAAATAGATCAGCACCAGCGTCAAGGCGATCATGGCCACGCTGGTCACCCAGGCAATCACGTTAAACGTGGGGCTGTTCACGTGCTCGCCCATCAAGTCGCGCCGGTTGATCAGCAGAATCATGAAAATCAGCACGATGGGCAGCCAGATGCCGTTGGCCACCTGCGAGAGCACCAGGATGCGCCACAGCGGCGCTCGCGGAATCAGAATCAGTCCCCCGCCCACCACGATCAGGATGGTGTACAGCCAGTAGAAGATCGGCGCGTCCTTGAACTTGTGATCGATCCCGGCCTCGAATCCCAGTCCTTCGCAAATCACGTGCGCCGTCGAAAGCGGCAGGATGGACGCGGCAAAAAGCGACGCGTTCAGCAGGCCGAAAGCGAAAAGCAGCGCGGCCCAGCGGCCCGCCAGAGGCACCAGGGCGCGCGCCGCGTCGGCCGCGTCGGCGATATTGCGATGGCCGGAGGTATACAGCGTCGCCGCCGTGCACACGATGATGAAGAACACGATCACCATGCAGCTCACGCTGCCGGCGATCACGTCGGCGCGCGCCTGCGGATACTGCCGCGGCCCGACGCGCTTCTCCACGAAGCCCGCCTGCAAGTAGAAGAATTGCCACGGAGCGATCGTCGTGCCCACCAGAGCCGTCACCATCAGCAGGTAGCCGGCTATTGAACTGCACCGTGGGAATCACCGTGTGCCGCGCCGCATCCAGCCAATCCGGGTTGCGCCAGGACGGCCGAAAACGAAGTACGTCAGATAGAACGTGCACAGCGCCAGAAAAATCTTCTCCACCTGCCGGTAGGTTCCCCGCAGCACCAGAACCCACACCACCAGCGCCGGCAATCGGCACGGCGATGTACCGGCTGATCGCCGAAAATCTCCATGGCCGAGGCCACGCCGGCGAACTCCGCCACCACGTTTCCCAGGTCCACCAGAAAGCCCGTCACCATCACGAAGAACGTCGGGCGGAAGCCAAACTCCTCGCGGATCAGGTCGGAAAGCCCCTTGCCGGTAACCACGGCCATGCGCGCGCACATCTCCTCGGTCACGTACAGCGCGATGGTCATGGGAATCAGCGACCACAGCAGCAGCGTAGCCGAACTGCGCGCCGGCCAGCGAATAGGTGGAGATGCCGCCCGCGTCGTTGTCCACGTTCGAGGTGATCAGCCCCGGGCCCAGCACCGCCAGCAACAGCGCCAGCCGCCGCCACAGATGGCGGCTGCGGCGGCGCACTTGCGCGGCGTGCTGCTGCCACTGCTCGATCCGCGTCGTTGATGGTCCAGTTCATCGATCTTCAGGAATTTTCAGATTCGCTCCGCCTTACCGCGGCGAACGATTACAGCTTCTCGCGCAGCCGCGTGACCACGTCGTCCACGGCGATGGCGCCCGATGGGGCGCCCGTATCGCATCCACGACGCGCCAGGCTGCGCAGGTTGTACTTGTCGAACAGCTCGAAGACTTCCTTCTCCGTCGCATCCGGCGGCACCGAAACCAGCGGCTCGGACTTCAGCTCGCGCCAGCGCTGCGTCGTCCGCGGCCAGCAGCAGCCGGCGCCACGGCAACATCGCCGGAGAACTTGGCGTCGCCGTCGATCAGAAAGATCGTGTCCAGTTCTCGAGGTTGATGTCCTCGCGCTGGCGCACCCACTCCAGCAGCTTCGCCCCGCGTGGCCGTTTCGCCCACGTAGACGAACTCCGTATTCATCATGCCGCCTGCCGAGTCTTCCGTCGTAACTCAGCAGAGCCTGCACTTCGCGCGCCTCTTCCCCCGGCAACTCTCCGAGCACGTCCTCGGAAACTTCCGGCGACAGGTCCGCCAGAACGTCGGCCGCCTTGTCCGGGTCCATCTCCTCGAGAATGTCGGCGGCTTTCTCCGGCGCCATCTTCTCCACGATCTGCGAAGTCAGCCGCGAATCGAGCTCCGCCAGGGCCTCGGCGGCGGTCTGTTCGTCGAGCGAAGCGATAATGGCCTGCCGCTCCGCCGGCGACAGTTCTTCCATGATGTCGGCCAGGTCGGCGGGGTGCATCTTTTCCAGCTTGTCGTGGGTGATGCGCAGCTTCACGCGCCGCAACGGGTCCGGCTCGATCAGGTTCACGAACTCCCAGCGGATCGGTCCGCGCCGGCAGGCTCTGCCTGGATGCGCCGGATCACGCCGGCGAAGCCAGCCCTGCAGCAAGCGCCGCGCCGCGCCCGTCAGCCCCACGTCCACGTCGGTCACGCGCAGCTCCACGGTGCCGTCGGTGCGCTGCTCGGCCAGGTCCACGTCGTTCACGCGCACCACCTTGCGGCCGCCGCGTATCGATGATCTGCTGGTCCAGCAGATCCTTGCGCACCGCCAGCCAGCGCCTCGTTGGCGATGGAAATGCTCGAGGTCCTTCTCTTCCACGTTCAGCTTGATCACCCCGGCGCCACAAAGGAGACCTGATCGTGCCGCGCCAGCAGCGGCAGGTATTTGCCCCGGTCCAAGCAGGTAGCGGGCCACGCGGTTGGGCTGGTCGGCCGGCTCGATAAAGAGCTCCGACACCCGCCCCACGAAATTGCCCTGCGCGTCGTAGGCCTCTCCGCCCAGCAATTCCGTGGCATGCAGCATCGGTTTTGACCTCCTTCCCCGACCTTCACCTCGTTAAAGGCGGTGATTTCGGTTGTCGGCCGGAAAGAACTCCCCTAAAAACAAAAAACCCGTGGCCGGGTTGATCGCCCGACCACGGGTCAGCCCAAAGATCGGCTTCCCCTAGTCGGTTTTCGCGCTCCTACCCCCAGCCTGACTGCTTGCCATGCGAGAGGCCCCGCATGTTACCGCTCACCCGCAACCGCTCCGCCGCAGGACCGGCGCGACAACTCGGCAAAGGCTCCTGGTCCGACGAATGGCTCATTGCAAACAGTTTTTCCTCAAATGATGTAGTTAAATGCTGTCGCAAACTTTGTCAAGGAAAGAGTGCGGAATTCGCCAAATTTTCATGCGAACGGTTCCAGAAATCGCGCGTCGCCGCGAAACTCATCTCGATGAGCGGAAAAGCATATCTCCCAGCGCCGAAAATCGGCCAGTTCATCGCGTGGCACAGCCACTCCTGGCTGTGCTCCGGCCGGTTCGTCAGCTCGTCGATCCGCCCGTCGATCAGTTGGTTCAGTATGGGACTTCCGCGACTTTTCCGTCTCCCGCGTCGTCCCGCCGCGTTTGCGCGATGCCCAACCGCGCCCCACGCCGCGCTCTTCCATAAAGAGCGCGCCATAGCTCTTGGTGATGTACTCGGCGCGCCCAAAGCCCAGCCGCGCGGCGGCGCGATCGATCTCCCTGCGGGGTCCCTCCAGCTCCAGGAACAGCGCCGATCGGCGTCTCGTCGACCTCGACCTTCAGATTCCTTATCCCGGGCAGCCGGTAGGTGGTGCGGAACTTCTCGTAACGGAAACAGGGCCGCAAACCCAGACCTTCTATAATCCGGCTTACCGCCTCCCGGTCCGAGACGCGTATTTCGTGCTCTTCGCGAATCTTGTAAGCGGGCGCTCTCTTGTTCCCGCTCTTGTCCGCGGCGCGTTTTGCTCCACGCCGCGGAGGTCCGACCGGGCCCTTGAACGTAAGCAGCGCGGAAACTCCGGACTCTTCTCCGGCCCGCCCCGCCGTGTCTTCCCTGGTAGCTTCGCCTGCCCCTTTCGAGCGGCTCGCCGGCCGCTCCACGCGAACCCGCAGCATCCGCCCGCTGCCGCAACAGATCGCCTCGGGCCGTATCGTAAAGCGTGTTCATTTCGTGCACCCGGGCGGCAATCAATTCCGCCCGCAGCCGCGCCAGTTGGCGCAAAAGCTGGCGACCGGTCGGCGACGCGCAGCTTGATTTCAATCTCCGTCTTCATTGCCAACTTCGCTTTTCCCCGAGCGCCGCCCGGCGATTTCCTCAGCCCGGTTTTGCTCGCCCGCACGCATCGTCGGCTAGTATAGTGCCCCCCGTGAGTCCCGCATGATCGAAGCCTCCACGCCGCTGATGCGGCAGTATCAGTCGATCAAGAAGCGCTACCCGCACGCGCTGCTCCTGTTTCGCCTGGGCGATTTCTACGAGCTCTTCTACGAGGACGCCATGGTCGCCTCCGCGGAGCTGCAAATCACGCTGACCTCCCGCAATCGCGAACGCGGCGAACCCATCCCCATGTGCGGCGTCCCCTTTCACGCCGCGGAAACCTATATCGCCCGGCTGCTGCGCGCCGGCTACAAAATCGCCGTCTGCGATCAGATGGAACAGCCCGGCCCCGGCAAACACCTGGTGCGCCGCGAGGTGGTCCGCGTCATCACTCCCGGCACGGCCACCGACCTGCAACGTCCTCGAACCCAAGGAGAACAATTTCCTGGCCGCCGTCGCTCGCGGCGGCCGCGGGCTTCCCCATCGGCCTGGCCTATCGTGGATCGTCTCCACCGGCGAATTTCGCGCCACCGAATTTGCCGGTGCCCGGCGCCGAGGAGAAGCTGCGCGACGAATTGCAACTGCTCCGCCCGCGCGAAATCCTGCTTGCCGCGCCAGCCGGACCTGTTCGCGCCGCTCGCGCCCAGCCGGTCCAACGGAACCGCGGAACGGTCGCGCAGCAGGCCGTCGAAACGCGCCTCGAAGAATGGATCTTCCGCTGCGACTACGGCGAGCGCATGCTTCGCCGAACAGTTTGGCGTTCAAGGCCTCGAAGGCTTCGGCCTCGCCGGCCATCCCCAGGCCATCTGCGCCGCCGGCGCGCTGCTGCACTACCTGCGCGAAAATTCTCCCCAGACCAATGCCCAGAGCAACGCGAAGCCGACGCGAAGCGGGCGCTAAGGCCGGCAGCGATTCCGCAGGGCCCCTCGCCCATCTGGACACCATCCGCTATTACGAGCAGCAGGATGCGCTCGGTGCTCGATCCGGTGACGGTGCGCAACCTCGAACTGGTCGCGCCGCTCTATGCCGACGAAGCGCCGCGCGCCTCCCAGCGCGACGCCTCCCTGTTCGGCGCCATCGACCAGACCGTCACCGGCATGGGCGCGCGCCTGCTTCGCGCCTGGATTCTGCGGCCGGAGGTTGACCGCGCCGAGATCGAAGCGCGGCTCGACGCCGTCGCCGAATTGAAGTCGCAGCACCATGCTGCGCGAAGAGATTCGCCAGAATCTGCGCGGCGTGCAGGACCTCGAGCGCCTGGCCAGCCGCGCCACGCTGGGCGTGGCCACGCCCCGCGATCTCGTCGCGCTGCGCCAATCCGCTGGCCCGCATTCCCCTGCTGCGCCGCTATCCTGGCTAACTGCACCGCCGCCCGCCCCGTCGAGCGGATTGCCGCCCTGCATGCCGAGATGGACGAACTCGCCGACGTGCAACAGCGCCTCGAAGCAAGCCATCGCCGAAGATCCGCCCGCCCTGGCCTCCGATCCCGGCGTGATCCGCCGCGGATTCGATGCCGAACTGGACGAGCTGCGCGATCTGAGCCAGCACAGCCGCCAAACCATCGCCGCCATGGAAGAGCGCGAACGCAAGCGCACCGGCATCGGCTCGCTGAAGATTCGCTACAACCAGGTCTTCGGCTTCTATATCGAAATTTCCAAGCCCAATCTGCATCTGGCGCCCGCCGGATTTCGAGCGCAAGCAGACCCTGGTCAACGCCGAGCGCTTCACCACGCCCGAGCTGAAGGAGTACGAACGCAAAGTCCTCGCCGCCGACGAACGCATCGCCGAAATCGAGCGCCGCCTCTTCGCCGAAGTGCGCGCCTGGGTCGCGCAGCAATCGCCGCGCTTGCGCCGCACCGCCGCCGCCATCGCGCAGCTCGACGTCCTGGCCAATCTCGCCGTCGTCGCCGCCACGCGCAACTACGTGCGCCCCGAATTCACCGACAACGGCGAACTCTTCATCCTCGGCGGGCGCCATCCGGTCATCGAGCATCTGCTCGAAGCATCAAGGCGAGCGCTTCGTGCCCAACGCGCCTCTACCTCAACTCCACCACGCACCAGATCCTGCTCATCACCGGCCCCAACATGGGCGGCAAGTCCACCTACCTCCGCCAATCCGCGCTGATCGTGCTGCTGGCGCAGATGGGCTCGTTCGTGCCTGCCGAGCAGGCCCGCCTGCCGCATCACCGATCGCATCTTCACGCGCATCGGCGCTTCGGACAATCTGGCCCGCGGCCGCTCCACATTTCTGGTGGAGATGAGCGAAGTCGCCGCCATTCTGAACCTGGCCACGCCGCATCAGCCTGGTCCTGCTCGACGAAGTCGGCCGCGGCACGGCCACCTTCGACGGCCTCTCCATCGCCTGGGCCGTGGTCGAACACCTGCAAGCGCACACCCGCGCCCGCACCCTCTTCGCCACGCACTATCACGAACTGACCGAGCTGGCCGACCTGCTGCCCGGCGTGAAGAACATGCACGTCTCGCGTCGAGGAGACGCCCAACGAGATCGTTTTCCTGCGGCGCGTCGAGGAAGGCAGCGCCGACAAGAGCTACGGCATCGAGGTCGCGCGCCTGGCCGGACTTCCGCCCGCCGTCATCGCACGCGCCCGCGAAATCCTGCGCCGCCACGAGCAGAGCGAGCATCAGCTGAGCGAAAAACTCACGCCCGCGCTGCCGCCCGCCAATGGCGCCGGCGCGCAGCAGGCCCTGTTCACCGAATTGCCAATCGACCGCGAAGTGCTCGACGCCCTGCGCGCCGCCGATCTCGACCAACTCCGCCCCATCGACGCCCTCAATCTCCTGGCGCAGCTGAAAAAGCAAATCTCATGACCTTATCCCAATATTCCGCCAACAACTGCGCTGTCATCCCGAGCAGGTTTTGCGAGGGATCTGCTTTTTTGTCCAATAGTCGCGCTGATCGCAACTTGTAGCCCGGCGCTCCGCAACACGTTTTTCGTTGCGGGCCCCGGGGAATTTGCCCGGCGTCGCGTGCCATGCTGAGGACACAACCGTTTGCGCTCGCTTTGTGGGTCGCGGCTTTAGCCGTGACATCTCTGCCCCCGCTCTCCAGCGGCTTTAGCCGCTGCCATCTCTCACGACCTTCTCCAATATTCCGCCAACAAGGACGTTGTCATCCCGAGCCGATCCCCGGCGTCCAACAATGGGGTCGAGGAGCGAGGGATCTGCAGTTCGTTTTTCACTTCAACTCACGATTCGCCGCATCCTTCTCATGACCCGGCCCCCTCGCATCGCCCGTCAAGTACCCTCAAGTGCCCGTGCGGCCAGCACCCTCGTGCTCGGCCTGATGTCCGGCACCTCCGTCGACGGCATCGACGTCGCGCTGGTCCGCATCGCGCCGTCTATCACCGAAAACGCCGCGCACGGGCGCCTCGAAAATTTCACCACGGTACCCTTCCCCGCCGCCGTGCGCGCCGAAGTCCTGCGCGTAGCCGAGGGCACGCGCGTCACCACCGGCGACATCAGCCAGCTGAATTTCCGCCTGGGCCAACTCTTCGCCGAAGCCGCCCTGCGCGCCTGCCAAAAATTCCGCGTCCCCCTGCGCCGCATCAGCCTGATCGGCTCGCACGGCCAAACGGTTTTTCATCAAGGACGCCCCAGCCGCTTCCTCGGCGCAAACGTCGCCTCCACGCTGCAAATCGGCGAGCCTGCGGTAATCGCCGCGCTCACCGGCATCACCACGGTGGGCGATTTTCGCCCCGCCGACATGGCCGTGGGAGGACAGGGCGCGCCGCTCGTCCCCTTTGGCGATTATCTGCTCTATCGCGACGCCCGCCGCGGCCGCGCCGTCCTGAATATCGGCGGCATCGCCAACGTCACCATCATCCCCAAAGCCGCCGCGCCCAGTTCCGTCCTGGCCTTCGACACCGGCCCCGGCAACATGGTCATTGACGCGCTCGTGCACCATTTCACGCGCGGCCGCCGCGGCTATGACGCCGGCGCGCGAATGGCTTCGCGCGGCCATCTCCTGCCCGCTTTGCTGAATACGCTCTTCGCCGAAAAATATTTGCTCCAGCCTCCTCCCAAATCCGCCGGCCGCGAGCAATACGGCAAAGCTTATGTGGAGAAAATCCTCGCCTGGGGACGCCGCCACCGCGCGCGTCCCGAAGATCTGGTGCGCACCGCAACCGTATTCACCGCGCTCTCCATCTCCGCGGCCCTGCATCGCTGGGTCCTGCCGCTAACTCCGCTCGCGCAGCTCATCGTCTCCGGCGGCGGTGCGCGCAATCCTCTGCTCCTGGCGCAACTCTCCGCCGCGTGTGGCGGAATCGAAGTCATCCCCAGCGAAGCCTTGGGCCTCCCCGGCGACGCCAAGGAAGCGTTCATCTTCGCTATCCTCGCCAACGAAACCGTGCACGGCCGCGCCGCCAACCTCCCCAGCGCCACCGGCGCCTCGCGCCCCGCCATCCTCGGCAAAATCTGCCATCCCCCGCCGCGCTAGTTTCGTGTTGTAGCCCAGGGCGCGCTCACGTCGTTCGTGAGCGGCCCTGGGACTTTTCGCGGCGCCGCGCTTCGCGGCAGCATCTCGGATTTTTCGGGTGCCCCATCTTCGCGTTTTATGCGAAGGTGGGTATTGCCGTGAAGCTGCCTACGCTCACACGCGCGTTCTACATAGTGATTGGCAGTCTTGCCTATCTGGGCCTCGCCGTCGTCGGCTGGCATGGAATTTCCGCTTTCTTCTCTCACCCGCCCCTGGTTGGCCTCACAGTTGTGCTCTTCGCGCTCTCCGGCGTATCGATTTTTACCTCCGGCAATCTAAGTTCCGGGCAGGAAGAAGATCGCGCCAACCGCTGGGTCCTCGCGGCGTTCACGGTGCTGGGCCTGCTCCTGGCCTTTCTTCCTGCCTACACCGACCGGCTCGAGTTCTGGACCATCGATGGAGACACGATTCGCTGGATTGGCGTCGCTCTGTTCGCCGCTGGTGGCGCCTTGCGGCTCTGGCCGGTCTTTGTATTGGGTCGCCGCTTCAGCGGCCTCGTCGCCATCCAACCCGAGCACACGCTGGTCACCACCGGCATCTACGGCGTCCTGCGCCACCCCAGCTACCTGGGCGCGCTCATCTTCTCTGTGGGCTGGTCTTTCGCTTTCCGCTCGGGCGTGGGCGTGCTGATCACCGCGCTCCTGGTCCCGCCGCTCGTTGCGCGCATTCGCGCCGAAGAAACTCTACTGCTCGCGCACTTCGGCGCCGAATACGCGGCCTACCGCTCCCGCACCTGGCGCCTCCTCCCTGGCATCTATTAACGGTAATCAGCGCCCCGGCTCCTCGTGGATCATCAGCGACACCCTGGCCATAGCCTCCAGCGCCCCGCCAAAATCCGTGCTAACCTCGATATAGATAATGGAGGAAACACCAAGCAGAAAATGGGCCCTTTTCCCGGCGACAATTTAACTTACGCGCAAATCCTTCCCCGCCTCTTTGTCGGCTCGCATCCTCGCACCATCGCCGATATCGAACGCCTCCGCCAGGAACTGGGCGTCACCGCCGTGCTCAATATCCACACGGACACGGATATGAGCGCCGTCTTCCTGGATTTCCAGCCGCTCGAAGCCCACTACCGAGCCAGCCGCGTCGAACTTCGCCGAGTCCCCATGCTCGAGCAGCAGCCGGAGCTTCGCGCCAAGCTCTGCGCGTGCATCGACGCTCTCAACGAACTCCTCGCCGGCGGCCACACCGTCTATCTCCACTGCACCGCCGGCATCGGCCGCGCGCCCACAGTCGCCATCGGTTACCTGCACTTCCATCTCGGCTGGGAGTTAGACGTCGCGGTGGCGCACGTCAAGCGGCTCCGGGAGTGCAATCCCCATCTCGACGCGCTTCGCCTGGCTTTGGAAGATCAAGCCCTCGGAACAGCCGAGGAAGTTACACGTGAAGTGGTTTCAGACAAAGTTCCCCGCGAATCATCTCGCAAACGCCAGCGCTAAATCGCAGGGTGCCCCAGCCTTCTCTCGAGTCTTAGAGCTTCGTCACTATTTCGCGCGCGCTCCGCCGCTCTCCGAACTCCGATAACTCCGCACCGTCAGCCCCAGCGCCTTCAGCGTGACGTCATCCGGCGTCGCGATGCCCCCATTCTCAGACGTCACCACGCCAAATCCGCCGTGGTACTCCCACATGGCCCAGCCGATGCCGCGCTTCTCCAGCGCCGTGCGCACATCCCTCAGCCACGCCGCGCGATCCTTGGGATCGGCATTCTGGCGGTAAACGCCAAATTCGTCGCACACCACCGGCACGCCCCACTGCTGCGCCCACGCCGCCACCTGCCCGATCTCCCCATCGATGCGCTCCGCGTTCCAGCGGTCCAGCCCATAACGCACCACTTGCAGCCGGTGCACCGCATCCGGCAGCTCCGCCGCGGCCGCCTGCACGTTTTCCGGCGTCGAAGGATACGGCACGCCCTTCAGCTCATGCCAGAAGTTCGATGACCACGTCGCGCCCTGATGCGTGAAGAGATGCGATTCGTAAAAATGGAACGCATAGATCACGTTCGCGTCCCGCAGCGGCTCAAGGAAAACCAGATCGTCGTCGTCCGACCAGTGCGCGCCCGTGGCGATAATCGTGCTTCCTGGAGAACCTTCGCGGATCGCCGTGGCCAGCTTGGCCTCCACGCCGTACCAGCGATAACGGTCCCTGCCCTCCGGCTCGTTCAAAATCTCGAAGAACACCCGGTCGGCGTCGAGGTTCGCGTAATGCGCCGCCAGCGCCCGCCAGAAGTCCGCGAACTGCTCCACGAACTCGTCGTCCGCCGCCAGCTTGGCCTTGAACTCCTCGTCCGCGAAAATATCGATCTCCACCGCCAGGCCTCGGTCGAGAATCATCTTCACCGCCGCGTCCAGATCGTTCAGCTCCTCCGACGCAATCTGGTCCGCCTGTTTTGCGTGAAACATCGGCTTGGGGTCCACGCTCAGCCGCACGTGATCGAAGCCCATGGCGCGAATCAGGTCGAGGTCGTGCGCGGTAATCGCCGTATCGAAGTGTTGTTTGGTGAATCCGTTGGGATCGTAGACCTGCGCGAACCAATCGCTGATGTTAATGCCGTGTCGCAGATGCCCGAGCCGTCTCTGCGCTAGCACAACGCCATCGGTCCCCGCCGCGCCCACCGCATTTTTCTGCGCCGCGCGCCCCTGCGCCGCCCCCGCTCTCCGCACAAACAGAATAGGAGGCAAAAAAATGTCGGAAAAATATGCGCGAGAAAGTTTAACATGGTAGTGAACGAAACCTGTCTACTGAACGCTCACGCCGTTCTGGCCTTCTCCCGCGGCCGGTCCAAGCCCGCATTCACCCTGGACACTTAGCGATCCACGCACCCTGTAGCCCAGGGCGCCCGCCCAGCGCAAAGCGCAAATACTTAACGAAGGCTGGCGGGGCCCTGGGGACTTCGCCTCGGCGCTTTCAGCCTTTCACCAACTCCACCGACGAGCTCAGCTGTATCGCCGTGTGCAATGTCCGGTACAGCGGACATCGCATGGCGTAAAACCCATGCACCCGCTCGATCGTCTCGCGCGCGCTTTCCGGCGCGGCCAGTTTCATCAACACGTGGATTCGCCGGATCACCAGCACGCCGTCCTCGGTCTCCACTTCCCCAGTCACCTCGCCCACGAGCTTCCCGTTGCTGGCGTCGATTTGGCGCGCTTCCAGCGCGCCCCCGAAGGTTCCCACCATTCAACCCGCCGTCGCCGCGATCACGTAATCGATGGTGGTCGCGTGCGAGCCCTGCAGCTTCGCCGGGTCCACCTTGTAGTGCTCGGCGATCGCTCCGTGCACGCTGAACACCACCGGCTTCTCCTCGCCGGGAATCTGCGCGTAGCGCAGCGGCCCCACTTTGCGCTCGATCCTGCTCCGCGAGACGTAAACGACTTCGCCCATTTGGCCTCCTCGTCGGCCTTCGTCCAAATCGCCCACCAACTCTAACACCAACACACCGCCTCGCAGCCCTTCGCCGCTGGCCTGGCCCTTGCCTTGTTGAACCCACGCCTGTTAGGCCCGCCCTTGTTAAGACCCCGCTTGCTAAAATATGACTGGGACCAGAAATATTTGCCCGCGCCATTCGTCTACATTTGCGGGAGGCTAACCTGAGAGCCGGCTACATGGCGTTCGCGAACCGCGGTGGCTTGGCCGCAACGCCCGAGTTGAAGAGCGAGCCAAAGAGTGCGCCCAGCAGCCCGAAAGCCGCACACGCCCGCTCCGCCGCCAAAGCGGAGCAGCAAAGCGACGACCGCTACATCCTCGACGCCTTCGCGCGCTATCGCGCGCGCCTCACCAATTTCATTCGCCGCCGCGTTCCGGACCAGGGCGAAGCGGAAGACATTTTGCAGGAAGTCTTCTATGAACTGGTCGCCGCCTATCGCCTCTTCGAACCGGTGGAAGAGGCCAGCGCCTGGCTATTTCGCGTGGCTCGCAATCGCATCACGGACTTCTTCCGCAGGAAGAAGCCCCAGCCCTTCGCCGACCGCGCCGTGCGCGTCGAGGACGGCGAATCGCTGCTCTTCGAGGATTTGCTGCCCTCGCCGGACGCCGGCCCCGAAGCCGCTTACGCCCGCTCCGTGCTGCTCGAAGAGATCGAGGCTGCGCTCGACGAACTGCCGCCCGAGCAGCGCGCCGCCTTCGTGGCCCACGAACTCGAAGGCCGCAGCTTCAAGGAACTGGCCGCCCAAGCTGGCGTCAGCGTGAACGCCATGGTTCTGCGCAAGCATCATGCGGTGCTGCAGTTACGCCAACGCCTGCAAGCCATTCGCGACGAATTTATCGGCCGTTGAACTTCATCGGCCCGGGGTTTGGTAAAGAAGTTTGGAAAAGAAGTGTGGGAAAGAAGTTTTGAAAAACAGTTTGGCCCTAAGATTTGAAAGTTGAGGTGAAAGAAAGATCATGAGAGCACATCGTCTCGCGCGCGCCGCAAAATTCATCCTGTTCGCCATCGTCGCCGCGCTCGTGCTCGGCTTCATCGTCATGCGCCTTTGGAACTGGCTCATGCCGCCCGTCTTCGGCCTGCACGTCATCGGCTTCTGGCAAGCCCTGGGCCTGCTGGTGCTCGGCAAAATTCTCTTCGGCGGATTCCGCGGCGGACACTGGGGCGGCATGCGTTGGCGCCGCCGCATGATGGAACGCTGGGCGCAAATGACGCCCGAGGAGCGCGAGAAGTTCCGCGCCGCCATGCAGCAAGGCCGCTGCGGCTCCTTCGCGCCGCCCTCGCCGGAAGCCAAGGCGCAATCGTAGCGCCCGATGCTTTTCCTCTCCGCATCTAAGCTGTGAGCGCAATTCGACTAGGGTATACCCCTGATTGCACCCCCAACTGGCTCTTGTAAACTCGCAAAAGTCCGAGTGCCCGGCCTTCCTCGACTTCGCCTGCTAGCCGCTACGCGGATCGAGCCCAGGCCAATGCAAATCGCTTTGCGCGTCCTTCATATCTTGCCGAGTCTTCGGCCCGACGGTGGCGAACGTATCGCCGTCTACGTCGCTTCCCGCATCGACCGGCGGCGATTCGAACCCGCGGTGGTGTCCGTAAGCGCGCCGGTCGGATCGGATCTCGAGAGCGCCCTGGCCGACGCCGGGGTAAGAGTCTGGTATCTCGGCAAAGGCCCCGGATTCGATTGGCGCATCTACTCCAAGATGCAGCAGGTCGTCCGCGAATTTCAGCCGGACATCGTGCACACCCATATGCAGGTGTTCCGTTATGTGTTCCCCTCCCTGCTGCTTCATAAGCCGCGGCTCATGCTGCACACCGTCCAGAATGTCGCCGATCACGAGCTCGAATGGCGCGGCAGGGTGCTGCAGCGTGTGGGATACCGGTTTGGCGTCAAACCCATCGCCGTCGCGCAGGAAGTTGCCAAGAGCGTCGAGCGCGTCTATGGCATTCGCAATTGCGAAGTGATTTGGAACGCCGTCCCCACCGATCACTACGGGAGCCCCCAAATTAGCCGCGAGGACTGGCGCGCGCGGCACGGCTTCGCGCAGGACGACGTCCTGTTTGTGTGCGTGGCGCGCTTCTTTCCGCAGAAGAATCACCCGCTGCTGCTCCAGGCTTTCGCTCGCGGACCCGCGGCCGATCCGCGCGCGCGCCTGCTGCTGGTCGGAACCGGTCCGCTGGTCCCGCAAGCGCAAGCGGAGGCCCAGCGATTGGGGATAACGGAGAAGGTCCACTTCCTCGGCTTGCGCTCGGATATTCCAGACCTGCTCGCCGCCATGGACGTGTTTGTGCTTAGTTCCGATTGGGAGGGCGCTCCGGTAGCATTGGCCGAAGCCATGGCCGCCGGGCTGCCCGTCATCGCTACAGCCGTGGGCGGAGTGGCGGAGTCATTTCAAGATCGGAAGGAAGGCTTCCTCGTGCAGCCGGGCGACGCCGCGGGAATTGCCAATGGCATGATGGCCCTTTTGCACAGCGCTGAACTGCGCCGCTCCATGGGCGCGGCCGCCGCGGTCCGCGCGCGAGAACAATCCGACGTCGGCAAAATGGTTCGGGCCTACGAAGACCTCTATGAGCGCGCCCTCGCTCCCACTTACGCCCCCGCCGCCGCTTCCGCCAATCCCGATCCACAATAATGTCGCTGTAAAAAACCCGACAAAGGCCCGAACAAGGAAAGAACGATGGCGCCCTATTGCCTTGCGATCTCCTATTGCCTTGCGGGATCAAAGGGTAAGCAGGGCCAACTCCCGGCGTCAGGCTGAATTACTCTTGCGGCGTCTCCGTGTCGTCACGCTGCGAGTCGCCGCCTTCGAGCAAACGCGAAGCCACCAGAGCGTCCTCCTGCCGCACGCGCAGCTTGATGCCGCCCAACAGATTGGACCACAGCCAGTCCATGCGGATGAGGTTATCGTCGCCCAGGAAGCATTCGATGCCCGCCGATTCGAGCACGCTTTTGGCCAGCAGCGCTTGGGGCAGATCGCGGTACTGGCGGATGGTCAGAAGATCGCGAAATTCCGGCGCCGGGAGAATGGCCTCGCCGGGCTCTTCCGCGTCGCCCGGCTCCTCCGCGACGATATCGCGGCGTTCCATCTCCGAAGCCAGCGCCGTCCGCGCCTCATCGGTGAGCGATGCCGCCTCGCGAGCCAGTTCCCGCAATTCGCCGTCGGTCATCGCGGCGTAGAGCTGCGAAAGCCGCTGCCGTTCCTGCAAGGAACCGAATTTCGAGCCGAAACCCGCTCCCGCCATGGCTCACACCCGTAAGTTGAATCGCCGTAAGTGGAACAGCCCTTGAGTTGAACCGCGTAGGTTACACCGTAAGTCTGATTCTAGCTCCGCTTTGCTCGTGGGAAATGCGCAGTTCAGCCGGTAGCCTGGTGCGAATCCGCCAGCGCTTTGGCGATCGCTTCCCCGGATATTTGCCCTTCCCGGACGATCTTCCACTCGTCGCCGTCCAGCGTAACGATGGTCGAGGAGACGCTCGCGCCGGTCTCTCCGCTGTCCAGGATCAGCGGTAATTTGTCGCCCAGTTGCTTCGCTAATTCCCTCGCGTTCGAGCAGGATGCATAACCCGAGATGTTCGCGCTGGTCCCGGTAATCGGCCCTCCCAGCTGTTCGATGATCGCGCACGCTACCGGCGAATTCGGCCAGCGCAAGGCCACCCGGCCCTTATTCGCGGTCACTTTCAGCGGCAAGCTGTGCGCCGCATCGACCACAATCGTCAACGCGCCCGGCCAGAAGCTCTTCGCCAGCTTGAAAAAGTTGGGCGGCAATTCCCGGCCCAGCGTCGCTGCCTGCGCAACGGAGTTCACCAGAATCGGAAGCGCGCGGTTTTCCGGCCGTCCCTTCACCCGATAGATCTCTTCCACCGCGGAAAGATTAAAAGGATCGGCCGCCAGACCGTAGAACGTATCCGTGGGCACACCAATCACCTGGCCGCGTTTGATGTAATCGGCGGCGTATTGAATGGCGGCGCTGTCTGGGGCTCCCGCTGAAAGTTTCAGCAGCTCAGCCGGCAATTTAGGGGTCCTCTGCAGTTTCCGGATCGCGTCCGAAGACCTGCCCTGTGTGTAGTTTACGTCTTGTCAATAGTTTATGAAGGTACCATAACGGCGCAATACGCAGCAAGGCCGCTTGGCTCGGCTCGCGCGCCCCGTCCGCCGCTGTTGCGCCACAACAGGCTCGAACATCTTCGTTTGCGCCGCGCACAACTACATGCTTTCTGCCAGGAAAGCTTAGGCTTTCTCCCATTGCCGCGGTCACCCTTCGAGAGTACACTCCCCTTACCTCGCCCAGGCGGTGAACCGTGCGGCGTTCCTCTGGATTGCTCCTGTTCCTTACAACTCTCTTCGTCGCGCTTCTTTTCTATTCGCTTCCTCTTGCCGCGCAGAGGCGTCCCACCGCCGATCCCTTTCCCGACGGCGACGAGCTAGGTACCGGGGGCTACGGCCACTACTACAGCCTGAGCGGAACGGTTGCCGACCGGCAGTCCGGGCTGCGCCTGGATGGCGTTCGCGTCGACCTGAACTCCTTCAGCAGAGGCGTGGTATCCACCACCTTCACGACTCAAGGCAATTTCCGATTCGATAACCTGCGCGATGGAACTTACGACGTCACCTTCAATCTCACCGGCTACCAGGAAGTGCAAGAGCATCTCGAAGTTTCCGGTCCCGTCTTCGGCATGACTGTGAATCTCAAACCACTGAACGAAGCGCCCCCGGGCGGGTCGCCCACCGTCTCCGTGCGCGACCTCTCCATTCCGCAAAAGGCCCGCGATGCCATGAACAAGGGCATGGTCCTCCTCCATCAAAAGTCGGACTACGCCGGCAGCATCAAGGAGTTCGAGCGCGCCATCAAGATCTTCCCGAACTACTACGAAGCCTACGCCCAGATTGGCTTCGCCTACATGGCCATGAAGGATCCCGCGCACTCCGAGGAAGCTCTGCGCCAATCCATCGTCGTCAGCCAGGAACACTATCCCGACGCCTTCCTTTTGCTGGCCGCCCTTTTCTCCTCGCAGAAGCGCTTCGCCGACGCGGAGCCGCTGGCGCGCAAGGCGGTGGACCTGGCACCGGACTCCTGGCACGCGCAATCGGAGATGGCCCAAGCCCTTCTTGGGCAGGATCGTCCCGAGGACGCCGAAAAATACGCCCAAGCCGCCGTCAAACTGCAACCCGATAATCCTCTGCTGTGGCTCCTGCTGGCCAACATCCACGGCGATTTGCAGAACGACTCGGCCTTGGTGGACGACTTGAATACCTATCTCAAGCTCGCGCCAAACGGCGCCATGGCCGATCGCGCCCGCCAGGGACGCGATGAAGCCAAGCAAAGGTTACAGCGGAGCGAGGCCTCTCCCGCGCCTCCGCCCGCCGCCGCCCCGGCGAACTCCTCCCAAGCCACTCCGCCGAACTAGCGCCCCACAAATTACCGCGACGAGATCTGCGTGATCCGCACCGGCTGCCCGATCAGCGTCGCAGGATCGGCTCCCGGCTTGGGGCTGAACTTCTGCGTGCGCCCGCCAAAGGTCTCCGCGGCGTAAAGATTCCCCGCCGAATCCACCGAAAATTGGTGCACGCCCCAGAACGCGCCCGGAAACGATCCATACGTTCCCCAGGAGTACAGCAGCTTGCCGTTCAAATCGTATTTGAGGAATTTGTTGGTCACGCCGTCGGCCACCCAGAGGTGCTGATCGGCCGTAATCATGATGTGGTAGGGCTGGCGGATATTGTCCCACTCGCTGAGATATTTCCCGTTCTCATCGAAAATCTGGATGCGGCTATTGGAGCGGTCCGCCACATACACGCGGTGCTGCGCATCGATATCGATGGAATGTGGCAAGTCGAATTGTCCCGGCCCTTTCCCTTTCGTGCCCCAGGTCATCAGGAATTTGCCGTTCTTGTCGAACTTTACCACCCGCGTATTCACGTAGCCGTCGCTCACAAAAAAAGTGCCGTCCGGCAACCAGGCAATGTCCGTGGGACGCCCGAAGTGCTTGTCGTCGTCGCCTGGCTTCAAGCGCTCGCCGAGCGTCAGCACCAGCTGTTTGCCGTCGTGCGTGAACTCGAAAATCTGCTGCACCATGTCGTCCACCACCCAGACATGCTTCTCCGGATCGTAGGGATTGATCTTGATGTGGTGCGGGCCGCGCCCGCCGGCGAAGAGATGGTCCCACTGCGTCCAGTCCTCCAGCAGCTTGCCATTGGCGTCCACCACCAGAATGCAGTTCTCGAGGCGCGGCTTGCCCGACGTCGCCGGCTGTCCGAACGCGCCGTAGCCTCCCGTGTAGCCCTCGGGCGCCTTCGGGGGAATAGGCAGCTCGCCGCGGTTGGCGATGTAGATGCGATTGGGACTCTCGGCGAAGACGCCGCCTTGTGAGCCCCACGTCCATCCCGGATGACCGAGTGGCTTCGGCCAACCCGCGACCACGTCGTACGGCCCCGTCTCGTCTTCACCACCGGCTTGGCTCTGCGCCGCGGTCTTCGCTTTGGTTTGCGCGAAGCTCACGCCCATGCGCGTACTCAGGCCCGTGGTCAGCAAACCTGCCGCCAGCAAAAAGATCACACCCACGCCAAGGCGAAATTTCGTGCGCTCTCTCATTTGTCCCTCCAGGAAGGAAGCGTTCCAGGCCCTATGCTGCCGCGATTCTACACCCGTCCCGCCCGGCCCGGTGAGAACGTTACGATAATCACCCACGGCTGGGGATTGGAATCCCGCGGTCTTCCGATGACGTTGACTCGTGGCTTTAGGAACTGAGGTAACCCGGCGTCACCACACGTGCCTTGAGGCGCTCTTGGGGGAAGTCCTTCGTATTTAGGGTGACGATGAAGTCTGCATCGCCCTCCTCGGAGCAAGAACAGAATGGGTTGTCGTCGGGATCGGGCGAAACGTCAACCGATGACCGCACGCCAACGTTTTCGGCTCGCTCGCGGATCAAATTGATGATCGTGCCGATCAGGTGTGAACGCACATGAAGGCGCTTCAGCACATCCTTATACTCATCCAGAATATCCTCGGTGACGAGCCACATAAAATCGGCTCTCTCCGCCCACCTGTGGAGCAAATCCGCACTCGCACTTCTGCCCGGAATGTGACCTTGCTTAAAGCCTGCGATCCCCGCCACGAGCACGCTGGTGTCCACAACGACGCGCTTCTTCCGTTTCCTAGACTTCCGCGGCAACGGTGATCTCCGGCGCGCGCCTCTCTTTCCGATAAGCGCGAATCGTGCGCGAGATCTCCTCTTCGGACACCCCGCCGAGGTCTTTTGCCGCATCCGTCAGCGATTTCAGAAATTCCTTTTTCCAGCCGCGACGCTTCTTGCCACGGGGCAAGTCCTTGTAAAGATCGGCCTGGCTCATACGCTTTTCGATCTGCTCCCTTAGAGCGCGAAACGGAACCGAGAGTTTTACCGCGGCTCCTCGGGCGACGCGAGCCTGTAAAGGAACAGAACGTATTGGGGATTCTTCTGTTTGAACTCCGCCTCGGACGCGCTGAAGAGTTCCACGCACTTCGTCAGGACGCTCGCCGGCGCTCCCAAAGACTCCTTGAGGCAAAATGCAAATTTAGCCGCCAATAAAGCGCTGAGATCGAAAAGGTACGTACCGTCGGACCTCTTGGGCTTGACCACCCCGAATTGAACGAGATTTTGCAAGTCCTTGGGATTAACTTCGAGGACCGCACTGGCTTGCTTCAATTTTAGCGCTCGTCCGGGCATACGCAGGCTCCACTTACCATCTACAGATTAGATTGTTTTACCATGAGTGTCAATCGACTTCCGGCTGCCGGTGCGGACCCCTGCCCCGGGGATACGATTCCAAACAACACTATCCGCTCGTCATGGTACTCCCCATAAGCCCCCGGCTATAACGTAACGACTAATAACGGATAACCTCTCAGTGCACGCCGCTGCCCTAGTGATTACGCCTGAATACCTGGAAAATTCCAGGGAGAGGTGCTTCGTCATGCGAAAGGGCATCAGGCTGCCGGCGGGCAACGCACTCGTAATGCGAACGTCGCTCGCACTTCTGCTCGCCTCAATCGGGCTCGTCTCCATGGGAGCCCAGGAGGCCCGGGCTCAGGCTCCCCGGGAGCCATCGCAACTGCCCCAACGCACCCGCTTCTATCGATCTGGCGTGGCGCTCCTTCGCCAAACGTGCGCAATGCGAACTCCCTGCTGGCCTTGTGGGACGATCCTGATTTCGCTTCGGTTCGTTCCGCGGTGGCCGCCGGAATGCTCGCCTCTTCCGGCAAAGACTCCTCGCAGCCCAAGCTGACGCCGGAGGAGTTCGGTGAATTTGCCTCGCTTCTGGAGAACGCCTTTACGCGGGATACGTGCAGGATCCCCGCGAGCGCCGGCCCGCCATAGGCCCCGCGGGAGCCAAGCCGCCGCATGGGATGGAATGTTCTTTGTGTACAACCGTGCCGGCAAAGAGGCGATCCTGAGCAAAGCGATTCTGCGCATGCGCGCCGCATCGAAAGACGCTCCCCGCATCTCCCAAGTCACGCTCGCGGGTTTGCCGGTGCAGAAGATCGAGGGCAAAACCGCCTCCAGCTACTGGGCCGAGAACGGAAACTATGCGGTCGGCGCCGGCGAACCGGCCGTCATGGAAGAACTCTTGAACCGCCTCGAAAACAAATCGTCGCAAGCCGGCTCCCTTGTGCAATCCGCGGCTTACCAGGAATCCGTGCCGGTTGCAGGCAACGGCGTTTTGGAATTCTTCCTGCGCGTTCCCGACTTGAAAGATTTCATGCCGGATTCGAAGCCAGGACCTTTCCCGGTTCAGAAGTTTCTGGACGCCGCACGGCTCGATGCGGTGCACTCGATCGCCGGCCACGTTACTCTGGACGGTGCTCGCACCCACGTGCAGGCCGCCATTCTCGGCGATACGTCTCCCGGAACTCCGTTTGACATCTGGGCCAATGGCCAAGCCGCTCCCGCTTCGCTGGCTTTCGCGCCGGCCGATGCGATCTCCTACACCTCCGGACACCTCAACCTGCTCGGCATCTACGGCGTGATTCAGCGCATCGCGCACACCGCTCTCCCCATGGGGCCGCCAGGAGGTCCGGATCTGCTCGACATGATGGCCGAGAAGCAGCTGGGCATGCCGCTCACCAATGCGCTGGGACTCTTCACCGGGGAATTCGCTTCCCGCAAACCAGCCCTTCCCTGGATTCCACCAACAGGCGTTTTCTTTTCGATCCGGACAAGCCGGACGTGCTCAAGCTGCTTCGCTCCACGCTGGGCGAGCGGGTCAGT
This sequence comes from uncultured Acidobacteriota bacterium, assembly GCA_963823935.1. GTDB lineage: Bacteria > Acidobacteriota > Terriglobia > Acidiferrales > UBA7541 > Palsa-189. The sequence continues at coordinate 223,339 of CAWGNM010000005.1, forward strand.
TCCGAACGAAATGAAGGGGACGCCACGCTTCTAAAATCTCGCTGAGCGGAAATCAAACCGGCGCCGGAGTGGCGCAGTGGAATTTCTTTCAGATCGCGGTGACTCCTGACACGGTGGTCGCCTCCAGCAGCATCGATACCCTGCGCGAAACGCTGGCGTATCGCGCGAAAGCCTCGGCCACCGGCGGGCTTGCCGGCGTTCCGCAATTCCAGGCCAATCGCGGCAGCGTGCCCCCAATCTCATCGGACTGAGCTACTTCGATTTCCAGAAAATAGACTGGCAAGCCGCCAAGGACCACTGGCTCCAGCAAGCCAAAAAGCCTCAGATCGCCAAGGGCGTTGCCGGCGTTGGGACGGCTTCAACCGCGCCCTCGACAATCCCGGATTGGCTCTCACAAATCAATCCTCAGGCTCTGTCGCGGCATCTGCACACCTCTTGGAGCGTTTCCTGGAAGGACGCCAAGGGTATCCATTGGGACCAATGGATTGAATAGCTCCAGTTGAATTGCCGAATGGGACCGCTACGGACCGGGCCACACGCTCCCGCGGAGCGATGCAGAGTGCCCTGCAAAATGCCATTTAGAACGCCCTTTAGAACGCATGATCGCGCGCGCAATGGCGAAAACAGGTTGGTCTCTTCGATACGGATCACCTCGGCTTTAGCAACCTCTGCCATTGCGCCAGGCATCTGACGCACGAGGGCAATATCATGCGCCTACGCTCGTCGCTGCTCATTTGCGGCGTTCTTCTCTCCGTTGGCTTTTGCGCCAAACTCTTTCGCGCCGGCGCGGTTCACGCGCAGAGTCCGCAGGAATCGATAACCGTCGAGAACACTACTCGCACGTTCGTGGTCCATTTGCCCTCGGGATACGACGCCAAGCAGCGTTACCCACTCGTCCTGCTGCTCCACGGGCGCGATCAAAGCACCGACGAATGGCGCGCCTCACCAAATTCAATCAGACCGCGGACCACACGGCGTCATCGCCGTTTATCCCCACGGCTACCTAGGGCACGGAACATCGGCATCGACCCGAGTAGAGAGCCGAGCCCCGGTGATGGCCGGCCAGGCGCGGCGGTTATGGTTATCCGGGCAGCAGCTACCTGGAGGCGGATATCCTGAACGGTGGCGCATATCCCCCGAGCGGCGGAGGCGAAGGCAGAGGGGGCGCGCGCAATCGAAACAAGTGGACGATGGCTTTTCGATGCGATGCTGGATAGGCTCGCGTCCGAATACACCATGGACACGTCGCGAATCTACTTGGCCGGTTTTTCCGATGGCGGCTTCATGGCCTTCCGCCTGGGTTGCGGATGTCCCGGCGCCTGGCGGCCGTTGCCTCCATCTCGGCCGAGATGCCCAAAGCGATGAAGGATTGGTGTTGACCGTCCCCTGCCATCTGTTCCGATGATGAATGGAACGGTCGATCCGGCAGTGCCACCACGGCGGCTCGGGCCACGTGGGCTCTTACCCCACCATGTCCGCCGAAGACAGCGCCAAACAATGGGTGAAGTACGACCAGTGCGAGGTAAAACCGGAGCACACGAATAATCCCCTCGCGAGAAGGGCGGGATGGAAACGAACGCCATAAGTTTGGCGATTGCCAGGCGGGCACCGAGGTGCAGCGCTACAGCATCGAGGGCGCCGGCAACACTTGGCCGAGCGGCGATTCTTCTATCCTCAGGGAAAAAGCCGGCAAAACCAGCAATGACGTGGATGCCAACGAAGTGATCCGGCAATTTTTCGCCGCCCATAAGCTGGCAGCGCCCACCGCAGCAAATCCATAGAAAACACGCCACCCGCGGTCCGTAAAAGAGCGCTGCCAAAGACAATAGACCTTCGGCGAATCTACAAATTCGCAGGACAACCGCTGTGTTCTTTTACCCTTAAAGCCGCCTTACTTGCATTTCAGCACTTCAAGCTGACGAGCGAGGTTTTGAAGAACTAACGTCCCGCTGATGTTGCGCCCTTCCTTGTTGACGTAGTGGTAGGACACCAACTGATCTTTCCATTCGGGGTGTTGCTGAATCAGCTTGGCGTAACTTGTCTGTAGCCTGGCAAGATTTTCCGGATAGGAGCATTGACAGACTTCATGCGTCCAACCGGCCTTGGCGCACTCCGTTACCTTCTGGCTGAGCGCCGCCAGCGCGTCATCGACTTCGCGTACGTTAGCGACATCACTTGGAGCAGTCACTTCGATACTGGGCAAGGGCTTAATGGCTTGTCCAACCGCTAGCACGGAAAGTGAACCGCTCCACAACACGGCCAGCAAGATCTTCGTGATATTCAACATGCCTCCACCTCAGAGCGTCGAAGGCCTTTCCCCTGTTGCTGTCATGGTAGATCATGTTTTCACGCTGGCCACGCCCCGTACTGCGCGCTGTACTCGGACGGTAACTGGGATTTCCGGAGGCTGGGAATTCGACGAAAACTCACTGGAACAACTAGCGGGGCGACGCAGTTCCCTGCCGGGCGATGGCGGCGCGGGCGATTCGTACTTGCGAGCCGTTATCCGTATCCCTCCAGGCAAACAAGAGCTCGTCGCGATAGCGCGTGAGCCGCGGATAACGGCTGCCCTCGGTATTGGCAACCGTCACCGGCGCGGAGCGAACTCCTGCCGGGCTGACGATCCGCGTGCGCAATTGCGAACTCTGGCTGGTCTTTTCGATCCACATGACCGCGGCCGATCCATCGTCCAGCAATTGAACGCCGAGGCGGCCAAGCGAGCTGGTGTCGTCGACGCGAACCGGAGCGCCAAACGTGCGCCCTGCATCGTGTGAAAACGCGAGGTAAGCGCGGCCCTGGTCGTTCTTGGCCATGAACCAAGCCACGGCCACGTCGCGCCCTCTCGCGGCGATCGATGGGCCGTTGATCGGGCATGCATCGATCATCCAGCCGTCGGCATGAACGTTGACGGGCGCGCTCCATTTGCCGTCGGCCAGGCGCGTCACGTAAATGTCCCGCACTTCCGTGGCGCTGCGGTTTCGGAACGCCACAATCGTTCCCTCCGCCGTTTGCGCCGTGGAAGTCGAACAGCATTCGCACACCCGCGGCACCACCACCGTTTCGCTCAACTGCTTGCCCCCGGCATCGTATACCGACGCGCGCAGGCTCATATCTCCGGTTTCGGTCTTGGGATTGGTGGCCCGCCCGTCGATCCACACCAAACCCAGCCCGGCTCCCGGCGCCTGGAAGAGCGAGACGAATCCGTGTTCGGTCTCGGTTCCATCGTGGTGCGGACTCACCGCGCGCGACCACGTGTGCCCCTGGTCCTTGGACCAAGCCAGCATCACCTTCGAGGCGTCCGAATCCTCGTCCGATCCAAGCCTCTCCTCCCAGTGCGCCGCCAGGCTGCCATCCGCGAGCGCGTGCACCGAGGGAACATCGAAGGAGTTGATAAAGAAATTAGTGCCCGAGGCCACGGTCTGCGCGCTCGACCAACCCGTTGGAGTGCGCTCGGCGAATTTCAGCGCGGCACGTTCGCCGTTCACCTCCACCCAGCTCAGCGTGACGCGATCCCCTTGCACGCCAAACTGCGGCTCGGAGCTGTTCTTGCCGGCGGGAGACGAAAAAGGCTCAATCTTCAGCGGCGCGGACGAATCCGCGGCGGAGTGTGTGCGTTGTGCGAGGATTGCCAAAAGGGCGAAACACGAGACCACGGCAACGGTTAAACGAAGCGAATAAGTGCGCATATGGGACCTAAGCTTTATCGCCTTGCTTGCAGGAGTCAAATGCTTTCTTTGCCGGCGAGCTGAAAAGCCTCTTCGTTACGAGAATTAGGGCCGGATGCCGGCGACGTTCATGCGCAGGCGATAGAGGCCGGTGCGCGCGGTGATGTACAGGGCTTTGCCATCGGCATCGCCCCAGTTCAGGTTCGCGGGGATCTCCGGCAATTGGATTGTGCCCAGGAGCTTGGCGCTGGCCGCAAAAATCATGATTCCAGCGGGCCCGGTGGCATAGATATTGCCGGCGCGGTCGACTTTCATCCCATCGGGAACGCCCTCGCCGGGAATGTTCGTGGCGTCGAAAAACTTCTTGCCATTGCTCAAGCTGCCGTCCGCCTGGACGTCATAAACCATCCAGAATTTATCCGGGCGCGAGCTGGCAACGTAAAATTTCTTTTCGTCCGGCGAGAAGGCAAGGCCGTTGGGATAAGGAACATCCTTGGTCAACAATTCGATCTTGCCCGGCGCGCGGATGCGGTAGACGCCCGCGAAGTCCAACTCCCTCTTCGGCGCGTCCGGAACCTGCGGATAGGTTCGGTAAAGTCCCGGAGGATCGGTGAAGTAGATGTCGCCATTGCTCTTGCAAACCAGGTCGTTCGGGCTATTGAGCCGCTTGCCGTCGTAACGATCGGCGAGCACGGTAATCGTTCCGTCCTTCTCCGTCCGAGTGACTCGCCGATTGCCATGTTCCGCGGCAATCAGGCGGCCTTGCTTGTCGAGCGTCAGGCCATTGCTTCCGATCTGCACGCCATCGGGATAGCTGCCTGTAAAAATCTGTTTCCGGAAAAACGACACGCTGCCGTCCGGCATCCACTTCATGATGGCGTTCACCTGCAGATCGCTGAACAGCAAGTAACCCCCGCTTCGCACCCAGATGGGCCCCTCGATGAAGCGAAAGCCGCCATGCAGCTTTTCGATCTTCGCTCCCGGCGGCACGAGTTTATCGAGGGCGGGATCGCTGCGCACAATGTTGCCGACGTTGCTGCCGGCGTCTGCCTGCTGGCCAAGCACGGGCGATACCGTAAAGCCGGCGAGCGTCGCGAGAGCGACGATTGCGAGGGAGGCGATTGCGAGAACGATGGCGCGAAAGGCGGCGAGAGGTCTCATCGGGGAACTTATACACCCGGAAGCAAGCCTGCTCAAAGCCACCTTCAACCCGGCCCGCACACGCATAAGTGCCACCACCCTGCGCGTCGTTGCCGATTTGGATACGGGAAGTTGCCACACCTACTGGCCGGCGCAAAACCGTGCTAGGATCGAGCTCCCTTCCTGAACGATTCTGTCTGCCCCCCTTTCCAGACAACACTGAGGCGCATTCATGCACGCAAGCGACCGCCGTTTGGCCCCGCGTTTCCGCATCAGCGTTCCGCTACATTTTCAATTAGCGAAATCCCCCGACTCCGATCCCGAGTGGGCCGCCGAAACCCGCGACGTCTCTTCCAGCGGAATTTGCATGGAAACGGACGCGCCGCCGAAGGTCGGCAGCATGCTGGTGGTCAGGCTGCGGCTGCCGGAGATGATCATGGGCTGGCGCGTGCCGGAATGGCGCATCACCGCCCAAGTCGTGCACGTCGAGGCTGCGCCCGATTCCGGCAAATTCGGCGTCGGCGTGCGTTTTTATTTTTACGAGGCCATGTCGCCGCACCGCGGCCGGTCGTTATTCGAGTTGAATGCGGGTGCCGCGCTCATAGCCTCCGCGGCACGCGTTGCCGCTGCCTCCGGAGTCCGCGCATGAAATCCGCCCTGGTGGTCGATGGCGAGCCGCCCATCCGCGAACTTCTTCAGGAAGTCCTCAAAGCCGAGGGCATGGAGGCAGTCACCATGGCGAGTGGATCGGAAGCCGCTGAGTTCGCCCACGCCCAGAAGTTCGACGTGGTGTTCGTGGATTCGAGCTCGCCCGTCTCCGATGGCATCGAGCTCACCCGAAAAATTCGCCGCTCCGGCTACAACCACAAAACGCCCATCGTCATGATCAGCAGCCCGAAGTACATGGGCTTTCTTACCGAAGGATTCGAGGCCGGCGTCAGCTTCCTGGTCTACAAACCCATCGACCGCACCCGCCTGCTGCGCCTGGTTCGCGTCACCCAGGGCGCCATCGACAACGAAATTCGCCGCTTTCGCCGCGTGCCCGTGGAGGTGAAGGCCGCGGTGCGCTGCGGTGCCGACGAGGTGGACGCCTCGACCGTCGATCTGAGCCTGAACGGCGCTCTGCTTCGCGCGCGGCGAATCTTTCCGCGCGGTTCGGCGATAAAGGTCAGCTTGTTTCTAGGACAAAACAGCCCGGTGATCCGCGATGGCTCCGTGATGCGCACGGTCGGCGAAAATCAGATGGGCATTCAACTCGACGGCCTCCCCATCGAGGAAAGCTCCCGCCTGCAGGATTTCCTGCTGCGCCAGCTGCACCCGGCGTGATATTGGCAAACGCGCGGTTACGCCGGCACCGGCTCGGCCGGGCCCAGCGGCACGTTCCAGGCGTCGTAGCCGTAGAGCCAACTGGTGTCGTCGTTGCCGCCCTTCATCCAGGTATTGGCGCTGGAGATGGCCTGGATGCGCGAAGTGCGCGGCTTGCGGTGCGCCTCGTAACGCCGGAAAACTCCCTCGATATCATCACCTTCGACCTGCTCGAGGCAGCGCGCCAGGATGGCCGCGTCCTCGATGGCCGTCGCCCCGCCCTGCGCCATGTATGGCGTCATGGGATGCGCCGCGTCGCCTAAGATCACCACGCGCCCGCTGCTCCACCGCGGCAGCGGCTCGCGCTCCAGGATGGCCCACTTGTGGCAGTCGGGGCAGGCGTCCAGCACGCGCCTCACGTCGTCGTGAAAACCCTCGTAGGCCTGGCGCAATTCGCGCACGTCGCCGGTGGCCGACCAGGATTCGCGCGTCACCCAGCCCGCCGGCTCCGGCACGCTGGTTACGAAATAAAGTTCGCTGCGCGCCGCCGTGACGTAATAGATCACGATGTGCCGGTCGAGTCCCCACCACTTCGTGCGCGAAGGCCCGATGTCGAAGCCATTCAGCAGCGCCGACGAAAAGACGGCGCGATAGGCGATGCGCCCTTTGTGCAGCGGCTCGTCCGGGCCCACGATGATGTCGCGCACCAGCGAGTGCACGCCGTCGGCGCCGATCACGGCGTCCGCTTCGGCGGCCGTGCCGTCGGCAAACTTCAGCGCCACGCGTCCGGACCCGCGCTGCTCGAGCCCCGCCAGCTTCTTGCCCAGATGAAAAATATCCGGCGGCAGAATGGAGGCCAGCGCGTCGTGCAGGTCCGCGCGATGCATGCAAAGATAGGGCGCGCCGAAGAGGTTCTCTGGCATGGGCAGTTCGCGCATCACTTTGCCCGTGTTCCATTCGCGGTTGAGATGCGAATACGGCTGGAAGGCGGTGCGCCGCAGTCCTTCTTCGATGCCAATCTTGCGCAGCACCTTCATGGAGTTAGGCATCATCTGAATGCCCGCGCCCACTCGCGCGAAGCGCCCCGCCTGTTCGTAGACCTGCGCGTCGATGCCAATGCGCCGCAGCGTGGCCGCGGCCGTAAGGCCGCCGATCCCCGCGCCCACAATTGCAAAAGAAAGCTTGGCTTTCCCCATTCGCGTTTACCTTGCCTTCGCTGGCCTTAGCCTCAACGAAGCTTCCGGAACAAATTTAGGCGGCTGGGATTTTAACCCACTGCACGACTCTCCGCCCACTCCAACGCATTTTGCTCTGTCGAGATACCGGCCGCTCGCAGGCCTAACTCACTGAAAACGAAGGTCACAAGTCAACAATCTCACAGCCGAGGCGCTTACCGCATACCGGAATCTACGGGTTACTTTTAGAGGCCGCGTACAACAAAAACCCGATGTTTTGGAGAGGGTGACAAGCATCACAGTACCAGGACGGTACACCAGCTATTCTGGTGGCCGGACGCTGGAAGGGCAGCAGCGCCGCGTGGGGGCAATATGCAGAAGGAAATTCCGTATTCCAAGATTAATCCTCGGGAACTCAAGGACCTGGAGGCTGAGTTCGGCAGGACGCTCACTCCGGAACTTGCGCAATGCTTGATCCGCTATCGCCTGAACCGCGATGCGATCGACCTCATGTTGCGCAGCGAGTCTGGCGGCCACGCCCCTGGCCCGATCTCCGCAGACATGGTTTCAGAGATGAAGCCGCCGAACCCGGCACCCCAAAGCCCCAAAAACGAAGATTCGAAAAAAGAGCCGAAAAACGAGGACGACTTGAGATCCCGCCAGCCCGGCGCGCGCCGCGCCGCGCGCAAGGCTGTTGCATAAACCCTGCAATTCGTCTGCGTAAACTCTCTCACCTGCCGATGCCCAGGACGGTCGACACTCCCTGCATCAACGGCTCCGCGCTCTGCAGCACGAAGTAACTCTCCGGCACAAATAACGATCGGCAACTGGGACACGTATTTTCCAGCGATCTCTCGCCGCTCGACCCGCCCCGCCCGCTCCCGGGATCTTCCATCTGCTCCAAGATGAACTCCGAACCGCAAGCGCCGCACCTTCTGCAGAGGTAAGCAAACATTGGGAAACCTCCGGTGGATTTGTGATCGATGGATTTTTCCCCTGATCGTTTCGTTGCGGTAGCTGTCCTTCCATTCCTGGCTGTGCAGAACGAGTGGCACAGCCACTCTTGGCTGTGCGATGCCGCCGACCCTAACCGGCTTGCCCCGCTTGTCCCCGATCGCTTCGCCCCCTGAGCATCTTCAACTCTCAGCATCGTTTCCCTCGAGCGCCCGTGCGCCGCGCTCGCCTATAGTTCAGCAACGCCTTTGCCAAAGCGCGCCATCGCTATCCGAGGCTCTCCTTTACCCCGCCGACGCCTGAAGCTAAAGAGCTTGCGCCAGGTTCCAAAAAATGGGAGGCGCGCGCTTACCGCAATCGCACCCGCTCCGATACACGTTAGTTCCGAACCCAACTTTTCCCGCAGCGCGTAGTTTTGCGTCGGCGTAATCGCGCGACAATTATTTCGGGGGGGGATTTTCGGGGTATTTCTGGGGGCAATTGTTTCTGAGGAAGGTTGTCGGCTAACCGGCGGCGGACGATGCTTGGAAGTTGCCCTCGTTCCCGGTTTTGCCGCCGGACAACGGCAGCACCGCCCGCACCCGCGTGCCGTTTCCGTCGGAGTCGATCTCCAGCGTGCCGGCGAGATCCTTCACGCGTTCGCGCATGCCGGTAATGCCCATGCCCGGCCGCAGCGCCCCGTCCGGGCCGGCGCCTTTGCCGTAGTCCTGCACTTCCAGCCAAGCCTGCTGCGGATCGGCGCCGATTCGCACTGCGGCAGTCTTGCTTCCGGAATGCCGATGAATGTTGGTGAGAGATTCCTGCAGAATCCGGAACAGCACCAGCTCCACGTGGTTCCCCAGCCGATCGAGCCGGTCCGGCATCTTTAGTTCCACGCCAATCCCGCTGCGTACCGCGAAGCCCTCCACGTACCATTGCGCCGCCGAGGCCAGTCCCAGCTCCTCCAGCAACGGCGGATGCAGCAGATGCGAGATGGTGCGAATCTCCGCCGCGCATCCCCTCGCCAACTGGGCGGCCTCCTCCAGCTTGAGGTTGGCGGCCTCCTGCTCCCGCTTGGCCACTTCCAGCGCGATGCTCACGCCGCCAAGGTATTGGCCCGCGCTGTCGTGCAATTCGCGCGCGATCCGCCGCCGCTCGTCGTCCTGCGTGCGAATCAAGCTGGCCGAGAGCTGCCGCAACTGTTGATTGCTCTGTTCCAGTTCCGTGGTTCTCTCCCGCACTTGCTTTTCAAGTTCTTTGAACGCCAGCTCCTGAGCCACTCTGCGCGCCTCTTCGGCCTTCTGCAGCTCCTGCTCGGCCTTCTTGCGTTCCGTGATGTCGCGATTTATTTCCAGCCAGATGGCCGGTTTGCCCTCGGTCTCGTGCTGCAACGTCGAACGGCTGGCCACGTAAACTTCCGTGCCGTCCCGCCGGGTATGGGTTACTTCGCCCTCCCAATTGCCGTGCTGCATCAGCTCCGCTTTACTCTCGCTCGAGGACTGCGGCGAGCGCGTCTGCAGCAGCGTGTTGATGTTCTTGCCCACGGCCTCCGGCCGCGTCCAGCCGTAGAGTTTTTCCGCGCCGCGGTTCCAATATCGGATCGTGTCGTCCGCCGGATTCAGTTCAATGATCGCGTCATTCGCCGCGTCCAGAACGTGCGCTCGATGCACCAGGGCAAATTGTCCGCGGCGATTGGCCTCCCCCAGCGCGGCAATAAAACCGGACACGAAGAGAAATTCCGCCAGCTGGAATAAGCCGGCTTGGCTGGGCGTGGCCAGGAACCGCTGCGGCGTCAGGAACAGATACCAAACGCCCGCCGCTCCGGTGAGCACCGCCAAAATCGAGGGAGCCAAACCGCAGCACCAGGCGGAGAAAACGATGGCGGCCCAAAGCGGGGCGGACCAACTTGCAGCTCCGAGAAACGGGTGCAAGAAGTAGCTCGCGGCGAGAGCGGCCGTCGCGGCCAGCAACGCCATCACGTATCGGCCAATACCACTTCGCGGCATTTCCATTGGGGTTCGCCAAGCGAGGGCAGGTGGCTTATCCTAACATGCCCGTCCGCGAGCCAAAGGGTGGCCAGGGCGAAGATGAGGAGAATGCTGAGGCCAAACCGTTCTTGCGCTAAGGGAAAATCGGCCCAACGGTCCAGTGGACTAAGGACTTCACTGCAAGGAGACTACAGACATCACCGTATTCCCACTACTGCCAATATCCTAGAAAAGGCCTACGCCCCTGACGCTTCGCTACCGAAGCTCGCCGTGGCCAGCTTGGCACACCTTCCAAGCTTGTAGCCATTATCGCCCACAGCACCAATAAACGAACGCGTTGTTGCACTCCCGCCCCGCTGCAGCACAAACTGAACCACTGAGTTTTTCGGCGGGGTTGGATTAGGCCTAAATGACGCTCAAACATCGCACCAAAGAACACACGCACGCCAAGAAGCGCGCCGTTCGCCGCTGCCCTTTCGTCGCCTCCGCTGAAGTAATCGAACCCTCCTCGGACACGCGCATCTCGGCGCGAACCTCCGAACTGGGCCTGGGCGGCTGCTACATCGAGACGCTCAATCCGCTGGCCGACGGGATGACGGTGCGCGTGCGCATTCTTCGCGACCAAGGCGTCTTCGAAGCGGAAGCCAAAGTGGTCTACTCCCACTCCAGCTTCGGCATGGGCCTGGCCTTCATCAAAATGGAGCCCAAGCAGCGAGCCCTGCTCGAGGACTGGCTGGCCGAACTAGTCATCCAGATGAAGTCAGTTTCCTAGCGCCTCCCCAAGCATTTTGTGATTCAGCGTCCAGGCGCCGCTCCCGGCGCCGGCGTCGCCGGCTTGTAATCCGGCAGCGTCACGCGGTCGCCGAATGTCGCCTTCAATCCCGCGACGGCGCAATCCTCGTCGCCGCCCGCGGCGCCGCCCACGGTAACGCCCACCGCGCCGATCATCTGCCCGTCCACCACAATCGGAATGCCGCCCGGCTCCGCGAACCATTTGAACCCGTCCGCCGAACGCACGAATCCCGCGGGATTATTCTTCAGCTGCGCCGCGTTCACCGACGTAGGCAGGTGCTCCCGCAGCGAGGTCTGCGCCTTCAAGAGCGCCGTGCGCAACTCCTCGGGGACCTCGCCGTCCATGCGCTCGACGTGCACCAGCTCGCCGAACGTGTCCACCACGTATGCCGCCTCGGTCGCGCCCTTGGCAGCCGCCCAATCGCGGCAGGCGCGCGCGATCTTCTTCGCCGCCGCCAGCGAAATCTGGTTGCCGTCAAACACTTTCGCCGCGCCCGCCCCGCCCACCACGAACTCCGCCGGCAGCGCCGTCTTCGGAGTGGTCGTGGTGACGAAGCGCGGAACCGGCACCGCGTTCGGATTCGGAGTGCGCTGCTGCCGAATGTCTTCCAGCAGCGGCGGCACCGTCCCGATCACTTTTTCCAGCGCCCCGTGCGCGCAGATCTCGTCGCTCCACACCGGCGGGTTCGGCGGATATCCGCCCACGCCGATCACGCCAATCAATTGCCCATTGACGATGATCGGCAGCCCGCCGGAAACGGGGTAATACCCCAGTTGAATCAGCTCCGCTTCCCGGGTGGGATCGTGAATGATGAGATTGGCCCAGGTTTTGCTCGGCACCAGTCCCATCAGCGTGGTGCGCGCCTTCATCTCCGAGGTGATGATGTTGACGTACCCCTGCCCATCCATGCGATCCATGTACACAAAATTCCCGCCCTTATCGAGAATCGTAATCGTGTGCACGCCTCGGCCGTTGCCTTTGGCGATCACGGCCTCCTCGCAGCTCTCCGCGATGCGCTCCGACGTGTCCAGATTAATCGTCGTGAAGTCGTGCGTCTTCTCCGCCACCTTCTCGCTCAGCACAAATTGCTTGGGCACGTTTTGAGCAAACGCCGCGCCGCCCAGCGCCATTGCGCCTCCTGAAAGCAGAGCCAGCCGCCATGCCAGTCCACCTGGCAAACGCCTTCGCAACGGCACTTTCGGAACTCTCATCTCATCTCCTCGCCTCCTGACATTTATCGCCCACTGCCGTTCATCGCCCAGTACTGGTCTGGCCCAAAAGATCGAACTTGATCACCTTGCCGCCCTTCATCACGAACTTCACCCGCTCGAGCTCGGTGATGTCCGCGATGGGATCGCCCGAAACCGCCACCAGGTCCGCGTACTTGCCCTTCTCCACGCTCCCCACGCGGTCCTGCCAACCCAGCGCCTCCGCGTTCACCATCGTTCCGCTCTGTATGGCCCGCGCCGCGGGCATCCCCGCGCGCTTCACCAGCGCCTCGAACTCCAGCGCCTGCGTCCCGTGCACAAACGTCGCGCCGTCCACGCCGCTGCCCACCATGATCTTCATCCCCTTGGTATTCGCGGCCATCGTCACGGCCTTGGCGAAGATCGCGGTGATGCGGTACTTGCCGCCCGTATTCCTCAAATCGGTGTCGTCGATATTCGGTTCCAGGTAGCGCTGCAAAGTGGGATCGTAGAAGAGCCCCTTGGCCACCATCATGTTGGCCTGCTCCTGATCCAGGTCGAAGGCGTGCTCGATCGTATCGCATCCGGCCAGGATTGCGTTCCTCTCGCCTTCGCCGCCATAGACGTGGCACGCCGTTTTCTTCCCCAGCCGGTGCGCTTCGCCGATCAGCGCCTCCAACACCGGCTTCGGATACGTCAACACGTAATCGACTTTTCCGTTCGGCTCGAACGAATATCCGCCGGTAGGAAAGAGCTTGATCCAATCCGCCCCGTGCGCCGCCTGCTCGCGCACCGCCGCGCGCGCATCTTCCACCGAACGCACCACCGTGCTCGCCAGCGGATTATCCGGATGCGCCGGGTCCCGCGGCTTATCTCCCCACACGATGCCCAGCGTGGACACTTGATAGCGCGGCCCGTCGATGCGGCCCGCGTTGATGGCGTCGCGAATCTCGATATCGCCGTAGCCGTTGCCGTGCGTGCTCATGTCCCGCGCCGAGGTAAAACCGGCGCGCAGGTCCGCTTGCACGTTGGCGATGGCCAGCGCCATGGCCCGCTCGGCATTGGTGTTGGTCTGCGGCCCGCGCGTGTCAAACATGTGCGTGTGCGCGTCGATCAATCCAGGAAGCACCGTCGCGCCGCCGAGGTCGATCACCTGCGCTCCCGCCGGAATCTTCACCTGCCCCTCGGGACCCACCTCCGCGATGCGCTCGCCCGTGATGACGATCACTTGCTTCGCCAGCATCGCGCCCGTCTTGCTGTCGAATAAGCGCCCCGCGCGCACCGCAATCGTTTGCGGCGCCGCCGGGCACTTGTACATCCCGCCGTCGGACCCGACGCAAGGCGTCGGCCCCGCCCCGCGCCAAGCCGCCGCCGTCCGCGGCGCCTGCGCCTGCCCCTGCGCGCGCGCCGCGCCTAGCGCCCCCGCGCCGAGCAGCAGCGCCATCACTCCCGCCGCAGCTACGGGCGCGGCAAGTATCCCCCGCGGCGCCCTCCGCACGGCCCCTCGCGCGATTTTGTGAGTGAATATTTCCGCAATCTTGCCTTTACCCATATTTCTCCCTCGCTTCGCATCCCCGCGCGGAGTCTAGCCCCCGGGTTTTGTAGTGTCAACGAGCCCTGGGGTATGCGTCTACGGACGCAAAAATCCGACCACCCCCTGCCCCAGACCAACCCAGAGGGGCGGCGGCGCTCTCAGAACTGCATGCAGTTAAATCTAAAGCCGGATTCGATGCCTACAAATGGAAACAGTCGCTGAACGAATCGAGAAGGCCGTTCTTCGAGAACTATCTCCCAGAACGCCGCTTCTGGACCGTAAGATGAAGTAGGATGTCCTCTTTAGGATAGCTATGGTGTTCGCTCTATTCCGGCATGGACGTGTTCCTGCGGGGCTGCGCGCTTTCGACATTTTTGAGGTAACAAGACTATGGGATTGGCGACGGTGGGTAGGAGCCGGGACCCCAATGGCTCGCCCGATACTGGCCAGACCTTCCTTTATTTCGGCTGGCTGACGCTACTTGTCTACCTTGCGACGCCGACCGGCTACCTCGTTGATATCCAAACGTCCTATATGCTCAAGAATCAGTTGCACGCTACAGCGACGCAGATTTCGATTTTCCGGCTGTTGACCGGCGTTCCCGTATACCTTTCGTTTGCTTTCGGCCTAATGCGAGACCGCTGGAACCCATTCGGATGGCGGGACCGTGGATTCTTCCTGATTTGCGCTCCCGTAACTGTGCTCGCCTTTCTCTTCATGGGATCGTCCCGCCTCTCCTATCGAGGGCTGCTGATCGGAATGTTGCTGGTGATGCTGTCGTTTCGGTTCATCGCGGCGGCCTATCAGGGCCTGATCGCTTTGGTCGGTCAGGAAAAGCTCATGTCCGGGCGTCTGAGCGCCCTGTGGAATATCGTGAGCATTATTCCCGTCATCATGGGAGCATTTGCGTCGGGGTACATTTCCGAACACCTGCCGCCAAGGGAGACCTTCTCGTTGGTAGGCGGCATCGGGTTATTGATTGCGCTTTCGGCATTTTGGAAGCCTCGTTCGGTCTTTAACCATACCTATGACAAACCAGAAGCCAGAGGCACGAATTTTGTCGGAGAGGTCAAGCGACTGGTAAAGCACACGGCCATTTACCCGGCGGTTCTCATCAATTTCCTGTGGAACTTTGCACCGGGAGCAGCGACGCCGCTACAGTTCTATCTGAGCAACCAGCTTCATGCGTCCGATGCGGTTTATTCCTACTACAACGGAATCTTTGCCGCCTCATTCGTTCCGACATTTCTGCTTTTCGGATTGCTCTGCAAAAAAGTGCCGCTGAACAAACTGCTGTGGTGGGGAACAATTGCCGCGGTGCCCCAAATGATTCCGCTGGCATTCATTCACTCCGGGACTACCGCGTTAATGTGGGCAGTACCGATCGGTTTGATGGGAGGTGTTCCCTCGGCCGCGTATATCGCTCTGGCAATGAGGTCGTGCCCGCCCGGCTTGCAGGGTACTCTCATGATGATGGTTGACGGTGTTCTCCTGCTATCCGCGCGTGGCGGCGACCTGCTCGGTTCCAAGATCTATAACAGCAGCCCTGCGAATGGGTTTCTCTATTGCGTAATTGCGACGACCGTGGTGTACGCGCTGATTGTGCCGTTGATCCTGTTGGTGCCCAAACAATTGATTGCCACGGCGGATGGTGAAAGGAGCCCGGATGTCGAAGCGAAAGTGCTCCAGGAGATTTCGGAGATCGACCCCACATAGTTTCCGAAGAGTTCGTCCAGCGCTCGCACTAAGCTGGCATTAAACCATACGCTCGGGATGGCGGCCTCCGCCATGAGCAGGTTGAGGCTCGCTCCCGTGGTCTAGGGTTAGGCATGCTCATTATCTTTGGCGGCCTGCCAGGAACCGGAAAGACGACGATTGCCCGAGAGTTGGCACGCCAGACTGGTGCAATGCATTTGCGCATCGACTCCATAGAGCAAGCGATCATGGTCTTGGAGGCAATACCTCCCCAGGCAAAGCGCTCCTCGAGGGCCAATAAAATAAACGCGTCCGAGGTCGCGCAGCGCCCGCCCGCGTCCCGGAACTCGCCGCCTCCTAGAATAAGAAATTGACAGCCCGCCGCGCCCGGCGTATAAGCCCCGCTTAGGCCCCTCGAAACCATTTCGTCCTGAATCGAAAAACGTTCGGCGCATACACCTGCCCAAGGAGGCCGGCATGAGAATTCAGAACAAGAGCATTCGCTTCGTCGCTCTATTTTTCGTGCTGATGCTGTCGGGGGCAGCTCTGGCTCAAGCCGCGGGGCCCTCATACTACTTGGCGCTCGGCGATTCCCTGTCGCAGGGCATCCAATGGACTCCTACCGGCGACATGCCCACCAATCACGGTTACGCCGACGACCTGCACGCCCTGCTTCGCCTGCGCGATCCGGGGCTCAACCTGGTCAAGCTCGGATGCTCCGGCGAAACCACCACCTCGATGATCGAGGGCGGCAATTCGAGCTGCGCTTATGCCGGACCGCAGTTGGCTGCGGCGGTGAACTTCCTCGAGAACCACAAAGTCGACCTGGTCACGCTGGATATCGGCGCGAACGACATCGACTCTTGCATCAGCCTCGCTGGCATTAACCAATCGTGCGCTTTGGGCGCCGGTTCCACGGTCGCTTCGAATCTCCTCGTCATTCTCAACGCTCTTCGCGCGGCCAGCCCGCACACCCTCATCGTCGGCATGAACTACTACGATCCCTTCCTGGCGGCCTACACGCTGCTGCCGGGTACGGGACCAGCTCTCGCCGAACAATCGCTCGCCGCCACCACGGCGTTCAACACCGTGCTGGGCGATGCCTATGCTTTGTTCTACGTCCCCGTGGCGGATGTGGCCACGGCCTTCCAGATTTCCAACCCCACGCCCATTCCGCTTCTAAAAAATCTTCCTGTGAACGTGTTTCTGACGCTCAGCTGGACCTGGATGCTCGCCCCTCCGCCCTTCGGTCCGGATATCCATGCGAACGATCTGGGCTACGCGGTCATCGCCGGCGCCTTTGCCGAACAAATCGCGCTACACCGGCTCCCGCCCGACTAGAACGCGATTAAGGCTCGATTAAAGCTAGATGAGAGCCTTCTATTCGCGTGAGGAATCTGAGCGTGGGATTCGTGCCGGCAGCCGCGCACACGTGCTATGGCTTCGTGCCGTGGAAGAAAAACCAGATGAGTGCGGCCATGCCAATGATGCCGACAATCCAGGCCGTCCAATACATGATCTTATCGAACCGCGTGCTTGGTTCTCGCCCGTAAGTCATCAACGCTTCTCGCCTAATGAAAATGGGGGAGCTTGGCAGCTCCCCCATTATCCATTTTTTCTCGCGTCGGCGACGTGTAATCAGCGTCGCGGGCGTTTATGAGCCGCATGAGCGGCGCACGTGAGTCACAGCTTCCACTGCGATTTGTGTTCTAAGCCCGGTGGAGTCATCCTCCTTTTCCTGGCCTTCGAATCTTACAGTGTCTTTATACATCCGGCCGCCAAGCAAAAGATGTGACGGCCAACACAGGCCCACGTGACGCGAGAAAGCCTGTAGCCCAGGTCGCGCCGCCGGCGTGAACGCCCGGCATTCTGCTGTTGTCGGTTTCCCGTCGAATTGCTGGGTGCGCGCCGGTGTTGCGCGTGGGAGAGAGGCGGCTTTTGCGAAGAACGAAGGCCATACGTGCCCGGCGTCACCGCCGGAATGTTCCTGCGTCACCGACAAAATAAGCGGCCGGAGCGATAAGGGAAGTGCAAGAGAGGAGCAAGCAGGAAAGAAAAGGAACGACGGAGGAAAAGAAAGAGAGGGCTCAGCCGTAAGGACCAAGAGGTAAGAACCAAGCGCTAAGAAGCAACGGCAAGAGCGAAAGAGCAAGAGGAGTACAACTTCGGGAGGAGGGATGTAAGAAGCGTGAGTGTTGATGAAGCGGTCCAGAAACGACGGGGCGTGGAGACTTTCCATCAAGCGCCAAGCGGCTCGGGCGCACCGGTCCTTCCGACCGGAAATACTCCACGTCCCGTTTTTTGCTACTCCACCACCGTGTAGATCTCCCGCCGTCCGCTGCGAATCGTCTTGCGTAGCCGGGCGTACGATTGCTGCCAGCCCTTATCCGCCAGAATGCTTTTCAACGCCTTCTCGTATTCCGCCAAGCCGGAAAATTCGCTCTCCAGCACCAGCGTATAAAACTCGCCGCTGAGGTCGGTCATCACCCGCGTCATGCGATAACCCAGCGGCGTGGTCAGCTGGCGATGCTGCTTGATCTCGTCCTTGGCCTGCTTCATCTTGTCGGGTTCGATCTGGAAAACGTCTCGCACCACGATCATCGTCCCTCCTTTTCCCGCTCTCGCTTGGAATTATCCTGAGAATTATCCTGCTGCCACTTCGCCGCGGCATAGTCTCACAACTTCGCCCGCTTCCGCCCGGCCACTTTTCGCCGTCAGCTCGTTTCATCGCTCGGCTCGTCCGATCGTTTCATCGCTCGGCTCGTCCGATCGTTTCATCGATCGGCTCGTCCGATCGTTTCATCGATCGACGGGAGCGGCGGAGGCGGCCCAGGCGCCGCCTTGGGCACCAGCCGCAGGCGAAACTCGCCGAAGTTTTTTTCCAGGATCAACTGGAACACCCAGATTCCGATGGGCACGGCCAGCGCCAGGCCGGCCGCCATGCTCACAAACTGCCCCGCCCGCTCCGAGATATGCTCCAGAATTCCGCTCAGGCTCAAGACGGCGCTGGCGAAAAGTCCGGCCGCTCCGCCAAAGACGATCGAACGCCACACCCACGCCCACCATATTCGCGCCGCGCGTTGGAACGTCGGCTCGAGAAATCCGGCTTCCTTGCCGGCAGCCATAGCCATCTCTTCTCCTCCTGCCGCAGCATTCTACCAGCCTTGGCGCGGGCGCCCCATCCTTGCGCCTTTCGCAAGCTCGAGTTTTTGCGGGTGCCCCATCCTTGCGCCTTTCGCAAGGGTGGGTTCTTCACGCGCAGCCATAGAATCGCCGACGCGGAAAAACGCGCGCAAGACCCTCGACGCATTGCCCCTGCCACAATTAAAAGACTTTGGTGGCACAGCCACTCCTGGCTGTGCGGCTCCAGCGCAGGGAGCACAAATCGCACCGAGCTTTTGCTTTTGCCTGTGCTGAGGCTTTTCGAGGCAGTGGCACAGCCACTCTTGGCTGTGCAATATCTATCCTCCCCCACCCCGAAATCTTCGCTTTCACCCAGGACCAGCACTTGACGGTTAATGTCCCGAGTGCATATATGGTCGAGTGCCATATCTACGTTAGTCTGACGGCTTTCCGTCCGATAGCCTTCAGTCCGAGGAGAGATATCCGTGAGCCCCAAAAACGACAAGTCAGGACCTTCGTACAATCAGCTCGAGGAAGGAACCAAGCACGCCAAACCGCAGCAACACCAGCACGCCCGTGAGATCCAGCCATACGGAAAGATCGCCAAGTTGCCCATCGGCCTGGACGAAAAAGTCTGCGCCGCCAGCGCCGAAAATCTGAATCAGCTTCTCGCCGACACCATGACCCTCCGCGACATGTACAAGAAGCATCACTGGCAGGTCGCGGGCAGCACGTTTTATCAGCTTCATCTGCTCTTCGACAAGCATCATGGCGAGCAGGATGAACTCGTCGACGAAATCGCCGAACGCATCCAGCTTCTCGGCGGGATCAGCCTTGCCATGGCCGCGGACGTTGCCGAGACCACCCTCATTCAGCGGCCTCCGCGCGGCCGGGAAGAGGCGCCGGTGCAAATCTCCCGTCTCCTCGAAGCTCATGAACTGATCTTGAAAGAGGCTCGCACCATGGCCAAGCAGGCCGACGATGCGGGAGATGACGGAACAAACGATTTGCTGGTCTCCAACGTGATCCGCACCAACGAGCTTCAGGTGTGGTTCCTGGCGGAACATTTGGTCGATGTTCCCCTCGTTCGCGCCGATCAGGGCAAAGCCGCAGCCGCGAGAGGCTAGCCCTAAGCGACCTCGCGAAATCTGTAGCTCGGGTCGGGCCCGTTCTCGGCCAGACCCGAGGATTTACTCCCGCAGTGTCCGCACTGGAACGCAAACCCGATTTGCGCCCGAAAACGAGCTCCGGTCGCGGACGCCGCTGTTGCGTCCGAGACCTGAGCTTTTTCCTTCCGCGACGGGGCCGAAAATAGCCCTTTCGGGCGTGCCGGCAGAAGCTTGTTCAGAGGGCAGGAGTTCGTTCAGACGGACTGCTGCAACCACTGGATGGAAACCAACGGAAGGAGTTCGCTTCCCGGTAGAACGAGGTTGAAGGGGTCTTACCGATTCTTGGTCAGTTCCCTGAGCAACTGCACCCGTTGCGTAGGCTTTTCATTCACCCGGGCGATGATCTCTCCCGAGCGCACATTCTTCGCGTAGCATTCGTTGGTGGTCTGCTTCCCCCACTGTTCCAACACTTTGGGTACATGCAGGGTCCCGTTGACGCGCGTCAGGCAGCGCACCGAGGCATCCGGAAGCTTCTCGAAAATCTCGTATTCCCTATTCATATGGTTGTCGTTTCCCCCTAGCGTTTAAAAACTGTACACCCGCGGCAAAGATAAAGCCAGAGAAGATGTTGCCGCCCCGGCGGCCGCAATGGCGTCAGCCTTTCGCACGCCGCTTATCCAGCAAATGCACCACCGCCATCAGCAATTGCTCGGGACTGCTATCGCCCTTGCGCAGCCACAGGTCCACCTTCCCCAGCCCTTCATCGAGGATGGTGGTAAAGCCGGAGAGCATGATAATCGGCGTCCTGGCACTCATGGCTTTGATCTCCTTGGCCACCTCCAGGCCGTTCATACCCGCCATCCAGTAGTCCACGATCACCACGTCGGTGGGCTGGTAGCGAAACCGTTCGATCCCTTCTCTTCCGGAAAGCGCCCAGAAGACCCGGTATCCAGCCCTTTCCAACACGCGCCGGCGCAGCAGCAGCGCGGGCTCCTCGTCGTCGATACAGAGAATCGAAGCAGGGGTTTCCATCATGACACTCGCGTCACCGCCCCGGTATGTGACAAAACATGGTCGACCATTTCGAATCCGAACGGAACCTCTCCACGCCGAGCGGCCGAAAATCGTCGCCGGGCCGCGCAGCGCCCAGGCAAAAAAGCTCGCATGCGATAAGCACACCTCTCGCGCATTTGGCGTGCATTGCCTGCAAAACATCCTTGCTTTCGTTCAATCGTTCACGGTCGCCCTGAGGGAGTCTCCGACGGATCAGGACTGCACCACAAAGATGGCTGAATTACTAAACCGCTGAGCATGGTTCAATAGGGCATATGCCGTAGCGGCAGTGTAGTGGATCGAATGATCCGATAAATTTGTTACCCAGGTTGTCTTCCCGCGGTCTAAACTCTCGGCGCATATCGCCACATAAACGAAAGCAAACGCAATCGCCATGTCTCCCGAATGGATTCCTCTCCTCTTTGCCGCCGCCCTCATCGTGCTGCTGCTTCTTCTCCTGCGCCCCCGCGGCCAATCTCCGCGCATCACCCTCTGCCGCATCCTAGTGATGGAAGCCGTCTACCTGGGCATGTGTTATCTGCTGCTCGATGTTCTGCAGCATCCGCCCGCCGAGGCCCTGATGGGTTCGATCCTGGTGACGGCCTTGGCCGCGGCAATTCCTAAACGCTTTTACCAGATGCTCGCGCGCGAACGCTGACTTGCTCCACGCAGCCGACGGCTCGGTGTCATCACGAGGAAGTGACGCCGCTTTAGCGGCGTGCGACCGAGGGATCTGCAGTTTCCCTTCCCCGGCTGGTTGTTGCCGCTTGGCGCATTCTCGATACAACTCCAAAGGCCCCTCGATAATCCATATATTCAGGATGCCAGGGAGAAACTTCATGGGTGAAAAGCGGATGGGTGCAAAAGGGTCGAGCGTTAAAGGGTGGAGCGTTCCAGTCTTCGTTTTCGCGTTTGCCGCATCGATGATTTGCACGGCCGCCTCGCCGCTTCGGGCGCAGAACCAGAATCCCTACGGCCCGCAGGATGAGCCTTCCGCTTCGAGCCAATCGGCTCCGAACCAATCCGCGCCGTCGCAGCAGGGCGATGACGCGACTCCTTCGCAAGCGCCCCAGCAGCCTCTCAGCCAGGATAACTCCGCGCCGGCGCAAACTCAGGGTGCGCCGGCGCCGCGGGCAGGCGTGCCCGTGCCGCCAACGCTGACGCTGCCGGCGGGCGCCGTGATTTCAGCCCGCAGCACGCAATGGCTCTCCAGCGATAAAAATCATCCCGGCGATACCTTCAGCGCAACGCTCGACCAGCCCGTGGTTGCCAATGGCTGGGTCGTGGCGCGCCGCGGACAAACCATACTGGGCCGCGTCGACGTCGCCCAAAAAGCGAGCCAGGGGAATGGCGTTTCCCGATTAGGCGTGGAGATTACGGAGTTGACGCTCGTCGATGGCGAGCAGGTTCCCGTGAGCACGCGCATGCAGCAGGTGGCGCCCCCGCCCTATTCGCAGTACCCCGGCCGCAGCGCCGCCACGGTCGCCACCACCACCGCTCTTGGCGCCATCGTCGGCGCAGCCGTAGGACGCGGAGTGGGCGCCGCGATTGGCGCGGGCTTGGGAGCCACCACCGGAGCCGCGATCGTGCTCTCCTCGCGCGGCCGCGCCACCATGATCGCTCCGGAGGCGTTGCTTACCTTCCAGCTCACGTCGCCCGTGTCCGTCTCCACCGACAAGGGCCCGGTCGCATTTCGCCCCGCGTCGCAAAGCGACTACAGAGATCAGGACGCGTACGCCAATGGCCCCGGGCGCCGGCCCGGCTATGGACCCGCCTATCCGCCGGCTCCCTATTACTATGGCGGTTACTACGGCGCCTATCCCTATCCCTATTGCGGCTGGTATTGCTACCCCGGTCCATACGTCGGCGTCGGCTTCGGCTGGGGCTGGGGCGGATACTACGGCGGCGGCTTCGGCCGATTCGGCGGGTTCGGCCGCGGCGGCGGCTTCCGCCGTTAGCAACTTGTCAGGCCCGATTTGTTAGCGCCGCTTGTTGCGGCCCAAGCCGCCTGGGTTGCGCGGCCATAAGTAAAATCCCCGTTGTCGAACTCCAAAATGACCTACGGCAAGGCCCGTATTGAACAGACAAACCTACCCTGTTACATATACATTGCGGCAAAGCACAGCGGCCCACCCTCTCTGCCTTTGCCTCCCTTGCATGACTCCGATACCCGCGAAGATTGTCATCGTCGATGACCACCGTGGCGTGCGCCAAACTTTGCGTGCGCTTCTCGCTCGGGCGCCTCACTGGCGTGTCTACGACGTCGCCAGCGGCGCCGACGCTCTCGATCTCATCCGGCAAATCCATCCCCATGTCGCCTTGCTCGATCTGGTCATGCCCGAAATGAATGGTGTCGAACTGGCCATCGAAATCCGCCGGTTGGAAAATGCTCCCAAGATCGTGCTGATGAGCAGCCACTACAGCCCGGAGGAAGCCGCGGTTCTCGCGCGCCTTTTTGGTGACGGGAATTTCGTCCCTAAATCCGACGCCGGAATTTCGCTGATTCCCACAATCAATCGCCTATTGCCCGAGGAATGCCAAGCCAAAGGAGCATCGGCCTAATACAAGCTCACAGCCGATGCCGCCGCAACAATTCTCTGTATCGACGCGGAACGTTCATCGCTGGTCTCAACTCACCTTCACCGCGCTTTCGCTTCTGGAAAGCAAGCTGTTCATTTTTGAACAGGCCTACAGGTATCGCTGTATGGAATTAGCCAGCAGGCGCGACCACCATGGATGGGGCGCCCAACGGCGTTGCCGAAAATCTAAGCGGCGGGTGACTTACGGCGGGAATACTGCTCGTGGACGATCATGACATCGCTCGAAATTCCGTGCGTTCCCTTCTGAACGCTCATGCCCTTTCCATCTGCGGCGAGGCCCAGGACGGCAAGCAGGCCCTCGACCGCGTCAAAGCGCTGAAGCCCGATCTGGTCCTTCTGGACATCCACATGCCGGTAATGAACGGCATCGAAACCGCCGTGGAGATACGCAGTATCGCTCCGGGCACCAAGATTCTTTTCCTCACGGTGCAGGAGTGTACGCCCGAGGCCGAAGCGGCCGTGCGCCTTCTCGGCGCGCAGGGCTTCGTAAACAAAGCCAGCGCCGGCACTGACCTGATTCCCGCCCTGAAGCGCGTCCTCGAATCCGAACTTTGACCTTTCCGCCGCTCGTCGCTCCGCATCCACCCGCGCGTCGCTCCGCATCCAATGCTCAGCCCTCGAGGAAAGTATTTATGGTAAGCATCACCTGCG
Source organism: uncultured Acidobacteriota bacterium (assembly GCA_963823935.1). Lineage (GTDB taxonomy): Bacteria > Acidobacteriota > Terriglobia > Acidiferrales > UBA7541 > Palsa-189. Next base: position 247,290 of record CAWGNM010000005.1, read on the forward strand.
ACAATTGCGGCGCCAAAAGACCGGAAAGGCTTCCCTCCGGTACGGAGTGGATTCTCGGCTACGATCTGGAAACGGAAACTCCCAATTCCGTGCAGCGCTCCGTCCGCCTGCTCGATCGCTGGGACGACCGGCGCGTCCTGGAATTCAGCGCCATCCATCTCTGCTCGATTCAATGCCGGGACGAGTATCTGAAGCAATCGGCCTCTCGCATGAGCGCGAAAGCATAGCGGTATAGCGCAGAGGTTTTCTCGCCATTTCCCCTCCGCACCTGCGGCCCCGGGAATGTCGCCGCCCCGATGTAAAGTCGATGTAAAATCGACGTGCGCCCGGCTGTGAACTCTCTGGAATCTTTCTCCGACGTCCCCCCTTGAAGAACGTTTAATCATACAGTAACGTCGCGGGTTAACTTATTGTCTGTTGTTTGCATCTATGTAGGACGGCAATCGGCTGTTTCCGGGGTCTTTGGGGGCTAGGGATGCTTTCCGGGCATTGGGTATTTCGCAATCGTGGCGTCATCGTGCATCTCCCTCTGCTCTTCGCCTTATTCTCCAGGCGAGAGGAGACTGTGAGTCTGGCGGTGAGCTGGGGCATTGGGCTGGCCCTGCTCTTGGCCGGCATGGCACTGCGCATCTGGGCACAGTCTTACATTCACCACCGGCTGAAGATGCAGCTGGCGCTCACCACCAGCGGTCCTTATCAGCTGGTTCGCAATCCTCTCTATATCGGCAACATCCTGATCTGCACCAGCGCCATGTTCTTCGCCAAACTTCCGTCCGCGGCGCCTTTCATTTTCGCCTGGTGCTTCGCGGTGTACTCGATCGTGGCGCGCTACGAGGAGGGCTGGCTGGCCGAGCTTTATGGCCCGCCCGCCGAGCGCTATCTGCAAGAGGTTCCCCGCTGGTTTCCGCGGCTCGGCAGGCTCGGCCGCATCCGCTTCTGGAACCAGTTTTCGCCCATGGCCGTGCGCGCGGAACTCCATTGCCTGCTGATCGGGCTCATCTTTGGAATCAAGGGTCTGGCCGCTTCGCCCGCGGCCCAGGTGACCTTGACCGGCCTCCGCGCCCGCCTTTTCTCCTAGCCATTTTCCTGCCACGCACCTCATCGACCCAGGCCAGGAGTTCCTCGCGGGAAATTGGGTGCAGACAAGTGGCACCGCCACTCCTGGCTGTGCTCCCGCGGTTTGTAGCTCAGGTCGCCCGCGAATACCGGGGTCCCCAATGCGCGCCGCCTTTGCGTGCATTGGGGTGGTTTTGCGGGAGACTTGAGGCTTTCCGCTCAGTACCAGCGAGCGCCAGTTTTTTCTGCGTATTTGCAGTAGTGGCACCGCCACTCTTGGCGGTGCTCCCGCACATCCGCTGCGCCCTCGTCTTTGTGGGTCGCGGCTTCAGCCGCGACATATGCCGAGCACCAAAAACGGCCTTTAGCCCCTGGCGGCAAGCGGACCGTCTCTCTAAAGGTAAGCCATTGCTTCTGTGCCAATTGTGCTAAACCATCGGCCTTTGTTACTCTCGCTGCCTATGAAGCGCATGGCCGAATTGCGTGCCAACCGCGCCGCGCCGCCTTTTTCCGAATCCATCGAGAGCCGTGAGAATCGCTGGCTGAAGCGCTTTCGCGCCGCGCTCTCGGGCGATTCGTCTCGCGGCGGCGCATCCGCTCGGCCTCGCGCCGGCTCTTCTGACCCAGGCCTTCCCGAAGGGGAAATTGTCGGCGTCGAGGGAGCCCGCCTGGTGGAAACCGCGCTCCATTCGAGCGCCGAAATTCTGGCCCTGCTCTTCAGCGATACCGGCGCGAAGCACATGCGCCGCCTTCAACCATCGATTCCGCCAGGGGCGCGCCTGCTGCGCACCACCGACCGCCTCTTCGCCTTCGCCAGCGGAACCGAAACGCCGCAGGGCGTTGCGGCATTGGTGCGGCCGCGCCTCGGCACCTTCGACGATCTCATCGGCGGAACTCCCTTGATCCTGATTCTCGCGGGAGTGCAAGACCCCGGAAACGTAGGCACTCTGGTGCGCACGGCGGAAGCGCTCGGCGCTTCCGGAGTCGCCGCCTGCGCGGCAGGCGCGATCGGCACCGCCAATCCCTTTTCGCCCAAGGCGCTGCGCGCCTCGGCCGGCGCCGCTTTGCGCCTGCCCATCGCACGCGGACTTTCCGCGCCCGTGCTTCTCGCGCAACTGCGCATCGCCGGAGTGCACGTCTGCGCCGCTTGCCCCGACGAACCTTTCAGCGCGGGCAGCGCAGGCGACGCGGCCAGCCGCGCCAGCGAGCCGAGCCGCGCAGGCCAACCCAGCGGCGCAAGCGAACGAAGTGTCGCAAGCGAACGCGAAGCCGCGAGCTCTCGCGGCAGCGCCAACGCCGGCACCAGAAAACCGCTCGCGCCGTGGGAGATCGATTGGCGCGGGCCCGTGGCTCTGCTGATCGGCAACGAAGGCGCGGGCCTGCCCGAAGACTTGGTCCGCTCCGCCGACGCCGTCGTGCGCATTCCGCACGCGCCGCAGTACGCAAAGGCGGGCAGCGAAAACGCGCCCGCCGAATCGCTCAACGCCGCCATCGCCGGCAGCATCCTCCTATACGAAGCCGCCCGCCAGCGCGGCCTGAACCTGTAGTGGCACAGCCACTCTTGGC